>NZ_JBFTOL010000001.1:0-1095812 GCF_056397945.1 Stenotrophomonas sp. 05L413
ACAGGCCGTCCGATAGAAGCCAAAATTCGGTTTAACGCGTCCCCATCGTCTAGAGGCCTAGGACATCACCCTTTCACGGTGGCGACCGGGGTTCGAATCCCCGTGGGGACGCCAGCTTCAAACAGACAGCCCTGACCTCGGTCGGGGCTGTTTGTTTATGGGCCTACGCCACCACCTTCGCCATGCCCACCGAGCGCGGCGCGGTCACGCTGAAACCGAACTGCGCATACAGCCGGTGCGCCTGGCCATCGGCGATCAGGCTCACATAGGCACCTTGGGCATTGGCGTGCAGCCAGGCATCGAGCTCGGCCATCACCGCCTTGCCCAGGCCCTGACCCTGGCGGTCCGGGACCACGGCGATATCCACCACCTGCAGGAAGCAGCCGCCGTCGCCGATGAGCCGCCCCATCGCCAGCAACCGGTCGCCCTCGCGCAGGCTCACACCGAAGACCGTGTTGGGCAGGCCACGCGCCGCCGCATCGGCCGTTTTCGGACTCAGGCCGGCCAGCACCCGCAGCGCGCGGTATTCCTCCACGCTCGGCGCCAGGGGAATGCAATGAACACCAGCAGGCAGCAACATGAGACCGGTCCGGCAATGAATGGACGCTCAGCATGCCCGAACGTATTCGCAGCATGTGCGACCCACCGGCCTATCCTGTCCCCCTACCCACCCTGTTACGCCGCCATGTGCTATTCCGCCCAGATCCGCGCCGATTACACCAAGCTGGTCCGTGAGTACGGTGCCATGCTGTCCCTGGACGAGTTCGCCCAGCTGTATGCCCATGACGCCGGCAAGCAACGCCCGAAAACCCCCAAGGCGATGGACGATGGCTTCGCCGGCGCGCGCACCGCGCAGGGCCAGGAGATCGTGGCGCGGATACAGCAATGGCATGCCGAGGAGATGCAGGCGCTGGATGAGGAGGTGCGCCTGCAGAGCGCCCGGCTGAAGGCGGCCGAAGAACACCTGGCCGCCCGTCCCACGCAGAAGGCGCGCAATGAACTGCGCGTGGCTGGCAACCGGATTGAACGTGCGCAGACGCGCCTGTCCGATCTGCAGCGTGCCGGCCTGGTACCGCGCGACAGCCGCATTTTCCCCGGCGTCTACGCGCCGGTGATCGTGTCCGAGCAGGGCCAGCGCGTGATCAAGCCAATGCGCTACCAATGCCGGCTGCCGGACAAGCCCGTGCGCAACGACGTGCTGTATCCGGGCACCTACAACGCGCGCCGCGACAGCCTGGAGGCGTACTGGAAATCCGCGTTCGGCCACCAGCATGGCGTGGTGGTGGTGCAATCGTTCTACGAGCACGTGCCGCGGCATGCCCTGGAACAGCGGCGGCTGTCGCCGGGCGAGAAAGCCGAGAACGTGGTGCTGGAATTCAGCCCGCAGCCACCGCGCGATCTGTTGATCGCCTGCCTGTGGTCGGCGTGGGAAGGACCGGAAGGCCGCCTGCTGTCGTTTGCCGCGATCACCGACGCGCCACCGGCCGATGTGGCACGCACCGGCCACGACCGTTGCATCGTGCCGATCCGGCGCGAACATCTGGATGCCTGGTTGAACCCGGACCCCCGCGACCTCGCTGCGCTGTACCGGATCCTGGACGATCGCGAGCCGGTAACACTGGCGCACGCCGAAGCGGCGTGAGCGCTGCTCAGCCGGCGACCGAATCGCCTATCCGTGCCCGCCCCAGCGCGGCATTCAACTCGGCCGTCAGGTAGGGCTTGGTCAGGATGATGCCTGCCCGGAAGGCCTCGGGCAGATGCTCGGTCGCCATGCCGGTGGCCAGCACGAAGGGAATCTGGCGCGCGGCCAACGCCGCAGCAACCGCTTCACTGGTTTCATTGTTGGCCAGGCGGTAATCCAGCAGCACCACGTGTGGCTGGGTCTCGCCGAGCAGCCGCAGCGCCTCGGATACCGACGCCGCCAGCCCCACCACCACCGCGCCAGACTGCACCAACTGCATCTGCAGCAGGGCGGCACTCATTTCGTCGTTCTCCACCACCAGCACCCGAAGATCCTGCAGCGCGCTCATGACGACTCCCTGTATGGTTCAGCGCGATGAGTATAGCGTCCTGCGTAGGTGAAACCCTGACAGGAACTTAAGCATTCAGGTCTGCACAAATGCCGACATCTTGTATACACTACGCGGCCAGCCAGCCGAAGTGGCGGAATCGGTAGACGCAGCGGACTCAAAATCCGCCGCCCTTAAAAGCGTGTGGGTTCGAGTCCCACCTTCGGCACCATGGAAAACCAGAACGCCCCGGATCGACGGATCCGGGGCGTTTTTTCATTCTGCTCGGCAGCGCCGCGACCGTTACCCGGCCGGCTCGATCGGAGGCAGGGTATGTGGCGGGATCGGGGGAACCGGCGGCACGGACGGGGCCACCGTTTCTTCGCGCCACAGCAGCGCCAGCCGGCAGTCCCCTGCTTTTCGCCGGCACATCGCCTCGGCCTTGCGCTGAGCAGCGGCATCATCCTGTGCGGACAGGGCAACACCCATGGCACCCGTGCCCGTATACAGCGCCGAGTAACCGCCTTCCGACGTGCTGGCCACAGTGCTGCAGTTGGGTGAGCGCTGCGCGCAATACCCCAGCGCCTGTTGCATGGCCGTGCTGACGCTGCGGTTGTTCATCGAATAGCCGTAGGCACCGGTGTCGGCGTCGTAAAACACCGCCGACGCCGCGCCCGCAGTGCAAGGCAGGGCCATCCCCATGACCAGCAGCATGCTCAACCGTGGTGCAATCCGCATTGTGATACTCCGACCTGTCCTTGGAAGATCGAGTATCCCAAAGCCGCGCGCCGTATGCATCCCGCACGGCAGTCAGACCAGACGCAATGCGGGCTGGCCAGTAGTGGGATTGAGGTGCACCGAGCGATGCGTGCCCGCCCCCGCCACCCGGAACGCCGCCACCGTCTGCAGCAACTGGGTGGACTGCTCTTCCATGCTGCGGGCCGCCGCGGAGGCCTCTTCGACCAGCGCGGCATTCTGCTGGGTGCTCTCGTCGATGTGCTCGACCACCTGGTTGATCTGCTCGATGCCCTCGCTCTGCTGCTGGGCCGCCGCGCTGATGTCGGCCATGAGATCGCTCACGCGTTTCACGCTGACCACGATCTCGTCCATGGTGCGGCCCGCGCTTTCGACCTGGCGCGTGCCCGCCCCGACCTTCTCCACCGAGTCGCCGATCAGCTGCTTGATCTCCTTGGCGGCTTCGGCAGAACGCTGCGACAGCGAGCGGATTTCCGAGGCGACCACCGCAAAGCCGCGGCCATGCTCGCCGGCACGGGCCGCTTCGACGGCGGCATTGAGGGCCAGGATATTGGTCTGGAACGCGATACCGTCGATCACGCCGATGATGTCGACGATGCGCCGCGAGGAGTCATTGATCAGCGACATGGTGGAGACCACCTCCTGCACCACGTGGCCACCCTGCGCCGCCACCTCGACCGCGCCACCGGCCAGCTCATTGGCCTGGCGGGCGTTGTCCGCGGTGCGCCGCACGGTTGCGGTCAGCCCCTTCATCGAGACGGCGGTCTCCTCCAGCGAGGCCGCCTGCTGCTCGGTGCGCACGGACAGGTCGCTGTTGCCTTCGGCGATCTCGCTGGCACCCACGGCGATGGTGTCGGCCGCCAGCTTGATCTGGGTGATGATGCCGGCCATCGCTTCGACCAGCGCATTGATGCCCTCGCACAACTCGGCGATCGGGCCGGTCTTGTCCTGGGTGGCGATATGGCCGGTCAGATCGCCACCCTGCGCGGCCGCCACCACTTCACGCGTCTGCGCGACGGCCTGCTGCAGCGCCAGGGAGTCACGCACCTGGGCCGTGATGTCGGTAGCGTACTTGACCACCTTGAACGGCCGTCCGTTCATATCGTAGATCGGGTTGTACGAAGCTTGGATCCAGACCTCGCGCCCGCCCTTTCCCATGCGCTTGTACTGGCCGGCATCGTACTCGCCGCGGCCGAGCTTTGCCCAGAACGCACGGTATTGCGCGCTCTCGCGATACGCCGGTTCGGCAAACATCGCATGGTGCTGCCCGCGCACCTCCTCCAGTGCATAGCCCATGGCAGCGAGGAAGTTCTCGTTGGCGGCCAGGATGCGGCCCTCGAGGTCGAACTCGATCACGGCCTGCGATGTGTTGATCGCGGCGAGCTGGCCGGCAAAGTCGGCCGCCTGCAATTTCTGCGCGGTGATGTCGGTCGCGAACTTGACGACCTTGTACGGTCGTCCGTTGCTGTCGAACACCGGGTTGTAGGACGCCTGGATCCAGATCTCGCGTCCACCCTTGCCGATCCGCCGGTACTGGCCGGCGTCGAACTCACCGCGGCCCAGGTTGGCCCAGAAGTCCCGGTACTCCCCGCTCTTCGCATACTCGGCATCCACGAACATGGCGTGGTGCCTGCCCTGGATCTCCTCCAGCGTGTAGCCCAGTGTCTGCAGGAAATTGTCGTTGGCATGCACGATGGTGCCATCGAGGTGGAACTCGATGACGGCCTGGACTCTATGCAGCGCCTTGATCTGCTCTTCGAGCTCGGCCTGCCGTTGCAGCGCGGCCGATGCCGCGCTGCCATGGGCCGCGCGACGGGAAACGAACCATGCCGTGAGCGTTCGCCACAACGACCCGGCGTCGGCGTCGGCGTCGCTGGCGCGACCTGGCACATGCGTGTGCAAGCCTGAAGTAATCATCGTTAGACCTCGGTGTCCGGTTAGCGAATAGGTCAGCGCCGGGCGGTGGCCCGGTGGCGGTATTCCGTTGGCTGGGACTCACGAAGATCGTCAGTGGGGATGACGCAACTTCGATGGGCTTCAAACACCGGGCGGGCCGGCGAACATGAACCATTTAAAAAAGGTGTACGGCCAGATATCCACGTGAGCAGACGGGCAGCAACTGCGAGTCATATAACGGCGGAGATTCTGAAACCTTTAGGGCGACCATCGGGCCGGCGCCGCGCAGGGCCGGCCGTGCTCATTCGCCACTTTCGCTCGCATCCAGGGCGTCGAGGGGATCCACGGCCCCGAGCGCGTCGGCCTCCACCTGGACGTTGTCGCGTCCCATCGCTTTGGCCCGGTAGCACTGTGCATCGGCCGCGGCGACCGCGTCATCCACGCTCATGCCCCCGAACAATGGCGCGATGCCGATGCTGGCACCCACACTCAACCGCCGCTGGTCCCAGGGGATCGACAACCCCCGCATCGCCTCGAGCAGATCGCTGGCGATGCGGCGGGCACGCTTGAGCGAACAGCCGGCCAGGATCACCGCGAACTCGTCGCCCCCCAAGCGCGCCACGATGTCCGAATCGCGCACGCCGTGCCGCAGCACGCTGGCCACCGCCCACAGCACGGCATCGCCGGCCAGATGGCCATGGGTATCGTTGACCGGCTTGAAGTGGTCCAGGTCGATATACATCAACGAGGCCGACTGCCCGGTCCGCGCGACCCGGGTGATGGCCTGCTGCAGGTGCGCTTCGAAGCCGCGCCGGTTGCTCAGCTCGGTCAGCGGATCGATTTCGGCCAGATGCCGGGCTTCACGCTGGCGCGCACGCTGCTGGGTGACGTCACGGATCACCCAGACCGCGCCGGTGGTCTGGCCGTTTTCATCGCGCAGCCAGGCGCGGGTCAGGTCGACCGGCAGCAGATGCGCCCCCACTGACAACAGCAGGTCCGAATGCAGGTCGACCGCATTGCTGTCCGGGTCGAGCAGCACGGCCACATCCAGCGGGGAGCGCGGCGCGTATTCGGTCGTGAGCTCCATCACCTCCTGCAGCTGGCTGCCCGCCAGGGCCCCAGCGCCCTCCCCGGCCAGCGCGCGGGTGGCCGCGGCGTTGGCGTACTGGATGCCGCCGTGCAGGTCCAGGGTCAGCACCATGTCGGCCACCGCATCCAACGTGACGCGGGTGCGCTGCTCGGATTCGCGAAGTTGCTGGCCGCTGAGCCGCTGGGCGGTCACGTCCTGGATCTGCGAAACGAAATGCAGCGGCTCGCCATTTTCCGTGCGCACCAGCGACACCGACAGCCGCCCCCAGACCAGGTTGCCGGCCTTGCCCAGGTAACGCTTCTCCATGTGGTAATGCTCGCGGCGCCCGGCCAGCAGGTCGCCGAGCAGGGCCAGATCGGTATGCAGATCGTCCGGATGCGTCAGCGTCTGGAAATCGATCTGCAGCAGTTCGGCACGGGTGTAGCCGAGGATGCCGCACAGCGAATCGTTGACGTCCAGCCAGCGCCCTTCCAGCGATACCAGGGCCATGCCCAGCGCCGCCGAGGAGAACGCGCCGGCGAACTTCTCCGCCGCGACGAAGGCCTGCTCGCGCACCTGCAGCAGGGGCGTAAGGTCAACCGCCATGCCGACGTAGCCGATCCGGTTGCCGCCGGCGCAGTCCAGCGGGCTGATCGACAGGCGCACCTGGCGCCGCTCGCCGTCCTTGCGCAGGAAGGTCCACTGGTGCGACCAGGTGCCCTGCGCGGCGCGCGCGGTCAGCGCTTCGAAAATGGTCGGCATGCGCCCATCCGCATCGAGCTGCGGCTGCAGGTAGGCGCGCATCTCATCCGGATCGTGGAACAGCCCCGGGTTGACCCGGCCGATCACTTCATCGGGGCGGTAACCGAGCAGCTTCTGCGCACCGGTGTTGAACAGATTGACCACCCCATCGACATCGGTGGCGATCACCGCCACCTCATCAGACGCATCCACCACCGCCTGCAGGCGCTGGCGCATGTTGGCCGCCTCCTGGCGGGCCTGCTGCAGTTCGGTGACGTCGGCGTGGGCACCGGCCATCCACAGCGGGCGGCCCTGCGCATCGCGCTCGTAGACGCGGCCACGGTCCTGCACCCAGATCCAGTGGCCCTGTTTGTGGCGCATCCGGCACAGGCTGTCGTAATGCGGCGAGCGACCTTCCAGATGATCCTCCAGCAGCGCATTGGACTGGGCCAGATCGTCGGGATGCACCAGCTTGAAGAATGTCTCCGGCGTGATCGGCGCAAGTTCCTCGCGCGTATAGCCGACGATCTCCGCCCAGCGCTCGTTGACCCGCATCTGATTGCCCGGGATGTCCCAGTCCCAGGTGCCCGCCGCGGTGCCTTCGATGATCATTTCCAGCCGATGCCGCTGCTCGGCCATGTCGCGCAGCGCGGCGGCCGCATCAAGGGGGGCGTCCGGTTGCCGGCTCATGCGTGCGCTCCGGTCCGACACGCCGCGCACAGCCCTGCGCCAGCGCGGTGATCGGCGCTGCGGCCCGCCCGGTTGCCCGGTCCTGCCTGGTCGTCTGTCATCTGGGCTCCCCGCCGTCCACCCACCCTACGGGCATTCAAGGGGAAGTGTGCGTAAACGCGCGTCAAACCAGAAGTGCCCCCGGCCACCGGGACCCCGGGAAACGCCAAAAGCCGCCCGAAGGCGGCCCCTGGCAGGCACCAACAGCGCTGTCAGCCGCCGCGCTTGGCCCGGGCGAAGGCGTCTGCCAGCGCGTTGTTGGCCGGCGGTGCGGCGCTGCCCGGGCGCGGCCCGGGCGGGTTGCCACGACCGCCACCGCGCGGACCATTGCCCGCCCCGCCGTCACGGCGGCCACCCCCGGCCGGGCGCGCATCGCGCTCACCGGGAGCCTTGGCCGGGGCGGGAGTGTCATCCAGGCGGCGGGTCAGCGCGATGCGCTTGCGCGCCACGTCCACCTCCAGCACCTTCACCTTGACGATGTCACCGGCCTTGACCACGTCACGCGGGTCCTTGACGTAGGTATCGGACAGCGCGGAGATGTGGATCAGTCCATCCTGGTGCACCCCGATATCCACGAAGGCACCGAACGCGGCCACGTTGCTGACCACGCCTTCCAGGATCATGCCGACCTTGAGGTCTTTCAGCTCCTCGACCCCGTCGGCGAAACGGGCCGCCTTGAACTCCGGGCGGGGATCGCGGCCGGGTTTTTCCAGCTCCTTGAGGATGTCGCGCACGGTCGGCACACCGAAGGTGGCGTCGGTGAACTGCTCCGCCTTGAGCCCGCGCAGGAAGCTGCCGTCGCCAATCAGTGCCTTGATCGGGCGTGCGGTGGCGGCCACGATGCGCTCCACCACGGGGTAGGCTTCCGGGTGCACCGAGGAGGCATCCAGCGGCTGGTCGCCATCGGCGATGCGCAGGAAGCCGGCGCACTGCTCGAAGGTTTTCTCGCCCAGGCGCGGCACCTTGAGCAGGTCCTTGCGGCGCTTGAACGGGCCGTTGTCGTCGCGATGCCGCACGATGTTCTCGGCCACGGTGGACGACAGCCCCGACACGCGCGACAGCAGCGCCGCCGAGGCGGTGTTGACGTGCACGCCGACCGCGTTGACGCAGTCCTCCACGCGCGCATCCAGCGCACGCGCCAGCCGGTACTGGTCCACGTCGTGCTGGTACTGGCCCACACCGATCGCCTTGGGCTCGATCTTGACCAGCTCGGCCAGCGGATCCTGCAGGCGGCGCGCGATCGATACCGCACCGCGGATCGACACGTCCAGGTTCGGGAACTCCTTGGCCGCGAATTCCGACGCCGAGTAGACGGATGCGCCGGCTTCGCTGACCACGATCTTCTGCAGCTTGGTGTCGCCCAGCGCCTTGATCACGTCACCGGCCAGCTTGTCGGTCTCGCGGCTGGCGGTGCCATTGCCGATCGCGATCAGTTCCACGTTGTGCTGCACGCACAGCTGCTTGATCGTGTGCAGCGACTGGTCCCACTGGCGGCGCGGCTCGTGCGGGTAGATGGTGTCGGTGGCGACCAGCTTGCCGGTGGCATCGACCACCGCGATCTTGCAGCCGGTGCGGATCCCCGGGTCCAGGCCGAGCACAGCCTTGGGGCCGGCCGGGGCCGACAGCAGCAGATCCTTGAGGTTGTCGCCGAAGACCGAGATGGCTTCGGCCTCGGCCTTTTCGCGCGCCTGGTTGAACAGGTCCAGCAGCAGGTGCATGTGCAGCTTGGCGCGCCAGGTCAGGCGGCAGGCGTCCAGCAGCCAGCGATCACCGGGGCGGCCGGCATCACGGATCCCCGCGTTGTGCGCGACACGGCCTTCGGCATACAGATTGCCGGCCTCGGCATCGCTGCCCGGGTCCAGTTCCAGGAACAGGATTTCCTCGCGGCGCGCGCGGAACAGTGCCAGCAAGCGGTGGGACGGAATCTTCGCCAGCGACTCGGCGTGTTCAAAGTAATCGCGGTACTTGGCGCCCTGCTCTTCCTTGCCCTCGGCGACACGTGCGCGGATCACGCCGTTCTCGCCCAGCCAGGTGCGCAGCTCGCCGACCAGCGCGGCATCTTCGCCCCAACGCTCCATCAGGATCGCGCGCGCACCTTCCAGGGCCGCCTTGACGTCGGCCACGCCCTTGTCGCTATCGACGAAGGTCGCGCCAAACACCTGCGGGTCCAGGCCCGGATCGGCCAGCAGGCCATCGGCGAGCGGCTCCAGGCCGGCTTCGCGCGCGATCTGGGCACGGGTGCGGCGCTTGGGCTTGTACGGCAGGTACAGATCTTCCAGGCGCGACTTGGTGTCCGCGCCGAGGATCTCGTTACGCAGTTCGTCGCTGAGCTTGCCCTGTTCGTCGATGCTGGACAGCACCGCGGCGCGGCGGTCTTCCAGCTCACGCAGGTAGGTCAGGCGCGTTTCGAGGTTGCGCAGCTGGGTATCGTCCAGGCCGCCGGTGACTTCCTTGCGGTAGCGGGCGATGAACGGAACGCTGGCGCCTTCGTCCAACAGGGCGATGGCGGCGAGGGCCTGGGCGGTCTGGGCACCGATCTCATCGGCGATGGTCTGGGCGATCTGCTGCGCGAGCTTGATGTCAGGCATTGCTTCCGGCCGGAGCCGCTTTTGCGGAAAGAACCCATTCTGGCGATGCGCGGCGGCGGGGGAAAGCCGTTGACAGGCCGGGCCGAACCTGTCGCCCCGCGGCGATGACCCTACGAGGGGTCCTGCGTTCACGCCGGCATCCTGCGTGGGGCTGGGATGCCGGCGCGGGCGCCCGTGACAACCGGGCACCTCTGCGGTGTGACTGGCTTACCGGTAATGCACGGCCGCGCGTTGGTGGACGATCTCGTCCTGCATCGACTCCAACGCCATCACCCGCACCTTGCCCACACCCTGCAGTTCCATGAACCGCTCGGTGTAGATCTCCGGACCCAGTTCGGTATCGGCCTGGGACTTGCTGAAACCATGGGGCACCAGGCCCTTGTCGCCATCCTTGCTACCACCGACATAAAGAACGATTGCCATGTGATGTATTCCTCCAGAAAAACGTTTGCTCATACAGCGCTGCAAGCTTACCCCGGTAAACCTGACTGGTTCGTCATGCAGGCTAATAACGTTTTTTTGCATGCAGATGACGTCGCGTTGTCGACGTTTTTCTTACATGGATTTAACGCTGAGATAACGTCACTGCGGATCACGAATGGATGGCCACCAGCCCCGCCCCTGCAGCGCATAGACATCGGCCGCGCGCTCGAACGGATTGCGCGCGCTCACCCCACCGCACAGCAGGTACACGGGCAGATAGAGCGGCCCCAACACCAGATACTGGTAGACGTGCGCCCGCTCATGGTCGTGCAGGCCGATCACCGGTTCGGTGGCGTGGCCGGCCTGATGCGCATACGTCCGGCACGGCACATCCAGCACCGGCCCGGTGTGCAGGATGACGTTGCCCAGTGTGATCGCTCCGCCCGGGCCCCACGGAAATTCGCGGAACACGATCGCGCAGTCGCGCCCGTTCCATGACGGGCGCGCACCGGCCAGCATGCCGGCGGTGCCGGCGGCCAGGCCGATCAGGGTGTTGGGTGAGGTCCACAGCGCCCCGAGCACCTGCAGCGCGCGCAGCAGCACCGGTGACAGGCTCAATCGGCCTCGTTGGGGATCAACAGCCACAGGATCAGATAGATCAGAATGCCCGGGAAGGCCGCCGAGCCGATCGAGATCAGCACGAACAGCACCCGTACCAGGGTGACGTTCCAGCCGTAGCGATGCGCGATACCGCCCATCACCCCGGCGATCATGCGGTCGTTGAGCGAACGGGACAGCGGGCGCGTCGGTGTGTTCATGCACGGGGTCTCGAGCCGGTAGGTGCCGACTCTAGCGCGAACCGTGTCTACGGGGCGCGTTGGCGCAGGGCCTTCAGGCGCGCGCCGAACCACACCGCTGCGGTCTGTTCGGGCTGGCCCGGGCAGGCGATCCGGTAGGGCTTGCCGCTCATGCTGCTCTGGCTGGCGGCACGTTCGATGAACTGCTCGGCCGTGTCGACCTTGTCCTTCTTGAGCAGGTAGTCGTACTTGCGCTGCAGATGGGCCCGCGCCTCGGCCGCATCGTGCCAGCTGCCATTGCGCTGGAAGCGGCAACTGGAGCCATCCAGCGCGCCGATCAGGCCGGCGATCTCGCGGCGCGCGGTGTCGGTCGGGGCGGCCAGCGCCACGCTGGGGGCGATGAGGGCCAGTGCGAGCAGGGCTCGGGTGCGATGGGTCATGCGGAACGTTCCTTCAACCAATCGTTGATTGTACCGGGGACCTCGCGCTGGGCCCGCCCGGAGACATAGATACCGATGTGGCCACCGCGGAAACTGCTCTCGGTGTAATCCGTGCTGCCGATCCGGCTGCGCAACGCACGTGACGCATCCGGCGGGACCAGATGGTCCTGCTCGGCATAGATGTTCAACACCGGCAACGTGACCTGCTGGAGGTCGACGGTGTCCTCGCCGATGCGCACGCCGTCGTGCATCAGGCCATTGCCCTGGTAGAACTGCTTGATGAAGTCACGGAAGGCTTCGCCGGCGAGATCGGGCGAGTCGAAGATCCACTTCTCCATGCGCAGGAAATCCTCCAGCGCATCCTTGTCGTCCAGGATGTCCAGCAAACCCACGTATTTCTGCACGTTGAGGCGGAACGGCTTGAGCATCAGGTAGCTGGCGTTCATCAAGTCGGCCGGGATGTTGCCCAGCGTGTCCACCAGCAGGTCCACGTCCACCTGGCGCGCCCAGTGCGAGAGCATGTTGTCCGGCGTATGGAAATCGACCGGGGTGACCATCGTGATCAGGTTGGCCAGCTTGGCCTGGCGCAGCGCCGCATAGCACAGCGCGAACACGCCGCCCTGGCAGATGCCGAGCATGTTGATCGGCTCGCCGCCGTTGTGCGCCTGCAGGTGATCCACCGCGCCATCCACGAAGCGCAGCAGGTAATCCTCCAGCGTCTGATAGCGCTCGGAGCGGTCCGGGTAGCCCCAGTCCAGCACGTAGACATCGTGACCCAGTGCCAGCAGTTTCTGCACCAGCGAGCGGTCGGTCTGCAGATCCACCATGTACGGCCGGTTGACCAGCGCATAGACGATCAGCAGTGGTGTGGCATGCAGCGGCGGCTCGCTGCCGACGAAGCGGTACAGCGTGACCTTGCCGTCGCGCCAGACCTCCTCGCGGGTGGTCGCGCCGTAATCGACATCGTCCACCGAGGGCAGCAGCTTCAGCCCGTCCATCAGCTTGCGCTGCATGGCCAGGGTTTCCTGCAGAAGATCTTCGGCGTTGAAGCCCAGGGGGCCCTTCATACGCTGCGCTTCCTTGGCTTGGTCGGCTTGGTCGGCTTGGTCGGCGTGGTGGCGGGCTTGGTGACCTTGGTGACCTTGGTGACCTTGGAGGGCTTGGCGGTGGCCTTGGCCGGCCTGGAAGCGCGGGTTGTGCGCTGGCTCGCGGCGGCGGGTTTCACTGCGGGCTTGCGCGCCTTGGCCGCACTGGCAGGTGCCGCACCCGCGCCGGCGGCCATGCGCCGCACCAGCCGCTCCAGCTCGGCGATCCGCCGATGCGCCGCGTCCATTTCGGTGCGTGTCGGCAGCCCGAAGCTCTCGGTCAACCGTTCGATTTCCTGCTGGGTGGCCGCGCGCAGCCGCATCTGGGCGTTGCCCAGCGCGGCGTAGACCGCCTGGAACGGCTCGGACAGCGCGACCTTCGCGTACGCCTCTTCGGCCGCGTCGATCCACAGATCGAACATCGCCCGCGCACTGGTCAGCTGGTTGCCGGGCTGTTCGTGTTCGGCCAGGCGCTGCTCGAACAGGGTGAACGCATCGTCCAGCGCCTGCTTGATCTGATCCACGTAGTCGCGCGAGTGCGCCTGGTAGTCCTGCTGGGCCCGCAGCAGCGCCTGCCAGCGCGCCTGGTGCTCGCGGCCGGGACCAAACGCCGGGCTCTGCAGCCACGGGCCAAGCTGGCGCTGCAGGGTTTCCAGCAGCTGCAGCAGATCCGGCCCCTCGGCATGGGTGTGCCCACGCGCGCCTTGCAGCATCCACTGCAGCAGCCCGTCGCCCTGGCCCAGCACTGCCGTACGCCACGCCTGCGCGACTTCCGCACTGGTGGTGTCGCGGCCGGCGAACTGCGCAGCCACCTGCTGCATGGTGCCGTACCAGCCACCGGCCTGCTCACGGAAACGGTGCACGGCTTCATCGGCCGGGCCGCTGGCGGCGTTGGGCATCATCTGCGCCCACCAGTCGATCGCCTGCTGCCAGTTGCCCTGCCCCTCGGGGCCGGCGGTATGGCCGGGCGGTGCCGCAGCATGCCGCAGGGCATCGCCCCAGGCACTGAAATACTGCCGCGCCAGGGCCTCTACATCGCCTGCGCCGCTGCCGCTGCCCGCCGTGGTCATGACCGTCCTCCCGTCTCGGGAAACGATGATAGCAATGCCGCGCTGCCCTGCCTCACGGCTTGGGGATGCGCAGGGTCTTGCTGATCATCAGCGAGCCGGACAGCGCGAACAGCAGCACCAGCGGGTGCAGCTGCCACGGGCCCAGCTGCCACTGGCCCAGCCACAGGTCCGCGCCGGTCGCCCCGACGCTGGCCGCCACGGCCAGCACCACCACCAGCGCCAGGCTGGTCGGGATCGGGGTGCCCTCGAAGTACGGCACCTTGTCGCCCTCGCCGGCCAGTGCTTCGGCGGTCACGTTGTAGCGGGCCAGGCGGCTGACGCCGCAGCAGACGAAGTAGCTCAGCACGAGCCAGTCCCAGCCGCCCTGCATGCCGCAGGCGTAGGCCAGCGCGGCCGGGGCGACACCGAAGGAAATGATGTCCGACAGCGAATCCAGCTCACGGCCCAGCGTGGAGCTGGACTTGCGCCAGCGCGCGATGCGCCCGTCCAGCGCATCGAAAATGAAGGCCAAGGGGATCAGGGCCATGCCGAACAGCAGATAGCTGCGCTCGCCATCCTGCAGATACCGCATGGCGGCAAAGACCGCCCCGGTGCCACAGAACGCGTTGGCCAAGGTGAACCAGTCAGCCAGGTGGAACTCGCGCAACATCGAGAAGTGACGTTTCATGAAGGATCAGGTGGCGGCAATCGCAAGAGAGTACCGCGAGCGGCCCGCGCCGGGACAGCGTTCCCTACGCCACCGTACTTCCGCTTGCCGCGCCGTTCACGCCAGCACGACCTGCGGTGAATTTTTGGCCACCCATCTTGACAGCGAGTACCGGCGGGGGCCGGCGGGGCTTATCCACAAACTTGCCCACGAGTCATCCACACCCCCTGTGGACAACTCGATCTCAATAGACGCGACGCTGGTGATTTCTTGATCACCGATCCTCATTGCCGCGGCGCGATCCCGCTTCACACGCGCGCCCATCGGTGCCATCCGTGGGCTAAGCTGGTGGATGGACTCCGCCGCCGCCAGGTCCTGCCGCCCACCGACAGGAGTCTTGCGCGTGCTTTCCCCCGACCATCTGGCCGCCCAGCTGCGCCACCCGCACGGTGAGCACGCGCTCGTCGTGGCCGAATCGATGAACCGCAGCAACGGCGACCTCAACCGGGCCGCCATCGCCCTACTGTCAGTGACCCCGGGCGAGCAGGTCCTGGAGATCGGCCCGGGCAATGCAGCCTTCGCACCCGATCTGTTGCGTACACCGCACAGCCGCTATGTGGGCGTCGATGTTTCAGCGGCGATGGTCGAGGCGGGCACTGCGGTGCTGGCCATGCATGGGCTGCAGGATCGTGCCGAGGTCCACCTGGGCGATGCCCACGCCCTGCCCCTGGATTCGGCCTGCATCGATGCGGCGCTGGCAGTGAACACGCTGTACTTCTGGGACGAACTGAAATTCCCGTTCGCCGAGCTGGCCCGCGTGCTGCGGCCCGGCGGCCGGCTCTGCCTGGCCTTTGGCGACGCCGCTTTCATGCGCACGCTGCCGTTCACTGCGCATGGGTTCCACCTGCACGAGCTGGCCGAGGTCGAGCAGGCCCTGCGCAGCGCTGGGTTGACCGTACAAGGCTGGCGCGCCCATCACGAAACCGGGCACAGCAACGATGGGCGCGAGCTGACCAAGCACTTCCATCTGCTGCTGGCCCGCCGGTAGTAGCGGCCGTTGGCCGGCCCTACAGCCGGGTGTAACTCCAGGACTGCATGGCGCCATCGCGGTAGGGCATCACGCCATGGAAGGCGCGCGGTTCGTCGTCGAAGACCAGCGGCAGGAAGCTGCGGTCGCCTTCCCACAGCGGCAGGCTGTCGATCTTGTCCACGTCCACCCACTCCAGCGTACCCTCCGGATTGGAGGTCAGCGGCGTGCCGGTGAAGTCATCGATGACGAACACGAAGCCGAACCAGTCCTCGCCGTTCCTGCCGAAACCCGGCCAGCTGATCGTGCCGCGCAGGCGCATGGTGCCGCACTCGATGCCGGCCTCTTCGCGGATCTCGCGGCGCATGCAGGCGGCGGCGTCTTCATCGCGCTCCATCTTGCCGCCCAGGCCGTTGTACTTGCCCAGGTGCAGGTCACCGGGCCGGGCGTTGCGGTGGATCATCAGCACTTGCTTGCCGTCGGCGGACAGCACGTAGCCAAGGGTGGCCACGATGGGGGTATAGGGCATTTCGCACAGGCTCTGGAACACAGACCCCCGATTATGCGCGATCCGCCCGCGGCCGGCTCAGGGCACCACGCTGGTGCGGCGCGCGTCGGCCGGTGCCGCCACCGCGCCATCGCGGTGCAGCGTGGCCACGCCGTGGCCGCGCTCGGCCAGGTATTCCAGCCATTTGCCGAGGAAGGTGTTCATCCGCATGCGGTGGCTGATCAGTTCGGCCGGCGGCGGGTACATGCCCATCACGTCCTGCCAGCGGCGACCGACGTAGCAATGCGTGGTCTCGGCCTGGCGGGCGTCACGGTACAGGCGCACATAGGCCGAAGGATCCGGCTGCCCGGTGACCGGGTCGGCGAAGTCGTAGGTCAGGCGCAGCTCGACCGTATAGCGGTGGCACTCGATCACGTCCAGGCGCACATCGAGCCCATCGCCGATCGAGGAGACGTAGCTGCCGGGCATCAGCTCGGACGGTGCGAACAGGCGCACCAGGTGCTGGTAATTCTCGGCGTACAGGCCCATCAGCCAGCTCAGGCGGCTGAGCCGGGGGATGCGTTCGATACGGGGCGATGCCTGGGCCATGGGTCGATCCTACACGTTGATCTCCCAACGTGGGGGCGGCACCGGCCCGGCCAAAGGGGCGGCCCGCAGCCGGTTCACGGACGCAGGGTAGTCCCGGCCCCGGACGAAGGAAGAGCCCCCTTGTTGTTCAAGGGGGCGCGCCGGATCAGTACATCTCGCGCTGCAGCCCCAGCGTGCCCAGCACCTTGCTCGAGATTTCCTCGATCGAGGTATGGGTGGTGCTCAACGTCGGGATCCGCTCCATCCGGAACATGGTCTCGGCGGCGGCGACCTCGCGGCGGCAGGTCTCCAGATTCGCGTAGCGCGAGTTCGGGCGGCGCTCCTGACGGATCTGTTGCAGGCGGTCCGGGTCGATGGTCAGACCAAACAGCTTTTTGCGGTACGGGCGCAGGCGCGGCGGCAGGCGGTCCTGCTCCAGATCCTCATCCGTCAGCGGGTAATTGGCCGCGCGGACCCCGTAATGCAGGGCCAGGTAGATGCAGGTCGGGGTCTTGCCAGCCCGGGACACGGCGACCAGGATCACGTCGGCATCGTCGTAATTGATGGCGATGCCATCGTCATGGGTCAGCGCGAAGTTCATCGCGTTGATGCGGCGGTGGTAGGTCTCGAAGTCGACCATGCCGTGGGCCTGGCCGACCCGGGAGTGGCGGTTGACCGCCAGTTCGCGCTCCAGCGGCTCGATGAAGGGGGCGAACACGTCCAGCATCAACCCGCCACTTTCGGCCAGGATGATGCTCAGCCCGCTGTCCACGCAGGAACTGACCACAATGGGCCGAACCTGGTATCGCTCACCCGCTGCACGGATCCTTTCACAGGCTTCCCGCGCTTTTTCCGGATCATCGATGAACGACATCCGGTCGGTGATGAAGCTGAACCCGGAGAACTGGGTCAGGAGGCTATGCCCAATGGTTTCAGCGGTGATACCGGTTCCATCGGACACGTAGAACACCGGACGGATCGTCGACATACGGCTTTTACCCCCTCCGAAGCTTAAAAAGGCCGTCGATACAAGCTTGTGCCGACAGCGGTCTGCCCGGCATCATATCGGCTTCTTCCTACGGACGTGGCCATCCAGCCCGCCTCGGGCGATGGCCAAACGGAGCATCGCGCTTGAACGAGAACATCCTGTGGTTGCACGAACTGCGCCTGGCCGACCTGGCCCGCGTAGGCGGCAAGAATTCGTCGCTTGGCGAAATGATCGGCAATCTTGCCGGTCTGGGGGTGTCTGTCCCCGGCGGTTACGCAACCACCTCTGAAGCCTTCAAGGACTTCATCGCCCACAACGATCTGTCCAAGCGCATCTTCGACAAGCTGGCCACGCTGGACGTGGAAGATGTCGGTGCCCTGACCGTGGCCGGCAAGGAGATCCGCGGCTGGGTGATCGATGCCCCGCTGCATCCGGCACTGGACCAGGACATCCGCACTGCCTATGCCAAGCTCTGCAGCGAAAACGGCGGCGGTGACGTGGCCGTTGCGGTGCGCTCTTCGGCCACCGCCGAAGATCTGCCCGATGCGTCCTTCGCCGGCCAGCAGGAGACCTTCCTCAACGTGACCGGCGCCGACGATGTCGTGCTCAAGGTCAAGGAAGTGTTCGCCTCGCTGTACAACGACCGCGCGATTGCCTACCGCGTCCACCACGGCTTCAAGCACGAGGACGTGTTCCTGTCGGCGGGCGTGCAGCTGATGGTGCGCTCGGGCGTGGGGTCCTCCGGCGTGCTGTTCACCCTGGACACCGAGTCCGGCTTCCGCGACGTGGTGTTCGTCACCTCCTCGTTCGGCCTGGGCGAAATGGTCGTGCAGGGTGCGGTCAACCCCGACGAGTTCTACGTCTACAAGCCCACCCTGAGCGCGGGCAAGCCGGCGATCCTGCGCCGCTCGCTCGGCAGCAAGGCGATCCGCATGGTGTATTCGGATGTCCCCGGTGAGCGCGTGCGCATCGAAGACACCCCGGCCGAGCTGCGCAACACCTTCTCCATCAGCGACGAGGACGTGCAGGAACTGTCCAAGCAGGCGCTGGTGATCGAAAAGCATTACGGCCGCCCGATGGATATCGAGTGGGCCAAGGACGGTGTCAGCGGCAAGCTGTTCATCGTGCAGGCGCGTCCGGAGACCGTGAAGTCGCGTGGCCATGCCACCCAGATCGAACGCTTCGCACTGAATCAGAAGGACGGCAAGGTGCTGGCCGAAGGCCGCGCCGTCGGTGCCAAGATCGGTGCCGGTACCGCCCGCGTGGTGCGCACCCTGGAGGACATGGCCCGCGTGCAGCCCGGCGACGTGCTGATCGCCGACATGACCGATCCCGATTGGGAGCCGGTGATGAAGCGCGCCTCGGCCATCGTGACCAACCGTGGCGGCCGTACCTGCCACGCGGCGATCATCGCGCGTGAGCTGGGCGTGCCGGCCGTGGTCGGCTCGGGCAACGCCACCCAGCTGATCCAGGATGGCCAGGAAGTGACCGTCAGCTGCGCCGAGGGTGACACCGGCTTCATCTACGACGGGATCCTGGAGTTCGAGCGCACCACCACGGATCTGGGCAACATGCCGCCGGCGCCGCTGAAGATCATGATGAACGTGGCCAACCCGGAACGTGCCTTCGATTTCGGCCAGCTGCCGAACGCCGGCATCGGCCTGGCCCGTCTGGAAATGATCATCGCCAGCCACATCGGCATCCACCCCAACGCGCTGCTGGAGTACGACCGCCAGGACGCGGCGACCAAGAAGAAGATCGACGAGAAGATCGCCGGTTACGCGGATCCGGTCAGCTTCTACGTCGGTCGTCTGGCCGAAGGCATCGCCACGTTGACCGCCTCGGTCGCCCCGAACCCGGTGATCGTGCGCCTGTCGGACTTCAAGTCCAACGAGTACGCCAACCTGATCGGCGGTACGAACTACGAGCCGCACGAAGAGAACCCGATGATCGGCTTCCGCGGCGCCAGCCGTTACGTCGATCCGAGCTTCTCGGCCGCCTTCGCCCTGGAATGCCAGGCCGTGCTGCGCGTGCGCAACGAGATGGGCCTGGACAACCTGTGGGTCATGATCCCGTTCGTGCGCACTCTGGAAGAAGGCCGCAAGGTCGTCGAAGTGCTCGAACAGAACGGCCTCAAGCAGGGCGAAAACGGCCTGAAGATCATCATGATGTGCGAAGTGCCGTCCAACGCACTGCTCGCCGATGAGTTCCTGGAGATCTTCGACGGCTTCTCGATCGGCTCCAACGACCTGACCCAGCTGACCCTGGGCCTGGACCGCGATTCCTCGATCGTCGCGCACCTGTTCGACGAGCGGAACCCGGCGGTGAAGAAGCTGCTGTCGATGGCGATCAAGTCCGCGCGCGCCAAGGGCAAGTACGTCGGCATCTGCGGCCAGGGCCCGTCCGATCACCCGGACCTGGCCGAATGGCTGATGCAGGAAGGGATCGAGTCGGTATCGCTGAACCCGGATACCGTGGTGGATACCTGGCTGCGTCTGGCCAAGCTCAAAGCCAAGGGGTGATCCTTTTGGCAATGTGATGAACAACAGAACCCCGCTCAGGCGGGGTTTTGTTGTTCAGCGTGGCACTACCGTCAGGCTTCAGCGGGCTCGACCACCTCGGCCGCCGGGTAGTCGGTGAATCCTTCCGCCCCACCCCCGAAGAACGTCGCTTTGTCCGACGGGTTCAACGGCAGGCCCTGCTGCAGCCGCTCCGGCAGGTCCGGGTTGGCGATGAACGGACGGCCGAAGGCGATCAGGTCGGCCCAGCCCTTCGCCAGGGCCTCTTCCGCGCGTTCCACCGTGTACTTGCCGGCGTAGATCAGCGTGCCGCGGTAGATCATGCGCAGCGCTTCCTTGAAGGCCACCGGCATCACCGGGGCGTCTTCCCAGTCGGCTTCGGCGATATGCAGGTAGCCCACCCCGATCGCATCGAGCAGATGCGCAGCGGCCAGGTAGGTCGCCTGCGGCGTGTCGTCCACCGCGCCCTGCAGCGTGGTCAGCGGCGCCAGACGCACGCCGACGCGCTCGGCACCGATCTCCTCGGCCACCGCCTCGGTCACCTCGCGCAGGAAGCGCAGGCGGTTCTGCAGCGAGCCACCGTAGGCATCGGTGCGCTGATTGGCCTGGGAATCGATGAACTGGTTGATCAGATACCCGTTGGCACCGTGCAGTTCGATGCCATCGAAGCCTGCCGCGATCGCATTGCGCGCGGCGGCCGCGTAGTCGCGCACGATCCCGGCGATCTCGTCGATGGCCAGTGCCCGCGGCATCGAGTGCTGCACCATCTCGCCGACGCCGCTCAGCGGGCCACGGCCCTCGGGATCGACGAACACCTTGACGCCGTCGGCCAGCAGCGCTGACGAGGATACCGGGGCGGCGCCGCCCGGCTGCAGGGCCACATGCGAAACGCGGCCGACGTGCCAGAGCTGGGCGACGATGCGCCCACCGGCAGCGTGCACGGCATCGGTGACGCCGCGCCAGCCGGCCACCTGGGCCTCGTCGTGGATGCCCGGTGTCCAGGCGTAGCCCTGGCCCTGCTGGCTGATCTGGGTGCCTTCGCTGACGATCAGGCCGGCCGAGGCCCGCTGGGCGTAGTACTCGGCCATCAGCGGCGTCGCCACGTTGCCCTCCCCGGCCCGCGAGCGGGTCATCGGCGGCATCACGATACGGTTGGGCAGCGCCAGGGCGCCGCGGGTATAGGGGGAGAACAGCATGGGAAATCCTTGATCGGGAGAACCGCCGCAGCGGTGATGCCGACAAGGATGGGGACAGTGCAGACCGGTCAACAGAGCTGCGGCGGCAAAACAGTTGTGCCGCCAGTGCAACGATCGCTCAGCTGCGCTCGGCCGCCAGCATCGAGTAGGCCGCCCGCACGGTCTCATACCCGTAGGTTCGCTCCAGGCGGCGCACGATGAAATGGCCGCGTGCCACGTCCTGGTAGTAGTCGGTGAACATGGTGTTGAGCGTCGCGCCGGCCACCGCCCCCACGATCGGCACCGCCTGCGCGGCGAACTTCTCGGTGACCACCACGCCGAAACGCGCGGCGACCTTCTCCACGAGCTTGGCCAGCCACTTGCCGGCTTCCTTCGGGGTCAGCCCGATCATCACCGGGCTGCCGCCGACCGCGCGGCCGGCCAACTCGGCCGACAGGTGACGCATCACCTCGGCAGTGAAGCCACGCGTGATGTAGTAGCCGGTCTCGCTGGCATCGTCCTTGCCGGAGTTGCCACCGAGCGCAAACACCTCCAGGCAGGCATGCCGGGTGCTCATCTCGCGCAGGTCGAAGCCTTCGCTGCGTGCCACGTCAGCTACCGAGCGCATCATGATCGTGGTGGACACCGGCAGTTCGATGAACAGCGTGGTGAAACCGAAGGCGCCGCCGACTGCACCGGAGGTGGCCGCGGCCAGCTTGTGCCAGCGGGTGGACGCCGCTTTGCCCGGCGTATTGTCCATCGTCCACAACGCCGCCTGGGCGGATTTGAACAGCGCCGCTTCGACCGCGCCGTGGATGCGGCGGGACACCGAATCCGGCAGGCGTTTGACCGCGAACTCCAGCGGCGAACCGATCAGGTTGGCCATCTTGGCGGTCAGCGTGGGCGATTCCAGCAGGTCCACCGCACGCTGCAGGTCGCGCCAGTCCTGCGAGGTGGGCAGGATCGAGGACTCCAACGGCGGCGGTTGTGGCGAGGTCATGGCGTTCATGGCCGCGATCATAGCGCCGCCGATGTATACCGCTCGTTGCCTCGCCTGCCAGTGGCTGAACGCCCGCGTACAGGCCGCGTTGCCGGGCGACGCCCGGCATTCGGGTCAGGCCGGCAGGCCCGACAGCGCGCCCATGAACTGACGGTAATGGCGCAACTCTTCGATGGAATCATGCACATCGCTCAGCGCGGTATGGCTGGCGGTCTTGCCCACGCCGGCGGCCACGCCCGGGGCCCAGCGCCTGGCCAGTTCCTTGATCGTGGAAACGTCCAGGTTCCGGTAATGGAAGTACTTTTCCAGGCGCGGCATTTCACGGTGCAGGAAGCGACGATCCTGGCAGATCGAGTTGCCGCACATCGGCGAGGCGCCCGCCTTGATCCACTGCTGCAGGAAGGCGATCGTCTGCGCTTCGGCCTGCCCGAGCGTGACGGTGCTCTCGACCACGCGCTGCCACAGGCCGGAACGACGATGCTGGTTACGGTTCCACTCGTCCATCGCTTCCAGCCGCTCGACCGGATGATGGATCGCGAATTCCGGGCCTTCGGCCAGCACCTTCAACTGCGCATCGGTCACCACGGTGGCGATCTCGATGATCGCATCGTTGTCGGTGTCCAGACCGGTCATTTCCAGATCGATCCAGATCAGTCGCTCGCCTTCTGCGCCGTTGTCCGCCATGTGTTCGCCTTGTGCTGGGCCGCCGCTTGCGCCGCGACCTGGAATGGATAAGGCGCCCATGATACCGCCAACCCGTCACGACCCTGTCGCCGTGGAGGCCTTATTCCAGCAGCAGCGGCGGCTTGCCGCGCTTGGCGCGGAAGTAGTTGGTCAGCCGGGTGCTGGCGTCCTTGGCGAGCACGCCACCGTGGATCTCCACGCGGTGGTTGTGGCGCGGATCGCCGATCAGGTCGAACACGCTGCCGCAAGCACCGGTCTTGGGGTCTGTGGCGGCATACACCAGCCGCGCCACGCGTGCGTGCACGATGGCCATGGCACACATCGCACACGGCTCCAGGGTGACGTACAGCGTGCTGCCGATCAGCCGGTGGTTGGTGATCGCCCTGCCCGCCTGCCGCATCGCCACGATCTCGGCATGCGCGCTGGGGTCATGGTCGGCGATGTTGAGGTTCCAGCCTTCGCCGAGCACGGTGCCATCGGCACCGACCAGCACCGCGCCGACCGGAATTTCATTGAATTCACGTTCGGCACGCTCCGCCAGGCCCAACGCGTGGCGCATCCAATGCTCATCCTGGTCGTGCACCGGCACGCCCAATGGTGGTGGCGGGGCGAGGCGCTCAACCATGGCCGTTGGCCGTGCGCACATAGGCCTCGAATGCGGCCAGGGTGGCCTCGCTGACGTGGTGCTCGATCCCTTCCGCGTCGCGGCGCGCCGAATCGGCGTCCACGCCCAGTGCCAGCAGGAACTGCTCCACCGTCTGGTGGCGGGCGCGCATCTCCACCGCCAGCTGCTCGCCGGCCGGGGTCAGGAACACGCCGCGATATGGCCGCTGGATCGCCCAACCCTCCTTGACCAGCCGCTTGAGCGCCTTGGCCACCGTGGGCTGCGCAACCCCGAGCCGGGTGGCGATATCCACCTGGCGGGCTTCGCGGCCATCGGCGATCAGGTCCGCGATCAGCTCCACGTAATCCTCGACCAGCTCGGACCGGCGCGCCTCACGCACCTGCACGAAGCCCTCGACATGCACCTGGGCATCGATCAGGGGCGAGGTGGCTTTACGGGTCGAGGACGGCATGGTGGCTCCAGCAATAGGCCGGTGGCGAAGGGCTGCGGCGCCCGCACAGTTTACCTCACGGGGGTTTGCGACTGATCCGGGCCGGTCTGGGGCGGCCGGGGCGCCCCGGCCAGCGATAGATGGAGAGCAGAATCAAACCGACGTCTCATTCACAGGATCTTTTGTTTGACAAATAATTTTTGGTGCCGGATATATACCCCACCTACTCAGCCATGGACCCGGCCGAAGGCCAAGGAGCAGCATGGACGCATCCGCGCTACGGAAGTACGGCAGCCTCGCGCTGATCATCGTGTTGGCCGCGCTGATGACGGCGCTGGCCGTGCAGAACCGGCAGCTCCGCCAGCAGCAGGCCCTGCTGGTGAGCAAGGTCGAACAGATCTCCAAGGCCGCTCACGGCCTTCCGGAAGGCGCCCAGCCTGAAGCACTCCAGAGCACCGCACTGGACGGCCAGGCGGTCACCCTCGCCGGCCCGGCCAGCGGCCGCCAGGTCCTGTATTTCTTCTCTCCCGCCTGCAAGTTCTGCCTGGCCTCCGTGCCGCAGATCCAGGCGCTGGACGCCGCCGGACGGAACAACGGGAACCGCGCCTTCGAGATGCTCGGCGTCAGCCTGCCGCCCCATGAAAGCGCTGCGGACTACGCGCGCCAGCATGGCTTTGCGTTTCCCGTAGTGAACGATACCGATGACCGGATCCGGCAGCGCTACACCGCGACCATGGTGCCGATGGTAGTGGTGATCCAGGACGGCAAGGTGATCTATCGCCACGTCGGCCAACTCAAGGACAGCTCTGTCAATGCCATCACCGGCGCCTTCGTGGTGAACGCTGCGCGCAGTGCGGTGCCCGTCCCGGCAGGCTGAGTCCCTCTGACGCCGCTCCCGGCGGCGTACCCAAGGTCTGTCCGCACCGGCTCATGGAGCGGATCGACAGTTCGTCGATTTTCCTTCCCATCCGAGGAGTTGAACGATGACGTCGAAACACACGCTGTCCCTGCTTGGCGGCCTCGCCGTCGCCGGCATGCTCGCCTTTGCTTCGGCCCAGGCCTTCGCCACCGCTGCCACGCCCGCCGCGTTGTCCGGCTGCAAGGCGGCACCGCACTGCGACTATGGCGCCAATCCGGACGGCACGTGCTGCCCGCTGACGGATCCACCGGCCCGGTAAACCGCATCGCGCACCACCCGTTGCATCCGCATGATCCACAACAGGAGAAACACCATGAAGTCCAAGAAAGTCGTCTCGGTCTTTGGCGGTATCGCTGTTGTCTGCGCCTTGGCATTTGCTTCGAGCCAGGCGGTGGCAACCTCCAGCCAGCCCAAACAGCTGGAAGGTTGCCCCTACAAGCCCGGCTGCACCTATGGCGGGCACAGCGAGATCCGTTGCTGCCAGCCGGTGTAACACCCCAGCTGCAGCCACACGATCCGCCCGCATCATCCTTGCAAGGAGAGAGTGACCATGATGTCCAGGAAACTGTTGTCGGCCTTCGGTGGCATGACGCTGATCTGCGCACTGGCTTTTGCCTCCGGCCAGGCGCTGGCGACCTCCAGCCAGCCCACGCCACTGGCGGGCTGCGAAGATCAGCCCGGCTGCACCTACGGCGGCCACGGCCTGTATCTGTGCTGCGAGCCGCTGTAAGCACCACGACCATCCCGGCGCCATGCCGGGATGGTTCTATCGGCGTCAGCGTGGTCGACGCTGAAGCGCAGTCTCAAACAGCACGGTGCCTTCGCGATTCTGCGCCACCAGTGTGCCGCCATGCGCACGCGCGAACTCGCTGGCGATGAACAGGCCCAGCCCCAGCCCGCGGCTATCGTGGAAACTGGCCTTGAACGGTTCGAACAACCGCGGCAGCAACGCCTCGGGAATCTGCCCGGCATTGCGCACCTGCAACCGCAGCGGCGCGCTGCGCTCGCCCTCCAGGCGCACCACCACCGGTGCATCACCACCATGCAGCACCGCGTTGCCGATCAGGTTGGACAGCAGCTGCGCCAGGCGATCTGGATCGCCCTGCAAGTGGGCATCACCCTGGACCTGCAGCTCGATGGTCGCCTGCGGATGCGCACGCCCGATCTCGGCCACGACCGATGCGGCCACGTCCGCCAGATCGCATTCGGTGCTGTGCAGGCGCAGGCCACCGGTGCGGATCTTCGAGAAATCCAGCAGCTGATCCACCATCCGCGCCATCCGCTGCGCACTGTTCTCAAGGTGGCCAAGCGTGCGCTGCACCGCGCCATCGTCGGGCAGGTCCAGCGACAACTTATCGGCGCACAGCAGGATCGATGCCAGCGGCGTGCGCAGATCGTGCGTCAACACGGCCATCATCGTCTCGTTGAGCTTGAGCGCATGCTCCAGCGCCTCGTTGCGCGTCTTCAGCAGCTGCTTCTGCTGGTAGAGCTCGATGAACACATTGACCTTGCTCATGATCACCTGCGGCTCGATCGGCTTGTGCAGGAAATCCACGGCGCCGGATTCGTAGCCCTTGAAGGCACGCACGGGGTCGTTCGGTGAGGCGGTCAGGAAGATGATGGGTACATCGCGACTGCGCTGCGAGCCACGCATCAGCTCGGCCAACGAGAACCCGTCGATCTCCGGCATGTGCACATCCAGCAGCGCGAGCGCGACCTCATGCTCCAGCAGCAGCTCGAGCGCCTCGGCGCCGGACAGCGCGCACAGGATCTCCAGGCCGGGGCGGCGCAGCAGCGCCTCCATCGCGACCAGGTTCTGCGGGATGTCATCGACAATCAGCAGCTTCACGCAATCGGTGGTGGCAGTCGACCCGGCGGGTTCGATCAGGTTCATCGGGTAAGACCTTTCATACGCGTGCAGATGGAGGTGAGCGGGAGCACGGCATCGGCACCGGCGTGCGCCAGGGCGGATGCGGGCATCATCGAGGAATATGCCTCCTCAGGGCATTGGATCCAGGCTTCGCCGCCGGCCTGGCGGATAGCGGCGACGCCATCACTGCCATCCGCGCTGGCGCCGGTCAGCAGGATCGCCAGCACGCCATCGCCGAACACATCGGCGGCGCTTTCAAACAGCGGATCGATGGCCGGACGCGAGAACAGCACCGGCGGGTCCACCGACAGCGCCAGCGTGGCACGGTCCTCGACCAGCAGATGGTAGTCCGGCGGCGCGAAGGTGACCGTACCCGGCTGCAGGGGCTGCTTGTCCTCGGCCTCGCGCACCGGCAGCGGGCAGCCGGCGTCGAGCAGGCCGGCAATGCGGCTCGGCCGATCACGTGGCAGATGCAGCACCACCAGCACGGGCAGCGCCAGTGTGGTCGGCAGCGATGACAGCAGCGCCTGCAGCGCGCTGACCCCACCGGCCGACGCGCCGATGACCACCAGATCGAACCGGCTGCGTTGCGACGCGCCGCTCATCAGGCCAGCTTCCGATACAGGCGCTGGTCGCGCGCGCAGGCCTCGAACAGGTCGGCATGCGCGCCGAACTGCAGCGATTCCTTGCTGCCCAGCCCGAGGAAGCCGCGATGGACCAGCGCCTCATGGAACAGGCCGATGGCACGGTCCTGCAGGGGCCGCTGGAAATAGATCAGCACGTTGCGGCAGGACACCAGGTGGACTTCGGAGAACACGGTATCGGTGGCCAGACTATGGTCGGCGAACACGATGTTGCGCTTCAGGCGGCGATCGAACACCACGCTGCCGTAGCCGCTGCTGTAGTAATCGGAGAGCGAGCCGGTGCCGCCGGCGGCCAGATAGTTGCGGCTGAACTGCGCCAGCCGGTCCAGCGCGAACGCCCCGGATTCGGCCGCCTGCAGTGCTTCGGGGTTGATGTCGGTGGCGTAGATGATCGCGCGGTCCAGCAGGCCTTCCTCATGCAGCAGGATCGCCAGCGACCACACCTCTTCGCCGGTACTGCACCCGGCGATCCACAGCTTGATCGACGGATAGGTACGCAGCACCGGCACGGCGTGCTCACGCAGCACCCGGAAATACGGCGGGTCGCGGAACATCTCCGAGACCTGCACGGTGAAGTACTGCATCGCCTGGGCGAAGGTCTCCGGCTCGTGCAGCAGCCGGTGCTGCAGCGCCCCCATGGTCGGGCAGTCGAAGCGCGCCATGGCATGGCGCATGCGCCGCCGCAGCGATGCCAGCGCATAGTCACGGAAGTCGTAGTGGTAGCGCTGGTAGACCGCCTCCAGCAACAGCTTCAACTCCAGGTCGAACAGCTCCGTTTCATTCATCGGCGCGAGCACCACACCCGGCACAGCGAGACCAGCTTGTCCACGTCGATCGGCTTGGCGATGTAGTCGTTGGCACCGGCCTGCAGGCAGTGCTCGCGGTCGTCCGGCATCGCCTTGGCGGTCAGCGCGATGATCGGCAGGTCGCGCCAGCGGTTGTCGGCACGGATCTCGCGCATGGCGGTCAGCCCGTCCATCTCCGGCATCATGATGTCCATCAGCACCAGGTCGATCTCGGGGCGCAGCTTCTCCAGCGCCTCGCGGCCGTTGCGGGCGATATCCAGGGTCACGCCCAGCGGCTCGAGCACGCTGGACAGCGCGAAGATGTTGCGCACGTCGTCCTCGGCCAGCAGCACGGTGCGGCCATCCAGCACCGCATCGCGGCGGCGGGCCTCGCGCAGCAGGCGCTGCTGGTCGGTCGGCAGCGAGGCCTCGACACTGTGCAGGAACAGGGTCACCTCATCGAGCAGGCGCTCGGGCGAGCGCGCGCCCTTGATGATGATGCTCTTGGAATAGCGGCGCAGGCGCTGCTCTTCATCGCGGGTCAGCGCGCGGCCGGTATAGACGATCACCGGCGGGAACGCGACGGCGTCATTGCCGGCCATGCGTTCGAGCAGGTCGTAGCCGGTGCCGTCAGGCAGCGCCAGGTCGGTGACCATGCAATCGAAGGTGGAGCCGGCCAGTTCGGCCATCGCTTCGGTGATGGTGCCGACCGCGGTGATCTCGAGCTGGTCGCGGCCGAGCAGCAGTTGCAGGTTGGAGCGCAGCTCGCTGTCGTCCTCGACGATCAGCAGGCGGCGCATGTCGCGCTGGCTGGTGGCCTCCAGCTGCTGGATCGCGCCGAGCAGGCGCTCGCGCGTGGCCGGCTTGATCACATAGCCGATCGCACCCAGCTCCATCGCCACCTGCGAACGTTCCAGCCCGGACACCACGTGCACCGGGATGTGGCGCGTGGCCGGGTCGCGCTTGAGGCGCTCCAGCACGCTCAGCCCGGAGACATCGGGCAGGCCGATATCGAGCAGGATGCCGTTGGGGCGCAACTCGGCAGCCAGACTCAGCGCTTCCTCGGCGGTGCCGGCGACCACGCAATCAAAGTCCAGTTCATGCGCCATCGAGACCAGCGCGCTGGCGAACGCCGTATCGTCCTCGACCACCAGGATCATGCGGCCCGCGCGGCTGCGGCGGCCCCGGTCATCCATCACCTTGGCCGCGGGTGCGGGTGCGGGGGTGGATTCGGCGTGGGCACGGCCCAGCGAAGCAGCGGCAGGCACGGCCGGTGCTGCCACGGCGGCGGGACGTACGTCGTGCACGACGTTGTGGGCGCTGCCGGTACCGCCACCGGCCAGCAGCGGCAGCTCCAGCGTGAAGCAACTGCCCCGGCCCGGCTCGCTGGAGACAGCGATGCTGCCGCCCATCCGGGCAGCCAGATCGCGCGAGATCGACAGCCCCAGCCCGGTACCCCCATAACGGCGGCGGGTGCTGCCATCAGCCTGGCGGAAGGCTTCGAAGATGACCGCGGTCTGTTCGTCGGGAATGCCGATGCCGGTATCGGACACGGCGAACTGGATCCGCCCTGCCCCGGCACTGCGCACCTTCAACGACACGCTGCCGTGTTCGGTGAACTTGACCGCATTGGCCAGCAGATTCTTCAGGATCTGCTGCAGGCGCTGGCTGTCGGCCAGCAATTGGGCCGGCGCATCCGGCGCGGCGCTGATCTCCAGGCTCAGGCCCTTCTGCACGGCCATCGGCTCGAAGGTTTCCTTCAGGCGCTGCAATACGCTGGACACCGCGAGGTTTTCTTCGACCAGCTCGACATGGCCAGCCTCGATCCGCGACAGGTCCAGAATGTCGTTGATCAGCGCCAGCAGGTCGTTGTTGGAGGAATGGATCGCCTGGGCGTACTTGACCTGCTCGGCGGTCAGCGTGCCGTCCTTGTTGTCGGCCAGCAGCTTGGCCAGGATCAGCGAGCTGTTGAGCGGGGTGCGCAGCTCGTGGGACATGTTGGCCAGGAATTCGGATTTGTAGCGCGAACTGGCCTCCAGTTCGGCGCTGTTCTGGACCAGCTGCGCCTGGGCCAGCAGCAGGGCCTGCTGGCGCGACTCCAGCTCATGGGTGCGCTCTTCGAGCTGCACATTGGTCTGTTCAAGCTCGGCCTGCTGCTGCTCCAGGTTGGCCTGGGAATGCAGCAGGCTGCGGCTCTGCTCTTCCAGCTCCTCATTGGCCACGCGCAGTTCTTCCTGCTGGGTCTGCAGCTCTTCGCTCTGGCGCTGGGTTTCCTCCAGCAGTTCCACCAGCTGCGCATTGAGCAGCGCCGCGCGCAGCGCGATGCCGATCGGCTCGGCGCACTGCAGCAGCAGCGCCATCTCCAGGCCACGCGCAGGCGAGACACCGGCCCGGCCCAGCTCGATCACGCCGATCACCACGCCATCGGCGGTGATCGGCCCCAGCAGGCGCTGGTGCACGGTAGTGCGGCCCAGGAGGGTATCGATATCCAGCGGGCTGTCACTGTCCTCCAGCCGGCGCGCGCGGCCTTCGCGGATGATCTCGCCCCATTGCCCGGTATGCGCCGGCAGCGTCTCCGGCAGCTGCGAAGGCAGCGCGGCACCACCGACCAGCACCAGCCGCTCGCCCTGCAGGCGATACATGGCGCCGACATCGGCATTGAGCTGCGCGCACAGCGCGCGCATGGCCGCATCGGCCAGTTCACGCGGGGTGGGATCGCCCTGCAGGCTGGTGCCCACCACGTTCTCGCCGGCCTGCAGCCACAGCGCATCGGCCGCTTCACGGCGCGCACTGATGGCCTTCATCACGGTCAGCGCCATCATCAGGAAAGCAACGCCGCCGATGGTGCGGTTGACGAAGGAGAACGCCGAGTTGCTGCTGGACGGGGCCACGTTGTAGCCCACCGCAAGCAGGATGCAGGACCCGATCGCCACCAGCAGAGGCACTTCCATCCGGCGCTGGAACAGCGTGATGCCGACCGCCATGAAGTAGGTCAACCAGACCGCGTAGCCCAGCGGCACCACCATCTCCGTGCCCAGCGTGGCGGCCATCAAGGCGGCCGACGCCAGCCAGATCCAACGGTCACGGGCGGTAGGCGCAAAATTCATACCGTGTTCCAGCTCAAAAGGGGCCTGATGGTACCCGAAGCGGTAAACGGGTGTTAAGCGCCAGAAGTCAGCGTGTTTGACGCACGTTCTTGACACTTTCTTCACATGGACGCCCCTACGGTTCGGTCCCTTATCGGGGGAGTCGATAACCGTCGTGGTCCAGGCCGTATCCAGCGTTGCACCGCTCGCCGACGAAAGCCGGCAGCTGAAGCTGTTGATCGACAACGTGAGCGATCACGCGATCTATCTGCTCGATACGCAGGGGAGTATCTGCAGCTGGAACCGTGGCTGCGAACGGGTCAAGGGCTATGCCGCCGAGGCCGTCATCGGCAGGCACGTCAGCCTGTTCTATACCCCCGAAGACCAGCAGCTGGGCGTCCCGGAGCAGGCGCTGGCGTACGCGCGGGACCATGGCCGCTTCGTCGGTGAAGGCTGGCGGGTGCGCTGCAACGGCGAGCGGTTCCGCGCCGGCGAGGTGATCGAACCTGTCCGCGAAGACGGCTGCCTGCTCGGTTTCGTCAAGGTCACCCAGGATGTCACCGAACGCTACCAGGCCCAGCGCCTGCTGCAGGATGCGCAGCGCGCGCACGTGCAGCAGCGCCAACTGGACAATGTGGGCCGGCTGACCCGCGGCCTGGCCCATGAATTCAACAACCTGCTGACCACCATCGGCAACGCCCTGGATCTGATCGCCCTGCGCCCCGGCGCCGACGGGCGTACCCAGGAGCTGGTGGACCTGGCCCATGCCGCCGCCGACCGCGGCTCGCTGCTGACCCGCCAACTCTTGGCCTTCTCCGCTGATCAGACGCTGGTGCGCGAGCCGATCGTGGTGCAGGACTTCCTGCTCGATGCCCTGCCCGTACTGCGCCGCGCCTGCCCGACGGGCATCGAGGTGCAGCTGGATCTGACCTCGGATCTGCCCCCGATCGTCACCGATGGCGTACAGTTGCACAGCGCCGTGTTGAATCTGGTGCTCAATAGCGGCGAAGCGATGCCCCAGGGCGGCACGGTCACGATCACGGCCGAGGTCGAACAGCGGCTGGCGCCGGATCTGTCCCAGCCCATGCGCCGCCGCTATGTCGCCATCGCGGTGACCGATCAGGGCAATGGCATGCCCCCGGACATCGCGGAGCGCGCCAGCGAGCCGTTCTTCACCACCAAGGAAATCGGCAAAGGCAGCGGACTGGGGCTGAGCCAGGTGTTCGGCTTCGTTTCCCAGTGCGACGGCTTCGTCGACGTACAAACCGCCCCCGGACGCGGGACCACCGTCCGTCTGTTGTTACCTGTCATTGAGGAAGTCGAGCATGTCTGAGCCCCTACGCGTATTGATGGTCGAAGACCAGCAGGACCTGCGTGAACTGATCGGCCAGGCGCTGCAGGACTTCGGTATCGAAATCCACACCGCCGACGACGGCCCGGCCGCGCTGCGGCTGATGCAGGACCCGGGCGGGTTCGATGTGGTGTTCAGCGATATCAGCATGCCCAACGGCATGAGTGGTGTTGAGTTGAGCGAGCATGTGGCCGATGTACTGCCCAATGCGCGCATCATCCTGGCCTCCGGTTACGCCCGCTCGCAGCTGCCGCCGCTGCCCGAGCATGTCGAATTCCTGCCCAAACCGTATCGTCTTCGCCAGCTGGTGACGTTGCTGCAGTCACCGGTCGCGCCCTGCTGAGCGAGCGCAATGCCGCCAGCGTGAACGCTTCATCCGCGCCGCTCATGCTTCACATCGGTTCTGCATTCCACTGGGGATAGTCGTGGTGTAGTCGGAACAGGGCGCGGTAGATGCTGGACAGAAGTGATGATGTAGATCGGATGGCGCTGATCGAAGCGCTCAACGTGATGGACCCTGCGTTGGGTACTGCGCTGGACCCGATCACCGAACTGGCGGCGTTTACCTTCGGCGTTCCGATCGCGCTGGTGTCCATCTTCGATGCCGAGCACCAGCACATCATCTCGCGCGTCGGGCTGACGCTCACCCGCAACGAACGGCACGCATCGATCTGTGCCTGGGCGTTGGGCTCCAGCGACGTGCTGCAGGTGACGGACCTGCGCCTGGATGCGCGTTTTGCCGACAATGCCCTGGTGACCGGCCCGCAGCAGCTGCGCTTCTACGCCGGCGCCCCGCTGGTCACCAAGGCCGGCATCGCACTCGGCACACTGTGCATCATGGGCCGTGAGCCCCGTCAGTTGTCGGCCGAAGAACAGCTGCAGCTGCAGACGCTGTCACGGGTGGTGGTCGCGCAGATGGAGCTGAAGATGTCGCTGGGCCGGCGCGAGCAGATCAGCGGCCTGCCCAACCGGCAGCAGTTCCAGGCTGACCTCAATGCCCTGTCCCGCCGTGGCCAGGCGCATGCATTCACCGCCGTGCTGCTGGATGTATTCGATCTGCAAAGTGCCAACGAGGCCGGCCAGGCGCTGGGCATGAAGCCGGTGGAAACCTTGCTGCGCCAAGCGGCGCTGCGGGTGCAGGACGTGCTGCGCGATATCGCACAGGTCTATCACGTGGGGGTGACCCGCTTCGCCTTCCTGCTGCCGGACCACTCGCATCACCAGACCGAGGCACTGCTTGACCGCCTGCGCGTCCGCATGCGCCGGCCGCTGATGGCTGGCCGCATTCCGATGTCGCCGCAGTTCCATGCCGGTGTATGCGACTTCCTCCCCGTACCGGGCCAGACCGCGGATCTGGTCCGCAAATGCCTGGTCGCCATGCACCACGCCATCCAGACCGATGCCTGCCTGTGCTGGTACTCGCAGGAACGCGACGATGCCCTGCGCCGGCGTTACCGCTTGGCCTCCGACGCCGGGCGCGGGCTGGCCCAGCACCAGTTCAGCCTGGTGTACCAGCCACGCTTCGATCTGCTCGACGGGCTGCCGGTATCGGCCGAGGCGCTGCTGCGCTGGACCCACCCGATGCTCGGCCCGATCAGCCCCGGCGAATTCATCCCGGTGCTCGAGCGCACCGCGCTGATGCCCGCGATCAGCCGCTGGGTCATCGATCACGCCCTGGCCCAGGCCGCGCAATGGCAGGAGCGCGTGCCCGGCTTCAGCCTCTCCATCAATCTTTCCCCGCGCGACTTCGATGATCAGTGTGTATGGAGCGTGCTGTCCGAGCGACTGCACGCCTACGGGCTCGCCCCCGGCCTGATCGAGATCGAGATCACCGAAGGCCAATGGCTCAATCACCACCCCGCGGCGTTGCCGCAACTGCGCGACATGGCGGCGGCCGGCGTGCCCATCGCGATTGACGACTTCGGCAGCGGCTACAGCAATTTCGGCTACCTCAGCGAGGTGCCGATCAGCCACATCAAGATCGACCAGACGCTGGTCACCGGGCTGGCGCGCTCACGCACCGCGCGGCTGAAAGTGGAGGCCATCATCAAGCTCGCGCGGCAGCTCGGGTATCGCACGGTGGCCGAAGGCGTGGAGAACGAAGCCGAACTCTCGCTGCTGCGGCTGTGGGGCTGCGACGAAGCACAGGGCTATCACCTCGCGCGCCCCATGCACCCTGACGCGGTGCTGCAGCTGGTCAGTGGCTGCCGCGCGGGTCCCTTGCCGGATGCCGGCTGAGACCCCGCGACGCGATCGGCAGCCCGGGCAATAATGGCCAGCCCGCCTGCCTCGCTGCCAGACCATGACCGATCTCACCCCGCTGCCCACCCTGCCGCTCGGCCATTACCGCCATTTCAAAGGCGGCAACTACGAGGTCATCGGTATCGTCCGCCATAGCGAAACGCTGGCGCCGATGGTGCTCTACCGGCCGCTGGATTCGCAGGTCGGCCTGTGGGTGCGCCCGTATGAGATGTTCGTGGCACAGGTGGAGGTGGAGGGGCAGTGGCGTGCGCGTTTCGCGCGGGTTGAAGCAAAGGACTGAAAGGCGACCGGTTCGCCCATTCCGTGCGATCAGCTCAACGCGGCCCCACGCCCATCCACCAGTTCACGCAACCGCGCCGTCACCGCGCGGAACTGCGCCGGCAGCGTCGCGGCATCCAGTGCATCGACCTGGCGCGACAGCAGCGACAGCGCCTCGGCCATGCTGACCACCGCCTGCCCTGCCTCACCCTGCGCCTCCGGGACATCCAGGTGCGCGCCGATCACACCGGCCAGCACCTCGAAGGCTTTCACCGTAGCGCCATCGAGCCTGGAGGGATTCGGATCGAGCGCGCACAGGGTGCCGTGAAAACCGCCGTCGCGGCGGAACATCGGCACCGAAATGTAGCTTTCGAACCCGTACAGCGCCGGCGTGGGATGGCTCGAGAACACCGGGTGGGTGCTGGCCTGATCGAACTGCACCAGATGGCGATGTTCGCGGATCTCATCGCAGATGGTGGTTTCCAGCACGAGGTCATCGCCGGGTCGCAAGCCAAAATCAAGACGATCCTGCACGGCGCAGGCGGTCCAGCGGTCTGCAGTGACGCGCGCCACCGCGACGAAGCGCATGCCGGTCATCGCACTGGCCAGTTCCAGCATGCCCGGCACCGCCGGCATGGCCATCAAAGCGGCCACGTCATCCAGGCGCGGATCCGTGGAATGGGCAAGCGATGCCGCCGGCGCCATGCCGGGACCATCATCGTCCAACGGGTTGTCCAGCGCGGCAAGCCGACGGTTGAGCACCTTCGCGTTGACCTCGTTGAACAGGCCGCGCACGGCGGCCGACAACGCCCTGGCATCGGCAATGGCACCGACGAAATGGATACCCTCCCCGACCAGGCGGATCTGCTCCACGCCGTGATCCACCCGCAGCAATGGCCAGGCCAGACGGTGCAGCATGCGCATCCAGTCATTGCGTGGGGTGTCATCCAGCAGCGCGGTCACAATCACGCGCTGCGGCGCCGTGCCCGCTTGCGGACCGGGCAGATCAAAACCGATGAGGGCGGGAAAGCCCGGACGGGTGGACATCGCAACAACCTCTCTGGCGGCACCGCGCAGCCATCGAAGGGGTGGCTTTGGAGCGAAATTGTCGCATGAATGGGCGAGACCGGCCGTGATCGGCTGCCGATCCGGCCCGGAGGCGGACCGCTGACGCTCTCATCCAACGGACGCCCCCTCCAACCACAAGGACGTTTCGATAGGGGCCTGCTTGGGGTGTTGTGGATCGTCGTTCCGTTCGCCATCTTCGGGATCAAGGGGCTGCTGCGGCAGCTCGTGGCGGAGCAGCGACGGACCAATGAGATTCTCAGCCGCGTCCACGGCGACCGTATTCCGCCACCCGCGCCCGAACCGCAACCGTTCAGGGTCGCGCCGTATCCGTGAATGGGAGCGATAAGCAGCGTCCGCCCGGGATACACGGGGGCATCGGCGGTGCGACCAGCGGGGGTGCGAATCCAGCGTTCCATGCGCCCCACTGATTAATGTTGCGCCGCAGCAGTACAATGCCGCGCTTCCCCGATCGACGCCGCCGCCTGCATGAGCTCCTCCTCCGTCCCTCTGGCCGCCCGGCTCTCGCCGCGCGAGCGCACTCTGATCCTGCTGGCCTTGTCGCTGGGCGGCTTCGCCATCGGCACCAGCGAGTTCGCCAGCATGGGGCTGATGCTGGAAATCAGCCGCGGACTGTCCATCAGCGAGACCCAGGTGGGCCACCTGATCAGTGCCTACGCCGTCGGCGTGGTGGTCGGCGCACCGGTGCTGGCCTTCGCCGGTGCCGGCTTCGCCCGCCGCAACCTGCTGCTGGCACTGATGGGGTTCTATGCCATCGGCAACCTGGCCAGCGCGCTGGCGCCGAACTACGGCACGATGCTGCTGGCCCGCTTCGTCGCCGGTCTGCCGCATGGCGCGTATTTCGGCGTAGCAATGCTGGTGGCTGCGGCGATCAGTCCCCCGGCCCAACGCGGCGCGGCGGTATCGAAGGTGCTGCTCGGCCTGTCCGTTGCCATCCTGGTCGGCAACCCACTGACCACGTGGCTCGGCCAGCAGCTCAGCTGGCGCACTGCGTTCGCGGTGGTCAGCGTGCTGGCGATCGCCACCGTGGTGATGATCGCGCGCTTCCTGCTGCCCGATCCGGATGAAGTCCGCACCTCGCCGATGCGCGAACTGCGCGCCTTCAACCGCACCCAGGTGTGGCTGGCGCTGGCGATCGGTTCGGTCGGTTTTGCCGGCATGTTCTGCGTGTTCACTTACCTCGCCCCGACCCTGGTGCAGGTCACCGGCCTGGCCGAATCGTGGATGCCGCTGGCCGTGGGCATCTTCGGTATCGGCGCGATCATCGGCAACGTAGCCGGTGGCTGGCTGGTGGACCGCTTCCAGTTCCGCGCTGCGGCGGTAGTGCTGGTGTGGTCGATCCTGGTGCTGCTCGCCTTCCCGCTGGCCGCGCAGTCGGTGTGGAGCGTGTTCCCGATGATCATCGCCGTCGGCACCATGGGCGCCCTGGCGGCCGTACTGCAGACCCGCCTGATGGATGTGGCCGGCGAAGCGCAGACGCTGGCGGCCGCCTCCAACCACGCGGCGTTCAACACCGCCAACGCACTGGGCCCGTGGTTCGGCGGCATGGCGATCGGCGCCGGCTTCAGCCCGGCGGTGACCGGTTACGTCGGCGCCGCCACCGCGCTGGGCGGCCTGCTGCTATGGGGCGTGGCGATGCTGGTGGACCGCCGCTCGCGCAGCGTGCCGGTGCTGCAGCAGTAAGCGCACCGCCAGCCCCGTCGGCCAATTCGAATCCCTGCCCAGGCAGGGATTTTTTATATTTCCCCTATCATGGGCATCCGATCAAACCGCGCCACCCGTGCTGTTCCGGCCACGGCCGCAACGATGGCCGCACCTGGATACACCGATGACGTACGAATGGGCCCCGAGCGACTGGGGTCAACGCCTCACGCGATCACCGCACTGGCACCTGCGCCTGGAAGACGACCAGCTGGTCCTGACCGTTGACGGTCGCCCCTGCCCCGCGCCGCTGGAGGCACTGCAGGTGCACCCGCGCCTGCCCTGGGCACGGCTTACCCTGCACCGCGACGGGCATGCCCCGCTGACGCTTGGCGGCTTGAACACGGCCGCGGCTCGACAGTTGGCCTCCACCTTGGCCGAGCTGCGCGGTGAACAGCGCCAGCGCGACCATGTCGCTCTGTTCCAGCAGGCCCACGCCGCGATCCAGCGCTGGCTTGGCCAGGTGCAGACCGCCACCGAACGGGCCGACGAGGGAGCGCTGTGGCTGACCCACGAGCAGCAGCAGGCGCTGCTGCAGGCGCGCCCCACCCTGCCACTCGAGGAAGAGGCGCTGTGGGCGGTGTTCGACAACGCCGCACTGCGCAGCCAACTCGACGGTGATCCCGCTGTGATCGAAGCAACCTTGATGCGGTGGCTGGCCGACTGGCCAGCGACGTGGGCGCGCCGCAATGAGGCGCATCAGGTGCGCGAGCGGATGGCCAGCCGTGCGCTGCTGGATCACGTGGAAAGCCGCCCGCTCACCGATGAGCAGGCCCGCGCGGTGATCTGCTTCGACAACCGCGTCCAGGTGGTGGCCGCAGCGGGTTCGGGCAAGACCTCGACGATGGTGGCCAAGGCGGCGTACGCGATCGAACGCGGGCTGGTGGCGCCCGAGCGCATCGTCATGCTCGCCTTCAACAAGGAGGCCGCCACGGAACTGCAGGCACGCGCCGATCGCGCGTTCCATCGCCTCGGCCTGGGCGAGGTCCGGGTGGAGGCGCGTACGTTCCACGCGCTGGGCCGGCACATCATCGCCCAGGCCACGGGGCGGATGCCGCAGGTGCCGGAGTGGGCCGTGGATGCCACGCAGGGCTTCCACCGGCTGGCCGAGATCATCGACCAGCTCAAGGATCGCTCCCTCCATTTCCGTACCCAGTGGGACCTGTTCCGGCTGGTGTTCGGCCGTGATCTGCCCGTTGCCGGAGGGCCGCTGGAGGCAGAGGAATGGGACAAGGATGGGCAGGTCTACGTGCGTACGCTTCAGGGCGAGCGCGTGCGCAGCATCGAAGAATGCGTGATCGCGGACTGGCTGTTCTACAACGGCGTGGATTACGCCTATGCCCGGCGGCACGCCTTCGATGCCGGCACGGACGAATACCGCCAGTACCGGCCGGATTTCTGCTACCCCGGCATTGCGCTGAACCACGACCACCTCGCCCGGGAGGGACACGGCCAGTCGCCGGCGCCTCCAGCTGGCCATCAGCGCTCCCACGGCACCGACCGGATCGAGACCACCTCGCACGAACTGCGCACGGGCGAACTGTTCCTGCGGCTGGGCGATGCGCTGTCGCAGCGCGGTCTCGAGCTCGACCCGAATCCCGACCGCGAACTGCCCGAGGGCGGCGCGACACCGATGCCGGATACCGACCTGATCGGCCTGGTCCGGACCTTCATCAGCCACGCCAAGAGCAACGGCCTGCACGTGCAGGACATGGTCGAGCGGCTGCGTCGGCTGCCCGAGGATCACTTCAAGCACCGTTACCGCCTGTTTCTCGAGCTGATCATTCCGATCCTGGACGGCTGGGACGATGCGCTGGTCGCCGAGGGCGGCATCGACTTCGAGGACATGCTCAACCAGGCTGCCGAGCACCTGGAACAGGGCCGCTATGTCGCCCCGTTCGATCTGGTGATGGCCGACGAATTCCAGGATGCCTCGCGCGCCCGGGCCCGTCTGTGCCGCGCGCTGGTGCAGGCGCCTGGCAAGCATCTGTTCGCGGTCGGCGACGACTGGCAGTCGATCAACCGGTTTGCCGGCGCGGACGTCTCGGTGATGACCGGCTTCCTGGACTGGTTCGGCCCGGGCCAGGTGCTCAAGCTTGAACAGACGTTCCGCTGCCCGCAGGCGCTGTGCGATGTTTCCAGTGCGTTCGTGTCACGCAATCCAGCGCAGATACCCAAGCAGGTCCACTCGCTCACCCCGGCGTATGGCGCGGTGCTGCAGGCCTTCCAGGTGGCCTCGCGCGACCGGCTGGCCGGCGCGGTCGAGCAGTATCTGGCCCAGTTGCACCAGCAGTTGCTGACAGGTCAGGTGCCACCAGGCCATGACGGCAAGGTCACGGTATTCGTCCTCGGCCGTTACAACGCAGACCGCGCGATGCTGCCGACCACATGGCGGGCACGCCATGGGCAGCACATAGAGGTGAGCTTCCTCACCGTACACCGGTCCAAGGGCATGGAGGCGGACTACGTGATCCTGCCCGGCATGCTGGATCGCCGCTTCCCCAATGCCCGCGCGGATGACCCCGTACTGGCGCTGGCGATGCCGGACGGCGATGCGTACCCGCTGGGTGAGGAACGCCGATTGTTTTACGTCGCGCTGACGCGCGCGCGCCGTTCGGTGGCGATGTTCACCGTGCAGGGCAAACGCTCGGCGTTCCTGACCGAACTGGTCAACGACGGCGCGGTACGCGTGACATCCATGGCCGGTGAAGCGATCCACGAACAGGCCTGCCCTGCCTGCAAGGTGGGCGTGATCGTGCCGCGCACCGGGCCGTATGGCGCGTTCCAGTCCTGCTCGGCGTATCCACGCTGCGAATACAAGCCGCCGAAGACAGGGGGCCATGCCGGCTTGCGTACGGTCGCGGGGGCCTGAGCGATGCGCTACCGCTGCATGCGCAGCGCCTCGACCACCAGCGCGAAGGCGGGAGAATGCTGGCGGCGGCTGGGGTAATACAGGTGGTAGCCCGGGAACGGCGGGCACCAGTCCTCCAGCACGCGCACCAGGCGCCCCTGCGCCAGGTGGGGGGCGAACTCGTCTTCCGGCAGGAAGGCGATGCCCAGGCCGTCCAGCGCGGCCAGCACCATGTGCGGCGAGGTGTTGAAGGTCAGCTGTCCATCCACACGCACGTTGACCGCACGCCCCCGGCGTTCGAATTCCCAGGCATACAGCCCGCCACGGGTCGGGAACCGCATGTTGATGCAGCGGTGCGCCGTCAGTTCGGCCGGCACCGTGGGCACGGGCCGGGAGGCGAAATAGGCTGGAGAGGCCGCCGCCGCCATCCGCAGCGGCGGGCCGATCGGTACGGCGATCATGTCTTTGTCGATGCTCTCGCCCAGGCGCACGCCGGCATCGAAACGGTCGGCAACGATATCCCGGAGCCCATAGCTGACATCGAACTCGATGCCGATGTCCGGGTAGTCCTGCAGCAGCGGCGTCAGCCTCGGCAGCAGAAGGGTCTTCAACGGAAAATCGCCACTGGTCAGCCGCACCAGGCCCGCGGGTTTGTCGCGCAGCTCGGTCAGGGCATCCAGCTCAGCCTCGATCTCATCGAACCGGTTGCCGATCGCCGCCAGCAATCGCTCCCCGGCGGCGGTGGCTGACACGCTGCGCGTGGTGCGGGTGAGCAGGCGTATCTCAAGCCGTTCTTCCAGGGCCTTGAGGGCTTGGCTCAGTGCCGAGGGAGTCACCCCGAGCACACTGGCCGCCCGCGTGAAACTGCCCTCCCGGGCGACCGTGACGAAGGCGAGCAGATCATTGAGGTTGCGGCGTGCCATGGGCGCAGTCTGCCACGGCGGATTGATTAGTAAAGCTGCATACCCCCTTCTTCATTCGTTATCTAATCAACGCCCTGCCGCCCCGGCAGACTGGTCCGGCCTCCCCACCTCTCTCTGGACGCCGATGAACAAGACCCTGGCGCTGTTGGCGCTGCTGATCCTTCCCTTGCTTGCCTCAGGAGCCGACATGTCCCACGGCGCAGACAACTTCTACACCAGTGACCAGGTGACCGTGCAGAAGGTCACGTTCAAAAACCAGTACCGCATGCAGGTCGCCGGCAATCTGTTCGTGCCCAAGGCACTGGACCGTTCCACCCGGCACGCCGCGATTGTCGTCGGTCACCCGATGGGTGCGGTAAAGGAACAGAGCGCCAACCTCTATGCCACCCGCATGGCCGAGCAGGGCTTCATTACCTTGTCGCTGGATCTGTCGTTCTGGGGCGAAAGCGAAGGTGAACCGCGCAATGCAGTGTCGCCCGACATCTATGCCGAAGACTTCAGCGCCGCCGTCGATTTCCTGCGCGCGCAATCGTTCGTGGACAAAGACCGCATCGGTGCCATCGGCATCTGTGGCAGCGGCAGCTTTGTGATCAGTGCCGCCAAGATCGACCCGCGGATCCAGGCCATCGCCACGATCAGCATGTATGACATGGGCGGCGCCAACCGCAATGGATTGGGCCATGCCGTCACCGTGGAACAGCGCAAAGCCGCCATCGCCGCTGCCGTCGCCCATGGCGATGCCGAATTCGCCGGCCAGCCGCCCCGTTACACCAGCGGCTCGGTGCATCGGATCGATGCGGATTCCTCGCCGATCGAACGCGAGTTCTACGATTTCTACCGCACGCCGCGGGGTGAGTACACGCCGGCCGGTTCGTCGCCCGAGCTGACCACGCACCCTACCCTGACCAGCAACCTGAAATTCCTGAACTTCCATCCGTTCGCAGATATCGAGACGATCTCGCCGCGCCCGATGCTGTTCGTCACCGGTGAGACCGCCCATTCGCGGGAGTTCAGTGAAGAGGCCTTCCGCCTGGCCGGGCAGCCCAAGCAGCTTGTCGTGGTGCCGGGCGCCGGCCATGTGGACCTGTACGACCGGGTGGACCTGATCCCGTTCGATACGTTGACGCAGTTCTTCCGCGCCAACCTGCATTGAACCGGCATCAGGACGTGCTCGTGCCCTCACCGCCGGTGAATGCCACCGCCCGCCAATGGGGCGGCGTGCTGGCGATGTCCCTCGGTGCGTTTGCCCTCGTGGCCGCCGAGTTCATGCCGGTGAGCCTGCTCACTCCGCTGGCGCGCGATCTGCACGTCAGCGAGGGGCAGGCCGGTCAGGCCATCGCCGTCTCCGGCGCCTTCGCACTGGTCACCAGCCTGATCATCGCGCCTCTCGCCGGCGGGGTCGATCGCAAGCGGCTGCTGCTCGCGCTTACCGTGACCATGATGCTGTCGGCGACGCTCGCCGCATTGGCCCCGGACTTCACCACCTTCATGGTCGGGCGCGCGTTGATCGGCATCGCGATCGGTGGCTTCTGGTCGATGTCGGCGGCCACTGCCATGCGCCTGGTACCACCACACCAGGTGCCGCGCGCGCTGGCGCTGGTCAATGGCGGCAATGCCCTGGCCATGGTGGTGGCGGCACCGCTGGGAAGCTACTTCGGTGCCGTGGTCGGCTGGCGCGGCGCGTTCTTCCTGCTGGTGCCCGTGGCCTTTGCCGCCCTGCTGTGGAAGATGGCGACGCTGCCGCGCATGCAGGCAACCGGTGCGCCCGCCTCATGGAACGTGCTCGGGCTGCTCCGGCACCGCGTTGTGGCGCTGGGCATGCTCGCCACCTGTCTGTTCTTCATGGGGCAGTTCGCACTGTTCACCTACCTGCGGCCCTATCTGGAGACAGTGGGCGGCATCACCGTCTCGACGCTGTCGCTGATCCTGCTGATGATCGGCGGTGCCGGGGTGATCGGCACCGTGTTGATCGAGCCGTTCGTGAGGAACTGGCTGTATGCCACCTTGATTGTGCTTCCGTTGCTGATGGCGGCGTTGGCCCTGGCCCTGGCATTGGCGGACCCGGCACTGCCGCTGACGGCGATACTGCTTGGCCTGTGGGGTCTGTTCGGCACCTCGGCACCGGTTGCGTGGTGGACCTGGCTGGCCAGGACGCTGCCACGCGATGGAGAAGCCGCCGGTGGGCTGATGGTGGCCGTTGTACAGATGGCGATCGCGCTGGGCGCCACCCTGGGCGGCGTGCTGTTTGACGGGCTCGGCTATCGCGCCACGTTCATCGCCAGCGCCGGGATATTGATGGCTTCGATGTGGGTCGCGGTGCTTTCCCGGCGCGCCAGTCACCGCGGTGCCGCACTGGCGACATGATCCTTGTCGTGGCGCCGGCGGCCACCGCTCAGCCGCGCGCAGCGGCCAGTGCAGCATCGATCTGCGCAAGCAACCCACGCCGTTCCGGCACGCCCGGCATCACCCGCACCAGGTTGCGGACCATCCGCAGGTCCTGTTGCCTGCCAAGCTGATCACCCAGCGCATGCAGCGCGCGCGCCTGGTGGCCCGGTCCTGTCCGTTTGACCGAGGCCGCGAGCGCACTGTCCAGTGCGGGCATCGCCTCCAGCTGCATCCGCAGGCGACGCACTCTGCGCCGCCAGCGATGCAGGTCCTGCGGATCTGCGGTGCGGGCGGCGCGCTTCTCCGCCTTGGCAGTACGGCGTTCGCTGCGGGCCAGACCCTTGCGGAGATCGCGCGCACTCAGCGCGTCCCATGGCTGCGCCTGGAGTTCACCGGCGATACGCAGCAGCGCCGCGTGACGACGTGCAAACGCCGGGTCGCGCGCCAGCGCCCGGGCGAGCAATACGTCGCGCCGCGCCATCAACCGCCTGCACACCTCTGACCACGGCGGGGCGGGCTGCTGCGCGGCGAGGTGCTGGCAGGTCTCCACCACCACATGGGCATCGCGCAAGGCCGACAACCCGTGGCCGAGCCGGCGCAGGGCCGCGTCGGTCCGGGCGGTCTCAAGGTCGCTGCTCTCCAGCACGGCGAGCAGCGCGCGAAGGCGGCGTATCGTCTTGCGCGCCCGATGCACGGCATCGTGGACATCGGGCTGGAGCGCCAGCGCAGCGGCGATGGCCCTGCACTCACGCGCCGCCAGTGCGCGGGCGGCAGGGCCGATGGCGGGTGGCGACATGGCGGTTTCCCCCGGAGGCGTCGGGGGATTGTACCCATGCCGGCGGTCCGCCAGCTCAGCCCGGGTTGAACATCTGCCGCACGCCCCGAAGCAGCTCGTTCACGCTGAACGGCTTGGGCAGCAACGACATGCCCTGCCCCAGGAACTCATTGCGGACGGCCGCACTCTCTGTGTAACCGGTGACGAACAGCACCGGCAAATGCGGGCGCAATACCCGTGCTGCGTCGGCAAGCTCACGGCCGTTCATGCCCGGCAGCCCCACATCGGACAGCAGCAGGTCCAGCTCGCGGTCCGAATGCAGTTCCAACAGGGCCTGCTGTGCGTTGATGGCCTCAACGACCTGATAACCGGCCTCCACCAGCATCTCCCGGACCATCATGCGTACCGAATCGGTATCGTCCACCAGCAGAATCCGCTCGGCACTGCCACGGGTCAGCTGTGCGGGTGCCAATGTGTCGTGGGCCGCAGACTGGAGCTGCCCCTCGGGCAGCAGCAGCTCGATCTCGGTGCCCTCGCCCCGTTCGCTGGCAATGCGCGCACTGCCGCCGGATTGGCGCGCGAACCCATAGGTCATCGACAGCCCCAGCCCGGTCCCCTCGCCCTGCGGCTTGGTGGTGAAGAAGGGCTCGAATACCTTGGTCAACAGCTCCGCGGGTATGCCGACGCCATTGTCGAGCACGGTGACGGTGATGTAGTGGCCAGGCGCAAGCTCATGGTCGCGCTCGATCTGGGCACGTCCGGCGCGGATGCGGATCAGCCCCTGGCCCGCCAGTGCATCGCGGGCGTTGATGACCAGGTTGAGGATCACGTTCTCGAACTGGTTCGGGTCGGCGACCGCGATCAGCGGTTCAACGCCCAGTTCCAGCTCGAGTTCGATGTTCTCACCGATCGATCGCTGCAGCATGTCTTCCAGCGAGCGCACCCGCGCCACGACATCGAAGGTCTGCGGATCGAGCGGCTGTTTGCGGGCAAACGCCAGCATGCGCTGGGTCAGCGCGGCGGCACGGTGTGCCGAGCCCGTCGCGATCTCGACATAGCGCGAAGCCTTGTCCCATTTACCGCTGGAGGCGGCGATCTCGATCATGTCCAGCCCGGAGATGATCGTGGTCAGCAGGTTGTTGAAATCGTGCGCGATGCCGCCGGTGAGCTGGCCCAGCGCGTCCATCTTCTGCGCCTGCATCAACTCGATCTCGGTGCGCTCGCGCTCGGCGATCTGGAAGGCAAGCTCAGAGGTTGCGCTCTCCAGTTCCTGGCGCTGCTCGTTGGCGCGCGCATGGTGTTCGGTGGTGTCTTCGATCAGCACCAGGCCCTGCCCTGCGGCCTGGTACGGGGTCACCCGCCACTCGGTCATGCGCACGGCACCGCCGACCCGAAGGCTGAAGGTTCCCTGCCACCGTTCGCCTTCGGCCAGCGCGACTTTCAACGCACTGAGCGGGACGACCTGATCCTGCAGCAGCTGATCGAGTTGACCTGGCCCTGCCTGCTGGCCCAGCAGACGGGTGAACGCATCGTTGGCATCGTGTGCGTTCAGTGACGCATCCAGTACCGCGATCGGGGCATTGATATGGCGGAAAATCTCGCGGAACCGCGCCTCGGTCTCGCGCAGCGCCTCTTCGGCCCGGCGGGCGCGAAGCAGGCTGCGCAGCGTGGCCAACAACACATCCGGATCGACCGGATGGATTAGATAGGCATCGGCGCCGGCGTTCAGGCCGGTGATCATGTCACCGGTGGCGATGGATGCGGCCGAGACGTGCACCACCGGAAGCAACTGCAGCCGCGCGTCCTCACGCAGCTGGCGCACCACATCGAAGCCGCTCATGTCCGGCAGGTTCACATCCAGCACCAGCGCGCCGAAATCATGTTCGGCCAGGCGTGTGAGTCCCTCACCGCCGGTGCCCGCTTCCTCGACATGGAACCCGTGGTGCTCAAGTACGCGGCGCACCGCGTAACGGGTCGCCACATTGTCATCCACCACCAGGATGCGATCAGGACTGGGCATGCGTGGCCTCCGTGGCCAGTGTCAGCGGCAGTACGACATAGAAGTCCGAGCCTTTGCCGATGTCACTCTCAACCCCGACGTGCCCACCCAGCAGCTCGGCAAATCGCTTGCACAGAGACAAACCAAGGCCGGTTCCGCGCAGGCGTTTCTGCAGCGGTGTATCCACCTGCACGAAATCCTCGAACAGGGTCGACTGGAGTTCGGCGGGGATACCGATGCCGGTATCACGCACGCTGAAGCGCACGGCGTTCTCACCTTCCAGCCGGGTGGATACCACCACCTGGCCATTGGGCGTAAACTTCAATGCGTTGGAAATGAAGTTGCGCAGGATCTGCGCCAGCTTCTTGTCGTCGGTATAGAGCAGCGGCATGACCGGCGGGTCTTCGAATACCAGGTCCACCTGATTGCCCTCCACCAGCGGGCGGAACATGCCACGCAGCGCGGAGAACAGGTCCATCAGGTCGAACCAGGCCGGCGAAATGGTGATCCGCCCCGCCTCGATCTTGGCCAGATCCAGCAGGTCGTCCACCATCTCGCGCAGTTCACTGGTCGAGGCGCTGATGAAGCGCACCTGCCGACGCTGCTCCTCGGTCAGCGGGCCATCCATGCCGTCCTCCAACAGGCGCGTCATGCTCAGGATCGAGCCCAGTGGCGTGCGGAACTCATGGCTCATGTACGACAGGAACCGGCTCTTCAGCTCGGACACCTCGCGCAGCTGCTCGGCCTGCTCGTCCAGCTCGGCATACAAGGCGAGCACCCCCTGATTGGTTTCATCCAACTCAGCGCGCAGCGCATCGGCTTCCAGGCGCAGCCGTTGCAGCTCCTGATCATCGGGTGAAGCGCTCAATGCAGATCTCCAAGACGCAGGGCAACAATGCCGGCGTCATCCCGGCCACGATCGAAATCACGCTGCAGCACCGCCACGATCAATGCCGGGTGGCGGTGCAGCAGACCGGGATAGTCACGCAGGCTCCAGCGCGCCTGCAGGCCATCACTATGCATGACCAGCAGCGTGCCTGCCGCCGCGTGAAAATGGAATGGTTGTGCCTTGCGGTACTGCACGCCCACGATACCCGGGTGTGAGGCCAACCCACGCGAACCGGTGGGCTCGCACAGGCTCGCGGCGATATTGCCGATACCGGCAAACTCCACCTGCAGGGTGGCCACGTCCACGCAGGCAACGGCCGCTGCACCGCCCCGGGTGCCGGACATGCCCGCGTGCAGGACGCCGATCAACGCCGCTGCGCCGCCCGCGGCCGTGTGCGCGACCGCCTCCACGCCGGCCCGCGACGCATCGGCGGCGGGCAGTCCATGGCCGAGGCCATCGATCACGGTCACCGCGACGGTCTGTCCGTCGGCGCGGATATGCCATGCATCGCCGCACGCCAGCTCTTGCCGCATCGGAATGCGCAGCGCGCCGTAGGCCACATCGATATCGCGTGGCGCGCGGCTGGCGTAGATCCGCGCCACCACCACCGCGCCCTTGGCATCGGACCAGGCATCCAGCACGGTGGCCTGGCGCTGGATCGCACCGAGCCCCAGCCCTTGGGTGCCCCCGGTCGAGTAGCCGTCTGGAAGACACTCGGCCAGGGAAAAGCCCGGACCGGTGTCCACGGTGCACAGCTCCACACCGTTGCCGCCGCGGCCACAGACCACGGACAGATACATGCGTCCGCCGCGCCCATGCTTGAGCACGTTGGTCGCCATCTCCGTGGCCACCAACGCCGCGCGGCCGGCGTCCATTTCGTCCAGGCCGACATGATCGGCCAGCGCCAGCGCTTCGCGCCGGGCCTGTCCGACCTGGGAGGTTTCTTCGACCAGCACGACCCGCGTTACCTGCCCGGCGAAGTTCAGCTCCATTTGGTGATCGTGATGCGGGTGCCCTGCCCCGGCGCACTCTCCAGTTCGAATTCATCCACCAGGCGGCGCGAACCGGACAGCCCCAGGCCCATGCCCGAGCCGGATGACCAGCCATCGGTAAGGGCCTGCGCGACATCAGGGATGCCGGGCCCGTTGTCGGCGAAGACCAGCCGGACGCCTTTGCGCAGGCCTTTCTCCACGACCTCCCAATCCATGGTTCCGCCGCCGCCGTAGATCACGGCGTTGCGGGCCAGCTCGCTGGCGGCCGTGACCAGCTTGGTCTGGTCGATCAGACGCAGCTTGCAGGCCACGCAGATCTGGCGCGCGGCCTGGCGGGCCAGTACGACATCCTGCTCGATGCGGATCGGCAGCGAACCACTGGACGCACTCATGAGGCAGCTTCGTCTTCGTCGGTACGCTGCAGCAGCTTCATGCCCCGCTCCACATTGAGCGCGGTGCGCACGCCACTGAGGGTAAGGCCCAGCTCCACCAGCGTGATCGCCACGGCCGGCTGCATGCCCACCACGACCGTGGTGGCATCCATGATCCGGGCCAGCGACGAAATGGTGGCGATCATGCGGCCGATGAACGAATCGACGATATCCAGTGCGGAAATGTCGATCAGCACACCGCGCGCGGAGGTGCTGCGGATCTTCTCGGTGAGGTCGTCCTGCAGCGTCAGCGCGAGCTGATCATGCATGTCCACCTGGATCGTCACCAGCAGCAGATCGCCCATCTGCAGGATCGGGATGCGCTCCATTTCAGCGGGCGGTCCGGGTGACGGTCTGGCCGGTGCGCTTGAGCGCCAGCGCCAGTGCGTCGGCCAGATTGGCCTTGGTCACGATGCCCTGCAGGTCCAGCCCGAGGTGCACGATGGTCTGGGCGATCTGCGGTCGCACGCCGCTGATGATCGCATCGGCGCCCATCAGGCGGATGGCGGTGACGGTCTTCAGCAGATGCTGGGCCACCAGCGTATCCACGGTCGGCACGCCGGTGATATCGATGATGGCGATTTCAGAACCGGTATCCACGATGCGCTGCAGCAGCGACTCCATCACCACCTGGGTGCGCTGCGAATCCAGCGTGCCGATCATCGGCAGCGCCAGCACACCGTCCCACAGCTTCACCACGGGCGTGGACAGCTCGAGCATTTCTTCCTGCTGGCGCTGGATCACGTCTTCGCGGGTTTTCTGGAACACGCTGACCGTGTGCAGCCCCAGCTGATCGATCAGCTCGGAGATCGCCCACAGCTGGTCGCCCAGCTGCGCCGGGTCATTGGCATACCCCTGCTGGATCACGTCGAACAGCGGTCGCTTGAGCGAGAAGATGAAGCTCGCGGTCTCCGACGAGTTGAATCCCTTCAGCACGCGCTCGCGGGAAAGTTCTTCCAGGAAGCGGCGGATGTCCTGCCACTCCACGCGTGCGATCGAGCTGACGTCGGTGGCCGACACCGCATCGAGGAACAGGCGCCAGAATTCGCGGACCTGGCTGTCCAGCTCGCGGGACGACAGCCGGCCGTCCTGCGCCTGGCTGGAACCGGCCAGATTGCCGGCCCATGCGGCCAGCAGGGGCTCCTGATGGCTGCGGATGAGATCGATCGTGCGCTGCTGCAAAGCCGCCATGGAAAGGGTCCTGAAAGAAGGGATACACCGGGTGGGCTGGCGACCCATCACCGATATGAATGGGGGTCGCAATCTTCAAAGCTTAAATGAATTCAGGAAGATTGGGCATGACGGCAGATGCCGATGGCGTGAAGGTTCCGTGCACCTCCCTGACTCATTCAGATTGTTGCGATAGGCGGTGCGCGTACCGCCCCTCCATGGGCAGCCCGCCATAACGCATCAGGCCGCCCTAAGGCGGCCTGATGGTGGAGCGGTCAGCGCAGCAGCGCGAACAGGAGCAGCAGCGGAATCGGAATGCCGAGCATCCACAGCAGAATGTACTTCATGGTGTTTCCTCCCTTGGGATGATCAGGTTCACAGGTCGCGGCGACGGCCGCCCCAGGTAGCACTCAGGCTGGCAATGAAGGCACCGATGAGCAGCGTGATGAACAGCCACAGCGCAGCGTAAGCGGTGGCCTTGCGGGCATCGTCCGCCGCCTGCTTGGCCTGCTGCTTGGCGTTGTCCAGGGCCGCACGCAGGCGGGTCTGCACATCGGTCACGCGGGCCTGCGCTTCGGCCTGACTCATGCCCGTCTGTGCCGCCACCAGCTGACCCAGGTACTGCGTATCGGCGGGGTCCATGGTGTCGGACTTGAGGCTGTTGACGATGATGCGGTTGACCTCGGTACGCACCTCACGGCTGTCCGGGCGACGGTCTGCACCCGGCATCGGGCGCGGCGGCGGCGGTGCGCCATTGACTGGCGGTGCCGACAGTGCCGCTGCATCGGCCGGGCCGGCCGGCGGCGCGGGCTGCGCCGCGGTCGGGTTGGCGCGGAACAGCGAATCCACCCAGTACTGCACGTCCCCCTGGTCACTGCCCATCGCGGCCGAGCCCGCACCCGCGGCGGCGATACCACCCGCAGTGGAGGCTGCGGCACCTGCGGTAGCACCAGCCACCTTGGCACCGGCACCGAGAATGCCGCCGATCGCAGAGGTCAGCAGCGCGGCCGTCAGCAGCGTGGCCACGGCCCACGACACGAAACCATGCGCGGTATCGCGGAAGTAGGTTTCATCGCCGTGTAGGTTGCTCCACTTCGTGCGCAGGCGACCGGCCAGATAGCCACCCAGACCGGAGGCTGCGATGGCGGTGAAGGTCAACCAGGCAATGCTCGACCAGCCAAACGTTTCGGCCGTCACGCCTTCAAACGACCACGGCGAGACTGACGACAGGCCCAGGCCCACGCCGAGAATCACCAGGATCAACGAAAGCGCGGCCGCCGCAATCGCACCGGCCAGGATCGCACCCCATGACACGGCGCTGTCGCGCGGAAGATCCACCACCGGCGGTGGGGTGACCACGGCCACGGTCGCCGCAGCGACGGGCTCGGGGTGGGCGTAATCGCCTCGGGTATTCATAGCGTCTGGCACTCCTTTTCATGCGCTGCGGACGCAGCTCGCATCGGCAGGCTGCGCTTCAGCTCGTGAAATATGCGAGACGCTGAAAACAAGACGGTGTGGACACCAGGCCTGATCAGACCCGCCGACCGAGCAGCATGATCACACCGACCAGCCCACCCAGCGCACCGACAGCCGCCAGTTCGATGGACGGCTCACGCAGCCGCAATGCCATCACCATGCACAGCGCGCCCAATCCGATGATCACCGCGCCGATGGCGGCCGCACGCGCGGAGCCATAGAAGTGCGTGCGGCGGATCGGCTCGCTGACCGCTGGCTGCTGGCGTTGCCAGGTCGCCAGCGCCTGGTCGAATTCGCGCAGCAAGCGATCACGGCTCTGCAGATCGGCCGCACTCACCATCAGTGTCGCCCGGCCCGGCCGCACCAGTTTCAGATAGTCATCGGTGCCCCAGCTGGACAGCTCATCGAAGGGCACCGCATCGCGCCGCGAGAACATCAAACCGTCGGGCAGGACCATCACTTCGTTGCGCGTCGGGAACCCCTGGAAGGCCAGCAGCGGCGGCAGCACCAGGCATAGCATCGCCACCAGGATGGCGACGCCCACCGGGCCGCGATTGAGCACGATGAACATGAAACTGCCCGCCGCCAACGCGAATGCGAGCGGCACTGCCAGCTGGTGCCAGCGGGTGTAGACCGAGACTTGGATACCTTCCCTTGGCGTCACGATGACCTCCCTCCTTTATCGGCCCGCGGCCGAACAGCTCAGGCCACCATGGTCTTCGATGTCGTGCACAGCGGCAAATCCGCTGATATCAAAACGGTTATCAGCCTGCCATCGTCGCGCCTGTGAATATGCTGATGAACATGCGTACCAAGCGGCGATGAACTTTTACGACATTCACGTGGCAATAATCCCATTACGCCAGGGATGGCACGTGACCGGCCAGGGATGGCCTTTCAGCGGATGCAGTGGAACGGGGGCTGCATCGCCGGCGACTTGGCGCGTCCAAGGGGATTATCTGGAAGCACTCTCATGACACTGGCATTATCCGGTCGCGTTGTCGCGACCCTGTTCCTGGCCTCAAGCCTGTCCTTCGCCGCATCGGCGGCGACCAAGGCACCCTTTCCTGCCGAAGGCGTCTGGCGCGGCGAATTCACCATCGATGGCGACCCCATCCCCTTCAATTTCGAAGTAAAGGGCAAGCGCGCGCAGGACGCGACCTTCACCCTGCTCAACGGCACGCGCACGGACAAATTCAAGGTCACCCCGCGCGATGACGGGACGTTCTCGGTGCGGATGAACACCTACGACGCCGTCCTGGAAGGCAAGGTCTCCGAGGATGGCAAACACCTCGTTGGCCAGTACAAGGACCTGGTGCCCAGCCGCAACGGGGCGCGCAACCTTGCCTTCACCGCCGAACAGGGCGCGGCATGGCGCTTCGTCAAGCCAGGCCAGGACGAGGCGCCGGCAGCGGACCTCAGCGGCAAGTGGGCCGTGCAGACCATCGACAAGGCCGCCCGCCAGGACAAGCGCAACCAGGTGGCCCTGCTCAAGCAGGAGGGCAATCGCCTCTCGGGCGTGTTCATGACCGTCGTCGGCGATACCCGCGAGCTGGAAGGCACCGTACAGGGCAACCGCTTCTATCTGTCCGGCTTCAGCGGGCCGAGCCCGTTGCTGATCCGCGGCACGATCGATGAAGACGGCAACATCCAGGGCGCGTTCGGCAGCGGCATCTACAACGTGGTGAAGTTCGAGGCCGAGAAGAGCGACAAGGTGGAGCTGCCCGATCCGTACAAGCTCACCTTCCTCAAGGATGGCCAGGACCGCATTGATTTCAGCTTCCCCGATCTGCAGGGCAAGCAGGTCTCGCTGCAGGACGACAAGTACCGCGGCAAGGTGGTGATTGTTGAAGTGATCGGCACCTGGTGCCCCAACTGCACCGACCAGACCTACTTCCTGGCGCCGTGGTTCAAGCAGAACCATCACCGTGGGGTGGAAGCGGTGGCCGTTGCCTTCGAGCAGGAAGACAACTTCGATTATTTCCATAAGACCCTGACCACCTTCAAGGATTATTTCGACATCCGTTACGACATCGTGTTCGGTGGTATCGCCGACAAGAAAGTCGCCACCGAAAAACTGAAGGGGCTCAATTACATGGCCGCCTTCCCGACCACGATCATCATCGGCCGCGACGGCAAGGTCCGCGAGATCTATACCGGCTACACCGGCACGGTCACCGGTGAGTATCACCGGGATTACGTGACCCGCTTCAACAGCCTGCTTGACGGACTGATCGCCGAACCGGATCCGTACGCGGCCAGCGCCGCTGCTCCCGCCGCCCCGGCGACGACCGCATCACTGGCGGTCGCCCCGTAACCCGCTGCAGCGGCCAGCGCGTCTGGCCGTTGCTCACCCGCTCCTGCGCTGCCTGCCCGGCACGGCCTCTTCGTGATGCCGCGGGCGACTGCGCGCCACTGCCCAGAGAACTTCACATGCGTACTCCCCTGATACTCGCACTGCTTGCCCTTTCCAGCGCACCCGCCGTGGCGACCGCCGCGCCGGTGACCTATCAGCTCGACCCCACCCACACCGATGTGCTGTTCACCTGGAACCACAACGGTTTCTCCTTCCCGACCGGCCGCGCGGCGATCAGCAGCGGCACGCTCATCTACGATGCGGCCAAGCCCGCTGCGTCGCAGGTGCAGGTGGAGCTGCCACTGGCCGAGCTGGCCACCCACGTCCCGAAACTGGACGAGATCGTCAAGGGCGACAAGCTGTTCGATGTGGCCAAGCACCCGCAGGCCAGCTTCCGCAGTACCTCGGTGGTGTCGCAAGGCACCGGCCGCCTGAAAATCACCGGTGAGCTGACGCTGCATGGGGTGACCCGCCCGGTCGTGCTTGAGGCCACGCTCAACAAAGTGGGCGAACACCCGAGCCGCAAGGTGCCCACGATCGGCTTCAACGCCACGGCCGTCATCCGCCGCAGTGAGTTCGGCCTGACCGGGTTCCTGCCCAACATCGCCGACGAGGTGCAGCTGCGCATCACCACCGAGGGCCAGGGGGCGAAGGAGTGAGTCGCAGCCTTGCCCCGTGGGTTGCCGCGTTGCTGCTCATCCCGTTCGGCGCGGCCGCCGCCGATACCCCGAAGGTCGCACTCGATCCGCGCTTGGAAGCGCGCACCGACGGCACCCGTGAGCTGGTGATCGACGCCCGCATCGAACCCGGCTGGATTCTGTATGCCTCGGATTTCGAGCAACCGCAGATCGGCCCACGGGCAGCGCGGGTGACCCTGGCCGTTGGCGAACAGGCGCAGGGACCGCTGCACTCGGTCGCGCCGCGCGAAGGGCACGGCCGCAGTTTCGCCGGCGAGTATCGCTATACCTACTTCAGCGAACGCGGTCAGCTGCGCCTGCCGGTCGCCGCCGGCACCGGACCGGTGAACGGCACCCTGCGTGCCCAGGTGTGCTTCGAGGAGAGCGGGCTGTGCGAGCTGGTCCAGCACGAGATCGCCGCGCGTTGAGCGCGGCACCGCCATGTCCCGCCCTGTCCGCTCCCTTGCCCTGCTGGCCGCGCTGATCGGCGTTGCGGTACTGGCGCCGGTGTTCTCCGCCGATGCCCCGACCTACGACGGCGATCTCTCCGACAACCCACGCGCCCAGCTGGGCCGCCAGTTGTTCTTCGATCCCATCCTGTCGCGCGACCGCACGGTGTCGTGCGCCAGCTGCCACCAGCCTGCCCGCGCATTCGCCGATGACCGTGCGCTCAGCCTGGGCGTGGAAGGCCGTGTGGGCACCCGCAACACCCCCAGCGTGATGAACAGTGCCGGGCGCACCCGTTTCTTCTGGGATGGCCGCAGCGAAACCCTGGAAGAGCAGGCCCTGGCGCCGATCGCCAACCCGCTGGAAATGGACCTGCCGGTGGACCAGGCAGTGGCCCGGCTGCTTGCAGACCCGGCGTGGGTCGCGCGCTTCCAGGCGACCTACAACGCCGCACCCAGCCCGCGCACGCTGGGCCGGGCGCTGGGCGCCTACCAGAAGACCCTCAATACCGTGGACAGTCCCTACGACCGTTATGCACTCGGCCAGGAAGACGCGATCAGCGACGCGGCCAAGCGCGGCCGCCTGCTGTTCATCACCAAGGCCCAGTGCGTGAGCTGCCACGCCGGCGAGGATTTCACCTCGGACCGTTTCAAGAACATCGGCATCTACAACGGCCGCGAGTTCAATGACGAGGGCCGCGGCGGCATCACCGGCGATCCGACGCAGAAGGGCGAGTTCAAGGTGCCCGGCCTGCGCAACGTCGCACTGACCGCGCCGTACATGCACAACGGCATGTTCAAGACCCTGCGCGAGGTGATCGTGTACTACGACGACCCCGGCAAGGTGATCCCCGATTCGATCGGCCGCGATGCACAGCTGCGCGATCCGCTGCACCTGACCGAAGCGGAGATCGACGATATCGAACAGTTCCTGCACACCTTGACCGATGACCGCTTCGCGTCGCGTGCGACGTCTTCGATGGCCTCCCCTCCATGACCTCTCCTGCTTCGCATCTGCCGGCGCTGCTGGCCAGCGTACTGATGCTCGCGCTGCCCCTGGCATCGCACGCAGCCCCGCCAACACCCCCCGCATCCGCCGGCCAGGCCGCACCCGCCCTGCACTGGACCGATCTGGACGGCGCCCCGGCGGCGCTGGCGCAATGGCGCGGCCGCCCGGTGCTGCTCAACTACTGGGCCAGCTGGTGCGGGCCCTGCCTGAAGGAGCTGCCGGACCTGCAGCATTTCTCGCAGGCGCAGGCACCGCTGCCGAACGGCGTGCAGGTGGTCGGCATCGCACTGGACGACATCGAGGCTGCCAACGCCCTGCGCGCCCAGCTTCAGCTCACCTATCGGCAACTGGTGGAGAGCGACGGCCCGCCCGGCAGCGCCGCCACGTTCGGCAACCGCATCGGCACGCTGCCCTTTTCGGTGTTGATCGATGCGCAGGGTACGGTCCTGCAGGTCCACAACGGACCGCTGCTTCCGGCCGAGCTCGAGCGCTGGGCCGCTGCCGCGAGGGGGGCGCCGTGATCCACGCCCGGCGCATCGCCGCCGCGGCCGAACGCTGTTGTCCGGGTGCGCTGCCTCACCGCGCCTGATCCGGCGCTACCGCCGTTGCCTGCCCGCCGCATGCCCCTGCGCATCGGCCTTTCTTCTCCCTGGGGATCCTCCATGCTGTCCACGCACCATCGCCTGCCGTTGGCCCTTGCCATCGTTTCCGCGCTCTCCCTGCCCCTTGCCGCCCACGCAGCGCCGGAGACGGATGCCAGTGCCATCACCGCTACCAGCACCGCCACGCTCGATACGGTCACCGTGACCGGCACCCGCGCCCAAGGCCGCACCGTGCGCGAAAGCGCAGCACCGATCGATGTGCTGTCGGCCGAAGACATCCGCGCGGCCAACGCGACCAGCCTGCTGGATGTGCTCAACACCACCGTGCCCAGCTTCAACCTGCCGCTGGAAACCGGCGATCTGAACAGCATGGTGCGCGCCGGACAGCTGCGTGGCCTCAACGCCAGCCACGTGCTGGTGCTGGTGGATGGCAAACGCCGCCACGCCACCGCACTGCTGGGCGCCGGTGGTTTCGGCGGCGCCGCACCGGCCGATCTCGCCCTGATCCCCACCGGTGCGATCGAGCGCATCGAAGTGCTGCGCGATGGCGCCTCGGCGATCTACGGCTCGGACGCCATCGCCGGGGTGATCAATATCGTCACCAACAAGGCAGCGCGTGGCGGCAACGTCTCCTACCGCGATGGCACCTACTTCGCCGGCGATGGCCGTTCGCGCGTGGTGCAGGCCGATGTCGGCTTCGGCATCGGCGATGGCGGCTATCTGCATCTGGCCGCACAGCTGGATGATCAGCACGCCACCGACTACACCAGCCCCGCACGCGATACCTTCCTGTATTACTTCCCGCGCAACGCGGCCGGCACGGCGATCCGGCCCGGTGGCAACCAGGCCAGCAACCCGACGCTGCCCGCCGGTGCCACGCCGGATCCGCGCGAAGCCACCCGCGACAACAACGCCTGGCGCAACCGCGGCATCCGCGCGTTCCGCACCAAGACCGCCACCGCCAATGCCAGCCTGCCCCTGGCGGCGACGGTAGAGGCCTACGGGCTGCTGACGCTCGCCCAGCGCGATGCATGGGCACCGCAGAACTTCCGCCAGCCGCTTCGCAACGAAGTGGTGCGGGCCATCGATCCGGATGGCTTCGCACCCACCGAGCACATCGACGAGAACGATGCCGCGCTGACGCTGGGCGTCCGCGGCCAGGCCGGCGAGTGGGATTGGGACCTCAGCAGCGGCTACGGGCGCGATGCGATGGACATCAACCTGCACAACAGCATCAACCCCACTTATGGGCTGGACAGCCAGACCGACTTCTATATCGGCGACCTGCGCTACAGCGCCTGGACCCACAACCTGGATGTGCGCCGCCGGCTGCAGACCGCGTGGCTGGCCGCGCCGCTGGAGCTCAGCGCGGGTGCGGAGTACCGCGATGAGCGCTATCGGATCGGCGCGGGCGATGTGCAGTCCTACACCCATGGCGGGCAGCGGGTGCTGGACGGCCCCTACGCCGGCACGGTGCTGGGCATCGGCCTGGGCGGCTCGCAGGCGCTGCCCGGCTACCGGCCGGAAGACGCGGTGGATGTCAGCCGCAACAGCGGCGCGGTGTACGTCGGCGTCGCGGCCGACCTGGGCGCACGCTGGCGGGTGGACCTGGCGGGCCGGCACGAGCGTTACTCGGATTTCGGCAGCGAGACCACCGGTCGCCTGTCCACCCGCTTTGCCCTGCATCCCCGGCTCGCCCTGCGCGGCACGATCAGCAACGGCTTCCAGGCCCCTTCGCTGGCTGCGCAGGCGTACCGCAACACCTCCAATGGCAATTTCTACACCGACCACATCCTGCAGGCCGGCTCGCCGCAGGCCATCGCGCTGGGCGCGCAGCCGTTGCGCCCGGAAACCTCGCGCAGCCTCAGCCTGGGCGTCGTGGCCGAGCCCTGGCCGGGCGCGTCGCTGACCGTGGATGCCTACCGCATCGATGTGGATGACCGCATCGCACTGTCCACCACCTTCCGCGAGGGGCTGTATCCCGGCTCCGGTGCGCTGGTCACCGCGGTGGGCCTCGGCGCGCAGGATGGGGTGCGCTACTTCATCAATGCCGCCGATACGCGCACCGAAGGTGTGGAGGCCACGCTCGAAGGCCGCTTCGATCTTGGTCGCGGCGGCGCCCTGCGCTGGACCCTGGCCAGCAGCCACACCCGCGCGGAGATCACCGGGCTGGCCCCCACACCCGCGGTGCTGGCCGCCTTCAATGTGCCGGTGTTCAGCACCGGATCGCAGAACGAGTTGCTTTACAAGGCGCCGAAGTCCCGGCAGGTGCTGGGCCTTGACTGGAGCTTGGGCCGCTACCGCGTCGGCCTGCGCCAGAGCCGCTACGGGGACATCCAACGCTATGGATCGCCGACCACGGTGGCCAGCAGTGGGCCTTATGCGGGCCAGGCCGAGATCGCCTACGACATCGGCGGCCTCTGGATCACCGATCTGCAACTGGGCGCCACCCTGCCCGGCGGCTGGGACGTGGCACTGAACGCCAACAACGTGTTCGACCGCAAGGTCACGAAACTGCCCGAGCCGCTGCTGGCGGCGAACGAGTACTACCGCTACGCCAATGGGGGTCCGATCGATGGCTCCGGTGGGCTCTGGTCAGCCACCCTCCGTTACCGCTGGGACTGATCCGCGCGCAGCGCAAGGAACACCGTCGCATCCTCACAAATCAGGACGATCGCCTATGCAAAAATAAGGGAACTGTGGCACACCGCGTCGCAGGTGACGGTGTGTGCTCCTGAAAGACCAGGTGCCGCCGTGCCCTTTGGGCGGTGTCCAGCACTGGTAAAGATCAGGAGTCAATGAATGTCCTCGAGGAATTCCGGCGCAAGCGCCTTGGATCTGTCCAGCTGTGCGCGTGAGCCGATCCGTACCCCCGGCGCGATCCAGCCCTACGGATTGATCTTGGTCCTCGACCACCCGACATTGACCGTCAACGCCCGCGCCGTCGCGCGGCCGGAGCTCATCGAGACGCTCGGCGATCCGCTCGGGCAATCCCTTGACACCGTGCTCGGCGGCACGCTGGCCCACTGCAGGCCGCTGCTGGTGGCGCTGGAGCAAGGTGCTTCGCACTTCCTCGGCGCGCTTCCGGTCGGCATGGCCGGCCACCACCCTACGGTGGCGCACCGCATCGGGGATGACGTCATCATCGAGCTGGAAGCCCCGGTGCCGGGCGAGCCAGGCTCGCTGGAAGACCTCTATCCCTCGATCCGCCGCTTCATGGCCGCGATCGAGCGGGCGCCCACCACGCAGGCCCTAAGTGAGATCGCCGCGGTGCATATCCGCGAGCTGACCGGCTTCGACCGCACGATGATCTACCAGTTCGACCCGGACTGGAACGGCGCGGTCGTGGCCGAGGACCGCAACAGCGTGTTGCCCTCCTACCTGGATCTGCGCTTCCCGGAATCGGACATTCCCGCGCAGGCGCGTGAGCTGTACCGGCAGAACCGGATCCGGCTGATCGCTGACAGCCACTACACCCCGGTACCGCTGGTGCGCGTGCCCGCGATCGCCGAGGCGCCGCCCACCGACCTCGGCCCGGCCATGCTGCGCAGCGTCTCCCCGGTGCACCTGCAGTACATGCGCAACATGGGCACCGGTGCATCGATGTCGGTCTCGGTGCTGTGCGAGGGCGAACTGTGGGGCCTGATCTCCTGCCATAACCGGCGCGCGCGCCGGGTGCCGTACCACGTGCGCACGGCCTGCGAGTTCATTGGCCAGATCCTGTCGCTGCAGATTTCGCTGAAGCAGCGCGCGGTGCAGGTCGAAGAACGCATTGCACGCCGCGCCATCCAGGTGCGGCTGCTCGGCCGGATGGCCGGCGATACCGACTTCATGGCCGCGCTGGGCCGCGATCAACGCAGCCTGCTCGCGCTGACCCAATCGGCCGGTGCGGCGATCGTGCACCGTGGCGAATGCATCCTGCACGGCGACTGCCCGAGCCAGCGCCAGGTGATGCAGCTGGTCCAGTGGTTGACCGCCCAGCCTATCGAGGGCGACATCTTCTGCACCGACACGCTCCCGCAGCAATGGAAGCACGCCGAAGCCTTCGCCGGCGTCGCCAGTGGCGTGCTGGCCATCTCCATCTCGCAGATCCACGACAGCTTCGTGATCTGGTTCCGGCCGGAGGTGGTCCGCACCGTCCGCTGGGGCGGTGATCCGCGCAAGGAAGAAAGCGAGCAGCCGCTGTCGCCGCGCACCTCCTTCGAAGGCTGGAAGCAGACGGTGCGCGAGCAGTCGCTGCCCTGGAACGAGGTCGACCGTGATGCCGCGCTGGAACTGCGCACCGCGATCGTGGACATCGTGCTGCGCAAGGCCGAGGAGATGGCGGCGTTGAATGAACAGTTGCTCCGCAGCAACAAGGAGCTCGAAGCGTTCTCCTATTCGGTCAGTCATGACCTGCGCGCACCATTCCGCCACATCGTGGGCTACTCCGAACTGCTGTGGTCGTCGGCCGGCGAGCGATTGAACGATTCAGAAAAGAGATTCCTCGAGACCATCGTGGAGTCGGCAAAATCGGCAGGGACGCTGGTGGATGATCTGCTCAGCTTCTCGCAGATGGGCCGCTCCACGATGGGCCAGATCGCGATGGACATGACCGCCTTGGCCGACGACGTGCGCCACAAGCTGGACATGGAATACACCGGCCGTGCCATCGCCTGGGAGATCAGGACGCTGCCCAGGGTACTGGCCGACCCCGGCATGCTGCGGCTGGTCTGGCAGAACCTGCTGTCCAACGCGATCAAGTTCACCCGTGACACGCCCGAGCCACGCATCGAGGTGGGCCACCAACGCAATGACACGGAGGACATCTTCTTCGTGAAAGACAACGGCTGCGGTTTCGACATGCGCTATGTGGACAAGCTGTTCGGCGTGTTCCAGCGGCTGCATCACGTCGATGAGTACGAAGGCACCGGCATCGGCCTGGCCAACGTGCACCGCATCATCACCCGCCATGGCGGCCGCACCTGGGCCGAAGGCCAGGTCGGCGCCGGCGCCACCTTCTATTTCACCATTCCCTTTGCTGATGGAGACCACCTATGAGAGATCTGCGACCGATCCTGCTCGTAGAAGACAACCCGAAAGACGCCGAATTGACGATGGCGGCGCTTGCGCGCTGCCAGCTGCTCAACGATGTGACTCATGTGCGCGACGGCGTGGAAGCGCTGGAGTATCTCCGCTGCCAGGGTCCCTATGCAGGCGCCATGCACGGCGGCCCGGTGGTGGTGCTGCTGGATTTGAAACTGCCCAAGCTCAACGGCCTGGAAGTCCTCAAGGAAATCCGCAACGACCGCGCCCTGAGCAGCACCCCGGTGGTGATGCTGACCTCCTCGCGGGAAGAACAGGATCTGATCCGCAGCTACGAACTGGGCGTGAACGCCTTCGTGGTCAAGCCGGTGGATTTCAAGGAGTTCCTCGAGGCGATCCAGGGGCTGGGCATGTTCTGGGGCATCACCAATCAGCCGCCACCGCACGGCACCCTGTTCGGTGGGAAGAGTACAAACGATGGCTGAGGCCGCCACAACAAAGACCATCAGGATCCTGATGGTCGAAGACAGTGCACTGGATGCAGAGCTGATCACCGCGCAGCTGCGCCGCGCCGGGCTCCCGTTCACGGCCGAACGCACCTGGTCGCACCAAGGCATGCTCGATGCCCTGACCACCGCCTCGTTCGATGTGATCCTGGCCGACCACGTGCTGCCAGGCTTCGATGGCGACGCTGCCCTCGCCCTGGCCAGCGAGATCGCCCCCGGGATTCCTTTCATCTTCGTTTCCGGCACGCTTACCGAAGAACTCGCCGTGCAGGCGCTCAAGCGCGGCGCGCGCGACTATGTAGTCAAATCGCGCCTGCAGCGCCTGCCCGATGCCGTGGTCCGGGGCATCCATGAAGCCCAGGAGCGCCGCCGGCTGCTGCGTATCGAGGCCGAACTGCACGACAGCCACCAGCGGCTGAAGCTGATCACCGATTCGCTGCCCGCGCTGATCGCCTACTTCGGCCATGACCACCGCTACCGTTTCGCCAACAACGCCTATGTCGAGTGGCACGGCCGCACGCCGGAGAGCCTGATCGGCCGACATACCCGCGAGGTCGTCGGCGAGGACACCTTCAACAGCATCCAGCAGCACCTGGAGCGGGTCCTGCTCGGCGAAAAGGTGAGCTTCGACCTGCTCTCGCTGCGCAGCGACGGTACGCCCCGCCACGCACAGGTGGACTGCGTGCCCGAGCTGGCGCCGGATGGCGCGGTGCTGGGCTATTACGCCATGGCGCGCGACATCAGCGAGCTCAAGCATGCGCAGTCGCTGCTCAAGGCCAGCAACGAATCCCTGGAACGCCAGGTCGATGAGCGGACGTCCGCGCTGCACCGCAGTGAAAGCCGCCTGCAGGCGCTGTTCGAATCCAGTTTCCAGCACCAGAACCTGCTGACCCTGGATGGCCACATCATCGACACCAATTCGGCGTCGCTGGCGGCCATCCTCGCCGACAAGCAGGACGTGCGCGGCAGCCTTTATTGCGAATCGGCCTGGTTCGCCGACACGCCCGGCGTTCCCGGCGTGGTCTGCACGGCCATCCTGGAGGCTGCGGCGGGCACGGCGTCGCGCCACGAACTGGAACTGCGCCTGCCAACCGGCAAGCGCACGTTCGATTTCTCCTTCCGCCCCCTGTTCGACCATCAGGCACGGATCACCGCCGTCGTCTCCGAGGCCGTGGAAACCACCGCGCGGCGGCAGGCTGAAGAAGCGCTGCGGCACAGCCAGAAAATCGAGGCGGTGGGCCAGCTGACCGGTGGCATCGCGCATGATTTCAACAACATCCTGACCGTCATCGCCGGCAACATCGAGTACGCCAAGATGCTGACCGACCGGCTCGGCGACACGGCAGGCAATTCCTCACGCGCGCTAGACAACGCGATGAAGGGCGTCATGCGTGCGGCCAACGTCACCCAGCGCCTGCTCGCCTTCTCGCGTCGGCAGCCGCTGAAGAACCTGCCGGTGGATCTGAACGAAGAAATGCGCGGCATGCAGGACATGCTCAAACGGTCGCTGGGCGAGCTGGTGCAGATCGACATGGTGCACAGCCCGGATATCTGGTGCGTGGAGATCGATCCGAGCCAGCTGGAAGCCTCGATCCTCAACCTGGCGGTGAATGCACGCGATGCCATGCCCGAGGGCGGCCGCCTGACGATCGAGATGGACAACATCCACCTGGACAAGGATTACGCGGCGCAGCACCCGGACGTTCCGCCCGGCCAGTACGCCATGGTGCGCGTCCGCGACAGCGGCCAGGGCATGCCGCCGGAGGTCATGGCGCGGGTGTTCGAGCCGTTCTTCACCACCAAGGAGGTTGGCCGTGGCACCGGGTTGGGCCTGTCGATGGTGTATGGCTTCGCCAAGCAATCCGGCGGGCACGTTCTGCTCGATTCCACCGAGGGCAGCGGCACCACGATCACTCTGCTGTTCCCGCGCTCGGCCTCCGCCCTGCCGAGCGTGCGCCCGGCCGATGCACAGGCGCTGGACGCCTTCGAGGTCGAGGCGGAAACGACCGTGCTGGTCGCCGAGGACAACGACGATGTGCGCGCTTACACCGTCGATACCCTGCGCCAGCTGGGCTATCGCGTGCTCGAGGCGCATGACGGCCCCTCGGCGCTGCGGCTGCTGGATCGCACCGACGTCAGCGTGGACCTGCTGTTCTCCGACATCGTGATGCCGGGCATGTCCGGCTGGGCCCTGGCCAAGCACGCACTGGTCCGCAAGCCCGGCCTGCGGGTGCTGTTCACCTCGGGTTATCCGCGCGATATCGACGCAAGCGGCACCGTTGGCCGCACCATCGCCCTGTTGGCCAAGCCCTTCACCCGCAGCGATCTGGCGCGGTCCATCCGCACTGCCCTGTTGGATGAAAGCCCCACCCAGAGCGGCAGCGCCTTGAACTGAGGCCATGCCAGGCGGTGCCGTGACGGGCACCCGCCCCCGGTCATGACATGGGGCTGGCACGCGATGCACGGCCGGCTAACACGCACCGTCGCTAAGGTGGAGAGCCGCACCGGTGGCTGCACGCCACGAGGATCTCCACCCGCAATGACTGCCGCACGAACCCACCCACGATGCCGCGTGCTTCTCGTCGAAGACGATGCGCCCATCCGGGAGATGACCAAGGACATCCTCAACGACGATGGCTTCGATGTCCTCGACGTCGGCGATGCCGAGGCCGCACTGGGTTGCCTCAGGCACGACGGCCCGTTCGACCTGCTGGTGTCCGATGTCGGCCTGCCCGGCATGGACGGTCGCGATCTGGCCACGATCGCCACGACCCTGCACCCGGCCATGCCGATCCTGTTGGTGACCGGCTACGCGGGGCCCGCCGGGGCCCGGCCCGACTTCCGCGGCGAGGAGATCAAACTGCTGCGCAAGCCATTCACGCTCAAGCAACTGGTGACCTCGGTCAGGTCCCTGCTCTGACAGCAGCTGGCCTGGCTACGACGGGTTCCTGATCGCCAACAGCGCGCGGGCGCGTCGCTCCAGTTCGGCGGTCGTGAAGGGCTTGGTCAGCACTTCCATGCCGTCCTCCAGCTGGCCCGCGCCCACCGCTGCCGACGCCGCGTAGCCGGTGATGAACAACACCGGCAACGCGGGACGCACCTGGCGGCCGGCGTCAGCGACCTGACGGCCATTGAGCCCACCGGTCAGCCCCACATCGGTGATCAGCAGGTCGATCGTCTCGTCGGAGCGCAGCAGGTCGATGGCCTGGCCTCCTTCCGGTGCCTGCAACACCCTATAACCCGCGCCGCCAAGGACCTCGGTCAACAGCGCGCGGATCGCTTCCTCGTCTTCCACCACCAGAATGGTGCCGACGCTGGGCGCTGAACGCGCCGGCAGATCCTGTGAGGGTTCTTGGGCGGCGTCCGCAGGGGTCTCGCCGACGAAGCGCGGCAAGTAGAGTTCCACCGTGGTGCCGTGGCCAACCTGGGAATCGATCCGCACCTGCCCGCCGGATTGGCGGGTGAAGCCATAGATCATCGACAGCCCCAGGCCGGTCCCCTGCCCGATCGGCTTGGTGGTGAAGAACGGCTCGAATACTTTTTCGATCACCGCCGCCTCCATGCCGGTCCCCGCGTCCTTGACGGCCAGCCGGACGTAATCGCCCGGCGGCGTATCCAGCGCCGCCGCGCCCTCGCCACGCAGGCTCACGTTGGCCGCGCTGATCAGCAGCGGGCCACCCTGAGGCATCGCGTCGCGGGCATTGATGCACAGATTCAGCAGCGCATTTTCCATCTGCGGCACATCCACCAGTACCGCCCAGGGATCGGACGCCAACTGCGTGGAGATCGCGATCGAAGGCCCCAGCGTGCGCGAAATGATATCCAGCATGCCGCGCACCATCGCATCAGCCACCACCGGCGTGGGCGCGAGCGTCTGCCGGCGGGAGAACGCCAGCAAGCGCTGGGTGAGCGCCGTGGCACGCGACGCGCTGGACTGCGCCATCTCCAGGTAGCGGCCGATGTCGTCATACCGCCCCTGATCGATCCGCAGCTCCAGCAGCTCCAGCCCCACCGAGATGGCGGTCAGCAGGTTGTTGAAGTCATGCGCCAGGCCACCGGTCAACTGACCCACGGCCTCCATCTTCTGACTCTGCCGCAGCCGCTCCTCGGCCACCTGCAACGCGGCGCTGCGGGTCTGCACGCGCTCTTCCAGGGTCAAGGTCAACTCGCGCAGCTGCTCTTCGGCCTGACGCCGCTCGGTCACATCCGAGGCGGTGCCGAACCACTCGGTGATCTCACCGGCGCTGTCCAGCAAGGGCACCGCACGCATCTGCACCCAACGCACACTGCCATCGGCCAGCAGGCTGCGGTGCTCCAGTTCCAGCGGCAGCCGCTGCGCCATCGCACGCGCAATGGCCTGCTCAAGCAGGGCACGATCATCGGGGTGTACGTAGCGTTCTCGCCAGTCGGTGACCGCAGGCAGGCTCTCGTCCGGTGCCACCGGCCCGGTCGCCAGGATCTGACGCATCTCGCGCCAGTCCGCGGTGACCGCATACAGCGACTGCGAGGAGGCGCTCACCAGCGCGCCGAGGCGGCGCTCGCTATGGGCCAGTGCATCGCTGGCGCGGCGCTCCTGGGTGCGGTCGCCCAGTACCTTGACGAAGCCCAGCACGGCGCCATCTTCATCGCGCAGCACGGTCATCGCCCCGCTGGCCCAGAAGCGCTCGCCGGACCTGCGCGCCAGCCAGCGCTCACCACTGACCCCACCCGAGGCCATCGAGACGCCCTGGTTGTGCCGCAACCGCTTGGCCTGGATATCGTCAGCGGTGTAGATCACCTCCACGTTCTGACCCAGCATCTCCGCCTCGGTCCAGCCGAAGATGTGCTCGGCCCCGGCATTCCACAGGGTCACCTTGCCCTGCAGGTCCGAGGCGACGATCGCGTAATCGCTGGCACTGTCGATGATCTGGCGATTGCGCGCCTCCACCTGCCGCATCGTGCGCTGCAGCTCGATGTGGGAGGTGACATCCAGGCCCTGAACGAATACGCCTGCCGTGCTGCCATCCTCACCGGCCACAGGCTGGAAGACGATATCCAGCATGCGCCGGGCCGAGGACGGATCGGACGGGAACGGCGCGTCGTACACCACCTCGCTGCCGATATACGGTGTGCCGGTGCGGTACACCTCATCCAACAGCGGCATGAAACCCTGGTCGACGATTTCCGGCAGCGCCTCCCGGATCGACTTGCCCAGCACATGGCGATTGCCCACCAGCCGTTGGTAACCCGGATTGGCCAGCTCGACCCGATGCTCAGGCCCGCTGAGGAAGGCCATGAACATCGGCGACTTGTCGAACAGCGCGATGAGCCGCTCGTTCTCCTTGGCCAGGCGCTGCTGGGCCACGATGATGCTGGTCACCTCGTTGGTCACGCAGAACGCGCCACCGACCCTGCCATCGTCGAGGAAGATCGGCGAAAACGAGAACGTCCACCAGGTCTCTTCAGGCACGCCCTGACGGCTCATCGCCACCGGCAGGTTCTCGTAGCGGGAGGATTCACCGGCAAAGGCGTTCTCGATCGGCGCGCGTACGGCATCCCAGGCATCGCCCCACAGCTCCCTCAACGGCGCGCCGAGCGCGCCCTCCAGGCGGGGCCCCAGAATCGGGCTGTAGGCATCGTTGAAGAAGAACGTCAGGTCATCGCCCCAGACCACGTACATGCTTTCGGGCGAGGCCAGGATCAGATTGACCGCATTGCGCAGCGCGCCCGGCCAGGTCTCGATCGGCCCCACCGGGGTCGCCTGCCAATCCAGTGCACGGACCTGCTCGGCCATCGGCCCGGTGCTGCCGGGAAAGCGCCCCGCCACTGCGCTCATGCGCACCGCTCCAGAACCACCGGGGCGCGCGTGCCGCGCAGCTGCGCGGCAGACCAGGGAAGGATGGACATCATCGGGGCACCGAACCTTGAACTGAAGGCATTGCAGGAGCTGGGGGAACGGCAGGCAGCGGGGGCCAGCCGGAAGGCGGAAAGCAATGTAAGCCAAGCGGGGCAAATCCGTGTCAAGGCCGGCAGGCGGTGCCAGCGCCTGGATCGATGTGCACGCGCCCGGGACGCACCGTTGGCGATGATGCGCGCACCTCCCCACCCCACCACTGCCATGGCCAAGCCAACGGGCTCCCGTCTCGTCATCTATGCCGCCCTCGCCGGCAACCTGGCCATTGCCATCGCCAAGTTCGTCGCCGCCGGCATCTCCGGCAGCTCGGCCATGCTCAGCGAGGGCGTCCACTCGCTGGTGGACACCATCAACGAGTTGCTGCTGTTGTACGGCCTGCGCCGTGCCGAGCAGAAGCCGGATACGCTCCATCCCTTCGGCTACGGGCGCGAGCTGTACTTCTGGAGTTTCATCGTGGCGCTGCTGGTGTTCGCAGCCGGTGCCGGTGTATCGGCCTATGAAGGCATCCAGCACATCCGCACCCCCGAGCCGGCCACCAACCACCTGATCAGTTACGTGGTGCTGGGCATCTCCTTTGTGTTCGAAGGCACCTCGTGGTGGATCGCGCTGCGCGAATTCCGCGCCACCAAGGGGGCGATGGGTTACTTCGAGGCGTTCCGTCGCAGCAAGGACCCCTCCACCTTCACCGTGCTGCTGGAAGATAGCGCCGCCCTGCTCGGCTTGGGTTTTGCGCTGGTCGGCCTGCTTGCCGCGCAGTTGCTGGACATGCCGGTCCTGGATGGCGTGGCGTCGCTGTGCATCGCCGGCGTGCTGGCGGTCACCGCCTTCCTGCTCGCCCGCGAGACCAAGGGCCTGCTGGTCGGTGAGCCCGCGCACCCGGCCGTCGCCAAACGCATTCTTGCCGTCGCCACCCACGATGCGGACCTGCGCCGCGCCAATGGCGTGACCACGATGCAGATGGGCCCGGACCAGGTGGTCGCGATGCTGAGTGCGGAGTTCGAGGACGATCGCACCACCCCGCAGATCGAGGCCTGCATCACGCGCATTGAAAAGGCGGTGAAAGCCGAGTACCCCGAGCTGGTCGCGCTGTTCGTGAAACCGCAGACGCCGGAGGTGTTCCAGGCGCGGCGGGCAGCGTTGGGGGAACCCCATCCCGACACGTGACCCCCGTGCAACGCGTGCAACATCGCAGGCGCTGCGCACGATGCCGTCACGGATGACGTTGGATGCTCAGCTGCCATGCGCCGCTTCGCACAAGCCATCGCGGATAGCGAGTCACTCCCCGCCGGCCTTCCTGCTGAGTTGGCGCGGACGCTGGCGGCCGCGCCGGACCACTACAACATCGCCAAGGGTGGCGTGGCCACGGTGCTCGCGCGCGACCATGACGGCTCCATCGCCGTGGCCGACATGGTGTGGGGCCTGGTGCCGCGTTGGTCCAAGGAGCCGGCCACGCCGTATACCACGGTGACCGCACGGCTTGACCGCGCGCCACGCAGCCGCATCTACGCGCAGGCCTGGGCGCAGCGCCCGTGCGTGCTGCCCATGACCGGCTACTACAAATGGGACCGCGAGCGCCGCCCCCCCTGGCCCCTGTTCGTGCAGCGCAAGGATGGCCTTGCCCTGCTCGCAGCCGGCTTGTGGGAGCACTGGGAAAGCGACGACGGCCAGCAGCTGGACAGCTTCACCGTATTGACCGGCCCCAACAGTGCGATCCCTTCCCCACTCACACCGGACGGGCCGATCTTCATCGCGCCGGCCACCGCACTGGACTGGTTGAGGGCCACCCTCCAGACGCCTGCGGCATTGCGTGCCCGCGCCTCCACCCCGGCGCTGGAAGCCTATCCGGTCAGCCGCGCGTTTCGTGATCCATCGCGTGACGATTACACCCTGTTGGAGCCCGTCGATCCGGATACCGCCGCGGCCATCAACGAACCACAGCCATGGGATGGCGACGGATGGGATGAACGCGATGCGGATGAGTGACGTGCAGCGCACGTGAGCGTCAACCTTTCCGGCGCTTGAACGGATTCCGCGCCCGCGCGCAGATTTCACCTTCGCGCCACCGCGCTGCCGTCAGGGTGGAGATGCCCAGCAACACGGGCCCTCTCTCTAATCAATTGTGGAGTCAACCATGGACAAGAATCGCACTGAAGGCGCCAAGAACCAGGTCAAGGGCACCGTAAAGGAAGTCGTGGGCAAGGTCACCGGCGACAAGACGAAGGAAGTGGAAGGCAAGATCCAGAAGGGTGTTGGCGAAGTCCAAAGCGACGTGGGCAAGGCGCGCGACGACGCTCGCCGCTGAGTCTTGACCCCTCCGCTCTCTGACCCACATCGGGCAGAGAGCAGTGGGAGGCTAGCCGTGTGCATCGCCGGCGTACGCCACCCAACCTCTGAACGAAAGCGCGGTATAGAACAGACTCGGCCGCTCGAATCCTGCCTCCTCCAGCAGCTCGACTTCTTCCTCCGGCGACAGGGTGGGCAATCGGTTGGTGATCGTATCGGCTCGTACAGCGGCCGTCTCACCGCCCAGTCCACGCGCTGTCACGAACGCCGCCCAGCGCTGGAACCACCGGCGTTTCTCTGCCGGATCGCCCGGCACGCTATGGTGCGCGATGATCAGCGGTGCACCGGGCGCGAGCCGACGCCGTAGTGCACGCAGCGTGCGCAGGCGCTCTTCGGCCGAGAGAAAATGCAGCGTCAGCAAGCAGGTGGCGCCATCGAATGCGGTAGCTGGCGCACTGTCGATATAGCCTGCGATGAGTTCCACCCGGGCCGACAGCGTATCCCCGAGCACGCGCTTGGCGAGCCCCAGCATCTCGGCGGAAGGATCCACGCCGGTGAAGTGCCAGGCAGGACTCGCCTCGGCAAAGGCCTTCAACTCCATGCCACCGCCAGCCCCGAGCACCAATACCCGCCCGTGTGGCGGTACGTGTTCGGCCAGCAGAACGTGGGCCATCTGATGCAACGCCTGGACGCCGGGTACCTGGCGGACCAGGTTGTCGGTGTACTGGGCGACGGCATCGGGATCGGAGAAGGACATGCAGGCCACCTTGTTCACAGTGGCGCATAATGTAACATTAATAGTTACATTAAAGATCGCATCACTTCAGCAACCCCATCAATGCGTGGTGCACCGCTACCCCCGCCAGCGCGCCCTCACCCACTGCCAGCGCGATGCTGCCCGCCATCCGGGCCGCATCGCCGCAGGCGAAGACACCCGGCACCGTGGTCTGCTTGGCCGAATCGGTGGTGATGCAGCCGCCGTCCTTCAGCTCACAGCCCAATTGCTCGGCCAGATCACTGGATAGCCGCGAGTGCGGCGAGATGAACAGCGCATCCACCGCCACGTGCCGCCCATCGGCGAGCACCACGGTGGCGGTGTCGTCCACGCGCTGCACCTGGGCCGACTCGATCACGACGCCGCACGCCTCCAGCCGTGCACGCTGCTCGGCACCGATGCTGGCAGATGCCTCGCTGCAGAACAGCGTGATCTGCCCCCAATCGCACAGCAGCAGCGCCTGGGCCGCACCGCCATCCTTCGCGCAGCCAATCACCCCGATGCGCCCCTCAAACACCTCGTAGCCGTGGCAGTACGGGCAATGAAAAACGCTTCGGCCCCAGCGCTCGCCGATGCCTTCGATGTCGGGCAGGTCGTCGGTTACCCCGTGGGCCAGGATCACTCGATCCGCCACGAATGTCTGGCCGTCTTCGACCGTGACCTGGAAGCTTCCGCCGTCATCGATCGGCTGCGCCGCCACCGCCGTACCGGTGAGCCAGGTCAGGGTGGGATAGCGCAGCAGCTCGTCACGCGCCTGGGAGGCGATGTCCGCCGGCGGCAGGCCTTCCCTGCCAAGAAACCCATGGGCGACGCGGGCATTGCGGTTGCGTGGCTTTCCCCCGTCGATGATCAGCACGTTGCGCCGGGCGCGCACCAGCTGCAGCGCTGCGGACATGCCGGCGTAGCTGCCGCCGATGATGATCACGTCGTACTTTCCGTTCTCGGGCGCGGGAGTGGACACGGGGCTTCCAAGGCTGGGCTGAGGGCATCATGCGCCCGCCCATCGGCTACAGCCTGTGAGGCAGCAGGATTCGACGCGCATGCCCCTGACGGCGGGATGAGGGCTTGAACTCCCTGGCAGGTAGCGGCTACGTTTCCTGTACGTCCTGCGTGGAAGAACTGCGATGCGTTCAAGGTTGATACGCTCCTACCCGGCAACCCGGGCAGCAACGCTGACTGTCGCCCTGTTCGCAGCCGCCGCGGCAACCGCCGCTGAGCCGCCCAGCTTCTTCTCCGCGCTGGATCACTACGGCAACGAGGACTACGCCGCCTGCAGCACCACCTTGGGTGAGCTGTACCGCCAGGACCTCCCCTTCCCCGACGGCGGCGAACTCCTGTTGATCGAATGCACAGCCGCTGCGGGCGATCATGCTGCGGCGTTTGCATACGTTGATGCCCTGCTCGCGAGCGGTCGCCTTCCGCTGGGCGACCTGCGCACGAAACAACGGCCCGGGCTGGACGCACTGCGTGCCGATCCGGCGTGGCCGGCGGTGCTGCAGCGCGTGGTCGCCGAAGAGAAGAAGCGCGAGACGCTGCGCGATGCGCCCCTGCGACTTGAACTGTTGGCGCGTGAGGCCAAGGATCAGGCAGCACAACATGCCGCCATCGCGGCAGGCGGCGGAGATGCGTGGGGGCAGACCGCGCCGGTGAAGGAAGCCAATGCGACCTGGCTGAAGGGCATCATCGCCGAGAAGGGCTGGCCGGGTATCGCGCGCGTCGACCGCGATGGGGCCAAGGCCGCATGGGTGATCGTGCAGCATGCCGATCATGATCCCGCGTTCCAGGCGCAGGCACTGGCCTTGATGCAGAAAGCCGCTGAAGCCGGCGATGCCGATGCCGCTGACGTGGCGCTGCTTACGGATCGCGTGTTGCTGGCGCAGGGGAAGCTGCAGCGTTACGGAACGCAGTTCGGGGATGCTGCCGATGGCGCGATGGAACTGCGGCCCACCGAGGATATGGAAACGCTGGATGCACGGCGGCGTGCGGTGGGCTTGCAGCCGTTGGCGGCGTACAAGGCGATGCTGTCGGAGATGTATGGCAAGGCGGTCAGATAGGAGGCTGCCGTTCTCTGCGCTGGCGGGCGTGTGTCCCGATGCCGGTACTGGTCATACACCGTCAACGCGACAGTGGCATCCTGCATGTTCGTGCGGGAGACCAACGATGCGGAAAACGGGAAGTTCCATTGCAGCAAGTGCTGTCACGCTGAAGGTCGGCGTGGTGTTCTGGGTACTGGTGGCTTGGCGGACGCCCGGCGGCGAGCCCTGGGACGCGCCTGCGTTCTGGACCGTCGTCTATCCCCTCGCACTGGCCATTGCCGCAGTGCTAGGCGCGTGTTTTCCCCGTAAGGCCTGGCTATGGGGACTGTTGCTCATGGTGCTGCAGGTGCCGGTGGTGGCCGTGATGTCGGGCGTTGGCCCGTTGTTGCTGGCCGGGCTGGTATATGCCCTGGTACTGGCGTTGCCTGCGATGGCTATCGCGGCAGTGGCGGGCGCGCTGCGTCGCCGCCTGTATGGGAGGGTTTGAGACGCTCAGCGCTTCGCCGGCTGCCACCCTGCGCGCATGGCATCCGCAGGGCTGCAGAACATGCGCTCGCCGTGGCTCAGGTCGATGCGCGTGCGCTCGTAGTCCCGCTGGCCGGGCACATGGTAGATCTTCCTGCCCTCGCGGGAGATGTTGCCCTTGATGCGGCACCCGCCCGACGACGACTGAGCGGCCACCGGGGCTTGTCGTGCCGTCTGGTCACGCTTGCTGCGCCGATAGTCAGCTGGCATCTGGAATGGCCCCTGCCAGAGGTTCCGCTGGTGCTGGCGCGCGTCGGCTTCGTCCGCGATGAATGCCGTGGCGTACTGGCGATACGCGACCGCCCAACCGGCGCGCACCATCCACCGATTGACCGACTGTCCTTGAACAAAGCACTCCGCGACCACCCGGCCGTAGCGGTCGGTGTCCTTGGGCTGACAACGAACGGTCTTGTCCAGCACATAGCCATCCAGCGCAGCAGCGGACCGGCGGCCACAGGGCCAGGCGCGTCCATCGTTGGTGGTGCATTGCTGGGCGCTTTCCGGCGCATCGATCCCCCACAGGCGAATGCGCTGCTTCGCCACCGTAAGCGTGTCCCCGTCCGTGACCGTCGCGCGGCCGACCAGCTCTGCTGCCACACCAGGAGCCGACGCCAACACCAAAAACAACACCACCAGACCTTTCAACACCATCAACAACGACGTCCTCTAAGCGCATGCTCGGGTGCGAGCGCCAGTTCAAACAGGGTCGAACACTTTAGCGGAAGTGGAAGAAGGACGCCGACCACATCGACAGTCTTTCAATCCCGACGCGTGTTCGTGGTGTGGTCGGCTACATATGAAACGCCGGGCCTGCCGAGAACGTCGGCGATCTCACCCTGACCCGCAACGCAATGAGCAGACTGGCGAGGAGCATCACCGCTGCAGCCACAGTGAGGACTGCGACGATGCCGCCCAGTCCGAACACCAGGCCGCCCAAGGCAGCGCCCGCGGCGATGGACGACTGCACGGCAGCGACCACCATCCCGCCCGCACTCTCGGCCTGGTCGGGCACCGCACGTGCGACCCAGCTCGACCACGCTACCGGCACGCCACCGAAGGCCAGGCCCCAGAGCGCGACCAGGAGTGACAGCCCGCCAGCGCCCACCGGCAACAGGAGCATGCCCAGAGCGGCTACGCCAACCACGGCAGGCATGATCACCAACGTGACCTTCAAGCTGCGCTCCATGAGCCAGCCGGCCAGCAGTGTGCCGACAAAGTTCGCCACACCAAAGCCGAGCAGAATCAGCGCCAGTCCATCAGCGCTCATCTGCCCCAAGCTCTCCAACGTTGGGCGGATATAGGTAAAGAGCGAGTACTGACCGGTATGTGCCAGAACGCAACCGAGCATTCCGACTGCAACACCCGGCCGGCGTAGGAGCCCCACCACCGACTCAGGGGTCGCCGCCTTGCGCGGCGCCATTCGGGGCAGCGTGAACCACTGGAACGCAAACGTGAGTCCCCCTACCGCCGTCGCCGCCCAGAAGGCGCTGCGCCAGCCCAGCAACCCGCCGAGGTAGCTCCCCAAAGGAACCGACACCACCGTGCCGACCGCAATCCCGCTGAAGATGATGGACAGCGCGCGAGGCACGCGCTGTGACGGCACCAACCGCATGGCCACGGCCGCTGCCATGCTCCAGAAACCGCCCAGCGCAATGCCCAGAAGGACGCGCATCACCAGGAGGACGCCCATGCTGGAAGACAACGCCACCAAGGCGTTGGAAAGGATCATCAGACCCGTGAAACTCAACAGCACCACGCGCCTGTCGATCGAGCGGGTCAGCCGAGGCACGAGCAGGCCAGCGAACAGCGCCACTACAGCAGTGACCGTCACGGCTTGACCGGCCAGCGCCTCCGACACCCCCAGGTCCGCCGCCATCGGCGTCAACAGGCTGGCGGGCAGATATTCCGCCGTGAGCAGCCCAAAGACCCCCATGGCCAGCGAAAACACGGCCACCCATGCCGATGAAGACGGCTCCGCGCTACCCCTGTCCACAGAATCAGGCGTGTTCGCGGCATCAACTACGTTATTGCTCATCACAGATCCCAGTACATTCGTGCAGCCGAGAGTCTAGGGAGCCAGGCCAGGATGATCTATGATTGTCCAACCTATATTTTTGATCGAAACCCCGGGCCGTCGCAATGAGCCAGGTTCCACCCCAGCCCTCCGACCTGATCAGCGAGCTGCTGACCGGCATGCGACTGCAGGGCGTCCAATACCGACGCATCCAGACCGGGCCGACCTTTGGACTTGGATTTCCCCCGAAGCCAGGCCATGCCTACTTCCATTACCTGGCAGTGGGCAGTGCGATCCTTCGAGGCGCGGATGGCAGCCAACACCTTCTGTCCGCCGGGGATGTCGTGCTTCTTCCCCGCGGAGAAGGCCACGCACTGGTGTCGGGCGAGGACCATCCCGTCCAGTGCCTGGAAACGATAGAGGCCGCCCCACTGGGTGACACGGTGAGCGGGATAGACACGTGCCCGAGTACACATGCCGTGCCAAGCGCAGTGCTTTTCCACGGATGCATGCTGTTCGATCTCGGTGGCATGCAAGGGTTGAGCAAGTTGATGCCGGCCGTGATGTTGGCCGATGGCAACGCCGCTGCGTTCCCTGGGCTGTTGCCGATGGTCGACGCGATGAAGCGCGAGGTGTGCTCCGGACGTATTGGCTATGCAGGCATACTCGCCCGGCTGGCGGATGCCGTCGCCGCCATGATCGTGCGTGACTGGGTCGAGCGCGGTTGCGACGGAGCCGCCGGCCTGGTCATGGCCATGCGCGACCCTCGTTTGTCGCTGTCGTTGCTTGCTCTACACAGAGACCCCGGGCGTGACTGGACCGTCGAAGCGCTGGCTGCGGAATCCAACATTTCACGGTCTGTCTTTGCAGACCGGTTCCAGAGTGTGATTGGAACCGCGCCCCTGCGATATGTGACTGAGCTGCGTATGCAATTGGCCAGTCAATGGCTGACCCAACAAAGTCTGTCCATCGAGGTAGTGGCAGAGCGTCTTGGCTACGCGTCGCAGGCTGCTTTCAGTCGTGCGTACAAGCGCGTCATGGGGCGCTCTCCTGGCGCGACTCGGCGGGGACGCGCCTTGGCCTCTCCGTAGCAGCGCTGCCAGCACTGCCCCGTCCAACGGTTGACGGAAACCCGTTTGGCAGGTTTCCGGTCAATGTTTTCCCGTTCTCAGCCCCTGTAGACGGAACAGGGGCACTATGCAGCTCAAACCAACCGTTTGACGTTATTAGGTTCATTCGACCTAGACTTCGGCAGAGTGTGTCCAAGGGAGTGTCCAACTCTAACCTTACCCTTCCGTCCCCGAAATTGACGGCAACTCGCAACCTCAATCACCGGCGTTCTCACTGATTTTATGGATGTGATCTAGAGCAGCTTCGTCGTTGTCTTCCTCATCCTCGTAGCCGAAGTCCGGGCGTTCGTCCTCGTCCTCGTCCGCGAAATCCTCTTCCTCTTCCACGGCTTTGTCCAGCTCATCCGGGATCTGTTCCGCCCTGCTAGATCCTGGGACGTTGCTCACAAGCAGTGCCCCGACCAACGCATTGACCTTGCAAGCGGCCACGGCCCCTTCCGACTCAAGATCCATCCGACCCTGCTCGGCAGCCGCGTTGATCCGGGCCCAATGACCCACTCCTTCTGGGGGAACCGTCACTCCGTTTCTCTCCAGGCTCTTGCTACCCAGCAAGTTGGCACCCTCGGCACCGTATTCCTCGGATAGCGCTCTGTAGGCCTTCATCTGATGCAGAACGTTCGCGGTTCCGCTGGGCTGATCGTTCTTGTCGGTCATGGCCTTCTGCCTCTATGGACTGCTGATAGCTATAGCACCAAACGGTTTGCGCAGGTGCAGAGAGAAGACATCAGCGACTAAACTACACCAGCTTTAATCAAATCTTAACAATATAGGCTACTGACGTCCGAGCCATCTCATAAAACGCTAGAAGTCCGCTACCCAACAGCCATTAAAACAATGAACAAAAGTGATGGGACGGCAAATCAACAAGCCCTGTCGCATGCGTTCATATGCAAGCGTCTACCAAAGCGCGACCTTCCAGAACAGTAAAGAACGATGGACAAGGTGAGGGAACACCCCGTCCCTAGTCGGTTGATTAGCGAGCTTCGCCAGTGGATCGGGGAAGACTCCGCTCGAATGGATACGAACGCTGGCATTGTCTGGGGCATTGTCGATCACTTCCGCCCAGCCACGACCTCTGCAAATAGATGAACAGTCGGATTGGGCTGCCCATGTGGCAGCGCATGCGCCACGAGGAAATGATTGAGATTGGCTGTCATCCCCGCCTCTCAAGCCTTCGGCTGCCGCCTCGCACCACAGGACTATCGCCTCGCCGCAGCGCCCCATCTTCCTAGTTCCAACCCTAAGCTGGCAGACCTCTGACCTGGCGCTCCGGTGGAACCAACACGCTCTCATATGAGCGTAGTTACTTGGTGTCACCGCCTTTAGAGCCCTCGTTAACCTCATGAGCACTCGCCAAAGCGCTTTGGTGAGTGCTTTCCGCATCAGCGTCCGGACAAGACAAGAAACGTCGCGCGACGCCAGATGAGCGACCTCCAGACGGACCCCAAAGCGCTCTCATCAGTGCTCATGGATGCCGTTGACGGAAAAGACCACCCCTCTGCTATTGTGAACACAGGGGCGGCTCGTCTCAAGCCGTGAGAATCAAGGATGCTAGAACTCGTATTGCACGAAATCGGTTCCGATAGGTCGATCTCAGGCCTATGTGCAGGCTATGAAGGGAAGACGTGGCGGCACTCCGCGCTGGTCGACTATCTAATGGAATCACTTCCAGACTTCTGCCTTACCTACAGTGAGTACAGCCAGATCGGCCACGAGTCGGCGGTGCGAATGATCAGGAAGGCGGCAAAGTCGGTTTACAGCACAGGGAAGTTCAAGAACAGGGGCGAGTTTGGTGAGCTTTTGCTCCACGTCATTCTTAAAACGACGATGGGAACCCTGCCAGCGGTGTCTAAAATTTATTACAAGGACTCCGCAAATGACACGGTGAAGGGATTCGACGCGGTCCATGTTGTTCCCTCTGAGACAGGACTTGAGCTCTGGCTCGGTGAGGTTAAATTTTACGAAGAGATTGGTTCTGCCATTCGCGATGTGACAAAGGAGCTGGAGCAGCACCTGATGGCTGACTACCTACGTAGCGAGTTCGTCGCAATTCTCAACAAGGTTGATAGAGATTGGCCGCATGGGCGGCAACTTCTAGCCTTGCTGAATGAGCGAACGTCGCTAGACCAAGTGTTCGAAGCTTTTTGCATCCCTGTTCTCCTCACCTACGACGGCCAGGCCACCGCCGACCATGACGCATCCTCTGAAGCATACAGACAGGCCTTGGTCTCAGAAATGCGCTCCATCAAGGAAAAGTTCGACAGGCTCGTTGTCAGTGTCCCACACCGCATTCATCTCTTCTTGGTGCCGTTGAAAACGAAGAAGATTCTGGTAGAAGCCCTGCATCAGAAGCTTGAGGCAATGAAAGCCCTATGACATCGGACGTCTTTCAGTTTTCAGATCCCGCCTCCATCCAGGCGGACCCTTTCCGTGCCACCCAGCACCTGGCATCTCTTGTCAGTCGAGCAGAGTTGGGGGAATTCGACGACACTGCGGTCCAAGAGGCTGTTTTGTATGCGCTGGAGAACAAAGCCAGCTTCGGGCAATGCAGTGTCATCGTAGAGAGCTTGGCACGCGCGCGAGGTCTGTTTCCTTATATCGCCAATGAAGAGCTCAGTGTCCGAGAGGAGCTTGCCTTGGAGGCGCATCGCCCCACTGGCATGGAAGACGTGGTGCTACACCGTAAGCAGGCCGAGATTTACCAGAGGTTGGTTGCTGGTCAGAGCATTGTTCTGAGTGCCCCAACGAGCTTCGGAAAGAGTCTACTAATTGATGCGCTAGTCGCTTCGGGGCGCTACCGCAATGTTGCCGTTGTGGTGCCGACTATTGCGCTGATCGATGAGACCAGGCGACGCTTGGCGGAACGCTTCGGAAACACCTTCAAGCTGATCACCCATCCCACGCAGGAACTTTCTTCCAAGAACATCTTTGTGATGACCCAGGAACGTGTCTTAGATGTGGACACGCTCCCTTCAATCGATCTCTTCGTTATCGATGAATTTTACAAACTAGACCCTAAACAAGATCCGGATCGCGCTTTACTGCTAAACCAAGCATTGCATCGCCTACTGAAAACCGGCGCACAGTTTTACATGCTAGGACCCAGCATCAGAGAAATCTCCGCTCAGCTTTCGAGCTTGACAGGGTCTATGTTCGTTGACACTGACTACGCAACCGTAGTGACTGAGCAGATCAATGTCAGCCCGAAGGACGGGGACAACATCAAGGCACTCGTAGAACTCTGCCAAGGGCTTCATGAATCCACCCTCATCTACTGCGCTTCGCCCGCAAGCGCGCGAAGAGTTGCAACGGCCCTAGCGGCAGCTGGATTGGGCACGAGGGAGCCCAAACTCAAAGGCGCCTATGACTGGCTCGCCAAGAACTATCATCCCGACTGGGCAGTTGCTCGCGGTTTCTTGACGGGCGTGGGGGTTCACCACGGCAAGGTCCCGCGCGCCATCGCGCAGTACGCTGTACGTCAATTCAATCACGGTAGACTTCCCTATCTTGTTTGCACCTCAACGCTAATTGAAGGCGTAAACACGAAAGCAAAGAATGTTGTCATTTTTGACAACAAGGTGGCCTTAAAGAAGTTCGACTTCTTTACATTCAACAACATCCGAGGCCGATCAGGACGGATGCTGCGGCACTATGTTGGCCGGGTGTACCTGTTCAACGCTCCGCCTCAGGCGGACTTGCCGCTGGTGGACATTCCTCTGGTCAATCAAGATGACCGTACGCCAGACTCCCTGCTCATTCAGCTGGACCAAGATTTCCTGACGCCAGAATCCCATGCCCGCATGACCGCGCTTCAGAAAAGCTCGCTCTTGCCCATTGACGTTTTGCGGGGAAATTCAGGAATAGACCCTGGCGCGCAAAATGCCCTCGCCAGGCACTTGTTGGCGGCCGGCAACGAAGGATTGGGCATGCTACTTTGGCAGGGCTTTCCAGACTATGGGCAATTGAAGTACGCCTGTGAATTGATATGGAAGTTCTTGATTGGGAAGAAGCGGATCGGAGGGGCAGTTTTATCTGGAAGTCAACTCGCATGGAAGATGAGCCGCCTGGCATCAGCCAAGAGCGTTAGGCGCCTGATCGCTCTTGAGCTTGCCGACCAAGATTCTCCAGATGCCGACCGCGCAGTTGAGGAAGTCTTGGATTTCGTCAGAACTTGGGCTGGCTTCCACTTCCCCCGCTACCTAATGGTGCTCGACCGCATCCAGCGCGCCGTCTACATGAGTCGGAATGGCGAAGCGGGGGACTACTCCGTGTATGCCGCAAAGATTGAGAACATGTTCACGACAAGTGGTTTGGTTGCACTGGATGAGTATGGAATTCCTCTCCAGATCGCAGAGAAATTGCGTCCACACTTCGGTCATCATGACACGGTTGATCAAGCCATTGACCAACTACGACAACTTGATGTTGGACGTGTCGCATCACTAACTGACTTCGAGCGCGAGCTGGTTCAAGACGCACAAGTCGGTCTTGGAACGCGTGCAGTATCGGTGGACTAACGTTTCATTGCGCAAGCTCCCCCGTCAAGCAGACATTTCTAAAGTAGAGCTTCTGGTGTGAGCGTTACGGTACTCGACGGGGCTCATGCCGCTGAGCGAGTCATGTGGACGAAATTCGTTGTAATCGATCATCCACCAATGCGCTGCCTCACGTAGTCCTCAAGGCGTGCGAAGAGGTGCTGGTCCAGCACCTCCTCACGGAACGTGCGGTTGAAGCGTTCGATGAAGGCGTTCTGGTTGGGCTTGCCAGGTTGGATGTATCGCAGCGCCACGCCGCTGAGTTTGGCCCACTGGGCAAATTCTTCGCCCAGGAACTCAGGGCCATTGTCCGACCGTAGAACCTGCGGTAATCCGTGATCACGTTTGAGCTGCTCGAACACGCGCACCAAGCGACCAGAGTTGAGTGATGTATCCACCTCGATATGCAGCACCTCGCGGTTGAAGTCGTCGATCACATTGAACGTTCGGAATCGTTTGCCACAGGCCAACGCGTCACTCATGAAGTCCATGGACCAGACGGTATCTGGATGCTTTGGAACATACAGCGGCACCCGCTCGCGCTTTGGCAGACGGCGCTTGGCCGCTCTTCTCAGGTTGAGCTTCATCGCCTTGTATACCCGATAGATACGCTTCGGATTCCAGTCCGGTCGCTTCTTGCGTAGTTGATCGCTGCACTTCCAGAAACCTCGACTGGGCCGCTCCTCGACCAGCTTGGCCAATGCCGAGATCAACTCCGCATCGCGCACGGTCCAGTCCAGTGGCGGCGCATACCAGGCCGCACGAGACAAACCCACATAATCGCAGGACCGGCTCAGGGGGCGCGCGTGCACCTCGGTGAGGAAACGCACTGCCTCACGCTTCTGACCCGGCCCTACAGTTTTTTTGCGATCAGGTCCTTCAGCGCCGCGTTGTCCAGCGCCATTTCCGCATACGTGCGTTTGAGCTTGGCGTTCTCAGCTTCGAGGTCCTTGACTCGACGAAGCTCGGACGCCTCAAGCCCGCCGTACTCGCTCTTCCACTGGTAATACGTCGCCGTGCTGATGCCGGCCTGGCGACATAGATCCTTCACCGCAAGCCCTGCATCGCCCTGCTTGAGGATCGTGATGATCTGCGTCTCGGTGAATTTTGATGTGCGCATGCAACCTCCTAGCTGGTTAGAGATGCCAGAAAGCTCTACTTATCGGGTGTCTGGCGGCCGGGGGAGCTTACGCTCTGGGTACTCTACTCAGTTGTTGCTGTGGCGAGAAATGCCGAAACGCTTTGGGCCATGACAGACGCTTCATGAACTCCGCATTCGAAGCCGCCGTGTGATTCCGGACGCTGTACTCCCGATTCTTCTGCAGTCCAGAAACCATGATGCACCCGGCGCAACAATCGAAAAAATGCAGTTGCACCCCAACCCGTCGACTTCCGAAAGTCCATTGACTGTTTGGCTGCCTTGGTCGAGTTAGACATCAAAGTCGCGGCATTCGAGTGCGGCCCATTAACCCCACCTACCCCGCACTTGAGTAGGGGGTTGCCGTGGCATCTCTGGCGAACAGTTTTACGACAGCAGCGTTTCATTGGAATCATTGGCGGAGAGAGTGGGATCGGATCACCACCGATCTAACCAATTCTATCCGTTGCAGAAAGCCTCTTCGGCAGGTTTCCTTTGGATGTTTCCTCGATCATATCCGTCATGGCGCGTGGATTTCCAGCCCTCCGACAACTACGCGGGGGCGAGCTGCTCGCGGGTGGCAACCCCCCTGCCTGGCAAGGCGATGGGGCCATTGGTGCAAGGTCCATAGACTTAGAGCTTAAGATTTGGCAATGCGTCGTCAGGGCTGACCTGCATGGCTCGCCTAACGGGGACCCAGGCGGATCCAAGGCTTTGTGATCGGCCGGCCAATGTGGATGGACGAGGACAACTCGGCGCGATGGCAGCAGGGGTCAACCGCGCCCTAGTTTTGGTAGGCATGCCTATCTAGCACCAAAAGCGCGATGCGGAGCGGGTGGCCTGCAGCTTGCCGATGTCGGTGAAGCCCGAGCGGATATCTCGCTGGCTAAAAGCTGCAACTGTGACTTACCACTTAAATAATGGGCTTGTGAAGTTCCTGAGCGGCGCTTAGATGAATGGGTCACTTTTATCTAAGGAACCACCATGCCCCAAGAAACTCAACTTAGAATCGCAAGTCATATCGTCAGCGCGCTTGTCTGCCAAAACCGCGCTCGCCCATGGGCGGAGCGGCTGGAAGATATCCAGGAAGCACTGAACGTGTCAGCTGAACTGATGCGCCGCTTCCACGGCTCAACACCGCCGCGCGCCTCAGCAGCCCCTCGACCCAAGACGATGGAAGCAGTTATCCGACGTGATGTGGTGCCCTCTTTAGACGAATGGCGCGCCAGGCGAAGCGCCCAGGGCGCCACGTCCCCCGACCCGGCCAACCGGTCAGCACCGGCACCACGCAGCCACTAACTCCCACGCTAAGTCATAACGAAAGCGCCCCGGAAGAAGGGGCGCTTCTGCATTTGGCGGCGTCCTTACGGCGCACTTGCCCAAAGAGGTTTGCCGACGCTCACTCTGACTTTGCTATCAGCTTGCTCCAGGCCATCAAAAAGTATGCCGAAGGCCGTGTCGAAGGGACACGACTCAGCCTTCTCTGGGGCGGAGCCCTTCGATCGGAAGCGTAGTCATACCGTGGATCAAACCAATAGGGCAGCCGCTTGGCCCTCAACCAGCCACATACGATGCGCGCCGTGTCCCGGCCCTATCGCAATACTCTGAGCGCTACAACAAATACCGCCAGAGATGGGGCTTGCGCCAGGAGCGTCGGGTGTGAAGCGGCTGGCAACCGTGTGAGCCAGCGCAACCTTAGGGACTTGGAGTGCTTGCCAGATGATGAAGCTAGCGCCGACTTGCTATGACCATTGAAAAGCAGTCAAGAAGATAGAATTTGAGGACAGACTCATTTGAGTCTTGCGTGCGCGACAAGATCTTGAACGATGTTACGAAGATGCCCGGCGAGGCCTTCAATGTCGCGACGATGGGCCGTGTAGAACCGACTATGGGCGGATTTGTCACCCGCCTCCTTCAGCTCGGTGAGTGACCGCTTGGCGGCTCGCCCCAAGCTGAACTTCGGTTCGGCAAGAATCTTCGACACCAAGTCGCGCAGGAACAGGAAATCACCGGCGGCGTCCTTAATCTCAGACGCCATTCCGTTCGCCTCGTAAACCTCAATAATCAGCGTTTCCACCAACCGCCTAATCATCACTGCGGAGGCATCGTACCAGCCGTTCTCGTAAGAGCCATTGATCTGATGGGCAATACGTTCAAGGTAGGGGCGCGTTCCTCGTAGGAGCGCGAAGTTGATGATGTTGTCCTGGGAACTGGTGCCCCCCTCCTCGGGAGGGGGGTTCTTGCCCCGGATCTCACCTTGCAGTGCTCGAATTTCCGAAAGCGCCGACTCAATGTCCATCCCACTCATCCCTTGAGAGGAAGATGCTTTGCCATGCTCTCAAAGATCTTGTCTATCTGCTCCGCCGAGCTGTCAGGTGATATATGGATCTGGATATCCACATGCAGCTTCGGGCTGAAGCCGCCCTTCGGTTGTTGCGCAACCTCCGCCGCTTCCAAATCCGTGGGGTGATTCACAACGGGCTTGGAATTAGTCGCCTGCCGAACGGATTTTCCCGGCGGGGTGAACTTTGGAACAGCTGCCTTCAGGCCGGCCGGCCGTTGCTCGGCGGCACTCGGCTTTCTCACCTTGGTCAGTTCCTTCTTGCTCAAGTCCGCTTCAAGCAGGAGCAAGTACATTGCCGCGTTCGCCTTGGACGCTGCGTCCCCGCCGCGGGTATGCCGACTGAACCAAGTCGCTACCGCTTGAGGTGAAGAATCCGGTTGCGAAAACAGATCACGCAGCTCCTGGGGATAAGTCGCATCCAGCATCCTGTGGCAGGCTTCTGAGTAGGTATCGTCGTGCCTCCAGTCGAAAGCCAGATCAGTAGGCCTGTTGTCCTCACCGATCAATCCCAGTGCTTTGAGAGGGGAGATCAAATTCTTGGCAGAAGGAAGATTGATGCTCAACACGGACGCCAGATACGAAGCCGTCACCTCACCAGGAGGTTTGCTCTTGAAACGCTCCCGAATGGCAAACCAGTTGGCTCGCGGAATCTTCGGGTAGCCCTTCATCCTTTCTTCTGCCATATCCTTTCCCCTGAATCGGACATTCTAGAGGGGGAATAGATCCCCCGGCTTGATTACACCCAGGCACCGCCTAAGCCTGCTTAGTGGAGCATACCCCGCCCGGCACTCAGCGGTATAGGACGCTACTGATGCCCCAGCTCCCGTCTATTCGCGACTCCATATCCGGCCCTCTGCCACCCGCATACGCAGCACGATCGGGTCGGAACAGGGCTATGCTTATTCATAGGGTCCCTGGGTCGCCCTCTCTGGTGTTGCGGAAAAGTGGTGGCGCGTGAGTGCTTCTATGCCCTCCCAACTGGCYGGGATAGGCATCCAATGTCTACGGGCGCCGGCGAAGCAAGCACCTCAGCAACTCATCCAGCTTGGAAATGAGGCTCCACTCCAGGGAGTCCCCAGCATGGCCTTCAGTGGAAACGTGGAGAAGGGCGCGAGCCGGGCGGTCTGACGGTGAAATCGACGCCTGTCATATCCGTCGCGACTCCTTCGTTGGGAGGCAGAGCCTCAACTAAGCCATCCCTGGCCAAGGCATCGCTGCAAGCCTCCAGCCGCGCCTGGCTCTCAAGAACCGATGCGTCACACGCAGCCCTCTCTTCCGGCGTAGTGAGTTTGCGGGCCTTCTCCAGCTCAGCCGACCGCTTCTCCAGAGCGACCAATCGCCGCGCTCTCCGTGCCCTCCACTCGTGCTCGGGCCATGGGCAACCGGGCCTGGGGTGGTTCGTATTGAACTCCTCCCAAGACTGCTCAGCCATGTGCACCAGCCGGATGGCGCGCCGCTCTGCCTGCTGGCGCCGGCTGTAGGCGGAGAGTCGGTGCTTCAGTTGCTTCATCGAGCGCAGCACCTCACGCAGCTTGGTCCACACGGCGCTGGAGTCCGTAAAGGCGCTCGCTCCTGCTGCCGCGTGCTCGACCACCCTCCGCGTCCACGTCAGAGCCGCCTCGGCGCCGGCGCTGACCAGCTCACGCCACGTCTCGACTATGCCCTCGAGAAGCTCTTGGCTCGTCACGCGCTGTGGCAACGGGGGCTGGTCAGCCGGATCTGAGCCGAACAATCCATAGTCCCTCGCCTTCGCCAGCATCCTTGGCGACAGTTCCACCTCACCGCCGCCGTTTGCCAGATCGAATCGAAGCCGCTTGCCCTTCCGTGGGCCACTAGGCTGCTCACCGTAGCCCTCGGCTGCAATCCCTTGGCCTTGGAACCACGCCTCCTTGTCGAACTCTCGCGCGATCCGCTCCAAGCCGTGGAGGTTATCCAATGCAATTTGCTCGTTGATCTCGCCCCGCCCAGACTCCAAGCCTCGGCGCAACATGGCGGCGGCGCTCTTCCCCAAGTGACGAGTTGGCTGACGCGAGAGGAGCGCTGCCGCCGCAAGGTCGCCTCGGGCCAACGCCTCTTCTGCTTGGACCTTCAAAGTGCGATGGTCCACTCGAGCGTCAATGCCTGCCGCCTCGAGGTGCGCATTCACGCTCGAGGCGACCAGGGCTCGCACCCACTCCACCTCTTCCCGACCGGTAGGCCCGCCGTCCAGCTCGCGGGTCTTGTCTGTGAGGCCATCGGGGCCGATGCGGCGTGTTGTGGCGAGGATATGGACGTGATGGTTCAGCCCGCCCTTCGATCCAGGGCTGTGGATACTGGCCTGTGCGGCGAAGCCGTAGCGTTCAACAAGGGCGCGAGTCACGTCAGTGGCCAAGCTGGACCGCTGGTCTTCATCCAGCTCATGCGGCAATGCGAACTCGAACTCCCTGGCAACAGTCGAGTCTTTGCGCCGCTCTGCCCTCTCGGCCTCTACCCAAAGCTGATGTGGATCCAGGGCCCACGCGGGCGACCCGACTGGCGCCATGCACCGGGTTTCGACAACGCCATCGCGGCGGCGGTAGTCGTGCCGCTGCCCGGTGCGCTCGTCGGAGAGCAGCAAGCCAGCCCTGTAGGCAGCCGCGGCAATGGACGAATGTCCTTTTGACCGGCTGATCGTTTTGATGTTTGCGTGATAGATAGCCATAAGGCGCTCCAAGAAGTGGATATGCCCGGCTCTTTATGCGCTCGCTTTCGACTTTGGCAAGCGCGAAGCGATTGGGGTCCAAGGGGCGACAGCCCTTTGCGCACGCGTTGCCAACGGCAACGCATAGGTGCGCTCTTGCTTCATTCTTTTGAGTCTAATTCTCACGGAGAAAACAGAAATTCAGCACAACGTACAGGAGGCACTCAGGCTGTGCTTGACGAGCGCATTTTCTTTGATTGACTTGATTCAACAGACTGAGGAAAGGAACCCCATATGATCAAAACCAATCCCTACCACGAGCGCATCCAGCGGGCGACGGCGCGTCTGGCGCAGCTGCAGGCACGCGAACTACTGGCAACTCATCGCCAAGCAACCAAGGCCAAGCAAGCCGAACGCAGGGAACACGCCCGCCGCCGCCAACGTGTCGCGGAGCTTGTCTTCGTTGCCGGTGCGGAGGCTCTGGACGATGCGGAACTGGCTGGCGCGCTCTTGATCCACCTACAGAGCCGCACCGATAGCGACGTGCGGCAGGATGCGCGCTCTATCGGCCAAGCGAAATTAGATGCTGTTATCGCAGCAGCCTGAGGTCAATAGTCTAGGTGCTGGCCATCCAGGTTGGACGGCCAGCCTGGTGGCTACTTCTTCTTGCCCTTGTCCGGGGCCTGACTGAGAGCCGAGCCAGCGGCGGTTTTGGAGTTCTTGCCTGTGCTGCCGCTCTTCAGAACCTTGCTGGCAGCGGTCGCTGCCTTCGGACTGGTTTTTTCGTTCTTGGCCATATTCCTCTCTCCAGGTCAGTCACCGGCTGGTGACGGCCATAAACTGCGCTCGAACTCGCAGCGAAGCAAGTAGTCCAAACGCCCCCCTCACGGCTACACACCGCCTTTTCCACTCGCCGGCCAGACCAGCGCCACCTTGCCCGCGCCTCGACGCGCATTCAGTTGCCCGTCCCAAGATGGGCGCTTGTCAAACATCCACCCCAGGTGCAGAGTTACGCGATCCACAGGGGGATGGGCAATGGAACGCTCGGAGTTTGTTATTGATCGCAGTTTGTATAGCGACGAGGTGGTCACCAGGGCCGCCCACCGCCATACCAAAAGCTGTGCCGTCGAGGTTTTTGTCCGAGGCAATGACTTGGTGGTTGCTCTGCAGCCGCGGCAAAGTCCGGTGTCGGCGGAAGAACTGCGCGCACAATTCTTCAACGACCTTTTGGATGAGCGCCTTCGCGCCCTGGTGCGTGTTGAGACTCAAGGCCTCCAGCAAGAGCTGGTTCGCGCCGCACTGACCCAAGCGATGCCGTCCGGCGCGGTGGTGTCGTGAGATTCAGGCCAAGGGAGGCTTTCAGCCCTTCACCGGGCTATCAACTGCTGCCGATGCGCTTCAGGCGGCTGCCTTGGGACCCTCAGAAGGCGTTCGTCTCCTCAATGGCGGGCGATTGGCTGCTCATGGGTATGGAAGACCTGCAGCGCTTCGTTTCCCACGAACTTCCGGCCCACTCGCCGTTGCTCGCCGACTTGCAGGCCCGGCACCTTGCCGTTGCGGAGACGAGCCGAAGCTCACTCGCCCCGCTGCTCAGCCAATACCGAAGCCGAAAGTCCTACTTGGTGGGCGGACCCGCCCTGCACATCTTTGTGGTGTCCTTGCGCTGCCACCACACCTGCAGTTATTGCCAGGTGTCCCGCCAGCAGACGACCGCCACCGAGTTCGACATGGCGGGAACACATGCTCGTCAGGCGGTTGAGAGGCTGTTCGAGTGGCCAAGCCAGGAACTGACGATTGAGTTCCAAGGGGGCGAGCCTCTGCTTAACTTCGAGCAGGTGAAGGCCATCACGCTGCTTATCGTCGAGCGCAATCGGTTTGAGAACCGGAGCCTGCGTTTCGTTCTGGCGTCCACTCTCCACGACTTGACCGAAGCCCAGCTGGATTTCTTAGAGGAGCACCGATTCAAGCTCTCTACGTCTTTGGATGGCCCGGAGTGGCTCCACAACGCCAACAGGCCCAGACCAGGCCGCGACAGCTACGCGAGGACCATCCAAGGGATCGATCTGGGTCGGCGTCGGCTGGGCGAAGACGCGGTGTCGGCCCTGACGACCCTGACCAAGCGAAGCCTGGAGGTCCCCGAAGCCATCATCGATGAGTATCGGAAGCTCGGCCTGCACTCCATCTCGCTCAGGCCTTTGAGCCCCTATGGCTTTGCTACTAAAAGTGCCCCGAGAACCGGCTACACAACCGAAGACTATTTAGTCTTCTACAAGCGGGCATTCGAGCACCTCATGGCGGTCAACCGAGGGGGCTATGCCATCGATGAGACTTACGCCTCTCTGCTGCTCTCGCAACTGCTCTCGCCGTTCGGCCATGGTTACGTGGACCTGAGGTCCCCGTCGGGCGCCGGCCTGGGTGCCATCATCTACGACTACGACGGCCGCGTTTATCCGTCGGACGAGGCCCGGATGCTTGCGGCCATGGGCGATCGCACATTCTGTATCGGCAGCGTATCCCAACCCGTCAGCACCTGGCTGTCCTCTCCAGCAATGACGAGCCTGCTCGATGACGGCGTTGCCGAGGCACTGCCAACGTGCTCCGACTGCGCCTACGTTCCCCTATGCGGCGCCGATCCGATCGAGCATTACGCCCGTCAGGGCGATCCGATGGGTCACCGACCCACCAGTGATTTCTGTAGGAGGAACATGGGTCTGCTCGACTTCCTTCTGGAGCGTTACGAGAAGGCAGATCGGGACACGAAACGACTGATGGAAAGCTGGGCAATTCCCAAGACCGAGCCAGAGGAGACGCAGGATGCTGCCGCTTGATACGAAAGCGCGGGTTCCAGTCACTCCCGGGTCCCCGCTACTGAAGGTTGTGGACTTAAGCGATTTTTCAACTTCAGGTCTGCCGGTCTCAAGGATGGCACTCGATCTGCGGGCGACACCAGACTTTGCCGCCGCTACAGAGCTGCTCGATCTCCCTTGGGGTGCCCTGCTCCCGCCGGATGGCCACAAGTGGCCTGCCACGGTTCCCTGGGTGAGTCTCGAGGGCGACTCGCGCATTACCAAAAGTGGTGACGTCATAGAGCTGGACCCGATTCGGCAACGGGTCGCTGTCCGATATCGCCGCGGCGACAATGGCAACGTCCTCTTTGCCACCGAGCGGTGCAACAGCTACTGCCTGATGTGCTCGCAGCCGCCCCGAGACGTGGAGGACGGCTGGCGAGTCAGGCAATTGCTTGACCTTATTGAGCTGGTGGACCCTGACGAGCCGTCGCTGGCCATCAGCGGGGGCGAGCCCACCCTTCTTGGAGATGGCTTGGTCGACGTCGTTAAGCGGTGCTCCGAGACCCTGCCGGATACCCACGTCCACATCCTCTCAAACGGGCGCCTTCGCGACCCTTCGCTCCACGCCAAGTTCGATGGGCTGCATCCAAACCTCAGCTGGGGGATCCCGCTGTACGGTGACCACTACGGACTGCACGATTACGTGGTCCAAAGCGAGGGGGCGTTTGCAGAGACGTTGAGGGGCCTCTACGCCCTCCAGGCCGCCCGGCAACGCGTGGAGATACGCGTGGTGCTGGTTCGGCCTACGTTTGAGCGTCTGGCCCAGCTGGCTCGCTTCATTTGGCGGAACCTGCCTTTCGTGGAGCACGTGGCCCTCATGGGGATTGAGCCTGTTGGGTTCGCGAAAGCGCACCAACGCGATCTATGGGCCGACCCTACGGACTACTCCGAAATACTGAGGGATGCCGTCGACATCCTGGACATGGCCGGCATTCCGGTGTCCCTCTACAACCTGCCCCTCTGCACCATCGAACGAAGCCTCTGGGGCCACGCCGCGAAGAGCATTTCGACCTGGAAGAACGACTACCTGCCCGCCTGCAGCACTTGCAGCGTGAAAGATCGCTGCGGCGGGTTCTTCTCTTGGGTGACGCCGGCTTGGACGAGCCGCGCTGTAGCCCCCATCCTGGACGCCTGACCGATGTCGAACGCACTCATGATTGTGGGAGCCACCCTTGGCGCCCTTGCAACCGAGCCGCCCAAAGGCCCGTCAGACCTGTCGACCTTGGCGCATATGGACAGCAAGTATGCGACCGTGCTCAGCACCTCGCTCAATGCGGGCCGGCATAACCTGTATGCCGGTCATCGCAGCCACAGTTCGCATCGATCCCATAGCTCCCATCGGTCGCACTCCTCAGGCTCTGGAAGCTCGTATAGGTCTTACACGCCGCCGGCGACCTATACACCACCACCATCCACCTACACCCCGCCGCCCTCGACTTACACAGCTCCAGCGTCTCGGACTCGGTCGGGCGCGACCTCGAGTGGCTCCTCGGTTACGCACCAAAGCTTGCAGTCGACACCTTCCGTGACCAGCGACGACATGCACAAGGCCCAGACGCTTCAACCGAGCACCCTGGCCGCGCCCGACAGCGAGCGACGAGATGCAGATCAGCTGAAGCTGCTCATCATGAGAGTCCAAGCCGCGCTGTATTCAAAGGGCTACGACCCTGGTGCGATTGATGGGGCCCTATCGCCCCAGACCCAGTCTGCGCTTCGCATGTTCCAGCTGACCTACGGCATCAAGGTCACGGGGACCATGACCACGCCAACTCTCGACGCCTTGGGCGTGAGGCTCTAGCTGTTGCTACTTGATGGGGTGCTACACCACCTAAGAACCACCACGTCGCGCAGCAGCATGAGGGCACCTTGATCTGTCGCGACTCGCCGCGAGCGACCATATACCCTGATCATCGACCCTACCGGGCTCAAGCTTGTGCTGAAGGGCCGAGAAACGGATTGGAGCCGGGTTGGAATGGGCTGGAATGGGCTGGAATGGGCTGGTGAACGGCGACGCCRCTTTGGCGGCGGCACTCCCCGCACAACTCGGCGCCAGGTAGGTCCGGCCTGCGGCCCACGAGCCGAACTTCGCGTTTCTGCAGCTGTCGCGCGGGCGAAAGGGGTAATGACTGCCGTGTTTCTACTCCGGCGAGCGAATTTCAAGACCTGCAGCTAGGCGTCGCACCATTAGCAATTGACGGAGCAGCCGACAAACACCGAAGAACCCTAACAACACACCACTTAATTTATCTTCCATTCAGTTTAAAATAGCCCTTTGTTAGCTCGTTTAGGGCTGTTCCAAGCAATAATAGTACACTAATGACTGATTTTGCACCCGCAAATAACCTTTTAAATCAATAATTTAAGAAGGTAACGGGAATGACGGTAGTTGCGCACGTTTTTCGGTAGGAACGCAACGCATAGAGCAATGACCGATCGGATAGATTTTTCCTCAAATCGATTGACGATTTACTTCGATGACTTATTGGTACTTCCATTGAAATCAATGGAAGTGAAGCATGTCCGATACGAATATTCCCGCTGACCCCCGTTTCTCGAATGGCCTCATTGTTTTTGAGGGAGTCAAAGCGGGAGACTTTCATGTCGATAGGGTGACGCTCGGCTGTAGGCAGGCCGCAATCAATTTTCACGAGTGCATCGTTGCTGGCCTCGAAAATGCCGCGAACAAGCGGGCATATAAAAGCGGCTCTCGCAGGCCCCAACCTCTGCCAATGGGTTCACCGGCGAGGCCGCTGGAGACCGAAATCTCCGACTACCTGAGGGATATGGAGCGAAGGAACCTTAACCCAAAGACCGTTGAAGTAACCGCGCGCACGCTCAAATTGCTCGTGCTTACCTGCGGAAACATTTCTGCCGCCCGCATCGACTACAAAGACATCCATAAGATGTGGGAACTGTTGCGCTGGGCTCCGAAGAACGTCACCACAGATCCGCTCCTATCCAAACTCACCTTCGACGAAGTGATTGAAGCTGGAAGAAAGATGGGCACCGAGCCACTCGCCCCAGCCACCCTGGAGCGCCACCGCCGCTTCCTGGTGTCCTTCTTCAGGCACCTCGAGGACTCCTTAGCCATCCCTTCATCACCGATGCGAGCGTTTAAGAAGCCGGCCGAGGACGATATGGTGCGGCGCTCGAACCCAGCTCGCTACTTTGAAGATGAAAACCTTCAGTCGATCTTCAACTGGGCGACATTCATTCCATGGGCAACGAAACCACAGCTGTGGTGGGCACCCATGATCGGGCTCTTCACCGGGGCCCGAGTCAACGAAGTATGCCAACTCAAGATCATCGATATAGTAGACCTCGCCGGACAGTGGTGCTTTTCTCTTCAAAAGACTGAGGACGAGGATTTGGCCAAGAACCCTCGCTTGAAGCGGACCAGTCGTCAAAGCATGAAGGGCAAGGGATGCACCCGCATCATCCCCATCGCACAGCCGCTGTTGGACGCTGGAATACTTGACTACGTCGACGACGTGAGAGCGACAGGCCACCATCGTCTATTCCCTCATCTATCTGCTGGGACGAACCGCAAAACCGGTGAGACAAACGCACACTACAGCCAGACTCTGGTTGCTGAGTTCGGTCGATATATGAAGACCTTAGGATTTGGAAGAGGCATCGGATTCCATGCGTTTAGGCACACACTGGTAACCAACTTGAGTGCGAGCGGAGCTTCTCATAGCGACATCGCCTTACTTACAGGTCACGCACCACGACAAATTGACGTAGTGCCTGTTCTCGATAAGTTCTACCAGCACCGCGAAGCGATCGCCCATCTGCGCGGGAAGGCCAGCACACTCGCTCGCTACCAACCTCCGGTGCAACTGCCCTTGTATCAGCGCGGCCAGTTTGGCGATTTGCTAGCTGACCCAAGCAAGTTTCACCCGTGAGCAACGCCTTTTTACGGGTGCCCCTAGTGGGTGAACCTCAGTGGCCCGAATCCGTTTGATGGTTGTTGGCTGCGCTCGGAATGCTGAGCCTACGAGTGGCGCCGTCGCCGGCGAACAGCCAAGATTTGGCCAACCACGGCGGTGATGAGGATCAGGGTGTTGGTGACTACGAAGACCGTGGACCCCATCAGAGCACTGTAGGCGATGAAAAGCACCGAGGCGGTCATCTGACCTACGAAAAGCCACGTCGATACCGCCTCCATCGAGCCGGCCTGCTGCTGCTTGTAGATCTGTCGAGACAGCGTCGCAATCAGCACTGCCGTGGCTGCCCACCCCAGCAAGTCAGCCGGCATCGTCGTCATCGCGCCAGTTCCCGCGATGGCAACAACCCCGCACCTGCTTCGAGCACTTCGCGCTCCAAGGCACGCAGGAAGCCACTGAACCCGTGGGGTGCCCTGGCTGACCGGCGGGCACTTGTGGTAACCACTGGTCGAGCTCGCCAAGCGATCATTGCGCCTGAGCGCTGAAGTGCCTGAACCAGCGCCACATCCTCGCCCGTGACCAGCGGTGGGAAGCCGCCCACCTCCCGATAGGCCGCAGCACTGACACCCATGTTGGCACCGTGGATATGGCGATGGCCTTCGCGCGCATGCTCGCGCCCTGCGAATGCTTGGCGCACGGCAGCCGGGTAATCAAGCCAGTCACGCACCTCCACTACCCCGCAAAACGCATCGGCCCCAAAGTTCGCTTGTTTCCAGAGCCAGTCAGACGGGACATGCGTATCGGCGTCAGTGCTGGCTATCCAGCGCGCGCCCAAGCCCAGCGCATGGTTGGCAGCCGCCGCACGTGCCACGCCCACGCACCGTGCCTCAATCGAGATGGCCACGGCACCGTGGTGCAAACACACGTCAGGCGTTTTATCGGTGCAGGCATCCAGCGCCACGACTGCAACTACGGGCTCGCCTCGAAGTCCAGGATGCCTGGCAGCCACGGTGATTGATTCCAGGCAGCGGCCAATGTCTGCTGCCTCGTTGTGGGCCGGCACTATCACTGCGATCACCGCAGGCCCTCCCTGGTCGATCCGTGCATCGTAAGGTCCTCCGCCCGTAACGACGAACAGATACCCGCGTGGACGTAGCCAGGCGGTGACCGCAGCGTGGTGAAAATGTGGAGCCCGCCCAAACGCCGTTCTCATGGCGGCGGGAGCAGCATAGAGGGCGACACCAACACGGAGCGACCCATGAGCAAACTCCCCCTCAATCCCGGCGCCGATGTGGATGACCAGGACAAAGCGCACACCCCGGACAAGCTCCGAAACGATGACGCCACGTGGAAAGACAAGGACATGCCTGAGGCGGAGCACACCGCCAAACCGGAAGATTACGAGCGTCCGGCAAAGCCCTGAGGGCCAGCTCCGGCGATTCCACCCTATTCAGGAGAGCCAGATGGCCTTGATCCATTCGATTTTGATGGGAGCCGTCGCGGGAATGCGCGCGATGACCCCTTTGGCCGCAGTGACGAATGCCGCGCGGAGCGGTAACTTGCCCGCCGACAACGGTGCCCCTCGCCTTCTGGCCAACAAGCTTGCCTCCGCAGGGATGCTCGCATTGGCAGGCGGAGAGCTCGTTGGTGACAAGATGAAAACGGCCCCGGACCGCATCGTTCCGGCAGGCATGGTTGCGCGCGTCGCTACCGGGATGATTGCAGGTGCGGCGCTCGCTCCCCATCGGCAGCGAAAGCTGGGCGCGCTTCTGGGTGCTGGCGCCGCCGTTGGTATGGCCTACGTGACCTTCAACCTGCGCATGCGGGCGATCGCCCGCTACGGTCAAAGCAGCACAGGAGCCGTGGAAGACGCCATTGCCGTCGGCAGTGCTGCCCTCATCACACAATGGGCTGCCGGGGGCGCCAAGCCAAGAGGACGTCGCGGATGAGCCTCAGTGAGCCGACGTCCCTCGGTCGGCGGTGCTGGGCTATCGCCGAGGGCTACATCCCTGCGTGGAGCAACGGGCCGGAACCAGAGCTGCAAAGCCACGAGACCTGCTGCATCCTCAACGCCGGTTCCACCGATGCGGCGATCACCCTGACCCTGTATTTCGAGGATCGCGACCCGCAGGGCCCTTACCGCTTCACCGTCCCCGCCCGGCGCACGTGTCACAAACGCTTCAACGATCTTGAGGTGCCTGCCCCGGTGCCCCGTGGCGTGGGTTTTTCGTGCGTCATCGAATCCGATGTTCCGGTCGTCGTCCAGCACACCCGGCTTGATTCACGCCAAGCCGAGAACAGCATCATGACGACCATCGCCTACCCGCTCTGACCCTCCGGTCGGTCCGGCCCCTGCACATCGCATCGACACCACTGGGCCGCAACGTTTACCAGGGCGTCCGCACACTGACCTTTCCTCAACCCCATAGAGGCTCAGCCAATGCCCGTGCCCAACTACCCGAAGCCCCCGTTCAAGGCGCAGCAGCAGTCGTTTCCCGGCAAAACCGACAAGCTCGACCCTCGGCCAGACCACGGTGAGGACAGCTACGTTGGTCACGGCTTGCTGAAAGGCAAGAAAGCCCTGATTACCGGCGGCGACAGCGGCATTGGCGCGGCAGTAGCCATCGCCTACGCCCGGGAAGGCGCCGATGTGGCGATCGCGTTCCTTGAGGGCGAGGAGATGGATGCCGCCAGCATTGGGGCCCTCATAGAAGAGGCGGGCCAGAAGGCCGTCCTGTGCCCCTGCGACATCAGCGACGACGCCCAGGCTGAAGGGCTTATCGAGCAGGTCACTCGCGAACTTGGGGGCCTGGACATTCTGGTCAACAACGCCGCGTATCAGCGCTACTACGAATCCTTCGACGACATCACCCTGGACGACTGGCGAAAGACGTTCGATACCAATGTGCATGCCGTCTTCAACCTGACCCGCCTGTGCGTGCCGCACCTGCAGGACGGCGGCTCGGTCATCAACACCGCCTCGGTCAACTCCAAGAAGCCGACCCCCAACATCCTGCCCTACTCGGCCACCAAGGGCGCGGTGGCCAACCTCACCATCGGCCTGGCCGGTCTTCTCGCCGAGAAGGGCATCCGTGTCAACGCGGTATTGCCCGGTCCGATCTGGACGCCCTTCATTCCCGCCGGCATGGCCGCAGAGGAAGTTGAGCAGTTCGGCAGCCAGACCCCGTTCGGTCGTCCCGGCCAGCCGGCCGAGCTCGCCTCGGCCTACGTGATGCTCGCTGCCGACAGCGCGAGCTACACCTCCGGCGCACTGCTTACCGTCTCCGGCGGCGCGGTCACCCTGTAAGGCCTGTTCTCCCTCCTCCCCCCAAGGATTCCTATGACGTCCCGCAACCAATACGACATGCAGAACCCGCTGACCCAGTTCCCACAGCCGACCTACCCGGCCCAGGTTCAAACCCCGCCCGGCACTGTTCATGAGCTCAAGCCGGCGGCCGACCATGGCGAGGAAAGCTACGTAGGCCTGGGGCGCATGAAGGGTCGCAAGGCGCTGGTGACCGGCGCCGATTCCGGCATCGGCCGCGCAGTGGCCATTGCCTTCGCGCGCGAGGGCGCCGACGTGGCACTGAGCTACCTACCCGAAGAAGAAGACGACGCTGCCGAAGTGGTGGCGCTGATTGAAGCCGAAGGCCGCAAGGCGATCGCCATCCCGGGTGACCTCCAGGAGGAGCAGTTCTGCGGCGACTTGGTGGCGCAGGCGGTCAAGGCGCTGGGCGGGCTGGACGTGGTCGCCAACATCGCCGGCAAACAATTGGCCGTGGAAAAGATCGAAGACCTCACCACCGAGCAATTCGACGCCACCTTCCGCACCAACGTGCATGCGCTGTTCTGGGTGTGCAAGGCTGCCCTGCCGCATTTGCCCGCCGGCGCGACTATCATCAACACCGCGTCCATTCAGGCCTATCAGCCATCGCCCAACCTGCTGGACTACGCCCCCACCAAGGCGGCGATCGTGAACTTCACCAAGGCCCTGGCCCAGCAGGTGGCCGAGCGCGGCATCCGCGTGAACGCGGTTGCTCCGGGTCCGATCTGGACGCCCTTGCAGCCTGCCGGCGGCCAACCGCCTGAGGCCATTCCGGAGTTCGGCTCGCAGACGCCGCTGAAGCGGGCGGGCCAGCCGGTGGAAATGGCGTCGGCCTACGTGCTGCTGGCCACCCAGGAATCGAGCTACATCACCGGTGAGGTGATCGGCGCCACCGGCGGCATGCTGCTGCCGTGACCGCTAGCTCCAGCGATGCCGATAGCGTGCCTGCCGAGCGCGACGCGGACGGGTATGCGCCCATCCACTCCTACGCCGCCATTGGCGATGGGCGCTCCAGTGCGCTCATCGCGCCGGATGGCAGCATCGACTGGTGGTGCGCCCCGTGCATGGACGCACCGCCCTTGCTCGACCGCCTGCTCGATGCCCCGGCCGGCGGTCGTTTTGTGCTCCAAGCCCGCGACGTTCAGCAGGTGCAGCGGCGCTACCGCGACAACAGCAATGTGTTGGAGACCGACGTTCGCACCAGCACCGGCCTGGCCCGCGTGACCGAGTCGCTCAACAGCGGTCCCGCCGGGCGGCTGCCCTGGTCCGAGCTGGCTCGCCGGATGGAAGGCGTCGAGGGAGAGGTCAGCTTCGATCTGCTCTACCAGCCCGGCACGCGCGCCGGGGCCTGCACGCCGTGGATGAGCGACACCCCAAACGGGTGCGTGCATCACGCCGGCCCGGTCATGACGATGCTGCGCTATTCCGAACGCGTGCAGATCGGCAATTGCGATGACCGGGAACTCCGCGGCACCGTGACCCTTACGCCCGGCGACCGGGAGATTATCGCGCTGCTGGCCTCGCAGGACGAAGTGCTCCCGGTTCCGCCCTTGGTCGATATCGATACCCGCATCGACCGCTCTGATCGGGAATGGCGCCAGTGGGTGGACGACCTTCACTGCGACGCCAGCCGACGCGACGAGGTCATCCGCTCGGCCTTGGCGCTCAAATTCCTCTGGTTCGCCCCCACCGGCGCCATCGCCGCCGCCGTGAGCACCTCTCTGCCGGAGCGCATCGGCGGGGACAAGAACTGGGACTACCGCTACGCCTGGGTGCGGGATGCTGCATACGTCATCAAAACCTTCCTGCGCGTCGGTGCCCTGCCCGACGCCAAGGCCGGCTTCAGCTGGCTGATGACCACGATCGGCCGCCACCGCCCCGGGCTCGCGCCTTGCTACACGCTGCGCGGCGAACGGGTCGAAAAAGAGCGCTGCATCGACGTGCCGGGCTACCGCAACAGCCAACCGGTCCGCGTGGGCAACGCCGCCGCCGAGCAATTGCAGACCTGCGCCTACGGTGACGTGCTGGAAATGGCCAGCCGGATGATCGAAGCAGGCCACATCCTCGATCCCACCACCGCCCGGCTGCTGTTCGAGCTCGCCGACGAATGCGCCGACAACTGGATGCGCAAGGACAGCGGCTTCTGGGAACTGGGCGACGCGCAGCACTACACAATGTCCAAGGTGGAATGCTGGATGGCGTTGCGACGGGCCTGTGAGCTGGCTGAGGCCGGTCACATCACCACCGCTCGCCTGCCGCGCTGGCAGCGCGAGAAGGAACGCATCCTCGACTGGGTGGACGCGCACTGCTGGAATGAGGCAAAGCAGAGCTACGTGATGCACGCCGGCAGCGATCGTCTGGATGCGAGCCTGATGCTGGCCTCGCGCTTCGGCCTGGGCGACGTGCGTCGGGAGCGCTTCATCTCAACGCGAGAGGCCATGCGGCGCGAACTGTCCGATGACAGCGGCGATCTGCTGTGGCGCTACAGCGGCATGCAGGACTGCGAAAGCACGTTCATCAGTTGCGCGTTCTGGATGGTGGAGGCCTACGGCCTGCTGGGCGAGAAGGAAGAAGCCAATCGCTTGTTCGGCGCGCTGCTGGCCCGGGTCCAGAACGACGTAGGCCTGATGCCGGAGATGTGGGATCCCCACCAGGAACAGGGGCTAGGCAACACGCCACAAGGACTGAGTCACTTGGCCTTGGTGCACGCTGCTTATGCGGTGGATGGCGAGTAGCGCTGCGCACCCACCTGGGCCGATGTTCCTCGGGGCGCTGAAAGGGCCGGCGAGAGTTGGCTCTATCCCAAGTTGCTATCGCTTCGGGTATGCACCTGCCCCTGTCCGTACTCGCCTAGCCCCTATCCAGCCGTTTGTGGCTGGCCTCGCCCCGCCTCCTCTAGGTAATTTGCGAAGGGCCAGTCTCCCAATTGCTGCGCCAACGAGAGGGCATCCCCTTCCTCCACATCCGCGCCATATCGAATCAGGACGGACGCAACAGATATCTTCGCGTCAATTTTCATCTCTTCTGCCATCACCAGCCAAACCAGAGGCGGCTCATCGCCTTCGTCTTCCGTGAAAGGATAGCTGTTAGGCCCTACACCTCGACTTAGCAACGCTTCGACCAGCTCGATGTCGCCCTGAACACAAGCGTGATGCAACTGCGGGTAGGCCAAAGCCCTGCCGCGTTCAATGACGGCCTTAGGGAGCTGCTCGACCGCTTGGCACATTTGTCTAAAAGCTTCTCGAAACTCAGGGAGGGTCACATAGAGTTTGCCCCGCCCGTCAGCTATCGCCTTCGGCAGCAGTTCCATGGGTATCTCCTTTTCAGTCCGGGCTGGCGTGCTCGGGCCCGCGCCCAACCATCCTATACCCACCGGCTTCCCAGTCACGAAAGAAAAGGCCAGGTCGCGGCGCGCAATGCCCGCATCCAAGCATCAAAGCGTTTGCCGATATAAACCGAGTATTGAGCCCCATGCCTGGGGCGCTCTTGTCAGTTCGAACATCCGCCCACCGTAGCTATTTGAGCACTTTGGCGCTCTTCCCTACAGGCAGGTCCAGTGCAGGCCTGCCCTCCTCATCCCAATGCACGGGCTGCACGCGCGGCGAACGTTCGGATGTACAGCCCATTTCAGGGCCCGGATTGGCGTGATACACGATCCATGGCGTTCCGTCACTCATCTGGAAGAACCCGTTATGCCCCGGCGCATATACATTGCCGGCCGGGTTCTTCGCCAAGATCGGGCGCTTTTCCTTGGACCACGCCTTTGCATCCAAGGGATCTGCGCCTGCTTTGGCGTGCAGCAGGCCAATGGCGTAATCATCGGACCAGCAGGCGCTGCCTGAGTAGGTCAGAAACAGGTCCCCGTTCGGGCCCTGGAGGAATTCGGGCCCTTCTAGGATCTGCCTGCCGCCCCGCCGCTCCCAGGTCTGGTCGGGGCGCGCGATGATGGTTTCCGCTCCCGTCAGTGTCCATGGGTTGGACATGGCCACGATGGCCAGCACACTGTCCGGCCCGATATACGGGGAGTAAACGAAATAGCGCTTTCCTCCCGTGCTGAAAGTCGTGCCATCGATCCCAGGATGAGCGGTGGCCAAACGACCGCGGTCGCGCCATTCGCCGGTGGTGGGGTCGGCGCTGCTGTTTTCGAGCACGAACACGCCGCGGTGTGAGTCTTCCTGCCCTTCGGCAATGCCGCTGGCGGCAGCCGTGTAGTAGATGTACCACTTGCCCTCGATGCGGTGCAGTTCCGGGGCCCAGATCGAGGTGGCATTGGGACCGGTCGCCGGTGGCCGCCACACCGTGATTTCCTGTGCAGCATCCAGCTTGGCGAGATCGGTGGTGACGCGGATGGCCAGCCGGTCACCGTGGGTGCCCATGTAGTAGAAGATCTGGCCCTCGCGGGTGATCCACGGGTCTGGCCCGGACAGTAGAAGTGGATTGTCCGTTGCCGGCGTTATGGCGGATACGCCGCCCGATGCCTGCAGGAGCGCCATGACCACCAGCGTACGAAGCGTGCCATTGAACATCTTCCCCTCCCGTGGAATGTCGCACTGACAGGCTTGCCAGCGCCGCACAACCAAATCATATAATCGGACAATAGGCAACACTCCGTCCACCTTGAGGATCCGCTATGCACCAGCGTCACACGGACAGCATCATTGGCATCAACTGGGGCAGCTCCAATCTGCGGGCCTACCTGATCGGGATCGATGGACGACGGCTGGACGCATACGAAACGCCCGCCGGAGTGGCACTGCTGCAGCGCGAAGGCATGGCCGCCGCCGCTGATGCGATCCGGGCACGGTGGCCCGACGCCGGCCATGCCTATGCCGCCGGCATGATCGGCTCCAACGTTGGTTGGATCGATGCGGGCTATGTGGATTGTCCTGCGGGCGTGGAGGCGGTCGCGCTGAGCCTGGTACCCACCCGCATCGGTACGCTGGATGTGAGCATCGTGCCTGGCATGGCATGCGTGCGCCCGGTCGACGGTGCGCCCGACGTCCTGCGCGGTGAGGAGACCGAGTTGCTGGGCTTGCTCAGTGGCGGAAACATCGACCTGGGTGCCATCGTCGCCCTGCCTGGTACGCACACGAAGTGGATACAGCTCATTGATGGGCGTGTGGACAGTTTCATGACCTCAATGTCGGGTGAGCTGTTCGACCGTTTGGCCAGCGCCGGCCTGCTGGCATCCGTGCTTGAGGGGCCCGGCACACCCGGGGCGGCCTTTGCCGAAGGTGTGCGCGCGGCGGCAAACGGCCCCCTCGGGTTGGGCGCCCTGCTCTTCGGCGTTCGCGCGAGGATGATCCGGGGTGCACTGCCTCGCGACCAGACAAGTTCCTACCTGCGCGGCCTGCTGGTCGGCGCGGAGATCGCCGACGCGTTGGCGCTGTTTCCTTCCTTGAAAAATGCCTCAGTGCCCTTGGTCGGTTCCGGTCCGGTCAACCGGCTTTACCAGGCGGCATTGGCCGAACTCGGCATCGCAGCGTGGCCGACCGCGTCGCCGGACGCCGTGGTGCGCGGATTTTCGGCCATCCATGCGATGGCTGCCGCGGCGCACTGACCGTCCACATTGAACGCTTGTTGCGTCGCAACGTGCGTATTGTCTGATTATATGTTTTTGTACGCTCCACGACATCGAGAGGGGTCTTGAGCAATGCGTGCTGGCAAGGGGAAAACGGCGGGATTGATCGGCGTACTGGCACTTTCCGCAGTGGGCGTCGCTGAGGGCCAGGAGCGGACGGTGGTGGGCAAGTTGCCGGATGGAACCCAAGTGGAATCCATCTTGCTGCGCGATGGCAGCGGCATGCAGGCGCGGGTCCTGACCTTGGGCGCCGCACTGCATTCGCTGGAAGTGCCAGACCGCGAGGGTGTGTTCGCCGACGTGCTGCTGGGCGACAAAGACCTGCAAGCCACGCTCGACAAGCCGCAGTACTTCGGCACCATCGTCGGCCGGTTCGCCAACCGCATTGCCAAGGGCCGCTTCACCCTCGATGGGAAGAGCTACCAGGTGCCCGTCAACAACGGTCCCAACAGCCTGCACGGTGGAACCCGGGGATTCGACAAGGTGGTCTGGCAGGTCGTCGACGTCACCCCGGACCACGCTACCTTGCGGCACGTCAGTCCGGATGGCGACATGGGCTTCCCCGGCACGCTCACGGTCACCGCGACCTACGCCTTGAAGGGCAATGGCCGGCTGGAGATCGACTACAGCGCCACCACCGACGCGCCCACCATCGTCAACCTCAGCAACCATTCCTACTGGAATCTCTCCGGTGAGGGATCGGGCTCGGCGATGGAGCACGAGCTGACCATTCCGGCCAGCGCCTATACGCCGGTGGATGCGACCTTGATTCCCACTGGGATGCTGCAACCAGTAGCAGGGACCGCGTTCGATTTCCGCACGCCTAAGGCGATCGGCCGCGACCTGCGCCGGGGCGACGAACCGCAGTTGCTGCACGGCCAAGGCTACGACCACAACTGGGTCATCAGCACGGCACCGGTGCGTGAACTGCGCGAAGTCGCCCGCGTCCACGACCCGCGCTCGGGTCGCGTGATGACGCTGCTCTCCACCCAGCCAGGGCTGCAGTTCTATTCGGGCAACTTCCTGGATGGCAGCACGGTGGGCAAGAGTGGCCGCGTGTATCGCCAGGGCGATGCGATCGCGCTGGAACCGCAGTTGTTCCCCGATACCCCGAATCAACCGGCGTTCGGATCGGCGCGTCTGGCACCGGGTGAGACCTATCTGAACCGGATCGTCTACGACTTCACTACGGACCGCGCTGCCAAGCAACGCCGCTGATCCCGCGCCCTGCGCACCTTCCGGTCTCTGCGCCGGCACCACCACCACGTAGCGCCCGCCTCCCGGTTTCGGCCAGGACGGGCAGCTCATGATCCAAGGAGATGCATCTCATGCGAAAGTGGCCTTCCCTCCTGCTGGCGACCTTGCTCGCCGTTGCGCCGATGGCGCATGCGACCGAAGCCGTACGCTGGACGCCGGCGCAGGCTGAAAGCTGGTATGCGAAGCAGGAATGGCTGGTGGGGGCGAACTACACCACCTCCAACGCCATCAACCAGCTTGAGATGTTCCAGGCCGACACCTTCGACCCGGAGGCCATCGACCGCGAGCTTCGCTGGGCACACGAGCAGTTCGGCATGAACACCATGCGCGTGTACCTCCACGATCTGCTCTGGCAGCAGGACCCGCAGGGGTTCCTCAAGCGGGTCGATACCTTCCTGAGCATCGCCGACAAGCACGGCATCCGCCCGATGCTGGTCCTGTTCGACAGCTGCTGGGACCCGGATCCGGTGCTGGGACCGCAACGTCGCCCGATTCCCGGCGTGCACAACTCCGGCTGGGTGCAGAGCCCAAGCCGCCACATGCTGGTGGACCCGGCCAATGACGCGCACTTCCGTGATTATGTGGAGGGTGTTGTCGGCGCGTTCGCCAACGACAAGCGCGTGCTCGCCTGGGACCTGTGGAACGAGCCGGACAACCCGGGTGGCGGCAACTACATGGACAAGCAGTTGAAGGGCGAGCAGGAACGCATCGCCGAGCTGCTGCCGCAGATCTTCGATTGGGCGCGTGCCAAAAAGCCAGTGCAGCCGCTCAGCAGCGGCGTGTGGATCGGTGATGACTGGTCACCGGGCGCCGCCTCGCTCACCTCGATCCAGCGCACGCAGCTGGAGCGCTCGGACGTGATCACCTTCCACAACTACGAGCAGCCTGAAGCATTTGTGTCCCGCATCGAGCAACTGCGCAAGTATGGCCGCCCGCTCATCTGCACCGAGTGGCTTGCCCGCGGCGCCGGCTCCAATGTGGACACGATCCTGCCGATCGCCCGCCGCGAGAACATCGGGATGATCAACTGGGGCTTCGTTGACGGCGCGATCCAGACCCGCTTCCCTTGGGACAGCTGGCAGCGCCCGTACACGATGGAGGCACCCACCGTGTGGTTCCACGACCTGCTCAACGCCGATGGCACGCCGTATCGCGCTCGAGAGGCGGAGCTGTTCCGCACCCTGGCAAAAACGCCGCGCAAGTCCGTTCCTGCCTTCTGACACCTGACGGCCCGCCATCGACCGATGGCGGGCCACCCGCCGCGCTCGCTTTCCGGAATCCGGAGATACCGCCATGACTCGCCATTCCTCCCGCACCCTGCTCTCCCTGGCCATCCTGTCAGCCCTTGCCCTGCCTGCCCTGGTACAGGCGCAGACTACGGGTGCGGTAAATGTGGCCACGCCTGACCCGGCTGCGCAGCCCACCGCCGTTGACTTGGATACCGTCACGGTTACCGCGCTGCGCCAGAGCCTGCAGACCGCCCAGACGATCAAACAGGAGGCGGCGATGGTGGTCGACTCGATCGTCGCCGAGGACATCGGCAAGCTGCCCGACAACAGTGTGGCCGATGCGCTACAACGCGTAACTGGGGTGCAGATCGCCCAAGGCAGCCAAGGCGAAACCACCGGCGTTGTGATCCGCGGACTTCCCAACGTGATCAGCACGTTAAACGGCCGCGAGATTTTCAGCAGTTCCGGTCGTGGGTACGCGTTCCAGAACCTGCCGGCCACCGCCATCAAGAGTCTGAACGTCTACAAGAGCAGCGAGGCCAGTTTGCCGCTCGGCGGCATCGCCGGCCTGGTGGATATCCAGCTGCGCCGGCCACTCGACTTCGATGGCGCTGAAATTGCTGGCACTGTCACCGGCACCCACAGTAAGTACGCCGGCGACATCGATCCTTCGGCCAGCCTTCTGCTGAGTAATCGCTGGGACACCGACGCCGGTGAGATCGGTGCGATGGTCAACTTTGGCTACATCGGCAAGCGTTACGCCTACGACGCAGTCTGGGGCGACTTCCCGAAGGTGCTGGAGAATCCGGACGGCTCGCCGATGCGGACCGATGACGGCAACCTGATCGCTGCGCCCAATGGCTGGGGCACCAACTACAACCATGGCGACCGGAAGCGCAGCGCTTTCAACTATGCCTTGCAGTGGAAACCGAGCGAGAACACCGAGGTCTACGTTGAAGGTCTGTACGACTACGTGCGCGACGACTATGACCAGGCATTCCTTTTCAGCTTCCCGGTCGGGGTGGTGCCGCCCACCGGGCTGCAGGTAGGTGGCAACTGCTATCCCAACCAGCTGGCGGGCCCGCTCTCGGGTCAGACCATCTGCGATGCCACTAATGGTTCCTGGACCGGTGATACCTACGCGGCCAGCAGTACCCAGGCTCACAAGCAGCGCGGCCAGGACATTCAGAACGCGCTCGGCTTCAAGTGGAATGGCGACCAGCTGCACCTCTCCACCGAGGTCGCGCGCACGTCCGGCTATTACCGCGATGAGAACTTCATCATCGATACGTTCTTGAGCGGTCCGATCACAACGGTGTGGGATGGCACGGCGGGCAATCATCAGAATTGGCACCTGGCGGGCGACCCGGCCATGGATCCGTCACGGTTCTATATGAATGGTCTCTTCCAGACTTGGGGCGAATCCCGCGGTGAAGAGAACAGCTGGCGAGGAGATGGCAAGTTCGATTTCCTGGACGGCCCGATCGCATTCCTGCAATTCGGCCTCCGCTACGCAGACCGCAACGCCAGCGCCAAGGGCAGCGTGGAAATCAGCACGCCGCCGCCGGGTGGCGCAGGCACCGGCAACATCACCGCGAACCCGAACCCTGCCAACCAGGTGGTGGGGCTGTTCCCGGCGAACAGCTTCTTCTGCAGCAAGCGTGGCAACTCGGCACTGAGCCAGTCCTTCCTCACGCCCTGCTACGACTACCTGATCAACAACGCGGATGAACTGCGTGCTTATTACGGCCTGCCGGATGGCCTGGCTGCCGAAAACCCCGGTCGCTTCTTCGACATCCAAGAACGCAAGTCGGCTGGCTACGTGCAAGCCAAGTACGATTTTGATGTATTCGGCCTGCGTGTCGATGGCTTGGTGGGCGTGCGCGCAGAGAAGATCAAGCGCGACCTCAATGCCTTCTCGTTCGATGCCAGCACCGGCGTCTACAGCGCTATCACGCGGAATACGCAGGACACCAATACGCTGCCCAATGCCAGCTTGAATTTGCACTTCAATGATGCCTGGCAGTTGCGCGTGCTGGCCGCGAAGACGCTGAGTTACCCGGACTTCGGTGCGCTGAACCCGTCGATCTCGCTGAACCCTGGCACTGTCAATCGTGCGGGTGTGGCCAGCAGCGGCAACCCGGACCTGAGCCCGATCAAGTCGACCAACTACGACATGTCGCTGGAGTGGTACTTCTCGCCGGTGGGTTATGCCAGTGCGGGCGTGTTCTATCGCGATATCGATGGCTACATCCAGAACTACATCACCAATGTGGTCATCGCCGGTGAGGACTATGAGCTCTCCTCGCCCCAGAGCGCCGGCAGCGGCCATCTGCAGGGCGTGGAACTGGCGTATCAGCAGACCTTCGACTTCCTGCCCGGTGCATGGAGCGGCCTGGGTGCGCAGCTGAACTACACCTACATCGAGGGCGACACCAAATCGCCGGAGTTCATCGGTGGCCCGGTGATTTCCCGCCCGCTTCAGAACGTATCCAAGAACAACTACAACGCCGTGCTGTTCTACGAGAACTTCGGTCTGTCGGCTCGCTTGGCCTACGGCTATCGCAGCCGCTACATCGACTTCTTCACCCAGCCGACCGTGGCCGGAACCGAAGACCAGGTCGAGCCGGCCAGCTCGCTGGACTTCTCGATCAGCTACGACGTGACCCCTCGCGCCACCGTGGTGTTCTCGGCGACCAATCTGCTGGGTAACAATCTGCACCAGTTCTGGGGCAGTGGCGATACGCGACCGCGCGACATCCGCTACCAGGATAAGACTGTGGCCATGGGCTTCCGGTTCAAACTGTGATGACGCCCTCCCCCATGTCAATGCAAGCCAACCTGCCGCATCCCTTTTGTCGGATAATAGGAGCGACCGCAGTCTGCGGAGCACCAAGCCAAAGGGGCCTCTGTGAAACGGATCGAGCTACGCAACCTTCACGATCAGGTTACTCAGGAGATCGGGCAGCGCATCGTCAGTGGCACGATCAAGCCGGGCGAGTACCTGCCCAAGGAAGAGCTCTTGGCACAAACCTTGTCGGTGAGCCGCTCGGCCCTTCGCGAAGGGTTGAAGGTGCTCGGCTCCAAGGGGCTTATCGAAACGAAGCAGAAGACCGGTTCACGGGTGCGCGAGCCCCGATTCTGGAAGCAGCTGGACAGCGACATCCTGGCGTGGCGCTGCGCGCTGATGCCAACCCAGGACTTCGTGGACAAACTGGTGGAAATGCGCGAAGTGATCGAACCTGCGGCGGCCGCCTCGGCAGCGCAGCGGCGTTCGCCTGCGCAACTGGCCAAGATCAAGGCGGCCTACCAGGCGATGGCCGACGCGCCGGACCAGGACGCGTGGGCCAAGGCGGATCTCTCCTTCCACGAGAGTGTGCTGGAGGCCACCAACAACGAGCTGCTGAGCTCGTTGTTCTCGGTGATCGACGCCGCGCTGGGCACGTTCTTCCTGCTCTCGGCGCAGACTGCCAAGGACTTCAAGTACTCGCTGCCGCGCCACTTCGACGTGTACGACGCGATCCGGCTGAAGCAGCCGGACGCAGCGCGCGCGGCCATGTTGGACATGATTGCCGATTCCCGCGCCAACCTGAAGGGAATTCGCGCCCCACGCAAACCCCCTCGCTGAAGGATTTCCCATGAGCACCGCCTGGATGCAACCCCTCCCATTGGTTGCCATCCTGCGCGGGCTCACCCCGCAGGAGGCCCCCGCGATCGGTGCCGCACTTGCCGATGCCGGGTTTCATATCCTGGAAGTGCCGCTGAACTCTCCACAGCCACTGGAGAGCATCGAATTGCTGGCCAGGCAGCTCGGTGACCGCTGCCTGGTCGGGGCGGGCACCGTGCTCACCACCGCCCAAGTGGATGACGTGGCCAATGCAGGCGGCCGCATCATCGTGATGCCGCATGCCGACGTTGAGGTCATCGCTGCCGCGCACGCCAAGGGCATGCGCTGCACCCCCGGCGTGGCCACGCCCACCGAGGCGTTCGCTGCATTGCGTGCCGGTGCTGATGCATTGAAGCTGTTCCCTGCCGAGCAGTTGCCGCCGCCTGTGCTGAAAGCCTGGTCCAGCGTACTGCCCGCCGGCACCGCGCTGCTGCCCGTGGGCGGCATCACCCCCGAACGCATGGCGGCCTACCGCCAAGCGGGCGCGGCCGGGTTCGGCATCGGCTCGGCCCTGTACGCCCCCAAGACCCCGCCAGCAGAAGTGGCGCGCCGCGCGCGCGCGTTCATCGACGCTTGGAGCAGCACCAACACGGACCCCCATGCATGAAGATCACTGCCATCACCACCTACCTGGTGCCCCCGCGCTGGCTGTTTGTCCGGATCGAAACCGATGCCGGCATCATCGGCTGGGGCGAGCCAATCGTAGAGGGCCGCGCGCATACCGTGGCCGCTGCGGTGGAAGAGCTTTCCGATTACCTGATCGGCAAGGATCCCCGGCACATCGAAGACCACTGGAACGTGCTCTATCGCGGCGGATTCTACCGTGGCGGCCCGATCCTGATGAGCGCGCTGGCCGGCATCGACCAAGCGCTGTGGGACATCCATGGCAAGGCGCTAGGCGTTCCCGTGCACGCCCTGCTGGGCGGCCCCGTGCGCGACCGCATCCGCGTGTATTCGTGGATCGGCGGTGACCGCCCTGCCGATACCGCACGTGCGGCCAGCGAAGCGGTGGCACGCGGTTTCACTGCGGTGAAGATGAATGGCACCGAAGAAATGCAGATCGTCGACACCCATGACAAGGTCACGCGGGTGCTGGAAAACGTACAGGCCGTGCGCGATGCGGTCGGCCCCGATATCGGCCTGGCCGTGGACTTCCACGGCCGCGTGCACAAGCCGATGGCGAAGGTGCTCATGCGTGAGCTGTCGCCGTTTGGTCTGATGTTCATCGAAGAACCGGTGTTGTCCGAACACTTGGAGGCGATTCCGGAACTGGCGGCCCTCTCCCCCGCCCCGATCGCACTGGGGGAGCGCCTGTACTCCAGGTACGATTTCAAGCGGGTGCTGCAGGCGGGCGGGGTGGACATCCTGCAGCCTGACCCCTCGCATTCGGGCGGCATTACCGAAACCCGCAAGATCGCAGCTATGGCAGAAGCGTATGACGTTGCCATCGCCCTGCACTGTCCCCTCGGCCCGATTGCTCTGGCCGCCAATCTTCAGCTGGATGCGGTCTGCTACAACGCCTTTATCCAGGAGCAGAGCCTGGGCATCCACTACAACGCCAGCAACGACCTGCTCGATTACCTGGTTGACCGCTCGCCCTTCGATTACAACGAGGGGTTCGTCAAGATTCCCAATGGCCCCGGCCTGGGCATCGAGATCAACCAGGTTTACGTCGACGAGCGAGCCGCTGAAGGCCACCGCTGGCGCAACCCGATCTGGCGCCATGCCGATGGCAGCGTGGCCGAGTGGTGAGCGCGGTGAAGACCATGACCCATTACCCCAGTTTAAAGGGCCGCGCGGTATTGATCACCGGCGGCGCTACCGGCATTGGTGCCGCTTTCGTGGAGCATTTCGCCCGGCAGGGCGCAAAGGTGGCGTTCCTGGACATCGATGAAAGCGGCGCCCAAGCACTGCTCGATGAGCTGCGTGACGTTGAGCCGGTACCGCATTACCTGCGCTGCGACATCACGGATATCGAGGCCTTCCGAGCCACGATCGCCGAGGCCCGTGGCTTGGTGGGGCCGTTTTCAGTGCTCATCAACAACGCGGCCAACGACGCACGCCATGCCTTGGCCGACACCGACGTGGCCGATTTCGAGCGCAGCGTGGCGGTCAATCTGCGCCACCAGTACTTCGCGATCCAGGCCGTGGCGCCGGACATGCGGTCGCTGGGCGGTGGCTCGATCATCTGTCTGGGGTCGACCGGCTGGATGATCAAGAACAGTGGTTACCCGCTGTACGCCATGGCCAAATCCGCGGTACACGGGCTGGTGAACGGGCTGGCCCGCGAGCTGGGCCAGGACCGTATCCGCATCAACGCGCTGGTCCCCGGCTGGGTGATCACCGAGAAACAGCAGCGGCTGTGGCTGGATGCGGAGGGTGAAGCGCAGCTGCGGCGCTCGCAATGCCTGCCGGGCTACCTGCGTGCGGACGATCTTGCCCGTGCCGCACTGTTCCTGGCCGCCGACGACAGCCGCATGTGCACCGGCCAGGACTTCATCGTGGACGGAGGCTGGGTGTGACCGCCGCGATGAGCGTGGCGGTTCCCTCGGGAAACACCCTGGGCGAAGGCGTGCTGTGGTGCGACCGCGAGCAGGCGGTGTACTGGACCGACATCCAGCAGTCGAAGTTGTGGCGCTACCGTCCACAGGACGGGGCAATCACCCGCTGGCCGATGCCGGAGCGTCTGGCCGCGATGGCGCTGTGCGAAGCGGACGGTTGGCTGCTGCTCGCCCTTGCCTCCCGGCTGGCGTTCTTCCACCCCGAACGCAACGAATTCCGCGACCTGCAGGACCTGCGTGGGTTGGCACCCACCGATACGCGTGCCAATGATGGCGCTTGCGACCGTCAAGGCAGATTCGTGTTCGGCATGCTGCATGAGCCCGCCGAAGGCCCAAAGCAGGCGGTAGCGCCGTTCCTCCGCCTCAATGCGGACCTTACTTTGGAAACCCTGCCGCTGCCGCCGGCCGCCATTTCCAACAGTATTACCTTCAGCCCCTCAGGCGACACGATGTACTTCTGTGATTCGCTACAGAAGCAGATCCTGCGATGTGATTACGGCAAGACGCTCGGGCCGGCGCAGCTGTTCGTTGACCTGCAGGCCGAACCGGGCGAGCCCGACGGCAGCACCGTCGATGCCGAAGGCGGCCTCTGGAACGCCCGGTGGGGCGATGCACGCGTGGTGCGTTACCTGCCCGACGGTACCGAGGATCGCTCGATTGCCACGCCGGTCAGCCAACCGACTCGCCCGGCCTTCGGCGGGCCTGGACACCGCACGCTGTTCATCACCAGTGCGCACGAGGGGCTGGATGCCGCCGCGCGTGCAGTCGACCCCCTTGCCGGGCACCTGCTCTCCATCGAAAACGCCGGTATCGCCGGCCTTCCCGAAGCCCGGTTCGCCGGCGACCCCAGCAGCTTGCCGCCCCGCGCACCGCGTGGGACTTCCGCGGAGATTCCATGAGCCTTTCCACCCTTGATATCAGCATCGTGCTGGCCTACCTGGCGGGCATTTTCATCCTTGCACAGTGGGTATCGCGCGAGAAAGCCGGCCAGCAGAAGTCTGCGCAGGACTACTTCCTAGCCAGCCGCAGCCTGCCGTGGTGGGCCATCGGCGCCTCGCTGATCGCAGCCAACATCTCGGCCGAACAAATCATCGGCATGTCCGGTTCGGGCTATGCGATCGGCCTGGCCATCGCGTCGTATGAGTGGATGGCCGCGATCACCCTACTGATCGTCGGCAAATGGTTCCTGCCGATTTTCCTGCGCAATGGCATAACCACCATGCCGCAGTTCCTGCAAGAGCGCTACGGCAACCGCATCCGCACCCTCATGGCGGTGTTCTGGCTGGGCCTGTATGTGTTCGTCAACCTCACCTCGATCCTGTGGTTGGGTTCGATTGCCATTGCCGGTGTTGCTGGCCTCAACCAGGACGTTGCACTGGTGCTGCTCGGCGCGTTCGCGCTGGCTTACCAGCTGTACGGCGGCCTGAAGGCCGTGGCGCTGACCGATATCGTGCAGGTGTGCCTGCTGGTGCTGGGGGGCCTACTGGTAACCGTGATCACACTAAGCAAAATCGGTGATGGCAGCGTCAGCGACGGTTTCATGCAGCTCTGGCAGCAGCACCCGGAGCGGTTCGAGATGATCCTGAGCGAGGACAACCCGTTCTACAAGGACCTGCCGGGCCTGTCGGTGTTGCTGGGCGGCATGTGGATCGCCAATCTCAGCTATTGGGGCTTCAACCAGTACATCATCCAGCGGGCACTGGCGGCCAAGAACCTGCGCGAGGCCCAGAAAGGGGTGGTGTTCGCCGCCTTCCTCAAGCTGCTGATCCCGGCCATCGTGGTTCTGCCCGGCATTGCCGCGGTGATGCTGGCGCCGAATCTGGAGCGACCCGACGCCGCCTACCCCACCATGCTGGCCCTGTTGCCCAGCGGCATCCTCGGGCTGGTCTTCGCGGCGCTGGTGGCGGCAATCGTCGCGTCGCTGGCCTCGAAGATCAATTCGGTGGCGACCATTTTCACCCTGGATTTCTACGCCAAGCGCGCGCCGGACGCCTCGCAGGCGAAGCTGGTGCGGGTGGGCCGCATTGCCGCCTCCATCGCCATCATCGTCGCGGTGATGACCGCACGCCCATTGCTGGGCGGGTTCGACCAGGGCTTCCAATACATCCAGGAGTTCACCGGCTTCTTCACGCCCGGCATCGTGGTGATCTTCCTGCTGGGTCTGTTCTGGAAGCGCGCCAATGAGGCCGGCGCGCTGGCAGCCGCCGTGGGTTCGTTCTTGCTATCGCTGGTGTTCAAGCTGCTGTGGCCGTCGCTGCCATTCCTGGACCGCATGGGCGTGGTGTTCTTGGCGACCCTGCTGCTTGGGGTCGGTGTTGCGCTGGCTACCCGCGCCAGTGGCGACCGCGACCGCATCCGTACCGATGACGTGGGCTATGCCACCTCCCCGTCATTCAACGTCGCCTCGCTTGCGGTACTGGCGATCCTGGTGGCCCTGTACGCAACTTACTGGTGATGGACATGCAACTGATGCTTCCCCTGCGCACCCTGATGCTGGCCGTGCTGACAGCCGTGGCGCTCCCTTCGCTGGCGGCCGAGGTGACGTGGACCGATACGGCCACGGTCGATGCGGAGAATGCGGGCTGGGGCCGCCTGGCACGGCTGCCGGACGGACGCTGGCTGGCGGTCACGACGCGCTATCCCGGTGGCGAGACCACCACGCTGCAGCTCTCTGTCAGCGACGACAAAGCCCGCACGTGGGCGCCGCTCTCCCGGGTGGAAGAGCCCAAGCGAAAGCTCGACAACGGCGAGCTGATGGTCCTGCCCGAAGGTCGCGTTCTGCTGGCGATGCGCTCGCTCATCGATGGCGTGTCTTACCGATTGAACGTGTATGCCAGCGACGACCAGGGGCGCAGCTGGCGGTTCCTCAGCACCATCACACGCAACGAATCCCCTGCCGGTCGCAAGGACCGGGGGGTGTGGGAGCCGGTGTTCACGCACCTGGAAGATGGCACCTTGTCGGTGGTCTACGCTGACGAAACCCGGGCGGACGAGCAGCCCTCCTATAACCAGGTGGTATCGCAGCAACTGTCCCGCGACGGGGGGCGCACCTGGAGCAAGGCGGTGACGATCGCCAACCAACCCGGTGGCGGTCTGCTCCGGCCTGGCATGCCTGTGATGGCGCGGCGTCCGGACGGCGGTTACCTGATGGTGCTTGAGACCTGCGGGGATGACCCGCAGTGTCCGGTTTCCTACAAGACTTCCGCCGATGGCCACACTTGGCCGGCAGGCCTGGGCACTCCGCTGGCGGACCAGCGCTGTGGCCCACACGTCATGACCACCCAAAGCGGCACCATGTTTGTCACCTCCTGTTCCAACGAAGTGAGCGCAAGCGAGGATGGCGGTGCCAATTGGAAGACAGTGAGGCCACCCGCATGGCCGATCGGCTTCCGCCACTCATGGCCGGCAGTGATCGAATTCGGCCCGCAGGAAATTGGCGTGGTCAATGTGGTCGACGGAAGCGTAAAAGTCCGATTTGGAACTTACACGTCAACGGATCGCAACTGAGTACCGCTAACCCTGGCTAGTGACCACATAGGTCAGCGCGTCGTCGGCTTCAACCGGCCAACGGCGGAGATGCTACTCAGTTCACCCACCTGACCAAGGTGACCCAGCGAAAAAACCCCCGTTCGGCTACTGCTTCTATGGCGGCAGCCATTGCGTCACAATACTCGCACCTGTTCCCTCATGCTCTTCCATTCCAATGAGCAATCGAATCCTCTGGCTCCTCACTCTGACAGCTGCCGGGCTTGCGATTTTCGACTCGTCCGCCGCCTCGTGGCCTGAAAGCCGTAGCGATGCCGTAAAAGTGGTCGCGGAGATCCGCCGAGTGGTTGCGGACGACGGCGTGGAGCGGCTGGAGAAGGTCCGCATCGGCGGCATCGATCAGTGGGTATCGATCCGTGGGTCGGATCGTCGCAATCCAGTGCTTCTCATGCTCCACGGCGGGCCGGGCTGGGTATCGATGCCCACCAGTTGGTATTTTCAACGCGGCTGGGAAGAGTATTTCACGGTCGTCCAGTGGGACCAGCGCGGCGCTGGCAAGACCTACGCCGCTAACGAACCGTCCGTGATAGCACCCTCCATGACGCGCGAACAGATGGTCGCCGATGCGGAGGAGATGGTTGCATGGCTGCGGCGGGAGTTCGGAAAGGAGAAGATCTTCCTGCTGGGCCACTCTTGGGGCAGCTACCTCGGCCTGGAGGTCGCGCAACGCCATCCCAATTGGCTGCATGCCTACATCGGCATCGGACAGATATCCAACGCCCCGGAGAGCGAGCGGCGCGGGTGGGCGTGGACCCTTCACCAAGCCAAGGAGGACGGAAACGCGAAAGCAGTAGCCGAGCTCCAAGAGCTAGCCCCGTATGCGCAAGGCGCCGCGCCGGTTCCCTTGCAGAGCCTCTTCAAACAGCGCAAGTGGCTCAACCACTACGGGGGCATGGTTCACAACCGCCGTGGCGGCGATGCGGAAGCTGCAGCGATAAAGCTCTCCCCGGAGTATTCGGATGCCGACGTCGCGGCCATCTGGAACGGCAACGACTTCTCGATGGAGCACTTGCTGTCGGAGGTCTTAACCCTGGACATGTCATCGGTGCGTCGCATCGACACACCCGTGTTTCTGTTCTTGGGCCGTCATGACCACAACGTGTCTTCGGAACTGGCCGCCGAATGGGCCGACAAGCTCGCCGCTCCCGAGAAGCAGATCATCTGGTTTGAACAGTCTGCTCACGAGGTCATGATTGAAGAGCCGGGCAAGACACTGCTTACCCTCGTCCAACAAGTTCGCCCCATTGCAGAACGCGCAGGCGATACAGCACCTTAAATGAGGGGGCCCGCCAAAGAGTAAGTTCCACGCACTTTTATGCCCACAAAACCAGCCATGGAAGGGCTACCAGCCCTTGCGCGATTGCGTGGAGTTTGGCCGCCAGCTCAGGCCGATCGACGCTAGCAGTGAATTCCTGCAGATCCATCGCGGGACCAATAAAGGCCGATGTCAGACGAGCGCCGTCCAAATCCAAATGGATCCACGTGCCCGCGCGATTCATGGAAAAACTGCGAAGGGCGCCCCGCCCGCTTTCCGAGAGCCTGACCCTGAACTGCGGGTGCCCACTGGCGCCGTAGCCAAGAAATCGAATCGCGCTGAGCTCGACACGAGGTTGTATCAATTGTTGGATCTTCTATTGCCGTGATGGGTCGGCCTCTTCCCGATGCCTCCCCGCCTGAAACGAATTTACCCGTGTCTCTCCTGCCACGGACCGCTCAGAGTCAACTGCAAGCCAGTTTACGTCGAGATCATCCGTGCACCACCTAACTTGCTGACTCATTCATTGACCGGATGCAAGAGAGACGCAAGACGTGGGTAGGAAGAGGGAGGGGACAAAGAGAGGGCGAAAGCGACAGAGCGCTGCCATCTCGCAGCCGAATGTAAGCGCGCGGCCGGTATCGGTGACCAAGCAGCACGCCTTGCTCCGGTCGCTCAGATATTGCCCGGACTGGAAGCCGGGCAAGCTGCAGCCCCGCCCAGATCCACCCCGCCGTCACCAGCACCAAGAATGGCAAGGCGAAGCTGAGGCCATGGCGGGCGCTGCGTCGATTGCATGCCAGCGGCAAGCATCACCGCTACGCACAGCATCGGGACCCACCAACCACAGCAGCCGCTATGCAGGTGGGCGGGCTACGGCCCAATCCGCGACCATCGCCGTCCAAACCTTCATCGCTGTGCCTCAATCCACTGTGCCACGTCGTCCACAAGCTGCGGAAGGACGTTGCCGGGCGTGTTGTATTCCTGCAGCGAACCCGGGCCTTGGCCGGCGACGCCCAGGTGGTTCACCGCCGGATAGTGTTTGAAGCTGACTTGGCGCTGGCGAGCCAAGCCGTGTTGCCACAGCTGCCAGTCCGTATCCACGACTTGGAAGTCACGGCCGCCTTGGAGCAGCAAAATGGGCAGTGCTGAGGCCTTGGCGTCGGCGACCGGATCAATGTTCTCGAACGCGCGCCAGTAACTCGCCGGCACGCCCAGTGGCAGGTCCTTGGCAGCAACCGGTGCCGTGCCCCGTGCGGCGGCGATCTGCCCGTCCAGTTTGTCCAGGATGGCCTGGTCGTCGGCGCTGATGCTCCCATCCAGGCCCAAGAGGTAGCGGTTCTGTTCCGGCAACACGGTCAGCAGCGAGCGGGCCGGCGCTGACCACAGGACCAGCCCCGCCACCTTGCCCGAGCGCTGCGCAATGCGGGGCGCCAGCATGCCGCCCTGACTGTGCCCCATCACATAGACGTGGTGCGCGTCGATGCCCGGGGCCTTGGCCAGGCCGGCGACGGCGGCGACGGCATCGTTGGTGGTTTCATCGTCCATCGTGTAGTCGTTGCCGCTGAACTCCTGCGGCCGTGCCTTGGTACGCTTTTCGTAGCGCAGCACCGCGATCCCGTGGGCGGCCAAGCCGCGCGCTACGTCCAAGAACGGACGATTCGGTCCAATCGTTTCATCGCGGTCCTGTGGACCGGACCCGTGCACCAGCACTACCGCGCGGAACGGCCCTTTGCCCTTGGGCAGGGCCAGCGTGCCCGGTAGGGCGCCCTTGTCAGACACCACGTCGAAAGGCAGCTCTTGGAAACTTGCATCAGCTGGCACTGGGGGCGCTGGCGGCGCTTGTGCGGTCGCCGGTTTGAAGTTCAGGCCGGCAACGCGGCCGCCGGCATCTACCGCTACTTGCGTGTCGATGTCGCCCACCGCAAACCTCAGCCGCTGTGTCACCACGCTCACCTCGCCGCGCGCAGTGACCTGTGCCGCGCCGCGATCTTGCAGCGCGCCGAACGATTGCCACAGGGCCTGCAGCTGCGCCGCCGGCACGGCCTTTGCCATCTCTGGAGTGAACATCGCCTCGGCCGCGGTAGCCTCACCGGCCTGAAGATGATCGAGCAGGGCGGCAGCGGTCTGTGCCGGCGGCGCAGCTTGGGCGAGCGTGGCGGTGAAAAGCAGCATCATGCCCATGCCCCAACGTGTCAGCGCGCGCATCTCGCACCTCCTTCTTGAGAATCCGCACCGCCGGCGCCGACGGCAGGTGGACCGCGTCGTTCAGTTCCGAGCGCGGCCGCCCTTGCCGATTCACTTCGTCTCGGAGCGCCCTTCGGTTCGCCTATCGGATTCGTTTCGATTTGAACAGTCAGGTAGCTCCAGCGTGTGCTCATGGCTTGATCTCCAATTTGGGGTTGAGATTAGGCAGACAGGCTGCCAAACGCTGCTGGCCTCTCATTCCAATGCGTCGGAATTCCATGCAGGAGGCCAGCCTCGGGCGTCACAGTGTCAACCAGCATGGCTTGCCCACCAGGCAAAGTTCATTCTGGACACCGGCTGCGCTTCGGAGCCTATTGCACCCTCGCCAGTCCCGTTTCCGCCTCTGGCGCCAGCGTGTGAATTACCTCCCCTTTTGCATTGAGGAACTCGATGGCGCCGTACCCCTCTTCGGTTACGGTCAGCCGCAGGCGTGTCTTGTCCGCTTTGTCGTTCAATGCGATCGCAGGGGCACCGTCTGCACCCACCACCATTCGGATGCGCGTGGACGTTTTAACCCCGGGAACCAAGCGGTTGTCGAGGGCAGGCTCACGCAGCAGCGGCGGTGCTTGGTTGATCGAGAACGCCACCTCGCCGTCCGGCGAGACGCGCCAGCCGATGGCATCCATCGCCGGGTGATCCAAGGCCAGAACGGCCATCCCCCCGGCCACGTCGGCGGTTCCGAAGCCGCCCCGCTCGCTGCCCTTGTCGTCGTAAAGCACCAGCCCGGCAACGTTGAACGCCCGGCGGTATTGGATCCCATCGATGATCGGCGCCGGCGTCCGGCCTGAAAGGGTCATGCGGATGACCCCGTTCTCATCGACGATATCGATGCGCTGTGCAGTGATCCGATCATGGTCGGGCTTAGCGACCTTTGTCTCCGGACTGCGGGACTCAATGATGCGCTGCAGCGCGTCCAGAGAGGGTCGGGACGGGGCTGAATCCTCCGTCGCATTTGAGAGAGGAGAGACAAACATGGAAGCAAGGAAAACGGCGAAGGCAAGTTTCTTCATACAAGTTCCCGTGACGGTTAATGCTTCTGGCGTAGCGCTTTGACGCTTCAGCAAGACCTCACCTCCACGTCACCCACGCCCCCGGCTGCACTGACTGGACGTCGATGGCAGTTCCCCGCGCCACCCTGACCAGAGCGCCCAGAGGATCGTCTACTTCCTGATACTCATCAACCCCCGATATGCCGTAGTGGATTGGGACGAGAAGCCGCGCGCCCAGGACGGTTGCAGCGGCGATGGCCTGCTCGGGCGTCAGGACGCCCGGCTGTCCGCTGACAGGCTTGCGCCATCCGAACTTGGCGCCATTGATCGGCAGGAACGCCACGTCGAAGGGTCCGAGCTGACGACCGATCTTCCACCAGTGGCCGTGCCACATCGTGTCTCCCCCATGGAATATCCGGCGGCCGGCCGCCGACACCACCCAGGAGGCCTGGGTGTCGCCGTATCCGTCCGAGGCGGGCACCGGCGTGGCGGTGAAGTCACCCAGCAACTGCGGCTCCCAAAGGCGTGCTGGCCGTGCCCGGGCACCTCCAGGGATGGGAAGCGGATGGGTTCCCTCGGGGTAGATCAGGCTCCCGCCGTTCCGGAGTGCCTGCGCCACAGCCCCGGCGTCGAAATGGTCCGAGTGGACGTGCGTCAGCAAGACCGTTGTGTCGCCCACCCCGCCCTCAACGGGAACCAGGACGTCCGGCAGTGCCCTGCCCCACTCCGCAGCATTGGTCAGGGGGTCGATCAGCAGGGTTGAGCCTGGCAGCTGCAGGCGAATGCCCGCCCAGGCAAGGCGCTGAATCCGCAGGTCGTCCGACGCTGGCCGTGCGACGGCGTGGGAGACCGGCAACAGCGCGGCCGTGGCGCCAGCGGCGAGGCCGGAAAGAAAGACGCGACGGCCCATGCGTGCGCCATCTGGCACGTCGCCGCTCATGCGACATCCGCCGAGCGGGCCAGGTAGGTGTCCAGCTCAAAGATGCCCTGGGATTCGATGGCCTCCAGATTGCGCAGATGCCACGCCGTTTCGAACGCGCTTGCCTCGACGCCGGGTGCCAGGCAGTCCCCGATCCGAAGGGTGGCCAACCGGGACGCCAGCGATTCACCCTCGCCTTGCGCGCGTATCGCCACCACGCTCTGGCGGATCCGGTCCAGGTAGTGCAGTGCGTTGTCTAGCACGGCGGCGTCAAAGGGGCCCATGTGCCCACCGACGACAGTGCCGCGCCCGAACTGCTTCACCCGACCAATGGCCGTTCGAATCTGGACCGGGTCGGCCTTTGAGAGGTAGACGATGTTGCCCACGATGTTGTCGCCGACACAGACCAGGTCGGCGGTGGGAACATCCACGCTGATGTGATCCATCGTCTTGCCGGGGTTGTGCAGCAGGCGAAGCTCGTGGCGGCCCCAGCGGATACGCATCGCGCTGTCGAACACCACCTGCGGCTCGCAGTAAAACGCGTCGACACGGCGGTTCTGTGACAGGAAGGTGTGGCGGTAGTTGCGGTGCGCGATGACCATGGCATCGGGGAAGGTCGAGAGCCCCGCGATGTGGTCGCTCATGAAATGGGTGGCGACGATGACGCGCACCGTTTTCCCCAGCTCGTCGCAGATCAGCACGCGCAACGCAGCCGCGTCGGCCGCACTTCCGAGTGCATCCACCAGCAGCGCGTCATTGCCATCGAGGAACACGGTTGCAACGGATTGGTGGTCCTCGCCGACGCACAAGAACACGTCCGGACCCAGCGGTTTCAGATGCATGTCGGCTACCCTTTGAATGGAGGCCGCCATGATTGACGGACGGACAGACGCCGACAAACGAGAAAATTTGACCTTCAGATTAGTAAAACTAACCTGATAAGATCGGCCATCCGTGCTGGCAGGAACCCCCTGATGAAGCCGCGCCACGCCCCTCCCCTCACTGCGTTGAGAGCGTTTCAGGCCGCTGCACGTTCCTTGAGCTTCCAGAAGGCGGCCACCCAGCTCTTTGTCACACCGGCCGCGGTGAGCCATCAGGTCAAACGCCTCGAGGCCTACCTGGGCACCGAGCTCTTCGAGCGTGGCCATCGTACGGTGACGCTCACCCCGCAGGGCGCCGCCCTTGCGGCGTCGCTCACTGAGATTTTCGGGATGCTCGATCTCGCACTGGACCGAGCCGCACCGGCTGAACCCGGCCACCTGCGCGTCAGCACCATGGAGTCTTTCGCCGCGAAGTGGCTGGCGCCCCGGCTTCATCGGTTCCACGACGCCCACCCGGATATCCACGTTCGGCTTTTGACGACCGATCAGCTGGTCGACGTTGGCCAGGACCAAGTTGATGTCGCGATCCGATACGGCCTGGGGACATACCCGGGCGTGCAGGTCGAGAAGTTGATGGACGCCCCGGTGTTTCCGGTGTGCGCCCCGGGCACGTCACGGAAGGATGGCAAGCCGATTGCATCGCCCGCCGATCTCGCCGATGTCGCGTTCATCCATGATCAAAGCGCTGAAGGACGTCCGGGCGTTCCCGATTGGGCGGCGTGGCTGCAGGCGGCTGCCTTGCAGGGCGTATCCGCTAACGCCGGCCCCTTGTTTCCCAGTATCTATCTAGCCCAGGAGGCAGCGGTCAACGGGCACGGCGTTGCGTTGGGATTGGCTCCCCTGGTAGAAGAAGATCTGCGGCGAGGACGGCTTGTTAGGCCCTTCGACGGCAGCCTGCCTAATGCGTATGCGTTCTGGGCGGTCCGCCCGCTCGCCGCACGTCGTAAAAGCGCAACAGACGCCTTCTGTCACTGGCTGCAGACGGAAGCCACCGGAACTCTTTCCTCACCCGCCTTGCAGCGGACCGGTGCGCCTTGACCCCTCGACGAATCAAGGGCCGGTCCGAAGCCGGTGAGCAGGCTCGGGGGCGCCAGAGCCAGGGAGCCGGGGCATCCGCTGCGGAGAGGAGGTGGTCCGTCACTACAGCCCCATCACGCTCCGGCGGAGATGCTGCGTTTCAGCCCCCCCCTGTTCAGGAGCAGCGATGCCCACGTCAGCATCCTTCGTTATCCGCTCCTTTGAAGCGATCTATGCCTCGTCGGGCGATGTGGAGCGCATCCTCGCCCTGACTATGGAGTGTGGCGAGTGCAAGGCGACCTCATCCTCAGGAACGGGCTCCCTGGTTCAATTGCCTGGTGGTGCACTGTTCCGGTGCGCCCATTGCGGTTGCCACCAAGCCGTCAGCAACGCTCGGCTGTCGGCCATGCAGTGCCCGACTGGCGGGGGGATGTCCGTATCGAGGCCGCTTCCCCGAGAGGCGACTTCGGCACGCAAGCCCATCTGCGCCAGACCGCCGTCGCTGCCGCTTGCAATGACGAGGTAGCCACCTCATAGGGTGACCACAGCCAGTCGCTGGATCTTGGCGCGCTTGGATGGCCTTCGCTGAACGGAAGGCCCCGGACCCCGCGTTGGTAAGTTCCCTGTAAGTTCGGATGACCAAAGCTCGTAGCGTCCTCCCACGACGCTACTTTCATGCTCAAGTCCGTACTCGCCCTTCCGCTCCTTCTCCCCACCGTTGCCTTGGCCCAAGGCGTTTCCAGCAGCAGTGACTTGCTCGCCGATGCTCAAGACGATCGGTGGTCCCTAGGCGTCGCCGTTTCTGTCCGCGATAGCCCCTATGCCGGCGAAGGCACCCGCGTTCGCCCCCTCCCCTTGGTGACCTTTGACGGGCAGCGCCTCTTTTGGCGCGGGCTGTCTGGAGGGGTTCACCTTATCCAAGGCGAGGCCTTCTCCTTGGATGCGGTCCTTTCTGGACGCTTCGACGGGTTTGACATCAAGGACCTTTCCCGCGCCGGCCTAGCCCGCAATGGCCTGGACGCTACTGCCTTGGAGGACCGCGATGACGGGCTCGACGCCGGCGTGGCCGCCAGCTGGCGAGGGCGGGCCGGGGAGCTGAAGGTCAGCGCCTTGGCCGACGTAACCGACACCAGTGGGGGTTACGAGCTTGCTGTGGACTACGGCTATGCCCTGCAATGGGGGCGCACCACGGTCGTGCCTGGTGCCGGGGTTCGATGGATGTCCAAGGATCTGGTCAACTACTACTACGGGACCCTGGACGAAGAAATCAGTCGGGGCGTGGCAAGCTACCAGCCCGGCTCAGCGCTGGTTCCCCAAGTCAGCGTGGGCTTCTCCCGCCCATTGGGGGGCAAATGGCGGGTGCTCGGCGGCGTGGACTACAAGTTCCTGCCGAACGAACTGGCGGACAGCCCCCTTCTGGAGCCCGACTCGAACGGGTCCGCCGGGGTGCGCTTTGGAATATCCCGGAGCTTCTGATCGTTCATACTAAAGCCTGAGCCCCCATGGTCCCCTCCGTGCCCGCCCCGGCCGTTTCCAATCGAATTGCCTTGGTTGAGGATCATCCACGCTTGGCCAGCTTGGTTGAGCGTGGACTGGGGGCTGCAGGCATCGCCGTGGACACGTTCGCCACCTTGGAGGCCGCCTGGCACGGGCTGCTGCGCCTTCCTTACGCGCTGGCCATCGTAGATCGCGGGTTACCCGATGGCGACGGCTTGACCCTGATCCGAAGGTTGCGCGCGGCGGACAATCAGCTCCCGTGCCTGATGCTGACCGCCAAGGACGCGCTGCATGACCGCGTGGCCGGGCTGGACGCGGGGGCCGACGACTACCTGCCCAAGCCCTTTGCCATAGAAGAACTCACAGCGCGCGTGCGAGCGCTGATGCGACGGCCCGCAGAGTTCCGCGAGCTTCATCTCAGCTACCACGGTCTTCAGATCCTGCCCGAACTCAGCTGCATGCGGCACCAGCAAGAGCAGATCAGTCTGGCACCGGCAGAGCTGCAACTCATCATCCTGATGGTGAGGGCCGCCGGCCAAGTGGTCCGCCGCACCGCACTGGAGGCTGCCGCTTGGGGCGTTTCAGACGCTGTCACCCCCAATGCCTTGGACGTCGCTTTGCACCGCCTACGGAAAAAGCTTGCTGCGATTGACGCCCCGCTTGCCCTCATCAACGTGCGCAATTTGGGCTTCTCTCTCCTCCCCTCCGATGCTGCCGCGTAGCCTGACCGCGCGCTTGATGATCGGCACCATGCTGGCGGTGTTGGTCGCCGCAGTGGCTGCCATCTTGGTCATGCTCGCCATGACATCTCCCAAGCTGCCTGAGCGTTTACTTCGCACGGAACTGCAAGAGGAGCTTGATCACCTGATCGAAGGAATAAGAAGAGATGCGAAAGGGAAGTTCTTCGTCGACTTGAAGCCACAGAACGTCAACGCTTACGACGCCATGACCAAGGACTCTGCCTATTGCATCGTCGATAGTGCCGGAAACACTGTCCTCCAAAGCTCGCCCGGCCCGGCCTTGGATGCCCTGACAGCGCTGCCTACAGGCTCTGAATCGATGATGGTGCCGAGCAATGGGACGGTCGTTCGTCTTCGAGTGATGCAAGGCCCAGTGGACCTCCAAGGCCATCGCTACGTTGTCCGGGTGGCGCGCAGTGATCGGCTCGTGCTGACACTCAGTGACTACGCGGGCACACTCTACCTCAGGGCGGGCTTGACGACGCTGCTCTTGGCGCTCTTGACCTTCGCGATCGTGGTGTATTGGACCATTAGGCGAATGATCGCTCCTCTCAGGGAGGTCTCGGCGGTCGCCGCGCAGGTGAACCCCAGAAGTTTAGGAACCCGGCTCCGCAGCGAGGGGCTTCCCGCCGAAGTCATTCCGTTGCTGGAGGCCTTCAATGGCGCCCTCGCCCGGCTGGAAAACGGCTTTCGGGTTCAACAGGAGTTCCTGGCTGCGGCGGCGCATGAACTGAAGACGCCCCTGTCCCTGCTAACCGCGGAGATTGAGCTGAGCAACGCGCCCAATAGGGAACTGCTGCTGCAGGACGCCGGGCATATGGCGCGCCAGATCCATCAGCTGCTGCATCTGGCGGAAGTGAGCGAGGCCCACAACTACAGCTTCGAGTCGGTTCGCCTTGCGGCGATCCTTCAGGATGCGGCCGACTACCTGATACGCATGGCCGAACAACGCACGGTGACGGTTGAAGTGAACGACCAATGCGGGCAAATGCCGGTGCTGGCGGATGCGTCGGCGGTGTTTGTGCTGGCCAAGAATCTGATTGAAAACGCCATCCACCATGCGCCCCTGGGCGGTCGAGTGCGCATCGAATTATTCCTTGGGGGCTTCTCCGTGCAGGACGACGGCCCCGGCGTAGCCCCTTCGCAGCAGCCCCTGTTGTTCAAGCGTTTCTGGCGAGCCAAGCCGCGGGACAGCACGGGGGCTGGACTTGGATTGGCGATCTGCTTGGAAATCTGCACCTCCCACGGATGGGCTCTCCGTTATGATGCACCCCAAGACAGAGGTGCGCGATTTGTCGTGGATACAAACCCGCCACTTGAGTCTCAACTCGACCTACCGCACTGAGTATTCTCGGGCGACCAAGGCGGGAGTGTTAGCCCAAACGCCATGCGTTCCGTCCTGCCCGCCTACTAGAGAGAGAGCAACAGTGCCCAATACAGGTCGTTTCCACCTTCTGGATGTTGAAGGTTTGAGAAGTGAGGACGACCGACTCTTGGAGTTGACAAGGGTTTTTTGTCGCTGCCTTCAATGCAGTGCGGCGTTCACAGCCACGCCCGCTCAAGGGCTTGAACCCTTGGATGGCGGTGCCACGCTCCGCTGTCCCAAGTGTGGCGAGCACCAAGCCATCAGCCTAGTCCGATTTGAGGACTTCGCGCGCCGGCATGGGACGAGCGCTTCTTAGGCCGGCGTTGCTTGCGGAGCTGTTCGCCTAGACTGGATCGGGCGGACCCAAGGGTCCACGGTTTGCACTGGATTGGGATCGGTAGTCCAACGTCACGTCGTTGATCAGCGACGCCACCGCAGTCGCCAATCGCCTTCCGTCTGAAATGGAGCCGTAGAAGCGGATGGAGGCGCCGTCGACTTCCACCCCGGCGACGCCCAAGTCGTTCTTCAACGCATCAATACGCGCGTCGAACAGGGCAAGCCAGCTGGGATGCGGCGCCACGTCCAGCATGGCAACGATCGCCTCGTCTTCCGTTTGATCAACGTTTTCCTGTAGATCAGGGACGTCGAAGCCCAGAAGTCTGGGCGCACCGGTATCTGGGGATGCACTGCTCATGGTCATATGATATCGCGAAGCGCTGTCCTTTCCCTGGCTCATCGCGCCCCATTGGATTTCAGCCCAATGGGGCGCATGCCCGGGGGCTATCGCGGTTGTTTCACTTCAGCGGCGCATCGCTCTGTTGATACGTGCCGACGACGACGCCTTTTGCCAAGACGTGTCCCGCCGCGGCCTTAAGGACCTCATCCCGCGTCGCGCCCGGACGAACGTCGAGTGTCCTGTCCAGCGCCAGCACCTGGAAGTGATAGTGGTGTGGCGGGTCGCCCACCGGGGGCCTGGGCCCGTAGTAGCCTACGGAACCGCGGCTGGTTGCGCCTTGGAGGAGCCCTGCCGGGTTGGTCAGCCGGGGCTGGACTTGGACGCCCTCCGGCAAGCTGGTCACGGATGCGGGGATGTTCCAAGCAACCCAATGCACGAACGGCTTGATGGGCGTGGAGTCCGGGTCCTCGACAATCACCACGTAGGTCACCGCTTTCTGCACTGCATCCCACATCAGCGGCGGCGACAGCCCTTCGTGATACGCGCTGAATCGAGAGGAGAGCGCCTGACCGGCCTGGAAGGCCGGGGACTGGACGGCAACCGCGGGGGCCTGCGCCACGCGATCGAGGGCTAACGGGACGCCGTTTCCGGTCGCCACCTGCTTTTCAAGGGACTGCGCCGGGATGGCGGCGGAGGCAGCGGGAGCGGCCTTTCCAGCGCTGTAGCTCACGCGGTAAATAATGCCGTTGGCGTCGTCACCCACCAAGAGTGCCCCGCCCCGCGTGACGGCCAAGCCCACGGGGCGTGCGAAATGGGTCCGGCCTTCATCGGTCAGGAATCCGCTGAGGAAGGGCTCGAATGCGGTCGGCTGCCCGTTGCGGAACCGAATCCGCACAACCTCATAGCCCGAGGCCGGCTTCCGATTCCATGACCCCCGCATGGTGACGAACGCGTCACCTCGGAAGGCAGCGGGATACTGGTTACCCGTGTAGAAGACCAGCTGCATGGGGGCCGCATGCGCGGTATAGCCCAAGACCATGGGTTCGCTCATCTGAGTCCACTGGGCCTTCGTGATTTCCCCTAGAGGCGTGCTCTGTGGATTCTGCCCATCCTTGCCCCAGATATGCGGCCAACCATACTGCTTGCCTTTGACGATGTGGTTGAGTTCCTCCGGTTGCACGTCGTCGCCAAGGAAATCAATGCCGTGATCCATCCCCCACAGTTCGCCGGTCTTCGGATCCCAAGCGAAGCCCGAGGTGTTGCGCAGTCCACTCGCAAAGATCGTGCGGCTCTTGCCGTCCGGCGAGGCGCGCAACAGGGTCGCGTGCTCAGGATTGGATTCATTGCAGGCGTTGCACGAGGAACCCACGCTGATATACAGCATGCCGTCAGGGCCGAACGCCAACGTCCGGTTGGGGTGCTGCCCGCCGTCCGGGAGATCATTGATGATTCGCTCAATGGCTCCCAAAGACCCATCGGGGTTGAGAGGCGCCCGGAACACTTCGGTCGCCGTGGCCATGTAGAGGTGGCCGTCGCCGATGGCCAATCCATGGACACTCGGACGGTGGGCCACGGTCCGCGGGGCTTCATCCAAGACTCCATCCTCGTTGGCGTCCTTTAGCAACAACACGTCCCCTTGGTCACGGCGGGAAACGTAAATGTCGCCGCTGGGCGCCACGGCAATGATGCGGATGTTCTGAAGTTCCTTGGCGAAGGCTTTTGCCTCGAAGCCTTGGGGCACCTTTAGGCCGGCGATGCGCTCGTCGGTCGCCGGAACCTTGTCGGGTTTGAACGTATTGACCCGGGCGGGGACATCCGTCCCGTCGCCCTGCTGAGCAAGGGCCGGCCACGCTAACGTCGTGAGCAGGGCGGCGCATACGAGGGTCCGTTTCATGGGCGAGCGTTCCAAAAGGTTAACTGGGACCTGAAGGATCGTCCCGCACCGATCAACCGACCGCGAAAGCAATGCGAGCGCCGCGTGATCCGTCCATATTCCGAAGGTCTCAGACCTGACGGCGTTTCACCCTACTTGTGGGAAGTTCCCGTAGACGTTGCGTTTGCATCCGGGTCCGACGGCGCCTCGGGCTTGTCCTTGCCAGCGTGAGCATGAGCAGCGGTCGGGTCCTCGATCTGGATGACCTTCCCCTTCTGCCACGCATCGGCGCCCGCATCGATGGGGGGCGCTCCGATGTCGGCACGGCGCTTCCGCTTGTCCTCACTACTGACGCCCAACCTTGCGTCACGGGCAGCGACCATGGCTGGGTCCGCCTGGCCGTCTGCGGTGAACCCCATCATCAGCTGCGGCATGCCTCGGGGCAGGTCCTTGTCCAGGTCTGTGTGCCAGGTGTGCCAAGTCTTGCCATACGTGTGGATGAGCTTCTCCATCAGCGCATGCTCGGCCGCCTCGGGAATCCCTGGCGCAATGAGCTGACCGGATTTCACCTCTTGAACGTGGCTGTGCCACAGCGCTTTTTCCTGTTCAGGAAGGCCCGCAAACAGCTTCTCACTGATGATGTATTCCACCCCCATCAACTTGGCGTCTTTCACATTGCCATCGTAGATCGTGCACTGGATGACATCCTCGTTGAGGATGGAGCAGTAGTGGTGAGCCTCCATTTGGACCTTCATCTGGCCGTTGTAGAAATGGAACCCGTCCAGATAGGCGTTGATGGCGTCGACCGGAGGCCGGTCCTGCAGCACGGCCGCCCCGGTCTCGAGCGCTTTGGTCTTCGCGCTTTCTTCGGCCCCGGGCGCTTGGACGCTGGACTCTGTGTTCCCACCGCCGCACGCAGACAGGACAAGCGCGACGGCGGCGCAAACGATAGATCGACGCATAGTGATTCCTCCTGAAAAGCAACGGCAGCTGGTAAGTGGGATCAGTCGTCCTGTGCCCACCGTGCCAAGTTCTGTTGGATTGATTCGATACCTTCCCAAGGATCCTTGCGCCTGCGTTTGAGCTTGGCGGGCACGTCCTTCATGGTGAAGCTATCGGACCGGGTGAGCTTCGACAGCTCGCTCCACGCGATGGGCATTGCCACCGGCGCGCCAGGCCTGCCTCGCAAGGAATAGGACGCCACGGCGGTAGCCCCTCGGCCGTTGCGCAGGTAGTCGACGAAGATGCGTTTGTTGCGCAGGCTTTTGGTCGACGTCGCTAAGAATCGCTGCGGCTCGGACTGTGCCAAAGCGTCTGCGAATCCATGGGCAAACCGCTTGGTCAGATCCCAATCGCATCCCGGATTCAACGGCACCACCACGTGCAAACCTTTGCCTCCGGAAACGCGCAGGAAGGACTCCAGCTCCAACTGCTGAAGGAGCTTCCTTATGTCGGTTGCAGCTTTCTTGACCTCGGAGAACGGCACGTCTGGGCCCGGGTCAAGATCGAACACCACACGATCGGCGCGGTCGGGCGAATCGGCGTGGCTGCCCCAAGGGTGGAACTCCAAGGCGTTGAACTGCACAAGCTCCAAGAGACTGGCGGCGTCTTCGACCACCAGGTAGTAGGCATTGATCCCGCTGTCTTCCTTGAGCTTCACCGAACTGACCAACTCCAGACCCGCAGTGTGGTGTTTCTGGAAGAAGCACGGCCGGCCGGTGCCAGCTGGGCAGCGGATGATCGACAGTGGACGCCCAACGATCTCAGGCAGCAGATGGTCCATAACCGCGCTGTAGTAGTCCCACACATCCTGCTTGGTGGCCTTGATGTCGGGGAAGATGACCTTGGCCGGGCTTGAGAGCTTTGGGGGAACCCGCTCTCCGGCATCCGCCCTGCCCTTTCTGTTCGTGGGTTTGACGGCAACACCGCGCTCGGGTTTGGTGACGGCTTGCTTTCCACGTCTGTTCGGCTTGGCAGATACAGCACCGCCGCCGGAATCGTTGCTCCGATCTGAGTCCTTCAGATCGGCCACGTCTTTGTCGGGCCGCACCGCTTTCAGCGACGCTTGGCGCAGCAATTGTTGCCCGCCAATGCCTCGGTAAAAGACCTCGACGACAAACCGGGGCGCAAACCAGGTGGCGGCCCGCAAGTCGGTCTCTGTCGTTGGGACATGTGCGGTGGGCTTCTTCCCGCTGGCGGTGCCGATCAGCGCCGTCAGCTCCCCGATCAGGGTGTCCGAAAACCCCGAGCCGACGCGCCCCACGTAGAGCCACCCATGCTTGGGGTCGGGCTTGGCCAGTAGCAACGATCCGAAACCAGTGCGGCTTCCTTTGGGTGCCGTGTAGCCGACCACGGCAAATTCGTCGCTGGCCAACTGCTTGGTCTTCTTCCAATCCTCGCCTCGGCCGCCGTGGTAGCCGCGATCGGCGCGCTTGGAGATGATGCCCTCGAAATGCTGCTCACCCGCCAAACGGTAGGCCGCCTCCCCATCGCCGGCGATGTGCGAGCTCATGGCCAAATGGGTCGGGGCTCCCTTCAGGACGTCTTCCAACAGCGCCTTTCGTTCCAGCAGCGGCGCATCCGCGATGTCCACGCCATTAATATGCAGAAGATCAAAGAGCGCATACGACAGCGCACCCTGGCGCTCGCCAGATAGGGTGGCTTGAAGCAGATTGAAGTCTTCCTTCGTCCCGCGCCCCGCGATCAACTCCCCGTCCAGGGCGGCGGATTTCAAACTAAGTGCAGCGACGGCGTCACGTATCTCGGGAATCTTGTTGGTCCATTCCAACGCGTTTCGCGACCACAAGCGAACCTCGCCTTCCGCCACCGTGGCCAGGATCCGGTAGCCGTCCCATTTGATCTCATGAACCCATTGGTCACCCTTGGGTGGCAAGTCGCCCAGCTTGGCCAACTGGGGTTCAAACGGGCCTTGGGGGGCCTCGGCCTTTTTACCACTGGTCAGCGCCAACGCCCTCTTGGCCCAATCCACGCGTCGAGCGGGTTTTGCGAAGGGGATCGCCCTGAGCCGCTTCTTGTCGGGCTTCCCGCTGCCGGCCCGTTTGAGGTCTGCGGCAGGGGGCGCGGCGACATCGCCCAACAGGTCATCGGCTTCGACCTGGCTGGCGTAGGCATCGGCCTCCTTGAAGAGAAGCCACTGCGGTTGGCGCGCCGGCTTGCCGGACCGGACCAGGTGCCATCCGCCTTTGAGCTTGGAACCGAACAGTTCGAAGCGCAGATGCCCTTTGGCAAGTTGGGCCTCGGGATCCCCTTCGGTGGCCCAGACCCCGTGATCAAACTGGGCGACGTGACCCCCGCCATATTCGCCCTTCGGGATGTCGCCTTCGAAGCTGGCGTAGTCGACGGGATGATCTTCCACCTCAACGGCCATCCGCTTGACCTTCGGGTCGTAGCTTGGCCCTTTGGGCACGGCCCAACTCTTCAGCGCGTCACCGACTTGGAGGCGGAAGTCGTAGTGACGACGGCTGGCATGATGCAACTGAACGACAAAAATGGCTCGCTGCCCGGGGGGTAGTGCCTTGCCGGGTTCGGGCTCCTTGGTCTTGCTAAAGCTGCGCTTGCGGCGGTATTCGGTGAGGGACATGCCCCGCGCCCGTCACTTACCCAGGTGCTTACGAACCGCCGCCGAGGTCGGGCCAACGGCCTTGACCGCTTCCCTGAGCTGCGCAGCCGTGGCGCCCAAGGCCTTCGTCCAATACTGGAGCTCGTATTCCTCATTGACGTTGATGCGATCGCGATCGGGTGATCCAGTCTTCTTTTTGTCGTCGCTCATGGTGTTGTTACTCCTTGGCAAGTAGCCCGTTTCTAGCCCTGCGCCCGTCGGGTCCCCGTGAATTGACGTTGCCCACCCCTTCACACCTACTCCTCCGGCAGCTCGTCGCCACTTCGCTGCATCCATATAAGGTCCTAGCTCGACTAGACACACCAGCAGGCAAGGCCGGGCAAGGGCACTGCTTAAAGGCTTGGTGAGCGTGGCACTTGCAGACGATCGACCAGTTCGGGGCAGAAGGCGGGGCATGCTCCGCGAAAAGATCTCGGGGAAGGTGACTTTTCGGATGGAGCGATCTGGTCGCCGCAGGTTAATGCAAATCTTCCGAAATTCAGCCCGCTTGGACTGTAGCAAGCATTCCGCTTACCCGCCTCGCCGCGCTTGGGGGGTCTAAGGCCACGCCATGGATATAGACGAAGCAGCCATAAAACTTCGCCGACGCTAGTTGCATCCCTTCCGCGCGAGACATCTCCCTCTTGAGGGCCTTCAGCCACCGCCTAGGCACCGGGGCGTCAAGCTCCACCACTACGCCAGCGCCTCCCACCTCAACCGGCACTGCTTCGACGCGCACGACTTTTGGCGTTGGAACAGGCTTAGATGTCGCGACCATGGCTGCTTCCTCCGGATAGAAGGAGGAGATTATGTGCAATGGACGCCAATGCCGCGTTAACCCACAACGCAGCCGACCTTTCGGAGACGAAAAACACCGGCAGCCTCGGGGTAAGCGGCCTACATCCGATGACGCTGCGGCGTGCGCGTCGCGTGAGCCAGAGACCGTCCACTGCCTTAATGTGCGCCATTCAGGCAGACCTGCGCGCCCTCTTGACCGGTGTCTTCTTGGGAGAAGCCTTCTTGAGGGAGGCCTTCTTGGCGGCCTTCTTTGGCGGCGCACGCTTTTCCTCCTCCTTTCCCGATTTTGCTTGAGCCTTGGAGGCCGCCTTTACGGGAACACTCTTGGCGGGCGTGCGCTTGTTCGTCTCCAGGCTTTTCTGCAAGAGAGACATGAAATCAACCACGTTCGTGGCGGTGTCTTCTTGATGCGCGGGTTCTTCAAACTTGGTTGTGGCGCCTACATCTTTGACCCGCTTTTGAATGATTGCCGAAAGCCTTTCGCGGAACTCGTCGTGATAGCTCTCCGGGGCCCACTCGCTGGTCATCGAGTTGATCAACTGCTTAGCCATCTCCATTTCTTTGGGAGCGATCCTGTAATCACCCGTCTGTCCAGCCGGCAACTTGCAGTCATCCGGTGCTACCAATTCCTGAGGATATCGAAGCAGGATGAGGACCAAGGCGTCACCTTCAGGCATGACCGCGCACAGGTATTCGCGGGTGCGAATCACCACTCGGGCGATACCGACCTTTCCTGTGTCCCTCAGCGTTTCCCGAAGCAAGACATAGCCCTTCTCGGCCTTCTTTCCCGGGACTAGGATGTAAGGCTTTTCGAAGAACCGCAGACCGATGCTGGATGCGTCGACGAACGCCTCTACGTCCACGGATTCGTGGGTCTCGGGGGCCGCAGCGGCAATGTCTTCCTTCTCCACGACAACGTAGCTTCCCTTGTCGTATTCAAAGGCTTTGACAATGTCCTTCCACGGTACTTCTTCGCCGGTGTCAGCGTTTACCCGCTCAAATCGAATCGGCTTCTTGTCTCGGGAGTCGAGCATCCGGAAGCTGAGATCAGTTCGGCGCTCCCCTGACATCAGCGATACCGGAATGTTGAGGAGACCAAACGACAGCGATCCACTCCAGATAGGCCTGGCCATAGCAATCCTTGTGGCCGTGGTCCGGCCGTTCCCTCCTTCTATCGCCCCTACCATCGCGTATCCGTGAACGGTGCGCCAAGGCGTGGCTCACCGCAGAAACCAGCCTTGCCGAGAGGGCGGCAAGAGCGGGCGTTTGACTGGCCACTCCCGCCGACAGATCCCTGGAACGGACCACCTTCCTGAAGTGTCGCGATCCACGTCCCAGTCATCGCTTTCCAAGGTCTCTTCCAAATCGCTTGAGCAGCTCACGGCTTGGTAGATGGCGTCTGCTACTGCCTCCATCTCGTGGTCAAACCAACGACAACCGTCGGGCGAGACCTTCGTCGGCCCGTCCCCTAGTCCCGGGAATCCGGGCACCAACTCCTGAAGATGCTCCGCCGCGTCACGCACCGTAAGACAGCGAAAACCCTTCATTGAGGCCCAGATCTCAAGTCGACGCACGATGGCAGGAGTCATGACCCGGCCCTCATTCCGCTCAGGAGTTCAGCCTCGTTCCTCGGCTGTCACAGTCAGGCGATAGCAATGTAAAAAAAACCTTAACTCGCGGTTTGGTGCTGTGAACCGTGACGTGGTGCACCCGGACCTGAACTATTTAGGTTCTTGCCTTTTCTTTGCCATAACGCTCACCAAGCGAAGACGAGAGAGTTCCTATGGTCCTGCCACCACCCCTCGATGAATGAGCAAATGGGAAACGTCTTTTTTAACCGGGTTGCTTGTAGCGTTTCCAAGGCTTCCGGATCGCTGAGTGCATTTGTAGCCGCCTTGGGTGTTGTCGTCGTATGGGCAGGGAGCGGCCCGCTGTTTCGTTTCAACAACACTTGGCAGCTGGTCATCAATACGGGCACGACGATCGTAACGTTCCTGATGGTTTTCCTGATCCAACACACCCAAAACGCAGACACTGCGGCCATTCATATCAAGCTTGACGAATTGATCCGCGTCACGCACAACGCGAACGACGAACTGCTCAATCTTGAGGAAATGGACCAAGACAGGTTGGAGGAGATCCGCCAGCGTTACGAGCAGCTCGCAAAGACGGCCGCTCACCTGAAGGCCAAGAAAGACCGCTGCATGCCTGGGGCGTGCGAGGAAGAGGAACCCGCCGGTGTGTAGTACCCCTTCACGCCAACCCGATCGAAACTAACGTCGCGAAGCATAGCGTCTAACACCCACCCACTCTAGGAACCGCTGACATGGCGATTAAGACTGCCGAAGACCTCTTCATCCACGAGTTGTCTGACATCTACAGCGCTGAGAAGCAGCTCACCAAAGCCCTGCCTCGCTTGGCTCGCGCGGCCTCCAATCCGGACCTTGCCACCGCCTTCGAGACTCATCTGGAGGAAACGCAAGGGCAGATCGAGCGCATCGACAAGGTCGTTGAACTGCTGGGGATCCGTCTCAAGCGCATCAAGTGTGCCGCGATGGAGGGGCTTGTCGAGGAAGGCAAAGAAGCGATCGACAGCATTGAAGAAGGGCCGGTCCGCGACGCGGCCTTGATCGGCGGGGCGCAAAAGGTGGAACACTACGAAATTGCATCCTACGGCACCATCGCCGCGTTGGCCAAGCAGCTGGGCTACAAGGCCGCGATTCCGCTTCTTCTCGAGACCCTTGAAGAAGAGAAGGCGACCGACGAAAAGCTTACCCTGCTGGCGCAGTCCGGCGGGAACGCGGCTGCTGCGGCCGCCTAGTTCCGAGCGCTGCCGCACCGCTGCGGCAGCATTTCGTGTTGCCTGCACTTTTCAGGAGCCAGCCGTGGAAAGAGATCAAAAAGACCCGCCTCTTCTGGGGGAACACAGCGCGAAAGAAACGCCTCAAGAGCAACGAGCCCGAGAGGCACGCACCCACCGCAACCATGAGGAGGCGTTGGAGGAGACATTCCCAGCGAGCGACCCTATCTCACCGTTCGTGCCTGCCAAGCCGCCGGCGGAGGAAGGTGACCCTAGCTCGTTGGAAGCGGAGAACGCTGGCTATAACCAGCGCGGTCACGGTAAGGGCGGCAAAGCGGGCGAAGGAGAGGCTGAGGGCATCCCGGAGCGCTCTGGAAGCACCCAGCCCAACTTCGGGCAAGTCGGCAGCACAGGGAAAACACCAGGCTTCGGGAGCTGATCAAAAAAGGCGGCGCCACGGTGTCGCCTTTCCTCAAAGCCACGGCGCCCCTACGCGCAGCGGATTCAACACCCTGCGGCCTAGCAACCGCACTATTTGGGTAGCATCGGTCATGTGGAAGAGAAACGGATTATCGATAGTTTTGCTTTTTCTGCTCCTTTGCTTCCTGGCGGGACAGGTCTGGACCGGTTTCTTGGCGCACAATGAGGAGTTGCGGGAGGCGCACAGGCCGCTTTTGGGCCTGTGGCAGTATCTGCACAGCGGTCACTTCGTCAGCGCTACCTTTGAGAATTGGGAAAGCGAGTTCTTGCAGATGGGGATGTATGTGCTTCTGACCGTCACCCTTCGCCAAAAGGGATCAGCAGAGTCTCGGCCCTTGTCGCCCGATGAGGAGGAGGAGCGTGTAGAGGACGGACCTACGCCGTGGCCGGTTCGTCGCGGGGGCGTGTGGAAGGCGCTGTATGGCCATTCCTTGGCGATCGCCTTTGGCCTCCTATTTGCTATGAGCTTCTCTCTTCACTTGGCCGGCAGCTGGCACGCGGAAGTTGAAGAAATGCTGTCCAAAGGACTCCCTGCTCCGACGTGCTGGGAGCACCTTTGGAGCAGCAGCTTTTGGTTTGAGTCGTTCCAAAACTGGCAGAGCGAGTTCCTCGCCGTGTTGTCGCTGGTGATATTGACGATCTTCCTTCGTCAGAAGGACTCGCCTCAGTCCAAGCCCATGGCCGCACCCCACAGCCAAACGGGCGATTGAACGACTTAGGAATCCCCATGAAGAAGCCGATGCCCGCCCTGCTGATCGTTGACATGTTTAGCCGATTTGATTTCCCCGAGGCGGACCTGATCCAGGACAGCGCTCTGAGCGCCGCAAAGGCTATCGCCCGGCTTCGACAGCGCTTCAAAGACGAAGAGAAGCCGGTCATCTACGCCAATGACAACTTTGCAAATTGGCAGATGGATTTCAAAGAACTCGTCCAAGAGTGCTTGGTCACGGACGGCATCTCCGCAAAAATTGCGACGCTGCTCCGTCCCAGCGCGGATGACTACTTTGTTCTGAAGCCCAAGCACTCCGCGTTTCTCGCAACCCCCTTAGCTGTCCTTCTCGCGAAGTTGGGATGCAATCAGTTGGTGGTGTGCGGGATGGCCGCAGACTCCTGTATAGCCTCGACCTGCTTTGACAGCAATTCCCGAGAATACGAGACTGTTCTTATTCCCGAGGCCGTCGCCGGAATAGGAGCCAGGAAGGCCAGAGCGCTGCAGCTGCTCGAAGATGCCCAGGCAGCGAGGCTCGTGCCGATAGAGCGCTACCTCCGCTAGGACCAAGGCACGTTGCCGGCGAATGCCCGTTGCCGGCGATCCAGGCAGGCTTGGACCGAGGGGCCTCCGCCAGCCGGGGTAGAACATCTGCCCCTCATCTCCTGACAGCTCCGCCTTCCGTTGAAGGAGGCGCTTGATGGGGACTGCAACAGGTGGCACATTTTCTCCTACCTTATAGGAGCAGACCGTTGGAGTTCGAAGAAGAACAGCTTGAATTGATGGCTGACCTCAGCATGGTGGCGCAAGGGTTCCGGCCCTCCCCGTCACGATCGATGGAGCTCGTGGCGGCGGGCTTGGTGTGGGTGCTCATCGCCAAACCACCGCAGCATGGCCTCACAGGCTTGGGCAAAACGAGGTTAGTGTCCCTCGTGTGCGACGGATCCCGCCTTGACCCTACCGAACTGGCCGCGGTCGCAGAGCGCCTTACGCCTTCTGTCACTGACTTTGCTGCGGGGACGGCCTTCTTGGATGAACTCGAATCCCAAGCCAGATCTGGTCAAAAGCTGCTCCCCAGCTTGGAGCAGGGCACTTTCTTGCTCTGGCTGCTCGCTGAGATGCCCAGCACTGCGTCGGCCCCCGCCCCACCTTCTGATTCTCATTGCGAAGAGCCCCTGACCTGACCCTTCCTGGACGATGACCGGGTCTGCTAGCGTGGCAATCCCTATGGAGGAACACTGAAGTGGACATGGTCTGGACCCCGCCCGAGGGAAAGCAATTCGGCAATCTTGTGCTGGCCGACGAGCACACCCTGGTCGCAGAAGGGATAGCGAAGTTGCTGGAAGATAGCTTTTCAAGGGTCTCGATTGCATCAACGGCCGACCGCTTCCGAGAGGTTGTCCGCAATGTCCGCCCGAGCTTGGTCATCACAGACCTCTACCTGCCAGGCTCCGGCTGCATCGAGCTGATGGAGGGAATACTGCAGGAGCAACGAGCACCAGCTTTCATGTTCCTTCCTGCAGAGGCTGACCCAGATACTGTAGCGAGGGCGATGGCGGCCGGCGCGAAGGGATTCCTCCATCGGCGCTGCGGAAGCCAAGAGCTGTTCCGAGCGATCGATTGCGTCATGGGCGGCTGCACGTATGTGGCTGCAAGCTTGCTTGTCTCGCCGGCCGGTGCGCCCAAAAGGCGAAAGGCGATGCTAACCACCAAGCAGCTACAGGTCTTGGAGCACGTGGCCTTGGGCATGAGGGCGCAGGAGGTCGCGCAAAGGCTTCACCTTTCCACCCGGACTGTGGAATCGCACAAGCGCGCGATCATGCGCCAACTTGATGTGCGCACCTCTTTGGAAATGGTGCGGGTAGCACGGGATGAGGGAATTCTCGCGTAGGAGCTTTTGAGCATAACAAAAAGGCCCGACACAGACGGTCGAGCCCTGACACCATCAGGCAAGGAGAACTTACTCTTCCTCGTCTTTGCTGCCCTGCTGGCCCGAACGCTCGCGTTTGTCGTTCTGGTCCTGCTGCTGCTGCCCCTGGCGCTGGGTGTCACGATCCTGTTGCCCCTGCTGCCCCGGCTGGTTCTGCTGGCCCGGCTGGTTCTGACCCGGATTCGGACTCTGCTGATTCTGATTTCCCATGATCGTTCTCCACGTTCGGCGTCACCATGAAGCCGATGGCCCCACCGTACTACTCAAATGGTTAGGACACCGTGGCGTTCACGGTCGCCGCCTAGACGCGCCCGGCACTTTTTTGAACTGTTCACGTCCTCTCGTGGGACCCCCACCTAGTCGGCGGCGCGTCGACCGACCAGAACTCGTACAGCAGTCGCAGCGCTGGGTTGTTTTCTCCATCCTTTTCTAGGTAGGGATGGCTGCGCTCGTTCCATCGGGCGGCCTCAATGCGTTGGATCAAAGATGCATCGGCGTGCTGACACGCCATTGACCAGTTCCAAAAATAACGCTCGCTCACTTCTCCACTGAACAGCACGCGGATATCGGCGTGGCGGCTCGAGCTCTTGATGCGATCAAAAACAGAAGCGACGCCCTCGTCTGGGCCTTCAAGGTATTGAAGAAGGCTCGTGCCGTCATATAGCAACACCCCTGTGACATCGGCTATGCGGTTCTGAGCCGATGCATCAACGAGGATTGCTTCCAAGTCCGCGTTCTGGAGATCGGATGAGGAACGGCTCGCGTAAGCCAAGGCAAAGATTGGTGTACTGTCAGTCATCAGCAACACGATATCGCAGGGATCGCAGACCTTGGACCCTCACTCTCTTGCACCGTCGACGTCGCTGAATTGTTCACAGAAGATCTATCCACGAATTGATCCTAGCGGCCAAATGTTGATCATATCCGTAGCCCGCGCGTTCGCGGGCTGGGACGGCCCATACGGGAGGACGTGTTGTCATGTTGGTCACTGACAGATTTATCATCACGAACGTCACCGAGATCAAACGCTTGAGTGCCAGCGAGCCAACGCATGAAATGGGCTGGCAAGAATCGATTTGGCTAGGCGCCGAGAGCATGGATGCAGAATGCCTGTCGTGCCATGGGCGGTGGCTTGCTGTGTCAACGGGCCCCTCCCAGTTCGAGCGGGACGATGGCGCCACAGTGGTGCGCTGTCCCAGGTGTGGCGCCACAGAGGCCGTTCCGGATCGGGCGCTCCGTGACGAGGCAACCCTCTAGCTGGAGGGGTTTCGGTCCGCCCGTTGTCCTTCCTCGCACACCGCTTGGGCGAAGAAGAAAAAGGATTCCGGAGATAACGCCCCTGCGGGAGTCCGCGGAGGCTCGCTGGAGGTGGGCTGCACCGAGCAGAACTTACCTTGAGTACGCCGTGTGATTTTTCATCGGATATGCTCCAAATTGGTGCTATAGATCTAATCCACCGTGGACTGAACGCAGCGCGACCGCTATGAGCTTACCTATCACCGATGCCCAAGAACGGATGGCGGTCTTGGGAGCGATGCACGTCTTAGACTCGGAGTCCGGGCCTTCTCTAGACCGCATCACCTCACTGGCGGCGTTTGCCTTTGGGGCACCGGTTGCGTTCGTCTCGATACTTGAGTCAGACAAACAGCGCTTTATCTCTCGAATCGGCCTGCCTGTGGCGGAGACCGACATCAGAATGTCGATTTGCGCGCACGCGATTGCATGTAGGGATGTCATGGTTGTTCCCGACTTGCTTGCAGATGAGCGCTTCAAGAGCAACCCGCTGGTGGTTGCCCCTCCGCACCTTCGGTTCTACGCGGGTGCACCGCTGGTCGCTAAGAATGGAGTAGCGATTGGAGCCATGTGCATCATGGATACCCGGGTCCGGGAATTTTCAGAAGCCGACCGCGCCCAGCTCTCCACGCTTGCCCAACTGGTGATTGGGCAACTTGAACTGCGGAACATGTCAGGCCGCTTGGAGCCTGTCAGCGGCATACCGAATCGACACCAGTTCCAGATCGACTATGACGCCTTGGCCCAGCGACACAGCGGTCGGCGTATGTTCGCGGTCTTGGTCGATGTGTTTGACATCCCGCGAGCGAACGAAGCCGGCCAAGCGTTGGGTATGCGTCCGCTGGAAGTATTGATTCGGCGGGCCGCTGTGAGACTCAAGCTCGCCTTGGAAGGCTTGGCCGACGTCTACCACGTCGGAGTCACGCGGTTTGCCTTCTTAGTGGAGTTGTCCAGCGCGGCGGAGATGGAAGCGCTTGTGGATGAACTCCGGCAGCGAATGACCCGGCCACTAATGGCCGCTGCCGTTCCCATGTCCCCCCGCTTCCATGCAGGGGTGTGCGCGGTGACACTGGGCGAAGACACCAGTGACGATGTCATTCGGAAGGTGCTGATAGGACTCCACCAATCGTTTGAAGCCCGACATCCTTTCGCGTGGTATTCGGAGCAGCGCGACACCAAAATGCGGCGTGGGTATCGCTTGGCGGCCGACGCCGAGCGAGGGCTTCGAAAAGACGAGTTCTATATGGTGTATCAGCCGAGGTATCGCGCCTCGGATCTCCAGCCCGTCTCGGCAGAAGCCCTGCTCCGGTGGACACATCCTCGGCTCGGCCCGGTGAGCCCAGGCGAGTTCATCCCGGTCTTCGAGCGAACTGCATTGATGCAAATGGTAACGCCGTGGGTGCTCGATGCAACGCTCGATCAACTTGCCGCGTGGAGGGGGGCAGGCCATTTCTTGGCGCTGTCCGTCAACCTTTCGGGTGCTGACTTGTCATCTGAAGATGCTTGGAACAGGCTGCGCGGCAAGCTTCACGCTCGATCGCTCCCGTTTGATTGCATTGAGATCGAAATCACGGAAGGCGAATGGCTGCGCGCGGACTCTGTCGCCGGACGCCAAATCAAAGCAATGGCCGAGGCCGGCATCAAGATTGCGATCGATGACTTTGGCAGCGGTTATAGCAATTTTGGTTATCTGTCTGATCTGCCCATCGATACCATCAAGATGGACAAGTCCCTCATCGATAACCTAGAAACCGACCCAAAGGCCAAGCCAAAGGTAACGGCCATCATCAACTTGGCGCGAGAGCTTGGCTACCGCACCGTGGCCGAGGGCGTGGAGACGCCCGCCCAGTTGCATTTCCTGCAGGCTCAAGGATGCGATCAGATCCAGGGTTACCTCCTATCTAAGCCGGTCAGCGCTGAGGCGCTGCTCAAAGTGTTTGATAGGGCTTTGGATGGGCGAGGCCCCCAGGCCTCCTCCGAGATCGCGTGAGACCCTAAGGTGCGACGTTCGTGGTCTATGACGTGGAGGCGAGGGTCAACTCTCCCCCTGACCAGTCCGCCGGTGACGCCAACGGAGCTCCACACGATCTCCAAGACCGCGGCTTGTCGGCCTCAGCGTCCCACTCGCCCGTCCGTGCGCTTTTACGTCAACGCCTAGATTTGTAACGCTGGCATCGAAGGTGCTGAGGAGCGGGTCTGCTCATCGGCGCAGGCGGCCGCGCGTGCGGCTTTGGAAGCCTTGGGCTTCTTCGGCGCTCGGGTTGGGGTCGTCTCCTTTGTGGAGGCGACCAGCCGCGCTACCCGGTTGTGAGTGGCCGAGCCAGACGCTGAGCCGAAGCCGACAAAGAAGAGCCAGTAGCCATCCAAGCGTACGGCCACCTCCTCCATCCCAGGCGTTGAATCCACGATATCGCGCAGATGGTCCACCCATTCTGATGAGGGCTCCCGGTCCAGCTGGGCCACGACGGCTACCTCGCCAGCGTCCAGATCCATCACTTCAATGCGGAGAACTTCGGGAGCAAGGGTGGCGGTTGCCATGGCGGGGGCCTCTGTCGGTCTTTGCCGGAGTATCCACAGGGCCTGCCAACGAGGTGTCAACTTCCGATGACCGGAGCGTCAACGGCCCGGGCAGGACCGAGTGCCACAAAAGCTGGGGCCCGAGGCCCAGCTGCATTCAAGCGGCACGTTCCTTAGCCATGCCACCCATGACGGGGCCCGCGGCCAGGCGACGTCCAGAGGAGTCGGTCAAGGGCTTCCCGCGGCACCCATCCCGTAGTCGTTTGACAGGTGCATCAATGTGGAGTCAAGCGGCCTCATCATGTTCCTTGCCCCAGCATTCCCGGCCCACTGGCCACGCGCCCGCACCAGCACCAGCACCGTGGCGCAGCAGACCGATCAGTCGACGCCCGAAGGGGTGCTTGCGATCAGTCAATTCAGAGGGGGCTGCGCAAGCTTCTTTTTGGCTTGGAAGAAAGGCTACTGTGATTACGGGGCATGCCTTGCGCGGCGACCAGGAAACCAAACGAACCTGCCCTCGCATCGGCAAGTGCGCGCCATCCCACCGACCGCCCCCCTCTTTCGAGGGGATGTGGGGAGTGTGGAGGGGCGACCAACATGAACGGATGAAGTGAGACACCCGTCCCATGACCTCGGTGAAGAAAAACTGCAATTGGGGGAGCCAGAGGTGCTGAAGGCGCTGGAAGTGCGCAGGCTGCGGGTTGGATTACACCCAGATGGTTGAGGCGATCTGACGGGAACGCCGCACGGCCTCCCCGGCCAAAACTTCGGCCTCAAGCAGTGCAAGCTCCAACGAAGGAAATGGACGATCCAAGTCGGCGATTGCCACACCGATGTCGGGAAGAACCGCGAGCAATAACCATCGATCAGGGGCGTCCCGCCAGATCTCGGCCGTGTATTCCACCCCTTCCGTCGTGAGGCGAACGGAATAGAATCGCTCGTCTGAATGGTGTGTCCCCACGCGCCCACCTCCAAGCAACTTCCGGCCCAGGCCCTTCGCCCTGTCGCCGCCATGTCATTCCACTGATTGTACTGTCCAACCAGTGTTGGCCGTCACATTAAGGATGGCCTCTTCTCCGCCGGCCGCGTCCCAAATATTAAGCAGCCCCTTGTTGATCTCCCCGGCAACCTTCTCAAGCTCGATCAGGTTGTGCAGAGGGCGGAAGTGCCGCTGGACTGCGGCGTGCGCGTCAAAGTGGGGGTCGGCGTCCTCATCGACCGCCAACACCTCATCGACCAGCTGTGCCGCGGCGCTGGGCGCCAACAGAAGCGCTCTGGCCTCGAACAGAGCATTGACGTGGATCCAAGGCTCTTCCCGGTAGTCGACCTGCACCCCCACTTCCCGCCCGATCAACTCAAGCTTTCTCAGGACCGCCTTGTTCGCCAGCGGTCTTGCCCCATCGGTCCAACGGTCAGGAAATAGACCGGGACCGAGCGTTTGACAGAAGGCTTCTACCGCCAAAGCAGTGAGAACCAGCGCTCCCGTCACCACATGTAGTTTCGCAGCCCCCTGCTCGCGAGCGGCCCTCCTGAGGGTGCGAGCGGCATGATTCATCTCGGGCCATGGACGGTAAGACGCCTCCCCCACCACCCGCGTGTTCTTCTTCATGTTCAACTGCATGCCCCCCTTCTGGCGGCGGGAGTATGCCAGAGCCGATTCGGCTTCTCACCTGCGGCAGCTGCACCGCCCACGGGGAAATGTGACGTAGATCGTGGCTCCTGTCAGGGGCTATCCCCAACAGCTTCCGTCGCCGGAGCGCCGCAGCGGCCGACTCCAAAAACCTCCAGCGCCATCGTTAGGCTTCCCCACTTATCAATTATCCGAGGAGCGGATCAGCGACAGGGGCGGCCATAGCAGCGCTCAGGATCCCAGCCACCAGCTCGTTTTGGCTGCGGGGGGAACAGCGGCTCGGGAGTGCCCAAAGGCCTTCTCTGTTTTGCTCAGCCGCCCAGTCTTCCCCGCTGAGAGACACGTAGTGAAGGTGAGGCCGCCGCGCCGCGCGATGGATTGCGTCTGCAAGCGCTTCCATTTCGTTGCCAAACCACCGGTAGCCGTTGACGCAGATCGCCAAGGGCTGGTCCGCTGGGTGGGGGTAATGGGGCAATATCTCTTGAAGCTGCTGCTGCGCTGCGCCAACCGTCAGGTGGCGGAAGCTGGGCAATGCCGCCCAATGAGCCATAGCGGAAAGGGCGCCGGGGGTCATAGCGAAGGTCCAGTCAGGCAGGAATGAGCGGCAATAGTCCCGCCGCGGAAGTACAGGCCCCGTGATCATCCCTTACCGGGCCTCAGCCAACCGGAATCATCCCATTGGCGTCGATGCGCGGCAGCGGCAGCGAGGCGGAGATCCCGGCATCTCTTTGGCCCCAGGTCCCTCTAGCGCCTTGGCCAGGCTTGGGGGCGACCAGGGCCTTGCTCGGATGCCCAATAGGCCTTCGCCGTCAGAACGCTTCCGCCAAGCGGGACTACTCTGAAAGACGCTTTGCCATCCCTTCGAGCTCTTCGAGAACTGCTGCCAGCCCCTCGTTGCTGTCCAAGGCAAGGTCGTAACGACTGCGGCGAGCTTGGTCGCGCGCGCTTATCCAAGCCCGACCCTCGCTCCCTAAGATGAAGTCGGTCGCATCCATCAAGCACTCCAGCCGACCAGCCCGCGCCATGCGCACCAGCTCCGCGTCGTAGGCTTCTGCCAAGGTCATCCTTCCTATCAAAAACGACTGCCGAGGATTTCCGAGTCTGGCCCCGTCTACGTGGAATTGCGCAACAAGCGACTCCAGCAGGTGGCCCGTATCTAGGAGCAGCGCCCTTTCATCCTCCAAGGGCTGGCCACGGTCGCCTTCACTGGGGCTTAGGATGGCTTCGCCCGCCCGTTTGAACAGAACAACTGCGCGATCACGCGCCCGTTGGCACAGCGTCAGTCTGTCGCTGTCGGTGTAAGGATTTTTCATGGCCGCGGTCCTAAGCCTTGGTCCTTTTCACAACGTCAACCGGCGTGACGAAGCATGCCAGCACCTACAGCCCAGCAACCTGAATAGGGACGTAGAGTCGCCACGCGTTCAACTTACGACCAACAGCGCCGATGTATCAAGCGAACGAATGCGTTGCCGGAGTGGTCCGTCAGAGGGGCCAAGAACCTGGGCAGCAGCGTCTGGACTCCGGCGGGGAGCAAAATTGGCCCCCGCCGCCCCACGGAAGCGGGGCGTCTGTGCTCGGGGCCTGCCCCATTGGGCCGAACTCCAGGGAAGCAGCGAGGGCGTGTCGGGGCCCCCGATCCTCTTTGGGCTCAGTAACGGCACGCGCAGTCTCCAACACAGGTGAGCAAATACATGGGATGCGGCTTACCGGCTTCCCCCTGAACAAACAAAGTGCTATCAAATATCAGCGTTGGCGAGGACCTCCAAGCACAGCCATTGCTTCCGAAGGCTTAGACAGATGCGCAAACGCAACAGAACCCACGATGGCTTGGCTTTGGCAGCAGCCGTTGGGCTGTCCATGCTGACGACGCTCCTGATCACGCAGGCCGTCTTGTACGTCCAAGACCTCGAGCGCGCCACTGGGGCCGCCAAGCTGGCATTGAGCCAGGCCGAGGTCATAGCAAGAAGCAGCTCTGCGGCCGCCGTGAAAGCCCAAGCAGAACGTGGGGACGACTGCTCTGAAGATGACCTGCGCAATCTGAAATCTATTGCCTTCGGCTCGAGCTACATGAGCGACGTGGGCAAAGTCAGGGATGGCGAAATTATCTGCACCGCCCTGTGGGGAGTTCTGAAGGAGCCTATGTTGCTTCCTCCCCCACGGTTTGAGCGGAATGGGGCGCGGATCTGGCGATCGTCCGATTTGAGCAATTCACCCTACGTGGGCACCAACGTCGTCGTCCGAGGGAATGTCGCCACAGTCACCTCTCCTTCTGCATTTGACAACGTTGATCCCTCTCGGACGAGCACCATCGTGGTCACCACCGCCAACGGGGCCTACACGTTTAAAGCCGTAGACCCAGACCCACGTGCGGTCCGCGCGGGCCGAAAGGACACAATTCAACGGGCGGTGTGTAGCGACATATCGGGGGTGTGTGCCACCGTGACTTCCCCACGCACCGGCCTGTGGTCGCTTCCCCCCCACTCGTTGGCCTGGTTTGCGGGGCTGGGTTTGATCATGGGCCTCTGCCTGGGGTGGCTAGCTGTGCGATACCGAAACTTAGAAAGGAGCCTGGACCAGCGATTGCTGAGCGCCATCCAGAATCGGGAGCTAACGATCGTCTTTCAGCCGCTGCGGCGTATTTCCGACGGCAGCTTGGTTGGCTTCGAAGCGCTTTGCCGATGGCATGCATCGGCCAACGAAGAGATCGGCCCCGATATCTTCGTGCCGCTGGCGCAGGTCAACGGATTTGGTCCGCTGCTCTCGCGGTATGTTCTTGCGACATCGCTCGACGAAATCCAACCATTGCTATGTTCGGATCAGGAGCTGTACGTCTGCATTAACGTGGAACCGGAAGACATCGCTGACCCGTCGTTTCCCCGTTACGCCTGTAGCCAGGTTTCAGGGCGTTCCCTGCTGCCGTCCCAGATCTGCTTCGAGGTGACCGAACGCAACGACATCGTGACGCCCGAGTTTTTCGACAACATGGCAGCGCTTCAAAGAGCCGGGTTCCGATTCCTCATCGATGATTTTGGGACGGGGCATTCCAACTTCTCACATTTGGCACGGACCGGCTTCAACGGCATCAAGATTGATCGGCTGTTTACGGGGGCAATCACGACCGATTCACCGCTTCGGTCGGTATTGCCGGCCGTCTATGAGTTAGCGCTCAAGCTGGATCTTGACGTCACTATTGAAGGAATCGAAACGCATGCCGAGGCAAGCCTGCTCCGAAACTTGGCCCCAAAGGGCATCGGACAAGGTTGGTACTTCGGCAAACCGGTGAGGGCCGACAGCTTGGAAGCAGTGCTTCCGGCCGATGCTAGCGAAGGACCCTGAATGCCCTGCTCACCGCCCCTCCACATCGCTTCCACACCGATACTGCAAACATCCTTATCAGCTTTGCAAAGTCCGCCACAAAGCAAGGCCAGCTGTGCTCCCTGGATTGCCTGCCCGCCCCTTCTCCCCTCAGTAGGCTGCGGTGACTTCTCGGCAATGACGTTCCTACCCAGGCCGTCGTGACCAGTGGGCGCGGCTTTTTTGTTGTTGCAGAAAGGCGGGAATGCAAAACGCCAACGCCTGCTGCCTTGGCGGGTTCCCAAGCGCTGGGGGCAACTAAACCTTGAGTTCAATCACGAATTTTTTTCAGAATGCTCGAAGGACGGCTGTTCACCTCCAGCTGTCCACCGTACGCTTAGGGTGGCGCGAACTCACCGAGCTCCGGCAGCCGCTTTGCGGTGGACTCTAATTGTTCGCCCTGGCGCCATTTGACCAAGAAGGGACGCAGGCCGCATGCGGCATTTTGCAAGGCACCTCAACCTACAACGCCTGATCGTCGGATTGGCCTTCTTGTCAGCGGGGGTCATGTTGGCAAACGCGGTCTTTGCTGCTTACCAGGTTCAACGCGAGCAACTCATCGCCAGCGCCCTTGAGTCCAACCGGGTTTACGCCCACAAGCTCGCGCAGACCACCCACAACTTCTTGGTATCAACGCAGCAGCAACTTGATTACAGCGCGCGCGTCATCGGGACAAGCGGCATTGATACGGAAATCGGCGCATCTGAGGCACATCGGCTACAGTCCCAGACCAACGCGTTCAACTCGGTGATCGTGGTAGACCGCCAGGGGCTTGTGAGGGCGGCCTCCCCCGCCTTGCCCCAGATCGAAGGACGTGTGCTCTCGAGCTTGGCAAACTCCTTAGCAATCGCCAGCCGCGCGCCCTTGGTGAGCAACCCGTATGTTTCTGCCACCGGCAAGTTGGTGCTGACCATCTCCCAGCCCATCTTTGACCCGTCGGGGACCTACCAAGGCTATATCAGCGCGTCCATCCACCTGAAAGAGCCCAATGTCCTTCACACCCTCCTTGGAACGCACTACTACAAGGATGGCTCGTATCTCTACGTCGTGGGTCAAGACGGCAAGCTTCTGTATCACCCCGAGCCCGATCGGGTCGGCCAGTCCGCCCTGAAAAATGAGGTGGTCAGAGCAGTCTCGCGCGGGGAGGCCGGCGCCATGCCGACGATTAACAGCCACGGAGTGCACATGTTGGCAGGGTTTGCCCCCATTCCCGCTGTCCACTGGGGCATCGTTTCGCAGCGCCCCGTAGAGGCTACCCTTCAGCCGCTCAAGCGCTTGACGAACCTGGTCCTCTTGAACGCGGCACCTTTGGGATTGCTGTCGCTGCTCTTGATCTGGATCGTATCCCGCCGCATCGCGCGCCCCCTTTGGCAACTTGCGTCCACCGCGCAGAACAGCGACGTATCACAAGCCATCTCGACGGTGACGGCCGTGGACACTTGGTATTACGAGGCGGACCAACTGCAGAAGGCCGTGCTCATCAGCTTCAACGCATTCAACGATCGGATTGGTCGGCTGGATCGCGCAGTACTGACTGACCCCCTTACGGGCTTGCTCAACCGGCGCGGCTTGGAAAGAGCACTGGAGATCTTGGCGAGCTCCAATACCCGGTTTGGGGTCATCGCGCTGGACATTGATCACTTTAAGAACGTCAACGATATCCACGGACATGAGGCCGGCGACGTGGTCATTGCCGGCGTGGCAGACTTGATGCGACAGAACTCAAGGGTGGAAGACATTCTTTGCAGGATTGGTGGAGAAGAGTTTTTGCTATTGCTGCCAGACATCAGCGCGGAAGTCGCCGAGTTCGTTGCCGAGAGGCTTAGAAAAAGCATTCACGATCACGGCTTCCCCATCGTCGGCAGCATTACCGCCTCAATGGGCATCAGCCACTTCCCCGAGACGCACGAGGATGCCGACCATGCCATTCGGCAGGCTGACAAAGCTCTGTACAAGGCCAAGGGAGAAGGACGAGATCGGGTGGTGACCTACCGCCGCAGAAGAACGGATCGTTGAAGTCAGAAGGCGGGGCCGCAACTGGGCTAGGCTAACTGCGCCTGGTTTCCTGCGGCGACCATGGATCTCCGATGGACATGACGCCTGTTCAAGCTCTTGGCTGTCGCGGCCAGCATTGCCCAGTTCTCATGCGAAAAGTATCCGCCTTGGCATGATGCAGAGTTTGCTCGGCAAGGATTTGAAACCCCGATAGATCCTCGCATAGTCGGCTCCCGCCGCGGCACATCGCTTTGAACTCCAGCCGGTTGAACTCCAACAGGTTTAGCTCGATAAGCGCTCTCCTCTTGACCGGCGCTGGAGATGACGCTGCCACTCCGTTGCTAACGCCCAATTGATGGCAAGCAATGCTCCTCCCTCTCACCACGCGCCTCAGCACCGCTTGAAGCAGGAGCATCAACACTTCACTCCGCTCCGCGGCGCACCAGGAACTCCACAAACGACTCTTCCTCCGCCTCCTTCGCGTGGTCAAGTGCACCGCCTTCGTTGACATCCGCCCCGCGGTCAAGCAACAGCGTTGCGACGATGATCTTTTCATCGCTGCTCAAAAGTTCGTCTCGCGCCAGCCACACCAAGGCCGGCTCATCGTCTTCGTCTTCAGTGCAAGGATACGTGTCGGCTGCAAGGCCCGCGTCCAACAGTGCGGTCACCAGCTCCAAATCCGCTTCAAGGCATGCGTGGTGGAGTTGAGGAAAAGGAAGCTCCTGCCCGCGCACTAGCAGCAGCGGAGGCAGGCCATCCACGGCCTCATGCATCTCGTCGAAGATCGCTTTGAAGTCAGGGTTCGACGCATATGCCTTGCCCCAACCCAGTGCTTCCGCTTTTGCTTCCATGCACAGAATCCTTCTTGGTTAGATTGTATGGCTCTCGGACCGCGGCCTATGGGCCCGGCGCGTGTCCGACGTGACCGTGGCCATCCCTACCGCTTGATCTTCTTCAGCAACCAGAGCGCCGCCTCGGCCCGTTCCTCTGGGGAGAGCTCCTCCAACGCCAGAATTACGTCGGCGGTGTGATCGTCCTTAGCCACTAGGTAGGCCATCGGCACCTCCAGGGTGTCCGCCAGCTTGCCCAGCGCATCGAGATCGATGCCGCTCGTCTCGTTCTCGTAACGGTTCACTCGGCTGCTGGCCAGCTTCTTATCAAGCCCCATAAGCACCCCCAGCGCGCGCTGGCTTGGGATGGCGCGGAGCTCTCTGGCCTGCTTCAGGCGAGCGGCAAATAGCGAACGGGGGGAAGCCTTGGGCACGTGAACAGATGTTGAAAACTTGGGAAGACAGCATGACTTGGTCCCTCAATGCATGGCAGACTCTTCGTGAAATGTAGCACTCTCCCGACCAACGACAGGCGTTTTCATGAAGAAGATCAAGACAAGGATGGCCGCCAGCTTGGCTGCGGCGTTGCTTTTGGCCGCCCAAGGCGCAGGCGCGCAAAGCCACCCTGAGCAGGAAGAGGTTCCTAACAAGCCGGGCTTTTTCCGGCAGTTGGGCAGCAGCCTCAAGAACGCCGGGCAGCAGATGGTCGGCGTGAAGCCGGCCCAGGGCGGCTCCAAGACCGATGGTGCCCCTGGTGCGATCTACACCCCGATCAGTGGCGCCAGCAAGCTGCCCAACCTCTTCAGGTCGGACAACCACCAACAGGCCCAACTGGGAAAGCTCGATTGGCCCCGCGTCGCGTTGACGTTTCAGGAATGGGGCGCCTCTCTGCCGTGCTGGACCGTTGAGGCCCGGATTTGGACCAGTTCCACCGTCTCGACCACCGAGACGTTCAAGGCGTGCTCGGATGCCCCATTGAGGGAGACCGACGACCTCGGTGAGGTGGCCGAACTCAACGACGCGGCCCTTTGGAAGGGCAAAGACACGCTGCGCGGCATTCGGGTCCTGCCGAGCAAACCGAACACCGGGTCCACCCGGTCCACTGGGCCCAACCCGCCGGCGCAGCCGTTCCAGGTCAACGTGAGCCGGGATGCCGTGGCCAACCGTGCAGTCGAGGTCGCGCTACGCGCTGCCTGGGTTAGCGGCTTCATTCAGACCTCGGACCTCCACCCGGGCCCGTCGGGAATCCTGACCCCATTTAGGGATGGCCGCATGTGGATCGCCGGGTTCAAGCCGGAAGGCAACCGCGACCGCTGAAGCACCCCGGGCCTTGCGCCCTCACCAAAAGGGAAACGACATGAAAGCATGGATCCTGGCCGCTGCGGCGGCCCTCACGCTGACTGCCTGCAGCGGTAAGCCCTCCGAAGCGGAGGCCAAGCAGGCACTGGCTGACCTGATGGCTCAGAGCGCATCGGCGCCTGTCGTCATGATCGATGGGTTCACCCTGACGGGGTGCACGCCGGCGGAGGAGACGGACGGCTATCGGTGCGATACCCGAGGCACCGTCGTGATGGACGTGATGGGCAACCGAGTTCCGCTCCCCGTCGACAAAAACCTGCGCTATGCGAAGGTCGACGGCGCTTGGAGGGCCTACGTCCAATGAAGACTCAGTCTCCCTCCCGGCGCTTTGACGGCACCAAGGTAGAGCCTCGGGCTAAAAGGCTTATGACGCCGCGAAGCCGCTTCTTCGCGTGGTATGCCTGCTCGCTCATCATGCTGGGGCCATTGGGGTTCGTAGTCGGCCCGCTGGGGGCCAGTTACATGACCGGGCGCGCCGAACGTGCATATCCCCAAGAAGCCTACGCGGCTCGGCAGCGCGATGTGGGGTTCAACGTCGGGCAGTGGTGGATCATGGGACTCTTGACCCTCCTTGGCGGGATCGGGACGCTCGTGCTGCTCCAAGCGCTACCGATGCTGGCCTTGGTGCTTTGGGCGCAGCTGGCTAACGGGTGAGCAAACGGGGCCAGACAAAGTTCGCCCGGTCTCGGTGCACTCGGTTGCCGGGCCGGTCACCCACCCTTCCCCGCCCTTAGCCTGCGCAACGTCACGCCGTGAACCCCGAGAGCTCGGCGTGACGGGAGGGCTTAGACACAAGCACACCAATGGAAAGAAGCCAACAGCTGCTGCGCGGCTCGATGTCTTCACAGACGACGACACAGAGTTGACCGAACACTCACCGTTGGCAAACTTGCCAAAGTGTCTACTCCACGCCAGTTCGTCGAAGCCCGACGAGAGGCCACCGCGAAATGCCATATACAGGCCTTTTCCTCCTACGCCATGCGTCCGCCGACTCTGACCGCGAAAGTGGCCTGGTAAGTAGGGTCACCGCGGTGAAAGCGATCTGCCTGAGTTGCGAGCGACTGGTGGACGCCACCGACTCCCCGGATCTGGAAATCGTTACTGGGGGTGCGATTCTCTATTGCCGGGGCTGCGGGACTCGCCAGGTCATCAGCAATGTGCACTTCGATGAATTCTTGGCTCGCACGCGGAGGGACTGAACCTCAGGTGGATGTAGCTGCCTTGCAACGGGCCTAATTTGTGGCTTGGTCGCCCCGCCGCGAGTATGAGCGAGGGCTTCGGCGCGTGCGTTCGCAAGGGACGCCGGATTGGCTTGAACCAGATCGGCTGATGGCGTCCTAGCATCAGATTGCTGCCACATCGGTGATGATCGCCTGTCCGTTGCGCAGATCTGCCACCAGCAGCCGTCCCCCAGCCACGGTCCGACCCACGCTCTCGTTGAGGTAGTCCGCCTGCAGGCGGCCGGCCTCCAGGACGGCCTCAAGTTCGAAGCTGTCCGGACGCCCAGGCAATGGTTCCCCAGGTGACGCTACGCCGCCTTCCAATGGCTGCACTCGTGTCGGACCACCGCCCGCATCCTTGGCATAGGCCGGCCATCATCCGGCCGTTCTTTGGTGACCAGCCGCCCAGAACAAGCTCGCTGTGCAGGATGTCCCGCGTCATGCCCGCCTCCACGGCTGCCTGAAGGTAGTACGGCCAAAGGTGGTCCATGACCAGCCCCAGCTCAGCCATGAGCTGCTCCATCGTGAAATCCGCGCGGAAGCTTGCCTTAAGGCACAGCTCGTAGATCTTCAAGAAACACTGGGCGGAGCCACGACTGGCCAGCACCAAGTTGTGCTGAGGGATCAGCAAGAGCTTGGCGCCTGCCGACGGCCTATGAGTCAGCGCGTCTTCGGCCCACGTATCGACCGCGATGAGCACCCGGGAAGCCGACCACTCCGATGTATCAAGCTGCTCTGCAGTAGGGATTGAATATTGTTAGGGAGCAAGTCACGGAGTCGCTTGAGTGGCGCCCATAAGGGCACAGCTAGTCCGCCAGTCGCCCATCGCTTCTTCGGATAACTTGCAAAATATCTAGGACGGACTGACTGCCGGTCGCGCTGCCACCGAACAATCCCGCGCGTGGTGGTTACGGGAGCGGCCCAAACAGCGCCCAGGCACCGACCAGAGGCCTTCCTCGTTAAGCTCAACGTCCCAATCTGAGCCAGCCAGGTTCTCACCGAGACTAGCGGTTCTCCGCGTAGCCCGACGGACGGCGTCAGCAACCGCCTCCATTTCGGAACCAAACCACCGATATCCGTTGACGCAGATGGCCACGGGTTGGTCGCTGGGCTGCGGATAGCCAGGGAGGAGCGCATTCAACTGCTTGGCCGCTTCGCGGACGGTCAGCTGGCGAAAGCCGGGATGCGCTGCCCAATGATCGAGAAGAAGCACGGCACCAGGAGTCATGGCGGTTTCCTTCACTAGCCGGGCACTCAACACTCACGCTCTGCCGGTAAAGGGTGTGCGAAATTTGTGCTAACCGTGATTCACATCTTTTTCTGCGTCCCAGCGTGTTGCCATGCTGAGCCGCCCCGACGAGGGCGCCTTCGTGCCAAACACAGGCCTTTTCTACCTATATGAAGTGTCAGGCAAGCCTCGGCGAGCCACTGAGGTTACCTGCGAATCGATCAGCTCGGTCCGCGCAGAGTGCCTTTCCTGTCACGAGATGATCAGCATGTCCTCGCCGCCCCTCCTGGTGAACATTGCCGGAGGTGGAGCAGCCCTTCAGTGCCCAAGCTGCGGCGTCAGGCAGGCCGTATCCGGAGCGAGATTGCGGACCTCATCCAAAGATCTTCCGCTACGCCTCCCACAAGCAATCGTCAGACTTCGTTAGATCAGCTGTGACGTAAGCCAGAGCACATGCAACGGGTGACGAGTCTGGCTGATTAACCCAAGCCGCCAGCCTGAGTCGAAAAGCCCCCCACGTCGTTGACGAGATTTCCAACGATCTGCTTGGCCAGAGCTTCTGCGGCAGTCAAAGCGCCCAAGCATGACGAGGCTCTCCAGTTGATACGATCGGCCACAACGTCTCCGACCTTGAGTGAGAGCAAGGTCCAATCCGCGGCGCTGCTCCTCCAAAGCTCTGCGGAATAGCAATAGCCATCGACGGACAGCTCTACGGTGTAGCAAGCCTCATTGGATCGAGTGCCCATCGGCGTCCTTCGCAATGTCATGATCCGGAAGGCATCTAGTCGACTTTCCCCGGCGTAGCCTCCATGCACGCTCAGCCAATCCCGCAAGACCCAATAAGCAAGCAAATAGCGACGCAACTCCCAGCAGACTGATCAGCAACTTCATGGGGCGCCTCGTGGCGGAAATTACGTTTCTAGAATCGAAATGGATCTCCCGACGAGTTCGAATGTAATTCCAGGACCCCCAATGGAACTGAGACCTGCATCACCATTTCTCGTATGAGATAAAAGGAGGCGCCAAAGTTTCGATTCATGGTTCGTCGATAGGCCCACCACTGGGTGAACCTCCTTGGCTGTCTGCCGGATACGCGATGCGTAGGTGCGAAACACGCCACCCTCCATGTGACCTAAAACGGCCACTGTCTCCAGTGACTGCGTATCTCACCGCAAGAAGTGCGGCTTTTCCCTTACCCACGTGCCAAGTCCGAATCTTGTCGTAGGCATATCTGTAACGCGCAACATGCATCCGCATCTGTCCCAGTCATTCGTTTAAGCACTGCTCGAGAATAGGCGAGCTCCGACACATCTTGATGTATCGGAGCTAACTTCCGTCAACACTTTGACGCAGCATCCGATCCTCCAGCAGGTCTTGCCAACAGGTGGCGAGAGCCGTGCGATGGCGATGCTGCTGACCAGCGAGCCGCCGGCGATGGAGGAGTACCGCGTCAGCCGGGCCGTGAACACCCCGCGCAACAACGCCGAGGCGCTGCTGCGCCAAGTTGCCTGACTTACCTTCCCACCTCGACTGCGTCCGGCCGAATGGCGCGGAGCAGGCCCTAGCTGCCGCCCGACATGGATGCCAGGCGTTGCGCTGATGCTCATCGTCGCCCCGAAGACCAGCGCCGCTCCATCGGACCGACGGATGTCCGACATCGGCAGGTAGCCCGAGGTCTTCACCCTGCCCAGCCGGCCGGGTAGATGTCCTCCCACGCGATTCCCGCGAACAGGCTCGCCACGTCGGCCGCCGTCATCAGGCGCACGCGCTTGTAGCTGCCGTCGTAGGCCAGCACCGAGCCCATGGGGAAGTGCGCTGCTGTTTCAGGATCCAGCGCATCAATGGAGGAAAGCGTTGCCGTCCCACCAACCTCAGCGTCGTCCTCTAGCTCTTCCACGCCCCCATTGTCGATGAAGCAAGGTATCCACATTGTGGTGACGCAGATGGCCTTGGAACACTTCCAGCACCTCGTGGTGGCCTGCACAGGAGGGCGTAACTTGGGGCGACAAGGTTTAGATGGGTCATCAGGCAGGTCGGCGTATCCGAATGATTTTGACTACCGAGACGCCAACGCCTGGCAGCCCGAAGCCATTGATAAACCAATTTTTTTGGAACTAAATAGATTGGATCCATGCCGCGAAGTTTGGCCTGACGCGGGCGACCCCAGAGTTTGCATTAAGAAATAAATCCCCGCTCATTTTTGATTGACGTTTAGAAAGCCCGTCGTATCTGCACTTCCATTGTAAACAATGGAAGCAAGGCAGTGACGAAGTCGCAGACCGAAATACTAAATAGCTACATCGAAGCACCCGATGGTGGGTTGGTCTTGGAAGGCTTCCAGATTGGCCGTGTGAAGTTCGGGAAGATCACAATATCAACCGGTGAGGGTGCCTTCAGCGCCCAAGACCTAATCACGGCGGGCCGTCTGGACTTGCTGCACCCAATCAACCAGGTTCTGGACCGAGTCAACGCCTCGCTCCCAAATACGGGCAACTAGAGCATTGCGATCGATCTGCGGCGCTGAGCTAGCACGCTCCGCAAGCGCGCAGACATGAGCCATTACCTCAAATGTTAGCGGTCGCTGCTCCCCTACTAGCTGGGCTAGCCGGACTAGGTTAGACCCATGCTTGATAGCTTCTGGTGCGCATCGCGCATCACAGACAATTCCTTGCCGAGGACGAAGTCGCCAGGAATACTCGACAATTCTTGTCTCGTCTGCCCCCAAGGCTGTTCAAGTGCCGACTCGGCCGCGAACTCGTTACAAGTTCGGTGCAGCTCATGCAACCGCCGGAGTCTTCGATCAGGCCTTCGGGGCCTGCAGGGGTCTCCCAAGAGGCATCTGCGAGTGCGTCGGACCCGAAATGCGGCGCCGCCAGCAGAATCTTGGCTTGATCGATTGCGGCTTGCGGCGCGTCGAGGCTGTCGGAGAACGTAAGGTCGAGCATGCCGGTCAGCTCAACGGCGCGTTGCCTCCAGTCCTCCAGTTTATTAGCAAGGTCAGCCATCTCCCGAATCAACCGGTCCCGATCGTTCGGCAACAGCGTCTCGTTCTCGACACCGGCCCAAGCGTGCTGGTCTGGGACGCCCATTGTGCGGACACGGTCAAAAAGATCCTGAAGCAGCTTCTGGTTTTCTCCCACTCTGTCCCACGCCCACTCGAGCGGCGAATCGAGTCGGATATGCGCTGTGACATGCCCCTCCCGACGCAGCCGGACAAGGTTGCCGAACACTTCGTAGGGCGTCAGTTTCGACGGCAGGAGTTCTTGGTGCAGGCGCAAGGCATGGGCGTTAAGCAAATCGCGCCGCTCAGTGAGCTGACGAACGATCGGACCGCTGTCCTCCTCGGCCAGTGGGCTCAAATTCCATGTGAGCCGTAGTTCTTCGAGCAGGGCTCGCTTGTTCGCCTTGTTGCTGTGAAGCTCAAGACACGCGGCGCCGAGGCGAACTTGGTCCAAGCGCCTCTTCACAACTTCCAGTGCCGCCAGCTTTTCCGCCACGAACAACACGCGCTTCTTCTCGGCAATCGCCCCAGCAATAATGTTGGCGATGGTCTGGGACTTGCCGGTGCCCGACGGCCCTTGGACCACAATGCTCCGCCCCTTAAGCACATCATGGACGACGAGGGACTGGGAGCTGTCGCTGTCGACGACATGGCGCATATGCTCCGGGTCAACAGTAGCGTCAATGTCCTCATCGTTGGTGGAAATAGCCGCGCCGGAGAAGCCGTCCGAAACTACGCCAACAAGTGCGAAACGGGAAACATTGCCCATACCTAACGCTAAGCTCGTGGCGTAGTTGTAGCGGCCTCTGACTTCTACGCTCTCCCGGCGGTCGCGAAGTACCGGGCTGGTCCCCATTTCTGGGCGCCCAGGGCTTGCTAGTTAGCCTTCACGCGACGGCTGCTATCGGCCCGGCCAGGAACGGCTACTACCGTCGACTGACGCTCGGTCCGAGGTCATATTTTTGCTGTTCATCACCCTTCCGGACAAATCAGAATTTTCTGATACAGAGGCAATTGATTGATGTGATAAACGTTGAGGCGCCGCGCATGGAGGCGGCGATGGATTCACCCCAATCTGCAACGGATAACAAGGAGTTGTGAGATGTCTGCAAGTGGAATTCGTGACCTATCCCCCGAAGAACGTGCGCTGGTCTCCGGCGGCGCTCAAATGGACACGACCGATCTGCCGCCGATCGATGTGTCGCCTCCGGATGATGGCGGCTGGCCCGACATTGGTCCGCCGGACTGGACCGATCCGTATGATCCGGGCGGTGGCGACAATGGTGGCGGCGGTGGTGGCGGCGGTGGCGGCGATTCCGGCGGGGAGACGACGTTCAGCTCCAATGCCAGCATTGACGGCAATGGTATAGCCAGTGCGACTCAGACTTGGCAGATGCAGGACTACAACCTGACCTTCAATCTGACGGAAAATCTGAACCTCACCAACGGCAATTGGGGGCTGGCCGGTAACGGCAGCTTCGAGTATGCGGGCCAGACCTACTCACTTGGACTGACCACCGATCATTTCAATGTGAGCAACTACAACGCATCGTTCAATCAGGACTTTGGTAACGGCATCTCGTTCAACATCGGCCTGACCTTCGATCCAAACACCAATTCGTTCACCGGCCAGTTCAACCTGGTTATCAGCGGGTTCTAACGCAACACGTGTGTATCGGCCGCTCGGATGTTGCGGGCGGCCGATACACGTCCAAGAGGAGCTGGCGCAATGAGATTCTTGATGTCCGCGGCGATTTTACTGAGCGTGGCTTCGCCTACGTCAGCACGCAACGTTGTCGCTGAAGACAGCCATGGCATCACCGTAGCCGTGATGCAGGGCAATGGGGCAGCGCTGGAGCGCATCGGCAAGTCCGCGGGAACGGAACGCTTTGCCGCGCGCGCCGGCTACCACCGCACCCGCGGCGAAATCCCCCAATCCAACCGCTGGGCCGACACCTGCATCGCCGATGCCGCCGTCATAGCCGAGAAAAGCCAAGGTGTCATGTACCTCTGCCGTAGCCTGCGCGCAGGCAACCGCCTGCTGGAGGGCGACATCCAAGGCTGGGCTGCCGACATGCAGAAGGTCCATGCGCTCTACCAACAGTACGTCGCACCCTCGCTACGTGCCGGCGAGGAAGTGAGTGCCATTACTGCCCCCAACTTCAACGCGTTCAGCCGATGGCCGCGCTCGGCCACGCTGGCCGCACCAGCACCGCCCGGGTTCCGGCTGCCGCTGTCGTCCAAAGCCGGGGTGCCTGTAGTTCGGGGCAAGATTCAAGGTGGCGCAGATGGAAAGCAGCGCAACATCGACTCGGATTTCATCATCGATACGGGTGCCACGCGCTCGCACATCAGCCGCAAAGCTGCACAAGCAATGGGCCTGGCAGTCACCGATGGCTTTGCGATAGACAACACGCTGCCCGACCAGCCCGTTGCAATTGGCTTGGCCGCCCCGGTGGACGTCCAGCTGGGCGATCTCCACTTCAGAAATGTCTCCTTCACCGTTACAGACCAGATTCAGTTCAACATCATCGGCCTCGATCTGCTCTACCAGCTGGGTCCGCTGCTGCTGAGGCGCGGGGAGCTCCAGCTGCTGGCGGCGCTACCTGCCGGCACGTGCAAGCAACCATTAGCCGTCACGTCTGCACTCTGGGGGGGGCAATACTCGCTGCGCCTGCCCATGCGAATCGGCAAGCGCGACGAACTTGTCCTGCTTGATACGGGCACAGATGTCATGCTGGAAGCTTCTGGTGTCAACCTGGCCACTTATCCACAGACCAGCCTGGTGGAACGGCGACGCTGGACTATGCATGGAATGCAGGCTGTCCGCTATGCCGAAGCCACCGCACCGGTGACATTCAACGGCCGTACTGTGACCTTGCAGACTCAGGTCTCGGATCAGCCGGCCAATGTGTTCCCCATCTCCTGGAAGGTGGGCTTTGGCTTGAGCAATGATTACGACTATTACGTAGACGTTGCCGCCGGCCGCGGTTGCCTCGCCCCCCGAACTGCCGAATGAAGCGCTTTTCGGCCCGAAATTCCGCCACCGGTCGTCACCGCAGGTCAAATGGAACCAGCTCCCAAGGATGAGACAGCGGACGGGATACCCCTGTTCCGCAATGAAGCGATCGAAGCCGCCACGCAGCGCTTCGGTTCGCCGGTTCAGGCCCCGGGGGTCGGCATGTGGTTGGCGACCGGCTTCGTGGTGGCCCTGCTGTGTGTGGCTGCCTTGTTCTTGATCACCACCTCGTTTCCGCGCAAAGAAACGGTCGCAGGGGCGCTGGTGCCTTCGCGGGGCCTGCTGCCAATCATCAGCCAGCGCTCCGGCATCGTTAGCAACGTGTACGTCGAAGAAGGCGCGAAAGTTGGCCAAGGTGAGCCTATCGTCACCGTTTCGGTGGACTCGGTGATCGACACTGGCGAAAGCACCGGGGCCACCCTCTCAGGCATGGCCGAACGCCTGACCCAAGCTTCGGTCGATCGCGAGCACGCTACTGATGCATCGCTGGAAAGCCAGGCGGCGGGAATCCGTGAACGCATGTTGGGCACCACCCGCCAGCTCGCTGTCCTGCGCGAAAACGTCACGTTGTACCAACAGCAGCAGACCATCGCCGAAAAAACCGTGCACGACCTCGGCCGGCTGCGCGCCGAGCAACTGGTTTCAGAGCTGCAGTACCGTGATGCAGAAGTGCGGGTGCTGAGTGTCCGCCAGTCGATAGCCGAGGTCCAAACCCGCATAGCACAGCTTGGACAGGAACATGAGCAAATGCGGCACGAATTGGGCCGGTTGAAGGCCGAGCGCGATGCCAACCGCGCCACCTCTCTATCTGAGTTGCTAGGAGCGCGAGAGAAGGCTATCAATTACAAGCTTGGCACCCAATTCAACCTGGTCGCGCAGTCCGCAGGTCGCATCACCTGGCTGCAGGCCAAGCCCGGTGCCACGGTCACGGCCGGTCGCACGCTAGGTGTGATGATGCCGGAGGGTTCGCAGCTGTTCGCCGAGTTGTGGGTTCCGTCATCGGCGATCGCGTTCGTGGACGTCGGAACCGAAGTGAGATTGATGTACGACGCGTTCCCGTATCAGAAGTTCGGTGTGGGCCACGCGCGGATCGTGAAAATCGCACGCTCCCCCACCTCCCCGGAGGAGCTACCCGCTGACCTGCAAGCTGTCGAGAGCCAGTACCGCTTGCTTGCGGCGCTTGACGACCAACAGATGCAGGCATATGGCAAAGCTCTGGCGCTGGCGCCGGGCATGCGCCTCAAGGCGGACCTGGTTCTTGAGAAACGCTCGCTGTTGGATTGGTTGCTGGAACCCCTACTGGCGGCGAAACGACGGCAGGAGTGAGATTCACGGTCGGCATCGACACGGGCTGCGATGCATTGGGCTTGCGGGTATCGCCGACGATCCGACCGTTTTCGATGCGAATGAGGCGGTCGGCGAGGCGCATGGTGTCAGGCCGGTGGGTGATCAGGATCCGGGTGATGTCCAGCTGGGCGAGCGCCTGATAGATGTGGCTCTCGCGGACCACATCCAGATTCGCGGTTGCCTCGTCCAGCACCAGGATGCTGGGCTTGCGGTACAAAGCGCGAGCCAGCAGCAGCCGCTGCTTTTGGCCACCGGACAAGGTTGAGCCCATATCGCCGACCAAGGTTTCCAGCTGCATGGGCATGCGTTGCACATCTTCCTTTACGGCCGCCATTTCCAAGCATTGCCAGACCAGCGCGATGTCCGGGCGCTCAGTGAAGAAGGTCACGTTTTCCACGATCGAGCCCGTCAGCAGCTCATCGTCTTGCATCACTACGCCCATCCGCTGCCGAACTACCCGCGGCCCCCAGTTGGTGATATTCAACCCGTCAAAGAGCAGCTCGCCCGCACTGGGGGGATAAAGTCCAGTGAGCACCTTTACCAGCGTGCTCTTGCCGCAGCCAGAAGGCCCGGTGATGGCGACGAATTCACCCGGTGCGATTGCCAGGTTGATGTCCTTCAAAGTCGGCGTTTCCTGGGCCGAGTATTGGAAATAGACCGACCGCAGCTGGATGTGGCCTTCGATGCTGTCCGAAGCCGATGGATCTTTGCTAAAGCCCTCTTCGCTGGGGCTTAGGGCTATATCGGCGATACGATCAGAATGTAGCTCGGTCAGGCGCCAGGAAATACATTGATCTACCAGCGTGGTCAGCCGGTTGGTGAGCTGCTGGCGATAGGCCACGAAGGCGTACAACGCGCCCACTGTCATATCCCCCGCCAGGACGGCCTGAGCACCGATGTAGACGATGGCCACCAGACTGACGCCATCCAGAAGCGTACGGCCTGCCCCTATGCCGACCTGAAGGTTGGCGCTGTTCAACGTAGCACGCACCAGATCGGCGTATTTGTTGGCCCAGATCGCCTCTCGGGAGAACTCCCCGCCCATTGTTTTGATTGATTGCATCGCACGCAGCGTCTCGATGCGGGTTCCCCGCTCCGCAATGTTCGCCTGCAGGCTGGCCATGCCCAACTTCATCGAAAGTGGGATGGTCGCCACACGCATCAGCACGTAGATCCCCAGTGCAGCTAGCGCAACGAGGCTCATCAGCGGCGAGTAGATGAACATGAACACGATGATGCCAACAGCCAGAACGCCATCAAGCAGCGCACCGATCAGCCCGTTCGCGATCAGCTGGCGTATTGGATCAATCGATTCCATTCGCGACAGCGCGTCGGCCAAGCGGCGCCGATGGAACCAAGTGAGCGGCAGACTGACTAGATGGTGGAAAAGGCGCCGACTCATGTCCCAGCCCATCAATGCGGATGCACGCTGCAACGTGACGCCGCGAAGCGCCTCAGCCAGGCTGTTGAATAGAGCTACCGCGCCAAAGCCAAGTGCCAGCGCCATCAGAAAACCGCGATCCCCGCGCAGCACACCTTCGTCCACCGCCAGTTGCATGAAGAAGGGTGACAGCAGCACAAAGCCCTGAAGCAGTAGCGTATAGACCATTGTATGAAACAGCGCGGTACCGACACCGCCCTTGAATCGGACCATCGACCAGATGTTTAGCGGCGAACGCTGTTTTCTCGGGCGGAAGCTGGGCGAGGAACTTACTTCTACCGCGATGCCGGTGAACGACTTTGACAGCTCCACTTCATTGAAGGTCAGCGACCCATGCGCCGGGTCGATGATGTGATAGCGCCCCCGCGAGACCTTCTCCAGCACGACGAAGTGATTCAGCTTCCAGTGCAGAATTGCCGGTGTGCCCAAGTGTTGCAGGTCGCGTGGTTCGCAGCGCACCGGCCGGCATTGCATGTCCAAGGCGCTAGCCACCGCGATCAACTGGTTCAGGTCCACACCGCGCTGCGAGTTGTGATACTTGCGCCGCAGCTCACTCATCTCCAGATCCGCGCCCAGCATGGACGAGCAAATCGCCAGGCACGCCAAGCCGCACTCACTGACCTCGGACTGCACTCTCCAGTAGCGCTTATTGAACATCAGACATCCTTGATCATGTCGGGCGCGGCCGGCGTCTTTCCGAGCCACGCATATATATCGACTGCTGTGCAGTGATAGGCATACAGGCCATCCCAGCGACCGTACAGTTCTGCCTCGCGGAGACGGATTTCATACCCCCCTCGGGAGAACACCGTCAGCGTCTTCAATGGGACAAAGCACTCGTCCGGCAGGCCAGCCTGGTGGAGACACCAATTGAAGAGTGCGCGCCCCAGACGCCCATTCCCATCTGCAAAAGCATGGGCATTGTTGACCAGCGCTAATAGCTGCACCGCGGCACGCATGCCCACACCAAATACGCCGTCGGCGAGCTGTCGCATCAACTCGGCCCACCGCTCCACACTGAGGTCGGCCGGCACCATCGGCAGCTGTGACCGTCCATCGTGCGAGCGTATCCATACCGGCGTCGTGCGCAGGGCCCCATCACCCCTGGTGCAAAGGCTGATAAAACGCTGTATATCATTGATCGACAACGGCCAGCGTAGGGTGCGGCGCCATTCTTGGTAGATGCGCGCCTCGTTGGCCTCAATCGCTGCCAACGCCGTGAGATCCAATGCCGGTATCCGCATATACGGCGACAGCGGATGGTGAAGCTGCCGGATCGCCGCCATCATGTGCGGCTCCTGGCGCTGCGCCCAGAGGTGGTGACAGGGCAGTGCGCAGGGGTGGAGCGTCGGCAGCGCAGAGTCGCAGCTCTGTAGACGGATCGCCACCTCCATCGACGGGCCGGGAGGTGGCAGCGACATCAGCACACGGGCTCCGGGTGCGGCAGCCAGCTCAGGCGGAATGTCGGTGTGAGCTGTCATCGCCATGGTTAGCCCTGCCCGGGGTCCGGGACAAGTAACACCAAGCCATGACTGCGATCTTCTGTGCCCGGCCTGCGCGACTGATACAGCATGGTGAAATAGGAGGCCAGCTTGACCAGCAACCACGGCCCCGCGTCACACGGCACGAATCGCATGTCGATTTGTTCGAGCAGGAATTTGCGGGTCAGCCGCTGTAACGCTCTCCCCGGCTCAATCCGAACCTCAGCCCGGGCTTGGTAGAAAACCACGATGTCCAAATCATTAGGCGCTGTATTTGCCACATCCACGAAGCTGCCCCCGACCAAGCAGCATTGCACATCCACCACCTGGGCCAAGTCAGCGAGCGCACGCGTCAGTGCTGCCAGCAGCTGCTTTCGCAATGCACTATCACCGAAAGCGCACTGGAAGCCGGCGGTGTCTGTGAGCCATGGTGAAGCATTGCTTGGCGTACTAGCGGAAACCGGCAGGATGTATTGAGGAAGGCCGGCATCCACGATGTGCTGGAAATCAGTTCCTGCTGCAATGATGGGGGCAGCGGATGCAGTTGTAGGCGTGGCGACCGGTTCCTGGGCGGTAATACCGAGGAACTTACGGATCCGCACGGCCTGAGCGCGCACTAGCGCAGCCTGGTTAGGGAACACTGCCACCGAGACGTAAGCAAAGCGACCGGCCACCGACAGTGAGATGCGGTCGAAGGCCCTCCGAACTGCCACCCGCTCTTCGGCAGGGAAATCACGCTCGGGATACCGGGGCGCGTCAGAGGGGGCGTGGGGATCTACCGCGCAACGTTGAAAAAGCCCGGCATTGACTATCGCCAGATCAAGATCAGAGAACGAGGGGTCGAACGTGGTCCCATCCCGAAGCGAAAAACCGAAGCGCGCCGAGCCTACGATCCTCACGTCCGCAACCGGGACCGCAAGCAACTCACTTACGGCCTGGAGCAATGGCGCCAGAGTGTCAGGAGAGCCAGCACACATCACCGGCCCTTCAAGCGCGCCTTCAGCGATCCGTTCAATCTTTACGGAACGTACGTACTGCTCGCGAATCCATTCGGCGTAATTCATCAGGCGTCCGAGCCAACTGAAGTGCAACTAAAAACTAGCATATCCCGACACCGATTTGGTGCACGCCGGATCCAAAAATCGCTGACACTTTGCCCCACTAGCCCCCAACGGAAACTGGATGAATACGTGTTCCGACCCCGCCCAAATGATCATCTTGACAGCAGCCACCAAACAGGCACCTGCCCTGCCCCGAACGGTGAGAGCGAAAGGCTGGTGAAAGTGGAAGCCACGGCTATCCCCCCTAGCCCCCGAGTCAAAGCGGGAACATCCCTCTGTGCGAGGGCTGAGGCTCCTGGCTTCGATCAGCTCGATGCCAGTGTCCTTGAGAGCGGTCTAGGGCCAGTCATTTGATGCGTCGCCCGAGGGAGCCGGAGCCTCTTCGTAGACCGCTCCTCCGGTCAACCGCGAAGGCTTGATGCCCGATCATGGCTTGAAGGCGGTATTACAGCTCCCCGATATCCGTGATGGTTGCTTGCCCCATGCGCAGATCCGCGACCAGCAGCCGTCCACCCGCAACGGTCCGGCCAACGCTCTCGTTGAGGTAGGCCACCTGCAGCCGGCCGGCTTCTAGGACAGCCTCAAGTTCGAAGCTGTCCGGACGCCCACGCAATGGTTCCCCAGGTGACGCCACGCCGCCTTCCAATGGCTGCACCCGTGCCGGACCACCGCCCGCGTCCTTGACATAGGCCGTGGCCATCATCCGGCCGTTCTTCGGTGACCAGCCGCCTAGAACAAGCTCGCTGTGCAGGATGTCCCGCGCCATGCCCGCCTCCGCAGCCGCTTGAAGGTAGTTCGGCCAGAGATGGTCCATGACCAGCCCCAGCTCGGCCATGAGCTGCTCCATCGTGAAATCCGCGCGGAAGCTGGCCTGAAGGCACAGCTCGTAGATCTTCAAGAAAAACTGGGCGGAGCCACGACTGGCCAGCACTAAATTTTGTTGCGGGATGAGCAGCACCTTGGCGCCTGCCGACGGCTTCTGAGTCAGCGCGTCCTCGGCCCATGTATCGACCGCGATGAGCAGTTGGTCGGGGCGTAGCAGCACATTGAGGATGCTCATCGGATGGTCATTGGCCGAAAGGCGAAGACTATTGCCGGACCGCCTAAACTGTCCATAGATGCCCCTGCATTACTCGCTGATAGGCATCGAGGCTATGGGTCCGCGCGCCCCTTCGGCCGACAGGAACCAAGGAGACCTATCCGCAGCCCGGAAGCCGATGACCCGCCCGACCGGTTCTTTGGGTGTTATCCGTGAGCCTCGCTCCTTGGGGCCTTTTGGATTCGTCGCGGGGGCCGCTCATGCCTGACGCGCAAACCGGAAGGCTGTGCTCTACCCGGTCGAGGCGAACGCTGCTCAGGCCCGGAACACTGGGTTCTCATGGTGGCAGTGGTGGCTCATGACCCCGCTGACCCTGCTGGGCGCTTTCTGGGTCTTTGGGCTGCTAAGTGGGTTGCCCATGGTTCTCCTTGTGCTTTGGGCGGAACTGACCCAAGCCTAAGCAACGGCTCAAGATTAAAGAAGGCCCCCAGTTTGGGGCCTTCTTTAATTTATTAGATCTTATAATTTTTCCACTTCGAGGACTCGCCTCCAGCCTCTACGATTGACACCAAAGCACCCAGTGATATAACGATTCAAAAGCCGTTGAGGGGTCAATATGAAGCACAATGAAGATGGGAAAAAACGTCGCCATTTTACGTTTAGCGAGAAGCTCACTCTCGCACTTTGCGCCACCTGCGTGGCGATGTGCATCGCAGTCTTCCCGTTCCTCCTCAAAACTTAGACCATATCGATTGAACGAGAATTCTGAATTCTGCGATGCTCTGGGTGGAAAGTGCGTACAACCACATAACTGAAACCACAAGACTAAGCACTAACAACGCAAGTGCAACTGGTCTAAACCTTCTATCAGCAATCGTTCGTCCGTAAATCATCCTTTTATTGCTGACCATTACCAAAGCAGAGCACAGGACTGATCCAGCAAACCCAAAGAAAATCCACACAACACCCAAAAAACCAACCTTGAGCGACAAATAGGATGCCAGCCCCATGAAGAGCATGAGGATGGAGACCTGATAACAGATTGAGTTCACTTTAGACGTATTCTCGGCGCCGGAAACCAACCCCACCCTTTCGAAGTAGATACCAATACCACCCACGACCCCGCCTAGTATCGGAAAAACGTAAGCAGAGTAGTCCAAGAGCATCTCTACAGGCTTCTGGAACATAAAGTAGCAGAAGGCACCAATAACCATGGCGGCAACAATCCCAAGAAAAATAATAAACATTGTGAACCCTTCACCACCCGTACTCTTATCCGAAATATCAGAATCAGCGGTGCGCAATTCTGGCTTGCTGACAGGCTTGACAACCTCACCACTCCGCCTATCCAGCCTCCTCTCACCTGTAGACCTTAATTTCCTGGCCACCTGAAAAGCCTTGTATGCGATCACTCCGAATAGGACGGATTCAAAGACCAGGAACGTTCTATTCTTTCGCATTGAAAATTCCCTTATTTATTGAAGTCGAACCCATTACCGATTGACATGAGGCAACATTGCCAGTGAATCGAGACCTGGAGAGTGCGGCCCCAAGCCTCGAAGCCTTTCTCTCACCGTGAAGTGCCGGCTGTATGTAGCATGGTGTTCGTCGTCGAGTTCGTGCCCTACGATTTGTGCTCGGAGCTCTGACACCACCCCCGCGCCTTGCAGCTCCTGGATAAATGTCTTCCGGAGCGAATGGAAGCCTCTCTTCGCTGGCTCCCAGCCCTTGCCTACTTCAGCCAAGTGCCTGCTAAACGCCTTGGTGATCCAGTTGCCCTGCCCATTGACCGCCGTGGCCTTGGCGGCGGGGAACAGCCTTGTCTCGCCAGCCTTTCGCTTCCCGTCGACCCACTCCAAAAGTCCCATCTTGAGCAATTCAGGATGTAGCGGCACGGTGCGAAGGCTCACTTCTGTCTTGACCTTCTGATGCTCACCGTCGTCTGAGATGCGGATGCACGGGATGCCGTCCTCCTCAAACACGTCCTTGATTAGGAGTTGCCCGACCTCAGAAGCCCTGGCACCGGTGTAGAGTCCAATGAGCGATGCCCAGCGGGCAGATTCGGACAGTTTGGCCAGTGCCTCGGGCGCGAACAGAGCCTGGATCTGCGCCATATCGTAGGCTTTGAAACCCAGCTTCTTCCGGGCGCGCTTCTCACGCTGGGAGTAGCTCACATGGCCGGAGGCGGGGTTGTCGCCTCGCGGGTAGTGACCAGAGGCCATGGCCCACTCGAAGAAGCCGCCCTTGCCGCCGATGTAGGACTGCTTGTTCGTCAGGGTTGGCGTGGAAGCCCCCTTCTCACGCATGTCCTGATACCAGCGGGCCAAGTCCGAGCGCGTGATGGTGTGGACTTTGGCCTTCGGTCCCAAGAACGCCACCAATGCCTCGATCGCGGTCTTCTTGATCGTGTAGGTCTTGGGCAGCGTGGAGCCCTTGAGGGTCGCCAGGAACGCATCGCGCGCCTTTCCCAGCGTGATCGTCTCGATCGCCTGGGCCGGCGGTGCTGCGGGCGCGCGGGGCGCCTGTGGCCAGATCTCGCGGGTCGGCCCCCGGTGGGCTGCTTCAGGCTGCTGGAGCGTTGCCGCCATCGCCTCAAGCTCCATCAACTGCCGATAGAGTTTCAGATCCTTGGGACTGTCGATCTGCCATTGCTCCGTAACGGTCCCGTCCGTTGCGCGGGTGCGGTTCAACGTGAGCTCGCGCAGGTTCTCAGCGCTCGTCAAACGGTCAATGAGGAGGTCAGCATCCGTTTTGCTGAGCTTGGCCACGCGTTGATCCTTCAACTGTGCGAAGAGCCGAGCATAGCCTGCACCCAGCACGACCGCACGCACGTGGGCCTGAGCCAGGTCTTTCGTTCGAAGAGTTCGTTTGATCAGCCGGCAGTCGAGCACGGCTTGAAGGTCGACGGGAACGCGCTGGACGAACGACCAGCGACCGGTCTCGGACCGACTCAAATGGTGAGGGATGCGCATGCGATTGTCGCCTCTGCATGCTTTCCGCCTACCAATCAGGACACGTCAAAAATTAATATTCAGAATCAATGACTTATGTGTGATTGGCGGAGAGAGTGGGATTCGAACCCACGGAAGGAATGACCCTTCGCCGGTTTTCAAGACCGGTGCCTTAAACCGCTCGGCCATCTCTCCGTATCGGTAACGCTTTGCGCGCCCCGCGTGCCCCGGTCATTGCAACCCAGGCAACCGGTAGGGGCAGCGCCCCGTCCGGCATGGCTCCCCGGCATCGGCCGGGGGTCGCATTCTCGCATTTCAGGTGGGATTTGCCCACCCGCCAGTTGTCGGGCTCACCCCGCATCCACCGCCAAGGCGCCCAAGGCACTGGCCTTGATCTTTTCCTTGGCCCGCTCGCACGCGCCACCGCAATCCAGGCGCGAAGCCTCCAGCTGCGGCGGCAGGTGTTCGGCCAGGAAGTCGATGAACACCCGCACCGCCGGAAGGAGGCCGCGGCGGGAGGCGAACACGGCGTGGCAGATGCCCTGCGGCAGCGACCAGTCCGGCAGCACCACTTCCAGTTCGCCGTTGCGCACGGCGTCGGCACAGACAGTCTCCGGCAGCATGGTGATGCCGAAGCCGTCCTTGACCATGCTCTGCAGCAGCGGGAAGTCGAAGCCGGCCACGCGCGGCTGCAGGTCCACGCGGCGGACCGCGCCTTCCGGGCCGTGCAGTTCCCAGCGCTGACGGGCTTCGTCTTCGCTGATGCTCAGGGTGACGTGATTGGTCAGCTCGTCCGGGTCTTTCGGGCGGCCGGCGCGGTCGAGGTACTTGGGGCTGGCCACCAGCAGTTCCTGGACCTGGCCGAAGCTGCGCATCACCAGGCTGCCATCGTCATCCAGGCGCGAACGCACGCGCAGGGCGACGTCGTAGCCTTCGTTGATGATGTCCACGCGGCGGTTGCTGATGTTCAGCTGCAGCCGCACCTTGGGGTACTGCGCCAGGAAGATAGGCAGCAGCTTGGGCAGCTGCATCTGCGCGAGTGAGACCGGCACGCTGGCGCGCACCAGGCCGCGCGGCTCGGCGCTGAGGCGATCCACCACCTCGCGTGCGGCCTGGGCCTCGGCAAGCATGGTCTGCGCGTGGCGATGCACGCTGGTGCCGACGTCGGTCACCGCGAAGCGGCGCGTGGAGCGCTGCAGCAGGCGCACGCCCAGGTCGGTTTCCAGCTGGCTGATACGGCGGCTCAGGCGGGATTTGGGGATGCCGAGCGCGCGTTCTGCTGCGGCAAAGCCACCATGATCCACCACCATGGCGAAGTAGTAGAGGTCGTTGAGGTCTTGCATACCGAAGTTCCAGATATAGAACAATACGTGGTATTCAACCACCTTTATTCCAAACAGGCAACAACCTAACCTGATCTCCGTCGGCGGCGCCCTGCCCCGCCCCTCCCCAGATAACAGGTGATTGCTATGAAGCTTCTTCACATCGACGCCAGCGTGCTTGGCGACAACTCGGTCTCCCGCCAGCTCTCCGCCGCCGTGGTCCAGCAGTGGCGCGACCAGGTGCCGGGCCTGGAGGTGAGCTACCGCGACCTCGACGCCCAGCCGGTCCCGCACCTGCGCAGCTCGTCGCTGGCCCAGTCCGACCCGGCCGAAGTGGCCGATGCCGAGCAGGTCCTGGAACAGTTCCTCGCCGCCGACGTGGTGGTCATTGGCTCCCCAATGTACAACTTCAGCGTCGCCTCCACCCTCAAGGCGTGGATTGACCGCCTGGCCGTGGCCGGGCGCACCTTCAAGTACACCGAAAACGGCCCGGTGGGCCTGGCCGGCGGCAAGCGCGTGATCGTGGCCAGCAGCCGCGGTGGCCTGCATACCGGCGCCCCGACCGACTTCCAGGATCCGTACCTGCGCCAAGTGTTCGCCTTCTTCGGCATCGACAACGTCGAGTTCGTGCGTGCCGAGGGCATTGCCTATTCGCCGCAGCACCGCACCGATGCGATTGCGCAGGCGCTGGCCGCGCTGCCGCAGCCGGAAGCACTCGCCGCGGCGTGAGTCAGGCGACCCACACCGTTCCCTCCCCCTCGTCGTGACGGTGTGGTGGTGGGACGCCGGTTCTCTCTCCCCTGCCGGCGCTCCCCCTGATGGCCCCTTTCGGGGCCATCTTTTTGCCTGGCTGCCGGCTGCCGGCGTCCTGCCGCCGCGGCGCGCCTGGCCCCCTGTAACCTACCTCAGGTCACAATGGCGCATTGCCGGGGTCTCCCGTGCCATGCCATCGCCGGTGCAGGCCGCGGTGATGGCCTCGCCTTTACGCAGGCCGGCGGCATCCGTCGTTGTCAGCCCCATCAGCAGCACCCGCGCGTCAGGGCCGGCGGACAAGTGGACGACGGGCTGATCCAGAGAATCGCCCTGGATGGCCTCCACATCGCCGGAGATCACCAGGGGCTTGCCCTTGTAGAGCACGTCGGCGGCGATCTCATTGGCCTGGTAGTCCAGATACAGCTGCTGCGCGGCCAGCTCGATGGTGTCGGCCAGCACGCTGATCGCCTCGCTCTCGGTCTCGGCGGCGTGCGCATCTTCCCGCGGGGCGCTGACTGCGCTCAGCGTTCCGGCAAAGATGGCGATGCCAACGAAGTACACCATCGGCGAGACCATCAGCGAGAGCAGCAACGGTGCGAGACCCCTGGTCACCCCACCGCTGGACATCGCCACGATGGCCAGGATGAAGGCCACCAGATTCAGTGGCCAGCCGATGAAGAGCCCCAGCCCCGGAAAGGGAATCAGGAAGCACAGCCAGGCGATCACCAGAAGCATCCACGCAGCAGCCCCTGCCGGGTGGAAAGGCGGCGTTGTTGTGCCCACTGCGTTCACGGGGATGGTCCTGCGGGAGGTGAATGACGTTATCCATCGTCGTTGCCGCCCGGCTGCGCGAGTGGACGCAGGTCACATCCCACGGACTCCGCCGGAAACTCCAGAACCGCCCCCTTTGCCCTGCGCGCCTTGTGGGCAGAGGGTTCCGCGCTGGCCGGGAATTCATCTGGTGATCGATGGAGCTCTGCACCGACAGCACAACGGAGTTCCGCCTTACTCGATCAGGCTCTGGACCGGAAGCACCCGACGTGACGCATTCGACCCAAGGCGGTCGCGCAGATCGCTATGCTGATCCGTCCTTCTCTGGATCAGCCCGCATGGACTACCGCGTCACCGCCGCCCACCGCAGCGAATTCCCACATCCGATCACCCTGCAACCCGGCGACGCACTGCAGGTCGGCGAGCGCTATCAGGGGCCCGAAGGCTGGGGCAACTGGTATCTGTGCCAGACGCCGGGCCAGGCCGCTGGGTGGGTGCCGGCGCAGGTGATCGGCCGCAACGCACAGGGCGATGCGGTAGCGGCCGAGGCTTACTGTGCGCGCGAACTGGATGTCGACGTGGGCCAGCAGGTGCGCGGTGAGCGCGAGCTCAACAGCTGGGTGTGGTGCGAGGTGGTCGGCGGCACGTCCTCTGGCTGGGTGCCGATGGGCGTGTTGACGCCGATGACGCCCCGGTAGCCACCCACAAAAAACCCGCCTTCCGGCGGGTTTTTTTCATGCGTCACGGCGTTGGATCAACCGATGATCTCGACACCGCCCATGTAGGGCTTCAGCGCGTCCGGCACGGTGATGCTGCCGTCGGCGTTCTGGTAGTTCTCCATCACCGCGATCATCGCGCGGCCGACCGCCACGCCGGAGCCATTGAGCGTGTGCAGCAGCTCGGGCTTGGTGGTTTCCGGGTTGCGCCAGCGGGCCTGCATGCGGCGCGCCTGGAAATCACCGCAGTTGGAGCACGAGGAGATCTCACGGTAGGTGTCCTGCGAGGGCAGCCACACTTCCAGGTCATAGGTCTTGATGGCCGAAAAGCCCATGTCGCCGGTGCACAGCAGCACCTTGCGGTACGGCAGGCCGAGCTTTTCCAGCACGACTTCCGCACAGCGGGTCATGCGCTGGTGCTCTTCATCGCTCTGCGCCGGGGTGCACGCGGCGACCAGCTCCACCTTCTCGAACTGATGCTGGCGGATCATGCCGCGCACGTCGCGGCCGCCACTGCCGGCTTCGGCACGGAAGCACAGCGAATGGGCGGTCATGCGCAGCGGCAGCTGGTCGGCATCGATGATGTCATCGCGCACGATGTTGGTCAGCGGCACTTCCGAGGTCGGAATCAGGTAGCGCGTGGACTCGCCCACGGCCGTCTTGAACAGATCGTCCTCGAACTTCGGCAGCTGGCTGGTGCCGCGCAGCGACTCGGCATTGACCAGCGCCGGCACATTGGTCTCTTCGTAGCCATGCTCGCCGGTGTGCAGGTCGAGCATGAACTGCGCCAGCGCACGGTGCAGCCGCGCGATCGGGCCACGCAACACGGTGAAACGCGAGCCGGACAGCTTGGCCGCGGTCTCGCCATCCAGCCAGCGGTTGCGGGCGCCCAGCTCGACATGATCAAGCACCGGGAAATCGAACGCGCGCGGGGTGCCCCAGCGCTTCTGTTCGACATTCTCGGACTCATCCTTGCCGGCCGGCACATCCTCGGCGGGCAGGTTCGGAATGCCCAGCGCGATCGCTTCGATTTTCTCGCGCAACTCATCCAGGGCCACTTCCGAGGCCTTCAGCTCATCGGCGAACGCGGCCACTTCGGCCATGATCGCCGAGACATCTTCGCCCTTGGCCTTGGCCTGGCCGATCGCCTTGGAACGGCTGTTGCGCAGGCTCTGCAGCTCCTGCGTGCGCATCTGGATGCGCTTGCGATCGGCTTCCAGCGACTCCAGCCCGGAGACATCCAGCTCGAAACCGCGCGAGGAGCGCAGGCGTTCGGCAAGGTCGGCGGGCTGTTGGCGGAGCAGGGCTGGATCGAGCATGGCGGCAGAGGGGTCGACGGATTCGGAGGGGGATTATCGCCTGTTATGCGTTTTTCTGCCGCCGGTTCATCCCGGGCGTGGCAGAATCGCGGTGATCCATACGGTATGCCCCATGTCTGCTTCCCGCTCGACTTCTGGCAAGAACATCACTTTCCACCTGCCCCGCCGCAGCCTCGTGATCGCCGCGATCGCCTTCGGCGTGGGCCTGCTGCTGTTCCTGGTGGTATGGCTGAGCAGCCGCAACTCCGACTTCTACAAGGCCGACCCGGCCGCGCAGACCCCCGCCCAGGTGGCCGACGTGGTGCCGCTGCCCGAGCCGCTGGCCGCTGCCGCCGGCTCCAGCGACATGCCCGACGCCAAGGCCCCGCCGGTCAACGAGGAAAAGCCGCAGCTGGTGGAGACGGCCCCGCCGCCACCGCCGTCCGCCCCGGCTGCGGCCGCCGCACCCACCGCGCCCACGGCCATGGCGCCGAGCGACCGCCCGCAGCCGATCGCCGACCAGTCGCCGCCGCCGAGTTACCCGCCCGCCGCATTGCGCCGCGGTGACCGCGGCACGGTGGTGGTCCGCGTGGATGTGGATGCCACCGGCTATCCCTCGGCCGTGACGTTGATCCAGCGCAGCGGTTCACGCGACCTTGACCGCGCGGCGTCCGATGCGGTGCGTCGCTGGCGTTTCCAGCCGGCGCAGAACAACGGTGTGCCCGTGCCTGGCAGCCTGGAAGTGCCGTTCGACTTCACGCCGCAGTGAATCATCGCCGCCACGTGCGGCGATTGTGCAACGGCTCAGCAAACTGAACCTCGATGGGAATGCAGTCGTCGCGTTGACGTTGCGCTGACACATCCACAACCGTGTCCGGGCAAGACTGCGGGTGTCACATCGACACCAGGAGTCAGCCATGAGTGTTACCCATGCCCCGGACATGCCCCATTCGCCGCAGCATCAGCGCGACGTGATCGATGAGCCCCACCATCGCCGCACCTCCCCCTGGTTGTGGGTGGCGTTGATCGTGGCGATGTTCGCCGCCGCGCTGGTGTGGCTGCGGTATGCCACCCCGGGCGATACGAACGACGCGCCGGTGGGCCAGCGCATGTTGCCCGCCACCGAAACTGCACCCGTGGCCACCACGCCGGCACCTGCTGCGCGCCAGGCCGCACCGGCGGCCGAGCAGCGCAAGGCGACGCCGGCCGTGCGAAACCGCGAGGCCCGTCCGCTGGCAAGCAACGCCAAGCCGGCTTACCCGCGCACTGCCCTGCGCAGCGGCGTGCAGGGCAGTGTGGTGGCCAGCCTCAACGTGGATACCCGCGGCCAGGTGACCGAGGCGAATATCGTGCAGCGTAGTGGCACGCGTGATCGCGATCTGGATCGAGCGGTACTGACCACCGTGCGCGACTGGAAGTTCGAGCCGGCGATGCACAACGGCCGTCCCGTGGCCAGCGTGGTGCGCGTGCCGGTGGATTTCCGCACCGAGCGCTAAACGGAGGCGCTGAGGCGGAAACGAAAAGGGAGGCCATTGGCCTCCCTTTTTTCGTCCCGCGTATCGACGCAAGGCGACAGGTAGTGCCGGGCGCTGCCCGGCAACCACCCAGGTCTCGACGCAGCCGCCGGACAGAGCCGGGCGCTACCTCAAGCGGCGCGAAGCCCGAAGCCGGCGCCCGTCGCCAGGCCATCGAAGTCCGGGAAGGACGTCGCCACGTTGGCGATGTCATTGACGCGCACCTCGCCACTGCTGAGCTGGCCGGCAATCGCGAAGGCCATTGCGATGCGGTGATCGCCGTGGCTCTCGATGGTGCCGCTGCCAAGCACGGCGCCGCCATGGATCGTCGCGCCGTCATCGGTTTCATCGACCCGCACGCCCAGGGTACGCAGGCCGGTTGCCATCGCGGCCAGGCGGTCCGATTCCTTGACCCGCAGTTCGGCCGCACCGCGCACCACCGTGTTGCCCTGCGCCGCTGCCGCCGCGACGAACAACGCCGGGAACTCATCGATCATGTCCGGCACCAGCGCTTCGGGAATCTCGGCACCGTGCAGCGGTGCGTAGCGCACCACCAGATCGGCCACCGCTTCCCCACCCTGCTCGGCATGGTTTTCTTCGGTGATGTCCGCGCCCATCAGGCGCAGCGCCGCCAGCAGCCCGGTACGGCGCGGGTTGAGGCCCACCGCACGCAGGCGCAGTTCGGAACCCGGGATGACGCTCGCCGCCACCAGGAAGAACGCCGCCGAGGAGAAATCGGCCGGCACCACGATATCGGTCGGGCGCAGCCGCTGGCCGCCACGCAGGCGTGCCTTGCCCGGGGAGAACTCGATATCCACGCCGAACGCGCGCAGCATGCGTTCGCTGTAATCGCGGGTCGGGTGCGGCTCGGTGACGGAGGTTTCGCCATCGGCGTACAGACCGGCCAGCAGCACGGCGGATTTGACCTGCGCGCTGGCGACCGGCGAGGCGAACGCGATGCCGTGCAGCGCCTGCCCGCCGTGCACACGCAGTGGCGGGGTGCCATCGGCCTCGGTATCGATCTTCGCGCCCATCTCGGCCAGCGGGCCGGTCACGCGGCGCATCGGGCGGCGCGACAGCGATTCATCCCCGACCGTCACCGAGTCAAACGGCTGTGCAGCCAGCAGCCCGGCCAGCAGACGCATGCCGGTGCCGGCATTGCCGCAATCCAGCGGTGCGCTCGGTGCCTTCAGTCCATCCACGCCGACGCCGTGCACGATGCGCTGCGAGGGCGACGGGGTGTCGATGCGCACGCCCATCTGCGAAAAGATCGCCGCGGTGGCGCGGGTGTCTTCGCCTTCCAGGAAGCCATCGATACGCGACACGCCATCGGCCAGCGCGGCAAACATCACCGAGCGGTGCGAGACGGACTTGTCGCCGGGAATGGTCAGGCTGCCCTGCAGGGGCTGGCCCTTGTGGGCGATCCAGTACGGAGATGCGGTCATCGGAAATCCTAGGGGCGGGCCGCCGCGGCGGCGATGCAACGGTGTGCGGGAGGGGCCGCAGCGCCCCTACGGGCGCCGGGCCGGGCGCAGCGCGCGAGGCGGCTACGCCGGTCGGATCAGGGCACGGCGACCGGATAGGAGCCGAGGATCTTGATCTGCGCCGAGTGGGCTTTCAGTTCGGCCAGGGCCGCCTGCATCGCCTCGTCGTCGACATGGCCGGCCAGATCGATGAAGAAGCCGTACTCCCACTTGGCGTTGTGCGAGGGGCGCGACTCGATCCGGTTCATGCTGATGCCATGCCGCGCGAACGGGCTGAGCACATCGAACAGCGCACCGGGCTTGTCGTGGATGAACACCAGCACCGAGGTGCGGTCGTGGCCGGAGGTCGGGAAGATGTTGCGGCCGATGACCAGGAAGCGCGTGGTGTTGTCCGCGTCGTTCTGGATCGGCTTGGTCACCACCTTCTTCAGGCCGTACACATGCCCGGCGCTCTCGCCACCAATCGCGGCGGCATCATCGGCATTGCGGGCGCGGCGCGCGCCTTCGGCATTGCTGGAGACCGGAATCTTCTCGGCCTTGGGCAGGTTGGCGCGCAGCCACGAGGATGTCTGCATGAACGACTGCGGATGGCCGTAGACGCGCTCGACATCCTCCAGCCGGCCACTGCGCGACATCAGGTACTGCTGCACGCGCAGTTCCACTTCGCCGCAGATCTTCAGGTTGGAGGTCAGGAACATGTCCAGGGTGATCTGGATGGTGCCCTGCCCCGAGTTCTCCACCGGCACCACGCCGAAATCGGCGTTACCCGCTTCCACTTCCTGGAACACTTCTTCGATGCTGGCCAGTGGTAGGCCCAGCGCCGAGCGGCCGAAGTGCTTGAGCACGGCCTGCTGGCTGAAGGTACCTTCCGGGCCGAGGTAGCCGATCTTCAGCGGCTCCTGCTGGGCCAGGCAGGCCGACATGATTTCGCGGTAGACGTGGACCAGCACTTCATCGCTGAGCGGGCCCTCGTTGCGGTCCACCACCATGCGCAGCACCTGCGCTTCGCGCTCGGGGCGGTAGTAATCCACCGCGGCAGCAAGCTTGCCCTTGGCCTTGCCGACCTGGTGGGCGAAGTTGGCGCGCTCGGCGATGAGCGCCTGGATGCTGCGGTCGATATGGTCGATCTTGGCGCGCACGTCCGACAGCACGGGCGCGGCAACGGCCGGCGCGGCGTCGCGCTTGGCGGCCTTGGCCTTCTTCGCGGGAGCAGCCGCCTTGGGCGGGGTCGGCGCTGGCTTGGCAGCCTTGGGCTTGGCGGGTTTGGTGGCCATCTGGGTTCCAATTGCAGTGGGGCGGCGGGCGTCCCGGGAAAAACGAATGCGTCAGCCGTTGCGCTGCTGGAAATCGCGCATGAAGGCGGCCAGCGCCTGCGCGCCCTCCACCGGCATGGCGTTGTACAGCGAGGCGCGGATGCCGCCGACCGCCTTGTGGCCCTTCAGCGCCAGCAGGCCGGCGGCTTTGGATTCACTGACGAAACGCGCGTTGAGCGCCTCGTCGGGCAGGAAGAACGGGATGTTCATGCGCGAGCGTGCGGCCGCAACGACCTCATTGCGGTAGAAGCCGCCGGACTGGTCGATCGCCTCATAGATCAGGCCCGACTTGACCGCGTTGCGGCGGGCGAATGCTTCCACGCCGCCTTCGGCCAGCATCCACTGGAACACCAGCCCGGCCAGGTACCAGTTCCAGGTGGGCGGGGTGTTGAGCATGGAATCGCGCGCAACGTGCGAGCGGTAATCGAAGATGTCCGCACGCGGCTGGCCGCTGCGCTCAAGCAGGTCGCGGCGCACGATCACCACCGACACGCCGACCGGGCCGAGGTTCTTCTGCGCGCCGGCATAGATCAGCCCGTACCGGCTGACATCCAGCGGCTCGCTGGCGATCGACGAGCTGAAATCGGCGAACAGCGGCACCTCACCCACGTCCGGGGTGTCACGGAACTCCACCCCGTGGATGGTTTCGTTGGCGGTGATGTGCACGTAGGCCGCGTCATCGGAAAGCTGCCAGCTGGCGCGCGCCGGGATGTCGTGGAAGCCGTTGGCTTCGCTGCTCGCGGCGACGTTGACCGTGACGTAAGGGCTGACCTGCTTGATCGCGGTCTTGCCCCAGTGCCCGGTGAGCACGTAATCCACGGTCTGGCCGGGCTGGGCGAAGTTGAGCGCGAGCAGGGCCTGCTGGGTGGTCGCGCCACCGGCCAGAAACAGCACCGCGTAGTCGTCCGGGATGCCGATCAGGCGACGCAGATCGGCCTCGGCCTGGGCGGCGACGGCCATGAACTCCGGGCCGCGGTGGCTCATTTCGACAATGGAGGCGCCCGCGCCGTTCCACTCCAACATCTCTTCCTGCGCCTGGCGCAGGACCGATTCCGGCAACGTTGCAGGGCCGGCACTGAAATTGAACGCGCGCGTCATGTCACACCTATGGGGCAAGACCCCTAGTATGCCGCAGCGCACCAGCCTTTAGGCCTTGCAGCACAAGGCGAATTTGGTTGCAAACGAATCTAATGGCCCACGCGAGACGTGCCTGGTTGCCGGCCAGCGGCCGGCACTACCTCGCCCCGAACCAGAGCAGCCCGCTCAGCGCTGCGGCCAGCAGCAACGCACTGGCCAACAGCCACGGCCAGCGGCTGACCCGTTTGGGCGCAGCCACCGGTTCCGGGCGCTGGCGTGCGTCGAAGCCGTCGTCCTCTTCTTCGATCACGATGCGCTTGCGGCCGTCGTGCGGGACTTCGAGCACGAAACGGTGCTGGGCATCGAAGACCAGCTGGTCACCCGGCTGCAGCCAGCAATGGCGAACGGTGACGCCATTGACCCGCGTGGACTCACCCGCGCCCAGGTCGCGCAGCAGCAGACGCTCGCCGTGCTGCTCCAGGCGGGCGTGCTGCTCGGCGAAGGCGGGGTCATCGATCACGATGTCCGCCTCGGGTCCGCGGCCGATCACGCGCGGCCGGTCCAGCGTGAAGCTGCGCCCGTGGTGCTGGCCGCCGACCCCACGCAACAGGCGCTGGTCGTCGCCGCCCTCATCGCTGCGTGGCGGCGCGTGCGCGACCGCTTCGCAATCGCCCTGCACCACCATCTCCACGCCGTCGGCGTAGACGGCGTCGCCGGCGCGCAGCAGCGCCATCCGGCGCACCGGGCGGCCGTTGACGTGAATGCCGCGGATGCCGTTGGCGACCTGCAGCCACAGGCCGCGGTCATCCAGGCAGAACTGGGCCAGCAGCAAGGTGCCGGGGGTGTCATCGCCAAGCCGGACGGTGCCCGATGCATGACGCACGATGCGCTGCACCCCGGGCCGCAGGGGCTGGTCAGGATGTTGGCGGTGAGTAAAGTGAACTAGCAGGTTCTGCACGCGGCGCAGCCTAGCAGGTTGAATGTCAGGGAAGAAGAAGTGTGACGCAGACCTTGGAGTTGTGCCTGAGGATGCGCACAATGCACGCCCAAATCCGCGCCGTTGTCCGCCAGGAGGCTGTATGTCCACCATCGATATCCGTCACGCCCACGCCCTGCCCGCCGAAAATGCGCGCAAAGCCATCGAAGAAGTCGCCGCCAAACTGTCCGAGCGTTTCGGCCTGCAATCGAACTGGGTCGGCGACGTGCTGAACTTCAACGGCTCCGGTGTGGATGGCGCGATCGCGCTGCAGCCCGGCCAGGTGCAGGTCACCGCCAAACTCGGCTTCCTGCTCTCGGCCATGAAGGGCATGGTGGAAAGCGAGATCCAGCGCGTGCTGCAGGAAAAGCTCGGCTGAACCGACGCCCGGCCCGGCGCTGCACTGGCGCCGGCCATCACATCGCTTGAAGCCGGCGATGCATACGATCCAAGGGTGTCCACCCAAGGGATCGCCCCATGAATTCACCCAACGACTTCGACGATCGCATCCCCGGCGAGAAGCCCTCGCTGCAGGATCAGGCCGAGCGCTTCTCGCGCAAGCTGACCGATTCGGCCCAGCAGATCTGGCTGGCCGGTCTGGGCGCCTTCGGGCGTGCGCAGGCCGAAGGCAGCCGTGTCTTCGACAACCTGGTCAAGGAAGGCGAGAACATCGAGGCCCGCAACCGCGAGCAGACGGGCGATACGCCGCGCTGGCGGGACAATGTCGAGGAACACCTCGGCGAGGCCCGCGAAAAGGCCAGCGGCACTTGGGACAAGGTCGAGAAGGCCTTCGATGACCGGGTCCAAGGCGTGCTCAAGCGTCTGCACATCCCCACCGCCGAGGATGTCGCCGCGCTCAATGCCCGGATCGACGCGCTCAACACCCGGGTCAACCGTGCCGAGGCCCGCAACGCCTCGCCGTCGGCCGATCCATCGCCGGGCACGCACCAATCGCCGACCTCCGACGCCTGAACTGACCCGCTGCGTCGATTGTTGCAAAGCAGCACGACTTTGTTGACAATCGAAATCGACCCGCCAATCGCTTCCACCGCCGTTTGTTCCCTCCCCTCACGGCTCTGGATTGGCGGGTTTTTTGTGGGCGCTGCTAGCGCAAGGCCCCGCAAAGTGAGACGGCCGTCACCGACGTGACCGCCGGATGCGAACCGCGCCGACAACGACGCGCCGCAGACGTGCAAAGGCGCATATAAACTGTCTATCGCACTTCCCTGTTCATATCCCCCTGCATGCTCTCCTGGATTCTGGCCCTGCTGTTGGCCCTCATCGTCTGGTTCCTGGCCACGGCCTACTTCTGGCTGATCAAACGGAAGCGCAAGGAGACTCAGCTCGGCCTGAATGCCTTGGCCGGCATGCACTGGCGCGAGTTTTCCCTGATCGTCCGGCGCGCGATGCACGAGCAGCGCGGGCTGCAGGATGTACCGGACGAGACCGCAGACAGCCGGGAGCCGCGCAGCGATTTCCTGATGCACGCCGGTCCGCAGCGCTGGCTGCTCTCCTGCAAGCATGGCCGCGCCTACCGGATCGGCACGGCGGCCGTGAACGAACTGGGTGCCGCCGCGCGCCTGGCCGGTGCCCGTGGCGGCATCCTGATCACCGAGGGCAAGGTGGAGCGCGATGGACGCATCGCCGCGGAGAAACAGAGCGTCGAGGTCCTCGATGGCCCGCTGCTGTGGCCGTTGCTGAAGCCCTACCTGCCGGGCGACATGGAGGCCCGGGTCGAGGCCGGTGCCCGTGGCGAAGCCCTCCGCCGTATCTCGATCGCGGCACTGGGCGCGGCGACGTTGGGCCTGATGGTCGGGCTGGGCTCGCTGACCGCCGGGCTGGAAAAGGAGTGGGCCGACGATGAAACCGCGGCGGCCGCGCCGGCTGCAGCGAAAGCACCCGCGCCGGCCGGCACCCAGCCCACTGCTGCGACGCCTGCCCCGGCAGCCCCTCAGGCCGCTGGCGGCGCGGCCGACGCCGCTCCGCCTGCAATGGAAGCGAACCCGGACGACGCCACGCTGGACCGCTACCAGCAGGAGCTGTCACGCAACGTGGCCAGCCGCTCCGGCGTGGCCAGTGGCATCTGGCTGACCCGGCAGACGCTGGCGATCAACCGCACCGGCGAGATCGACACGATCTGGCCGCTGATCTGCGAGGAAGTGACCCGCTACCCGGCGCTGCGCACGGTGCGCATCCAGCTCAACCCGCGCCCCGGCGTGGATGAGCCGGTCCGCTGGCGGCAGTGCACCACGCTGTAGGGCTCAGCGCGCGCCCGGCGAGAACCGGGCGACCAGATCGTAGGCATCGCCCAGGAACATCTGCCGCACGCAGGTGATCGGTTGCTCGCCGCGCCAGGTGAGGCGGTCGATCACCAGGCACGCCGTGCCGGGTTTGACCTGCAGCAGCGTCGCGGCCGCCTCATCCGCGCCCCAGGCACTGATCCGGTGCTGCGCGCGCGTCCAGGAGACGTTCTGCAGCAGCCAGCTGCCTGGCGCGGTCGTCTCGAAATCCACCTCCAGCACCTCCGGCACGCCGACCGGGCTGATCAGGCGGTGCTCCAGCGCCAGCGGCCGGCCATCGGCCAGATGCAGGCAGCGGATCGCCAGCAGCTTCTCGCCGCCGGCCAAGGTGGTTTCTTCGGCCACCTGCTCGCGCGGGCGCCGGTAGGCACGCTCCAGCAGCTGGTAGGCATAGACGTGCCCGCGCGCTTCCACCGCCATCGCGATATCAGGAATCTCCAGCGCCACCTGTTCCAGGTGCGGCGGCTGGCGCGCGACGAACGAGCCCGCACGGCGGCGGCGCTCGATCATGCCGCTCTCGGCCAGCGCGGTCAGCACCTTGTTCACGGTCATCCGCGAGCAGCCGTACTGCTCCATCAGTTCGTGTTCGTAGGGGATGCGGAAGCCAGGCGCCCACTGTCCACTGAGGATGCGGCTTTCCAGATCAGCACGGATGCGCTGATTGAGGGTTGCTGCTTTCTTGCCCGTCACTCTGGATTCCTGCATGGGAGGGCCGGATCAGACCCTCAACAACGGTCGAAGTGCCGCGGCGAACCGTGCGGCCACCGCCTCGCGTTGCGGGTGGCGACCCTCACGGACCCACTGGCGCCCTTGGCGCCACACCGATCGCACGGCGCCATTACGTGCGGCGAACACCCAGCTGTCAAGCAAGGCATCACCGTCGCGGGCGATCAGCGCCGGGTGGTCCGGATCGAGTTCGACGATGTCGGCCGGTGCGCCTGCCTGCAGTCCGGTGGTCACGCCCAGGGCCTGCGCAGCACCGTTCAACGACTGTTCGTACAGCCAGCGGCCGGTGGACTGCCCATCGCCCGGGGCCAGCACATTGCGCCCGCGCAGCTGCAGGCGCTGGCCGTACTCGAGCAGGCGCAGCTCTTCGGCGGCGTCGATCAGCACGTTGGAGTCCGAGCCCACGCCGAACCGGCCGCCGGCACGCGCGAAGGCCTGCATCGGGAACAGACCATCGCCCAGGTTCGCCTCGGTGATCGGGCACAGCCCGGCCACCGCACGACTCGCGACGACCTGCTGCATCTCCGCCTCGGTGATGTGGGTGGCATGCACCAGGCACCAGCGCGCATCCACCGGCGCGTGTTCGTACAGCCACTGCACCGGCCGCATGCCGCTCCAGGCGACGCAGGCATCAACCTCGCGGGTCTGCTCGGCGATGTGGATGTGGACGGGCCCGGTGTTGAGCGGCAGCAACGCCGCCAGTTCCTCGCCGGTCACCGCGCGCAGGCTGTGCGGGGCAAAGCCGAGCACCGCATCGTCCTGGTCCTGCAGCGCGCGCGTGCAGCCCTGCAGCAGCGCGGCAAAGCCGTCCACGTCGTGGATCAAACGGCGCTGGGCCGGATTCGGCGCGGCGCCACCGAAATCGGCATGCGCGTAGAACACCGGCAGCAGGGTCAGGCCGATCCCGCTGGAGCGGGCGGCGGCGGCGATGCGCTCGGCCATTTCGGCACGGTTGGCATACGGCGCGCCGTCCGGGCCATGGTGCAGATAATGGAACTCGCCGACCCGGGTGAAGCCCGATTCCAGCATCTCCACATAGGCCTGCTCCGCGATCGCCTGCATCGCCTCGGGCTGCAGATGCGCCAGGAAGCGGTACATCAGCTCGCGCCAGCTCCAGAAGCTGTCGCCGCTGTTGCCGCCGATCTCGGTCAGCCCGGCCATCCCGCGCTGGAAGGCGTGGCTGTGCAGGTTGCCCAGGCCCGGCACCGCGATCGCCAGCGCGGTATCGCCCGGCTCGGCCGACACACCTTCGGTCACCTCGAGGAGCGTGCCACCCTGGCTGAGGATGCGCACATCGCGCGCCCAGCCGTGCGGCAGCAGCGCGCGGGCAGCGTGGAAACGAAGGATCGGTGCGGGGGTGGCTGGCATCACTGGACATCCCGGAAGAGGCGTCTATATTGTATAGACATATACACCGATGTGGTTGCTGCCATGCACTGTGACACCCTCTGGTACCACGCCAACCTGATCACCGTCGACGGCCCGGGCCTGGGCGTGATCGAGGACGGCGTCATCGCCGCGACCGATGGGCGCATCGTGCATGTCGGTGCTGCCGGTTCTGCCGATCACCTGCAGCCGTTGCAGCGTATCGACTGCGCCGGGCGCTGGATCAGCCCCGGCCTGATCGACTGCCACACCCACCTGGTCTATGCCGGCAACCGCGCTGGCGAGTTCGAACAGCGCCTGCAGGGCGTGAGCTATGCCGACATCGCCCGCGCCGGCGGCGGCATCGTCTCCACCGTGCGCGCCACCCGCGCGGCCAGCGAGGCCGACCTGCTGGCCGCCAGCCTGCCGCGGCTGGACGCCATGCTGGCCGAAGGCATCACCACGCTCGAGATCAAATCCGGTTACGGGCTGACCCTGGCCGATGAGACCAAGCAGCTGACCGTCGCGCGCGAACTGGGCCGCCAGCGCGCGGTCGAGATCGTGCCGACCTTCCTCGGCGCGCATGCGATCCCGCCCGGCCGACAGGCGCAGGAGTACATCGACGAGGTCTGCAACGTCATGATTCCGGCCGTTGCGGCGGCCGGGCTGGCCGAGGCGGTCGACGTGTTCTGCGAGAACATCGCCTTCAGCGCCGCGCAGGCCGAGCAGGTCTTCCTCGCCGCGCAGCAACACGGGCTGGCGATCAAGATCCACGCCGAGCAGCTCAGCAACCAGCACGGTGCTGCCCTGGCGGCACGTCACGGCGCACTGTCGGCCGACCATATCGAACACCTCGACGCCGACGGCATCGACGCCATGCGCAGCGCCGGTACCGTGGCCGTGCTGCTGCCGGGCGCGTTCTATTTCACCCGCGATACCACCCTGCCCCCGATCGCCGCACTGCGCGCCGCCGGCGTACCGCTGGCGCTGGCCACCGATTCCAACCCCGGTACCTCGCCGCTGACCAGCCCGCTGCTGGCGATGAACATGGCCGCCACCCTGTTCCGCATGACCGTGGCGGAGTGCATCGCCGGCTTCACCCGTGAAGCGGCACGCGCACTGGGTCGGCAGGACCGGATCGGCCGGCTCGCCGTCGGCCTGGACTGCAACCTCGCCCTGTGGGACATCGAGGCGCCTGCCGACCTCGTCTACCGCATGGGTTTCAACCCCCTGCACGGCCGCGTGATGCGCGGCCAGCCCGTCTGAATCTAGTGATGTCTGGAGATTTCATGAGCACTACCCTGACCCTGCACCCCGGCGCCGTCACGTTGGCGCAATGGCGCGCGATCCATGACGGCGCGCGGGTGCGGCTGGACCCGGCCTCGGCCGCGGCCGTGCTGCGCAGTGCGCAGACCGTGGCCGACATCGTCGCCAAGGGCGCGCCGGTGTATGGCATCAATACCGGCTTCGGCAAGTTGGCCAGCGTGCGCATCGAGCGCGACGATCTGGAAACCCTGCAGCGCAATATCGTGCTCTCGCATGCCGCCGGCGTCGGCGAGCCCATGCCGGCCCCCGTGGTGCGCCTGATGATGGCGTTGAAGCTGGCCAGCCTGGCGCAGGGCGCCTCCGGTATCCGCCCGCAGACGCTGGCCCTGCTGGAAGCCTTCCTGCAGCACGACTTCATTCCGGTGATTCCGTGCCAAGGCTCGGTCGGCGCCTCCGGCGATCTGGCCCCGCTCTCGCACTTGGCGAGCGTGATGATCGGCGTCGGCGAAGCCTTCGTGGCGGGCGAGCGCCTGCCGGCGGCCGAGGCGCTGGCCAAGGTCGGCCTGGCCCCGCTGGTGCTGGGCGCGAAGGAAGGCCTGGCCCTGCTCAACGGCACCCAGTACTCCACCGCCTATGCACTGGCCGGTCTGTTCGCGATCGACACCGTGTTCCGCGCGGCGTTGGTCACCGGCGCGCTCTCGGTGGAAGCGGCCAAGGGTTCGGACACCCCGTTCGACCCGCGCATCCACAGCATCCGCGGCCAGCGCGGACAGATCGCCACCGCCGCCGCGCTGCGTGCCCTGATGCAGGGCTCGGCGATCCGCGAATCGCACCGCGACAACGACGTGCGCGTGCAGGACCCGTACTGCCTGCGCTGCCAGCCGCAGGTGATGGGCGCCGCGTTCGATGTGATGCGCCAGGCCGCCACCACGCTGGCGATCGAAGCCAACGGTGTGTCCGACAATCCGCTGGTATTCACCGATACCAACGAGGCGCTGAGCGGTGGCAACTTCCACGCCGAGCCGGTCGCTTTCGCGGCGGACATGCTGGCGATGGCCGTGTGCGAGATCGGCTCGATCAGCGAGCGCCGCACCGCGATGCTGGTCGACCCGGCCCTGTCCGGCCTGCCCGCCTTCCTCACCCCGAAGCCCGGCTTGAATTCCGGCTTCATGATTCCGCAGGTCACCGCCGCGGCGCTGGTCTCGGAGAACAAGCAGCGCGCCTACCCGGCCAGCGTCGACTCGATTCCGACCTCGGCCAACCAGGAAGACCACGTCTCGATGGCCGCACACGGTGCGCGCCGCCTGATGGCGATGGCCGAGAACGCCGCCAATGTGATCGGCATCGAGCTGCTGGCCGCTGCACAGGGCTGCGATTTCCATGCCCCGCTGCGCTCCAGCGATGCACTGGAAGCCGTGCGCCAGCGCCTGCGCGCGCAGGTGCCGACGCTGGAAGACGACCGTTACTTCCACCCGGACATGGTGGCCGCCACCGACCTGGTGCGCAGTGGTGTACTGGCCGAGGGGCTGGACGACATCCTGCCGCCGCTGGAGCCGCTGGCATGACTTCCCAACCGGATTGGCTGCAGATCCACCGCGGCGATGTGCCGTTGATCGTCAGCTTCCCGCACACCGGCACCGAGCTGCCCGATGCACTGGCCGCGCAGTTCGTCTCGCCGTGGCTGGCCCGCCGCGACGCAGACTGGTGGGTGCATGAGCTGTACGCCTTCGCGCAGCAGATGGGCGCCACCACGGTGCGCACCGCGGTGTCGCGCTCGGTCATCGACGTCAACCGCGACCCCAGCGGCACCTCGCTGTACCCGGGCCAGAACACCACCGGCCTGTGCCCGCTGACCACCTTCGACAACCAGCCGCTGTACCGCGATGGCCACGGCCCGGACGAGGCGGAGATCGCGCGCCGCCGCGATACCTGGTTCGCGCCTTACCACGCCGCCCTCGCGGCGGAGATCGCGCGACTGCGTGCCCTGCACGGCACCGTGGTGGTGTACGACGCGCACTCGATCCGCTCGCACATCCCGCACCTGTTCGATGGCCAGCTGCCACAGTTCAACCTCGGCACCAACGGCGATACCACCTGCGACAACGCGTTGACCGACGTGGTCGACAATCTGTGCGCGATGAGCGGCATGAGCCATGTGCGCAACGGCCGCTTCAAGGGCGGCTACATCACCCGCCATTACAGCGACATCCCCGGCGGCGTGCACACGCTGCAGATGGAGCTGGCCTGCCGCGGCTACATGCACGAGCCCGAGGCCGTGGATGAGCACAGCTGGCCCACGCCATTGGATCCCGATCACGCCGCCCCGCTGCGCGCCACGCTGCAGCAGGTGCTCGATGCCTGTCTCGACTTCGCTACGTCCCGGAGTGCTGCATGACCCGTCTCGATTCCACCCGCACCATCCTCGCCCCGACCGGCACCACGCTGACCTGCAAGAGCTGGCTGACCGAAGCCCCGCTGCGCATGCTGATGAACAACCTGCACCCGGACGTGGCCGAGCGCCCGCAGGAGCTGGTGGTCTACGGCGGCATCGGCCGCGCCGCGCGCGACTGGGAGAGCTACGACAAGATCATCGAGACCCTGCAGCGGCTCGAAGATGACCAGACCCTGCTGGTGCAGTCGGGCAAGCCGGTCGGCGTGTTCCGCACCCATGTGGATGCCCCGCGCGTGCTGATCGCCAACTCCAACCTGGTGCCGCGCTGGGCCAACTGGGACCACTTCAACGAGCTCGATAAGAAGGGCCTGGCCATGTACGGCCAGATGACAGCCGGCAGCTGGATCTACATCGGCGCCCAGGGCATCGTGCAGGGCACTTACGAGACCTTCGTGGAGATGGGCCGCCAGCACTACAACGGCAGCCTGGCCGGCAAGTGGCTGTTCACCGGTGGGCTGGGCGGCATGGGTGGCGCGCAGCCGCTGGCTGCGGTGATGGCCGGCGCCTCGTGCCTGGCGGTGGAATGCCGCAAGAGCAGCATCGAGATGCGCCTGCGCACCGGCTATCTGGACACCTGGACTGACGACCTCGACGAAGCGCTGCGCCTCATCGAAGAGTCGTGCACTGCCAAGAAGCCGCTCTCGGTCGGCCTGCTCGGCAACGTCGCCGACGTGCTGGACGAGCTGCTGATCCGCGGCGTGAAGCCGGACCTGCTGACCGACCAGACCTCCGCGCACGACCCGGTCAACGGTTACCTGCCGCAAGGCTGGACGGTGGAAGAATGGGACGCCAAGCGAGTCTCCGCGCCGAAGGAAGTGGAAGCCGCCGCGCGCGAATCGATGGCCAACCACATCCGCGCCATGCTCGGCTTCCACTCGCTCGGCGTACCGACCGTGGATTACGGCAACAACCTGCGCCAGATGGCGCTGGAAGAAGGCGTGGAAGATGCGTTCGACTTCCCCGGCTTCGTGCCCGCCTACATCCGCCCGCTGTTCTGCCGCGGCATCGGCCCGTTCCGCTGGGCCGCGCTGAGCGGCGATCCGGAAGACATCGCCAAGACCGATGCGAAGGTCAAGGAGCTGATCCCGGACAACCCGCACCTGCACCGCTGGCTCGACATGGCCGCCGAGAAGATCAAGTTCCAGGGCCTGCCCGCGCGCATCTGCTGGGTCGGCCTGGGCGATCGTGATCGACTGGGCCTTGCCTTCAACGAGATGGTCGCCAATGGCGAGCTGAAGGCACCGGTGGTGATCGGCCGCGATCACCTGGATTCGGGCAGTGTCGCCTCACCCAACCGCGAAACCGAGGCCATGCAGGACGGCTCGGATGCCGTCTCCGACTGGCCGCTGCTCAACGCCCTGCTCAACACCGCCAGTGGCGCCACCTGGGTCTCGCTGCACCATGGCGGCGGCGTCGGCATGGGCTTCTCGCAGCATTCGGGCATGGTCATCGTCTGCGATGGCACCGAGGCGGCGGCCAAGCGCATCGCCCGCGTGTTGTGGAACGACCCGGCCACGGGCGTGATGCGGCATGCCGACGCGGGCTATGAGATCGCGGTGGACTGCGCGAAGGAAAAGGGGCTGGATCTGCCTGGGATTCTGGGCTGATGCGGGTAGGCCCCGGCTCACGGCCGCGGCCCACACCTCAAGGTAGTGCCGGCCGCTGGCCGGCAGCCACCGAAATAACACGTAGTGCCGGCCGCTGGCCGGCAACAACGCAATGATGGTTCTCACGCGACGGGATCGCGTAGATCCTGGCGAGCCGGCCAGCGGCCGGCACTACGGACATCCCGCCGTCGGCGTTCGTCACCCATACGCCCCACAAGGGTGACGAACCCGCAACATCCTGTTAACTTGCGCGCCCCACATGAAGTTGACAGGGTGCCGCGGCGACGTGGGCCGTGTCCGCACTGATACCGCGCACGAATGACTGCCCTCCCGAATCGCTCCACCGCCCCTTCCCTGTCCCTGCTCGCGGGTGCCTTGCTGGCCAGCCTTGCCGCCACCGACATCGCCCATGCCGCGCCCGCCGGTCAGGCGGTCACCCTGGATGCGGTGAACGTCACCGCCGCCGACGCCACCGAGGCGGCGCGCCGCGCGCTGGACCGGGTCGCCGGTGCGGGCAACGTGGTGGATCTGGCGGAGGTCGGCCAGGGCCGCGTCGCCAGCACGGCCGATGTGCTGGCCTATCAGCCCGGTATCAGCGCGCAGAGTGCCGGCAATGAAGGCGTCAAGGTCTCCATCCGCGGCTCGGGCCTCAACCGGGCGCCGGGTGCGCATGCCTCCGGCCTGTCGGTCTCGCTGGATGGCCTGCCGCTGACCGGCCCGGGTGGCACGCCTTACGAGCTGCTGGAGCCGCTGTGGCTGAGCCGCGTCGAGGTCCTGCGCGGCGCCAACGGGTTCGAGCGCGGCGCGCTGGCATTGGGCGGTGCGATCAACTACATCACCCGCAGTGGCCGCGATACGCCCGGGCTGGAGCTGCACTACGAAGCTGGCGCACGCGGCTACCAGAAGCGCGGGATCAGCCTGGGTGGCGTGCGGGACGCTGTCGATTACTTCATCGCCTACACCGACACCGAGTACGACGGCTATCAGCAGCACGCCGCCGGCAAGGGCAAGGGTGCGGTGGCCAACCTCGGCTGGCAGCTCACCCCGGATCTGGAAACGCGCTTCTTCCTGCGCTACCGCGAGACCGATCACGAAACCCCGGGACGCCTGACCCGCGCGCAGATCCGCAACGATCCCCGCGCCGCCAACCCGGCCAACGTGGCCATCGACGCACGCCGCCCGCAGCCGGGCAGCACGTGGGTCGGCAACACCACCACCTACACCATCGATGCAGATTCGTCGCTGCAGGCCGGCCTCGTGTACCACAAGTACCCGATGGACTTGAACGAGAGCCTGTACCGCCAGCAGCTGGACTACGCCAACCTCAACGGCACGCTGGACTACCGCCGCCGGCACGCGCTGTTCGGGCATGACAGCGTGACCACGATCGGCCTGCGCGTCACCCACGATCTGGATGCCAACGTGCGCGAGACCCTGCGCTTTTCCAGCAACGGGTATGCGGCCGGCACGCACACCCGCGACGTTGAGCATTACGGCACCGACAGCGTGCTGCACATCGGCAATGATCTGGCGCTGACCGACACGCTGCACCTGCAGACCGGCATGGCGTTGATCCACACCCGCCGCGATGTGCAGGTCACCTGGCCGGCCACGCCGGAACGGCTGTCCGAGCGCCAATGGGACTATGCGCCGCGGCTGGGCTTCACCTGGCAGCAGACGCCGCAGACGCAGTGGTTCGGCAACCTGAGCCGCTCGGTGGAACCTGCGCATCCTTGGTCGATGATCTGGGGCTCGAACCAGTACTTCACCGCCGGCAACGGTGCCTCCACCGGCCGCCAGCGCGCGCCGGTGGAACTGGACAACCAGACCGCGACCACGCTGGAACTCGGCGCGCGCGGCGACAGCGCACTCGGCCGCTGGGAACTGACCGGCTACTACGCGCGCCTCAACCACGAACTGCTCACCGTGGAAGTGCAACCGGTGCCGAACCTGTTCATCGCCGAATCCAACGCCAGCCCGACCGTGCACCGCGGCATCGAAGCCGGCTTGGACAGTGCGCTGTGGCAGGGCGTCAACGGTCGGCTGTCGTTGCGCCAGGCTTACACCTTCAGCGACTTCCGCTACCGCGATGATGCGCGCTTCGGCAGCAATCGCCTGCCCGGCCTGCCGCGCCACTACTACCAGGCCGAACTGCGCTACGACCACCCGTCCGGCTTCTACGCCGGGCTGAACACCGAGTACGCGTCGAAAATGTTCGTCGACTATGCCAACAGCATGGCCGCCGACAGCCACGTGATATTCGGCACCCGCATCGGTTACGACGCCCCCGGCGGCCGCTGGCAGGCTTGGGCGGAGCTGCGCAATCTCACCGACCGCCACTACGCCGCCACGGTCACCCCGGGCTACGACGATGCGGGCAAGGATGTCGCGCGCTCAACGCCCGGTGATGGACGCGGTGTGTATGCCGGGGTGCGTTGGCGCTTTGACTAAGCGCTGGCAGTCCCCACAGCACGCCCCGCTAGGCCGCCTCGTGGCGGACGTGGTGGGGGACCGCAATGGCGCGCCGCGCGGGGGCGATGGCCGCGATGGCCTGCAGACGGTCGCGGCCGCGCACTTCCACATCGCGCCCCTCCACCGCTACCAGTCCTTCCTCCTGGAAGCGACGCAGCAAGCGGCTGAGCGTCTCCGGTGCCAAGCGCAGGTAGCTGGCGATATCCATCCGCGACATGGTGAACTGCCAGCGGTTCGAGGCGTACCCGCGTGCCGCCATGCGGTCGGCCATATCGATCAGGAACGCCGCCAGCCGCTCGTCGGCCATGCAGTTGCAGGCCAGCTGCGTGGCTCGCGCGATATCCCGGCTCATCAACCGGAACAGTTTGGCCTGCAGCGCTGGCATGCGTGTGGCCAGTTCGGCGACCTCATGAAACGGCAACCGGCACAAGGTCACGGTGTCGAGGGCGATCGCATTGCAGGGATAACGTTGCTCGTCGATAGCGCTGAGGCCGATGAAATCCCCCGGCATATGGAAGCCGAGGGTCTGCTCGCGCCCGTCGCGATCAACGGCGTAGGTCTTGACCATGCCGAGGCGGATGACCGTGATGTACTGGAACGGATCGCCCTGCCGGAACAGCAGACCGCCGGCATGCACCGGCGCGGTGTGTTCGACGAGCCGCTCCAGCTCCTGCAGGTGTGCCGAGGCGAGCACACCCGGGAAGCACTCCGGGGCCACTGGACAGGAACAACACGCCCAGCAACGCGCCGACGGCGTGCCAGCGGTGATGCGCATGATCGTGGGTCTCCTGCGATGCTGCGATGGCCGATTCATACTGTTTTGAGTGGCCCGGTTGTGCAATATCCAGGGGCCAGTATTTCTACTGGTTTGTTCTGTTTGCCCCTGACCGCACCGCACATCCGGACTGAAGCATTCAGTCTGCGCCCGATAGGACTCTGTCACGCGCCGCACGCCCCATATCGCCGCTGCAGCCGCAGCAGCCTACGTGCCGGTAATGGCCCAGGTGATGAAACCGGTGGCGACCGCGCTGACCGCCAGGCCTATCAGGAACAGCCAATCCGCCAGGCCTTCCAGGAACTGGTTGCGCTTGCGCCGGCGCGTGCGCAGCGCCCAATACGCGCTCAGGCAGGCGCCGAGGTAGATCAGCGAATTGATGCTGAGCAGATCATCGCCGAGGGTGTCGACCTGGCGCAGCACGGTAACCACATGCAGCACGCCGACCACGGTCATGCACACCCCCAGCATCGCCGCCGAGGTAGTGAAGATATGTACGCAGATGTCCTCGTCCAGCGTGGCCGCATGCGTCGGCGGCTCGAATGCCACAGGGACGGGAGAAGCGGGCTCGTGCATGGTGTCTCATCGGGCAGTCGGACCTGCACTGGTTACAGGCGACTCCAACGGTAGCGAGCGTCGCAGCCCGGCCACATGACCTGGATCAAGCCGACGCGTATTGCCGGACGAGCCGACCGTATTCAGCGGTCTTGACCAGCCGGCCGCAGGAGGCTGTCACACCACCGCGCCGATCTGGAACATCGGCAGATACAGCCCGAACACCGTCACCAGCGCACCGCCCAGCATCGCCAGCACGCCCAGCACGGCCGCCAGATGGGGGCGATACAGGCCGCCCGGGCCGCGAAACCACTGCAGCAGCACCAGCACCGGCGCGATCCAGGCCCAGCCATACCCGTGGATCAGCGCGCGCGTGAGCCACGGCAGCGCCACGCCGAAGCTGGTGAACACCTCCTGGAACTGCGGCACCACAAAGAACCCGATGGCGGTCATCACGATCGCGGTCAAGCCACTGCTCAGCACGCCCACCGCCAGCAGGCCGTAGCCGCGCGAGGCAGGCGGGAGCGAGGCTCGTACCGCCACCGAGTAGGGATTGTTCATCGTCAACGCGCCTGCGCCCGCGCGATCGCCGCTTCGGCCAACGGTACCATCCGCGCATAACCTGCCGGCGTGGGATGCACGCCATCGGCGGCCAGTTGCGGGTCGAGGCCGCCGTCTTTGTTGGTCATGGCGGTGTGGTAATCCAGATAGACCAGCCCCTGCTGCTCCGCATACGCACGCAATGCCCGGTTGAGCGCCGTCACCTTGCCCGCAGGCTGCACGCCGGGTTGCCACGGGTAGTCGCTGACCGGCAGGACAGACGCCAGCACGATGCGGATGTTGTGCGCCTGCGCCAGTTCCACCATCGCGTGCAGATTGTCTTCGATCATCGCCTGCGTGGTCGGCCCGGTGTTGCCCGCGATGTCGTTGGTGCCGGCGAGGATGACCACCACCGCCGGCTTCAGGGCGATGACATCCTGCTGGAAGCGCAGCAGCATCTGCGCCGTGGTCTGCCCGGAGATGCCGCGGTTGACGTAGGGCTTGCCCGGGAAGAAACGCTCACTGCCGGTTGGCCCCCAGCCTTCGGTGATCGAGTCACCGTAGAACACCACGCGCTTGGTCCCCGGCGCGACCGGCGCCAACGCCGCATTCTCGGCCCGGTAGCGCTGCAGTTGCGGCCAGTCCAGCAGGCGCTGCTGCATCTCCGTGACCTGCGCGGGCGTCGCCTGGTCGGCAGGCACCCGATACAACGGGTTGGTCGCAGGCGATTCCTGCGCGTGCGCACTCGGATGCAGGGCGCATGCGGCAAGCGTCGCGGCAAACACGGTGGAACGGATCAAGGCGGTCAAAGCGCGGCACTCCGGTTGCGGCAGGCCGACAGTCTCAGCGATCGGCGACCAGGGAAACAAGCTGCGCTGCGACGCGATCGAACGGGCCGATGTCGCGCGTGGCCCGGCTCATCGCCACCGCGCCCTCGATGCTGGCGATGATCATGGTGGCAATGCCATTGGCCTGCTCGGGCGAGCGGCCACCGCGGGCCAGCGCTTCGGTCAGCCGGGCTTCCCAGCGCGCGAATACCTCGGCCGCGGCCCGCCGTGCATCGTCGGGGGCATCGTCGATCGGCTCTTCGACCGCCGCCGCGAGCACCGGGCAGCCCATGTGGAAATCCGAACGGATCAAGCGCTCGCGCCACGCGGCCAGGAACAGGTGCAGCCCCTCGGGGGCCGCTCCCTGCAGGCAGGTATCGAGCAGCGCATCCACCTTGGCACCCGCCAATGTCGTGGCTTCGGCCAGCACCTGCTGCTTGCCGCCCGGAAAGTGGTGATACGTAGAACCGAACGGCGCCTGCGCGCGCTTGGCAACCTCGCGGACGCTGGAGGCATTGAGTCCGTAGGTGGCCAGCATTTCCGCGGCCGCAGCCACAACGCGCTGCGGTGCATCGGAATGACGTGCACTCATGGGCCGGACTCCTTGCTAAGACGAGTGTCATAGATTAGCGTATTTGAATTATGACAACTGTTATAGATGAGCGCCCACGCCCATGAATCTCTGGTTCCGCCTGCTGTTCCTGCTGCTGTCCTCGCCATTCCGACCCAAACTCACCGCCCCGCTGGCCGTGTCGCGACTGAGCTTCCGGGTGCTGCCCAACGACATCGACAGCAACCTGCACATGACCAACGGCCGCTATTGGACGATCTTTGACCTGGGCCGGCTCGATCTGGTATTCCGCATGGGCCTGGGCCGGGTGGCATGGCGCTCGAAGTGGGCCCCGATCGTCAGTGGCGGCAGCATCCAGTTCCGGCGCGAGCTCAAGCCGTTCCAGCGCTTCGTGCTGGAGACGCGGCTGGCCGGCTGGGTCGGCACGCGCATCATCATGGAGCAGCGGGTGCTGATCGGCGACGAGGAAAAGGTCGCCACGCGTGCCCTGCTGATCACCGGCATCTACGACCGCCGGCATCGCCGGTTCGTCTCCACCGATCAGATGATGGAGGCCATCGGCGCGCCCATCGTGCCTTCGCCGGAACTGAGCAGGGCCGCGCAAGCGTTGCTTGCGGCGGAAGTGGCGATGAAAGAGGACTGAGGCTCGCGCTGGTCGCGCAGTGTCAGGAGCGCTCAGGCGTCGCGCCAGGGAAGGATCTGCGCCTTGGTCATCATCGTCTGTTCGATCAGGCGCAGGCACTTCTCCCCCGGGCTGACCAGATACCACTGCGCGCTGTTGCGCAGCAGCGGCAGATCGGCGCGGTGATCGGTGTAGGCGACGCGCCACGGCGGCGGATACCCGCGCTCGGCCAGCATCGGAATCTTGTTCTCACCCAGGCAATGACGCTCGCTGACCCACCCTCCCAGGCAGGAGCGCAGGGTGGAGGCGACCAATGGGACGTCCTGCAGACCCTCGCGTTCGAGCAGCGCCTGCGCCAGCGGCTCCCAACACCCCGTGGCGATGACCACCTGGTCGCCCTGCGCGAGATGGTCGCGCAGCCGTTCCACGCCCTGCGTCAGGAACACCGGCTCCGGTCCGCCAAACACCTCGTCGGCATGCGCGACCGCAAGCGCAGCCAGTGCCTCACCGCTACGTCCGAACGTGGCCATCCAGACCGCGAAGCGTACCGGCAGCCGCCGCGTGTGCGGCAGCGCCCAAAGCGGAACCAGCACCGGCAGCGCCAGCACCACACCGGCGATCCGCCACGGCTGGCGTCGCAGCAGCGTTTTGAAGAACCGGCTTGCGGTCTCCCATCCGGTCAGCGTCAAGTCGAAATCGAATACCACCACGTCAGGTTTGGACATCCGTGTCACTCCTTTCAGAAGACGCCTTGCACCAGCAGTTTGTCATCATTGGTCGGTGTGAGCACCAACCCGTAAGCCTCGTCTCCGCGATGGAAGCCTGCCGAACAGATCGCGTCCCAGCCCTGCCCGCAATCCACTTCGGGATGCGCGGCAAAGACGGGCGTGCCCTCGTTGTCGGGCGCGGATACAAGCCATCCGGCCTTGATGAGCAGCGCCTTGGCCTGCGCGTATGGCATGCCGACGGTGATGCCGATCTGCGTCCACGCTGCGGGCAGCGACGGTGCATCAGCGGCATGCACGTGGCCGGCAGACAGCAGGAGCACCACGGCCAGGAACATCGATTTCATCGGCATCACACCAACAACATGGCTGCACAGGATAAAGCGCAGAACCCATCAGAACCCATCCAGCGTCCGCAGCAGTGAGCCAAAGGTCAGATAGAACGAAGTGTGCCCACCCTGCGCGCGGCCGTAGCCGAGGAACACCGGTCCCAGGAACGTATCGGCACCGACGAACAGGCTGCCTGCGGTCTGCATGCCATCCAGGCTGACATCCTCGCGGCGCTGCCAGAATCCGCCCCACTCCACGCTGCCACCGACGTACAGCGGGATGGTCAGCAGCGAATCGGCGTGCGCGACGCGACGGTAATACACCACTCTCGCCAGCGCGGTCTGTGGCGCGAAGATGGATTCTTCCGGATAGCCAGACAGATTTCCCAACCCACCCAGGAAACCGTAGGTGGCCAGCAGATCATCGCCACCGTGTGCGGAGGAGGCGCGCAGGCCACCGAGCCAGCGGTTGTGACCGTGCGCCCATGCCCCATCCCACTGCACCCGCGTGACCGCCGCCGAATTGTCGGTGCCCAGTGCATCGAGATAGTGCTGCCGCGTGAGCGACAGGCGCTGGCCGCGACTCGGGAAAGCCGAACTGTCGATCGAATCGTGCCGAAGCTGCCAACCGAGGCTGCCCATGTCCGCGCGGTAATTGCCCAGCTCGGTCGGGTTGCCGACGTCCAGGCGCAGGCGCTCACGGCCACGCTCGCCGAACAGCGCGATTTCCCAATCCGGATGTGGCGAATATGCCCAGCGTAGCCCGCCCAGCCACTGGCTGTAGCGGAACTCGGCGAGTGCGCCGCCGCGCATCAGGGCCAGGTCCAGATCGGTGGCGCGGTACTTGGCATAGGTGGACAGCGCATGCCGGCCACTGCTGCCGAACGGCCGGTAGTACTCGGCGAAGGCCTCTTCGACTTCGCCCAGCCCCACGCGCAGTTTCAGCTCCGCGCCCTGCTCGCTGAGGCCGGTACGGGTCAGCTCGGTGATGAGCTGGTAGTTGCTGCTGCCGTCGAAATCATCGGACAGGCGCAGCGCGAAATGCAGAAAGTCCGGTCCCCACCGCTTGTCCTGTGGCACGAGCACAAGACCCTGCTGCCCGTCGCGCTCTTCCAGCCGCCACTGCACCTGCTGGTAGCGGCCTTCGCCGTAGGCCGTGGCCACGTTCTGCTCCACGCGGTCCGGCGCCAGCGGCTGGCCGACCTCCGGCGTCAGCCGCTGCTCGATATAGCGCGCGGTGCGTGTCTTATCGCGCAGCACATCGATGAAGGCCACGATCGGCGCTTCATACGCCGGCGGCCGATGCTGGCGCTGGAAGGCGGCGTAGCGAATATCGTCCACCTGGAAGCGACGAACCGCCGCGACCTCGGCCTGCGTGGCCTGCTCACCGACGCCGACCGCCTGTGGTGAGCGGTTGAAATCCTGGCTGCCCATATCGCCCAGCGGCGGTGTGATCAGCAGATCCTGTGGCCCGAGCGTGGCCAACTGCGCCAGTACTTCGCGCTGCATCAGCACGCTGGCCATCTGGTGGCTGATCGCCAAGGGTGAATCCAGCTGCGCTTCGGTCATCAGCGGCGAGCCGACCCGCGACACGATCAGCCGCTGCGCGCCCAGCCGCCGCGCCTCATCGATCGGGACGTTGTCTACCACACCGCCATCGACCAGCAGATGGTCCTCATAGCGCACCGGCGCGAACACGCCCGGCACCGACATGCTCGCGCGGATGGCCAAGGCCAGATCGCCCTGTGCGAACACCACCTTCTCGCCGCTGACGATATCGGTGGCGATGGCCCGGAACGGAATCGGCAGATGATCGAAGTCGCGCACCTGCCAGGTCGGCAGCAGCAGGCGGCGCAGCAGCATCTCCAGCTTCTGGCCCTGGATCAGCCCCTGCGGGAACGCGATCTTGCCGTTGCTCAGGCCTACTTCGACGCCGCCGAGCAGGCGCAGGTCATCTTCCTTGCGGCGCATGCTGCGCTCATCGCGTGGCGGTTTGTCGCGCAGCACCTCGGCCCAGTCGATCCGGTCCAGCACCGCCTCGATCTCGTCGGCCGTGTAGCCGGAGGCATACAAGCCGCCGACCACCGCGCCCATCGAGGTGCCGACGATGCAGTCGATCGGTACGCGCTCGCGCTCGAGCACCTTGAGCACGCCGATGTGGGCCGCGCCGCGGGCACCGCCACCGCCGAGGACCAGGCAGGTGCGGGGGCGGTCGGGATCCCGCGTTGCGGAATCAACGGGCGCGGTAGCGGTCTGCGCCACCGCCATGAGCGGGGCGCACGCCAGCGCTGCCAGGACGAACAGCCAGCGGCTGCCAACACGCCGCGTGGCTCTGCCGGTGGCGTGTGCTTGTGCCTGTTGCATTCGATCCCTCATTCCCCGGCACCCGTCATCCCCTTGAAGCGCACTTTGCCTGCCGGGCCGGGCGAGGTCCACCCGTCGCGCGTCGGTCCGCCATCTCAACGGCCGATGGGAAGAAAGCCCACCAGTGCCACGACCAGGCAGACCAGGCCGCCAGCCAGCGGCAGATAGGTGGCCCATACCGGCGCCCCTTGGCCGATCGCGAAGGCAACGAACGCTTCCCGTATGCTTCGGCCGGTCAGGAACGGAATGACGACCAGTGCCAGCAGGGGCAACAGCGAGGCAAGCCCGAAGCCGAGGAACGCCGGCCGGTGATCGTTGTGGGCAAATCCGCCCAGCGGGTACAGGGCCAAGCCACTGAACAACCCCACGAAAAACAGGATGTTGGCGACCCGGATCGTGGTGCGGTGACGGCGCCGCAGCGAGGCCCTGGACCAGCCACGGTAGTGCGTCTTCAGTCCCCTCGCCCAGTACGCAACGAGCCATGTGGCGATGATGCCGCCAACGATCCCGCTGCCCGCCGGTCCCCAAGACTGGATATCCATGCCTGCGTCCTTGTGGTCTGACCCGAGTGTAATTCCATCCCCCGCCCAGGAATGCAGAACGGCCGCCCATTGAGGGCGGCCGTGGTTCTGATGCGTATCGCGGCTCACTGATGAGCGGCGCTACCAATGTCTCGCCTCAGCGCTTGGCCGGCGGCGCATTCTTCACATAGGTGTCGAACCAGGTCAGCATTTCCGACACCAGCTGCTCATTGGATTCCAGCGCGGTGTACCAATGCGGTTCGTGCGGCAGCATCACCAGGCGGGTGGTGCCGCCATTGCCGCGGATCGCCTGGAACAGCTTGCGCGACTGGAATGGCTCAGTGCCCGGGTTGGCGTCATCCTCGCCGTGGACCAGCAGCAGCGGCAGCTTGATCTTGTCGGCGTAGAAGAACGGCGAGGCCTTCAGGTACACGTCCTGCGCCTGCCAGACCGAGCGACGTTCGTTCTGGAACCCGAACGGGGTGAAGGTCTTGTTGTACGAGCCGCTGGTGGCGACCCCGGCCTTGAACAGGTCGGTATGCGCGATCAGGTTGGCGGTCATCAGGCCCCCATGGCTGTGCCCAGTGACACCGATCCGGTTGCGGTCGACCACGCCCAGCTCCACGGCCTTGTCCACTGCGGCCTTCGCATCGGCTTCAAGCTGTTCCAGATACGTGTTGTAGGCGGTTTTCGGGTCGCCGACGATCGGGAACGAGGCATTGTCGATGATCGCGTAGCCGGCCAGCAGCATCAGCCGGTACGGCGCCAGGCGGGTGAAGGTCTGCTGCGAACCGGACACCTGCCCCGCCTGCGCCGCGTTGGCGAAGTCGGCCGGGTACGCGTAGAGAATCGCTGGGACGCGCTGGCCTTCCTTGTACCCCGGCGGCGTGTACAGGGTGAACGACAGGTCCACGCCATCGGCGCGCTTGTAGGTCACCAGGCGCTTCTTGATCTGACGCACTTCGGGGGTCGGGTCCACCAGGTGGGTCAGTGCGTCCGGCTTCGACGCGAACTGCGCTTCGCCCGGCGTGGCGGCGGCGACCCGCTCGCCCAACAGGCGCACGAACGCATTCGGTGCATCGGTCACCGACTGGTGCCACGTAAGGAGGTGGCCAGGCATCGCGCTGAAGCCGATGAACTGCTCATAGGCATCGGCATCGCTGCGGAACAGGCGCTCGGTTTTCAGGCTGCCGAGGTTGAGTGCATCCAGGAAGGGACGATCCCCCTGCGGCGAAGCACCCTGCCCGCGCAGGAACACGCTGTTGCCTTCCTGGCGCACCACGTAGGCACCGGTGGGCAGGCGCTGGTACACGAAATTGCCCGGGTCCTCGTACAGCTCATCACTGGAGAGATCCCACAGCAGGCGACCTTCCTGCTTTGGGTTGTCCACGTTGACGATGCGGGTCTGGCGCCAGTGGCGGTTCTCGTCGTTCTCATCCAGGAAAGCAACGTCAGGCTGCGCGGTCCAGGCCAGGCCTTCGAAACGCTGCGCGGTACGGGCGATCTCGGTAGGCTTGGCGGTGAACGGGGCCTTGAGCATCAGCACGCGGTCGCGATGCGGGACGGTGACTTTCCAATCGCCTTTGTCCAAGGCTTCGGCATACACCAGCGTGGCCGGATCGGTCGCGCGCCAATCGAAATCACGCGGGCCTTCCGGCACGCCGTGAACCGGTACGCGGTCGGCCAGCGGCAGGCTGGCAATCGACGTGCTGCGGCCGCTGGCAATATCCAGCACCGTCACGTCATTGGCGAAACGCTGGTAGGTCACTGCGTGCGAGAACGGTGCCTTGAGCGTCCTGGTGAGCACATGCACACCATCCGGCGCCGCCCCGACGCTGTCCAGCAGCGCCGGGGCGCCGACCGTGCGCACCGTGTTGGAGGCGGTATCCACCACCGCCAGCTGCGACTGGCCGTAATAGGCGAACAGCGCCTCGTCGTACGCACTGGTCAGCGTATCGCGGGCTTCGTAGGTACTGCTTTCGCCCGCCGTCCCCAGCGATTCCTGGATGTCCGGGCCGATCGCCCCTTCGGCGCTTGGCGCCGGACCTTGCTTTGCGGGTACCAGCTTGACCAGCAGCTGCTGGCTGCCACCGAGCCATTGCACGGTGCTGCCGAAGATCGGGTTGAGCGCCACGTTGGGCACCTGGCGGACCTGGCCGGTGACCGCATCGCCGACCCACAGCTGCACGCTGTCATCGACCACATTCTGGAACGCGAAGCGCTGGCCGTCGGCCGACCACTGCGCCATGCCGGCACACCCGTTGGGCAGCGCCACCTTGGTAGAGCGGCCGCTGAGGGTCTCCACCACGGTGAAGTCACCGACGCACGGTGGAATGCCGTAACCACCCGGGGTGTCGTGGCGGCTGCGGTTCTTCGGCTCCAGGCGCACACCGGCCAGCTTCAGGTACGGCTGGGCGACGCGGGTGATCGAGGGATAGGTCTGCGTGGTGGTCAGCAGCAGGCGCTGGCCGGTCGGGTCGACGCTGGGTATCGGCGGCGGCGGTGCCTTGAGCACCTTGAGCAGGCGCTCCGGTGGTGTGGCGTAGCCACTGGCATGGGCGGGCATCGTGCCCAGCGTGGCGAAGGCTGTCACGGTGAACGCCGTGGACCAGAACGTACGAGCAAGCATGCGTGTCCCCTTGGATATGGTGGGAGCCGGCGCGGCAGGGTCGTCGGTCGGCACGTCTCGAATCTAGCACTGCCGTCCTTCCCGAGGATGGGCCAGAAGAAATGGCCGGCGGCTTTTCACCTGATCCGGCAAAGCCTGCCGCAGGCGGCCATCGAGACCGGTATCGCGGTGCGGTACCCTTGTCGTTCCATTGCTTCCGGGTGCCGCTGTGCGAACCGTGCACGCCCTTCGTTATGTCACCCCGCTGCGCGAAGGCGGCTCCCTGCCCGCCGTGGTCGAGACCGACGACGACGGCATGGTGGTGCTCAAATTCCGCGGCGCTGGCCAAGGGCCGAAGGCCCTGATCGCCGAGCTGATCGCCGGCGAGATCGCGCGGACGCTGGGCCTGCCGATCCCCGAGATCGTGTTCGTCGAGCTCGACCGCGAGTTCGCGCGGACCGAGCCGGACCCGGAGATCCAGGACCTGATCCGCGCCAGCGAAGGCCTGAACCTGGGCAGTGATTACCTGCCCGGCGCGATCAACTACGACCCGGCCGCGATGCAGCCCGATGCGGAACTCGCCTCGAAGATCGTGTGGTTCGATGCGTTCACCAGCAACGTGGACCGCACCGCGCGCAATCCCAACCTGATGGTGTGGCATCGCAAGCTGTACCTGATCGACCATGGTGCAGCAATGTACTTCCATCACGATTGGGCCAGTGCGGGCGAGGCCTGCAAGAAGCCCTTCGTGCTGATCCGCGATCATGTACTGCTGCCCTTCGCCACGCAGATTGCCGAGGTCGATGCCGGTCTTGCGGTGATGCTGCCCGATGCGGAGATCGAACGCATCGTCGGCCTGGTGCCGGACAGCTGGCTGGTGGATGAACCCGTGTTCGACAGCCCGGCCGCCTACCGCCAGGCCTATGTCGATTACCTGCAACACCGCCTTCGCGTTCGCGCGGCCTTTGTACAGGAGGCCGTCCGTGCCCACACTGCACACGTATGACTATGCGGTGATCCGCGTGGTGCCCCGCGTGGAACGCGAAGAGTTCATCAACGTCGGGGTCATCGTGTCCTGCCCGGGCGCCAAGCACCTGGAAGCGGCGATCGAACTGGATCTGGAACGGCTGCGCGCCTTCGCGCCCGCCCTGGATATTGAAGGGCTGCAGCCGTGGCTGGATGCCATCGTGGCAATCTGCCGCGGCGATGCGAACGCAGGCCCCATCGCGCAGTTGCCGGCGCGTGCACGTTTCCATTTCTTGACCGCCAAACGCAGCTCGGTGGTGCAGATGTCGAGCACGCATGTGGGCCGCACGGCGAATCCAGCCGGTGTAGTGGAGCATCTGATGCGTAAGATGGTGCGGGTACCGGCGTAGCGCCGGGTGCTGCCCTCACCCTTTGGGCAGCGCGTAAGCGATCACGTAATCGCCAGCCGGGGTTTCCATGAAGTGGTGGCCGCCGGCCATGATGACCACGTACTGGCGCCCACCAAATTCATAGATCATCGGGTTGGCCTGCCCACCGGCCGGCAGTTTGGCGTGCCAGAGTTCCTTGCCGGTCTTCAGGTCGATCGCGCGCAGCAGATCGTCGGTCGCGGCCGCAATGAAGATCAGTCCGCTGGCGGTGACCACCGAGCCACCGTTGTTCGGCGTGCCGATCTCGATCGGCAGGCCGGAGCGGATGCCGAACGGGCCATTGCCACGGGCGCTGCCGAACGGGCGGTCCCACAGGGTCTTGCCGGTACGCAGGTCGACCGCGCGGATGCCACCGTACGGCGGCTCCTTGCACAGCAGCTTGGTGAACGGCAGGCGCCAGCCAGCGTTGACGTCGATGGCGTACGGCGTGCCCACCTGCGGATCGCCTGCGCCTTCGGCACCGCCCTTGTCGGCGGTGATCTCCTCGCGCGGCACCCAACCCAGCTTGTCCGCCTTTTCGCGCGGCACCAGCCGGTTGTAGTTGGGCATGTCGTTGTAGTTGGCCACGATCACGCCGCGGCGCGGATCCACGGCCACGCTGCCCCAGTCCGAGCCACCGTTGTAGCCGGGATATTCGATGGAGTGACGGTCCGCGGTCGGCGGGGTGTAGAAACCTTCGTAGCTGGCCTCGCGGAACTGGATGCGGCACACCAGCTGATCGATCGGGGTCATGCCCCACATGTCGCGCTCGGTGAGGTCCGGCTTGCGCAGCGTGTGATACAGCGAGAACAGCTGGGTCGGGGAACGCTGCTCCGGCTCGACGCCGCCGGTGGGCACTTTGCGCTCTTCGGCCGGGGTCAGCAGCTTGCCGGTGCGGCGGTCGAGGATGTACATGTCGCCCTGCTTGGTCGGCAGCAGCAGCGCCGGGACTTTGCCGGCGGCGGTCGGGTAGTCGATCAGGGTCGCCTGCGAACCCATGTCGTAATCCCAGACGTCCTTGCGCACGGCCTGGAAGTGCCAGGCCGGCTTGCCGGTGTTGACGTCGATGGCGACCAGCGACGTGGCGTATCTGTTTTCGTTCTCGGTGCGCGAGCCACTCCAGTAATCGCCGGCCGAGTTGCCCATCGGCAGGTAGACCAGGCCGAGTTCGTCGTCACCGGTCGCGGTGGTCCACATGTTCGGGGTGCCGCGGGTATAGGTCTCGCCGGCCGGCGGTGCGCCGTTGCGTTCCGGGCGGACCATATCCCACGCCCAGCGCAGCTTGCCGGTCACGGCATCGTAGGCCTGGATCACGCCCGAGGGGGCGTCGCGGCGCTGGCCATCCAGCACCTGGTGGCCGGTCACGATCACGCCCTGCACGATCGCCGGCGGCGAGGTGATGGAGACATAGCCGGCGGGGCTGTCGCCCATGCCAACGGTGATGTCCACCTGACCGTTGTTGCCGAAGCCTGTGCACAGCTTGCCGGTGGCGGCATCGACCGCGATCAGGCGGCCATCCAGGGTGCCTTCAATGATGCGGGCGGCACAGGCGCCGCGCGGCACCTGGGTCAGCACCGGCACGCCACTGGGGACGGCAAGATCGGCGGCGACATCGTTCAGCGCGGTGTCCTGCGCGGTGGCCGGCACTTCGTAATAGGAGACGCCACGGCAGGCCGCGGTGTACGGAATGGACGTGTCCTTGATCTTCGGGTCGTAGCGCCAGCGCTCGGTGCCATCGGCCGCGTTGAGCGCGACCAGCTGATTGCGCGCGGTGCACAGGTAGAGGCTGTCGCCGACCTTCAGCGGCGTGGTTTCCGCGCCCCAGCGCTTCTCCGGCAGATCACCGGTGCGGAACAACCAGGCCTGCTCCAGCTTGGCCACGTTATCCGGGGTGATCTGCTGCAGCGGCGAGAAGCGCGTGGCGGCATTGTTGCGGCCATAGGCGGCCCAGTCGCCATCCACCGGGCGGTCGGCCGGCTGCAGGGGCGCATCGGCGGTCGGTGCCAGGCCGGTGCTGGTCATCGGTTCGGGGAACGCGCCCTCGGCGGCGGTAACGCCGTGCGGCACGAAGGCCAGGGTGAAGGCCGCGACGAACACGAGCGCGAGCACGCCGGCGATGCCACGCGAGACCTTGCGTGAGACCGGGCGATCCAGCGTGGGCAACAGCAGCGACAGCACGAAGCCGATGGCCACGATCAGGCCCAGGCGCGGTACCCAGCGCCAGTAGTTGCTGCCCGACTCCCACCATGTCCACAGCAGCGTGCCGACGAACACCAGCGCAAACCACAGCGCGCCGCTGTAACGGCCCCGCCACAGCTGTACGCCAGAGATCAACAGGCCGACACCGGCCAGCACGTAGTACCAGGAACCACCGAGGCTGGCGAGCCAAGCGCCCCCTGCGGTGAATACAACCCCCAGCAACAGAATGACAATGGCCAGCACAGCCACCAGCCAATGGCGGGGGCGGCGGGTCTGCGTCGTGGTGGACATCGGTCTCTCCTGGAGCGCGAAGATCGCCGACATTGCTGCCGGCCCCGCGGCTCTTATCCCACCGGGGTCGTGAACGTTGCGCGTTCTTTGCAGCGGTCGCCAACGTCGGCACAGCCGACGATGAAACCCGGCAAGCCCCTGCCCCACAACGAAAAACGCCGGCGTGTGCCGGCGTTCTCCGTGTGACTCCCACTGGCAGGGCTTACGCCTCCGGGGGTGTCACTGCCGGGCTGGCCTCGATGGCTGCCGGTGTCTCTTCTTCCACACCCTCGTCCAGCGAGGCGTCCATGCGTTCCACCGCCTGGAGTTTCTCTTCCTTGGACAGACGGATCAGGGTCACGCCCTGCGTGTTGCGGCCGACGCGCGAGATTTCCGAACCACGGGTGCGCACCAGGGTGCCACCATCGGAAATCAGCAGCACTTCGTCGCGCGGCCCCATCAGCACCGCACGCACCAGCTTGCCGTTGCGCTCGGTGGTCTGGATGCCGATCACGCCCTGCGTGCCACGGCCCTTGCGTGGGTAATCCGGCAGCGGGGTGCGCTTGCCGTAGCCGTTCTCGGTCGCGGTCAGGATGTACAGCGCGTTGTCATCGTCAGCCCCGTTCTCGATCACGGCATCACCGCTGTCGATCACGGTCTCGTCGACCTGGCTCTCATCCTCGTTCTCGTCTTCACTGCCGCCCGCACTCTCGGCCACGATCAGACTGACCACTTCCTCGCCCTTGGGCATCTTGATGCCGCGCACGCCGGTAGCGGTACGGCCCATCGAGCGGACCTTGTCCTCACCAAAGCGCACGGTCTTGCCGTTGGAGGCGAACAGCAGGATGTCGCGCTCACCGTCGGTCAGGCCGACGCCGACCAGCGCGTCCCCCTCATCGAGGTTGATCGCGATTTTGCCGCGTGCCAGACGGAAGGCGAACTCGCTGAGCGGGGTCTTCTTGACGGTGCCGTTGCGGGTGGCGAAGAACACGAACTGGCCTTCGGCATATTCGCGGACCGGCAGCACGGCCTGCACCCGCTCACCGGCTTCCAGCGGAATCCAGTTGATGATCGGGCGGCCACGGGCGTTGGAACCGGCTTCCGGCAGCTGATGCACCGGCAGCCAGAACACCTTGCCTGCGCTGGTGAAGGTCAGCAACGTATCGTGCGTGTTGACCAGCCACAGCTGTTCGATGAAATCCTCTTCCTTGGTCGACGCGGCGCTGCGGCCACGGCCACCGCGGCGCTGGGCCCGGTAGGCGCTGACCGGCTGGCGCTTGGCATAGCCGGCGTGCGACAGGGTGACCACCACGTCTTCCGGGGCGATCAGGTCGAGGATGTCCAGGTCTTCTTCGCTGTGGCGGATCTCGGTGCGGCGTTCGTCACCGAACTCGGTACGCACGTTGATCAGCTCTTCGCGGATGACCTGCAGCAGACGGTCGGGATCTTCCAGGATTTCGATCAGCCCGGCGATCACTTCCAGCAGCTGCTTGTACTCGTCGGTCAGGCGGTCCTGCTCCAGCCCGGTCAGGCGATGCAGGCGCATTTCCAGGATCTGCGTCGCCTGGATCTCGGTCAGCTGGTAGCCGCCCTCGAGCAGGCCCACACCCTTGGGCAGATCATCCGGACGCGACGCTTCGGCACCGGCGGCGCCCAGCATCGAGCCGACCAGGCCCGGCTCCCACAGGCGGGCGAGCATGCGTTCGCGCGCTTCGGTGGGGTTCGGCGAGGTCTTGATCAGTTCGATCATCTCGTCGATGTTGGCCAGCGCGACAGTCAGGCCTTCCAGCACGTGCGCACGGGCACGCGCCTTGCGCAGCTCGAACACGGTGCGGCGGGTGACCACTTCGCGGCGGTGACGCACGAAGGCCTCGAGCATCTGCTTGAGGTTCATCAACTGCGGGCGGCCATCCACCAGCGCCACCATGTTGATGCCGAACACCGACTCCATCTGGGTCTGCTGGTAGAGGTTGTTCAACACCACTTCCGCCGACTCGCCACGCTTGATCTCGATGAAGATGCGCATGCCGTCCTTGTCGGACTCATCGCGCAGTTCACTGATGCCTTCGAGCTTCTTTTCCTTGACCAGCTCGGCGATCTTCTCGATCAACCGGGCCTTGTTCACCTGGTACGGGATCTCGGTCACGATGATCGATTCGCGGCCGTTGTCAGCCACTTCGACCTCGGCCTTGGCGCGGATGCGCACACGGCCACGACCGGTCCGGTACCCGGCAACGATGCCGGCGGTGCCGTTGATGATGCCTGCGGTCGGGAAGTCCGGGCCCGGGATGAACTCCATCAGGCCGTCGACGTCGATCTCGGGATTGTCGATCAGCGCGATGCAGGCGTTGATCGATTCGGTCAGGTTGTGCGGCGGGATGTTGGTCGCCATGCCCACCGCGATACCGGCCGAACCATTGACCAGCAGGTTCGGGAACCGGGTCGGCATGACCGTCGGCTCCAGTTCCTTCTCGTCGTAGTTGGGCTGGAAATCGACCGTTTCCTTCTCGATGTCCGCCATCAGCTCATGGGTGAGCTTGGACATGCGGGCTTCGGTGTAGCGCATCGCAGCGGCGGAGTCGCCGTCGACCGAGCCGAAGTTACCCTGGCCATCGACCAGCATGTAACGCAGCGAGAACGGCTGCGCCAGACGCACCAGCGTGTCGTACACCGACTGATCGCCATGCGGGTGGTACTTACCGATGACGTCACCGACGATACGCGCCGACTTGAAGTAAGGCTTGTTGGCGTGCGCGTTGAGTTCACTCATCGCGAACAGCACGCGGCGATGCACCGGCTTGAGGCCATCGCGCGCATCCGGGAGTGCGCGCCCCACGATCACGCTCATCGCGTAATCGAGGTAACTCTTGCGCATCTCGTCTTCCAGGTTGACCTGGATGATTTCCTTGGCGGTTTCTGCCATTCGGGTTCCGTTGTCTGGTAGCGGTCCAGTCCGTCACGACCGCCCTTTCGGGGCGGTTGCGCCGGAATCTCGATTAACCGTTGGATTCTACCACAGCAGGCCGTTCTCCGCCTGCTTTTACGGGGGTTTTACCGGCAAGAATCAGGAACTTACGAGGGCGTTGCCGGACGCTGGGGTGGGTACCGACCCATGCTCGTCGGCGGTACCGACCAACGGTTGGCCGCTACCCCGTGCAGGCCACGACCCTTGGTCGTGGCGCGGGCCGCAGCAGGCCTCAGCCGAAGGCGGCCTGCATGTTGGCCACTGTCGGGCTCAGGATCACCCCGCGTTCGGTCACGATGGCATCGATCAGGCTGCCCGGGGTGACATCGAACACCGGGTTCCAGGCGGCGATGCCCTCGGCCACGGTGCGGGTGCCCCCCACGCCGTACAGCTCGCCCGGGTCGCGCTGCTCGATCTCGATCTGCTCGCCGTCGGCGGTGTCCATGTCCACCGTGGAGGACGGCGCCACCACCATGAACTTCACGCCGTGGTGGCGGGCGGCGATGGCCAACTGGTAGGTGCCGATCTTGTTGGCGGTATCCCCGTTGGCGCAGATGCGGTCGGCGCCGACGATCACCCACTGCACCGCGCCGGTCTTCATCAGGTGCGAGGCGGCGGAATCGGCGATCAGGGTGGCATCGATGCCATCCTGCTGCAGCTCCCACACCGTCAGGCGCGCGCCCTGCAGCCACGGCCGGGTCTCCCCGGCAAACACGCGGGCGATACGGTGCTGGGCCATGCCGGCACGGATCACGCCCAGCGCGGTACCGAAGCCGGCGGTGGCCAGCGAGCCGGTGTTGCAATGGGTCAGCACGCCGCTGCCCGCCTCGATCAAGCCAGCGCCCAGCGCGCCCATGTGACGGTTGGCAGCCAGGTCCTCCTCGGCGATCGCCTGGGCCTCGGCGGCCAGCACCTGCTGCCAGTCGGCACCGGCCGGGGCCAGCGCGCGGCGCATCCGGGCCAGCGCCCAGGCCAGATTCACGGCGGTCGGGCGGGAGGCATTGAGGCGCTGCAGCGCCGGTTCCAGCTTCAGCAGCGCCTGGGCACCATCATCGGCCTGCACCTCGTTGGCCGCCAGCACCACACCCCAGGCGGCCGCAATGCCGATGGCCGGCGCGCCGCGCACGGTCAGCGCGTGGATGGCCTCGGCGACTGCATCGCTGTCGCGGCACTCCACGTGCTCGACAATGAACGGCAGTTTGCGCTGGTCGAGCAGCTGCAGGCTCTCGCCGGTCCACAGGATCGGGCGGATATGGTCGTAACGGGCGTAATCGATATCGGTGGATGCGTTCATCGGCCCATTGTAGCGGCGCGCCGATGCGGGCGGAATCGCGTGCTCAGTTGACCGCGAACTCGGCGCGGCAGCCCTTGTCCACCCACACCCCGCGGCTGTCCCAGCCCCAACTGCTGCCCTGCTCGCAGGGCGTGCCGGAGAGCTGCTTGTTGAGCGTGGCACCGTGGGTGATCCCGGCGCCACAGAAGCGGCGCTGACGGGATTTGGATTCGCAGACGAGAATGCGTGGCACGTTGAGGAAGCCGCTGCCATCGGCGGCACCGACCTCGAACTCGCCCTGGCAACCGCGGGTCACCCAGATCTCGTTGCGGCGGTAGCCCCAGCTGTGACCTTCGCGACACGGCAGCGAGGTGAGCTGGCGAAGCAGGCGCACCGGCGCACCCTGCAACACCACCGGACAGCTCTGCGGGCGGCCATTGGATTCACAGCGCACGACGCGGCGCGTGCGACGCTCTCCATCGGCGCGGGTGGCGGCAACGGCCGTGCGCGCGCGGAACTCGGCGCGACAGCCCAGGGTGACCCAGACGCCGGAGCGATCGGTGCCCCACTCCGAACCACGCACACAACTGTTGTCGGACAGCTGGCGGATCAGATCCACGCCGCGCTCAGTGGGAATATCGCAGTGCACCCATCCCATATCGCGCGATTCGCAGCGCACCACTTCGCCGGCATAGCCGCCCGCCTGCGCGAGGGCCGTCTCCGGCATCAGCGCAGTCCACAGCAACACCGGCCACAAGGGCATGCCCGCGCCTACCAACAGCTTCATCAACTCGATCCCTGCCACGCCTGAACGATCACCTGACCACCTTCGGACATCCGGTGTGATCAGAGCATCATCATGCAGGCCGCGCAAGACGCGAATGCGTCAAAACGCCTCAGGCGTGGGCGAAATCCAGAGCCAGCACATCGGCGATCCGGCCGGTGCCGTTCATCGCCATCAACAAGCGGTCCACACCGACCGCGACACCCGCGCAATCGGGCAGGTCCGGCAGCGCTGCGAGCAGGTGTTCATCCAGCGGCGGCAGCACGTCGCCACGTGCGGTGCGTATCGCATGGTCGCGCTCGAAACGCGCGCGTTGCTCAACCGCGTCGTTCAGCTCGTGATAACCATTGGCCAGTTCGACACTGCCCAGGTACAGCTCGAAACGCTCGGCCAGGGGCGGTGTACCGGGACGGATCCGGGCCAGTGCCGCCTGGGTCGCGGGCCAGTCATGCACGACCGTCATGGTGTCGTCACGGAAGTGCGGCTGGATGCAGTGGGTCATCAGCAGATCGAGCCAGTCGTCGCGGGTGAGCCCATCGGCATCGATGCGGACCTCGGCCAGCGGCGCCTGCAGCTGTTCCAGGCTGGCCTCGAACGGGTCCAGCCCGATGTGCCGCTGGTAGAGGCCGCGGTAATCGATCACCTCCAACGTGGCCTCGCGCTGGACCAGCTGCAGCGCGGCGCGCACCAGCTCGGCGGTCTCGCCCATCAAGCGGCGGTGATCCCAGCCGACCCGATACCACTCCAGCATGGTGAACTCGGGGTTGTGGCGGCCACCGGCCTCGCCATTACGGAACACGCGGCCGAGTTCGTAACAGTCCCCCACCCCGGCGGCGAGCAGCCGCTTGAGCGGAAACTCCGGCGAGGTGCGTAGCCAGCGTTGCGGCGTGCCTGCATCCACGTGCCCGCTGAAGCGGGTGTGGAAGCTGTCGATGTTCGGCTCGGTATTGCCGGCGGCGGAGAGGATCGGCGTTTCCACCTCCAGCACATCGCGCGCGGCGAAGAAGCTGCGGATCAGCGCGTTGAGCGCGGCACGCTGGCGCAGCGCGGCGATCATGCGCGCGCGTCCTTCAGGCGCTGGGCCAACGGCAGGGTGAGCAGATCGCGGGTGTCATCCACATAGCCGGTGGCCAGGTACAACCGGCGCGCCAGTTCGTTGTGGTGGTTTACTTCCAGGCGCATGCGTTCCACGCCCCGCGCATTGGCACGCTGCTCCAGAATCGCCAGCGCCTGCTTGCCGCGCCCTCGGCCGCGCGCGGCATGGGCCAGGTAGAGCTCGTCCAGCAGCGCGAAATGACCGCCCTGCTCCAGGCTGAAGCCCATCGCCAGCGCCCCATAACCCACCACAGCGCCCGCCTCGTCCAGCCACAACAACACTTCGCCATTGCGCGGATCTTCCAGCAGTGCGGCCAAGGCATTGCGCACCCGGGTGTCGTCGAAATCGAGTTTATCTTCGGCGTAGAAATCACGCATCAGCCCGATCAACAGCGCGGTGTCAGCCACGGTGGCCAGGCGGAAATCAAGGGGAATGGTCTGCATGCGATCTCTCTTGTTCAATGCTGCGCGAGGAAAGCGACCAGCTGGTCTTCGTCCCAGACCGGCACGCCCAGCTCCTGCGCCTTGGTCAGCTTGGAGCCGGCCTCGGCGCCCGCCACCACGAACGAGGTCTTCTTGGACACACTGCCGGCCACCTTGGCGCCCAACGCTTCCAGGCGCGCCTTGGCCTCATCGCGATTCATCTGCGACAACGTCCCGGTCAGCACGGCGGTCTGGCCCTCCAGCGGACCTGCTGCCTGCTCGGCCTGTTCCGGCGCCAGCGCCAGCAGCCTCTGGCGGTACTCCTCGGCCTTGAGCAGCATCGGGCCGTGGCCCTCGCTGTCCAGCCAGTGGGCCAGGCCCATGGCCACCTCGTTGGGCAGGCCGGCGGCCACGAAGCGCACCGGCTCGGCATCCAGCAGCGAGGCAGCGTCCGGCAGCACGGCGACCAGCTTCTCGGCGCGCAGGCGGGTGATGCCCGGAATCTCCGCCTCGACCAACAACTGCGCGAAATCCAGACCCTCGCGCAGCTTGGCGATCGGCGGGTGCACATCGCTGATGCGCACCTGACCGACCTGCAGCAGGGCATCGATCGCCTCCTGGTTGCCGGCCTGCTCGAAGAAGTGGCCGAGCGAGCGCGCGACTTCACCGCCGATATCGGGCACGCGCTTGAACAGCGGCCACGGCAGGTGGCGGATCAGCTGCAGATCGCCGAACCAGGTCGCCAGGGCCTTGGCGGTGCTTTCACCGACATGCTCGATGCCCAGCGCGAACAACAGGCGCTCCAGCGTGGTGGTACGGCTGGCGTCGATGGCGGCGATCAGATTGTCGGCCCACTTAGTGGCGATCTTCTTCGTGTTCCAGGTGAACGTGGCCGGCATCGCCAGCGCCTGCGCGCGCCATCCCGCATCGCTGCCATCCAGCTTGAGCAGCCCGCGCAGATAGTCGCCGCTGCCTTCCGGCGGCAGATGCAGGCCGATCTGGCTGGCCAGTGCCTCGGGCGATTCGGCATCCAGCACCAGTTTGAGCTGCAGCAGTTGATCGCGCTGCAGACGGTACAGATCCGACACGCCGCGCACGATGCCGGCATCGACCAGCGTCTCGATGTACTTGCCGCCCAATCCGTCGATATCCATCGCACGGCGCGAGGCGAAGTGCGCGATGGCTTCCTTGCGCTGCGCCGGGCAGCTCAACTCACCCGAGCAGCGCCAGGCGGCCTCGCCCTCTTCGCGGACGATCTCCGAACCGCACACCGGGCACTGCGAGGGCATCTGCCACGGCGTGGTACCGGCGGGGCGGCGATCAGCGATCACACTGACCACTTCCGGGATCACATCGCCGGCGCGGCGCACGATCACCGTATCGCCCACGCGGACATCCAGACGCGCGATCTGGTCGGCGTTGTGCAGCGTCGCGTTGGACACGATCACGCCGGCCACGGCCACCGGTGCCAGGCGCGCCACCGGGGTCGCCGCGCCGGTGCGTCCGATCTGGATCTCGATCGCCTCCACCGTGGTGGTCTGCTCCTGTGCCGGGAACTTGTGCGCGATCGCCCAGCGCGGGGCACGCGCGACGAACCCCATCTGTTCCTGGCCGGCGCGGTCATCGAGCTTGTAGACCACCCCGTCGATATCGAAGGCCAGGCCATCGCGGCGCTCGCCAATGTCACGGTAATAGGCCAGCAGCCCGTCCGCACCTTCCACCACCTGGCACAGGTCGCTGACCGGGAAGCCCCATGCACGCAGCTGGGCCAGCGTGGCCGAGTGGGTGGGCGGCAGTTCACCGCCGTCGACCTGGCCGATGCCATAGGCGTAGAAACTGAGCTTGCGCTTGGCGCTCATCTTCGGATCCAGCTGGCGCAGCGAGCCGGCCGCGGCGTTGCGCGGATTGGCCAGCACCTTGCCGTCATGCAGGCGGGCATCGGCGTTGTAGGCCTCGAAATCGGCGCGGGCCATGTAGACCTCGCCGCGTACTTCCAACACCCCAGGCCAGCCCTCGCCTTTGAGCGTCTGCGGGATCACACTGATCTGGCGCAGATTGGCACTGACATCCTCACCGGTGGCGCCATCACCCCGGGTTGCGCCCTGGACGAAGCGGCCATTCTCGTAGCGCAGGCTGATCGCCAGGCCGTCGAGTTTGGGTTCGGCTGAAAAATGCAGCGTACTGCGGCGCAGGCGCTCGCCGATGCGGCGCACGAAATCCTGGACTTCCTCATCGCTGAAGGCATTGCCCAGCGACAGCATCGGCACCGCATGGCGGACCTCGGCAAAGCGCGAAGAGGCCTTGCCACCGACCTGCCGGGTGGGCGAGTCGGCCGCGGCCAGTTCCGGGTGCGCCTGCTCGATCGCTTCCAGCTCGCGCACCAGCCGGTCGTATTCGACGTCGGGAATCAGCTGCTCGTCGCGCTCGTGGTAGGCCTTGCCGGCCTCCTCGATCTGGCGGCGCAGGACGTCGGCACGTGCGGCGGGGCTGGGGGTCATGCGGAAGGCGATCCTGGTGGGGCATTCAATTTTACCCCTCCCCCCGCTCCTGCGCGCAGTGAAGAACGCTTGCCGCCGATCCGCCGTGGCGCTAGCGTGCGCCAAACCCCTTGTTTCCGGTGCCCCGTGACCCCTGCCCTCGTCGCTTCCCGTCGCTCGTTCCTGCAGTTGGCCGGCACCGGCCTTGCGTTGTCCGGCCTGGGCGTACTGCCTGCATCGGCCGCGCCGTCGCGCGCGCTCCCCGCCAGTGCGGGACCGGTGCTGCTGAACTTCAACGAATGCTCGTATGGGCCATCGCCCGCCGCGCAGGCCGCGGCACGCGACATCGTCGCCGGTAGCGGACGGTATCTGTTTGCGCTGGCCGGCGAGCTGCGCGACCTGTTCGCCCAGCAGGAAGGCATCGGCAAGGATCACGTGCGGCTGTATCCGGGCTCCAGCGAGCCACTGAACCGGGCGGCAGTGCTCTGGACCTCGCCTGGCGCGGGGCTGGTGGTCGCTGATCCCACCTTCGAGGCGCTGGGCGATCTTGCGGCTGCGCGTGGGGCCACCGTGGCCAAGGTGCCGCTGCGCGCCGACGGGGCACACGACGTGCATGCGATGGCGGCGGCTGCCGCGACGGTCAATGCCGGCTTGCTGTACCTGTGCAACCCCAACAATCCCACCGGCTCGATCACCCCGGCGGCCGACATCGCCTGGCTGCTGGCCAACAAGCCTGCGCAGACCCGGGTGCTGGTCGATGAGGCCTACCTGCAATACAGCGAACAACGCTCGGTGATTGCCCAGGTGATGCAGCGCGATGACGTGATCGTGCTGCGCACCTTCTCCAAGCTCTACGGCATGGCCGGCCTGCGCCTGGGTGTGGCAGCTGCGCATCCGGATCGGCTGAAGGAACTGGCCAGCCTGGGCGACAACCCGCTGCCGGTCACGGCGGTGGCCGCCGGCCTGGCGAGCCTGCGCGATCCGGGGTTGATTGCGCAGCGCAACGCAGAGAATGCCGTGGTGCGGCAGGAGACCATCAGCTGGCTGGGCAAGCGCGGTTTTACCTGCGTGCCTTCCGAAGCGAACTGTTTCGTGGTCGATGTGCAGCGCGACGGCGCAGCATTTTCCGCGGCGATGGCCGAGCGCGGCGTGGTCATCGGCCGCAGCTGGCCGATCTGGCCGCAGCGGGTGCGGGTAACGGTCGGCACCGAGGCTGAGATGGCCCGGTTCCGTGAGGCGTTCGAGGCGGTGGTCAGCCGCAACGGGTAAATGTAGCGCCGACCGTTGGTCGGCTCTACATCATCACCAACGCGGTGCTTTGGTCAGCGGCGGGGCCTGGTGCTGGCGGTCGTAGGCACGCAGTTCGTCGCGGATGTGCGCGATGCGCTGGCGGCCCAGGGCGTTGCGGCTGTCATCGAGCACCACGCCATCGAGCAGTTCGCCCATGCGCTGTACGGTCGGCAGCATCTTTTCCCAGGCGTCCAGCGCGGTCAGCGGGGCCGGCAGGGTCAGGAAGAAGGCGATCGCCGGCGTTTCCATCTCGCGGATGTTGGCCATGTCGAAACTGCCCGGCTTCATGATGCTGGCCATCGAGAAGATCGGGCCGCGCTCGGGGTGGCCTTCGACCAGACGGTGGAAGACATTCATGTGGCCGAACACCAGGCCGGTCTTTTCCGCAGCGACGACGATGTCTTCGCCACGCAGCTGCTCACCGGCACGGGCGGCCACGAACAGCGAGACGATCTTGTCGAAATCCTGGGTGGTGCGCTTGCCAAGGTCACTGGCCGGACCGGCATCCACCTCGGGCAGGCCGAGTTCGGGCTGGGTCACGCCGTCTTCGCCCACCACGGGCGCAGCGCCGTCGGCCGGGGTCTCGCCCTCGCCCAGTACGGGCTCGCGGCGCTGGCCGTTGGTGCCTTCGGCACCCTCGACGCGGCGGCCCTGCATTTTCTTTTTCGGACGGCCAAACAGGAAGATCGCAGCGATCAACAGCAGGCCGGCGGCCAGGATGCCGATGCGGAGCAGTGCCATGTCGGACATTCGGGAGGTTCTCCGGCTAAATCATTCAGGTACTTAAGGATGGCACGTCACGCCGCGCCCGCCAATCGTGCGGCTTCCTCCAGGTCGACACTGACCAGTCGGCTGACGCCCGGTTCGCGCATGGTCACGCCGGAAAGCTGGTGCGCTGCCTCCATCGTGGCCTTGTTGTGGCTCACAAACAGGAACTGAACCTTCTCGCTCATTTCCTTGACCATGTTGGCCAGGCGGCCGACGTTGGCTTCGTCCAGTGGCGCGTCCACCTCGTCCAGCAGGCAGAACGGCGCCGGGTTGAGCTGGAAAATCGCAAACACCAGCGCCACCGCGGTCATCGCCTTCTCGCCACCGGACAGCAGCGAGATGCTCGATACCCGCTTGCCCGGCGGCCGCGCCATGATCGCAACACCGGTGTCGAGCAGGTCTTCACCTGTCAATTCCAGATACGCGTGGCCACCACCGAACAGGCGCGGATACAGCTGCTGCACGCCGGCGTTGACCCGGTCGAAGGTGTCCTTGAAGCGGCCGCGGGTCTCGCGGTCGATCTTGCGGATCGCGTCTTCCAGGGTTTCCAGCGCGGTGGTGAGGTCGGTGTTCTGGGCGTCCAGATATTCCGAACGCTGCGAGGCCTCGCCGTATTCCTGGATGGCGGCCAGGTTCACCGGCTCCAGGCGGCGCATGCGGCCGTCGATCTGATGGACCGTCTGCTCCCAGTCGGTGATGCGCGCATCCTCGGGCAGGCCGTTGATCACGTCCTGCAGCACGAACCCGGCCTTCTCCACCGAGGCCGACAGCTGGTCGGCGCTGAGCACCAGCGCCTGCTGATCCAGCTTGCGCTGGGAAATCCGCTCGCGCTGCGCCAGCGCCTGTTCGTCGCGCTGATGGCGGGTCTGTTCGAAGGTGCGCAGCTCGGCATCGATGCCATCCAGCAGCGTACGGGCCTCACCGAGCACGCGGTCTGCACGCACGCGCTCGCCGAGCGCGTTCTGGTGTTCGGCTTCGAGCGTCTTGACCGGCGAATCGCCTTCGTCGAGCTGCGAGTGCAGTTCGCCCAAGCGTGTATCCAGCTGCCCGCGCTGCGTGCTCATGCGCTCCAGTGCCTGGCTCAGCGAGGCGATCTGCGCCCGTTGTGATTCCAGGGTCAGTGCCAGCGAGTGCGCCGCCTCGCGTACGTTGCGCGCCTGGTCGCGCGCCTGATCGCGCGCATCGGTGAGCTGGCGGCGCTCGCCCTCCAGCGCGGCGCGGACCGATTCCAGATCGCCCATGCTGGTGACCGCATCGTCCAGCCGCGCGCGCGCTTCGCGCACCTGCTCGCGGCCGGCATCCAGCGTTTCCAGCAGTTGCACCAGCTCGCCTTCGATGCGATCGATGCGGGTGCGTGCGGCCTCCACTTTGCCCTGCTGGCTCTGCAGCTGACCGCCGAGTTCGGACACGCTGCGATGCGCCAGGTACAGCTGGCGCTGCGCGTCTTCGCGCTGCTGCTCACCCGCCAGCAACTGGTCACGGAAACCGGACAACTGCTGTTCCAGGGCCGCTTCGCGGTCCTGCAGGGTTTCAATCTGCTCGCGCAGGGTGACGATCTCGCGCTCACGCAGCAGCGCGCCCTGCTTGGCCGCGCCGGAGCGCGACACGCGCACCCAACCTTCGCCCAAGCGCTCGCCACCGCGGGTAATGACCGAATCGCCCTCACCCAGCGTCGCCTGCAGTGCACGCGCGGCCTCGAGATCCTCGGCGGCATGCAGGCGTGCCAGCAGGCGACGGATCGCCGTCGGGCCCTGTACTTTCGCGGCCAAGGAGGTCGGCGCGACGTCCAGCGCGGCCTGCTCGGCAGAGACCAGCGCGATGCGGCCTTCGCCGAGTTCGCCCAGTGCGTCCACCAGCGATTCCGGTGCATCGACCAACACACCTTCGATCAGCTGGCCGAGCGCGCTTTCCACGGCGTTTTCCCAGCCACTCTCCACGGTCAGGCGCTCACCGACGCGCGCGCCGGAATCCAGCCCACGCGCCTTCAGCCATGCCACCGCGGCGCCCTGCTCCTGGCCTAGCGCGGCCTGCTGCAGGGTTTCCAGCGAGGACAAGCGGCCGCGTGCGGCCTGGGCCTGCTTGCGGATCTCGGCCAGCTCGGTCTGGCCGGTACGCTGGCGATCCTGCAGCCCGGCCACGACAAGTTTGCGTTCTTCCACCTGCTCGTTGAGCGTGTCCAGCGAGGCCTTCTGGGTCTCGTGCTGGATGTGCAGCTCCTCGAACACCTCGGCCAATGCGTCCAGATCCAGCCCGGCGCGCTCGGCCTGCAGCGACTCGCGGCGGCGGTCGGCTTCCAGCACCTGGCGGTCCAGATAGTCCACGCGGGTACGTTCAACTTCACCGGCGCGCGAGGCTTCCGAGGTATTGCGGGTATGGGCTTCCCAGCGCTGCTGCCAATCGGCCAGACGGGCCTCGGCGTCGCGCAGGGCTTCCTGCTTGATTTCGTTCTCTTCCTGCAGCTGCTCCAGGCGCGGCTCGGCGTCATCGACCGCCTCGCGCAGCACCATCAGCTTGGCCTCATCGCCACTGATGTGCTGGCCCAGATCGGCCAGTGCCTGCTGGGCTTCATCGCGCGCCTTGTTGAGTCGCTGCGACATCTCGCGCTGATGCTGGATCTGCTGCTCAAGGCGCGCCAGCGTACTGCCGACCTGGTACACCTCGGCCTGCGCGGTGTTGAGCGCATCGGAGGCTTCTTCGCGGCGCAGGCGGCTGGTTTCAATGCGGGCTTCGGCGTCACGCTGTTCGGCGATCAACTGCTGCAGGCGCGTTTCCTCGCGCGACAGCGCTTCGCGCAGGCCGCCCAAGCGCCCATCCAGGCCGCGGTACTCCAGCGCCTTCCACTCGGCATCCTTGACCTTGCGCTCTTCCTGCAGCGCCTGGTACTGCTCGGCCTGGCGGGCCTGGCGCTTGAGGTGTTCGAGCTGCTTACCGATTTCCTCGCGCAGGTCGCCCAGGCGATCCAGGTTTTCGCGGGTATGCCGGATGCGGGTTTCAGTTTCCTTGCGGCGCTCCTTGTACTTGGAGATGCCGGCGGCTTCTTCCAGATACACACGCAGGTCTTCGGGCCGGGCCTCGATGATCTTGCTGATCATGCCCTGCTCGATGATCGAGTAGCTGCGCGGCCCCAGGCCGGTGCCGAGGAACAGATCGGTGATGTCGCGGCGGCGGCACTTGGTGCCGTTGAGGTAGTAGTTGCTGCTGCCATCGCGGCTGACGGTACGCTTCACCGAGATCTCGTTGAACGAGGCGTACTCGCCGGTGATGGTGTGGTCGGTGTTGTCGAAGATCAGTTCGACGGTGGCCTGCGAGACGGGCTTGCGGGCGGAGGAGCCGGAGAAGATGACGTCGGTGAGCGAGTCGCCGCGCAGGCGGCTGGCGGAGCTTTCGCCCATGACCCAGCGCACGGCGTCGATGATGTTCGATTTGCCACAGCCATTGGGCCCCACCACGCCGGTCATGTTGGTCGGCAGGTGCAGCGTGGTCGGATCGACGAAGGATTTGAATCCGGACAGCTTGATCGTGGACAGACGCATGGCGTGATGGTTTTCCGGGCGAAGGCCTGAAGCGACCCCCACCATGGTGGATTACGGAGCGGATTTACCCTTCAAGCCATTGATGTTGCAGGGTTTCAATGGCCCCGGGGGCGACGCGATAGCCTGAGTATAACGGGGCAGGTGTTCGGCGGGCTGCGGGGGCTGGTGTTGGCCGTGGCCGTGGCCGTGGCCGTGCAGCCGTAGCCAGAGCCAGAGCAGAAGCGGCATTTCAGGTTGGTGCGTGGCGGGACGGCGTGGGTGGGGTCGCGGGACCCGCCGTGAACCCGTCCATGGCGCCTTATGGTCCCGCCACCCCACCCACGCCATCCCGTAGACACATGGCTGGTGTGCAGGCTGAGAGCCAAGGCATGGCAGCCTTGGATTGACCTGGCCTGGCCTGACCCGAGCGGAATGACTCAAATCGAGCTGAGCCGCCATCGTCTGTGCGTCGGAACGGCGCGGGAGAGCCACGCCATGCGTGGCTGGGGGACGGGGAAGCAAGAACATCCACGCATGGCGCGGACCTACCTGAGAGCTGGACCACCAACATGCCGGCTTGGGTACCGCCCGCCACAGCCGGCGGACGCCAGCTCTTCCAACCGCCCGGACCGGACATTTGGCTGGAGGGTGCCGGGTAGCCTGGGCCGGGACCGTAATGCGCCATGGATAGCGCATTTCGAGCCCCCAGGGACGGGTTTACGGCGGGTCCCGGCCCAGGCTACCCGGCGCACTCCCACCGATGTCATCAAGGCGCCCAGCCGTTGCCGTTGCCGTTGCCACAAACAAAAACGGGCACCCTCGCGGGCGCCCGTTTCAGTGACTCCCGCCTTTCGGCAGGGATCAGGCCTTTTCGGCTTCCACAACCACCTTGACGGTGGTTTCCACGTCGGCGTGCAGGTGAACAGTCACCTCGTACTCGCCCACGTTGCGGAACGCGCCTTCGCCCAGGATCACTTCGCTCTTTTCCAGCGGCAGGCCGACAGCGGTGAAGGCTTCGGCGATATCGCGCGGGCCAACCGAACCGTACAACTTGCCTTCGGTCGACGCGTTCGCAGCGATCGTGACGCTCTTGCCTTCCAGCTTCGCCTTGCGGGCTTCGGCGTCAGCGTGGATCGACTGGGCCTTGGCTTCGTAATCAGCGCGCTTGGCTTCGAACTCAGCCACGTTGGTCGCGGTGGCCGGAACGGCCTTGCCGGTCGGGACGAGGAAGTTGCGGCCGTAGCCCGGCTTCACGTCGACCAGATCGCCCAGACCGCCGAGGTTGGTGACCTTCTGAAGAAGAATCAGCTTCATGGTGTAGCTCCAAATATGTATTCGTTAGCGAGGCTCAGGCCCCGCAGCGGATGGCTGTCCGAATATCCGAACGGCGAATCCTTAAACCGCCCGACGCTTTACAGCGCGGGCGGCCGGATCCGCGAAAGCGGCGACTCGAAGTCGCCAGCCTTCATCAGACGTCGTGGTTGTCGGTGTACGGGATCAGGGCCAGGAAACGGGCGCGCTTGACGGCCGTTGCCAGCTGGCGCTGGTACTTCGACTTGGTACCGGTCACGCGGCTCGGCACGATCTTGCCGTTCTCGGTGAGGTACTGGCGCAGGGTGTTGAGATCCTTGTAATCGATCTCCTTGACACCTTCGGCCGTGAACTTGCAGAACTTGCGACGACGGAAGAACTTGGACATGTCAGTGCTCCTTAAGCGGCCGAAGCGGCGTCTTCGCCGGCATCGGTGTCAGCGGCGGCGGGGGTGGTTTCACCTTCTTCGTCATCACGACGACGACGCTCGCCACGCTCGGGCTTGTCACCCTTCTCGTCCTTGCTCTTCATGATCAGCGACTGCTCGGTGTCAGCTTCGTCACGCTTGATGACGAGGTTGCGCAGCACGGCGTCGTTGAAGCGGAAGCTTTCCACCAGCTCGCTCAGCACGGCCTGGTCGCACTCGATGTTGAGCATGACGTAGTGGGCCTTCACCAGGTTCTGGATCGGGTAAGCCAGCTGACGACGGCCCCAATCTTCCAGACGATGGATGGTGCCGTTGCCGTTCTCGACCAGCGCCTTGTAGCGCTCGATCATGGCCGGGACCTGTTCGCTCTGGTCCGGATGGACCAGGAACACGACTTCGTAATGACGACTCATGTGTTTTTACCTTTCGGATGTGGCCCTTTGAGGGCCGGACAGCCCCCCGCAGGTGAACGCGGTGGGGCAAGGGTCCTGCCCGGAATCAGGCAGGAAGCCGCGCATTGTGGCAGCAGAAGGGGTTGCAGGCAAGCCGGGCGGGCGGAACAGGCCCGGCGCGCGGGCAATCAGGCCTTGTCGGCCTCGATCGTAAAACTCTCGCCGCAGCCGCATTCAGCGGTCGCGTTCGGGTTCCTGAACGTGAAGGTCTCGCTCAGCCCGTGCTTGCCGAAGTCGATCTCGGTGCCGTCCACCAGCTCCAGGCTGGTGGCATCCACATAGATGCGGACCCCGTCCTGCTCGAAAACGGTGTCGCCTTCGCGCTCATCGCGGGCCAGATCGGTGATGTGCCCCCAGCCGGAACAGCCGGTGCGGGTCACGCCGAAACGCAGGCCCAGCGCACCGGGGGTCTGCTCGACAAACTTCTGCACACGGGCAAAGGCAACAGGGGTAAGGCTTACGGCCATGACAGGCAACTCCAGCGGATCGTGATCATTATAGAGGGTATGGCGCGGCCCGGCCTCGGCGGCCGCAGCTGCGGTTCACACGGCACACAGCCCCGTGGGACGCGAGAAATGCCTCGCAAGCCGAACACCGCACCCGTTAAACTCCGTGTTCAGAGATCGAGTCGATCAACAGAGGATTCAAGTCATGACGGTGGTCAGCGTTGAACATGCGCTTGCCGGGAAGATCCCGGAAGGCGGCGAGGCAACAGTACGCGGATGGGTCCGCACGGTGCGCGGCTCTGCGGCGCTTGCCTTCGTCAATGTCACCGATGGCTCCTGCTTCGCCCCCATCCAGGTGGTGGCCAATGACACCCTGGCCAACTTCGACGACATCAAGAGCCTGACCCCGGGCTGCTCGGTGATCGCCCGCGGCACCCTGGTCAAATCCCAGGGCAAGGGCCAGTCCTTCGAGATCCAGGCCAGCGACATCGAGATCGTGGGCCTGGTCGAAGACCCGCTGACCTACCCGATCCAGCCCAAGCCGATGAGCCCGGAGTTCCTGCGGGAAGTGGCGCACCTGCGCCCGCGCACGAACCTGTTCGGTGCGGTCACCCGCATCCGCAACTGCCTGGCCCAGGCCGTGCACCGTTTCTTCCACCAGAACGGCTTCAACTGGATCAGCACCCCGATCGTGACCACGTCCGATGCCGAAGGTGCCGGCCAGATGTTCCGGGTCTCGACCCTGGACATGGCCAACCTGCCGCGCAACGAAAAGGGCGAGGTGGATTTCAGCCGCGATTTCTTCGGCAAGGAAACCTTCCTGACCGTGTCCGGCCAGCTGAACGTCGAGGCCTACTGCCTGGCGCTGAGCAAGGTCTACACCTTCGGCCCGACCTTCCGTGCCGAGAACTCCAACACGACCCGCCATCTGGCGGAGTTCTGGATGATCGAGCCGGAAATCGCCTTCGCCGATCTGGCCGAAGACGCGCGCCTGGCCGAGCAGTTCCTGAAGTACCTGTTCCGCGCGGTGCTCGATGAGCGTGGCGATGACCTGGCCTTCCTGGCCGAGCGCGTGGACAAGAACGCGATCACCAAGCTGGAAGGCTTCATCAACGCCCCGTTCGAGCAGATCGACTACACCGAAGCGGTGAAGCTGCTGCAGAACTCGGGCAAGAAGTTCGACTTCCCGGTCGAATGGGGCCTGGACCTGCAGACCGAGCACGAGCGCTGGCTGACCGAAGAACACATCGGCCGCCCGGTGGTGGTGACCAACTACCCCGAGCACATCAAGGCGTTCTACATGCGCCTGAACGACGACGGCAAGACCGTTGCGGCGATGGACGTGCTGGCCCCGGGCATCGGCGAGATCATCGGCGGCAGCCAGCGTGAAGAGCGCCTGGATGTGCTGGATGCGCGCATGGCGCAGTTCGGCCTGGATCCGGCGCACTACGGCTGGTACCGCGATTTCCGCCGCTACGGTTCGGTGCCGCACGCCGGCTTCGGCCTGGGCTTCGAGCGCCTGGTGGTCTACGTCTGCGGGCTGAGCAACATCCGCGATGCGATCCCCTACCCGCGCGCACCGGGCAGCGCCGAATTCTGATCGACCTACGGAGGCACTGAACCATGACCCTGTTCTTCGCGCTGTGTTTCGTCGGCGTGGCGATCGCCGGGTTCAGTGCCTTCGTGATCTTCTGGCCGCTGACCCTGGTCCACATCCGCGACCGCCACCCGGCGCTGGCGGATCGTTTCGGCACGGGCGCATTTCTGCGCCCGGATGCGCTGCGCTGGCTGCTCGGCCGCGACTATCGCCAGAGCACCGACCGCTCGCTGACCGGCCTGGCCGCGCCGGCCTGGCTTTCCCTGCTTACGCTGCTTGCTGGACTGGGCATGGCTGCCCTGCTCTGGCTGCTTTCGATGGTAATCACATGAACGACGACACCTCCCACCACGACGAGTGGTTCCTGGCCAGCCTGGGCAACACCCTGATCTGGGCCCGCCTGCGCGTGCGCCCGGCCGGCACCGCCGAAGTGCTGGACAGCGACGGCAACACGCTGAGCTATGACAGCGAAGACACCGCGCGCTCGCAGCTGTTCGACGCCGAGTTCGTCGCCTACGACGGTCTGGATGAAGAAGACGCCCTGGTGCGCGGCTTCTCGCTGCATGAAGTGCAGCCGCCACAGGCCGACAGCGATGACGCATTGCACGGCCGCATGGTCCAGAGCCTGGGCGCCCGCGCGTAACCGACGATGTTCATCCCGTCCGCCTTCGTCGAGACCGACCTGATCTGGCTGGACCGGCTGCTGGCGCGCGATGCGTTCGTCACCCTCGTCACGACCGGGGCCGACGGCCTGCCGCAGGCCACGCGGATGCCGGTGCTGTACCGGCGCGATGCTGACGGCGTCCTGATCGAAGGCCACTGGGCCAAGCCCAACCCGCAGGCGGGCCATGCAGGCCCCGCGTTGATGCTGGTGCACGGCCCGCATGCGTATGTATCGCCGGGGTGGTACCCGGACAAGGAAGCACAGGCACGCGTCCCGACCTGGAACTACGCCGCTGCGGAACTGCGCGGGGTGCTGGAACCGACCACCGATCCGGACACATTGATCGCCATGCTGGACGGCCTGAGCGCGCACTATGAAGCACAGGTCGGCGGCCACTGGGACCTGCTGCCGATCGAGCCGCGCCAACGGCGCATGCTCGCCGGCATCGTCGGTTTCCGCTTCCGCCCGGCCCAAGTGCAGATCAAACTCAAGCTCAGCCAGAACCACCCCGAGGCCAACCAGTCCAGCGTGATCGATGCACTGTCGGCGCTGGACGCCCCGGCATCACGCGAGCTGGCGCAGTGGATGCGCTGGCGCCGCGAGGGCGGCACTGCCGCCGACTGACCTTCCCCACTCCTGCGACGACGCGGCCACCCTGGCCGCGCCTTGCCCCCACCCGACGTCAGGGACCCCGCACGATGAAAGACATCCACAAGCTGCTGCAGAACAACCGCGAATGGGCGGACCGGATCGAAAAAGAAGACCCGGAGTTCTTCCACCAGCTGGCCAAGCAGCAGCACCCGGAATACCTGTGGATCGGCTGTTCCGATTCGCGCGTGCCGGCCAACCAGATCATCGGCATGGCACCGGGCGAAGTCTTCGTGCACCGCAACGTGGCCAACGTCGTGGTGCATACGGATCTGAACTGCCTGAGCGTGATCCAGTACGCCGTGGATCAGCTGAAGGTGAAGCACATCCTGATCGTGGGCCATTACGGCTGCGGCGGCGTGCACGCCAGCTTGAACAACACGCGCGTGGGCCTGGCCGACAACTGGCTGCGCCATGTCGGCGATGTGGCGCAGAAACACTCGGCCATCATGGACGCGATCGAGGATCCTGCGCTGAAGCATGCGCGCCTGTGCGAGTTGAACGTGATCGAGCAGGTGGTCAACGCCTGCCGCTCGACGATCGTGCAGGACGCGTGGGCACGCGGCCAGAAGCTGATGGTGCACGGCTGGGTATACAGCCTGAAGGATGGCCGGGTGCGCGAGATGGGCATCGACGTGGGCGCACCGGAAGACCTGCAGCCGGCCTACGAGAAGGCGCTGTCCTACGTGCCGCGCCACGGTCGGCGCGACTGATTCTTCCTTTTACGGACATCGCCCATGCTTGCCTCGCCCATCAATCTGCTCGGCTGGATCGAAGAACACCGGCATCTGTTGAAACCGCCGGTCGGCAACAAGATGATCGAGAACGGCGATTTCATCGTGATGGTGGTCGGCGGCCCGAACAGCCGCACGGATTTCCATTACGACGAGGGCCCGGAGTGGTTCTATCAGCTTGAAGGGGAGATGACGCTGAAGGTGCAGGAGGATGGCGCGGTGCGCGACATTCCGATCCGCGCGGGCGAGATCTTCCTGTTGCCGGGCGGTGTGCCACATTCGCCGCGCCGCCCGCCGGGCGGTGTGGGCCTGGTGGTGGAGCGCAAGCGGCTGGCGCATGAGCGCGATGGGCTGATGTGGTTCTGCGAGCGGTGCAATCACAAGTTGTACGAGGAGTTTTTCGCACTGGAGAACATCGAGACGGATCTGCCGAAGGTGTTCGATCGCTATCACTCTTCGCTGGAGTTGCGCACGTGCGATGCGTGCGGACACGTGGATCCGTTGCCTGCGAAGGTCGCTGTTGAGGGGTGATGGCTTGGAAGCTTGGAAGCTTGGAAGCTCGGAAGCTTGAAAGCTTGAAAGCCAGCCGTTGAGTGGACTGGGAGTGGGCCGGCGGGGGCGGGTTTCCTGGACCCGCCGCAAGTACGTCCATGTAGGCTCGTAGTGCGGCATCCATGCCGCACACGGTCCCGGAAACCCACCCCCACCGACCCATCCACACTTCGTCGGTGCGCATGGAAAAGAGCAACGCTGGAGCTAGCGCGGCCTCTGCTGCTTCTGCTGCCGTGACTGCTTCTGCTGATACTGCGCCGCAGCCTCACAAGCAAAACCAAGCTGCGCTGGTCCCAGCGCCGCCAACCTCGGCGCAGGCATGAACGACTGCGACTGCGACTGCGACTGCGACTGCGATTAAGTCTGGACCAGCTCCGAAAGTTGAGCGAAGACCGGCAAATTGGGTGAGCGAGCAATACCGTTGTGTCCGATCACGGCGGACAGTGCCAAGCGTCGGCAAGTGGATGCATCGTCCACCGCTGTTGGCTCACCCGGCCTCCGCGCTCAAACTGCACCAGTGAACAGTCCAAGGCGCAGGCGCCCGCCTTTTCCCGTACGCACCGACCAATTGTCAGCGGGTCGGTGTGGGTGGGTCTGCAGGACCGTGTGCGGCATGGATGCCGCACTACGAGCCTACACGGACGTACTTGCGGCGGGTCCAGCAGACCCACCCACACCGGCCCGTACACTGGAACGTCACCCCGTACGCATTGGCTTTGGCTTTGGCTTTGGCTTTGGCTTTGGCTTTGGCTTTGGCTTTGGCTTTGGCTTTGGCTTTGGCTTTGGCTTTGGCTTTGGCTTTGGCTTTGGCTTTGGCTTTGGCTTTGGCTTTGGCTTTGGCTTTGGCTTTGGCGTTGGCGTTGGCTCCGGCCTCCAGCTAGAGCGCCAACCACCAGCCCACGCCAAAACAGCACCGCAAGCCAGATTCAGCCCACACCCCCACCACCCGGATAAACTGTCGGCTCACTGACACCGCCGGTTGCACCATGTCCGAACTCCTCAGCCGCACCCATGCCGTTGCCCTGGACGCCGCCGACCCGCTGCGCGCCCTGCGCAACGAATTCGTCTTCCCCCAGCACAACCACCGGGACCAGACCTACTTCGTCGGCAACTCGCTGGGTCTGCAGCCGCGCGGCGCACGTGCCGCCGTCCAGGAAGTCATGGATAAATGGGCCTCGCTGGCCGTCGAAGGCCACTTCACCGGCGACACCCAGTGGCTGCACTACCACCGCCTGGTGAGCGAACAGCTCGCTCGCGTGGTGGGCGCCCTGCCCAGCGAAGTCGTGGCGATGAACACCCTCAGCGTCAACCTGCACCTGATGATGGTCAGCTTCTACCGGCCCACCGCCGAGCGCCCCGTCATCCTCATGGAGGCCGGCGCCTTCCCGACGGATCGGCATGCAGTGGAATCGCAGATCCGCTTCCATGGCTTCAACCCCGATACCGATCTGATCGAGGTGCAGCCCGATGAGCCCAACGGCACGATCTCGCTGCAGGCGATCGAACGCGCGATCACCGAACACGGGCCGCGCCTGGCGCTGGTGCTGTGGCCCGGCGTGCAGTACCGCAGTGGCCAGGTGTTCGATCTGGACGCCATCACCCGCATGGCGCGTCTGCAGGGCGCCCGCGTCGGTTTCGATCTGGCGCATTCGGTCGGCAATGTGCCGCTGCAGCTGCACGATATCGCGCCGGATTTCGCCGTGTGGTGCCATTACAAGTACCTCAACGCCGGCCCGGGCGCCGTGGCCGGCTGCTTCGTGCACGAACGCCATCACCGCGATGCCACGCTGCCGCGCTTCGCCGGCTGGTGGGGCCATGAAGAAGCCACCCGCTTCAAGATGGCGCCGCAGTTCGTGCCCGCGGTCGGTGCCGAAGGCTGGCAGCTCAGCAATCCGCCGGTGCTGGGTCTGGCCCCGCTGCGCGCTGCCCTTGATGTCGTCGACAAAGCCGGTGGCATCGATGCGCTGCGGACCAAATCGCTGCGCCTGACCGGGATGCTGGATGCGCTGGTGCGTGCGCGCCTGTCCGGTGTGCTGGAGGTGCTGACGCCTTCCGAGCCGGAGCGCCGAGGCTGCCAGCTCTCGCTGCGTGTGGCCGGTGGCCGCGAGCGCGGCCGCAGCCTGTTCGAGTACCTGCAGACCGTGGGCGTGCTCGGCGACTGGCGCGAGCCCGACGTGATCCGCATCTCGCCGACACCGCTGTACAACCGCTACCTCGACCTGCACCACTTCGTCGAGGAAGTGGAAGCCTGGGCCGGTCTCTGACCCGACCGCCCTCCCCGCCCCCACGGACATCGCCTTGATCGCTACCCCCTCCCGCTCGCTGAGCATCATCGGCGCTGGCCTGGCCGGTTCATTGCTGGCCATCCTGCTGTCCCGCCAGGGCTGGCAGATCACCTTGTATGAGCGCCGCGGCGATCCGCGCGTGAGCGATTACGAGTCCGGTCGTTCGATCAATCTGGYGCTCGCCGAACGTGGCCGGCATGCGCTGCGCCAGGCCGGGGTCGAAAACGCGGTCATGGCCAAGGCGGTGATGATGCGTGGGCGCATGATTCACCCGCGCGAGGGCGAACCGCAGCTGCAGCGCTACGGGCGGGACGACAGCGAGGTGATCTGGTCGATCCATCGCAAGGACCTCAACACCACGTTGCTGCAGCTGGCCGAGGATGCCGGTGCCACCGTGCACTTCCACCGGCGCCTGCATACGGTGGACTTCGATGCGGGCTACGCACGCTTCATCGATGACCGCGACGACCAGCCGCACGATATCCGCTTCGATACCCTGATCGGGGCCGACGGTGCCGGTTCGGCGCTGCGCGCGGCGATGAACCGCAAGCAGCCGCTGGACGAGCGCATCGACTTCCTGGATCACTCCTACAAGGAGCTGGAGATCCCGCCGACCGACGATGGTGGGTTCCGGATCGAGGCCAACGCACTGCATATCTGGCCGCGCGGGCACTACATGTGCATCGCGTTGCCGAACGACGAAGGCACGTTCACGGTCACGCTGTTCCTGCCCAACGAGGGCGATCCGAGCTTTGCCACCACCAACAGCGGAGCCGAGGCCGAGGCGCTGTTCGCGCGCGACTTCCCCGATGCGCTGGCGCTGATCCCGAACCTGCGCCGCGACTGGGAGCAGCATCCGCCGGGCCTGCTCGGCACGCTGCATCTCAAGCACTGGCACATGAAGGGCCGCGCGGTGCTGATCGGCGATGCCGCGCACGCAATGGTGCCGTTCCACGGCCAAGGCATGAACTGCGCCTTCGAGGATTGCATCGCCCTGGCCGCGCATCTGCTGGAGCAGGATTCGCTAGGCGAGGCCTTCGCTGCATTCGAAGCGGACCGCAAGCCGAATGCCGAGGCGATCCAGCAGATGGCGCTGGAGAACTACCTGGAGATGCGCGACCGCGTGGCCGATCCGCAGTTCCTGCTGCAGCGCGAACTGGAACAGGCGCTGCAGGCGCGCTGGCCGACCCGCTTCGTGCCGCATTACACGATGGTCACCTTCCTGCGGACCCCGTACGCCGTTGCGCTGGCGCGCACCGAGCTGCAGCGGCGCATGCTGGAGCAAGCTACTGCCGGGCACGACAGCCTGGCGCATATCGACTGGGCCGCACTGGAGCGGCTGGTCCACGAGCAACTGCCCGTCCTGGAGGGTGCGCACTGATGGCTGACAGCTTCCTGTTCTATGACCTGGAAACCTTCGGTCAGGACCCGCGCCGCACGCGCATCGCGCAGTTCGCCGGTATCCGCACCGATGCCGATCTGAACATCCTCGAAGAACCCGTCAGCTTCTACGTCAAACCGGCCGATGATCTGCTGCCCTCGCCGATCGCGACCCTGATCACCGGCATCACCCCGCAGCACGCGCTGAGCGCCGGCGTCACCGAGGCCGAGGCGTTCGCGCGGATCAACGACCTGATGGCGCAGCCGGGCACCTGCTCGCTGGGCTACAACACGCTGCGCTTCGACGATGAGTTCGTCCGCCACGGGCTGTTCCGCAACTTCTACGACCCCTACGAGCGCGAGTGGCGCAACGGCAATTCGCGCTGGGATCTGCTGGACATGATGCGGCTGCTGCATGCGCTGCGCCCGGACGGGATTGTCTGGCCGCAGCGCGAAGACGGCGCCACCTCGTTCAAGCTCGAGCACCTGGCCACGGCCAACAACGTCCGTCAGGGCGATGCGCATGAAGCGCTGTCCGATGTGTACGCGACAATCGGCCTGGCGAAGCTGTTCAAGCAGGCCCAGCCACGGCTGTGGGACTACGCGCTGAAGCTGCGCGACAAGCGCTTCGTGGGTAGCCTGCTGGATGTGGATGCAATGCAGCCGGTGCTGCACATCTCGATGCGCTACCCCGCCCAACGCATGTGCGCCGCACCGGTACTGCCAGTGGCGCGCCATCCCTTCATCAACAACCGCATCATCGCGCTCGATCTGGACGGCGATATCGAGCCGCTGCTCGATCTGCCGCCGGAAACCATCGCCGCCCGCCTGTACACCCGCGCCGCCGACATGGCCGAGGGTGAGCAGCGCGTGCCGCTCAAGGAAGTGCACCTCAACAAGGTCCCGGCGCTGGTCGCCTGGAACCATCTGCGCTCGGCCGACCATGCGCGCCTGGGCATCGACCCGGCCGCAATCGAGGCCAAGGCCGAGCGGCTGCGCCAGATCGGTCCCGCACTGGCCGAGAAGGTCCGCCAGGTGTACTCCGGCGAGCGCACCCTGGCGCCAAGCGATGTCGATGCGTCGCTGTATGACGGCTTCCTGGCCGACGGCGACAAATCCCTGATGGCCCGCATCCGCACCAGCCCACCGGCCGAACTGGCCAGCTTCGCCGAGCGCCTGCGCGATCCGCGCATGCCCGAGCTGCTGTTCCGGTACCGCGCCCGCAACTACCCGGACACCCTGGACACCACCGAGCGCTCACGCTGGAACGACTATCGTCGCCAGCGCCTGCTCGGCGATGCATCGCTGGGCGAACAGACCCTGCCGCAGTTCACCGCGCAGCTGGATGCACTGGCCGCAGAGCATGCCAACGATGCCGGCAAGCTCGCCCTGCTGCATCAGCTGCGCGACTGGGGCACCCACCTGCAGAGCAGCCTATGAGCACCTATTTCAGCCCGGCGACCTTCACGTTCCTGCGTGGCCTGGCCCGCAACAACGACAAGACCTGGTTCAACGAGCACAAGCCGACGTACGAAGCGCACGTCCGCCAGCCGTTCCTGCGCCTGATCACCGATCTGCAGCCGGACCTGGCCGCGGTCAGCGAGCACTTCCGGGCCGACCCGCGCACCGTGGGTGGCTCGCTGTTCCGTATCTACCGCGATGCGCGCTTTTCCAACGACAAGTCGCCCTACAAGAGCTGGCAGGGCGCGCGCCTGTTCCATGAGCGCCGCAAGCAGGTTCCAGCGCCGTCGTTCTATATCCACCTGCAGCCGGGCGAGAGCTTCGTCGGCGCGGGGCTGTGGCATCCCGAGCCGGCCACCCAACGCAAGGTGCGGCACTTCATCGTCGACAACCCCGGCAGCTGGAAGGCCGCCGCGCATTCGCCGGTGCTGCGCAAGACGTTTGATTTCGAGGAAAGCGAAAAGCTGGTGCGGGCCCCGCGCGGGTTCGAGCCGGACTTCGAGTTCATCGACGATCTCAAGCACCGCAACTGGGTGTTCTGGCGCTCGCTGGACGACGCCACGATGACCGGCCCGCGCCTGCGCCAGACCATCGCGGCCGACCTGGTCACGCTCGCGCCCTTCGTGGATTACCTGTGCGCGGCGCTGGACCTGGAGTTCTGAACTTCACGTGCACTGACGCCCGCTGGGTCAAGCTGGGCACCATGACGACAAGGCACACCCGATGAAGAAGCTGCTCTGGTTGCTGGTCAGCGTGTTGCTGGTGCTGGCCGGCATCGTGTTCAGCGGCCCCTACGTGACCGTGCATGGCCTCAGCCGCGCGATCGAACAGCGCGATACCGCCAAACTCGACCGTTACGTGGATTTCCCGATGCTGCGCGCCAACCTGCGCGCCCAGCTGAGCGATTACGTGGTCCGCCGCGCGGGTCCGGACATGCAGTCCAGCCTGTTCGGCGCGTTGTTGCTCTCGGCCGGCGACCGGCTCAGCGCGACCGCCGTGGACGCGCTGGTCACCCCCACCGGCATCGGTGCGCTGCTGGAGGGCCACACCCTGTGGAAGCGCGCCAGCAACGATCTGGACAGCCCCAGCAATGACGCCTATGCGGCGCCACGGCCGGCGCGGCCCCTGAAGGGCGCCACTCACCGATTCGAGTCGCTGTCACGGTTCACCGCCACCACCTACACGCCGCAGGGCGCGCCGGTGGTCTTCATCCTGCAGCGCTCGGGGCTGCGCTGGCGGCTGGTCGACATCCGCCTGCCGCTCAATCCTGACACCACTGCGCCGTCGGTCCTGCCGATCCCGTAGGTACCGACCGTGGGTCGGTACACGGATCCCACGCACCCCCGTGGCGCATCAACCGTCGTTGGCCACCCCGTGCGGCACGTGCCCGGCGGCCACGCTCTGGTGCTGCAGCGCGCTGTCGATGTTGTGCTGCGAATCGTCGAAGAAGATGTCCGCGCCGAAGGCTTCCAGGAATGGGCCCTTGTGGCGGCCGCCGAGGAACAGCGCTTCGTCCAGACGCACGCCCCACTCGCGCAGCGTGCGGATCACCCGCTCGTGCGCCGGCGCCGAGCGCGCCGTCACCAGCGCAGTGCGGATCGGCGCATCTTCGCCCGAGGGGAACACGGCCTGCAGCGTATGCAGCGCCGAGAGGAAGTTGCGGAACGGGCCACCGCTGAGCGGCTCACGGGCGTTCTCACGCTCATGGCGGCCGAAGGCTTCCACGCCCTGCTCGCGCGAGATGCGTTCGCTCTCATCGCCAAAGATCACCGCATCACCATCGAAGGCGATGCGCAGCTGGCCCAGCGGACGGCCCAGATCGACCTGTTCGGCCGCGGCGATGGTCTCGCCCGGCGGCTTGGGCAGGATGGTCGCGGCAGCGATCCCGTGCAGCAGCGCGCGCCGCACCGATTCGGGGTTGGCCGACAGGAACAGATCGGTGCCGAACGGCTTTACATACGGCCAGGTCGGCTCGCCCGCGGTGAAGGTCGCGCGGATGATGCCCAGGTCGTAGTGCTGGATCGAATTGAAGATGCGCAGGCCGGTATCGGCCGAGTTGCGCGACAGCAGGATCACTTCCACCCGCGGCTGTTCCGGTGACTGGCCCTGGTTGAGCGCGAGCAGCTTGCGCACCACCGGGAAGGCCACGCCGGGGCGCAGCACATCATCTTCGTGCTTGCGCTGGTACTCGGCGTAGGCATCGACGCCTTCGGCCTCGAACAGCGCGTGCCCCTCTTCCAGATCGAACAGGGCCCGCGACGTCACGGCAACGGTCAGCAAACGGGGGGTGTTGTCGCCCATGGCAATCAGCAATCCAATGCGGCCGCAGCGGCCGGCCAGCCATTCTCCCACAGAGCATGGCCGCCACGGCCGTGCGCCGTCAGAACATGAACTGCTCGCTCAGGATCCGGTCTTCCAGATTGTGCTCCGGGTCGAACAGCATGGTGACGCGGCGTTCGCGCGATTCACGGATGGTCACTTCCACCACATCGCGGGTTTCATGCGAATCGGCGGTGACGCTGACCGGGCGCTTGTAGGGGTCGAGAACGCGGAACCGCACTTCGGTGTCGGCCTTGAGGATCGCCCCGCGCCAGCGGCGCGGACGGTACGGCGCCAACGGGGTCAGCGCGATCGTGTGCGAGCCCAGCGGAAGGATCGGGCCATGCGCGGAATAGTTGTACGCCGTGCTGCCGGCAGGCGTGGCGACCAGCACCCCGTCGCCGATCAGCTCGGCCACGCGTTCCTGGCCGTTGAGGTCGATGCCGATATGCGCGGCCTGGCGGGTCTGGCGCAGCAGCGAGACGTCGTTGTAGGCCAGCGACCCGGTGGTGGTGCCGGACTCGGTCAGGGCCAGCATCTCCAGCGGCCGCAGGTTGGCCGGCTCGGCGGCCGCCAGGCGCGCGGGCAGATCGTCATCACGGAACTGGTTCATCAGGAACCCGACCGTGCCCAGCTTCATGCCGAACACGGGCCGATCCAGCGCGCCGTAGCGATGCAGGGTCTGCAGCAGGAAGCCATCACCGCCCAACGGGCACAGCACCTCGGCCTGCTCGGGCGCGTAGTCGCCGTAGCGGGCCCGCATCTGTGCCAGGGCGAGCTGCGCCGCTTCGGTGGAACTGGCCAGGAAGGCGATACGGGGGGTGTCGCTCATCGGTGAATCCGGGTGGGGTATGCCGGCAAGAGCATAACCGTTCGTGCCGGTCGCGGGCCGGCACGAACGGAAACGAAAACGGCCCCGCCGAAGCGGAGCCGTGTGTTTCTCATGCAATGCCGTTACCGGCCCCCGCCCATCCCTCTGGAGCAGAGCCCCCCTGAGTCAGGGGGGCGCGCCGAAGGCGCGGGGGTCTGGAAGCATCGTTTGCATGGGCCCCACGGTTTGCAAAGCAAACCGTGGGGCGTCAGCGCGAATGCGCTTATGCACCATGCGAGGCCAGCTGACCCAGGCGCTGCACCGCGACCGAGACGGTCGGGTAGTCCAGGGTCTTCTGCTCGGCCAGCTCGGCCAGCATCGCCAGGGTGAAGCGCAGGCTGCTGTCATCGCGCCCCATCCAGGCGGCGACCTTGGCTTCGGCACTGCTGCCCTTCATCGACAGGACCTGGGCAGCCAGGTTGCGATGGTGGGCGGCCAGCTCGTCGCGCAGCACGCCACGGGCCACGGCGTGCCAGCGGCCGTTGACCTCCAGCGCGTCGATCTGCTCGAACAGCCACGGCAGCTGCAGGGCGTCGCCCAGGCGGAAGTGGACCTTGGAGACGTCCACCGGCTTGAGCTTGCGGGTGCGGGCCAGCTCGATGATGTCGAACGCCGGCTCCAGGAACTGCAGTTCCGAGAGCTGCTGCGACAACGCCGGCGGCAGGCCCTTGTCCTTCCACTCCTGCACGCTGGCCTCGTAGGCCGGGCGCTGCGAATCGGGCAGCACGCCCGAGGCGTCGCGGATGTCGTTGAAGGCAGCCTGGTAGCGGTTGACCGCTTCGGTGATGCCCGGCATGGCGCCCGGGCGCGAGAGCAGCCAGCGCACGAACGAACGCTGCAGCTTCCAGATCACTTCCAGCGCGTCGATCTGCACCGACTCCGGCAGCGTGCCGTCGAGGGCGTCGATCTGTGCCCACAGGGCGCGTGCATCCAGCGTTTCACGGCTGATCGTGTACGCCTTGGCGACCTCGGCCACGGTGCGGCCGGTGTCTTCCTGCATGCGCATCAGGAAGGTGGCGCCCATGCGGTTGATGGTCTGGTTGGTCACGGCCGTGGCGATGATTTCGCGCTTCAGGCGGTGACGCTCCATCGCATCGGCGTACTTCTTCTGCAGCGGCGTCGGGAAGTAGCGCTGCAGCTCCTTGGACAGGTACGGATCTTCCGGAATGTCCGACTCCAGCAGCTGCTGGAAGGCCACCAGCTTGGAGTAGGACAACAGCACCGACAGTTCCGGACGGGTCAGGCCCTGGCCACGCGCCTTGCGTGCGGACAGTTCCGCATCCGAGGGCAGGTACTCGATCTGGCGATCCAGCAGGCCCTGCTGTTCCAGGGTGCGGATGAAGTGCTGCTTGGAACCCAGGCGCTTGACCGCCATGCGTTCCATCAGGCTCAGCGCCTGGTTCTGACGGTAGTTGTCCATCAGCACCAGCGCGGCCACTTCGTCGGTCATCGAGGCCAGCAGCTTGTTGCGCTGTTCGACGGTCAACTTTTTGGCACGCACCACATCGTTGAGCAGGATCTTGATGTTGACTTCGTGATCGGAGGTGTCCACACCGGCCGAGTTGTCGATGAAGTCGGTGTTGAGCAGCACGCCGGCCTGGGCGGCTTCGATACGGCCCAGCTGGGTCATGCCCAGGTTGCCGCCCTCGCCCACCACCTTGCAGCGCAGCTCGCCGCCATTGACGCGCAGCGCGTTGTTGGCGCGGTCGCCGACATCGCTGTGCTGCTCGCTGGCCGCCTTGACGTAGGTACCGATGCCGCCGTTCCACAACAGATCGACCGGCGCCTTGAGGATCGCGCTCATCAGATCGTTCGGGGTCATCGACTTGATGCCCTCGTCCAGGCCGAGCACCTCACGCACCTGCGGGGTGATCTCGATCGACTTCAGCGTACGCGGGTACACGCCGCCGCCCTTGCTGATCAGCTTGGCATCGTAATCGGCCCAGCTGGAGCGCGGCACGGTGAACAGACGCTCGCGCTCGACGAAGGTCGTGGCCGCATCCGGGTTCGGGTCCAGGAAGATGTGGCGGTGATCGAATGCAGCCACCAGGCGGATGTGGCGCGACAACAGCATGCCGTTGCCGAACACGTCGCCGGACATGTCGCCCACGCCGACCGCGGTGAAGTCCTGGCTCTGGCTGTCACGGCCCAGCGCACGGAAGTGGCGCTTGACCGACTCCCACGCACCGCGGGCGGTGATGCCCATGCCCTTGTGGTCGTAACCGACCGAGCCACCGGAGGCGAACGCATCGCCCATCCAGAAGCCGTGCGCCACGGCCAGGCCGTTGGCGATGTCGGAGAAGGTCGCGGTGCCCTTGTCGGCGGCCACCACCAGGTACGGGTCGTCCATGTCGTGGCGGACCACGTCCACCGGCGGCACGATCTTGTTGTTGACGATGTTGTCGGTGATGTCCAGCAGGCCCTGGATGAACAGCTTGTAGCAGGCCACGCCGTTGGCGAACACCGCATCACGGTCACCGTTGACCGGCGGCATCTTGGCGAAGAAGCCGCCCTTCGCGCCGACCGGCACGATCACGGTGTTCTTGACCATCTGTGCCTTGACCAGGCCCAGCACCTCGGTACGGAAATCTTCGCGACGGTCCGACCAGCGCAGGCCGCCACGGGCGACGGCACCGAAACGCAGGTGGGTACCTTCCACGCGCGGGCCGTACACGAAGATTTCGCGGTACGGGCGCGGCTTGGGCAGGTCCGGCACCAGCGCCGAATCGAACTTGAAGCTGATGACGTGGCCCGGGCGGCCCTCGGCATCGGTCTGGTAGTAGCTGGTGCGCAGGGTCGCATCGATCACGCCCATGAAGCTGCGCAGGATGCGGTCTTCATCGAGGCTGGAGACGCGGTCCATCAGCTTGAGCAGCGCATCGCGCGCGGCGTCCATCTGCACGGTGCGGTCGCCCTTGCGCGCATCGACCACGGTCTTGAGCACTTTCAGGGTGGCTTCGTCACCGCCGGCGAGCACGGTCAGGTGCGCGCGCAGCTGGGCCTGGCCCTCGGCGATCGCGTCCTTGCTCTCGTGGCCGGTGGCCGGATCGAAGCGGGCTTCGAACAACTCCACCAGCAGGCGGGCCAGCAGCGGGTAACGGGTGAAGGTGCCTTCCACATAGGCCTGCGAGAACGGCACGCCGGTCTGCAGCAGGTACTTGCAGTAGCCACGCAGCATCGCCACCTGGCGCCAGTGCAGGCCGGCGGCGAGCACGAGGCGGTTGAAGCCGTCGTTCTCGGCATCGCCGTGCCACACGCGGGCGAAGGTTTCACCGAAGGCGGCATCAACGCTCGGCGCATCGATCGCACCGGCCACCGATTCCACTTCGAAGTCCTGCACATACACCGGGGCGTTATCGACCGTCAGACGGTACGGACGCTCGGCGATGACACGCAGGCCCATGTTTTCCATCATCGGCAGCGCATCGGACAGCGGAATATCGTCCAACTGGCGATACAGCTTCAGGCGCAGGCCATCGCCGCCTTCGCGCTGCACGGCCTGCAGGCTCAGGCGCAGATCGTCCGGGCCGGTCAGCGCATCCAGCTGGCTGACGTCATTGGCGGCGATCTCGGTGCTGGAGTCTTCGATGTAGCCGGCCGGCAACGCCTTGCCGATACGCGCCGCGATGCGCAGGCCTTCGCCCTCACCGTGACGGGCCACCAGCGCTTCGCGCAGATCGTCCTGCCAGTTGCGCAGCACCTGGGCAAGCTTCTGCTCCAGTGCGCTGGTATCCACTTCCAGGGTCTGGCCAGCCTTCGGGCGCACGATCAGGTGCACCTGGGCCAGCGGCGACTCACCGAGCACGACCGAGCTGTCCACGTACTCGCCCTGCAGGGCGTCCTTGAGCATGGCTTCGATGCGCAGGCGCACATCGGTGTTGAAGCGTTCGCGCGGCAGGTACACCAGCGCGGAGATGAAACGGCTGTACTTGTCACGGCGCAGGAACAGACGGCTGCGCACGCGCTCCTGCAGGCCCAGCACGCCCATGGCGGTGCGGAACAGTTCGTCCTCGCTGGACTGGAACAGCTCTTCGCGCGGCAGGGTTTCCAGGATGTGGCGCAGGGCCTTGCCGCTGTGGCTGCTCGGTGCCAGGCCGGACTTGCTCATCACGTATTCGTGGCGCTGGCGCACCAGCGGGATTTCCCACGGGCGGCGGTTGTACGCGCTGGAGGTGAACAGACCCAGGAAGCGCTGCTCGCCGATGATCTTGCCCTTGGCGTCGAATTCGAGCACGCCGATGTAATCCATGTAACCGGCGCGATGCACGCGCGAGCGGGCATTGGTCTTGGTCAGGATCAGCGCGTCCTTCAACCCGGTGGTGGCATTGAGGCCCTGCGCGGCGAGGGTCTTGACCGGACGTGCAGCGGACTTGTCCTGCCCGCGCATCAGGCCCAGGCCGGTGTCGTTCAACGGCGCCAGCACGTCTTCCTTGCCCTGCTTCTCGACGCGGTATTCGCGGTAACCGAAGAAGGTGAAGTGGTTGTCGGCGGCCCAGCGCAGGAACTCCTGCGCCTCAGCGCGCGAGGCGGCATCGACGGGCAGCTGGCGGCTGCCGAGGTCGTCGGCCAGGCTCTGCGCCTTGGCACGCATCGCGTCCCAATCGCGGACGATGGCACGCACCTCGTCCAGCGCCTTGATGATCGCCTTCTCAACGTCGGCCATCGCCTCGGCCGGCTGGCGGTCGATCTCCAGCAGCATCACCGATTCGGCGGTGCCGTCGCTGACACCGGTCAGCTTGCCGGCCTTGTCACGCGCGAAACGGATCACCGGGTGACCCAGCACGTGCACGCCGACGCCATGCTCGGCCAGCGACATCGTGACGGTGTCGACCAGGAACGGCATATCGTCGTTGACGATCTGCAGCACCGTGTGCGGCGACTCCCACCCGTTGCTCTTCAGCGTCGGGTTGAACACGCGGACGTTGGCCTTGCCGGACTTGCGCACGCGCGCAAATTCCAGCGTGTCCGCTGCCAGTGCAGCCCACTCCTCGGCGCTGTGGTGCGGGAACTCGTCCGCCTCCATGCGCTTGTAGAAGTCGGCGGCAAAAGCCACTGCCTCGGCCTGCCCGGCCGACGGGTAGCGCTTGCGCAAGGCCGTGTACACCGGCTCCAGCGAGAAGCCCACTGGCGAAACAGTCTGCGTATCGGCTGGTTTGGATTTGTTTTTCACGGTCTTGGCTGCTGGTTTTTGCGGTTTCATGACGGAGCGGTGCGTGTTGCTCAGTTGGGAAAATGAAATTGTAGGCCTACCGCACAGAAATACCTTGCTGCAGGACGGAATAAGGTGATTCGGGTTGGGTCCCGTTTACATCGCCACCGTCAGTTCGGACGGGTACGGATCAACGCATCGGGGTTTCATCCGACGCAGCATCGGCCGCTTCGGTTGCAACTTGACGTTGGTCATCAAACGCCACGGAAAGACAAGGCTTCTACAATTCTGAACTGGACGGTATAGTCCACCCCGTGACTCCCCCACCCCCCGCCGCCAGCGCCATGGACGCGCGCGATCATCGCGTGTTCGATGCTGTGCGCGAACTGCTGGCCAGCCACGGCATGCAATTGAGCATGGACGCCGTGGCCCAGCACGCGGGCTGCTCCAAGCAGACGCTCTACAGCCGCTACGGCAGCAAGCAGGAACTGCTGCGCCGGGTGATGCAGCGGCATGTCTGCCGCGCGACCGCCGGGCTGCGCTCACTCGACGGTGATGACCTGCGTGGCAGCCTGCTGCAGTTCGCCAACGACTACCTGGACCATTTCAACCAGCCGCATGTGGTCCAGGCCCGAAGGCTGATCGCGACAGAATCCAGCCAGTTCCCCCAGGAAGCCCGTACCCTCTATCAGGACGGCGCCGGGGCCCTGGCGCTTCACGTATCTGAATGGCTGGCAACACGCTCTGCCCGGGGCCAATTGAGGCATGACGACCCGCACTTCATGGCTGAACTGCTATTGAGCATGATCGCCGGCTTGGATGTCGAAAAACAGCGCTTCCATATCCCCCATCGCGCTGACGCCGCCGTGCGCCGCCGCTGGGCAGAATTCTCCGTTGACAGCTTCCTGCGCGCGTTCGCCGCGCCCGAAGCCGCCACGGCTTCGTATTCAAACCAACACCGGAGCTTCTCCTGATGATCGCCCCACTCCGCACCCTTGCCCTGACGTGCGCAGTCGCCCTTGCGTTGACCGCCTGCAAGAAGGAAGAGCAGCAGGCCCCGCCGCCGCCGGAGGTGGGCGTGATCGAGGCCAAGCCGCAGACCCTGCCGTTGCAGCGTGAACTGGTCGGCCGCCTTTCGCCGTTCCGCAGTGCCGACGTCCGGGCCCGCGTGCCGGGCGTGCTGCTCAAGCGCGTCTATCAGGAAGGCTCGGATGTGAAGGAAGGCCAGGTGCTGTTCCTGATCGATCCAGCCCCCCTGCGTGCCTCGCTCAATGCTGCGCAGGCCGAACTGGCCTCGGCCCAGGCCACCGCCGCCAATGCCAAGGCCGCTGCCAACCGCGCCCGCTCGCTGGCGCCGCAGGCCTACGTCTCCAAGTCCGACCTGGATGCAGCCGAAGCCACCGAGCGCACTGCCGCTGCCGCCGTGCAGCAGGCCCAGGCCTCGCTGGCCAGCGCGAAGATCAACCTCGGCTATGCCGAAGTGCGCTCGCCGATCAGCGGCCGCGCTGGCAAGCAGCAGGTCACTGAAGGTGCGCTGGTTGGCCAGGGCGATGTGACCCTGCTGACCACCGTGGATCAGCTCGACCCGCTGTACGTGAACTTCTCGATGAGCGTGGATGAGCTGACCCAGATGCGCGCGGCCCAGGCCAAGGGCGCACTGGCCCTTAGTGGTGACGGCAAGTCCACCGTGCAGGTGAAGCTGGCTGACGGCACCGTCTACGACCAGCCGGGCACACTGGATTTCTCCTCGACCACGGTCGACCCGGCCACCGGCGCGGTCTCGCTGCGCGCGGTGCTGCCCAACCCGCAGCAGATCCTGCTGCCGGGTGCCTTCGTCAGCTTCCAGGCGACCCTGGGTGAGCGCAACAACGCCTACCTGGTGCCCCTGCAGGCGCTGCAGCGCGACACCACCGGCGGCTACGTGCTGGTGGTGGGCAAGGACGGCAAGGTTGCCCGCAAGAATGTGAAGAGCGAAGGCCAGCAGGGCAGCAACTGGCTGGTCAGCGGCGGTCTGGATGCGGGCGATCAGGTCATCGTCGCCGGCATGCAGAAGGTCAAGGAAGGCGAACCGGCCAAGGCTGCCCCGTGGAACCCGGCTGCCGGCAACGGCAATGGCCAGGCGCCGGCGGGTGCTGCTCCGGCAGGTGCTGCTCCGGCGGCTGCCGCCAAGCCCGATGCCGCGGCCGCCCCGGCTGATGCCGCCGCCGCAACGTCCGACGCCGCTCCGGCTGCCGAACCGAACAAGCAATAACGGGAATCCTCCGTCATGCCTAAATTTTTCATTGAACACCCGGTATTCGCCTGGGTGGTCGCGATCCTGATCTCGCTTGCGGGCGTGATCTCGATCCTGGGTCTGGGCGTGGAGTCCTACCCGAGCATCGCGCCTCCCCAGGTGACGGTGAGCGCCACCTACCCCGGCGCCAGCGCCGACACCGCCGAAAAGTCGGTCACCCAGGTGATCGAGCAGCAGCTGACCGGTATCGATCACCTGCTGTACTTCAGCTCCTCTTCGGCCTCCAACGGCCGCGTCACCATCACCCTGACCTTCGAAACCGGCACCGATGCCGATATCGCCCAGGTCCAGGTGCAGAACAAGGTCTCGCTGGCAACGCCTCGCCTGCCGACCGAAGTGACCCAGCAGGGCGTGGTGGTGGCCAAGGCCAACGCCGGCTTCCTGATGGTGGTGGCCCTGCAGTCCGACAGCGCCTCGATCGACCGCGACGCCCTCAACGACATCGTCGGTTCGCGCGTGCTCGACCAGATCTCGCGTATCCCCGGCGTGGGCAGCACCCAGCAGTTCGGTTCCGAGTACGCCATGAATATCTGGCTCAACCCGGAAAAGATGCAGGGTTACGGCCTGTCGGCCACCCAGGTACTGGCCGCGATCAAGGACCAGAACGTGCAGTTCGCGGCCGGTTCGCTGGGCTCGGATCCCTCGCCCGAGGGGCACTACTTCACCGCGACCGTGTCGGCCGAAGGCCGCTTCAGCTCGCCGGAAGAGTTCGAGAACATCATCCTGCGCGCCAATGCCGACGGCTCGCGCGTGCTGCTCAAGGACGTCGCCCGGATCGCCTTCGGTGCGAACAACTACGGCTTTGACACCCAGTACAACGGCAAGCCGACCGGTGCCTTCGCGATCCAGCTGCTGCCGGGCGCCAACGCGCTGAACGTGGCCAATGCGGTCACCTCGAAGATGGATGAGCTCAAGCCGAGCTTCCCGGCCGGTGTCAGCTGGTTCTCGCCGTACGACAGCACCACCTTCGTGAAGATCTCGATCGAGGAAGTGGTCAAGACCCTGATCGAAGCGGTCGTGCTGGTGTTCCTGGTGATGCTGATCTTCCTGCAGAACTTCCGCGCCACGCTGATCCCGACCCTGGTCATCCCGGTCGCACTGCTGGGCACGTTCCTGGGCATGAGCATCATCGGCTTCACCATCAACCAGCTGACGCTGTTTGCGATGGTGCTGGCGATCGGCATCGTGGTCGATGACGCCATCGTGGTCATCGAGAACGTCGAACGCATCATGACCGAGGAGAAGCTGCCGCCCAAGGCCGCCACCCAGAAGGCCATGACCCAGATCACCGGTGCGGTGGTGGCCATCACCGTGGTGCTGGCCGCGGTGTTCATTCCGTCGGCCCTGCAGGGCGGCGCCGCCGGTGAGATCTACAAGCAGTTCGCGCTGACCATCGCCATCGCGATGGCCTTCTCGGCCTTCCTGGCCCTGGGCTTCACCCCGGCGCTGTGCGCGACGTTCCTCAAGCCGACGCACAACGACAAGCCGAACATCGTCTACCGCACCTTCAACAAGTACTACGACAAGGTCAGCAACACCTACGTGGGCCACATCACCTCGGCGGTGAAGCATGCCCCGCGCTGGATGATCCTGTTCGTGGTGCTGACCGTGCTGTGCGGTTTCCTGTTCACGCGCATGCCGGGCAGCTTCCTGCCCGAAGAAGACCAGGGCTACGCGCTGGCGATCGTGCAGCTGCCGCCGGGCTCGACCAAGTCGCAGACCAACCACGCCTTTGCCCAGATGCGCGGCATCCTGGAAAAGCAGGATGGCTTCGAAGGCATGCTGCAGGTGGCTGGTTTCAGCTTCGTCGGCTCCGGTGAAAACGTGGGCATGGGCTTCATCCGCCTCAAGCCCTGGGCGGACCGTGACATCACGGTGCCCGAGTTCATCAACAACATGAACGGCGCGTTCTACGGGATCAAGGAAGCGCAGATCTTCGTGGTCAACCTGCCGACCGTGCAGGGCCTGGGCCAGTTCGGCGGCTTCGACATGTGGCTGCAGGACCGTGGCGGCGTGGGCTATGAGCAGCTGACGCAGGCCCGCAACATCCTGCTCGGCAAGGCGGCGCAGGAAAGCGACCTGCTGACCGGCGTGCGCCCGAACGGCCTGGAAAACGCCCCGCAGCTGCAGTTGCACGTGGACCGCGTGCAGGCGCAGACCATGGGCCTGTCGGTGTCGGACGTGTACAGCACCATCCAGCTGATGCTGGCCCCGGTGTACGTCAACGACTTCTTCTACGAAGGCCGCATCAAGCGCGTGACGCTGCAGGCCGATGGCCCGTATCGCACCGGCGCGGAATCGTTGAACAGCTTCTACACGCCCAGCACGCTGCAGACCAATCCCGACGGCACGCAGGCGATGATCCCGCTGAGCACCGTGGTGAAGTCCGAGTGGGTGTCCGCACCGCCGTCGCTGAGCCGCTACAACGGCTACTCGGCGGTCAACATCGTCGGTTCGCAGGCGGCCGGGCGCAGCTCGGGCGAGGCGATGCAGGCGATGGAGCGGATCGTCAACGACGACCTGCCAGCCGGCTTCGGCTACGACTGGTCGGGCATGTCCTACCAGGAAATCCTGGCCGGCAACGCCGCGACCCTGCTGCTGGTGCTGTCCATCGTGGTGGTGTTCCTCTGCCTGGCCGCGCTGTATGAAAGCTGGTCGATCCCGGTGGCGGTGCTGCTGGTGGTGCCACTGGGTGTCCTCGGCGCCCTGGCCTTCTCGCTGGCACGTGGCCTGCCGAACGATCTGTACTTCAAGATCGGCCTGATCACGGTGATCGGCCTGGCGGCGAAGAACGCGATCCTGATCGTGGAGTTCGCGGTGGAGCAGCGGGCTGCAGGCAAGAACCTGCGCGAGGCGACCATCGAAGCCTCCCGCCTGCGTTTCCGCCCGATCCTGATGACCTCGTTCGCCTTCATCATGGGCGTGGTGCCGATGGCCATCTCCACCGGTGCCGGTGCCAACGCGCGTCACGCCATCGGTACCGGCGTGATCGGCGGCATGGTGTTCGCCACCTTCCTGGGTCTGCTGATGATCCCGGTGTTCTTCGTGGTGGTCCGCCGCATGCTGGGTGACAAGCTGGACGAACCGTCCAAGGAGTTCCTGGAACGCCAGGGCGAAGCCAATACGGCCCACCGTCCGGATCGTTGATGCACAGGGGCAGCCACGGTTGCCCCACCGCCAGGTGACCACCGTGGGTGGTCACGCTGGAATGAAGAAGCCCCGGCGCGAGCCGGGGCTTTTTTGTGTGCGCCGCATGACGGGTAGAGCCACACCATGTGTGGCTGAGCGAAGGCACGCATCGGGGGACCAGGTAATGACGGCCGCTGGCCGGCTGCTCCGGGCACCTGCCAGGCAAGGATCGCCGGGTTGCCGGCCGACGGCCGACGGCCGGCACTACCAAATGGTCTCAGCGCAGCAACGCTACTGCCGCGCATACCAACACGATCACCAACGACGGCCACTGCATTGGCATGTAGAAGAAGTGATGGCGGGCATGCTCGCCCACCGCGCGCGGGCCGCGGTTGAGCACGATGCCGAGCACGACATTGATCGCTGCGCCGATGCCGAATCCGACCAGCAGCTGCGCCAGCGAGGTATTGCCTTTGGCAACCGCAGGATCCGGCCACAGCCACATCAGCAGCAACAGGGCGGCAATGGGGGTGAGCAGGGTCAGGAACCCTGCGCCTCGATAAATAACCATGGGGTGACCTGCAGAACGGGGCCGCACATTCTGCACTACCCCGCGTTCCGACCAGCGGTCGGCACCTACCTTGATCCGACGCTGGAGCGTCCGCAACCTCTCAAGGCCACTTCAGAGGCCCCGGACCGACCAGCGGCGCCCAACGGGCGCCGCTGTCCTATCGATCAGCGCAGCCCGGTCTCGTTGCGCGCGATCACCAACCGCTGGATTTCCGAGGTGCCCTCGTAGATCTCGGTGATCTTGGCATCACGGAAGTAGCGCTCCAGCGGCATTTCCTTGGAATAGCCCATGCCACCGTGGATCTGCACGGCCTGGTGGGTAATCCACATCGCCGCTTCGGAGGCGGTCAGCTTGGCGATCGCCGCTTCGTTGCTGAAGCGCTTGCCCTGCCCCTTCACCCACGCCGCGCGCAGCGTCAGCAGCAGGGCTGCATCCAGCTTGCACTTCATGTCGGCGATCTTCGCTTGGGTCATCTGGAAAGTGCCGATCGCCGCGCCGAAGGCCTTGCGGTCCTTCACGTACTCGATCGTGGCCTCATAGGCAGCGCGGGCGATGCCGATGGCCTGGGAGGCGATGCCGATGCGGCCGGCGTCAAGCACGCCCATGGCGATCTTGAAGCCCTCACCTTCCTTGCCCAGCACGTCGTCGGCGCTGGCCACGTAGTCCTGGAACTCGATTTCGCAGGTGGCCGAGGCGCGGATGCCCAGCTTCGGCTCGGTCTTGCCCCGGTGGAAGCCGGCCTTGTCGGTGTCGATCATGAAGGCGGTGATGCCACGCGCGCCCTGTTCCGGATCGGTCATCGCAAACAGCACGATGTACTTGGCCACCGGGCCGGAGGTGATCCAGCTCTTCTTGCCGTTGATCACGTAGGTGCCGTCGGCCTGCTTGACCGCGCGGCAGCGCATGGCCGTCGCATCCGAACCGGACTGCGGCTCGGTCAGCGCGAACGCGCCGATGGCCTCGCCCTCGGCGATGGCGCGCACGTACTTCTGCTTCTGCGCTTCGCTGCCGTGGGTCAGGATGCCGTTGCAGAACAGCGAGTTGTTGACCGACATGATCGTCGAATGCGCAGCGTCTCCGGCGGCGACCTCCACCATCGCCAGGACGTAGGCGATCGGGTCCATGCCCGCACCGCCGTAGGCTTCGGGCACTTCAATGCCCATCAGCCCGTTCTCGCCCAGCAGGCGGATGTTCTCCAGCGGGAACTCGCCGGTGCGGTCGTGGTGTTCGGCGCTGGGCGCGATTTTTTCCTGCGCGATTCGGCGCGCAACGTCCTGCAGCATCAACTGCTCTTCGGTAAAGCTGAAATCCACAACACCCTCCCGGGTACAGAGTGATAAGGGCCGCAGTGCGCGTGGCCCGGTCGGGCGATTGTACCGGGGGGCGGGGAAAGGACGCCTTACTTGACCGCAGCGCCGCCAAAGGACGAAAATATCTCTATATCGCGATAGGTAGATATTTATGGATCTCGAGGACTGGTCCGTCCGGCTGAAAGTGTTTGCCGACGCCACCCGGGTGCGCCTGCTGGCGCTGCTGGAACAGGAAGAACTCACTGTGGCCGAGCTGTCGGCCATCACCACGCTGGCGCAGCCGCGGGTGTCCACCCACCTGGCCCGGCTCAAGGAAGCCGGCCTGGTCCGCGACCGTCGCTCCGGCGTCTCGGCGTATTACCGCTTCGATGACGCCGCGCTGGATCCGGCGCAGCGCGCATTGTGGCATGCCCTGAGCACCGGCAGCGACGACCCGCTGCTGCGCCAGGACGCTGAGCGTGTGGCTGCCGTCATGGCCAGCCGAGCGGCGGACCAGAACTGGGCCGACAGCGTCGCCGGCGACATGGAACGCCATTATTCCCCCGGCCGCACCTGGGAAGCGCTGGCACGCACCGCCCTGCCGTTGCTGGAAACCGGTGACGTGCTCGATATCGCCTCCGGTGACGGCGTGCTGGCCGAGCTTGTGGCGCCGCACGCCAAGCGCTACATCTGTATCGACACCAGCGCGCGCGTGGTCGCCGCTGCCAGCGAGCGCCTGCGCCGGCTGGCCAATGTGGAAGTGCGCGAAGGCGATATGCATGCCCTGCCCTTCCCCGACCAGAGTTTCGACCTGGTGGTGCTGATGCACGCACTGACCTATGCGGCCAAGCCGGCGCAGGCCGTCGCCGAGGGCGCGCGCGTGCTGCGCCCGGGTGGTCGCCTGCTGTTGTGCAGCCTGGCCCGCCACGAACACCGTGCGGCCGTGGATGCCTATGGCCACGTCAACCTCGGCTTCAGCGACAAGGAACTGCGCAAGTTCGTGGAGAAGGCCGGCCTGGTCGTTTCCAGCCTGGAAACCGTGACCCGCGAGAAGCGCCCGCCGCATTTCGAAGTCATTTCGCTGATTGCCAGCAAGCCCTGAGGTCTGCCCATGCCATCCCTGCCCTGGCTCCACCCCGACCGCGTGCATGCGCTGGAAACGGCGCTGGCCCAGCGCATCCTGATCATCGATGGCGCCATGGGCACGATGATCCAGCGCCATGGGCTGGAAGAGGACGATTACCGCGGCGCGCGCTTCGCCGGCGGTTACGACCACCAGCACGGGCCCGGCTGCGATCATGCCGCGACCGGTGACACGCCGGAGGGACATGACCTCAAGGGCAACAACGACCTGCTGTTGCTGACCCGCCCGGAGGTGATCGGCGGCATCCATACCGCGTACCTGGAGGCCGGCGCCGATCTGGTCGAGACCAATACGTTCAATGCGACCTCGGTCAGCCAGGCCGACTACCACCTTGAACACCTGGTCTACGAGCTCAACAAAGCCGGTGCTGCAGTGGCGCGTGCCTGCTGCGATGCAGTCGCGGCGACCACGCCGGGCAAACCGCGCTTCGTGATCGGCGTGCTCGGCCCGACCAGCCGCACCGCGTCGATCAGCCCGGACGTGAACGATCCCGGCTTCCGCAATACCAGCTTCGATGCGCTGCGCGAGACCTACCGCGAAGCCATCGATGGCCTGATCGACGGTGGCGCCGACACCCTGATGGTGGAAACCATCTTCGATACGCTCAACGCCAAGGCCGCGCTGTTCGCCATCGAAGAAGTGTTCGATGCGCGCGGTGGTCGACTGCCGGTGATGATCTCCGGCACGATCACCGATGCCTCCGGCCGCACCCTCTCCGGGCAGACGGCCGAGGCGTTCTACGCCTCGGTCGCGCATGGCCGGCCGCTGTCGATCGGGCTGAACTGCGCGCTCGGCGCCAGCGACATGCGGCCCCACGTGGAGACATTGTCCACTGTGGCCGAGTGTCTGGTCAGCGCGCATCCCAATGCCGGCCTGCCCAATGCCTTCGGCGAGTACGACGAAACCCCGGAAGAAATGGCCACCACGCTGCGCGAGTTCGCCAGCGCCGGTCTGCTCAACCTGGTGGGCGGCTGCTGCGGCACCACCCCGGCGCACATCCGCGCGATTGCCGAAGCGGTGGCCGATCTGCCGCCGCGCCGCCTGCCCGCACCACCGCTGGAAGACGCGGCATGACCGCATCCGCCCCACGCTCCCGTTGTCGTTGACCCTCCTCCGCCAGCCCGTGCCAGCCTGCCCATGACGTCTTCCCGCCACACCCGCCTGTCCGGTCTCGAGCCGCTGGTCATCACCCCGGACCTGCTGTTCGTCAACATCGGGGAGCGCACCAACGTCACCGGCAGCGCGCAGTTCCGCAAGCTGGTGAAGGAAGAACGCTATGAAGAGGCGGTGGAAGTGGCGCGCCAGCAGGTCGCCAACGGCGCGCAGATCCTCGACGTCAACATGGACGAGGGCCTGATCGATTCCGAAAAGGCGATGACGCGCTACCTCAACCTGATCATGTCCGAGCCGGACATCGCCCGGATTCCGGTGATGGTCGACTCCTCCAAGTGGAGCGTGATCGAAGCGGGTCTGAAGTGCCTGCAGGGCAAGAGCGTGGTCAACTCGATCTCGCTCAAGGAAGGCGAAGCGCAGTTCATCGAACAGGCTCGCAAGGTGCTGCGCTACGGTGCGGCCGCCGTGGTGATGGCCTTCGATGAGGACGGCCAGGCCGATACCTGCGCGCGCAAGGTCGAGATCTGCACCCGCGCCTACCGGGTCCTGACCGAGCAGGTCGGCTTCCCGCCCCAAGACATCATCTTCGACCCGAACATCTTCGCCGTCGCCACCGGCATCGAAGAGCACGACAACTACGCGGTCGACTTCATCGAAGCCACCCGCATCATCAAACGCACCCTGCCGCACTGCCATGTCTCCGGCGGCGTCTCCAACGTGTCGTTCTCGTTCCGCGGCAATGAAACCGTGCGTCAGGCGATCCACTCGGTGTTCCTGTTCCATGCCATCGGCGCGGGCATGGACATGGGCATCGTCAACGCGGGCGCGATGCCGATCTACGATGATCTGGACGCCGAGCTGCGCGAGCGCGTGGAGGATGTGATCCTCAACCGCCGCAGTGACGGCACCGAGCGCCTGCTGGAAATTGCCGAGCGCTACAAGGGCAAGAAGGGCGAAGTGCGCGGCGAAGACCTCGCCTGGCGCGAAAAGCCGGTCAATGATCGCCTCGCGCATGCGCTGGTGCACGGCATGGATGCGTGGGTCGAGCAGGACACCGAAGAAGCCCGTGCGCGCTCGACCCGTCCGCTGGATGTGATCGAAGGACCGCTGATGGACGGCATGAACATCGTGGGCGACCTGTTTGGCGCCGGCAAGATGTTCCTGCCGCAGGTGGTCAAGTCCGCACGCGTGATGAAGAAGGCGGTGGCCTACCTGCTGCCGTACATCGAGGCGGAAAAGGCCCGCAGCGGCGACACTGCCAAGAGCAACGGCAAGATCATCATGGCCACGGTCAAGGGTGACGTGCACGACATCGGCAAGAACATCGTCGGCGTGGTCCTGGCCTGCAACAACTTCGACGTGATCGATCTGGGCGTGATGGTGCCGGCACAGAAGATCCTGGATGCCGCGCGCGCCGAGAACGCCGACATCATCGGCCTGTCCGGCCTGATCACGCCCTCGCTGGAAGAGATGAGCCACGTCGCGCGCGAGATGGAGCGCCAGGGCTTCACGATGCCGCTGATGATCGGCGGTGCGACCACCTCGCGCGCGCACACCGCGCTGAAGATCGATCCGCACTACAAGGCACCCACGGTGTGGGTGAAGGACGCCTCGCGCGCGGTCGGCGTGGCGCAATCGCTGATCTCGCGAGAGCTGCGCGATGCCTTCGTGGCTGCCAACGAGGCCGACTACGCCGACATCCGCCAGCGCCACCGCAATCGTGGCGACGCCAAGCGGTTGGTCACCCTCGCCAAGGCACGCGCCCAGCGGTTCGTGGGCGACTGGGCCACCTACACACCGCCGGCACCGCGCAAGCCGGGCCTGCATGTGCTCGACGATTACCCGCTGGCCGACCTGGTCGAGGTGATCGACTGGACGCCGTTCTTCCAGGCCTGGGAACTGGCCGGCAAGTTCCCGGCGATCCTCACCGATGAGATCGTCGGCCCGCAGGCCACCGATCTGTACAAGGACGCCCGCGCGATGCTCACCCGCATCGTCGAGGAGAAGTGGCTGACCGCCAAGGCCGTATTCGGCCTGTGGCCGGCCAACAGCGTTGGCGATGATGTGCACCTGCGTACCGACAATGGCCCGGCCGTGCTGCACTTCCTGCGCCAGCAGGTGGACAAGCCGGTCGAGCGCCCGGATTTCTGCCTGGCCGATTTCATCGCCCCGGCCGACAGCGGCAAGCAGGACTGGATCGGCGCGTTCGCGGTGACCGCCGGCATCGGCATCGACCCGCACGTGGCCCGCTTCGAGGCCGACCACGACGACTACAACGCGATCCTGCTCAAGGCACTGGCCGACCGCCTGGCCGAGGCCCTGGCCGAGCGCCTGCACCAGCACGTGCGCATGGATTACTGGGGCTACCAGCCCGATGAGCAGCTGGACAACGAATCGCTGATCGCCGAGAAGTACGCCGGCATCCGCCCTGCGCCCGGCTACCCGGCCTGCCCCGAGCACAGCGAGAAAGCCACGCTGTTCCGCTTGCTGGATGCCGAGCGCAACGCGAACATGCAGCTGACCGAGAGCTTTGCGATGCTGCCCACCGCGGCGGTGTCGGGCTACTACTTCAGCCACCCGCAGAGCCAGTATTTCGTGGTCGGCCGTGTCACCCGCGAGCAGGTGGTCGATTACGCCAAGCGCAAGGGCGTGGACCGTGTACAGGCCGAGCGCTGGCTGGCGTCCAATCTGGATTACGATCCGGAATAAGGCGGTCGCCCACCCCGTGCCCGGGTGCGCGCGTCCATAATGCACCGGTCGTCACCGAGATCCCGCATGACCGCCCTCCCCCGCGACGCCGTACCGGCCGTCCGCCTGTCCTCGTTCTACCTGTTCTACTACGCCGCTCTGGGCGCGTTCACACCGTACTGGTCGTTGTTCCTGACCTCGCGCGGCATGAGCGTCACCGCGATCAGCGTGATGATGGGCATCTGGTACGCCACCCGCATCGTGGCGCCCACCACCTGGACCTCCCTCGCCGCCGCCTCGCCGCGCCCGATCTTCTGGCTGCGACTGGGCTGCGTGATCACCCTGCTGACCTTCTGCGCGTTCCTGCTGCCGTTGCCGCAGCCGTGGCTGTACCCGGCGATGATCGCGTTCTGTTTCTTCTACAACGCGGTGATGCCACAGTTCGAATCGATCACGTTGACCCACCTGGGCAGCGACAGCCATCGCTATGGGCTGATCCGGGTGTGGGGCTCGCTGGGCTTCATCGCCGTGGTGATGCTGTTCGGCTGGATCATCGAAGGCGACGGCGGCGCCGGCAACGCACATCTGCTGCCGTGGTTGATGCTGCCGCTGTTCGGCCTGCTGACCGCCTCGGGCTTTGCCAACCACTACGCACGCAACCTGCAGCGCAGCGACGGTGATGCCAGTGGATTCTGGGCGATCGTGCGCAAGCCGCAGGTGCTGGCGTTCTTCCTGGCCGCGTTCATGGAGCAGCTGTCGTTCGGCCCCTATTACACCTTCTTCTCGGTCTACATGGATCACCACGGCTACGCAACCTCCACGCTGGGCGTGCTGTGGACGGTCGGGGTGGTGTTCGAAGTGGGTGTGTTCTTCACCATCGGCCGCTTCTTCCGCCGCTATGACGCCAGCTGGATGCTGCTGATCGCCCTGCTCAGTTCCACGGTGCGCTGGGCGGTGACCGCGCTGTTCCCGGAGAACCTGCCGGTGATGCTCCTCGCCCAGACTGCGCATGCGCTCGGTTTTGCCGCCTTCTTCGCCGCCGCGATGCAGATGCTGGCCACCTACTTCCCCGGGCGCCTGAACGGCCATGGCCAGGGTTTGTTGTACGGCTTCTCCTCCGGAGTGGGCGGCGTGCTCGGCGCACTGATCGCGGGCCAGTTGTGGCCGATCGATCAGGGCCGTACCGCGTTCCTCGCGGGCAGTGGCTTTGCATTGGCTGGCGCACTGTTGTGCTTCTTCGCGATCAGCCTGCCGCTGCTGCGGGCGCGCACGCACTGATTGTCCGCTGCCGGTAGTGCCGGCCACTGGCCGGCAACCCGATCCCCGGATGGGGTAGGCTCAAGGCTCCCCCTGACTGGAGCCGCCGATGCGACCGACCCGCCTGTGGGCGCTGCTGCTTGCCGCCACCACCGCCCTGCCTGCCGCAGCCGAGCCGATCCTGTTCGAAAACGCCCGTGTCTTCGATGGCACCCGCGACCTCGGCATCACGCCAGTGCTGATCGACGGCGCGCGGATCGTGCATGTCGGCACGCCGCTGCCGGCGGCCGCCACCGGTGCGCGCCGCATCGATTACACAGGCAAAACTCTGTTGCCCGGCCTGGTCAGCGACCATGCCCACGTTGGCAATACGCAGGGGCTGGAACACGGCGACCGCTTCTACACCCATGACAACGTGGTGCGCGATCTGCGCCAGTTCCAGCGCTACGGCATCACCACGGTGACGGCGCTGGGCATGAACGGCGCGGACTTCTTCACCCTCCGCAAGGGGATCAACATCGATCCCGGCCTGGGTGCGCAGCTGTACGGTGCCGGCGGCGGTATCGGCGCCCCGGAGGGTGCGCCCCCGGCCGACACCATGGGCCTGCGCCACGATCCGGTGGCACGCCCGCGCAACGCCGAAGAGGCGCGCGCGGCCGTGGCCACCCAGCATGCCGATGGCGTGGACCTGATCAAGCTGTGGGTGGACGACCTCGGTGGCAAACGCCCGATGATGACTCCGGAGGTGTATCGCGCCGCCATCGCCGAAGCGCATGCGCGCGGGCTCAAGGTTGCCGCGCACATCCACGATCTGGAGCAGGCCCGCGACCTGGTCGATGCCAAGGTCGACATCCTCGCCCACGGTATACGCGACCGCGCGGTGGACCCGATGCTGGCGCGGAAGATGCGCGACCAGGGCACCTGGTACATCCCCACCATCGCCATCGACGAGGCCAATTACTGGTATGCCGAGCATCCGCTGGCATTGCAGCAGCCCTTCCTGCGCCAGGCACTGCACGCCGATGTGCTGGCGCGCTGGTCGCAGCCGGACTGGCAGCGCAGCCAGCTGGCCAGCGACGGCATACCCGCCGCGCGCAAGGCGGTCGTGACCAATCTGGACAACGTGCGCCGCCTGCATGCGGCGGGAGTGAAGCTCGGCTTCGGCACCGATGCCGGCGCGATGCCGCAACGGGTGATCGGCGTGGCCGAACATCGCGAACTGCAGCTGTTGGTGGCAGCCGGGCTGACGCCCTCCGAAGCCTTGCAGGTCGCCACCACGCAAGCGGCGGCATTGCTGGGGCTGACCGACCGCGGCCGCATTGCCGCCGGCAAGCGCGCCGACCTGCTGGTGCTCGATGCCGATCCGCTGGTGGATATCGCCAACACGCAGCGCATTGGCGCGGTCTGGCAGGCCGGCCAGCAGGTCGCCGGCCCGATCGAGGCCGCTGCAGACACGGCTACCCGCGACTGATCGCGGGGTGTGTGATTCAGGGGGCGACGGCGGGCGCCGTCGTCTCCCACCGCTTCAGCTGCGCCTGGAAATCAGGCAGCAGCAGACGATTGCCATAGCCGCTGAGATGATCACCATCGAAGAACAGCGGCTTGCCCTCACGTGTCGGCAGGCATTGCTCGCCGGGGCACAGCAACGGCATCGGATCCCAGATCGACGCGCCGGGCAGACCTGCAGCCACCTGCTGCAGGCCGGCCAATACCGGCGCACGCAACTGCTCGATCTCGGTGCGCGGCACGGTCATGCCGTTGGCGCAGATCGGATTGTGCCGGTTGAACACATCCGAGCACCGGTACGGGGGCGCTGGCAAAACGGGTTTGGGCGCCTCCAGCACGATGTGAACACCGCGATCGGCCAGCGGCGTGAGCTGCTCGATCCAGTGAGATATTTCGGCGGTACGGCCTGCATTGGCCGCCTCGCTGAGATGGGCAGCGCGAACCTGCGCGACATCGAACAGTGCGTACTGTTCGGACAGGCGCGGCAGCCGCAGCCCTGCCAACAGCACCACATCGCCCGGCTGCGCACGCGCCTGGATATCGTCCAGCACATTGCGCGCATAGGCCTCGCACGCCGGATTGGGCCCCTGCCAGGCGCGCAGCCCGACCAGCGCGCAACCTCCGCTGCCATACAGTCGGATCGGCGCTCCATCCAGCACAGCCAGGCGCTGCAGCATTTCGTGGTAGGCCAGCGCATGCGAATCGCCGGCCACGAACAGTTGGCGGGTGGATGCGGTGCGTCCCGGGCACTCACCACGCGCATACAGACGCGCCTGCCCGCCCAGCACCGGCACGTTGCTGACCCGCACGCGGCAGTCGGGGATCTCCTTCTTCAACCCCTTGGCATACGGATACCAGTCCAGCGGGGCACGGCTGACCACGCTGAGCGAGGTGTACTGCTGGGTCTTGACCAGCGCCGCCTGCAGGCCGGCGCCAAGCACCAGTACGCCCAGCCCGACCACGACCCAGCGCGCGTTGCTGACGCCCCAGCGCGCACCATGCCGCAGGGGCTGTTCCACCCAGCGCCACGACAGCCAGGACAACAGTGCCACGCACAGCAGCGCGGCGCCGCCGGTGGCCACCGTCTCCAGGCCCACCGTCCAGCGGAACAGCACGAAGACCGGCCAGTGCCACAGGTACAGCGAGTAGGACAGCCGACCGATCGTCACCATCGGCGTGGTCGCCAGCGCCCGCCCGACCCAGCCCCCGGGTGAGCGCTGCAGCAGGCCCAGCAACCCCAGCGTGCCCACTACCGGCCACAGCCCATCGATCCATGGCGAATGCCCCGGCCGTGCGGCCCACAAACCATAGCCCAGCGCCGCAAGGCTCAGCACCAGCAGCGGCGAGCGCCAGCTGATACCGCGCGGCGGCACCGGCGGCGGCGTGAACCGCCCGCTCAGGGACAGCAGCTGGAACAGCAGCACGCCAGCGCCCAGCTGCCAGAAGCGCGTGGTCGTGAGGTAGAACGCATCGATCTCATGGCCGCCCTGTCGCGCGCGGAACACCGCATAGCCCAGCGATGCCACGGTTGCCACGCCGAACAGGCCCAGCGACAGCCAGCGCCCACGCGGGCCTTTGGCCCACGCCAGGAACAACAGCGGGAACAGCAGATAGAACTGCTCTTCCACACCCAGCGACCAGGTATGGGTGTACGGATTGAACTCGGTGCGCGGCGAGAAGTAATCGTTGCCGGTGCTGGCGAGCACCCAGTTGCTCAGCCCGACGAACGCCATCCGGCCGGTCTTGTCGCTGGTCTCGCTGAGCCAGGATTCGGGAATCAGCAACGCGCTGAGCATCGCCGTTACCAGCAGGCAGACCACCAGTGCCGGAGCGATGCGACGCATGCGGCGCGCATAGAAGCGTGCCAGCCCGGCCCAGCCGCCGACCGCCGGCAGGCGATCCACCGAGGCGCTGACCACGAAACCGGAGATGACGAAGAACACGTCCACACCAGTGAAGCCGCCCGGCAACCAGCTCGCCTTGAGGTGATAGAGGATGACCGCCAGGACCGCGATCGCACGCAGGCCATCGATATGCGGGAAATACCCGGGACTGCGTTCCTGCATGGCCCTGCTCCTGACATGCACTGGGCGCCTCACGGCGCCCAGTGCGTTCAACAATGGTTGCGTTGGTTTACCAGACCAGGTCGTCGGGCACCTGGTACTGCGGATCGGCATACGGATCTTCACCGGCCGGCGCATCCGGATCGACCTTCAGCGCCACCGACGGTGCGAACACCGCTTCGGCTTCGGCCAGCACCGCGGCAGTCACCAGCACATAGCGGCCGTTCTGCTGCAGCACGCCGAGCTCGCCGGCATTGAGTGCCCTGAGCTGGTCGGCGGTGACGTAGATGCGCTTGATCTTGCCGCCGTACGGGAAGTGGCGCGCGATGTCGGCCGCTTCAGCGTTGAGGGACTTGCCTTCCAGCAGGACCTCCAGCTTGGCCTTGGCTTCGCGACGCAGACGGGCTTCTTCCTGCTTCAGGCGCTCGGCCTCGATACGGTCGTCTTTTTCCTTCTGCGCACGGATCGCATACGCCTTGGCGAGGTCGATGTCCTCGCGCGAGCGCGGCTTGCCGGGTGCGCCCTGCGGCGGGCGGGCACCAGCGGGGCGGCCCTTGCCCTGCGGGCGGCGCTCGCCGTCGCGGGCGGGCCGCTGGCCCTCGCCGGGCTTGCCGGCCGGGCGCGCGCCCTGCGGCTTGCCGGCCGGGCGGCCATCGCGGCGCGCGTCGGGTCGACGATCCGGCTTGCGGTCGTTGGTTCGTTCGGGTTTGGGCGCGGCTTTGAAGCCAAGGCCCAGCAGCTGGTCGCGGAGAGTATCGCTCATGACGTCAGATCAGTAGTGCGGCGGCGGCGGCTCTTCGGCCGAATCGGAATACAACGCGGTGCGGACCTTGCCGAGGTCTTCGAGCAGGATGCGGGTCAGGTCGGCATTGCGGTTGCCTTCCATGCGCGCATCGGCCAGGGCCTCGCTCAGTTCGGCCAACGCCTGCTCCTGGAAGGAGACGCGCATTTCCAGCTCGATCAGGCGTGCTTCCAGTGCCTGTTCGCGCTCGGAGGGTGTGGACTCATGCATTCAACGAACGTCCCCGGCCAATGCCGTAATAAGCCAGGCCCGCGGCTTCGATGTCCTGCGGGTCGTACAGATTGCGGCCGTCGAACACGACCGCATCGTTGAGCATTTCACGCAGGCGGACGAAATCCGGGCTGCGGAACTGCTTCCATTCGGTCACCACGACCAGCGCATCGGCGCCCTCGAGGGCGTCATAAGCGTTGTCGCAGAACACCAGATCATCGCGCTCACCGAAAATGCGGCGCGCTTCTTCGGTCGCTTCAGGATCGTAGGCGCGCACCTGCGCACCGGCCTCCCACAGCTGCGCCAGCAGGCGGCGGCTGGAGGCTTCACGCATGTCATCGGTGTTGGGCTTGAACGCCAGGCCCCACACCGCGAAGGTCTTGCCGCGCACGCCTTCATCCTCGCCACGGTCGTAGTGGCGCTGGATCAGGGCGTACAGATGGCCCTTCTGGTGTTCGTTGACGGCTTCGACCGCGTTCAACAGCTTCGGCTCATGGCCGTACTGCTGGGCGGTCCGGGCCAGCGCCTGCACATCCTTGGGGAAGCACGAGCCACCGTACCCGGCGCCGGGGTAGATGAAGTGCCAGCCGATGCGCGGATCCGAGCCGATGCCCTGGCGGACCTGCTCGATATCGGCACCGACCTTCTCGGCGATGTTGGCGATTTCGTTCATGAACGAAATCTTGGTCGCCAGCATCGCGTTGGCCGCGTACTTGGTCAGCTCCGCCGAGCGCACGTCCATCTCCACCACGCGGTCGTGGTTGCGGTTGAACGGCGCATACAGGCGGCGCATCAGCGCGACCGATTCGGGATTGGACGCGCCCACCACGATGCGGTCCGGCCGCATGCAGTCGGCGACCGCGTCACCTTCCTTGAGGAATTCGGGGTTGGAGACCACGTCGAACGCGATCTCCACGCCGCGGTCGGCCAGCGCCTGCGCGATGGCCTCACGGACTTTGTCGGCCGTGCCTACCGGCACGGTCGATTTGTTCACCACCACCACCGGCACGGTGATGTGCCGGCCGATGGTGCGGGCCACGGCCAGCACGTACTGCAGGTCGGCACTGCCGTCCTCGTCCGGTGGCGTGCCCACGGCAATGAAGATCACCTGGCCATGCGCGATCGCGGCGGCGGCGTCGGAGGTGAAGGTCAACCGCGACGCATCGTGGTTGGCCTTGACCATCGGCTCCAGGCCGGGCTCATAGATCGGAACGATCCCGTTGTTGAGGCCGTCGACCTTGGCCTGGTCGATATCGACACAGATCACCTGGTGGCCAACCTCGGCCAGGCAGGTACCCGTGACAAGACCGACGTAGCCGGTACCGAAAATCGCAACGCGCATGGGCGGTGGTGCTCCAGATCCGTTACGGCAGAACGTTCAGCAGCTCGACGTCGAACGTCAGCGTCGCGTTCGGACCGATCGGGCCACCCGGGGTGCCCTGCTCGCCATAGGCCAGCTCGCCCGGAATCCAGAAGCGGTACTTCGAGCCGGTCGGCATCAGCGAAACGCCTTCGGACCACCCCTTGATCACCTGGTCCAGACCGAACTCGATCGGCTGGCCACGCTGGTAGCTGCTGTCGAACACGGTGCCGTCGAGCAGCTTGCCTTCGTAGTTCACGCGCACCTTGCTGGTCGGCATCGGGCGCTCGCCCGAACCCGGGCGCAGCACCTGGTACTGCAGGCCCGAGGCGGTGGTCACCACGCCCGGCGCGGTCTTGTTCTTGGCCAGGAAGTTGTTGCCATCCACGCGGTTGGTACCGGCCTGGGCGGCGGACTTGGCGTCCATTTCAGCCTGCTTGCCCTTCATGAAGCCTTCCAGCGTGGCCTTGGCCTGCTCGGCGCTCATCTTCGGAGTGCCGTTGTTGAAGGTGGTGCTGACCGCATCGAACAGCGCGTCCAGGTCCAGATCGTCCTTCAGCGGTGCCAGCGACGGGCCCACGGCGAAGCTGCCCAGCATCAGGCCGACCTTTTCACGGTCCACCTTCGGCGGCGCGGTGCCCGGCGCAACGCCCGGAACCGGCTGGCCGCTCTTGGCCATCACGGCCTGGCGCAGGGCGGCATCGGTCTTCTGCGCCTCTTCCTGGCTGATCAGCGGCTGCTTGCCTTCAAAGGCATTGGTCACACCGCGACGCAGGGCGGCCAGGTCGATCTCGCTGGAGATCGGACCGAACGAATTGGCCACATCGATACCGATGGCGTAGCCGAGCTTTTCCCGTTGGGTGTTCAAAGTGGAAGTCTCCTTGACAGCCGCGCGGGCGGCTGGTTGTTGCGACATCGCGGTACCGGTGGCACCCATCGCCAGAATCAGAACCGACGCCGCGGCGCCGCGCATTCCCATCTTCATTCGCTGCATTCCTGGAAGTGACTGGACGCCGACGTCGGCGCGAAAGCAACCATTGTCGCACGCGCGTCCGAGATGTCGATATCGTCAGCGCGTGTTGGTGGTGACAGAGAGTTCACGTTCGATCGCCGCCACCAGCTTCGGATCGTCCGGCGTGACCTTGCTCGGGAACTGCGCTACCACCCGGCCATCGCGGCCGATCAGATACTTGTGGAAGTTCCAGCCCGGGGACACGCCCGTGGCGGTGGCGAGACTGCGGTACAGCGGCGTCGCTTCCGGCCCGGTCACCACCACCTTCTGGAACATCGGGAACTTCACGCCGTAGGTCAGCGTGCAGAACTCCTGGATCTGGCTCTCATCGCCCGGCTCCTGACCCTTGAAGTCGTTGGAGGGGAAGCCCAGCACCGAGAAACCACGCGCGGCGTACTTGCGCTGCAGCGCCTCCAGGCCTTCGTACTGCGGGGTGAAACCGCACTTGCTGGCCGTATTGACCACCAACAGCACCTTGCCACCGTACTGCTTGGCCAGATTGACCTCGCCCTTGCCGGCCAGCGGGCGGTAGCTCACATCCAGCAGATCGGCCGCCTGGGCCGACGCGCCCACCAGCAGGCTGGCCGCCAGCAACAGCAGGGACCAAGGCGCCCGGCGCGCAGCGCGGTCGCGACGGACAGACGACAGAGACACGTGGTGCATCGCGACACTCCAAAGTGGGGACAACGAGGGGGTGAACGGGCCTGGCAAGGGCTGCCAAGGCTGCGGCGGGCACTATATCACCGGTGTTTTTGCCGCCGGACGCCGCCGGTCCGCCGGTTTCAGGCACACGCCAGCAACGCGGTCGCAGCGCCCCATGCAGGGCGCGGGCCCAGCGCATTCGGGGGCTGCTTTGCCGCGTTTGGCGGTGTCGGTTGCGGTAGCGGGCATCCGCATCCCATTGCCTGAATGCGCTTACGGCTTGCCATACCATTGACATCAATGAATGTGCGCTGGCGCATGTCGACGTCGCGCATCCAACAAACATCCTTTCCATTCAAAGACTTGGGAGATTTCGGACGGGGCCGTCAGGCCCCTGCCATCAGTTGGGTATCGCGCCCTGTTGATCTTCGGCGTGCCGGTGTTATAGTTGCATACAACACCAGTCACCTAGACAGGGGAAGCCCATGAACCGCATGCGCCACCGCCACGCCGCCAAAGCCGTCACCGCCGCCTCGGCGCTGCTCCTGCTCGGCTGGTTCGGCCTCCCCTCCGGTGACGCTGGCAGCCCTGCCAGCGCCGATGTGTTTGAAGGCCCGCAGGACGCAGGCGTCATCGAGGCAGGGACCGCCAACGGCGCCCCCACGCCCCCCCGCCGGCTGCACAGCTCCCTGTCCATGCCTTACTTCTCATTCGCGCAGTCGCTGAACCCACGGAGCTGACCATGAGCGATATTCAATGGAGCGATGGTGCTCCGATCTACCGCCAGCTGAAAGAGCGCGTGATCGCCATGATGCTTGACGGCATCATCAAGCCCGGCGACGCCCTGCCTTCGGTCCGGCAGGTTGCCGCCGAGTACCAGCTCAACCCCATCACCGTATCGCGCGCCTACCAGGAACTGGCTGATGAAGGCCTGGTCGAAAAGCGCCGCGGCCTGGGCATGTTCATGACCGAGGAAGCGGCCACGCAGCTGCGCAGCAGCGAGCGCGACCGGTTCCTCAATGAAGAATGGCCGCTGGTCCTGGAGCGCATCCAGCGCCTGGGCCTGAACCTCGACGAATTGCTGCCCCAGGGGAAATCCTCATGAATGCCGTTGCAAGTGATGTCGTCATTTCCGCTCGAGGCCTGCGCAAGGCCTATAAACAGACCGTGGCGCTGGACAACACCAGCTTCACGATCGCGCCCGGCCGCATCACCGGCCTGATCGGCCCCAACGGCGCCGGCAAGACCACCCTGCTCAAGGCGCTGCTCGGCCTGACCTCGGTGGAAGGCGAGCTGCGCGTGCTCGGGCTGGACCCGACCGAACAGCGCAATGCCCTGATGAACGATGTGTGCTTCATCGCCGACGTGGCGGTGCTGCCGCGCTGGATGAAGGTGCGCGAGGCGATCGATTTCGTCGCCGGCACCCATCCGCGTTTCGACCGGGCGCGCTGCGAGCGCTTCCTGGCCTCCACCAAGCTGCATCCCAAGCAGCGCGTGCGCGAACTGTCCAAGGGCATGATCGTGCAGCTGCACCTGGCCCTGGTGATGGCCATCGACGCCAAGGTGCTGGTGCTGGACGAGCCGACCCTGGGCCTGGACATCCTGTACCGCAAGGAGTTCTACCAGCGTCTGCTGGAGGACTACTTCGATGAGCAGAAGACGATCATCGTCACCACCCACCAGGTGGAAGAGATCGAGCACATCCTCACCGATGTGATGTTCATCCGTGATGGCCGCATCGTGCTCACCACCGATATGGAAGACATCGGCGAGCGCTATACCGAAGTGCTGGTGTCGGCCGATGCCGTCGAGGCCGCGCGCGCACTCAAGCCGATCGACGAACGCGCCCTGCCCTTCGGCAAGACCGTGCTGCTGTTCGACGGGGTGCCACGCGCCCAGCTCACGCCCTTGGGGGAAATCCGCAGCCCGGGGCTGGCGGATCTGTTCGTGGCCATCATGAAGGGAACCTACGCATGAACACCGTCAACCACCCCATCAGCAAGGCCAGTTCGTTCAAGTGGCTGCTCAAGCGTGAGTACTGGGAAAACCGTGGCGGGTTCCTGTATGCGCCGGTGATCGCCGGTGGCATCTCGCTGGTGATGAGCCTGCTCGGCATCGTGTTCGGCCTGGTGGCCATGCACCGTGCAGTCAAGAGCGGCGGCCTCCACCTCAACGACGAAAACGTCAGCATCAACGGACTGGACCTGAGCCTGCTGACCAGCAAGCTCGATGCCAAGAACCTGCATGACCTGGCCAACGGCCTGGATCTGACCCTGATCCTGAGCTCGGGCTGGCCGCTGATCGTGCTCGCCTTCGTGGTGTTCTTCTACTGCCTGGGCGCCCTGTACGACGACCGTCGCGATCGCAGCATCCTGTTCTGGAAGTCGCTGCCGCTGTCGGATACGTCCACCGTCCTGTCCAAGGCCGTGAGTGCGCTGCTGATCGCCCCGCTCATCGCGGTGATTGCCTCGGCCCTGACCATGTTCGGCTTCCTGGTGATGATCTCGATCGTGGTGATCGCCCACGGCGGCGACCCGATGCTGCTGATCTGGGGCCCGGCCAGCCCACTGACCATTCTCGCCGGTCACCTGTCCTGGATCCCGGTCTACCTGCTCTGGGCCCTGCCGACCGTTGGCTGGCTGCTGCTGTGCTCGGCCTGGGCCAAGACCAAGCCGTTCCTGTGGGCGGTGATGCTGCCACTGTTCGCCGGCATCATCGTCAGCACCACCAAGGTGATGACCCTGTTCGACCTGACCGGCGGCTGGTTCTGGAAGCACATCGTGGGCCGCCTGCTGCTCAGCGCGGTCCCGGCCAGCGACCAGTTCTACCGCGGCGAGTCGATGTTCAGCGGCAACGGCAACATGGACAACCTGGTCAACGAACTGGGCCCGAGCCACCAGCTGGCTACCTTCGCCATGCCGGAACTGTGGATCGGTGCCGCCGTCGGCGTGGTGTTCCTGTTCCTGGCCATCCGCCTGCGCCGCCGCGCCGGCGAAATCTGATCCCTGCCCTTCACTGAGGAGCCACCCATGATCCGCACGCTCGCTGTTGCTTCCCTGTTGTTGCTGCCGCTGACCGCCCTCGCCGATGAACCGCAGTGCAAGTTCAACGAAGTGCGTGACCTCAAGCTCGACCTGGCCGGCGCCAAGGCGGTGGTGTTCGAAGTGAACCAGCACGACCTGGTGCTGCAGGCCGGGCCGGGTGCGGCCCAGCTCGGGGGGCGCGCCTGCGCCTCCAATGCGGATTGGCTGCGCGAACTGACCGTGACCCAGCAGAAGGTCGGCGACAAGCTGGTCGTCCGCCTGCAGCGCGACGCCCGCAACACGCTCACCATCAGCGGCAGCAGCTATGCCTACCTGGACATGCGCGGCACCGTACCGGACTCGATCCTGGTCCAGCTCAAGGTCGGCTCCGGCGATGCCAGCGTCACCGGTGCGCACTCGCTGAGCGCCGACGTCGGCTCGGGTGACATCAAGGTTCAGCAGATCAAAGGCCTGGTGACCGCAGCGGTCGGCTCGGGCGATGTCATCCTCGACGGTGCCGGTGCGCTGAACCTGCTCTCGGTCGGTTCCGGCGATTTCAAGGCCCGCAACATCCGCGGCGATGCCAAGGTCGGCACGATCGGCTCGGGCGACTTCGAGCTGGATACCGTGGGTGGCAACGTCGAGATCGGCGTGGTCGGCTCCGGTGATACCGATGTGCGCAAAGCCAAGGGCAACGTGCGCGTCGGCACCGTCGGCTCCGGCGACACCGACCTGCGCGATATCGGCGGCAGCGTCACCGTGGACCGTCATGGGTCGGGCGATGTCACCGTCCGCGATGTCGGCGGCGACCTGCGCGTGGCCAACAGCGGCAGCGGCGATATCCGCCACAGCAACATCCGCGGCCGGGTGGAACTGCCGCGCGGCAAGTAAGCCTCTCTTCTCCTCTGACGGATACGCATCATGACGACTCGACTGCTGCTGCCTGCCCTGCTGTTGTGCCTGCCGATCGCGGCCTGTACCGCCCCCGACAGTGGCAAGGGCAAGGCGCCCGCCGACCAGAGCGCCGCCGCCCCGGCGACCAGCGCGCTGGATACCGATGGCATCGGCAAGACCGTACAGGAGGCCACCGAGAAGGCCCGCCGGGAGATCAGCCAGGGCAACATTTCCATCGCCAACGGGAAGACCCCGAAGGCGGAGATCAGCCCGCAGGGCGACCTGCTCATTGATGGCAAGGCCGTTACCGTGGATGCCCACCAGCGTGCGCTGCTGCTGGACTACCGCAAGCAGGTCGAGCAGCTGGCCAGTGCCGGCATGGAGATCGGCGTGGCCGGTGCCAATCTCGGCGTGAAGGCGGCCGGCGAAGCCATCAAGGGCATGTTCTCCGGCGACACCCAGGGCATCGAGGCGCGCGTGAACGACGAGGCCAGGAAAATCGAGGACCAGGCCAAGAAGCTGTGCGGGCTGCTACCCGGCATGATGGTGAAGCAGCAGGCGCTGGCCGCTGCGCTGCCGGCCTTCCAGCCCTACGCAACGATGGACCAGAGCGACATCGACGACTGCGGCAAGTAATCCCGGCACTGCCTGCGACGATGCGTCGCAGGCAGGCCCTTCCCGGCGCCGGAGGACTACAATCCCCCTTCCCGTCGCATGCGTTGCCTGCTCATGAAGAAGCTGTGTCTGTTGCTGTTCGCCCTGTTCTGCCTGGTCGCCACCGGTTGCGATCAGGAGTACCGCAATCACCGCGCCGAGCGCAGCAAGCCGAAGATCACCGTCAGCGACGGCATGGTCACCGTGCGCCGCGCGCCTGCGCCGAACATCATCATCCTGCCCAACGGGCACATGAAGATCGATGAGATCGAGATTCCGCTCAACGAAGAGCAGCAGGCGATGCTGCAGGGCATGTTCGGCCAGCTGCAGGTGCTGCGCCAGAACACCCTGACCGACGCCCCGCCGGACCCGGCCAAACGCTCGGTGAAGATCCAGGTCCCCGAGGGCATGCAGCCGATCCCGCCGGACCTGATCACGAAGATTCCGGAATTCAAGGACTACACCGAAACCTTCGGCAACCTGCAGGCCACTCGCCACTGAGTGTGTGCGCGAGCCCCGCAGTGACCGGCAGGCCCCTGGGCAAATGTCCGCCGCCTGGCGGCGACGGCCTCCTCCTTGATTTTGCCCTGGGGCCCACCGGCCGCTACGGGGCTCACGCACAAAAAAACGGGCCGCTCGGCCCGTTTTTCGTTTCAGGTAGGGCGAGCGGTCAACCGCCCCCGCCTCCACCGCCCTGGATGCCACCGGCAGTCAGTGCCGCCGGATCCAGCAGCCTGCGCAGTTCGGCTTCGGACAGGCCACTGTCTTCCTTGGCCACGTCCAGCACCGGGCGTTGTTCCTTGTAGGCGCGCTTGGCAATTGCCGCCGCCTTCTCGTAGCCGATGATCGGGTTCAAGGCGGTCACCAGGATCGGGTTGCGATCCAGTGCCTCGCGGACGCGATCCTCGCGCACCTTCAACCCGGCGATCGCGGTATCGGCGAGCAGACGGGTGATGTTGGCCAGCAGATGGATGCCATCAAGCAGGTTGGCCGCGATCAGCGGCAGCGTCACGTTCAACTGGAAGTTGCCGGTCTGGCCGGCCACGGTGATCGCGGTGTGGTGGCCGATCACCTGGGCGCACACCATCACGGTAGCTTCGGGAATCACCGGATTGACCTTGCCCGGCATGATCGAGCTGCCTGGCTGCAGCGCCGGCAGTTCGATCTCGCCCAGCCCGGCCAGCGGCCCGGCATTCATCCAGCGCAGGTCGTTGGCGATCTTGATCAGCGCCACGGCCAACGCGTTGAGCTGGCCGGACAGTTCGACCGCATCGTCCTGTGCGGCGAGGCCTTCGAACTTGTTTTCCGCGCTGTCGAACTTGATGCCGGTCTGCTGCTTGAGCTGCTTGGCCACCAGCGCGCCGAAGCGCGGGTCGGCATTGATGCCGGTGCCGATCGCCGTGCCACCCAATGGCAGGCGACGCAGCCGCTTGAGGCTGTCTTCGATCCGATCCTGGGCCGAGGACAACTGCGCCGACCACGCACCGAATTCCTGTTCGAAGGTCAGCGGCATCGCATCCATCAGATGGGTGCGGCCGGTCTTGACCACCTTGCGCAGTGCGCGGCCGCGCTTGTCGATGGTCTTGCGCAGGTGCACCAGCGAAGGCAGCAGCTGCTCATGCACGCCCAGCAGCGCGGAGACACGCAGCGCGGTGGGAATCACATCGTTGGAGCTCTGCCCCTGGTTGACGTGATCGTTGGGATGCACCGCGGTCTTGCCGGCCTTGCCCGCGCGGTTGGCGAGGGTGGCGATGACCTCGTTGGCATTCATGTTCGAGGAGGTGCCCGAACCGGTCTGGTACACATCGATCGGGAAGTGCGCGTCGTGGCGGCCGTCGGCAACGTCCGCCGCCGCCGCTTCGATGGCCTTGCCGATGTTGCGCGGCAGATGGCCCAGCTCGACATTGACGTTCGCCGCAGCGCCTTTGACCAGGCCGAGCGCGCGGATGAAACCACGCGGCATACGTTGGCCCGACACCGGGAAATTATCGACGGCGCGCTGGGTCTGCGCGCCCCACAATGCATCGGCGGGCACCTGCAGCTCGCCCATGCTGTCGTGTTCAATCCTGAAACCCTTGCTCATTGCTTCAACTCCGCACATCTTTCGTGGATGAAAGGGAACCTGCGGCTGGCAACGGGCCTGATTCCCTGGCTGGCGGCTCGCATCACGATACTCCCAAGCGCCGTTGAAACCCAAGGCCGCGATGGATCGGCTAGACTCGGGATTCGCTTCCATTCAGACAGCCTGCCGCCCCCATGGGTGACGATCCCGACAGTAGTACCGGGCGTGCCGCCGCGCACGCACCGATGACCGCCCTCGCCGCCCCGGCGACCGCGGGTACCCCCTCGCCCCTGGCAGCGCCGCTGCGGGGCCGCGAATGATCGGCAACCTCCTGCTCCTTGCGCTGGCGCTGCTGCTGGTGGTGCTCAACGGTTTCTTCGTGGCCGCCGAGTTCGCGCTGGTCAAGCTGCGCCACACCCAGGCCGTGGGCCTTGCGGAAAAAAACGGCTGGCGTGGGCGCCTGCTGCTCAACGTGCACGCGCACCTGGATGCGTATCTGTCCGCCTGCCAGCTGGGCATCACACTGTCCTCGCTGGGCCTGGGCTGGGTGGGTGAACCGGCGTTCGCGCATCTGCTGCAGCCGCTGTTCGATACGCTGGGGTTGACCCCGGAAGCCTCGCGCCTGACCGCTTTCATCATCGCCTTCAGCATCATCTCGTTCCTGCACATCGTGCTGGGCGAACTGGCCCCGAAGTCGATGGCGATCCGCCGCCCGGAAGCGATGTCACTGTGGACGGCCGCACCGTTGTACCTGTTCTACTGGGCGATGTACCCGGCCATCTGGCTGCTCAACAACAGCGCCAACGCGCTGCTGCGCCTGGCCGGCTGGGGGGATGTGGAGCACACCTCGCACCGTTATTCGCGCGAGGAGCTCAAGCTCATCGTGGGCCGCCAGCAGCCCACCGGCAGCGCGCCGGACCAGGACCTCACCCTGATGAGCCACGCCCTGGAACTGCCCGAACTGGTGGCCGGCGACCTGATGCGCTCACGCGACCATATGCGTTCGTTCCGCGACGGGATGAGCCTGGCCGACGTGATGGCCGAGTTCGCCGAGAGCCGCTACAGCCGCTACCCCTGGTTCGACCGCGACGGCGAGGAAGTGCTCGGCATCCTGCACATGAAGGACCTGCTGGTGGAAATCGCCCGCGGCAACCCAACCGACGATCTGCGCCCGCTGCTGCGCCCGGCCAACCTGATCGCGCTGGAGACCCCGGTGCCGCTGGTGCTGGAGCGCTTCCGCACCGGCACCACCCACCTGGCACTGTGCGTGGAAGAACACGGCCGCATCCTGGGCTACTTCACCCTGGAAGACCTGCTGGAAGTGGTGGTCGGCGATATCGAGGACGAGCACCCGCATGTCGTCAAGGACGCCCCGACCCGCGGCGCGGACGGCACCCTGCTGGTGGCCGGCTCGACCTCCATCTTCCGGCTGGAGCGGCTGCTGGGGCATGACCTGAGCGCGCCGGACCACCTCAATTCGGTCGGCGGGCTGATCGTGCACCAGCTCCAGCGCCTGCCCGAGGAAGGCGAGCAGCTGGAGATCGACGGGCACCTGTTCACGATCAAGCGCATGGCCGGGCACCGGATCCAGGCGGTGACGGTGCGCATGGCACAGGCCGAGGACGCCGGGGCAGCGTAGAATGACGGCCCCCGCTGCCACCGATCTGCGCCCTGCCATGTCCGAATTCGCCCTGCTCGCCCTGTCCCCGCTCGATGGCCGCTACGCCGGCAAGGTCGACGCCCTGCGCCCGATCTTCTCCGAATACGGCCTGATCAAGGCCCGCGTGAAGGTGGAAGTGGAATGGCTGCTGGCACTGGCCAATGAACCGGGCATCGTCGAACTGGCCCCGTTCTCGGCCGCTGCCACCGCGCGCCTGCGGGCCCTGGCCGATGACTTCGCCCCGGCCCACGCCGCGCGGGTGAAGGAGATCGAGCGCACCACCAACCACGACGTCAAGGCCGTGGAGTACTTCATCAAGGAGCAGCTCACCGCCGATGCCGAGCTGGGCCCGGCGCTGGAATTCGTGCATTTCGCCTGTACCAGCGAAGACATCAACAACCTCAGCTACGGCCTGATGCTTGAGCAGGCCCGCCGCGAGGTGCTGCTGCCGTCGCTGGACAACATCGCCGGCGTGCTGCGCGCCCTGGCCCACGCCCAGGCTGCCCAGCCGATGCTGTCGCGTACCCACGGCCAGACCGCCTCGCCGACCACCCTGGGCAAGGAAGTGGCCAACGTCGTGGCCCGTCTGGAGCGCCAGCGCCGCCAGATCGCCGCAGTGGAGCTGACCGGCAAGATCAACGGCGCGGTGGGCAACTACAACGCGCACGTCATCGCCTACCCCGACGTTGACTGGCCGGCCTTCGCCCAGCGCTTCGTGGAAAGCCTCGGCCTGGTGTTCAATCCGTACACCACCCAGATCGAGCCGCACGACAACGTCGCCGAGATCGGCGATGCCGCGCGCCGCGCCAACATCATCCTGATCGATCTGGCCCGCGACGTCTGGGGCTATATCTCGCTGGGCTACTTCAAGCAGAAGCTCAAGGAAGGCGAAGTCGGCTCCTCGACCATGCCGCACAAGGTCAACCCGATCGATTTCGAAAACGCCGAAGGCAACTTCGGCATCGCCAACGCCCTGTTCGAGCATTTCAGCGCCAAGCTGCCGATCAGCCGCTGGCAGCGTGACCTGACCGACTCCACCGTGCTGCGTGCGGTCGGCACCGCGTTCGGCCACACCCAGGTCGCCCTGGACTCGTTGGCCAAGGGCTTGGGCAAGCTGACCGTGAACCCGGAACGCCTGGACGCGGACCTGGACGCCGCGTGGGAAGTGCTGGCCGAAGCCGTGCAGACCGTCATGCGCCGCCACGGCCTGCCCAACCCCTACGAACAGCTCAAGGCGCTGACCCGCGGCCAGGGCATCACGACCGAATCGATGCAGGCCTTCGTTGAATCACTGGAGCTGCCGGCCGACGCCAAGCAGAGCCTGCGCGCCCTGACCCCGGGCGGCTACATCGGCCTGGCGGCGGACCTGGCCAAGGCGATCTGAAGGCATGGGCGCGGCACCGTCGCGCCCCCCAATACCCGTCTATACGCTGCAAGGACCTCCCCCATGGCCGCACGCAAGATCAAAACCCCCGTCATCGACATCCAGGCCCGCCCCGGCCTGCCGCTGGGCATGCCCGCTGCCACCTTCCTGCGCGATTACTGGCAGAAGCGCCCGCTGCTCATCCGTGGCGCCTTCCCGGATTTCGAAACCCCGGTGCAGCCCGAAGACCTCGCCGGTCTGGCCTGTGAAGAAGGCGCGCTGTCGCGCCTGATCACGCACGATCGCGCCACCGATGGCTGGAGCGTGCGCACCGGCCCGTTCCAGGAAGAAGAATTCCCCGGCATGCCCGACCACGACTGGACCCTGCTGGTCCAGGACGTGGACAAGTGGGACGCCGACGTGCGCGCCCTGATCAGCCACTTCAACTTCCTGCCGCGCTGGCGCATGGATGACGTGATGATCAGCTTCGCCGCCACCGGCGGCTCGGTCGGCGCCCATGTGGACCAGTACGATGTCTTCCTGCTGCAGGCCCATGGCCATCGCCGCTGGCAGATCGACGCCAGCGAATCCATCAAGGGCAAGCGCCCGCCGCTGGACTTCCGCGACGACGTCGAACTCAAGCTGCTGCGCCGCTTCAAGCCGACCCACGACTGGGTGCTGGCCCCGGGCGACATGCTGTACCTGCCGCCGAACGTGCCGCACAACGGCGTCGCCGAAGATCCCTGCCTGACCTTCTCCTTCGGCATGCGCGCCCCGGCCTCCGCCGAGCTGATCAGCGACTACCTCGATACCCTGATCGAGGGCGCCGACGAGTCCATCCGCTACCAGGATCCGGACCTGAAGGTGCCTGAAGATCCGAACGAAATCGACGTGGTCTCGATGAACCGCGTGGTCGAAGCGCTCAACGCCATCCGCATGAACGATCCGGACAAGCTCGGCGACTGGTTCGGCCGCTTCATCACCACCTACCGCGCCGCCGGGGAAGTGATGGCGCACGGCGAACCGCTGCCGCGCGAAGAAATCGAAGCCGCGCTGGGCGCAGGCGTGGAACTGCAGCGCCACCCGTGGGCGCGCCTGGCCTGGCGTCGTGCCAAGCGCGGTGCCAGCCTGTACTGCAGCGGCCTGGACTTCGCCCTGCCGGTCAAGGATGCCCAGGTACTGGCCGGCGCCGAACAGATCGGCGCGGCGCTGTACCAGAAGCTCTCGGCCAAGGGCCGCGATGCCGTGCAGGCGCTGGTCGCCGGCGGCTTCTACCAGCTGGTGGACGATGCCGGGTTCGAGGACGAAGACGACTACGTCGCCGAGTACGACATCGTCGACGGCACCGACGCGGTCGAGGTCATCGATGACGAGGCCATCCAGGCCGATGTGCACGAGGTCACCATCCATGACGACGGCATCGAAGTGATCGTCGATTTCGACGACAGCGACGAGACCGACGGCAAGGACGAGCCCCCGCGCGGCTGATCCGCCCGCCCGCCATGGCCGCCTCCGGTTTCCAGGTTGACGTGGTCGATTACCCGGCGCAGCACGCCGCGCTGCACCGGGTGCGGTTCACCGTGTTCGTCGACGAACAGCAGGTCCCGGCCGAGCTGGAGATCGACGCGCTCGATCCCCTTAGCGTGCACGTGCTGGCCCGGGACACCGACGGCACGCCGATCGGTGCCGGCCGGCTCACCCCGGAGGGCCGGATCGGCCGGATGGCGGTGCTTGCGGCCTGGCGCGGCAAAGGCGTCGGCGACGCCCTGCTGCAGGCCCTGATCCAGCAGGCGCGGGCCCGTGGCTGGCGCGAGGTCGGGCTGCATGCGCAGCTGCCGGCCCGCGTGTTCTACACCCGGCAGGGCTTCCTGCCCGAGGGCGAGGTGTTCGAAGAGGCCGGCATCGCCCACCAGCACATGCGCCTGGCCCTGTCCGGGGCGGTCGCGATCGACCGGGCCGAGGACGCCGTGGCGATCACCACCGCGCTGGTCCACCGCGCCCGCCGCCAGCTCTGGATCCACAGCCGCCAGCTTGACCCCGGCCTGCTTGATGCACCGCCGGTGCTGGAGGCGCTGCGCCGCTACGCCACCGCCCGCCACGACAAACATGCCTGGCTGATCGTCCACGACAGCGCCGCCATCCATCAGGCCGGCTCGCCCCTGTTGACCCTGCTGCAGCGCCTGCCGAGCGTATTCCGGGTGCGCGAAGCAAGCGATCCGATCGACCGCGCCACGGCATCGGCCTGTCTGCTCAATGACGCCGGCGACTACTACTTTCGTCTGAGTGGCCACCGCTTCGACGGTGAGGCGGGTTTGTCCCAGCCGGCACGTTCACAACCGTTGCAGGACGGTTTGCAGCGCGTATGGGAACGTTCGCGTGATTGCAGCGAACTGCGCGCACTGGGCCTGTAGCTCACCCCACGCTCCCGAACCTGTCTGGGAATGACACCGCGGTCCCCGCACTGGCCCGTACGGTGCCCCTTCCTGTCTCGATGGGGGTACAATTTGGGGTGTTAGATACCGCCCGCGCAGGGCTATTCACTTTTCCCTGCCGGATCATCGAAGCCTTACCCCACAAGCGAATCCGACTCTCCATCGTGGACAATCAACTGAAGCAGTTTGCGCAATCTTCGCAGCTCGCCGGCGGCAACGCCTCCTATATCGAGGATCTGTACGAGCAGTACCTCGTTTCTCCGGACAGTGTCGATCCCAAATGGAAGACCTACTTCGACGGCTTCCAGGGCCGCGAAGCCGGTGATATTCCGCATTCGGCCGTCATCGCCCACATTGCCGACGCCGCCAAGAATGCCGTCAAGAGCGGCACCGCCGCCGGTGCCGGCGACGAGCGCGAGCGCAATGTCGGCCGCCTGATCACCGCCTACCGTTCGCGTGGCCACATGGCCGCCCGCCTGGACCCGCTGAGCCTGACCGCGCCGACCAATCCGCCGGATCTGGGCCTGCCGTTCCACAGCCTGTCGGAAAGCGACCTGGGCAGTGAGTTCAGCACCGGCGGTGTCGCCGGGCAGCCGCGCATGAAACTGCGCGACCTGCTGGAGCGCCTGAAGAAGACCTACACCGGCTCGATCGGTGCGGAATTCATGCACATCTCCGAGGTCGAGCAGCGCCAGTGGCTGTACCAGCGCCTGGAACTGGCCGGTGGCAACTACAACCTGGATGCCGATACCCAGCGCCGCACCCTGGAGCGCCTGACGGCTGCCGAGGGTCTGGAGCGCTACCTGCACACCAAGTACGTCGGCCAGAAGCGCTTCTCGCTGGAAGGCGGCGATGCGCTGATCCCGATGATGGACACCATCATCCGTGACGCTGGCAAGGATGGCGTCAAGGACGTGGTGATCGGCATGGCCCACCGCGGCCGCCTGAACGTGCTGGTCAATACACTCGGCAAGAGCCCGCGCAAGCTGTTCGACGAGTTCGAAGGCAAGTTCGAGCACGATGACCACGCCTCCGCCGGCGACGTGAAGTACCACATGGGCTTCTCCGCCGACGTCTCCACCCCGGGCGGCGCCGTCCACCTGGCGCTGGCGTTCAACCCGTCGCACCTGGAAATCGCCGATCCCGTCGTGGCCGGCAGCGTGCGCTCGCGCCAGGAACGTCGTGGCGATACCGCCCGCAAGCAGGTGATGCCGATCCTGATCCACGGCGACGCGGCCTTCTCCGGCCAGGGCGTGGTGATGGAGCTGTTCCAGATGTCCCAGGCCCGCGGCTTCGCCGTCGGTGGCACGGTGCACATCGTGGTCAACAACCAGGTCGGTTTCACCACCTCCAACCCGCTGGATACGCGCTCCACGCGCTACGCCACCGACGTGGCCAAGATGATCGCCGCCCCGGTGCTGCACGTGAATGGCGACGATCCGGAAGCCGTGGTGTTTGCTGCCCAGCTGGCCTTCGAGTTCCGCCAGAAGTTCGCCAAGGACGTGGTCATCGATCTGATGTGCTACCGCCGTTGGGGCCATAACGAGGCCGACGAACCGGCGATCACCCAGCCGCTGATGTACCAGGTGATCCGCAAGCACCAGACCACCCGCGAGCTGTACGCCGCGGCGCTGGAAGCTGCCGGCGTGATCGAAGCCGGTGGCGGCAAGGCGCTGGTGGATGCCTACCGCAACAAGCTCGATGCCGGCGAAGTCACCACCGAGCTGGCCCAGGTCGAAAAGACCCCGGCCACCAGCAAGATGTACGTGGATTGGCCCAAGCTGCTCAACGGCAAGCTCTCCGACGCGGTCTCCACCGCGGTCGGCATGGAGAAGGTCAAGCAGCTGGCGCAGATGATCAACACCGTGCCTGAAGGCGTGGAACTGCACTCGCGCGTGGCCAAGGTCTATGACGACCGCCGCAAGATGGCCGCCGGCGAGATCCCGGGCGACTGGGGCTTTGCCGAGAACCTGGCCTACGCCACGATCCTCGACGAAGGCAACAACCTGCGCCTGGTCGGCCAGGACGTGGGCCGCGGTACGTTCACGCACCGCCACGCGATCCTGCACGACCAGAAGACCGACAACTACTACCTGCCGCTGCGCCAGCTGGTCGAGTCGCYGGAACAGGCCACCATCATCGATTCGCTGCTCAGCGAAGAAGCGGTGATGGCCTATGAGTACGGCTTCTCCACCACCGATCCGAACACCCTGTGCATCTGGGAAGGCCAGTTCGGCGATTTCGCCAACGGCGCCCAGGTCGTGATCGATCAGTTCATCGCCGCCGGCGAAGCCAAGTGGGGCCGCATCACCGGCCTGACCCTGCTGCTGCCGCACGGTTACGAAGGCCAGGGCCCGGAGCACAGCTCCGCGCGCCTGGAGCGCTTCCTGCAGCTGTGCGCGCTGGAGAACATGCTGGTGTGCGTGCCGTCGACCCCGGCGCAGGCGTACCACATGCTGCGTCGCCAGATGCGCATGACCACCCGCAAGCCGCTGATCGTGATGTCGCCCAAGTCGCTGCTGCGCCACAAGCTGGCGGTGTCGACCCTGGAGGAACTGGCCAACGGCGAGTTCCAGCACCTGATCGGCGATGCCAACGCAGACGCCAAGAAGGTCAAGCGCGTGGTGCTGTGCTCGGGCAAGGTCTACTACGACCTGCTGGAAGACCAGACCAAGCGTGGCCAGGACGATGTCGCCATCATCCGCGTGGAGCAGCTGTATCCGTTCCCGCGCGTGGCACTGGCAGCAGAGCTGAAGAAGTATGGCAAGGCGGCCGATGTGGTGTGGTGTCAGGAAGAACCGCAGAACCAGGGTGCCTGGTACCAGATCCGTCACCACCTGCAGGCGTGCCTGGCCGATGGCCAGAGCATCCATTACGCAGGTCGCGCCCGTTCGGCATCGCCGGCCGCTGGACACATGGCTGACCACATCATCGAACAGCAGAAGCTGATCGCCGATGCCCTGGTCAACCCGTTCAACGACTCGGTCGCTGAATAACTCTCCCCCTCATTCTAGAAAAGACAAACCAGGAAGCTCCCGCATGGCCACCGAAGTCAAAGCCCCGGTACTGCCCGAATCCGTCGCCGACGGCACCATCGCCACCTGGCACAAGAAGGTCGGCGATGCCGTCAAGCGCGATGAAAACCTGCTTGATCTGGAAACCGACAAGGTCGTCCTGGAAGTGCCGTCGCCGGTCGACGGCGTGCTGAAGGAGATCAAGTTCGAGGTGGGCGCCACTGTGACCTCCAGCCAGGTCGTGGCGATCATCGAAGAAGGCGCCGTGGCCGATGCCCCGGCGCCGGCCGCGGAAGAGAAGAAGGCCGAGGCCGCACCGGCCAAGGCGGCGGCTCCGGCCGCTGCCGCAGCGCCCGCACCGGCCGCCAAGTCCGCTGCCGACTCCCTGCCCCCGGGCGCCCGCTTCACCGCCATCACTGAAGGCGTGAACCCGGCCGACGTGGACGGCACCGGCCGTCGTGGCGCAGTGACCAAGGAAGACATCGTCAACTTCGCCCGTAACGGTGGCGCCGGCAAGTCCGGTGGCGCACGTCCGGAAGAACGCGTGCCGATGACCCGCATCCGCAAGCGCATCGCCGAACGCCTGATGCAGTCCAAGAACGGCACCGCGATGCTGACCACCTTCAACGAGGTCGACCTGTCCAAGGTCTCGGCCGCGCGCAAGGATCTGCAGGACGAGTTCGTAAAGGCCCACGGCATCAAGCTGGGCTTCATGAGCTTCTTCGTGAAGGCCGCCGCCAACGCGCTGCAGCGCTTCCCGCTGGTCAATGCCTCGATCGATGGTGATGACATCATCTATCACGGCTACTCGGACATCTCGATCGCCGTGTCGACCGAGAAGGGTCTGGTGACCCCGGTCCTGCGCAACGTCGAGCGCATGTCCTTCGCCGACATCGAAAAGACCATCGCCGACTACGCCAAGAAGGCCCGTGACGGCAAGCTGAGCCTGGAAGAACTGCAGGGCGGCACCTTCACCGTGACCAACGGCGGCACCTTCGGCTCGCTGCTGTCGACCCCGATCATCAACCCGCCGCAGAGCGCCATCCTGGGCATGCACGCCATCAAGGAGCGTCCGATCGCCCAGAACGGCCAGGTCGTGATCGCGCCGATGATGTACCTGGCGCTGTCCTACGATCACCGCATCATCGATGGCAAGGACTCGGTCCAGTTCCTGGTGGACATCAAGAACCAGCTGGAAAACCCGGGCCGCATGCTGTTCGGCCTGTAAGACCTCCCACCCCTCCGCGCCTGCGCGGAGGGGTTCTGGTAAAGAAACAAGGAATATCTCAATGGCTGAACAATTCGACGTCGTCGTCATCGGTGCCGGCCCGGCCGGCTACCATGCCGCCATCCGCGCCGCGCAGCTGGGTCTGAAGACCGCCTGCATCGACGCTGCGCTGGGCAAGGACGGCAAGCCGGCCCTGGGCGGCACCTGCTTGCGCGTGGGCTGCATCCCGTCCAAGGCGCTGCTGGATTCCTCGCGCCAGTTCTGGAACATGGGCCACATCTTTGGCGACCACGGCATCAGCTTCAAGGACGCCAAGATGGACGTCGAGGCGATGGTTGGCCGCAAGGACAAGATCGTCAAGCAGTTCACCGGCGGCATCGCCATGCTGTTCAAGGCGAACAAGGTCACCGCGTATTACGGTTTCGGTGAGCTGCAGCCGGGCAACATCGTCAAGGTGAAGCAGCACGACGGCTCGGAAGTCGAGCTGAAGGGCACCAACGTCATCATCGCCGCCGGTTCGGATTCGATCGAACTGCCGTTCGCCAAGTTCGACGGCGAGACCATCGTCGACAACGTCGGCGGCCTGGACTTCACCGAAGTCCCCGCCCGCCTGGCCGTGATCGGTGCCGGCGTGATCGGCCTGGAACTGGGCAGCGTCTGGAAGCGCCTCGGTTCGGAAGTGACCATCCTGGAAGCCCTGCCGGACTTCCTGGCGGCCGCCGATGCCGAAGTGGCCAAGACCGCCTTGAAGGAATTCAAGAAGCAGGGCCTGGACATCCGTCTGGGCGCCAAGGTCTCCAAGGCCGAGGTGACCGGCAAGGGCAAGAAGAAGGAAGTCGCCCTGACCTACACCGATGGTGAAGGCGAGAAGAGCCTGATCGTGGACAAGCTGCTGGTGGCCGTTGGCCGTCGCGCCGCCACCAAGGGCCTGCTGGCCGAAGGCACCGGCGTCAAGATCAACGAGCGTGGCCAGATCGAAGTGGACGCGCACTGCCACACCGGCGTCAATGGCGTCTGGGCGGTCGGTGACTGCGTGCGCGGCCCGATGCTGGCGCACAAGGGCTTCGAAGAAGGCATCGCCGTGGCCGAGCTGATCGCGGGCCTGCCGGGCCACGTCAACTTCGACACCATCCCGTGGGTGATCTACACCGAGCCGGAGCTGGCCTGGGTCGGCAAGACCGAGCAGCAGCTCAAGGACGAAGGCATCCCGTACAAGGCGGGCAGCTTCCCGTTCGCCGCCAACGGCCGTGCCGTGGCGATGATCGAGCCGACCGGCTTCGTGAAGGTCCTGGCGCATGCCGAGACCGATCGCATCCTGGGCATGCACCTGGTTGGCGCGAATGTCTCCGAGCTGGTGCACGAAGGCGTGCTGACCATGGAGTTCAGCGGTTCGGCCGACGACCTGGCGCGCATCTGCCACGCCCACCCGTCGTTGTCCGAAGTGGTGCATGACGCCGCTATGGCCGTCAGCAAGCGCGCGATCCACAAGGCGAACTGAGCCGGCGTTGGTGCCGTAACGAAAAACCCCGCCTCGGCGGGGTTTTTTGTGGGCGACAGGTACTGTGCCGGCCGCTGGCCGGCTCCACGCCATCGGTAGTGCCGGCCGCTGGCCGGCTCCACGCCATCCCGACAGAAGAGCAGCCGGCCAGCGGCCGGCACTACCCGATCGCGGTGTTGTTCAGGCCGTCGCCGTGCGCCCGCCCCCCAGGACCCGCGCCGGCAGCATGAGCAGCGCGCCCAGGAACGCGAACAGTGCCGAGAAGGTGATGCCCACCAGCCGGAACGGCAGGCTCAACAGCCACACGAACGGCCACGCCACCAGGGCCAGAACCGCCAGCGGCCAGCACAGCACGAACAGCAGGCACCACACCCCCAAGGCGAACAGGGTCTTCATCGCACGTCTCCGTTGGCGGCACCCTGCCGCCCGGAGACCACCATCGCGCCCTGCCCGGGCGCACTGCAACGGGTTTGCGACGAAACCCGGCTTACGCCGATGAAACGGCAGAGCCGGCCACTGGCCGGCTCTGCACGATGACAGTTCCATAGGAGCCGGCCAGCAGCCGGCACTACCGTAACGCTTTCGGCGTTACTCGAACGAACCCACCGAATCGTGCGACAGGTTGTCGAACCGGGTGTATTCGCCGAAGAACTTGAGCTTGCACGAGCCGGTCGGGCCGCCTCGGTGCTTGCCGATGATGATCTCCGCCAGGCCCTTGTCCGGCGAGGTTTCCTTGTTGTAGTAGTCGTCGCGGTAGATGAACACGATCATGTCCGCATCCTGCTCGATAGCGCCGGATTCACGAAGATCGGCCATCACCGGGCGCTTGTCGGTACGCGTTTCCAGCGAGCGGTTGAGCTGGGAGAGCGCGATGACCGGCACGTTGAGTTCCTTGGCCAGGCCCTTCAACGACCGCGAGATCTCCGAGATTTCGGTCGCGCGGTTTTCGCTGTTGCCCGGCACGCTCATCAGCTGCAGGTAGTCGATCACGATCAGGCCCAGGTCGTGCTCGCGCTTGAGGCGGCGGCACTTGGAACGCAGGATTTCCGGCGACACGCCCGGCGTATCGTCGATGAAGATCTTGGTTTCCTTCAGCATCCGGATCGCACCGGTGACCCGGCTCCAATCCTCATCTTCCAGCTGACCGGTACGCAGGCGCTGGGCGTTGATGCGGCCGTTGGAGGAAATCAGACGCATGGCCAGCTGCGAGGCCGACATTTCCATCGAGAACACCGCCACGCCCTTCTTGGACTTGATCGCGGCGTACTCGGCGATGTTCAGCGCCAGCGTGGTCTTGCCCATGGCCGGTCGCGCGGCCAGGATGATCAGATCGGTCGGCTGCAGGCCGGCGGTCATCGCATCGAAATCGGTATAGCCGGTCGGCAGACCGGTGATGTTGCCGCCGTTCTCGAAGCGGTTGCGCAGCTCTTCGAAGGCGTCTTTCAGCGCGCCCGGCATCGCCACGAAATCAGTGCGCCCGCGCGCGCCCTGCTCGGCGATCGCGAACACGGATTTTTCCGCTGCCGAGAGCAGTTCGCTGCTCTCGCGGCCTTCGGGCTGGAAGCCGTCGTTGACGATGTCCGTGCCGACCTGGATCAGCTGGCGCAGCACCGCTTTGTCACGCACGATTTCCGCGTAGGCGCTGATGTTGGCGGCTGACGGCGTGGTGCTCGCCAGCTCGATCAGGTACGCGCCATCGCCGACCAACTCCATCTTGCCCTGCGATTCGAACCACTCGCCCAGCGTCACCGCATCGAACGGGCGGTCGCGTTCGGACAGCTCGCGGATCGCGCGGTAGATCATCTGGTGATCGCGGCGGTAGAAGTCGGTTTCGGTCAGCTGGTCGTTGACCCGGTCATAGCTCTCCGGGGCCAGCATCAGCCCGCCCAGCACCGCCTGTTCGGCCTCGATCGAATGCGGCGGCACGCGCAGGGCGTCGATGCGCATTTCATCGCGATCAAAGCGGTCACCGCGGTCTTTGCGGTCGGAACGGAAGCCAGAACGGGCGGACATGGGGGGCGTACTTCCTGCAGTATGAGGCCTAGGACATGGTAGGCACGCGGGGCGCCCCGCAGCCATGCACAAACCTGTGGATAAACAGTGGATGAGCTGGGGATACCGGCGCCTGCCGGTACGATCGGCCGGGGCCGTCGCATCGCGTGCGACGGACGCCCTTGCGGCGCCCGTCCCCGCCATTATCGCAGAAGCCTGACCCGCTCGCGGTGGATCAGTGCGTGCCGCCGTGGGTGCCGACCCAGGCGATGAATGTGTCCACGAAGCCCTGCAGGAAGTCCTTGGTGCCCTCGTTGCTGATCGTGCCGTGGGCGTCGATCAGCCCTTCCTTGAAGTGCAGGAAGGCCTCGGGCTGGCCCAGCACCGGCATGTCCAGGTAGGCCAGGATGTTGCGCAGGTGCTGCTGGGCCAGCGCCGTGCCGATCACCCCGATCGAGGCGCCGATCACCGCCGCCGGCTTGCCGGCGAAGGCACTGTCGCCATACGGGCGCGAGCCCAGGTCGATGGCGTTCTTGAGCACGCCCGGGACCGAGCGGTTGTATTCGGGGGTGACGAACAGCACCGCATCGGCATCCCGGATCTGCTGCTTCAAGCGAAGGCCCTGGCTGGGATAGTCCTTGTCGAAATCCTGGTTGTACAACGGCAGGTCGCCGATCTCCACGTAGGAGAACACCGCCTTGCCGGTGGCCAGTTTCTCCAGCGCGTGAGCCAACGCCTGGTTGTGCGAGCCCTTGCGCAGGCTGCCGACCAGTACGGCAATCTTGTATTCGGCCATCACGTTCGCTCCGTTGGGGGAAAGGCCCAGCCTAGGCGGGCCCACCTTCGGCAACGGTGAAGGCGGCGTCAGCCACCCATGGGTGGCTGCCTTCCGTCCAGATGTACTCGCACGCGTGGCGCTATGCGCGCGTCACGTCGGCGCGTGCCTTGCGCCAATGCGCCTGCCAGGCCTGGAACATCAGCACGTTCCACAGATGCGTGTGCCATTTGCGCTCGCCCTGCTTGAACTGCTGCCACAGCGGCGCCACCGCCTCGACGTTGAACACCCCCTCCTCGGCCAGCCGCGCCGGATCCAGCAGTTCATCGGCCCAGCCACGCAGGTCGCCCTTGAGCCACGCGCTGACCGGGGCACCGAAGCCGCGTTTGGGGCGGTGCACCATATCCTGCGGTACATAGCGGCCCAGCACGCGCTTGAGCAGGTACTTGCTGACGCCATCGCGCTGTTTCATCGCCATCGGCAGCGACCAGGCGAACTCGGCCACCCGCCAGTCCAGCAGCGGGGCACGCGCCTCCAGGCTGACCGCCATGCTGGTGCGGTCCACTTTGCACAGCAGATCATCGGGCAGATAGGTACTGAAATCGGCCAGCATCATCGCGTCCGCCGGTGAGCCGGCGCCGTGCAGCGGATCGGCCAGGTCGTAGAAACTGCCAGCCGCCTGTGCACCGCGAACGGCGGCCACCGGATCGCGCCAGCGCGAAATGCGGTTGCGGTAGACATCGCCGATGCCGCGCGCGCCGGACTCGGCCAGCAGCGCGGCCAGCCCGCCCGTGCGCGAGGCCTCGCCCTGCGTATGCGCATGGCTGGCCATCCAGCGCCGCAGCGGCGCCGGCACCTTGCCGAGCAGGCGCCAGTTGCGCATCGCCCGCTGGTAACGGGTGTAGCCGAAGAACAGTTCATCGCCACCGTCGCCGGACAGCGCCACGGTCACGCCCTGCCGCGCCAGCTTGGCAACCAGCGCCGTGGGCACCTGCGAGGCATCGGCGAAGGGTTCATCGAACATTGCCGGCAGGCTGGGCACCACCGCGAGCGCGTCGGCACCGCTGACATACAGCTCGGTGTGATCGCAGCCCAGGTGCTGGGCCAGCGACTTGGCCAGCGGCGCCTCGTCATGATCCGAGCCGGTGAAGCCGATGCTGAAACTGTGCACCGGCTGGCTCGACTGTGCCTGCATCAAGGCGGCCACCACCGAGGAATCGGTGCCGCCGGAGAGGAAGACGCCGACCGGCACATCGGCCACCATGCGCAGCGCCACCGCGTCGCGCAGCACGGCATCCAGACGTTCTTCGGCCTCGGCATCGTTACCGGTGAACGGCGCGGCCAGGGCCTGCTGCATGCGCTCGCGCGCGTTCCAGAACGGCTGCTGCAACTGGTCCGGGCGATGCGCGGCAGCACCGGCGGCTACCGCCTCAGCATCCAGCCGCAGCACGCGGCCGGGCATCAGCTTGAAACAGCGTTCGTGGATGCAGTGCGGCGCGGGAATGTAATCCAGCCGCAGCAGCAGGGTGAGCGCATCGCGGTCGACCTCGTTGTCGAAGGCCGGGTGCTGCCACAGGGCCTTGAGCTCGGAGCCGAACACCAGCGTTTCACCGGCCCAGCCGTAGTAAAGCGGTTTCTTGCCGACCCGGTCGCGGGCCAGCCACAGGCAGCGCTCCGCGCGGTCCCACAAGGCGATGGCGAACATGCCGTTGCTGCGCTGCAGGGTCTCATCGAAGCCCCACTCGGTGATCGCGGCCAGCAGCACTTCGGTATCCGAATGGCCGCGGAAGCCGTGGCCCAGCGCTTCCAGCTCGGCGCGCAGCTCGGCGAAGTTGTAGACCTCGCCGTTGTAGGCCAGCACATAACGGCCATCGGCCGAGGTCATCGGCTGATGGCCCAGCGGCGACAGGTCCAGGATGCTCAGCCGGCGGTGCGCCAGCGCGATGCCGGCCGAGGCATCGGCCCACACCCCGCTGTCATCCGGGCCGCGGTGCACCAATGCGTCGCCCATGCGCCGCGCCTGTTCTTCCAGTGCTGCCTGCTCCCTTGCCGGAGCGGGCAGCAACATGCCTGCCAATCCACACATGTATCAATGGTCCTGCGCCAGCGCGAGGGCGGCGTTCAATACCGCATTGTCGCTTGGAAGCACGCACAATGCTGCCCCCGCCAGCGGCGTGTAGGTATCGGCCCCGCACACCCGCCGGATCGGCAGGTGCCCCAGCCCGGCCTCGACCAGCGCGGTGATCACGCCCTCGCCCACCCCGGCGCTGTGCCGCCCCTCATCGACCACCAGCACGCGCTGGGCATCGGCAGCCTGGCCAGCGATGAAACCGGCATTGAGCGGCACCAGCCAGCGCAGATCGACAATGCGCACCTGCCAGCCCAGCTGCTGCTCGATCGCCCGCGCCGCCCGCAGGCTCATCGGCACGCCATTGCCGTAGGTGAAGATGACCAGGTCACTGGCCTCCGGCGCGTAGACCCGGCCCTCGCCGAGCACCAGTGCCTGGTCGGCGGCCGGATACGGGAACAGCCATTGGCCATCGCCCGGCGCGTGCAGGTCCTTGGTCATGTACAGCGCGATCGGCTCGAGGAACACCGCGACGCGGCCATCGACGGTCGCCAGCGCCGCCAGGGTGCGCAGCATCATCGCCGCGTCGTCGCCGCGCGAGGGACAGCCGACCACCAGGCCGGGAATGTCGCGCAGCGCAGCGATCGAGTTGTCGTTGTGGAAATGCCCGCCGAAGCCCTTCTGGTAGCCCAGCCCGGCAATGCGCACCAGCATCGGGTTGCGGTACTGATCGTTGGAGAAGAACTGCAGCGAGCACGCCTCGCCACGCAGCTGGTCGGCCGCGTTGTGCAGGTAAGCCAGGTACTGGATCTCCGGGATCGGCAGCATGCCCAGGTTGGCCAGGCCCTGCGCCATGCCCAGGATCATGGTTTCGTCCAGCAGGGTGTTGAACACGCGGCGTGGGCCAAATGCCTTGAGCAGCCCCTTGCTGACCGTGTACACCCCACCTTTCTGCGCGACGTCCTCGCCAAACAGCAGCGTGGCCGGGTACTTGGCCATCAGATCGTGCAGGGCCTGGTTGATCTGGATCGCCAGATGGCGCGGCGGCTGTGTTTCCGGCAACTGCGACGCACCCCCAAATGCGGCAGCACGCGCGTCATCGGCGGCCACGCGCGTGGCTTCGGCATGCACCGCCGCCGGCGAATACGGCGCCAGTGGGGCGATGACCTCGGCGAGAGCGGTCAGCTTCGGGCGTCGATCCGCCTCGGCGGCCGCCGCGAAACAGCGCGCGCGCACGCGCTCGTACAGATCGAGCACCTGCGCGGCGGTCATCCACCCGGACTGCATCGCGATCGCCGCCGAGCGCAGCAGCGGATCGCTGGCCTCGGCGGCGCACAGCTCCGGCAACGGCCGCCATTCGATCTCGAAATCGGTGCCCGCATGGCCCATCAAACGCGTGGTACGCAGGTGCAGGAAGGTCGGACGGCGGGTCTGCCGGCAATGCGCCAGCGCGCGCTCGACCTGCGCATGCCCCTCGACCAGATCCAGCCCATCAGCGAAGAAGTAATCCAGGCCCGGGCGGTGCGCGAAACTCTGCGCGATCCAGCCGTCCGGGGTCTTGACCGAAATGCCGATGCCGTTGTCTTCGCAGACGAACAGGATCGGCGCTGGCAGCCGCTGGTAGGCCGCCCACGCCGCCGTGTTGAACGCGGTCTGCGCGGTGGCGTGGTTGGCCGAGGCATCGCCGAAGGAGCAGATCACCACGCTGTCCTCGGGAATCGGCAGCGTGTGACCGATGCGTCGCCCGCTTTCGATGGCCAGCGCGGTGCCCAGGGCCTTGGGCAGGTGCGAGGCGATCGTCGAGGTCTGCGGCAGTACCCACAGGGGCTTGCTGCCCCACACCTTGTGGCGTCCGCCGCTGGCAGGATCGTCCCGACTGGCCGCAAACGAAAGCGCCGCATCCATCACCGGATCCATGCCCGGCAGCTTGCGGAAGCGCTCGGCCATGAAGCCGCCGGAGCGGTAATGCAGGAAGGCCGGATCGGTATGCCGGGCCAGCCGCGCCACCAGCGCATTGCCTTCATGCCCGGACGAACCGATGGTGTAGAAGACCTTGTTCTGCACCCGCAGCACGCGCGCCATCAGGTCCAGGTGGCGGCTGATCAGCTGCGACTCGAAGAGGTCGGCAAAGCCCTGCGCATCCAGCGTGCTGCCGGGCAGGACGGGGCTGCCGGGGGCTGGCCTCGGCGCAGGCTCGCCACGCCACTGCTGCACGAAATCGATGAAGTTGGCGTCGCAGATCTCGGCCCGGTTGAGGCCCTTCATGCGCGCGGGAATCGGATCGGGAACCACGGCAAACATGCATCACCCTCCGGGACGTGTTGCGTAGGCGGATAACCGCACGAACTCAGCGGGACTGCGCGAACAGGGCCTGCACCTCCGGCAGCGGTGCGGGCATGGGGATGAAGCGCGGCTGCTCGCGCACGCGCTGCAGCCAGGCCTGGACGGCCGGATACGGGGCCAGCGCGATGCCGCCATCCGCCGCGACATCCGTGTAAGCGAACAGCGCGATATCGGCGATGCCGTACGCGCGGCCACTGAACCAAGGCGACGTGACCAGGTGCTCTTCCATCACCGCCAGGGCCTGTGCCGAGCGCTCGCGCAGGCGCGGCAGCTCGTTGCGGCGCGGCGAGTCCAAGGGTGTCCAGCCGCTGATGAAACGTGCGACCGCCAGGCACGGTTCGTGACTGTACTGTTCGAAGAACATCCAGCGCAGCGTCTGTGCGCGCTCCCAGCCATCCGTGGACAGATACGGCGTGCCCTCGGCCAGCCAGAACAGGATCGCGTTGGATTCGGGCAGCACCCGCCCATCATCGCGCTGCACCAGCGGCACCTTGGCATTGGGATTGATCGCCAGGAAATCCGGCGTATGGGTCTGGCCGTGCGCGCTGTCGACCTCGACCCAGTGGTAGCGCGTGCCCAGCTGCTCCAGCAGCATCCGTACCTTGTGGCAGTTGCCCGACACGGACATGCCGTACACCGTCAATGGAGCCCGCAACGACGTCATCGCTACCCTCTTGCGCATGCACCGCGGGCGGCTTGCCCGCGCTGCCGAGTCTGGCCTCACCGCCTCGCATTTGCCAAGCGCGGGTGCAGCATCACCGTTGGCCGGCGCGTCGCTGCCGCCATTGCTGGCGCGACTGGCCCCAGATCTCGATCGGCTTGCCGGCATGCGGTGGCGGCAGCTCGCCCATGCGCAGCAGCGAGCTGCCCAGCTTGCGCGCGACGATCCTGGAGTTTTCGTTCGCGGCATCGATGGTGTGGATGATCTCGTCCCAGCCCAGCGTGTCGAACGCCCAGTCCATGCTCGCCACGGCCGCTTCGGGCGCATAGCCCCTGCCCCAGCTCTCGCGGCGGATGCTCCAGCCGACCTCGGTGCCCGGCCAGTCCAGCGGCTGCCAGGGGCCCATGCGGCCGACCCACTCACCGCTGCTCTTTTCGATCACCGAGAACATCGAAAATCCGTACAGATGCCAGCTGCCGACCAGGCAGCTGAAGCTGCGCCACGCCTGCGACGGGGCCTGCACGCCACCGAGGTGCTGCATCACCTCCGGGTCCGAGCAGAAGCGCAGGAAGGCATCGAAATCCTCGGCGCGCGGTGGGCGCAGGATCAGACGGTCGGTCTCCAGCCGGAGGTCGAAAATGCTCATGGCGTCCTCGTGTGTTGCATGCGTGCCGGGATGATCGCAGATGCCGTGACCGGCGTGCCGTGCGGCTCGCCCCAAAACGCCGCACGCCGGCAGATGCCGGCGTGCTGGTGGTGCATTGACGCGGCAGGAACTTACTGCCTGTTCGCATCCAGTGCAGCGGTCTGGGTGACCAGCTGGCCGTCGATCACCGGCAGGCGATCGCTGCTCGGCTTGTTGTCCATCTTCACGGTCTTCTCGGCGCCGTCGTAACGGTAGGTCACGTTGTAACCGGTGACCGCATTGGTGGTGCCCATCGGGATGCGGTTGCCCGGCTTGCTGGCCATGCGCATGGTGCCGGTGGTGCCGTCTTCATTGCGGTAGGTCACGTTGTAGCCGGTCACGCGGGTCGACTCGGAGGTCGCGGTTTCGGTATGGCACTGGCGCTCGGTGCGGTTGACCACGCGGCCACCCACATGGCGCTTGTCCACCTGGTTGCCGATCATGCCGCCGGCAACGGCACCGGCGGCCGTGGCGGCCTTGCGGCCATTGCCACCACCGACCTGGTTGCCCAGCAGGCCACCGATGACGGCACCGGCGACGGTACCGCCAACGTTGCCGTCGCGCTCGGGCAGGCGTTCCTGCACCACCACGTCCTGGCAGACTTCATGCGGCGTCTGCGTGCTGGAGGTCTCGCGCACCGGCTCGGTGCCGATCACGGTGGCGTAGGCCTTTTCCTTCTTGGTCAGCGGATCGACCTTGACGATGTCGGCGTACTCGAGCTTGCCCGCCTTGTCTTCAATGGCCAGCTGATCGGTGCGCGCGCCATCGTCGGCCAGTGGCGTGGTGTCCAGAGTGGGCCGGGTCTGAGCAGCGGTCACCGCATCGGGCGAGGAACTGCCGCCCTTCATGAAGGCAGCGGTGGCGATACCGCCAACCAGCAGCGCACCCGCAGCGACCAACGCAGTAGTAGTTGTACTTTTCATAACCGGCTCCTTGCGGACGATCCGCAACGTTCTTGAGTGAATTCCAGCACGGCCACCCTGAACGGAATCTCCACGGATCGTGAACATCCGGCCGCCCATTCAGGTTCGGTGAGCCTTGGGCTCGTGATAGCGTTTACAGCATCTGCCCAGGAGTGCCTCATGTCCAATCCCATACTGTTGCCGGTGCTGGAATGGGCCCGTCGGCTGCGCTACCCCACCCTGTTCAAGATCACCGCCGCCCTGTTCGCGGTGACGCTGGTGATTCCCGATCCGCTGCCGTTCGTGGATGAAATCCTGTTTGGCCTGGGCACACTGCTGCTGGCCAACTGGAAGCGACGCGGCGACAAGCTTCCCCCGCCGCTGCCGGCCAAGCGCCGCGCGTGAGGTTGATCGACAGCCACTGCCACCTGGATGCGGGCGAGTTCGATGCGGATCGCCCTGTAGTGATCGCGCGCGCGCGCGCGGCCGGCGTCATGGCCCAGGTCGTTCCCGCCGTCACTGCCGCCAGTTGGCCCGGCCTGCGCGATGCGTGCCGGCTGGCCGACGGGCTGCACCCGGCCTACGGACTGCACCCGATGTTTCTGGACCAGCATTGCCCCGAACACCTGGAGGCTCTGCGTGCGTGGCTCGAACGCGAGCGCCCCTGCGCGGTTGGGGAATGCGGGCTGGACTTCTTCGTGGAGGGTCTGGACGTGGACGCTCAGCTGCACTACTTCCTGGGCCAGCTGCGGCTGGCACGCGAATTCGACCTGCCGGTGATCGTGCATGCGCGCCGCGCGGTGGATGCGGTGATCGCGGCGATCAAGCAGATCGGCGGGCTGCGCGGCGTGGTGCACAGCTTCTCCGGCAGCCCCGAGCAGGCGCGGCAACTGCACCAGCTGGGCTTCCTGATCGGACTGGGCGGCCCGCTCACCTATGACCGCGCCCAGCGCCTGCACCGCCTGGTCGCCAGCATGCCGCTGGAGCAGCTGCTCCTGGAAACCGATGCGCCGGATCAGCCGGATGCTGGGATCCGCGGAGAGCGTAATGAACCGGCACGCTTGCCGGTGATCCTGGAGACGGTGGCGCGGCTGCGCGGGGAGCGGGCCGACGTGATTGCCGCGCAGACCACGGCCAATGCGCGCAGCCTATTCGGGCTTCACGGTTTCTCCTGAAGCGCGCAACGGGTGCAGCGGCCCCGGCCGCATGCCAGACCAGCACAGGACGCTCGCCAGCAATAGCGCTGCCGCCGACATGCCGATCGAGATGTGCATGCCATGCATGAACGCATCCGGCGCGCCATCGCCGATCAGGCTACCAAACAGGGCGACACCCAGCATGCCGCCGACCTGTCGCGCACAGTTCAGTACGCTGGAGGCGATGCCTGCCCGCGACCGGTCGACCGATGCAAGCGTCGCGTTGGTCATGGTCGGCACCACCAAGGCGACCCCGCTTGCCGCCATCAGCATCGGTACGATCAACAGCGCGTAATGGCCCCCGATGCTCACCGGCATCAACAACAGGTAACCCGATCCTGCCAGCGCAAGACCCATGAACATCAGCAACCTGGGACCGAGCCGCGTAATCAGGCGCCCCGCCACCACATTGAGTGCGACCAGAACGAGGGTCATCGGCAGAAAGGCCAGGCCGGTCTGTTGCGGGGATAGATGCTGCTGCATCTGAAAAAACAGACTGAACACAAAAATCAGCCCGTAATAGGCGAAATTCACCGCGACGCCTGCCAGCGAGACGATGGAGAACGTGTGATTCCGAAACAGATTCAATGGCAGCATGGGTGAGGTGCTGCGAGCTTCAATCCAGAGGAAGGCCGTGAGGGACATGAGCGCCAACAGGGCCCCTCCGCGCACCACGCCATGCCCCCAACCCAGCTGACCTGCCTCGATCAGGGTCATGGTCGTCGCTGCCAGCGCAACCATGGCAGCCACCTGCCCACTCCAATCGAGGCCACGCCGATGTCCGCCGCCGGAAGGCGCCGCATGCCGAAGCGTCAGGCAGATCCCGATCAAACCCATCGGAAGGTTGATCAGAAACACGCTGCGCCAGCCTGCATGCGCTACCAGCACTCCGCCCAGCACGGGACCGGCAGCCAGAGCCGCTCCCCCGAGAGCGCCCCACCAACCGACGGCACGACTACGTGCCTGGCTGTCCGGAAATGCCTGCTGCACCATGACCAGCGAGTTGGGTACCAGCAACGCCGCGCCCATGCCCTGGATCAGTCTGGCCCCGACCATCACAGTCAGACTGCCCGAAAGCCCGCAGGCAGCCGACGCCAGAGTGAACACCACCAAGCCCGAGAGATAGAGCCGGCGCGCGCCGAAGCGGTCGCCCAGCGCCCCGCTGGTAAGCAGCAGTGCGGCGAAAGCCAAGGTGTAGGCATTGACCACCCACTGCAAGCCGGCCACATCGGTTGAAAATTCATGCTGCAGGGCATCCAGTGCAACATTGACCACACTGATGTCCAGCAGCACCACCACGAAGCCGAGCGCGGCGGCCCAGAGCGTACCGCGCGCGGAAGCAGAAAAAGCTGTCATTGGGGTCCCACAAGCAGAAGAGACCGCCCATGCTAGGCTTGGCGAGCACCCTCGAAAATTCCCCGAAATCACACCCCATACCTGCGAAAACGCACCGATGTTCGACTGGGAGAATCTCCGTCATTTCCTGGCGGTTGCGCGCGACGGCACCTTGTCAGGCGCGGCTCGGGCGTTGCATGTCGACCATGCAACCGTCAGCCGTCGTGTTGCGGCGCTGGAGGTCGAACTGCAGGTTGCGCTGGTCGAGCGCTTGCCACGCTCCGTCCGCCTTACCGGGATGGGCGTCCAGATTTACGAGCACGCCAAGGCCATGGACGCCTCAGCATTTGCTGTCGCCCGCGTGAGCCGGGCCAGCCAGGAGGCCGTCAATGCCAGGGTGACGCTTAGTGCACCGCCAGTGCTGGTGGCGCACCTGCTGGCGGAACGGGTTGCCGACTTCCGGGCAGCGCAGCCCGGCATTCAACTTTCCGTGTCGGCCCAAGCCCAGCAGGTATCACTCGCCCGCCGCGAGGCGGATGTGGCTCTGCGGCTGGTCCGTCCCAAGGAAGCCAGCAGCGTTGTGCGCAGAATCGGACGAATGCCGTTCGCGCTCTATGCCAGCCACGAGTACGTCGCCACCCGTCGGCCCGAAGACTGGGCCTTCATTGCCTATGACACGCAGTTTGCTGACATGCCCCAGCAGCAGTGGCTGCTGCAGATCGCGGGAAGCCGGACCGTGGCGTGCGAACTGAGCGACATCAGCAGTCATCGGGCAGCCGCTCTGGCCGGAGCGGGCGTGGCCGCGTTGCCGCGCTTTCTGGGTGATGCCGCGCCCGGACTGACTCCGCTGGAGCATGACGGGGCGCCGTTCTCGCGTGACATCTGGCTGGTGGTGCACCGTGACCTCCGGCGCTCGCCATCGGTACGCACGGTCATGGACTTTGTGGCGAAAGTCGTCGCGGACCGGCCCGGCCTCGGGTTGGACGCGTAAGCCGGTCCACTGCGTGACCGCAGCGGCTCAGTCGGCCGTGACCGCCGTGGCCGGCTTCTTCATCAACATCTCCAGCGCCTTGCCCACCGCCGCGAACGCGAACGCGCCGGTGATATGCGTGGCCGCGCCCAGCCCGGCGCCGCAGTCCAGCTTCAGCGCCGCATCGGCCCCTAGGTTCGGGCGGATGCCACACACGCTGCCGTCGGCCTGCGGGTACTTCACGTTTTCCAGCGAGTACACCGCCGGCACGCCGAAGTAACGCGAGGCGTTCTTGGGGAAGTTGAAATCGCTGCGCAGCTTCTTGCGGATCAGCGCCATCATCGCGTCGTGTTCGGTGCGCGAGACATCGCGGATCCGCACCAGGGTGGGATCGGTACGACCGCCGGCCGCGCCCACGGTCAGGATCGGCAGCTTGCGGCGGCGGCACCAGGCGATGGTCTCGACCTTGACCCGGAAGCTGTCGCAGGCATCGATCACCAGATCGAAATCGCGGTCCAGCAGCTCGACCATGTTGGACACGGTCAAGAAGGAGGCGACCGCATCGACACTGATGTCCGGGTTGATCGCCCGGCAGCGCTCGGCCATCGCCTCGGCCTTGTTGCGGCCGTACTGGCCGGCCAGCGCCGGCAGCTGGCGGTTGGTGTTGGACACGCAGATGTCATCGGCATCGATCAGGGTCAGATGGCCCACCGCCGTGCGCGCCAGCGCTTCGACCACCCACGAGCCGACGCCGCCCATGCCCACCACCGCCACCCGGCGGGTGGCAAGCAGATCCACGGTGCCTACCCCATACAACCGGTCGATGCCGGCAAATCGTTCGCGCAATACGTCGTTCTTCATGCCCCTATTTTAATGTGCACAGGGCGGTCCGGGACGCGCCGTGGACAGGACGCGTCGTACCATCGCCGCAGCCACCCTCACCGAAGCCCTCACCATGAACGACCCTATGTCCCCGCCCCGCCGCCCGTCCGCCGCGTACCGCTATCTGTTCGTCGGCCTGCTTGGCCTGGTGATCGGCCTGATCGCCACGGTGATGGTCTCGCGCGCGATCCAGGCCCGCCAGGACCCCTTCCCGGATTCGCTGATGCACGTGATGAACCGCCAGGTGCAGTTGCTTCAGGCGGCGCAGGCGCAGAACCGCTGCAGCCTGGCCGACACCGTGCCGCGGCTGCAGACGCTGCGCTCGCTCTCCAATGATCTGGACCTGGCCTTTCCCGGCCTGAAGGACAGCCAAGGCTTCCAGCAGCACGCCAGCGCCCTGCGCGCCACCCTCAATGAGGCCCTGGCCGCGCCGCCGACCGACTGCCCGGGCATGGCTACGCTGGTGGAGAAGATCCAGACAGACTGCAAGGCCTGCCACCAGGATTTCCGCTGATTCATCTTCCAGCCACCCTGGCGCACCGGGATTGGCACGCTGTTCACGCAGCACAGGACACGATCTGCTCCATGCGCACCAGACGCATTCGACCACCCCTCTGGCCAGGAGATACACCATGAAGATTCAACTGATTGCCGCCGCTGCCGTTGCCACCGTCGCCCTGGCTGGCTGTGCCACCACCTCGCCGGGCTACGGCAGCAGTGGTTACAACAACGGTTACGGCAATTCCGGCGGCAACTACAACACCAACCGCTGCGCGGACTGCGGCATCGTGACCCGTATCAATCAGGTCGCTTCGGGCCGCAGCGCACCGAGCGCGACCGGCGCGGTGCTGGGTGGCATCGTCGGCGCCGTCGCCGGCCATGAGATCTCCGACCACACCGGTGGCAGCCGTGGCAACAAGAACATCGCCGCCGCCGCAGGCGCGGTGGGTGGTGCGCTGGCCGGCAACCAGATCCAGAAGAACGTGACCAGCGATACGTTCGACATCACCGTGCGTATGGATGACGGCCGTACCGTCGTCGTCAACCAGCGTGATCTGGGTGGTATCCGCGAGAACACCTACGTCCGCGTGGTCAACGGCAAGGTGATCCTGCGCTGATCGGCGCGCAACGCACACGTAAATAAAAAAGGGCCCGCGCAAGCGGGCCCTTTTCGTGTTTCAACCAGGCAGGACCCGGTCTGCGCTCAGAGCGGCTTGACCTTGTCGGCCTGCAGGCCCTTCTGGCCCGTGACCACTTCGAACTCGACCGCTTGACCTTCCTTCAGGCTCTTGAAGCCCTGGGATTCGATCGCACGGAAGTGCACGAACACATCTTCGCCGCTCTCACGGCTGATGAACCCGAAACCCTTCGCGTCGTTGAACCACTTGACGGTGCCCTTCTCAGCCATCTCAGCTACTCCCTAACTGTCTTGTTGTTGGATACACCCGTACAGGCGGCTGACAGCAAGGGGAAGCGGGGTGCAACGATGCAGCGGATCTGGAAGATCTACCATCATCAGGCCACGATCCACGGTGACCTTGCCAAGCTCAGCGTCTGCAACTTAACCCGGGCAAAACGAAAAAGCAACTAGCTAAAAGCTTACGATGTCAACCCCATTTCAGGAACCATACTCGACAGCATGGACCCTTCATTCATCTTGTATCTGCTAGCAGCCCTCCTGGTACTGGTCGGCATCGCCGGCATCCTCCTCCCGGCCCTGCCCGGAATTCCCCTGGTGTTCGCCGGCCTGCTGCTGGCGGCATGGGCAGATGGCTTTGCCCATGTGGGCTGGTTGCCGCTGGCGGTACTGGGGCTGCTGACCCTGCTCTCCTTCGCGGTGGACATCCTCGCCACGGTGGTCGGCGCCCAGCGGGTCGGCGCCAGCCGCAAGGCGCTGTGGGGCACCTTCATCGGCAGCATCGCCGGGCTGTTCTTCATGCCGATCGGCCTGTTCGTCGGGCCGCTCGCCGGTGCGCTGCTGGGCGAGTATTGGCATACCCGCGAGCTCGGCCATTCGACCAAGGTGGGCCTGGCAACCTGGGTTGGCATCCTGCTCGGGTTCGCCTTGAAACTGGCGCTGGTGATCGCGATGCTGGGCCTGTTCGCGTTCGCGTGGTTCTTCTGACCGGCGGCGGCGTGACGGCTTCACGCCCTGACCACACCATTGACCGGCATAAACCGGATCAGATCGACCGTGTCGTGCGCTGGCGGGAATAGTCCTCAGCGGCCACACTGTGCCGGTTGACCCATTCATTCTTGTCACGCGGCCCTGCTCCCATGACCATTCCCCATTCCCGCTCCGCCCTGTTCACCGCCCTGGCCCTGGCCTGCGCGGCGCTGCCTGCTGCTGCCCAGGAAGCCGCGCCCACCCCGGCCTCGCCGGAGGCCTGCGCCCAGGTGGACACTGACGCAGCGCGCCTGGCCTGCTACGACACGCTGTTCGGGCGTACGCCCGAGGTCACCCTGGCCGCCGATGCCGCTGCCACCGCCGCCAAGCAGGAGCGCCGGGAAGAACGTCATGCCGCCCGCAGTGCCGACGCCGACGCGCCCGCGACGCAGCGGGTCAAGCAGCGCCTCGGAGAAGTGTTCAAGAACGACGGCCATGAAGATGCGCTGGCCAATGCCGGCAAGGGCTCGCTGCTCGACAGCCGCTGGGAGCTCGCGCAGGACTCCAAGCTCGGCGCGTTCCAGCTGCGCGCCTACAAGCCGGTCTACCTGCTTCCCGCGTTCTGGACCAGCGACAAGAACCAGATGCCGCAGTCGCCCAATCCGGTCAACACGGTCACCACCTCGCAGCAGCTGGACAGCGCGGAACTGAAGTTCCAGCTCAGCTTCAAGACCAAGATCGTGGAGAACCTGTTCGGCGACAACGGCGACATCTGGGCCGGCTACACGCAGAGCTCGCGCTGGCAGGCCTACAACGCCGACAACTCGCGCCCGTTCCGTGAGACCAATTACGAGCCGGAAGTGATGCTGATGTTCCGCAACGGCTATTCGATCGGCGGCTGGCGCGGGCGCATGAGCGGGATCAGCATCAACCACATGTCCAACGGTCGCGCCGATCCCCTGTCGCGCAGCTGGAACCGGGTGATCGCCACCGTCGGCCTGGACCGCGAAAACTGGGCGCTGGTGCTGCGCCCGTGGTATCGCATTCCGGAAGATCGCAAGGACGACAACAACCCGGACATCTCCGATTACATGGGCCGCGGTGACGCCACCCTGACCTGGAACAAGAACGGTCACGAAGTCTCGCTGATGGCGCGTCACTCGCTGCGCGGCGGCGACCGTTCGCACGGTGCGCTGCAGCTCGATTACGGCTTCCCGATCAGCAATCTGCTGCGCGGCCACGTGCAGATCTTCGATGGTTACGGCGAGAGCATGATCGATTACAACCACAAGGCCACCTATGTCGGCCTGGGTGTGTCGCTGCTGGAGTGGTATTGATGGCCGTGACGATCTGGCACAACCCGCGCTGCAGCAACTCGCGCGGGGCGCTGGAGATCCTGCGTGAACACGGCATCGAGCCGGTGGTGGTCGAGTACCTGAAGACGCCGCCGGACCGTGCCACGCTCGCAGGGCTGATCACGCGCATGGGCATCGCCCCGCGCGCGTTGCTGCGCAGCAAGGAGCCGGCCTATGGTTCGCTCGGGCTGGACGACGACGCGTTGCCCGATGCCGCGCTGATCGAGGCGATGGTCGCCCACCCGGAGCTGATCAACCGCCCGATCGTGGAGACCCCGCGCGGCGCACGCCTGTGCCGGCCGCCGGAGACGGTGCTGGCGATCCTGCCGGCCTAAGGCCGTGCCTCAGCTGCCCCCGCAGCGGCTGGTGCACCGGCTGTTATCCTCGCCGCAGGTCAGCGCGGGCAGCCGGTTGCGGCAGTAGTCGCTGCTGGCCTGGCATGCCTTGCGCAGCTCCGGGTTGTCGATCTTGTCGCACTTCGCGTCGCGCTGGGTCGCCACCCCGGCGCCACAGCTGTCGCCGCTGCCAAATCCCGTCCGGTTGGTCATGCAACTGTCGTACTGGCGTTGGCACTGCTGCATGCACTGATTGGCGGCGGTGACCTCGCGCAGGCTGGGCGGGGCGGTGTGGAAATCGCCATCACTGCTGCAGGCGGTGACCAGCAGGATCAACAGCAGGGCGGAAAGCATCCTCGGCATCGTCGTGCTCCGTGTCGAAAGCATCCGGCCTTGGCCGGCATGTGTGCATGCCCGGAATGTAGCACTGCTTGTTTTCCAAATTAATACCCGGGCTGCCACCGCAGCCGCAAATGCCTCTTCCGTTACGCCGGCTCCGGCGCCCACAATAGCCCCGCCCTTTCACCTGGATGCCAGCGGATGGCCCGACCACAACGCTCGTTCTTCGCCTACGGCTCGGCTCTGCTGGGCCTGCTAAGCCTGATGGGCGTGGCCTGCTTCCATTTTCCGGATCTGTTGACCAGCCGCGAGTTCCGCGCGGTCTACAACGAACAGTTCGCCCGCCACCTGCTGCTGGTCGGGCTGGCCGCCGCCTTCATCATGGGCACCCTGGCGATCCTGCGCGACCGCAACAAGCGGATTGCCACGATCGGCGTCGGCAGCGCCACCCTGGCGGTGCTGCTGGGGGGTACCAACGTGCAGTTCGATGCGATCGGGCAGACACCCTACTCGCTGGGTCTGGACTGGTTCGTGCTGTCGCTGTTCTTCTCGGCACTGGTATTCGTGCCGCTGGAGCGCTACCTCGGCAAACACGTACTCTCGCCGCTACGGCCGGGCTGGCGTACCGATGTCGGCTATTTCTTCATGAGCCACGTGCTGGTGCAGTTCATCCTGATCCTGGTGACCGCCTCGACCTCGACCATTGCCGGGCTGGCCGCGTTCCCTGCGCTCAAGACACTGATCCAGTCGATGCCGGTGTGGCTGCAGTTCCTGATCGCGGTATTCGTTGCGGACATGGCCCAGGCACTTCTGCACCGCGCGTATCACAACACCCCATGGCTCTGGCGCTTCCACGCCGTGCACCACTCCAGCCGGCACATGGATTGGCTGGCCGGCTCGCGCATCCATTTCGTCGAAATCGTCATCACCCGCAGCTGCGTGCTGCTGCCACTGCTGGTACTCGGCTTCTCGACCCCGGCGATCAATGCCTACGTGATCCTGGTGGGTCTGCAGGCGGTGCTTGCCCACGCCAACCTGGGCATCCGTTTCGGCTGGCTGGAGTACCTGCTGGTGCTGCCGCGCTACCACCACTGGCATCACGCGCGGCAGCAGGAGTACGTCGACGTCAACTACGCCATCCACCTACCGCTGGTGGACATGCTGATGGGCACCTTCAAACTGCCCCGGGATCAGCGCGAATGGCCGCAGGAATACGGCGTCATGAAACTGGAGACCGTGCCCAAGGGGCTGCTCAACCAGCACCTGATGCCATTCCGTGCACGACGGACCTTCGACCAGTACGTCGACTGAACCCTGTCAGCGCCAGTCGGTGATGCCCTCGCGCCGGTAGACCTCGGCGAACGCCGGCCGTGCTTTCAGGCGATCCGCGTACGTCTTCAATGCCGGCCAGGTGTCACTGGGCGTGGGCATGTTGCGCGACCAGCGCATCAGCATCACCAACATGAAATCGACCACGCTCAACGACTCGCCCAGCACATACGGGCCGCGCGTGGACAGGTGCTCGGTCAAATGCTGCCAGGCGCCTTCCAACCGCTCGCGCGCACGCTGGCGGGTCGCGTCCATATGCTCGGGGCCCGCCATTTCCTGCGGGTAGAACCACGCCCGATACGCCGGTTGCACGGTGTTGGCGCACCAGAACATCCAGCGGTACGCCTCGGCGCGCTCGGCAGTCCCCGGTGCTGGCAGCAGGGCCGCTTCCGGGTCGCGGTCTGCCAGATGCAGCGCGATCGCTGCCGCTTCGGTCAATACCTGCCCGTCCAGCACCAGCGTCGGCACCAGGCCCGCGGGATTCAAGGCGAGATACGCTGCATCCTTGTGCTCGCGCGTGTCGAAATCCAGCAGCACCAGATCGTGCTCGATCTGCAGTTCCAGCAACAGCCAGTGCACGACCAGCGCGGCGGTGCTCGGTGATCCGTACAGCGTGGTGCGCATGCTCAGGGCCTCTTGAGGGAGGCGCACAGTATGCGCCCGCGCTCCGTGCCATCACATGGGTACAGAGCACGGGCGATGGGGACGCGTTCTGTCTCTGCCACTGCGCCGCGGACGCTCGCAGAATGCGTCCTCTGCCCCGCCGCCAGCCCAGGATCCCCCCATGCCCGATTCGTCCGCTCTGCTCGCCTTCGGTCTGATTTCGCTGGGGATGGTGCTGACGCCCGGGCCGAACATGATCTATCTGATCTCGCGCTCGATCTGCCAGGGACGCACCGCCGGGCTGATCTCGCTGAGCGGTGTCGCGCTGGGTTTTCTGGTGTATCTGGTGTGCGCGGCACTGGGCATCACCGCGCTGCTGATGGCAGTGCCGCATGCCTACGATGTGTTGCGTTTCGCCGGCGCGGCGTATCTGCTGTACCTCGCCTGGCAGGCGCTGCGCCCTGGCGGACGTTCGCCGTTCCAGCTGCGCACGCTGGACCATGACAGCCCGCGCAGATTGTTCGGCATGGGCCTGTTCACCGCGCTGCTCAATCCGAAGATCGCCGTGATGTATCTCTCGCTGCTGCCGCAGTTCATCCAGCCCCGTGGGCATGGCAGCGTGATGGTGCAATCGGTGGTGCTCGGGCTGGTGCAGATCGCAACCAGCGTCAGTGTCAACGCACTGATCGTACTGGCCGCCGGCAGTATCGCCACCTTTCTGGCCGGGCGCCCGCGCTGGCAGACGGTACAGCGTGGCCTGATGGGCACGGTGCTCGGCGCGCTGGCGGTGCGCATGCTGGTGGACGCGCGCCGCTGAGGGGAAGTAGCGGCCAACGGTCGGTGCCTGCCAGCGTCAGCCACGAAAAACGGCGCCCTGGGGCGCCGTTTTCGTTTCCAGCGTTGCCGCGACCGGAGGCCTCAGGCGACCACAACTGGAATCTTGCCGATGCGGGCCTGCCATTCGCGCGGGCCGGTCTGGTGCACGGACTCGCCGGTGGAATCCACCGCCACGGTCACCGGCATGTCCTGCACGGTGAACTCGTAGATCGCTTCCATGCCCAGATCCGCGAAGCCCACCACCTTGGCCGCCTTGATCGCCTTGGAGACCAGGTACGCCGAGCCGCCGACCGCCATCAGGTAGGCCGACTTGTTGTCACGGATCGCTTCGATCGCCGCCGGGCCGCGCTCGGCCTTGCCGACCATGCCCAGCAGGCCGGTCTGTTCCAGCACCTGGCGGGTGAACTTGTCCATGCGGGTGGCGGTGGTCGGGCCGGCCGGGCCCACCACTTCGTCGCGCACCGGATCGACCGGGCCGACGTAGTAGATGAAGCGGCCCTTGAGGTCGACCGGCAGCGGCTCGCCCTTGTCCAGCATCTCCACCATGCGCTTGTGCGCGGCGTCGCGGCCGGTCAGCAGCTTGCCGTTGAGCAGCAGGGTCTGGCCCGGCGTCCAGCTGGCGACGTCTTCCGGAGTGATCGTGTCCAGATCGACCCGGGTGCCCTTGGAGGCGTCATAGGTGATCTGCGGCCAATCTTCCAGCGACGGCGGATCGAGCATCACCGGGCCGCTGCCATCCAGCGTGAAATGCGCATGGCGGGTGGCCGCGCAGTTCGGGATCATCGCCACCGGCAGGTTGGCCGCGTGGGTGGGGAAATCCTTGACCTTGATGTCCAGCACAGTGGTCAGGCCGCCCAGGCCCTGCGCGCCGATGCCCAACGCGTTCACCTTGTCGAACAGTTCCAGGCGCAGTTCTTCGGCACGGTTGGAGGCGCCACGGGCCTTGAGCTCGTTGATGTCGATCGGCTCCATCAGCGACTCCTTGGCCAGCAGCATCGCCTTCTCGGCGGTACCGCCGATGCCGATGCCGAGCATGCCCGGCGGGCACCAGCCGGCGCCCATGGTCGGCACGGTCTTGAGCACCCAGTCCACGATCGAATCGGACGGGTTGAGCATGGCGAACTTGGACTTGGCTTCCGAACCGCCGCCCTTGGCCGCGACGATCACCTCGACGGTGTCACCCGGCACCACCTTGACGTTGACCACGCCCGGGGTGTTGTCCCTGGTGTTGATGCGCTTGCCGGCCGGATCGGCCAGCACCGAGGCGCGCAGCTTGTTGTCCGGGTAGTTGTAGGCACGGCGCACGCCTTCGTTGGCCATGTCCTCCACGCCCATCGTGGCGTCGTCCCAACGCACGTTCATGCCGATTTCCAGGAACACGGTCACGATGCCGGTGTCCTGGCAGATCGGCCGGTGGCCTTCGGCGCACATCCGCGAGTTGATCAGGATCTGGGCCATCGCCTCCTTCGCGGCCGGCGACTCTTCGCGCTCGTAGGCAGCGTTGAGGCTCTTGATGTAATCGACCGGGTGGTAGTACGAGATGTACTGCAGCGCGTCGGCGATGGACTGGATGAGGTCTTCCTGCTTGATCGATGTCACGACTTGCTCGCTTGCTGGAGGCTGGCGGGGTTGAACCGCCGATTTTAACAACTACCGCCGGGCGGCGTTGAGAATCGCTCGCGGCCGCGGCGTTTGGTGCACAGTGGCCGCCCAGCCTTGTCACAGCGGCCTGCCCGGCCGCGTCCTTCCGGCATGACCCCGACCGATACCTTCCAGACCCACCGCCCCCGCCTGTTCGCCCTGGCCTACCGCCTGCTGGGCAGCCGCAGCGACGCCGAGGACATCGTCCAGGATGCCTGGCTGCGCTGGCAGGGCACCGATGCCGCCACGATCCGCGATCCCGAGGGCTGGCTGGTCACCGCCACCACCCGGCTGGGACTGGACCGGCTGCGCGCCCGGCGCAGTGCGCGCCTGGAGTACGTGGGGCCGTGGCTGCCCGAGCCGCTGGAGATCACCCTGGACCCGGACCCGCTGCAGGACCCGGCCCAGCGCCATGCGTTGGCCGACGAGGTTTCCGTGGCGTTCCTTGCCCTGCTGGAGCAGCTCACGCCGGACGAGCGTGCCGCCTTCCTGCTCAAGGACGTGTTCGACTATGACTACCCGGACATCGCCCCGCTGCTGGAGCACGCCCCGGCCAACTGCCGGCAGCTGGTCCATCGGGCGCGGCAGCGGCTGCAGACCGGCGCCCCACGCTTCGCGGTCTCGCCGGCGCAGCACCGCAACCTCCTGGCACGCTTCATGGACGCCTCGCAGCAGGGCGACCTGGCGGCGATCCGCGCGCTGCTCGACGCCAACGCCGAGATGATCTCCGATGGCGGTGGCCGCGTGACGGCGGCAATCCGTCCCCTGCTCGGCGCCGAGCGCATCGCGCAGCTGTACTGGGCGATCGCGCGTCGCAACGGCCAGCATCCAGCCCAGCTGGGCCAGGTCAATGGCGAGCCGGCGATCCTGCGATTCGCCGGCGACCAGTTGCACTCGGTCACGATGATCACGGTCGATGCAGGGCGTATCGTGCGCGTGCTCAGCGTGCTCAATCCGGAAAAACTCACTGCGCTTGTCACAGCGCGCGAGGCTGGCGCGTCCTCCTGATGAAGACGGCCATTGTGGCCGTCATGGAGTACCCACATGTCCGCTTTACCCCGCGTTCCGTACACCCGTCTGGCCGCCGAGGCCTTCAAGGGCCTGCTGGCCACCAGCAAGGCCGTCCACGACAGCTCCATCGATCCTGTGTTGATGGAGCTGGTGTTCCTGCGTGTCTCGCAGATCAATGGCTGCGGCTACTGCATGGACATGCACGGCACCACCCTGCGCAAGGGGGGAATCGAACCGCGCAAGCTCGATACGCTGCCGGCCTGGCACGAGAGCCGCTTCTTCGATGCGCGCGAGCGTGCCGCGCTGGGCTGGGCCGAGGCACTGACCCGGCTGAGCTGCGCAGCGCCCTCCGATGCCGCGTACGAGGCACTGTTGCCGCACTTCGATGAAAAGGGCATCAGCGACCTGAGCATGGGCATCGCGGTGATCAATGCCTGGAACCGCCTCGGCGCCGGGCTGTTGCCGCCCCTGCCGTAAGCGCCGGGTAGTGCCGGCCGCTGGCCGGCTCTGCACGATGCTGGCTGCCACCTGGAGCCGGCCAGCGGCCGGCACTGCCGGGCTGCGGTCCGCGCGCACTCCTGCGCTGTGGTGCGTATGCGTCCGCAATCTGCGCGTGCATTGAATTCATGCATCAACCACGGTCACGACGCGCACAATGTCGCCCATGCCCGCCTCCCCCGCTGCCGGTGCACCCGGCCAGAAGAATCCCAGCCTGCGCGAGCGCGTCAACGCGATGCGCAATCTGCCCCCGTTCCTGCGCCAGGTCTGGCAGACCAGCCCCGGGCTGACCCTGGCCAGCCTCGGCCTGCGCGTGATCCGTGCATTGCTGCCGGTGGCGATGCTGTATGTCGGCAAGCTGATCATCGATGCGGCGGTACTGCTCAGCCAGCACGATGCGGGCTTCCCGCCGTTCGGCGAGGCACTTTCCAGCGGGCTGCTGAACCCGCTGCTCGGTCTGCTCGCACTCGAGTTCGGCCTGGCCATGGCCTCGGACCTGCTCGGCCGCATGGTCAGCTACGCCGATACGTTGCTGTCGGAGCTGTTCACCAACGTCACCAGCGTGCGCCTGATGGAACACGCCGCCGAACTGGACCTGGAGGATTTCGAAGACCCCGACCTGCAGGACAAGCTGGACCGCGCACGCCGCCAGACCATGGGCCGGATGAACCTGATGAGCCAGCTGTTCGGCCAGGTGCAGGACAGCATCACCGTGGCCAGTCTCGCGGTCGGCCTGATCGTGTACGCGCCCTGGTTGATCCTGCTCCTCGCGGTGGCGCTGATCCCGGCGTTCATCGGCGAATCGCATTTCAACGCTGCCGGCTACAGCCTCAATTTCCAGTGGACGCCCGAGCGCCGCCAGCTGGAGTACCTGCGCCAGATCGGGGCCAGCGTTGAGACCGCCAAGGAGGTGAAGATCTTCAACCTCCATCGCTTCCTGATCGACCGCTACAAACGGCTGGCCGAGAAGTTCTACCTCGCCAACCGCGCCCTGGCGCGCAAGCGTGCGATCTGGGGCACGCTGCTCGCCGCGCTGGGAACGCTCGGGTACTACGCCGCGTACGCTTACATCGCCTGGCGCACCGTGCGCGGCGATTTCTCGATCGGCGACCTCACCTTCCTGGCCGGCAGTTTCCTGCGCCTGCGCCAGCTGCTGGAAGGCCTGCTGATCGGTTTTTCGCAGGTCGCCGGGCAAGCGCTGTATCTGGACGACCTGTTTTCGTTCTTCCAGATCGAACCGGAGATCCATTCGCGGCCTGACGCCATCGCCATCCCACAACCGATCACCCAGGGCTTCGTGTTCGAGAACGTCGGCTTCCGGTATCCCGATGCCGAAAGCTGGGCGGTGCGCCATCTGGATTTCGACCTGCGTGCCGGCGAAGTGCTGGCGCTGGTCGGCGAGAACGGTGCCGGCAAGACCACCCTGGTCAAGCTGCTGGCCCGCCTGTACGACCCCGATGAAGGCCGCATCCTGCTTGATGGCCGCGACCTGCGTGATTACGACCTCGATGACCTGCGGGCCAACATGGGCGTGATCTTCCAGGACTTCGTGCGCTACAACCTCAGCGCCGGCGAGAACATCGGCGTCGGCCTGGTCGAGGCGATGACCGACGACGCCCGCATCCGCGATGCTGCGCGCCGTGGCATGGCCGATGAAGTGATCGCCGGCCTGCCCGGCGGCTACGACCAGCTCATCGGCCGCCGCTTCAAGATGGGCGTGGACCTGTCCGGTGGGCAATGGCAGAAGATCGCGATCGCCCGCGCCTACATGCGCAATGCGCAGGTCATGATCCTCGATGAACCGACCGCGGCCCTGGATGCCCGCAGCGAGTTCGAGGTGTTCCAGCGCTTCAAGGAACTGTCCGACAACCGCACCGCGGTGCTGATCTCGCACCGCTTCTCCTCGGTGCGCATGGCCGACCGCATCCTGGTGCTGGCCGGCGGCCGGATCGAGGCCAGCGGAACCCACGCCGAACTGATGACCCAGGGCGGCCGCTACGCCGAACTGTTCGAGCTGCAGGCCGCTGGCTACCGCTGAAACCCACGCCTGGCGGGCCTGCCCAGCCAGTCAATGAGAATTTATCTCATTTGAGATAAACTAGACCCGACGAAACCGACCAGAACCCCACCCCCATGTCTTCCGCTTTTGGCGCCGAAACGGTGCTTGAGGTCCGTCACTGGACCGACGCCTACTTCAGCTTCACCACGACCCGCGACAGCGGCTTCCGCTTCGAGAACGGCCAGTTCGTGATGATCGGCCTGGAAACCGAGGCGCGGCCGCTGCTGCGCGCGTACTCCATCGCCAGTGCCAACTGGGAAGAAAACCTGGAGTTCTTCAGCATCAAGGTCCAGGACGGCCCGCTGACCTCGCGCCTGCAGCACATCCAGCCGGGCGACAAAGTGCTGGTCGGCAAGAAGCCCACCGGCACCCTGCTGATCAGCGACCTGCACCCGGGCAAGCACCTGTACCTGCTCGGCACCGGCACCGGTCTTGCGCCGTGGCTGTCGGTGATCAAGGACCCGGAAACCTACGAGCGTTTCGACAAGGTGATCCTCACCCACGGCGTGCGCTACGAAAAGGACCTGGCCTACCGCGACCTGTTCGAGAAGGAACTGCGCGAGCACGAATTCCTCGGCGAGATGATCGGCGACAAGCTGCTCTACTACCCGGCGGTGACCCGCGAGGCCTTCCCCAACCAGGGCCGGCTGACCTCGCTGATGGAAAGCGGCGAGATGCAGAAGACCCTCGGCCTGCCGCCGCTGGATCCGGAAAACGACCGCGCCATGATCTGCGGCAGCCCGCAGATGCTGGCCGACCTGCGCACCGTGCTGGACAGCCGCGGCTTCCAGACCTCCCCGCGCATCGGCACGCCGGGCCACTACGTGTTCGAGCGCGCCTTCGTCGAAAAATGACGTAGAGCCACGCCATGCGTGGCTGGGCCGGCGAAGATCATGCAACACGAGCAGCCGGCCAGCGGCCGGCACTCCCCGATCCCGGCCCGTCGTGGTCAGGCAACCGCCTCAGCCCAGCGCCGCCTCGATATCCCCGCGCAGCGATGCCGGCGTGTCGGTCGGCGCGTAGCGCGCCAGCACCTGCCCATCGCGGCCGACCAGGAACTTGCTGAAGTTCCACTTGATCCCGCGCGTGCCCAACACCCCGGCCTTCTCGGCCTTGAGCCACTGCCACAGCGGATCTGCGCCGGCGCCGTTGACCTCCACCTTGTCCGACATCGGGAAACTGACCCCATAGGTCAGCGAACAGAATTCCCCGATCTGCGCCGCATCGCCCGGCTCCTGGTGCCCGAACTGATCGCAGGGAAACCCGATCACCACCAGCCCCCCCGCCCCGAACTCCCGCCACAGCGCTTCCAGCCCCTCGTACTGCGGCGTAAAGCCGCACTTGCTGGCCACATTGACCAGCAACAACACCTTGCCCCGATACTGCGCCAACGCCTGCGGCTGGCCGGACAGATCCACGAACGGGAAATCGAAAGCAGTGGTCATGGCAGGGGTTCCGGTGGAAAGACCTCATCTTAGCTCGCCCGCTGGACTTGTCCTGCACGGCTGGGGAGCCGGCCAGCGGCCGGCACTACCGCTCCTAATCTTGGCCGCACGCCGCTTTTCGAGGCGCCGGACAGTGTCCAGCGCGGGGCGGGTGGGGGTTGGCGGGGCCGTAGTGCGCCATGGATGGCGCACTACGAGCGTACATGGACGTATTCACAGCGTGCCCCGCCGGCCCCCACCCGCCCCGCGCCTCGCAGCAGCCCATCGCCGCTGTTGCTGTTGCTGTGACCGCGCCCTTTCGCAATGCCCCGGCCGTGGTCCGGCCAAAACATGCCTTTCGACACAAGCCCCTCCGCAACGGCTCGGGTTACCCTCAAAGACTTGTCTGACCGGAGAATTCCCCTTGACCACCCGTCTTGCCCTCGCCGTCGCCGTGACCCTCGGCCTTGCCCTGCCCGCCTATTCCGCCACCGCCGCCACCCCGGCCGCGACCACCGCCCAGCAGGCCAACCCGTTCTTCGCCGACAGCCCGCTGCCGCTGCACTTCCCGCAGTTCGACAAGATCAAGGACAGCGACTTCGCGCCCGCCTTCGACGCCGGCATGGCTCAGCAACTGAAGGAAGTCGACGCGATCGCCAACAACAAGGCCAAGCCGACCTTCGACAACACCATCATCGCCCTGGAAAAGAGCGGTGACACCCTGGATCGCGCCACCACCGTCTTCTTCAGCCTCGTCGGCGCCGACACCAACGACGCACGCAAGAAGCTGCAGGCCGATTACTCCGCCCGCTTCGCCGCGCACAGCGACGCCATCGCGCTGAACGGCAAGCTGTTCGCCCGCATCCAGAGCCTGTACGACGGTCGCGCCGCGCTCGGCCTCGACGCCGAAGGCGTGCGCCTGGTCGAGAAGTACTACGAGAGCTACGTCCGCGCCGGCGCCAAGCTGTCCGAAGCCGACAAGACCAAGCTCAAGGAAATGAACGCCGAACTGGCCAACCTGGGCACCACGTTCAGCCAGAACGTGCTGGCCGAAGTGAACGCCTCGGCGATCACCGTTGATGACGTCAAGGAGCTGGCCGGTCTCTCGCAGGAGCAGATCTCCGCCGCTGCCGAAGCCGCCAAGGCCCGTGGCCAGGACGGCAAGTACGTCATCACCCTGCTCAACACCACCGGCCAGCCGCCGCTGACCAACCTGGCCAACCGCGCGCTGCGCCAGAAGATCTACGAAGCCTCCATCACCCGCGGCAGCCGCGGCGGCGAGTACGACAACACCGCCCTGGTCTCGCGCATCATGCAGCTGCGTGCCGACAAGGCCAAGCTGATGGGCTTTGCGAACTTCGCCGCCTACAACCTCACCAACCAGACCGCCAAGACCCCCGAAGCCGTCAACGCCATGCTCGGCCAGCTCGCCCCGGCCGCCGTCGCCAACGCCAAGCGCGAAGCCGCCGACCTGCAGGCCATGATCGACAAGGAACAGAAGGCCGCCGGCAAGCCCACCTTCAAGCTCGAAGCATGGGACTGGGCGTTCTACAGCGAGAAGGTCCGCCAGGCCAAGTACAACTTCGACGAATCCCAGCTCAAGCCGTACTTCGAAATGAAGAACGTGCTCGAAAACGGCGTCTTCCACGCCGCCCAGCTCGAATTCGGCCTGACCTTCAAGCAGCGCACCGACCTGCCGGTCTACCACGAAGACGTCACCGTCTACGACGTGTTCGATGCCGACGGCAGCCAGCTGGCGATCTTCATCTTCGACCCGTACGCACGCGCCTCCAAGCGCGGTGGTGCATGGATGAACTCGTATGTCTCGCAGTCCGAGCTGACCGGCTTCAAGCCGGTGGTCGCCAACCACCTCAACATCCCCAAGCCGCCGGCCGGCAAGCCGACCCTGCTGACCTGGGATGAAGTGACCACCACCTTCCACGAATTCGGCCATGCCCTGCACGGCATGTTCTCGAACGTGAAGTACCCCTATTTCTCGGGCACCTCGGTGCCGCGCGACTTCGTCGAGTTCCCCTCGCAGGTCAACGAGATGTGGGCCGATGATCCGGTCATCCTGAAGAACTACGCCAAGCACTACCAGAACGGCACGGCCATGCCGCAGGCGCTGCTCGACAAGGTCGTCGCTGCCGCCAAGTTCAACCAGGGCTTCGCCACCACCGAATACCTCGGTGCGGCCATGCTCGACCAGCGCTGGCACCAGATCGGCCCGGACCAGGTGCCGGCTGCCAAGGACGTGATGAAGTTCGAAGCCGAGGCCCTGGCCAAGGACGGCATCTTCTACGCGCCGGTCCCGCCGCGTTACAAGACCCCGTACTTCAGCCACATCATGGGCGGCTACTCGGCCGGCTACTACGCCTACATCTGGTCCGAAGTGCTCGATGCCAACACCCAGAAGTGGTTCCGCGAAAACGGTGGCCTGAGCCGCAAGAACGGCGACCACTTCCGCCAGACCCTGCTCTCCAAGGGCGGCAGCGTGGATGCGATGGAGCTGTTCCAGAACTTCGCCGGGCACGCCCCGCAGATTGAGCCGCTGCTCGAAAAGCGCGGCCTGACCTCGGGTGACAGCAAGAAGTAAGCGTCTGTTTCAAGGACGTGCAGTACGAAAAACGCCCGGCATTACCGGGCGTTTTTTTGTTGCCCTTACCGCGGCGCCACATACCCCCCCGGCACGCCATCCGGCGACAACACCAACTGCCACAACTGCGCATGCCGGCAGCGGAAACTAGCCATCGAGCCGGCCAGATAGAACTGCCACATCCGGCGGAAGCGTTCGTCATAGCGCTGCGCATCCAGCCGTGGCCACGCCGCCTCGATATTGGCCCGCCACGCCTGCAGCGTCCGGTCGTAATCGGTGCCGAAGTTGTGCCAATCCTCCAACACGAACAGCCCCTCGAACGCCTCCGTCACCTGCGCGGCCGAGGGCAGCATCGAATTCGGGAAAATGTACTTGGCGATCCACGGATCGGTACGATGCCGCGACAGATTGCTGCCGATCGAATGCAGCAGGAACAATCCCTCCGGCCGCAGGCAGCGCCGCGCCATCTCGAAGTAGCCGCGATAGTTCTTGTCGCCTACGTGCTCGAACATGCCCACTGACAGGATCGCGTCGAAGGACTCGTCCACCGCGTGATAGTCCTGCAGCCGGATCTCGATCGGCAGCCCCGCGCACAACTGGCGCGCATACTCCGCCTGTTCCTGCGAGATCGTCACGCCCACCCCGGACACGCCATAGCGCTCGGCCGCGAATTTCAGCGCCTCGCCCCACCCGCAGCCGATATCCAGAATGCGCTGGCCAGCGCGCAGCCCCAGCTTGCGGCAGATCAGATCGAGCTTGGCCTCCTGGGCGGCATCCAGATCCGTTGCCTGGCGCCAGTAGCCACAGCTGTAGACCAGGCGTTGGCCGAGCATCGCCTCGTACAGATCGTTGCCCAGATCGTAATGGCGCCGGCCGACCTCGAAACTGCCGGCCCCGGCCTGCAGGTTGAACACCCTCGCCTTGAGCGCATCGGCCAGATCGCGCCAGCCGTGCACGCGCTCGTCCAGATGCGCCTGCATCAGATGAAAGAGGACGTCATCCAGCGCGTGGGCATCCCACTGCCCGTCCATGTAACTCTCGCCCAGGCCCAGCGAGCCGTGGGCCATGACCCGCGCGTAGAAGCGCGGGTCGTGCACCGTGATGTCCTGCGGTTGGTCACCTTCCACGGTGATCCCCGCCTCATGCAGCAACCCTGTGACCCGTCGTTGCAGCCCAGCGTCCACATCGCCTCCGTCGATCAGCCCCGGGCGAACAACCCTGCGACATCCTGACCCACGTGCGGCACCAGCACGGCGGCCGGGACGTCCACGGTCTGCGTGCCGTCCGAGTACGGCCCTACCTGGTAGGGCGGGAACACGAAGCGTATCGCAGAGATGCGCCCGTCGGAACCGGTCAGCGGCTGGAACTGGCTGAAGTTGTCGGCACTTGGCCCGGTGCCGTCGGCGATCATCCGGCTGGCATTGCGCAGCGATTCCTGCATCTGTGCCGGCTCCATTTCATCGCCGCTCAACCGGGTCGCCACGCGCTCGCGCAGCTGGTCGGCCACGTAATCGCTGATCGCTTTCCAGCCCTTGGCATCGGCCACCAGCTTGTCGGCGGTCAGCATCTGCTGCTGCTCCGGCAGCCACACAAAGCGCGCCACCAGCGGCTCACCGTGCGCACCGCCGGTATAGCGGCTGCCATCGGCGGTCACCACCACCAGCTGCGGCGTTTCCAGCACCTTCTCGAAGGTCAGCGAAAGCTCGTAGGGCATGGTCGGCTTGTCGTTGCCCAGCCCGTCCAGCGCCTGCTGCAGCTCTGCCCGCGCACTGTCGGCATAGCCGCCCAGCGCCTTGGCCAAGCCCGGATACCGGGCGATGTCCGGCGGGTAGGTGATTCCGACCACGGCCTGCGGCGAGGTTTCGATCACATCGCGCAGCTCGACCGGTGCGTCGGGCGCCACCGCGGGCGCGACAGGTTCGGCAGCCGTGTCGACCGGCGCCGCCGGTGCTTGTGTGTCGCCGTCGTGCTTGTTGCAGCCTGCCAGCACCACCACGCCCATGGCCATGGCCAACGCGCTGGCGCGCAGCGCGCGACGGTTTCCTGCGATGTTCATCCTGAAATCCCCTTGTTGTAACCCACCATCATGATCGGCCATCCCTGAAGCATGACCCGCTGTCGTCATCGGACCAGCAGGTCGTCGTACTCCTCGTGCCGCTGCAGGAACGCCTCGGCGTAAGCGCAGGCCGGCACCACCTTGAATTTCTGTTCGCGCGCATAGCGCAGCGCCACCTTGGTCAACTCACCCGCCACGCCACGGCCGGCGATCGGCTCCGGCACCTCGGTATGGGTGATGATCATCCGCTTGCGCTTGATCTGGTAATCCAGCAGCGCCAGATGCCCTTTGACCCGGGCCTGGAAGCGGTGATTGGCCAGATCGTGCTCCACCTCGTAAGCCAGTCCGGGCGGCGTGACCGAAGCCATGAGCGGTGTCTCCTGCGGCGACTGAAGCGATAGTGCGCAGCCGGCCGCCATGATCGCGTGAAGCCTGAACAGGGGCAAGCAGCGACGTGCTGCGTCACATCCCGCCCTAAAGCCCGGCGCCCTCCGGCCGATACTGGAGTCGGACAGGGCGTGAAAGCTGGCATGGCTTTTGCGAAGACCTGCCTGTACGCACCCGCTTCCCGGAGGTCCGCATGGACAACACCGCACCTGCCCCCGCCCCCCACGGCGACGCCGACACCTCCCTGCTGGAAGGCTTGTTCCAGTTGGCCGTGAACGGCCAGACCCAGGGTTGGGAATTCGACCAGATCGACAACGAGGTCTATTCCCGCCTGCTCAGCACCTATGGCGTAGACGGCAAGAAGGCTGCCTGACGGCTGAGACGCTCACGCCTGACGGTTACCGGGCTCACGACCAACGGTCGTGAGCTACCCGCGCCAGGTACCACGTTGCAGGTACCGACCGTTGGTCGGTACGCCCCGACTCAACCGCCGAGGCGGAAGGTCGGGTTGCTCAGCTCACGCAGGAAGTGGCTGAAGATGCTCGGCTGCATGGCCAGCATGAACAGCACACCGAAGGCCGCACCGGCCAGATGCGCGCTGTGGTTGATGCGATCGCCGCCGCGGCGGTCCATCCAGATGCTGTAGCCCACGTAGAACACCGCATAGATGATCGCCGGGGCCGGAATGAACAGCACCAGGATGATCGACCACGGCTTGATCAGGATGAAGGCGAACAGCACCGCCGACACCGCGCCCGATGCCCCCAGGCTGAGGTAGCTGGGGTTCTTCTGGTTCTTCAGATAGCTCGGCAGGATCGACACCAGCAACGCACCCAGATAGAACGCCGGATAGGTCAGGTAGCTGCCGCTCAACTGCAGCATCACCTGTTCGATGAAGCCGCCGAAGAAGAACAGCGTGATCATGTTGAACGCCAGGTGCGACAGATCGGCGTGGATGAACCCGTACGTGATCAGGCGATCGTACTGACGGTTGCGGTCCACCGCCGGCGGCCACAGGATCAGGCGGTCGGCGAGCGCACGGTTCTTGAACGCCATCCACGACACGATGACGGTGATGGCGATCAGCAGCAGGTTGACTGGGGTCATGTCAGGCTCAGGCGGTGCGGTAGTTGTCGACCATACGATAGCGCTTGGCATACCAACCGAAGGCCAACGCCGCCAGGAACGCAAAGCCGGCGAAGAAGAACATCAGGAACGCCGCCTCGCTCAAGCCGGTACTGGCGATCTGGTGGGTCACCGTATCGTTGCGCACCGCCGCGTTGGACAGCAGCACCCACAGGTTGCCGATGGTGGTGGTCAGGTTCCAGAAGCTCATCACCACGCCCTTCATCGCTTGCGGCGCCTGGCTGTAGGCGAACTCCAGGCCGGTGGCCGAGACCAGCACCTCACCGAAGGTGAGCAGCGCGTAGGGCAGCATCTGCCAGAAGATGGACATGACGTTGCCGCCATCCATCATCACCTGGATGCCACCAACCACGATCCAGGCCAGGCCGCTGAAGGCGATACCGGCGGTCATCCGGCGCAGCGCGGTCGGCTCGAAGCCGAAGCGGCGCAGCATCGGGTACAGCACCAGGTTGTTGAACGGGATGAGGATCATCACCAGCAGCGGGTTCAGCGCCTGCATCTGCGAGGCGGTGAACCAGCTCGGCATGGCCATCTGCTGGCCCTGCAACACCCAGGTCGAGGCCTTCTGGTCGAACAGCGAGAAGAACGGCGTGGTCAGCGCGAAGATCACCAGCACGCGCAGCACCGAGCGCACACCTTCCACGGCCTCGGCCGGATGCACTGCACGGGCGCGGTCCAGCTGGATCCAGGTGCCGCCACCGATACCGGCCAGCAGCAGGACCAGCGCGATGCACAGGCAGATCACGATGCCCAGACTGCCCACCAGCCCCATCGAGGCCACCGCCAGCACCGCACCGAGGATCGCCAGCGTACGCCCCGGACGGCCCTTGCCCGGCACCTGCGCCGACAGCGCGGTGCGCACCACGTTGCCGAACGAATGCGGGTCCTTCGGCGGCAGCGGCACCAGCACATAGCGCTTGCGGCCCATCCAGAACACGAAGGTGGCCACGAACATCAGGATGCCCGGGATGCCGAAGGCCCACGACGGGCCCAGGTTCTTCAGTGCCAGCGGGATCAGCAGCGAGGCGAACAGCGAGCCGAAGTTGATGATCCAGTAGAACGCATCGAACACGAGCTTGGCCAGATGCTTGTTGCTCTGGTCGAACTGATCGCCCATGAACGAGGCCACCAGCGGCTTGATGCCACCGGCGCCCAGCGCGATCAGGCCCAGGCCGACGAAGAAGCCCTGGCGGCTGTCCTCGAAGATGGCCAGGCAGGCGTGGCCGGCGCAGTAAATGAGGCTGAACCACAGGATGGTGTGGTACTTGCCGAAAAACTTGTCGGCCAGCCAGCCACCGAGCAGCGGGAAGAAATACACGCCGATCATGAAGCTGTGCATGATGTCCTTGGCCTCGCCGGCACGGCCATCGGCGGTGATCTCCTGCAGCAGCAGCGAGGTGATCAGGAACTGCACCAGGATGTTGCGCATCCCATAGAAGCTGAAGCGTTCGCAGGCCTCATTGCCGATGATGTAGGGAATCTGGCGCGGCATCTTTCCTTTGCCTGCGCTGGCGGCTGCGATATTGCTCATCCTGTGGGGCTGTCCTGCAAACACGAAAGGACCAAGATTACCGGAAGCCCCTACCCCAGCGCACGCTGCACAGCTGCATGACAGGCGGCGCCGGACATGGCAGGCAGGCCGAAAACGGCCGCGCGGGATGGCACCCATGTCACGGATCGTCGACGGCGGAAGCGTAAACTTATCGTTATGCGCACGCACATCACTGGTGGGACCCGACGTTGGACAGGCTGGATCCTGCTGCTGTTGCTGGCCGCCCCCGCCGCAGGCGCGCACGCACGCCAGGCCGAGGATGCCCTGCCCTCGCTGAAGATCGCCACGCTGGAACTGCCGACGCAGGACGATGCGCAGTGGCAGCAACGGCGGGACCAGGTGCTGCAGCTGCTCGAATCCATGCAGCCGGACGTGATCGCGGTGCAGCGCGTGCTGCAGACCCAGGGGCGTAACCCGGCCTGCTGGCTGGCCAGCCGTCTGCGCTACAGCTGCGATTTCGTCACCGCCGATCCGCCCAGCCAGCCGTTGCGCCATGGCAGCGCGATGCTGACCCGGTTGCCGGTCACCGACGACGCCGTCACCCTGCTGCACCCGCCCGGGCAGTTCAGCGCCGCCGGCATGGTGCGGATCAAGCTGCGCGAAGAGCTGATCAACATCTACGTGGCCCGGCTGCGGCCGGAGCCGGACGACGCGCAGATCCGCCGGCACCAGACCAGCGACCTGATGACCTGGATCGGCGCGACCGCCGAGGGCCTGCCCTCGCTGATCGCCGGCGATTTCTCCGCCGAGATCACCGAACTGGTGGGCAGCACGCCGGGCTTCCAGCCGGCCCGCAAGAACCCCGGCGAACGCGTGGATCCGCCCTCACTGGCCGGCGCGGCACGTGGGCACGGCCTGGACGTGCTGTTCCAGGTGAAGTATTTCGGCGGCATCCGCCAGGACAGCATCAAGCTGCCGGCCAGCGAAAGTGACCCCGCCACGATGCGTCTGGGCACCATGGCGACCCTGCGCCTGCAGACGCCGGAGAGCACCAGCGCGCCCTGATGTCGCAGGGCTCCCGGCGGCGCAACGAAGAACGGCCAGGCATCGCTGCCTGGCCGTTCTCGTTTCAGGTGACCCTGCCGATCAGGCAATGGCGTCCTGGTAACGACGCTCGACTTCATTCCAGTCGACGACGTTGAAGAACGCGCCGATGTATTCCGGGCGACGGTTCTGGTACTTCAGGTAGTACGCGTGTTCCCACACGTCCAGGGCCAGGATCGGCGTGTTGCCGTCCATCAGCGGGCTGTCCTGGTTGGCGCTGCTTTCCACCACGACCTTCTTGTCCGGGGTGACGCTCAGCCAGGCCCAGCCGCTGCCGAAGCGGGTCAGTGCGGCCTTGGTGAAGGCTTCCTTGAACTTCTCCAGGCCGCCCAGCTGCGAATCGATGGCCTTGGCCACGTCGCCCACCGGTGCACCGCCGCCGTTGGGCGACATCACGGTCCAGAACAGGGTGTGGTTGGCATGGCCGCCGCCGTTGTTGCGCACGACGCCCTGCAGGTTTTCCGGAAGCGACTTGGTCTTCTTGACCAGTTCTTCCACCGGCAGATCGGCGAACTCGGTGCCTTCCAGCGCGGCGTTGACGTTGTTGATGTACGTCTGGTGATGCTTGGTGTGGTGGATTTCCATCGTCGCTGCGTCGATATGCGGCTCGAGCGCGTCGTAGGCGTAGGACAGCTTGGGGAGGGTATAGGCCATGTGGTTCTCCTGGTAGCTCACTCACCCGGCAAAGACCGGGCGTTGCGGAGTCGATGATGGGGATGGCCGATAAGCTTACCAAGGGCCATGTAAAGGAAACTTCGTCCTGTGCGGTCGGTCGCGTGTCCGGATCGTGACGCGACAGTGACGGTGCACGCCGGGCGAGGTGGGCTCCCTCGCAGCGCAGCACGCCTGTTCGGCTGGGCCTCACCGTGCGGGGCGATGATCGCAGTAGAGTAGTCGCCTCGCCCATCGCCCTTGGCCCCTCATGCGCAAGCCACTGCTGTTGTTGATCGCCATCATGCTGCTGGTGGGCGGCCTGGCCGCCATCAAGCTGGCCCAACGCCCGCCCGCTCCGCAGTTCGCGCCATCGCTGACGCAACCGGATGCCGCGCCGCCCGCCAGTGCCGCGACGTCATCACCGGCATCGGCCAAGGCAGCGCGCGATCCCCTGCCCCCGTTCCTGCCCGCCGAGGCGCGCGACACCATCGCACTGATCCAGCGCGGCGGCCCGTACCCGCACCGGCAGGACGGCAGCATTTTCAGCAACCGCGAACAGCGCCTGCCGCAGCGGCCGCGCGGCTATTACCACGAATACACGGTGGACACGCCCGGCGCCGGCAATCGCGGTGCGCGGCGCATCGTCACCGGCGGCACACCCCCTACTGGCTGGTTCTACACCGATGATCACTATGAAACGTTCCGCAGTTTCGACGTTCCACCTGCCGGGAGCTGGCAATGACGCATGACGGATTCGAGTTGGGCCTGCACGACATCAACAATGCCGGTATCTATGCGATCGGCAACGATGATGTCGCCCCCTTGTCGGCCGCGATGCGCGATGCCGGCCTGCGCGTGATCCAGATCGATCTGGACGGCTGCCACGACAAACGCACGCTGCTGATGCGCCTGGCCGCACGCCTGGATTTTCCAACCGGCTTCGGCGGCAACTGGGATGCGCTGACCGATAACCTGCGCGACCTGGCCTGGCTGCCGGCGAACGGCTATGCGCTGTTCTTCAGCGACGCCGATGCCCTGCGCAGCGATGCCGGTGCCGATTTCGACACGCTGCTGGATGTGCTCGACGAAGCCAGCCGCTACTGGAGCGACAGCAACGTGCCGTTCTGGGCGTTCGTGGCACTGCGCGATGCAGACGTGGAACTGGACGAGGACGCCGCGACGCCGTAACACCCTCTCCGGGCAGAGCCACGCCATGCTTTGCTGTGACGCCCCTGATGCCTGACCCCAGGGCGGCCACCCATGGGGTGGCTCTACTGCCGATGAGGCACAGCCTCATCGGCTGCCGTTGTCTTCCTGCAGTTCTTTCTTGAACGGGATGTCCGGCGGCGGGCGTGCGATGGCCGGCTGGTCCTGCATGTTCGGATCGCTCAGGCCGCAGCCGCCACCGAACTGCAGCACGGAAATCACGCAGGAAATGGACGAATTCGTGCCTGGGATCGGAATCTCGACGGCCTTGATGCCCTTGCGTACCCACTCGGCCAGCAGCGATTCGTTGGGGGCCCAGTACTTGTCGAACGAGGTCGGCGTGTAGTCGTACGGCGGGCGCTTGAGCCATGTGCCGGACTGCGCGATGCGCTCCTTGCTCCAGCCGTCCTTATCGCCGCCCGGCGCGCCACGCTCGCTGTTTGCGCGCCCCTCCTGGCCAGGCACGCGCACGCTGCCATCGGCCTTGAACAGGCTGCCGGCATTGCCTTGGGTCGCACTCACGGCCCTGCCATTGAGGTCGGCATCCTGCGGATGATTGGCCGCACCCCAGTCGTCGGAACGGTTGGGCGTGGCCCAACTGCCCGGGGGCGCCTTGGAGGGGCTCGCCGGGGCGCGCGCTGCAGCGGACGCCGTGGACGCACTCGCAGCACTGCTGGCATTGCTCGCCGCCGCCGGTGATGGCGGTGCCGGGCGCGGGGCGGCGTTGGGCACCGCGCGCTCGCGCACGGCGACATCCGGCGTTCGACCGGACACAGCCACCTCGCGCGTGGGCAATGTGGCCACGCTCACCGCCGGCGCGCTCACCGGCCGGATCTCGCGTTCGCGCACCTGCACGTCACGTTGGGGCACGGTGGCCTCCACGCGCGGCCCGGGAATGGCCACGGTGGGTGTCGGCGCTTCGACCACGGTGACCTGCCGCTCCTGCACGCTCAGCTCGGGCGTGCGCACCTGCGGTTCGGCCGGGCGCGGCGCCGGTACGGTGGCACGCGGCGTCGGCGTCTCCACCGTGACCACGGTGCGCTCACGGACGGCAATGTCCTGCGGTTCGCGCGTCATCACACGTACTTCGGTGCGCGGGACGCTGGTCGGCGGCACCACGAAATCGGTGGTGGCCTCGGCCACCTCGGTCGCCTGGACGGGCTGCTCCACCGCGGGCGTCGCCGGCGCGGGTGGCGCCGGTTGCGGCTCGCTCGGTGGCGCCGGCGCTGCGGTCGGCTGTGGGGCCGATGCTGTCTGCGCATCGGCCTCGGCCTGCGCCATCGCCTGGGCATTGGCCATCGCCGCAGCGATCGCAGCTTCCGCCGTGGCCGGCTCGGCAGTGGCAGGTTGCGCGCCCTCTTCCTGCTGCGGCGCGCCGCGTCCAACGAACGCCACCTGCACACGCCCGCTCTCACCGCCTTGTTCCGGTTCGCTGGGCGGCCGGATCAAGGCGACCCACAGCAGCGCCAGGGCGAACAACAGATGCAACAACGCGCTGATCACCGCCGAGGTCCAGCGCATCCAGCGCTGGTCGCGCGGGGCCGGTTCCCAGCCCTGCCAGAGCAGCCGGCGCATCGCCTGCACGAAACTCAGCGCCGGCAGCCGCCCGCCGTGCCGTACCGGCTCACGCTGGGCCAGCTCGGCCAGCACTTCGCTGGCCCGGAACGGACGCGGCAACGGCGACAACGCACGCAGCCACAGGCCCCACCCATAGGGGAGGCCGGTGGTTTTTTCAAGAAAGCGCGTGTCCGGCTGGCGAGCCAGCAGCCACTCGAGGATGTCGTCAGCCCGGCGCAGTGGCACGCAGCGGGATCAGGCTGCCGTGCCGCGGGGAATGTACGGCGCGTCGCCACTGTCGTGGTCGGTCGCATCGCGCACCGCGGTGATGCCGGGCACCCGCCCCATCAGGGTCTTTTCAATTCCCTGCTTGAGCGTGACGTCGGCCATGCCGCAGCCCTGGCAGCCACCGCCGAAGCGCAGCAGCACCACGCCATCGGCCGAGACTTCCTGCACCGCGACCTTGCCGCCGTGCGAGGCCAGCTGCGGATTGACTTCATTCTCCACCACCCAGCGCACGCGCTCGACCAGCGAGGAGCCTTCGGTCGGCGCCTCGCCCTTGATCTTGGGGGCCTTGATGGTCAGCTGCTGGCTGCCGGTGGCATTGGTGACGAAGTCGATCTCGGCGCCATCGACCCAGGCCACACTGGCGGCGGCCACGTAAAGGGTGAAGCCATCGCAGTCCACCGCCCACTCATCACCCAGCAGTTCACTGGGATCAGCGAACTCCAGACGGGCATCGGCGCGCGGGGTACCCGCATCGACGGCGGTCAGGCGCACACCCATGCCGGGCACGGCCTCACGTTCGATCAGCTTGCGGAAATAGGATTGGGCAGTGTCGGATATCTGGATCATCGGGCTATTCTAGCCAATCCCTTGTTATGCGCTCATTCGGTTTATACACCGGACCGCGCATTGTTCAGTCATCCAGATGTGGAGGAACCCATGGCCGACCTGATTCCGCTGGCGCAAGCGCACTGCGTGCCGCGCAAAGGCAGCGACCACAAGCTCGGCACCGCCCGGGTCACCGAGCTGCTGGCGCAGATTCCCGGCTGGGAGCTGGCCGAGGCCGGCCAGGCGCTGACCCGCACCTTCCGCTTCGACAACTACCACGGCACCATGGCCTTCGTGAACGCCTTGGCCTGGGTGGCCCATCGCGAGGACCACCACCCGGACCTGGGCGTGCATTACGACCGCGCCGTGGTGCGCTTCTCCACCCACGATGTGGGCGGCCTGAGCGAGAACGACTTCATCTGCGCGGCGAAAGCCTCGGCCCTGACGGAGTAAGCCCATGAAATTGCAGTACATCATGCTGTCCAGCCTTGCCCTGGCCGCCCTGGCCGGGTGCAACAAGACGCCCGCCGAACCGGCCGCCCCGGTCGCTGCACCCACCGAGGTCGCCGCGGTCAAGACGCCCCCGCCGGAGTACCCGATCGAACTGGCCTGCCAGGGGATCGGCGGCACCAGCACCTTCAAGGTGACCATCGCCGCCGATGGCCAGCCCAGCCAGGTCCAGCTCGCCAGCGGCAGCGGCAATGCCCAGCTCGACGAGCAGGCACAGAAGGCCGTACAGGCCTGGCAGTTCAAGGCGGCTACCCGCGCCGGGCAGGCGGTCTCGACCACGATCCAGGTGCCGGTCAGCTTCAACCCGCCGCAGCCCAAGCCCGACCAGTGCTTCGCGGTCGAAGAACGGCTGCGCCGCGGCGGCTGATCGTGGCGTTGTGTTGAGGTCAGCCGCCGCAAACCTCGTGCTCCCTACTTCGCGCCCCGGTGTTGTTGTCCGGGGCGCGCTGCACTTCTACAAGGACGCGTTGGCGGATGCCTGATATTTCCAGTGAAAACGTATGGATCGCCCTGGCGGTCACCCTGGCGGCCGGCCTGGCCACCGCGCTGGGCAGCCTGATGGTGCTGTTCTCGCGCCGGCCCAACCCGCGCCTGCTGGCGTTCGGGCTGGCCTTTGCCGGTGGCGCGATGGTTTTCGTCTCGCTGACCGAGATCCTCAACAAGGCGATCGACTCGTTCACCCAGGCCTATGACGCCCGACTGGGCTTCGCCTACGGCACCGCGGCCTTCCTGGTCGGCGTGCTGCTGATCGTGGTGATCGACCACCTGATCCCGAACCCGCACGAGAGTCTGGACAAGCAGGACCCGCTGTTCCGCGACAACAACAAGGCCTACATCAAGCGGGTCGGCCTGCTGACGGCGGTGGCGATCACCGCGCATAACTTCCCCGAGGGGCTGGCAACGTTCTTCGCCACGCTGGAAAGCCCGTCGGTGGGCATGCCGCTGGCCTTCGCCATCGCCATCCACAACATCCCCGAGGGCATCGCGATCGCGGTCCCGGTGTATTTCGCCACGCAGAACAAGTTCTACGCGTTCGGCGCCAGCCTGCTGTCCGGGTTGGCGGAGCCGATCGGCGCGGCGATCGGGTATGTGGCCCTGTCGGGGGTCCTCAACCACGCCACCTTCGGCTGGGTGTTCGGCATCATTTCCGGGGTGATGGTGTTCCTGGCCCTGGATGAACTGCTGCCGGCGGCCAAGCGCTACGCCAAGGGCCACGAGACCGTGTACGGTCTGGTGGCCGGCATGGGCAGCCTGGCGATCAGCCTGGTGTTGTTCAAATGGTGACGGTGCAGAGCCGGCCAGCGGCCGGCACTACCCTCCGTTCGGCACGGCGTTATCTGCCGGCGCTCACTTCAACCGGTTCAACACCTCGACGAGCTCCTCGGCGAGCGGTGCATTGATCAGGTACGGCGTCTTGCCCGCGTCCAAGGCGAACTCCAGCGAGGCCGCGTGCAGGAACAGCCGTTTCAGGCCGATCTGCTCACGAAGCCGCTTGTTGACGTCCGGATCGCCGTACTTGTCGTCACCGGCCACCGGATGACCCAGATGCTGGGCATGTACGCGGATCTGGTGGGTGCGGCCGGTTTCGATGCGGACCTCACAGTACGAATGCCCGCCCTTGCGCTCCAGCACCTTGAAGTGGCTGATCGACTCCTTGCCGATCGGATTGACCTGCACGTGCCGCTCGCCGCCCTGGCGCAGACCCACGTGCAACGGGGCATCCACGGTCATGGTGCCATCGGGCATGCGGCCGGCCAGCAGGGTCAGGTAGCGCTTGCGGATGCCGGCGCCGTGGTCTTCGCGCAGCAGCGCCTGCAGCTCGCTCAGCGCCGAGCGCTTCTTGGCCACGATCAGCAGGCCCGAGGTATCCCGGTCCAGCCGATGCACCAGTTCCAGGGTCTTTCCCGGACGCAGGGCGCGCAGCGTCTCGATCGCGCCGAAGCTGATGCCACTGCCGCCGTGGCTGGCCACGCCCGACGGTTTGTTCAGGGCCAGCAGCCGATCGTCTTCGAACACGATGGCATCTTCCAGCCGTTTCATGAATGCCGCGGGCGGACCCGCTTTGTCGCCTTCCTCGTTGAGACGGACCGGCGGGACCCGGACTTCGTCGCCGCCCTCGAGCTTGCGCTCGGCCTTGGCGCGGCCACCATTGACGCGGACCTGGCCACTGCGGACGAGCTTGTAGATCAGGCTGCGCGGTGCACCCTTGAGCTGGCCGAGCAGGAAGTTGTCCAGGCGTTGCCCGGCGCGGTCGGCCGGGACAGTGATGATACGTACGCTGGTCATGGCTTCAGCGGCTTTGGGGGTGGGCTCGGTAACGGTCATTGGCCTTTTATTCTGTTACACTCGGCAGGCGAGATAAGGGATTGATTTCGTTGGAAGTTGCTCTGGGCCAGAAGCCCGACTTCCCGCGATTCCGGCACAGTGCGCAGCCACCGCCCCCGGGGCGGCCATGTTAGCGGCTCACCGGCGGTCCCGGCCATCGCCGGATGTCTGACACGCATTCGCGCTGAACATGTCCCTGTGGCGCTCCAGCCTGGCTGAAAGCTGCCTCCGGCCCCGTTACACCCAAACCAAAACAAATGAAGCGCTCCCGCGGCCTGCCGTGGTGTTGTAGCGCTGGAAACCCAAACCGCCCTCCCCGCGCATGCGCGATGGGCGGTGAAGCGTGACCAGAAGCGAAACCCCATGGCGTTCCGCGCGGTAGCAGCGCGCGAGGAACGCAAGAATGAAGCGAATGCTGATCAATGCCACGCAGGCTGAAGAGCTGCGGGTAGCCATCGTGGATGGCCAGACGCTGTACGACATCGACATCGAACAGCCGTCCAAGGAACAGAAAAAGTCGAACATCTACAAGGGTCGCATCACGCGCCTTGAGCCTTCACTGGAAGCGGCCTTCGTCGAATACGGCGGTGAGCGCCATGGCTTCCTGCCGCTGAAGGAAATCTCCCGCGATTACTTCCAGGCCGGCGTCGACCACAACAAGGCCGGCATCCGCGAGCTGCTGCGTGAGGGCCAGGAAGTCGTGGTCCAGGTGGACAAGGAAGAACGCGGCAACAAGGGCGCTGCCCTGACCACGTTCATCTCGCTGGCCGGCCGCTACATGGTGCTGATGCCGAACTCGCCGAGCGCCGGTGGCGTCTCGCGTCGCATCGAGGGCGAAGACCGCGCCGCGCTGAAGGAAGCGCTGGACAAGCTGAACATCCCCGACGACATGGGCGTGATCATCCGCACCGCCGGCGTCGGCCGCGATGCCGAAGAGCTGCAGTGGGATCTGGATTACCTGCTGCAGGTCTGGAAGTCGATCGCCGAAGCGGCACTGACCAAGCCGGCCTCGTTCCTGATCTACCAGGAATCGCGCCTGATCGTGCGCGCCCTGCGTGACTACCTGCGCGCCGATGTCGGCGAGATCCTGGTGGACACCGAAGAGCTGTACGAGACCGCCCAGGAGTTCATGCAGCAGGTGATGCCGCAGACCCTGCGCAAGCTCAAGCATTACAAGGACGACATCCCGCTGTTCAACCGCTTCCAGATCGAATCGCAGATCGAAGGCGCGTATGAACGCAACGTCCGCCTGCCGTCGGGCGGCTCGATCGTGGTCGACCAGACCGAAGCGCTGACCGCCATCGACGTCAACTCCTCGCGCGCCACCAAGGGCAGCGACATCGAGGACACCGCCTTCCAGACCAACCTGGAAGCGGCCGACGAAGTGGCCCGCCAGCTGCGCCTGCGCGACCTGGGCGGCCTGGTGGTCATCGACTTCATCGACATGGCCTCCAACAAGCACCAGCGCGAAGTCGAGAACCGCCTGCAGAACGCGCTCAAGTACGACCGTGCGCGCGTGCAGCTGGGCCGCATCTCGCGCTTCGGCCTGATGGAAATGAGCCGCCAGCGCCTGCGTCCGAGCCTGGGCGAATCCAGCCAGATCGTCTGCCCGCGTTGCGACGGCCATGGCCGCATGCGCAGCGTCGAGTCGCTGTCGCTCTCCATCATCCGCGTGGCTGAAGAGCATGCGATGAAGGAGAACACCGGGCAGGTGCTGGTCCAGGCCCCGGTCGAGATCGCCAACTACCTGCTCAACGAAAAGCGCAGCGCGCTGCGCGAGATCGAACAGCGCCATGACGCGCCGATCGTGATCGTCGCCGATGAGCAGCTGCACACCCCGCATTACGAAGTAACCCGCCTGCGTGAGAACGAGCTGGGCGAAGAAAGCGGCAAGCCGAGCTACCAGCGCGGTACCCCGCGCAAGCTGCCGGTGCACGCGCTGACCAAGGCCCAGCTGAACATCCCGGTCGCCCCGGTGGTGACCCAGGTCAAGCACAGCCAGCCGGCCCCGGTGCGTGACGCCCCGGAACCGGAAGCCGCACCGGCCCCGGTCGCGGCCCCCGTTGCCGCCCCGGCGGCAACCGGCGTGGTGGGTTGGCTAAAGCGCATCTTCGGTGGCGAACCGGCCCCGGCCGCCGCACCGCAGCCGAGCAACCGCTCGGGCCAGGACGGCAACCGCAACGGTCGCAACAAGGATCGCAACGGCAAAGACCGCAACGGCCGCCGCGATGAGCGTGGCGAACGTGGTGGCAACGGCAATGCGCAGGCGCAGGGCCGTGGCAAGGACCGTGGTGAGCGTGGCGAACGTGGCCCGAAGGGCGAGCGCCGTGAGGAGCGCCGCCAGGACACCGCCGCACCGGCCAATGGCAATGCGGCACAGGTGCAGGCACCCGCGCAGGGCAAGCCGCGCAACGAGCAGCAGCCGGCCAAGCCGCGCAATGAACCGCGCAATGACCAGCAGCAGCCGAAGCTGAAGCAGAAGCAGGGCCAGAACGGCCAGGCCAAGCCGCAGCAGAACGACGGCGACAAGCCGGCCGTGAGCGAGAAGCCCGCGCGTCAGCCGCAGGCCGATGCACCCAAGCCGACCACCGCCGCACCGGTCGCTGCCGACGCCGCCGTGATCGCTGCGGCTGCCGTGGTCGCCACCGATGGCGCCGCGCCGGCCGCCCACGTCCAGGAAACGGCCAAGGCCGCTCCGGCCGAGGATGCACAGCTGGGCGACACCGACGCCACCGAACAGGGTGACGCGCCGGCCAATGCCGAAGACGGTACCGGCGAAGGCGCTTCGCGGCGTCGTCGTGGCCGTCGCGGTGGCCGTCGTCGTCGTCGTGGCAACGGTGAGCAGGCTGCCGGCAGCGATGGCCTGAATGGTGACGACAACGGTCTGGATGACGAGGGCGACGACCAGGACGGCGATCAGGACGGCGATACCGCCGCCCCGGCCGAGCGCCAGGTCGCCAATAACGGTCAGCCGCAGCCGGAGTTCGAGTTCGACGACGAATCCGGCAACGCGCCGGCCGCTGCCCCCGCACCGGTCCAGGCCCCGCGCCCGGCCCCGGTGGCGGCAGTGGCTGCCGCCGCTCCGGTCGCCGTGGTCAGCAGCCCGGTCGTGACCGCTGGTCATGCCGAGCCGACCCCGGCCCCGGTGGCCGCACCGGTGGCCGAGAAGGCACCGACCCCGGTCGTCGAGAAGGCCGCTGCGCCGGCCGTCGAGCCGGTCGCTGAGAAGGCCCCGGCCTCCTACAACGACCCGGTGCCGTTCGTGGAAAGCCCGAGGCCGGCTCCGGCGGCTCCGGTTGCTGCTCCGGTGGCTCCGGCTCCGGTCGCTGCTCCGGTGGCTCCGGCCCCGGTCGCTGCTCCGGCCGCCCCGGCTCCGGTTGCTGCTCCGGCAGCTGCTCCGGCAGCTCCGGCTCCGGTAGCTGCACCGGCTGCTCCGGCGGCGACCGCCCCGGCCCCGGCGGCTGCTCCGGCGGCTCCGGCTCCGGTTGCTGCTCCGGCGGCCCCGGTCGTTGAGGCCGCCCCGCAGGAAGTGAAGGAGCCGACCGTCGCACCGGTGCAGACCAGCATGCTGGATGCCGTCGATGCGACCCAGGCGCCGGCACAGCCGGCAGCCCCGCAGGCCCGCACCGAATCGGCCCCGGCCGGCCCGGTCGTGCACAACGGCCAGCTGTTCGGTTCGGCCGCCAGCGAAACCCCGGCCGCGACCAACGCCGCCGAACAGGCCGCGCAGGCCGAAGCCCGCGAGGACATCCCGACCGATGCCCCGCAGGCCGAGGAAGGCGACAAGGCCGACCAGGAAAAGAAAGACACGCTCTGATCCTGAGTGAGTGACGCAACAAACAGACAGCGGCCTTCGGGCCGCTGTCTGCGTTTGGGGGGGGATGGCGCATGCAGTGGCGTGCGTCAGGCGGTCATGATGGCGGCGCTGAGCGCATCCACGCATGTCGTGGATCTACACGGGCCATCGGATGCATCAAGGGTAGACCCACGCCACGCGTGGATCCTGCACGGAATACGTCAAGGGCAGATCCACGCCATGCGTGGAGGCAGCCGGTCGCGCGCTACGCCATCACCGATGACGCGGCGCGCGCCTCAGGGCGTCGTCGCGCCGGCGTTTCCGGTGGCCGGCGCGAACTGCAGCCGGGTCCACACGCCGTAATGATCCGAGGCCCAGCGGCCATCGGCGTACGGCTGGTCGAACAGGATCTTCGCCTCACGGGCAAGCAGTCGATCCTGCTGGAAGAAAATATGGTCGATGCGCGAGGGCGCGTCGTAGTAGTGCCGGTTGAGCGTGCTGACCTGGGCCAGTTCGTTGTTGACGTGCACGCTGCCGTAGCTGTCGCCGTAGTGATTGCGCAGCTCGCTCAGGTCCCCGGCGTCCACCAGCGCGTTGAAGTCACCCGCCACGACCACCGGCGCGTCGCCTGCGCTCTGCGCGATGAAGGCCAGCAGATCCGCCACCTGTTCTCCACGGATGCGGCTGCCGACCTCGTCCGAACGCTCGTTCAAATGCGTGGCATAGACATTGACCGGGCGACCGCCCACATCGATGCGCAGATGCGCCACGGTGCGGTAGTCGCCCAGCGGCGCCAGCAGGTGGTCGTTGCGCGACAGCACCGGCCGCCGGGTCAGCAACGCATTGCCATAGCGCTTGAAACGCCCCGGCGGATCGGTGGAGACGAACTGATAGTCGTAGCCCAGCTTGCGCGCCAGCCATGCGGCCTGGTTGCGCACGTGGGGCTTCTGGATCACTTCCTGCAGCGCGATGGCATCGGGCTTGAGTGCCTGCAGCTCGCGCAGGATCACCTGGCGGCGGGCCGGCCAGTTCTCGCGGTCGTGGTGAAGATTGAAGGTGACCATGGTCATCTCCTGCGCGGGCGCCGCCACGGTGCCCTGCGCCAGTGCCACCAGCGGCGCGGACGCCAGCACGGCGGCCAGCAGGCCGCGCATCATCATCGTCATCTGCCGCATTACGGTGCCTTGCGTTCCGCCCGGCGTACCGACGCCGGAATCTCGATCTCGACCTTGGCCGGCACCTGCATCACCCGCAGTTCGCCGCCCACCCATTCCGCCGGCTCACCATTGACGGTGGTGGCGCCAGGCTCGCCGCTGTACGGCCACGGCAGCACCACGCCACCGGCCGGCGGCACCAGGCCGGCCGACACGGTCAGGGTGAGCTGCTTGTCGTTGCGGATCAGCGCGTAGTTGAGCTGCCCGTTCGGTGTGCGCAGGCCCTGCACACCCACGCCCTTGCCTTCCAGCCAGCGCGATGGCACGCCCGCGGCCAGCACCAGGCTGTCGTCGATGTCGCGGCTGTAGGCGAACATGTCCAATGCCGAACGCACGAAGTCCGAGGCCACCCACGCATGTGGCAGGTCACCCAGGAAGAACGGTTTGCGCGGCGTGCGCGAGACCACTTCGGCCCACTGGTTCCACGGCTGCGGTGCACGGTCCTTGAAGAAGAACTCGGTCGCCTGCCAGGCGCGGTCACGCCAGCCCAGGCGCACGAAGGCGGCCACGTTGCGCCACTCGTACGGGGTGTAGTCCTTCCACTCGCGCTTGCCATCGCGGCGCGCTTCGAACTCGCTCCAGTAGCGCTCGAAGGTGTTGTTCAAGTACGGCTGCGGCAGGCGCCCCTGCTCGCCGGCCGGCGCCAGTGCGATGGTGGTCGAGGTGGCATCGAAATCGCCCAGTTCGGCTGAACCGGGCAGATAGTCGATCTTGTGCTGCGCGGTCGCCGCCAGCAGCGACGCCTGCAGGTCGTCACGGAACTGATCGCGCGATTCACTGATCTGCAGCGCTTCGGCCTTGCCCAGCGTGCTGGCGATGATCGCCGCGTCCTTGTAGCCACGCAGCGCCCAGAAGTTGTCCCAGTACGAATGCATCGGCTTGGCCGAATACCCTTCGTGACTGATCGAGACCGGCATCATCCCGTAGAAGGCGGGGTTGCGCGCGCGATTTTCTTCGGTGCGCTCGCTCAGGCGCAGCTGCTCCATGTACTGGTAGGCGCCCTGCACATGCGGCCACATCAGCTCCAGGAAGGTGGAGTCGCCGGTGTAGCGCCAGTACTCGGCGATGTTGAAGATCAACTCGCCGTGGCTGTCGTTCTCCGGTACCGGGTCACTGCCGCGCGAGTCCACGCAGCACGGCACCTTGCCATTGTCGAACTGATAGGGCGCATACCAGTTCACGTACTGGCGCACCGCATCACTGCGGCCCATGCGCAGCAGGCCTTCGGAAATCATCGCGCCATCGCGGATCCAGCTGCGCGAATACGAACGCGTGCCCGGCTGCAGGCTGGGGCCGATGCGCGAAATCAGCATGTGCGCCAGCGCGGTGCGCAGCGTATCGGCCAGCGGCTTGCCAGCCGCGGGGACCTGCAGCGTCACCTGGTCCAGTTTGGTCCGCCACATCGAAGCGACCTGCTGCTGCGCCTTGGCCGCATCGAAGGCCTTGGGCATCGCCCAGTTGCCGGTCTGCGGCAGCACGATGGCGACCTCGCGGCTCTGGCCAGGCTCCAGCTTCCAGCGGTACAGCAGCGCACCCGAGGCCAGGCCGGTGCTGTCCTTCACTTCGGTGGTGCCTGGCAGCTTGCCGCTGGCCAGGTGGACCACGTCGAACTTGCTGTCGAACGCGGTGGCGAAGGCCGCATCCGGTGCCTGTGCCGGGTACAGGCGCGGCGTGCCGTTGACGTCGACATGGGTCGGGTCGAAGGACAGGTTGTCGATCCGGCTGACGCCGCCGACGGTATTGAGGAACTGGGTCGGCGGGTTCACCTGCCATGGGCGCACGGCCAGGGCCAGGGTGTACTCGTGGGCCACCTTGTCCGGGTTGCGCAGGGTGTAACGACCGACCAGCTGCGCGTTGTCCGGCGTGCCCTGCACGAAGCCGGTCACCTGCAGGCCAGCCTTGTCGTGGGTCCAGCCGACGTTGGCGATAGGCAGGTAATCGTCCTGCAGCGCTTGGCTGGTTTTTACGTCGGCCCAGCTCAGCAGTTTGTTGTCGACCAGCACGAACGGTTCGACGCTGAAGCTGGACTTGGCCACTTCCAGCGCACCGTCTTCGCCGATCAAGGCCTGCTCGCGACCGCCATCCAACCCGAGCAGCGTCCAGTACGGCTGCTCGCCGGTGAAGCCACGTGGCACCGAACCGCGTGGCAGGTCGGCACCGACCGAGCGGACGAAATCATTCGGGGTATCGGCGAACTCGAGCGGCTTGAGCGTGATATCGCGGATACCGTAGCGCCAGCTCGGGCCGCCCTTGAGGTCGAAGCGCAGGTAGCGCGCTTCCGTATCCGGCAGCGCCAGCCAGTCGCGGCCACCGCCGCCGGCGGTCACCTCGCGCAGCGTGTTCCAGCTGCGCCCATCGGCCGAGGAACGCACCACGTAACGTGTGGCCTCCAGCCCGGGCAGCCATTCGATCACCGCCCCGCCAAACTCGCGCACCTTGTGCAGGTCCAGGCTGATGGTCTGTTCGGCCACACCGCCGCTGATCCAGACCGTGTCCGGCTTGCCATCGACGATGCGGTTCTGCAGCGCGGTGGCGGTATCGGCGATCACCGAGGGGCTCAGCGAAGATGTATCGGCCGGCGGCAGGCCCTGCAGCGTGAGCCGGTCGAAACAGACCGTGCCCTTGCCACCGACCTTGCTGTAGATCGTGAACTCCATCGCAGCGCTGCGCTTGAGCGTCTTGTCCGTCTCCGGGCCCCAGGCCTTGTCGATCTGGCGCTTGCGGTACTGCACCGGCGTCCACGCCTTGGGGAACGCATAGCCGGGGCGATTGACCCACCACACGTTGTCGCCACTGGCATCGATCAGCTTGAACTGCAGATCGTTGGCGGGGGAATCGCCACGCAGCTGGAAGCCGAACTGGTAATTCTCCGGGTACTGGATGCCCAGCTCGCGGCGTATGCCGACATAGCCGGACACGTTGTGGAAGTCGTAATCCACACACAGCGCGCGGCCACCGCCACTGCCGGCCACGCTGCGCAGCGAGCCGCTGACCTGATCGGAGACGACCAGCTTCCACGGGGTCATGTCATCGAAGCTGTCCAGCACCTTGGGTGCGGGCAGCACCGGCGTCGCCGGCGGTGCGGCCGAGGCCGCCAGTGACCAGACCAGACCCAGACCCACCGCGACGACGGCATGCTTCACCCTTTGACACTCCCCAGCAACAGACCTTGGATGTAATAACGCTGCAATGCCAGGAACAGCAGCAGCACCGGAACCACCGTGACCACCGCGCCGGCCATCATCATTTCAACGTCCATGATGTGCTCGCGCGAGAGCGTGGCCAGGGCCACCGGGAGAGTGTAGTGCTCCTGGTCGGTCAACACGATCAAGGGCCACATGAAATCGTTCCAGGCCGCCATGAAGGTGAAGATCGACAGGGTCACCAGCACCGGCTTGAGCATCGGCAGCACGATCTGGAAGAAGATCCGCAGCTCCCCTGCCCCGTCGATGCGGGCCGCTTCGAGCAGCTCATCCGGGATCGAACGGGCGTACTGGCGCACCAGGAAGATGCCGAACACGGTGGCCAGCGCCGGCACGATCACGCCACCGAAGTTGTTGACCAGGCCCAGCTGCTTCATCAGCAGGAACAGCGGCAGCATCGCCACCTGCGCCGGGATCACCAGTGCGGCCAGCAGCAGCTGGAAGATGCGCTCCCGGCCGGCGAAGCGCAGCTTGGCGAAGGCGTAGCCGGCCATGGTGTTGAGCAGCAGCGAGCCGAAGGTGATGGCCAGCGACACCATCAGGCTGTTGACGAAGTTGTTGGCCATCCCGGTGCGCGCGAACAACTCATGGTAGTTCGCGGTGGTCAGCGAGGACGGCAGCAGCGGCGGCGGGAAATGCGCCGCCTCGCCGGTCGGCATGAACGACACCGACAGCATCCACAACAGCGGCGCCAGGCTCAGCGCGGCAAGCACCAGCAGGCCACCATTGACCCACCAGGCATGCCAGCGCGATTGACCGATTTCACGACTCATACCAACTGCCTCTTGCGGCCGAAACGCAGCATGACGCTGGTCACGCCCAGGATGATCAGGAACAGCAGGAACGCCACCGCGGAGGCGCGGCCCAGGTTCCACCACTTGAAGCCTTCTTCGAACATGAAATACAGCACGCTGACCGTGCTCTGCAGTGGGTCGCCACGCGTCATCACGTAGGGCTCGGCGAACAGCTGGAAATAACCGGAGACGGTGATCACACCGACCACCAGCAGCACCGGGCCCAGCATCGGCAGGGTGATGTGCAGGAACTGCTTCCAGCGCGAGGCACCGTCGATGCGCGCGGCCTCGTACAGGTCATGCGGGATCGCCTGCAGGCCGGCCAGGAAGATCACCATGTTGTAGCCGAAGTTCTTCCACACCGCGAACAGCATGATGGTCGGCATCGCCCAGTTCGGGTCGCCCAGCCAGTCGATCGGGCTGATGCCCAGATGGCCCAGGCCGTAGTTCACCAGGCCGTAGCTGGTATGGAACAGGTAACGCCAGATCACCGCCACCGCCACCAGGGTGGTCACCACCGGGGCGAACAGCGCGGTACGGAACAACGCCTTGAAGCGGGCGGCCGGCGCGTTGAGCAGGATCGCCGCGCCCAGCGATACCGCGATCGACATCGGCACGCCGACGATCACGAAGTAGGTGGTATTCCACAGCGACTTCCAGAACATCGGGGTCTGCAGCAGATCGATGTAGTTGCCCAGGCCGACGAAACGCAGGTTTTCGCCATCGGCCAGTGCGTACAGATCGAAATCGGTGATGCTCAGCGCCAGCGCCGAGAACACCGGCAGGCCGAAGAACACCGCGATGACCAGGATGGCCGGGCCGGCAAACATCCAACCGGCAAGCGAACGCTGCTTCATGGTGCCGCCTCCGTTGCGACCGCACTGGAGTGCTGCTTGTCGCTTACGCCAGACGAGTCCTGGCGGTGCTGCTCATGCATCCAACGGCGTTTGGCGAGGACCTTGTCCACGCGCTTGTCCAGTTCTTTCACTGCTACGTCCTGATCCATGCCACCACGCACCACCTGTTCGGTGATGATCCGCATTTCCTGCACGATGCGCTCCCACTCCAGCACCTTCGGCGTGGGCTTAACCCGCTCGAGCTGATCGCGGAACGGCTGCGCCAACGGGTCGTTGGCCAGCGAGGGGTATTCCCAGGTGCTGCGCCGTGGCGGCAGGTCACCGATGATCGAATGGAAACGCTCCTGGATCGCCGGGCGCGACAGGAACTCGATCAGCTTCCACGAGGCTTCCTTCTGCTGCGAAGAACGGAAGATCACCAGGCTGGTACCCCCGGCGATGCCGGCGCCGGGGCCGTCCGGACCCGGCAGCGCAGCGGTGCCCCACTGCCCCTCCAGCGCCTTGGGCTGCAGCTTCTTGAACTCGCGGATGTTCCAGGGGCCGGACACGTAGAACACGTTGAAGCCGCGGAAGAACTCATCCCAGACGTTGGAGATCTGCGTCTCGGACATGCGCGGGGCCCAGCCCTGCGCGAACATGTTTTCGTAGAAGCCCAGCGTCCTGCGGAAGCCGGGGCTGCTGAAGTTGCCACGGGTGTCATCGTCACGCAGCAGCGGATCGGGCTGCTGCAGGGCGAAGGACAGCTGCTGCTCGAACTCGTTGATCGGCATCAGCACCGCATAGCGGTTCGCGCCCTGCATCTTCTTGATCGCCGCCATCATCTCGTTCCACTCGCCCCAGGTACGCGGCGGGTGGTCATAGCCGGCCTTGGCCAGCATGTCCTTGCGGTAATACAGCAGGCGCGTATCGACGTACCACGGCACGCCGACCAGTTCGTCATGGATGACGTTGGTGTCCCAGATGCCCTGGAAGTAATCGGCCGGGTCCACCACCTTGGACTGCGCCACATAGGGCTGCAGCGGGGTCAGGGTGTTGAGCTCGGCGAACTCGGGAATCCAGGTGTTGCCCAGCTGGCACACATCCGGCAGCCCGTCGGCCGCGAATGCGGTCAACAGTTTTTCATGCGCGGCCGTCCACGGGATGTTCTGGACATCCACATGAATGCCCGGGTTTTCCGCTTCAAACTCGCGGATCAGGCCGGTGACCACTTCGGCCTCGCGGCCCATCGCCCAGAAACGCACGGTGACCCCTTCCGGTTCTTTCCGGCAGGCACTCAACAACAGGCTGCCGACCAGCAGCAGCAACAGACTCAACCCCAGCTTCGGGCGCGACGACGATGGCACTGCTTACTTCCCCTGCTGCTGGTTGCGGTTCGAATTGGAATTGTTCTTCTGTTCCTGGGCGGCCGCCGCGCGCGATTCGGCGATGCCGACCGAGCGGGCCGAGGCCGCCTTTTCATCTTTCTGCAGTTCCATCGGCTGATCCTCGCCTTCCGGAGTCAACCAGCCACCACTGAAGCCGGCACGCTCCAGACCCTTGCGGATATGGGCGTTCTTCTTCATCACATCCCAGACGAAATCGTTCCGGTAGTTGGCGATCATGGTCAGGATCGGACCTTGGTCGATACCGATGTAATCGCTGGCCACCCAGCCGCGATCCGGCACCAGGCGACCGGTCTTGATCGGGATGTCGTAGTTGAAACTCGGGTTGAACGAATCCAGGAAGCCGTAGCTGGAATAGATGTAATCGCCATAGCGCTTGTGCATCTCCACCGCGGCCGGGATGACTTCTTCCGGCGCGAACACGATCGAGGCGATCGCCGCGGTCGGCGCGATGGTGCCGTCATCGAAGTTCTCGCGCAGGCCGGCGCCGCGCGAAGAGTAATGGCGGAACTGGCGCTGCTCGCCCCGGTATTCCTGGGTGGTGTTCTGCGGACCGTCGCTGGCGGTCAGGCCCCATACGTTCTGGCCGTAATCCTTCCAGTTCATCGGGTTGGCGATCGCGTACTCGCGCTGCGCCAGGGCGGCCGAACGGCTGTTGAGGAAGTAGGTACTGCCCCGCTCGCGCATGTAGGCATCCTGGATGTCGCGGAAGTCCACCCACACATGCGTGTACTGGTGGCCGAACAGCGGGCCGAAGGACAGGTATTCCTGGCCCTGGTAGACGCCCCAGTCGTTGTCGTAGGTACGCGTCCAGACCGTCCAGGCGTCCGGGCTGACCGGGTGGGTGGGCGAGCCGAGCGCGAGGATGTAGACCATCATCGCCTCGTTGTAGCCCATCCAGTCGTGGTCGATGAAGCCGCTTTCCGGGAACCAGCCCATCGAGATCAGCGGCGCGCGCTGCTGCAGCCACGGCCAGTCCACGCGCTTGTACAGCGTATCGGCGATCTCGCGGATCTCTTTTTCGCGCGCGTCGTCACCGTCGTAATAGGACTGCGCGAACAGCACGCCCATCATCAGCAGCGCGGTATCCACGCTGGACAGTTCCACCCAGCTGTCATAGCGGCGGCCTTCCTGCATGTCCAGGAAGTGGTAGTAGAAGCCTTTGTAACCGCCCTTGCCGGTGCGCTGCGGACCCATCGGCAGGTCGCGGAAGAACTTCAGCGTCAGCAGGGTGCGGTCGATCGCCTGGTTGCGGCTGACCCAGCCGTTCTCGATGCCGATCGGATAGGCGGTCAGCGCATAGCCCACCGAGGCGATGCTGGCGAACGGGCGCGACGGATAACGGTCCGGGCTGAGCCCGTTGACCTCGTTGGTGGTATCCCAGAAGAACTGGAAGGTGCGGCGCTCGATATCGTCGAACAGCGGCGGCAGCTCCGGCTTCATCGGCCGCGGCGGCACGTCCGCCTCGACCAGGATCACGGGCGGCTTGGGCTTGGCCGGCTCCTGCTGGGCCTGCGGCTGGCAGGCAGCGACGGCGAGACTGATCGTCGCGGCGGTCAACAGGTGGCGTGCCTGCATGGGCCAACTCCTTCTACAGTGTTCGTGACTGGGAAGCATAACGTCCAATGACCTGAAATCGTTTACAGAACGCGGCCTAAAAAAACCACGCAGGCGTGGTCCAAAGCCGCGGTCATTGCCCAGGCCGCTGCCACCCTCCGTGGCACCGGCCTGGACAATGGACTGGCCCGAGGGCCAGCTATTGCCATGAAACCGGCCCCGTCCGAAGACGGGGCCGTTGTTGCATCAGAAGCGGAAGCCAACTTCTGCCTTGACCTGACGCGGCGTACCGATGATGTCGCCGGTCTCGTTGTAGCTGGCCTGCAGCTTGCCGTTGGTCTTGACGTAGTTGTAGGTGGAGAAGTTGTCGAAGTTGAACACGTTGATGATGTCGATACGCGCGTACAGCTCGGTATCGCCCGCCATCTTGAACGTCTTCGTCGCCTGCAGATCGACCGAACGGTAGCCGAAGATCTTGCCACCCAGCAGGAACTTGCCATTGGCGTTGGGCACCGCGGCCTGCGGCGTCGGCAGGTCGTAGCCGCTGGCCTGCGGCACGCCGTACCAGTCGTTGACGGCCGTCGGGGTGGCCAGGGTGACCTTGCCGCCGAAGGTGATGCCCCAGAAGCCCGCGTACGAACCGGTGACCACCAGGCGGTGGCGCGGCGCGCCGTTGGAACGGATGGTCGGGTAGTCCTCGATCAGGCCGCGGTCGAACGCGTACTTCTCGTTGATGTCGCGGTTGTGGCGCGCGGTGGTCCAGGTGTAGGCCACCGAGGTGCCCCAGCCGCTTTCCTGGGTGAACGGCTTCTGCGCCGACAGCAGGACCTGGGTCGCACGGGTCTTGATGCCCTGCTGGCCGATGATCAGGCTGCCGAAGCCCGGCACGTTGCAGCTCCAGGCCTGGCTCAGGCCCGGGTCGGTGCCGCCGCACAGGCGCGGGTCATCGAAGAACTGGCCGGTCGGGTAACGGTTGCCCAGGGTGAAGGCGAACCCGTCGTAGCTCAGGGTGCGGGAGATGGTGGCATCGGTCAGCCACTCACCCACCTGGTTGCTCATGCCGAAGCTGAACTGATCCGAGTACGGCACCTTGAGGTTGTTGTTCAGCAGATCGACTTCCAGACCGGCATTGCTGGTCGAGCCGACCAGGGTCTGCAGGTTGCCGATCCCGTTGAGCAGGTTCGGGTTCCAGTCGTAGCAGGCGGCCTGGCCGTTGATGCAGGTGCCGGTCGACGGGTTGCGGAAGTAGATGGTCGGCTGCGGCAGGGCCAGCTTGGTGGTTTCCAGCTGCAGGTTGTCGAACAGGTCGCGATCGTACGAACGACCGGCACCACCGTGGAACACGTGCTGCTCGTCGGCGTTGAGGTCATACGAGAAGCCCAGGCGCGGCTGCCAGGCATCCTTGAACGCCTTGCGGTTTTTGCCGGTGCTGATGTAATCGCCGATGTTCAGGCCACCCAGCGCCAGCGAATCGGCGTAGGTCTGGCCAGCGGCCGCGCGCGGATCCTGCGAGTAGATCGCGTCGACCACCTGCTGCGGGGTCACGAAGTCCAGGTAGGACGGCGTCTTCTCGTAGTCCCAACGCAGGCCGAGGTTGAGCTGCAGGTGGTCGTTGACCTGCCAGTCGTCCTGGATGAACAGGCCGATCTGCTTGGACTTCGAACGCACTTCGCCCGACACGCCCGACACGCCGGTCACCGGCTTGACGAACTGCGCCTTGTACGGGATGGAATCCGGGAAGTCCGGATCGCCCAGGGTGTAGGTGAAGGTCGGGTTGATCTGCGCAGCATCGGATGCGTACAGGTCGATCTGCTTGTACTTGGCGCCCATCTTGATGGTGTGGTCGCCCGCCCACTGGATGCCATCCAGGGTCAGGTTGTCTTCGATCGACCAGCCCTTCTGGCCCTTCACCTGCGAATCCAGCGCCGATGCGCCACCGATCTTCACCACGGTGCGGTCTTCGGTGCCGTCCGGCGCGGTGTAGGTGATGCCGTTGGCCAGGGTCAGCGGGGTCGGGTTGTTGAACGAATCTTCGTGGGTGACCATCAGTTCGTTGTAGTAACGCTCGCCGCTGTGGTTCCAGCGCAGGGCGTAACGACGGTCGGTGTTGACCACTTCACGGCCGGCTTCCGGCGCGGTCTGGCCGCTGAACTGCGACTGGGTTTCATCGCGGTCCTGGAAGGTCAGCTCGATGCGATCGTTGTCGGTCGGCTCGAAGTCGACCTTGGCGAAGATCAGATCCTGCTGGAACGGCTGGCTGGCCGGGCCGAGGCCGGCGGCGCCTTCCGGCGGCAGCAGGGCGGCAGCTCGGCCGACCGCGCCGTCAGGCGCGATGGTGACCGGCAGGTCGAAGCGCTTGGCTTCATAGGTCACGAAGAAGTGGGCCTTGTCTTGGATGATCGGACCACCCAATGCAAAACCGTATTCCTTCTCGGCCGATGCCTCTTTCGTCTGGCCAGCCTGACGCTCGGCCGGGGTCTTGGCGCGCATGTCTTCGTTGGTGTAACGGTAGAAGGTTTCACCCTTGAACTCGTTGGTGCCGGACTTGGTGGCCGCGGTCACGGCCGCGCTCGACACCTGGCCGTACTCGGCCTTGTAGTTGCCGCTGATGACCTTGTATTCGCCGATCGCCAGCTGCGGGAACGGGTTGCCGGCGCTGCCGGACTGGCCGGCCACGCCGCCGCCCTTGACGTAGCTCTTCTGGCCCACGCCGTCGATGTAGACGTTGGTGCCGTCGGAGTTGGTGGCACCGCCGCGCAGGGAGGTGTTGCCCTTGGCATCACGGGTGAAGATCAGGCCCGGCACCGCGTCGGCGAATTCCAGGAAGTTGCGCGACACCTGCGGGGTGGTCTGGATCTGCTGCAGGCTGACGGTCTTGCCCACTTCGGAGGTACGCACTTCCTGCAGCAGGGTCGGTGCAATGACGTTGACCGTGTCCAGGTTGGTGGCGTTGGCAGTGCTGCCGTTGGCCGGCGCGCCGCTGAAGTTCAGGGTCGCGGTGGAGGCCACGGTGACCGTCACCTTCTGCGTCTGGCCATTGGCCACCACGTTGTAGGTGCCCGGGTCCAGGCCCATCAGCGAGTAGCTGCCATCGGCACGGGTGGTGGCGCGGCGCACGGTGCCGCTGGCCACGTTGGTGGCGGTGACTTCGGTGCCGGCGGCAGCCTCGGCGACCTGGCCGCGCAGCGACGAGGTGGCCGACTGCGCCATCACGCTCGGGGCGGCGCCCAGCATCAGGCAGGTGACCAGCGCGCTGGACAACAGACTGCGTGCGGGCGCGCGGTTGCGGTGATTGGAATACGTCATGTAACTCTCCGGGTGGTGGTGGCCGTCTTTGCGGCCCCTGTCGTTTTATGTGGTGCGTTTTTTTAGGGCGTCACGACCAACGGTCGTGACCTACTGCTGGGTTCTGGCTTTGCTCGAATCACGCACGATCAGGGTCGGCACGAGCGTCTGCTTGTCGCCGGCCCCTTCTGTGTTGTTGCCATCCATCAACTGCAACAGGCGCGTCGCGGCCTTATCGCCGAGGTCGGCGATACTCACCTGCATCGTTGTCAACGATGGGTGAACGAAACGTGCCAGCGGAATGTCATCGAAACCCGCCAAGGCGACATCGGCCGGCACCCGGACACCTGCCTGCGCGAACGCATACAGACACCCCAGCGCCATCATGTCGTTGGCGGCGAACACCGCATCGGGCAGCGTGCCGGCTGCCAGCAACTCCTGTCCGGCGCGATGGCCGGAAGCTTCGTCAAAGTCACCGGGCAACTCGATCCCTTCGGCAGCATCGCCGAAGGCCGCCAGCGCATCGCGGAAACCGCGCAGGCGCTCACGGGCGTCGTAGTTGAGGTCCGGACCGGAAATGAAGGCGATGCGCCGATGCCCGACGTCCAGCAGGTGACGGGTCATGGCCATCGCGCCGGCATGGTCATCGATGCTCAGCACCGGATGATCCTGCTCGGGCAGATACGTGTTGATCAGCACCGTGGGCAACGACTGCGGCAGGTTGTCGGTCAGGAAGCCGGGGCTCTCGGCATACGGCGAAAGCACCAGCAACCCATCGACACGACCGCGCATGGCCCGCAGGGCCGCGCCCTGCTGCTCCTGGTCACCGTGGTAACTGGACACAAGCAGATGCTGGCGACGCTCGCGGGCCACCCCATCGATGCCACGCATCAGTTCGGAGAAGAATTCGCCATAGAGATCGGGCAACACCACGCCAATGGTGTTGGTCCGTCGGCTGCTCAGGCTCCGGGCCGCTGCATGCGGGGTGTAGCGCAGTCGCGCTGCCACCTCCAGCACCAGCTTGCGCACGGGCTCGGCAACATTTTCATGGCCATTGAGTGCGCGCGAGACCGTGGCAACAGAGACACGGGCTTCACGGGCGACATCTTTGATAGTGATCGCTGCCTTGTTCACTTCGCCGCCCTCCACGGCTTAGAGATCTGGGCTTGGCGCGGAATGTAAGCGTTTTCAAACCCGAATGTAAACACTACGTTAGCCTCATGTCGTACGGCGGTAACCAAAAGCTGTCCATGTCGGCCCCTTTCGGGACTGGCCAGGACAAGGCGGGACAAGGGTTTCAGCGGTTTTTGACCGGTGTCTCGGCACGGATGGACAACGCGTGGATATCGGTCTCCATCATCGTTCCCAGGGCCGCATAGACGGCCCGATGGCGCGCCAGCGGGAGCTTTCCTTCGAAGGCTGCGCTGACCACGTGCACCTTGAAGTGCCCCCGGCCGTCACGCGCGCCCTCATGGCCGGCGTGGCGGTGGCTGTCATCCTTGACCTCCAGCAGTTCCGGATCCAGTGCCTGCTGCAGCGCCTGCCGGATGCGCTCGACCCGGTTCATGGCAGGACCTTGCGGAACGGACGCACCTGGACGCGCACGTAGACGCCCGCCTCTACATACGGATCGGCGGCGGCCCAGTCCTGGGCGTGGGTCAGCGAATCGAACGCGGCGATCACCACGCTGCCACTGAAGCCGGCCGGGCCGGGATCTTCGCTGTCGATGGCCGGGCACGGGCCGGCCAGCAGCAGCCGTCCTTCGTCCTGCAGGGCCTGCAGCCGGGCCAGATGGGCCGGGCGCGACGCCAGACGGGCGGCCAGCACATCGGTGCCGTCATAGCCTTCAATCACATACCACACGGGCAACTCCGAGGTCTTGTTGAATCAATCCCGGGCATTCTAGCGGGGCTGGCTGGACACTGGCGCGGCAACCCCGTAGTCTTATGTCCATTGCACGTGGCTGGATGCAGCGCCCCGTCGGCAACCGGCTCCACCGCCAGCCGACGACCGATCCACTGCCCCACACCAGCACACGTAGACGACCTCCCCGTAGTTCTGTCGCTGCCCATCGCGGCGCGCCTTGCTGTTTGAAGTGTGGAATCGCGCCGACCCAGGCGTGTCATGGCTTGCCATCCTGCCGCCCGGGACCGTTCCGGACGCTGGCATGGTGCGGCGACCGGTCCGTTGCAATACTGACGTCTATTTGATGACTGCCGAACTCGCGCCCGACGCGAACCCGCCAATCCGAGTGCCCGCCCCACAGCAGCAGGAAATGCCGCTGGCCGTGGTGCATGGACAGCCGGTCCTGCAGATTCCGCAGGACCTGTACATCCCGCCGGACGCGCTGGAAGTCATCCTGGATGCGTTCGAGGGTCCGCTGGACCTGCTGCTGTACCTGATCCGCCGGCAGAACCTGGACATCCTGGATATCCCGGTCGCCGAGATCACCCGCCAGTACGTCGAGTACATCAACGTCATGCAGGAGCTGCGCTTCGAACTGGCGGCCGAGTACCTGGTGATGGCGGCGATCCTGGCCGAAGTGAAGTCGCGGATGCTGTTGCCGCGGCCGCCCAGCATCGAGGGCGAGGAAGCCGATCCGCGCGCCGAGCTGGTGCGCCGGCTGCAGGAGTACGAACGTTTCAAGCAGGCCGCCGAGGACATCGACAGCCTGCCCCGCCAGGACCGCGACACCACCGTGGTCCACGCCTTCGTCCCTGACCGCGCGGCCGTCAAGCTGCCGCCGCCGGTGGATCTGAAGGAAATGCTGATGGCGCTGCACGACGTGCTCAAGCGCGCCGAGCTGTTCACCGGCCACGCGATCAAACGCGAGGCACTGAGCGTGCGCCAGCGGATGGGCGACGTGCTGGGTCGTCTGGAAGACGGCAGGTTCTACCGGTTTGAAACGCTGTTCACCGCCGAAGAAGGCAAGCTGGGGGTGCTGGTCACCTTCCTGGCCCTGCTGGAACTGGCCAAGGAACAGCTGCTGGACATCGTCCAGGAAGCTCCGCTGGCGCCGATCTACGTCAAGTCCCTGGCCGCCGGCAACACCAACGAACCGCTGCAGTTCAACAGCGAGTTCGACGACAACGACGCCGCCGCCAACGAATCCGACTGAGCACCCGACCCACGCATGGATCAACCGCTGATCAACCGTATTGTCGAAGGCGCCCTGCTGGCGGCCAGTGAGCCGTTGACGCTGGCGCAGCTGCAGGGCCTGTTCCCGGAAGAGGAACCGGCACCGCCGGGCAGCATCGAACGCGCGCTGGAACTGCTGCGCGAAGGCTGCCAGGACCGCGGCGTGGAGCTGGTCGAAGTGGCCTCCGGCTTCCGCTTCCAGGTCACCAGCGAAGTGCATGGCTACATCACCCGGCTGTGGACGGAGCGCAAGACCCGCTACACCCGTGCCACGCTGGAAACGCTGGCATTGATCGCCTACCGCCAGCCGATCACCCGCGGCGAGATCGAACAGGTCCGCGGTGTGGCGGTCAGCAGCAACATCATCCAGGCCCTGGAAGAGCGCGAATGGATCCGCGTGATCGGCCACCGCGACGTGCCCGGCAAACCGGCGCTGTTCGGGACCACCAAGGGCTTCCTGGATTATTTCGGGCTCAAGCGCCTGGACGAACTGCCGCCGCTGTCCGAGTTGCGCGACCTGGGCGAGCTGGAACCGCAGCTGCCGCTGGACAGCGAAGGCCAGCCGGCCGGTCGCCTGCCCGCCGGCGCGGCGACCCCGGAGGCCGAGCTGGAGACGGACGCGGCCAATGATGACGCCACTCCGGCACCGGCGGACCCGGCGGACCCAGTGGACCCTGCAGCGGCCCGGTTGGCAGCCCGCGTGGCGCTGGCCTCGGCGCGACTGGCGGAGCAACTGGCAGAACCGGACAATAGCGAGGCGCCCGATGCTGCAGACGCCACCGACACCCCATCCCATGCGCCGTTGTCGCTTGCCGACGACGACGCGGATACGACCGCCAGCGATGGCGAACCCGATACCGCGCCGGGAGAGCGCGCGGCGCCCCAGAACGAAACCGGAAACAACGCCGTCGCGAAGACGACCGTGGCTGTTGACGAAGCCGATCCCGAACCAGAGGCCGACGCATCCGTTGCCGGCCGGAGCCAAGTAAATGAGTGACACCCCCCGCAAGCCATCGTTGAACAAGCTTTCGCTCAAGCGCGAATCCGCCTCCGAACAGCCCAAGCTCGAAGAGCGCCTGCACAAAGTGCTGGCGCAGGCCGGCCTGGGTTCGCGCCGCGCGCTGGAACAGCGCATCGCCGATGGCCTGGTCAAGGTCAATGGCGAGGTCGCGCAGACCGGCCAGTCGATCAAGAGCGGCGACAAGGTCGAGCTGGACGGCCGTGGCTTCGTCGCCACCGCGCTGACTGAAACGTCCCGCGTGCTGGCCTACAACAAGCCGGAAGGCGAAGTGACCACGCGCGAAGACCCCGAAGGTCGCCCGACCGTGTTCGAAGCGCTGCCTGCCCTGAAGGGCGCGCGCTGGATTGCGATCGGCCGCCTGGACATCAACACCACCGGCCTGCTGCTGGCGACCACCGACGGTGAGCTGGCCAACGCGATGATGCACCCCTCCTACGAGGTCGAGCGCGAGTACGTGGTGCGCGTGCGCGCCCCGGAAGGCGAAGAGAAGGTGCCCGACAGCATCGTTGACCGCCTCGCCCGTGGCGTCGCGCTGGAAGACGGCCCGGCCAAGTTCGACGAGATCGAACGCATCGGCGGCACCGATTCGCACGACTGGTTCCGCGTGGTGGTCAAGGAAGGCCGCAACCGCGAAGTGCGCCGCCTGTGGGAATCCCAGGGCTGCCAGGTCAGCCGCCTCAAGCGCACGCGCTACGGCAAGGTCAGCCTGCCGCGCGAACTGCTGCGTGGCCAGTCGGTCGAACTGCCGGCCAAGCAGGTTGAAGCGCTGCGCGCCGAACTGAAGCTGGAAGAAGGTGCCCCGTCGGCACTGACCCTGCAGCCGGTGATCGGTCAGCGTCGTGCCGCCAAGACCACCGTGCGCGTTTCGCGCGACGGCGGCCGTGGCAACGCCTACGTCAACGGCCACAACTCGGCCGATGAAGGCCGCGAACTGCGTCGTTTCGACAACGTGCGCGAAGAGCGCGGCCGTGGCCGCGGCGGCAAGGGCGGCGGCTTCAAGGGTGGCCTGACGGTCAGCGGCGAAGCAGCGGCCAAGCAGTCGCAGCGCCCGTTCAAGGCTCGCCCGGACAAGGGCAACCGGGCACTTCCGGAAGGCAACCCGGCGGCGTTCCGCAGCTGGTACGTGCCGGACGGTGTCAGCACCGGGCCGAGCGGCCACCGCAATGCCGGCCCGGGCGCTGCCCGTGGTCCCGGCGCGCGTGGTCCGGGCGCCGGCGCAGGTGCCGGTGGCCAGGGCCGTCCGTATGGCAAGCCGAAGGGTCCGGGTGGCGCAGGCGGCCCGGGGCGCGGCAGCTACGGCGGCGGTGCTGAAGGTCGTGGCGGTTACGCCGGCGGTGGCGAAAGCCGTGGCGGCTACGGTGGCCAAGGCCGTCCGGCCGGTCCGGGTGGCGGTGGCAACCGCGGTGCCCAGGGTGGCCAGGGTCCTTCCCGCCATCCGTACGGTCATCCGGGCAATGCCCCGAGCTTCCCGTCCGATCACGCCAATCCGGGCGCCAGCCCGTACGGCAGCGCGCGTCCGGCGGGTAACCGCGGTCCGGGTGGTCCGGGTGGCAACCGTGGCCCGGGGGGTCCCGGCGCACGCGGCCCGGGTGGCGCCAGTGCGCGCGGCCCCGGCGGTCCCGGTGGCAACCGTGGCCCGGGTGGCCCCGGTGCTCGTGGTCCCGGCGGCCCGGGCGGTCGCCCCGGCGGCAACCGCGGCCCGGGTGGCGGCGGTCACCGTGGTGGCGGCCCGCGCGGCGGCTGATCAGTGACACAAAAAAACCCCGGCTTCGGCCGGGGTTTTTTGTTGGGTCGGCGCGGGCGGCGATCAACCCGGTTCGGCAGAGCCACCCCATGGGTGGCTGCGCTTCATGCCGGATAGGCCTTTCAGCCACGCATGGCGTGGCCCTACCCCCTCAACGGCGTTCGATGGTGAAGCGCCCCACCCCAATGCCCAGATCCCAGCCCTTGCCGGTCCCGGCCAGGGCCAGCGATACATCGCCCTTGGTCATCACCTGCGCATTGCTGGATTTGTCCGCGCCGGCGTGCGCTTCAACGGCCGCATAGGAACCGATCAGGTCGTTGACCGAGTAGGCACCGGAGAACTTGCCCTTGCCGTCGACGATCTTCGACTTGCCCACGGTGAGGCCGCCGCCCTTGGCGGTGATCTTGACCGGGATGCGGGTGCCGTTGTCGCACTGGATGGTGCCGGTGCCCGAGGCGGTCTTGTACAGCACCGACCAGCCGGCCAGGGTGTAGTGCAGCTCGCAATCAATGTTGCCGGCGGCCTGTGCGGCCGGGACGGCCGAGATGCCAGCCAGTGCGATCAATGCCAGGGAGAACTTCTTCATGCAGGTCCGCTCGTACTGAAGGGGTAACGAGCCGAATCTAGCAGCGCGCGCGTGTGGCGCGGATGATGCGTATCGCGCGCCTCCGGCATCCGTTCAGCCATCAACTGCGTTCCTGCAGGCTGAAGCTGTCCGCATCGAGCATCGCCGGGAAGCGCGCCCGGTGCGCGGCCAGTGCCGCCGCCGAGATCGTGGTGGTGACCACCTGCTCGCGCTCGCGTACTTCCACCTGCGGCTGGCCGAGGAAATCGATCACGGCACTGTCGCCGGCGTAATGCAGTTCGTTGCCGTCCACACCGATCCGGTTGACCGCCGCCACATAGCAGAGGTTCTCGATCGCGCGCGCGCGCAGCAGCGTCTTCCAGGCATAGGCGCGGGCCGACGGCCAGTTGGCCACGAAAATCTGCAGATCGAAATCCAGCTGGTCGGCACGCTCGACGTTGTAGCGGTTGCGGCAGAACACCGGGAAACGCAGGTCGTAGCAGACCTGCGGATTGATCCGCCAGCCTTTCCATTCCACGCACAGGCGCTCGCGGCCAGCGGCATAGCGTTCGTGCTCGCCGCCGTAACGGAACAGGTGGCGCTTGTCGTAGTACTCAAGCTCGCCCTCCGGCGTGGCCCACAGCAAGCGGTTGTAGACGCCCTCGCCCACCCGCAGCTGCACGCTGCCGGTGACCGCCGCGCCCAGCCGCACAGCCTGCTCGCGGATCCAGGCGACGGTGGGGCCGTCCATGCCCTCGGCCTTGTCGATGGCCTCGTTGGAGAAGCCACTGGTGAAGGTCTCCGGCAGGATCACCAGATCGGTCCGCCCGGCCAGCGGCGCCAGCAGCGCACCGTAATGCGCGCGATTGCCCGCCGGGTCGTGCCAGCGGGTGTCGCCCTGGATCAGGGAAATGCGCAGATCCTGCAGCCCGGTCACGGCACTCATCACAGGGCCCGCAGGCGTTCGATCGCCGCGTCCATCGTGGCGTCGTTCTTGGCAAAGCACAGGCGGACCAGGCGCTGGCCGGCCGGGGCGGTCTCATAGAACGGCGACAGCGGGATCGCCGCCACGCCCTTCTCGATGGTCAGCCATTTCACGAATTCGTGGTCTGGCAGATCGCTGACGGCCGAGTAATCCACCAGCTGGAAGTAGCCGCCCGGCACCGACAGGGGTGTCAGGCGCGTGGTCAGCAGCTGCTCGCGGAAGCGGTCGCGCTTGGCCTGGTAGAACGCGCCCAGCTCCAGATGGTGCTCGGGCTCGTCGCGGATCATCGCCGCGAAACCGTATTGGGCCGGGCCGAAGCTGGTGAAGGTGTTGTACTGGTGCACTTTGCGGAACTCGGCGGTCATCGCCGGCGGCGCGATGGCATAACCGATCTTCCAGCCGGTGCAGTGGTAGGTCTTGCCGAAGCTGGAAATGACGAACGCGCGCGCGCGCAGTTCCGGATGGCGCAGCGAGGATTCGTGGCGACGACCGTCGTAGATGATGTGCTCGTACACCTCATCGGAAATCAGATAGATATCGGTACCGCGCAGCACATCGGCCAGCGCCTGCATGTCCTCGGCGGTCAGCATCGCGCCGGACGGGTTGTGCGGCGTGTTGACCATCAGCAGGCGGGTGCGCGGGGTGATCGCGGCACGCACGCGGTCCCAGTCGACCGCGAAGGTCTGCGGGTCCAGCGGCACGTGCACGGCCCGCGCGCCGGCCAGGTCGATCGCCGGCTCGTAGCAGTCGTAGGCCGGATCAAGCACGATCACTTCCTCGCCGGGGCGGACCACGGCGTGGATGGCGTTGAAGATCGCCTCGGTGGCGCCACTGGTGACGGTGATCTCGGTATCCGGATCCACCTGGGCGCCGTACAGATCCAGCGACTTCTGCGCGATGGCCTGGCGCAGCGGCGCCACGCCGGTCATCGGCGGGTATTGATTCAGACCGCCCTGCATCGCGGCGATGGTTTCATCGATCAGCCGCTGCGGTGCGGAGAAATCCGGGAACCCCTGGCCAAGGTTGACCGCGCCGTGTTCGGCGGCGAGTTGGGACATCACGGTGAAGATGGTGGTGCCCACCTTGGGCAGCTTGGTTTGCGGTTGCATCGGCAGCAGGGAAAGAACCGGGGGAACTCCCAGTGTACGCAAATCATCCAGCCCGTTCCCCCGATACAATGGCCGCCCATTCCGGTGCAAAGATCCCGCCCCTTGAACGCCCCTCCGTTGCTGGCCGCGCATGGCCTTGGCTTCAGTCGCAACGACGAACCCGTCTTCGGCCCGCTGGATCTGCACGTGGATGCCGGCGAAGCCCTGCTGGTGCAGGGCGACAACGGCGCCGGCAAGACCACCCTGCTGCGGGTGCTGGCCGGCCTGCTGCGCGCCGGCAGCGGCCAGGTGGAGATCGATGGCAAGCGCGCCGGGCACAAGGAGCGCGCCAACTACGTGGCCTACCTGAGCCACCTGCCCGCGCTGAAGCCGGACCTGGACACGCTGGAGAACCTGCATTTCCTGTGCGGGCTGCACGGCCGCCGCGCCCGCCAGATGCCCGGCAACGCGCTGGCGATCGTCGGCCTGGCCGGCTATGAGGACACCTTGGTGCGGCAGCTGTCGGCCGGGCAGAAGCGCCGCCTGGCACTGGCCCGCATCTGGCTCTCGCCCGCGCCGCTATGGCTGCTTGACGAGCCGTACGCCAATCTCGATCTGGACGGCATCAACCTGGTGAACCGCATGATTTCCGCGCACCTGCGCAGCGGCGGTGCCGCCCTGGTCACCACCCACGGCGCGTATGCCGCGCCACCGGTGCGTACGCGCCTGCTGACCCTGGGAGCGGCGGCATGATCGCCCCGGGTACCGAACCGGGTCTGTGGCAGACCGCACGGGCGCTGGTCGGCCGCGACATGCGCCTGCTCTGGCGCCGCCGCGGCGATGCGTTGCAGCCGTTGCTGTTCGCGTTGCTGGTGGTGGTGCTGTTCGCATTGGCACTGGGCCGCGACCCCGAGGCGATGGCACGCGTCGCCGCCGCCGTGATGTGGCTGGCGGTGCTGCTGGCCGGCCAACTGGCCCTGGATTCACTGTTCCGCAGCGACGCCGAAGATGGCTCGCTGGAGCAATGGCTGCTGGCCCCGGTGCCGCTGGCCTGGCTGGTGCTGGTGCGGGTGCTGGTGCACTGGCTCACCACCGCCCTGCCGCTGATCGTGATGTCGCCGCTGCTGGCGGAAATGCTGCATCTGCCGCATGACCAGCTGCCGATGTTGCTGGCATCGTTGCTGCTGGGAACGCCCTTGCTGAGCCTGATCGGCGGGGTGGTCGCCGCGCTGACGGTCGGCATCCGGCGCTCTGGTATTCTCGTGGCGCTGCTGGCCCTGCCGCTGTATGTGCCGGTGCTGGTGTTCGGCGCGGGCAGTGTGGCGGCGGTCGCCCGCGGCCAGGACCCGATCGGCGCGCTGCTGATGCTGGGCGCCGGGCTGGTGGTGGCGCTCGTGCTGGCCCCGCTGGCGACGGCCGCGGCGATCCGCATCTCGCTGAGTTGAGCGGTATGGCGTACTGTCGGTGGCGTGCGCTGCGTTGTGAGCGTCACCTGCCTCCGCGTCATCCGTTACCGAGCCACTCCACGTCCGTTCCATCGTCGCCCTTCGTTGGATAGCCACTGCCGCATGCACCCGATCGTCCGCTGGTTCCACCAACTCGGTTCGCCGCCCACCTTCGACCGCTTTGCCGCGCGCTGGTCGCGGGTGTTCTACCTGGCGGCGGTGCCGGTGCTGCTGGTCGGCATCTGGCAGGCGCTGGCCGTGGTGCCGGCCGATTCCAAGCAGCTGGACAGCTTCCGCATTCTCTACATCCACGTGCCGAGCGCGTGGATGAGCCTGTTCGTGTTCGCGCTGATGGCGCTGTACGCGGCGATCGCGCTGATCTGGCGGATCAAGACCTGCGAAATCCTGGCAATGGCCTGTGCCCCGCTCGGCGCTGGCTTCACCCTGATCACCCTGCTCACCGGCAGCATCTGGGGCAAGCCGACCTGGGGCACCTGGTGGGACTGGGACCCGCGCATGACCACCGAGCTGATCCTGCTGTTCCTGTACCTGGGCGTGATCGGCCTGTACCACGCCATCGAGGACCGCCGCAGCGCCGCGCGCGCAGCGGGCCTGCTGGCCATCGTCGGGGTGAGCCTGCTGCCGGTGATCCGCTATTCCGTGGAATGGTGGGGCAGCCTGCACCAGGGCCAGACCATCCGCCTGTTCGGCGCGTCCACGCTGGATGCCAGCATGGCGCTGCCACTGTGGCTGATGGTGATCGGCACCAAGCTGTGGTTCGCCGGCTCGCTGCTGGCCAAGGCCCGCGCCGACAACCTGCTGCGCGAGGCCGGCAAGGCCTGGGTCGCCGCTGGCACCCGTGCCCCGCTGGAGGACAGCCGCCCGTGACCCATCTGCCTTATGTGATCGCCGCCTACGCGGTGTTCGTGCTGGTACTCGGCAGCGATGCCATCGGCTCCTGGCTGCGCCTGCGCTGGGCGCGCCGCCTGGCCGCGCGCCGCCAGCAGCGCCAGCAGGCCCGCACTGCAGCAGGCAGCGCACCGCCGCTGGCGCCGGAGCTGACCCGATGAATCCGGTCCGGCGTCGTCGCCTGCTCTGGGTGATGCTGCTGGTGCTCGCCTCCGGCCTGGCGACCGCGCTGGTCGCGATGGCCCTGCAGCGCAATATCGCCTACCTCTATACCCCCTCCGAAGTGCTGCGCGGCGATGCCGGCGATCACGCCCGGTTCCGCCTGGGCGGCATGGTGGTCAAAGGGTCGCTGCAGCGCGCGCCCGGTTCGCTGGATGCGCACTTCGTGGTCACCGATGGTGACGCGACGCTGCCGGTGATCACCTCGCGGATCCTCCCGGACCTGTTCGCCGAAGGCACTGCCGTGGTCGCCACCGGGCGCCTGCAGGACGGCCGTTTCGTTGCCGAAGAAGTGCTGGCCAAGCACGACGAGACCTACATGCCCAAGGAAGTGGCCGACAAGATGGGGCAGGCGCATATCAAACACGATGTGCCCGTGCCGGCGCCGGAGACGTACTGAGTGCTGCCGGAACTGGGGCAGATCCTGCTGGTCACCGCACTGTTGATGGCCGTGCTGCAGACCGTACTGCCGCTGTGGGGCGCCCATCGCGGCCGCGCCGCGTGGATGGCGGTGGCGCGACCGGCGGCCTACGCGCAGCTCGCGCTGCTGCTGGGGGCGTTCGGCGTGCTGACAGCGGCGTTCGTCACCCAGGATTTCTCGGTGCGCTATGTGGCGGAGAATTCCAACTCGCTGCTGCCACTGGCCTACCGCTACTCGGCGGTGTGGGGCGCGCATGAAGGCTCCCTGCTGCTGTGGGCGCTGGTGCTGGCGCTGTGGTGCGGCGCCGTCGCGCTGTGGTCCAAACGCCTGCCGGCCGAGGTGTCCGCCCGCGTACTGGGCGTGCTTGGCATCATCAGCATTGGCTTTCTCGCCTTCCTGATCTTCACCTCCAACCCGTTCGCGCGGCTGCTCCCGGCGCCGCTGGAAGGACGCGACCTCAATCCGCTGCTGCAGGATCCCGGGCTGATCATCCACCCGCCGATGCTGTACATCGGGTACGTGGGCTTCGCGGTGCCGTTCGCGTTCGCGATCGCCGCGCTGCTGGAAGGGCGCGTGGATGCGCGCTGGCTGCGCTGGACCCGGCCGTGGACCAATGTGGCCTGGGGCTTTCTGACCATCGGCATCGCACTGGGCAGCTGGTGGGCGTATTACGAACTGGGCTGGGGCGGCTGGTGGTTCTGGGATCCGGTCGAGAACGCCAGCTTCATGCCGTGGCTGGCCGGTGCGGCACTGATTCATTCGCAGGCGGTTACCGAGAAACGCGGCAGCTTCGCCAGCTGGACGCTGCTGCTGGCCATCGCCGCGTTCGCACTGTCGCTGCTCGGCACCTTCCTGGTGCGCTCGGGCGTGCTGACCAGCGTGCACTCGTTCGCGGCCGATCCCTCGCGCGGCACCTTCATCCTGATCTTCCTGGCGCTGGTGATCGGCGGCGCGCTGCTGCTGTACGCGCTGCGGGCTGGCGCGTTGACCAGCGAGGATCCGCGCCGCGGCTTCCTGCCGACCTCGCGCGAGACCCTGCTGCTGGCCAACAACCTGCTGCTGGCCGCCGCCTGCGGCATGGTCCTGCTCGGCACGCTGTATCCGCTGCTGGCCGATGCGTTGGGCCTGGGCAAGGTCTCGGTCGGGCCGCCCTACTTCGGCACGCTGTTCGTGGTGTTGATGGCGCCGCTGGTGGCGCTGCTGCCGTTCGGGCCGCTGGTCAACTGGCAGCGCGACCAGGCCTCGCGGCGGTTGGCGATGCTGGCACCGTGGGCCGGGCTGGCGCTGCTGCTGGGCGTGATCGCGTACTTCATGGCACCGCAGGGCGCGTTGAAGACCGCTGCCGGCGTGACCGGTGCGGCCTGGGTCGCGTTCGGTACCGGGCGCTTCGTGTGGACCCGCCTGCGCGGCAACGGCAGGTTCACTGCCGAGATGATCGGCATGCTGCTGGCCCATGGCGGCGTGGCCGTGTTCCTGGCCGGCGCACTGCTGGTGGAAGCGTTGAACGTGCAGCGCGAAGTCGCGCTCGCCCCCGGGCAGTCGCTGGTGGTCGGCACCTACGAAGTGCGCTTCGAAGGCGTGGACCATCAGCAAGGCCCGAACTACGTCGCCGATCGCGGCCACCTGCGCGTGTTCCAGCACGACCGCCAGCTGGCGCTGCTGCATCCGGAAAAACGCCTGTACGCCAGTGGCGGGCAGGTGATGACCGAGGCCGGCATCCACGCCCGCCTCAACGGCGATGTTTACGTGGCACTCGGCGAATCGCTGGGCAACAATGCATGGGCCGTGCGCGTGCACATCAAACCGTTCGTCCGCTGGGTCTGGCTGGGCGCGCTGCTGATGGCACTGGGTGGCTTCGTCACCGCCGCCGATCGTCGTTTCCGTCGTCCCTAGGAGTTTCCCGTGTCCGATCCCCGCCCCGCCTCCCGTCCGCTGCCGCCCGTGGCCATCGTCATCGGGGTGCTGTTCTTCTTCGGGCTGCTGGGGCTGATGATCTACGGGGTGATGAAATCCGGCGCGCCGGACCGCGATGTCCTGCCCTCGGCACTGATCGGCAAGCCCGCACCGGCCTTCGAGCTGCCGGTGCTGCACGACCCGCACATCAAGGTCAGCAGCACCGAACTGCGCGGCGCCCCCTACGTGCTCAACGTGTGGGGCAGCTGGTGCGCGGCCTGCCGCGATGAACACCCGATCCTGACCAGGTTCGCCGAAACCAAGCGCGTGCGCGTGATCGGCTACAACTGGAAGGACGAGCCGGCCGATGCCCTGCGTTGGCTGGAACAGCTGGGCAATCCGTTCGTGCTGGTGCTGAGCGACATCGAAGGCCGCACCGCGATCGACTGGGGCGTCACCGCCGCGCCGGAGACCTTCCTGGTCGATGCCAGTGGCGTGGTGCGCTGGAAGTACAGTGGCGCGCTCAGCCAGCGCGTGATCGATACCCAGCTGATCCCGGAACTGGAAAAGGTGGAGCGTGCCAATGCCCAGCCGCAGCTGCCCGCCTCGCCGTAAGCGCAGGATCCACGGGCCCGGCGCGGCGCTGCTCGCGCTGTCGCTCGCCATGGCCTCGCCGGTGATGGCGCAGGCCGTCTCCGACCCGACTCCGTTGCAGTACCGCGACGCCGCCGAGGAAGCCCGCTTCCACGCGCTGGCCGCCGAGCTGCGCTGCGTGCAGTGCCAGAACCAGTCGCTGGCCGATTCCAATGCGCAGATCGCGCACGACCTGCGCCGCGAAGTGCTGGTGCTGATGCAGCAGGGCAACAGCGATGCGCAGATCAAGCAGTTCCTGGTCGATCGCTATGGCGAGTTCGTGCTGTACCGGCCGCCGATGGAAGCACGCAATGCGCTGCTCTGGTTCGGGCCGCCGGTGGCGCTGCTGCTCGGCGCGGGCGTGCTGGTCTGGGTGGTGCGCCGTCGCAGCCGCGGGATCGAACCGATGGACAAGAGCGAGGAGCGCTGGTGAGCCTTTGGATGGCCCTGAGTGCCGCGGTCGTCGCCGCTGCCGTGGCGGCACGCGTGCTGTGGCCGCTGCGTGCAGGCGGCCAACGCCGCCCCTTCGTGATCGCGATGCTGGCCCTTGGGTTGGCCGGTGGCGCGCTGTACCTGCTGGTCGGCACGCCGGATGCCGCCGAGCGGACGGCGGCCAGCGACGAGCCTGCCACGCTGGAGGATGGCGTGCAGGCGCTGCAACAGGCGCTGGCGAAAGACCCGCAGCGCGCCGATGGCTGGGCTCTGCTTGGCCGCTCGCAGCTGGCCCTGGGCAAGCTGGCCGAGGCCACGGCCGCGTTTGACCGCGCGGTGCAACTCGCCCCGGACGACCCCGGCGTGCTGGTCGAAGCGGCGCAGGCGCGCGCACAGGCCGCGCCGGGCAAACAATTCGATGACCAGGCCCTGCAATGGCTGCGTCACGCCAACGCACTCGCGCCGGAGAGCGAACGCGCCGGCTGGCTGATCGGCATTGCCCTGCGCCAGCGCGGGCAGGACGCCGAAGCGGCGGCCGCCTGGGAAGCGCTTCTGCCACGCCTGGAGCCGGGCGCGGCGCGCGCGTTGCGCGAGCAGATCGCCATCGCCCGCGGCACTGCCGGGCTGCCGCCCATGACCGGAACCTCCGTCCCTGCGGCGGCGGGCAACCACGCCCTCACGGTGCAGGTCCGGTTCGCACCCGGAACCACGTTGGATCCCGCGTTGGCCAACGCGAGCGTGTTCGTGATCGCGCGCGCACCCGATGGCCCGCCGATGCCGATCGCGGTGCAGAAGCATCCGGCCAGCCAGGTGCCGCTGCTGGTCACCCTTGGCGATGGCGACAGCCCGATGCCGACCAGCACGCTCTCGCAGGTGCAGGAGGTTGAGGTCATTGCGCGGCTGTCGCGTTCGGGCCAGGCCAACCGCCAGCCGGACGATCTGGAAACCACGCCGGTACGGGTGCGTCTGCCGCATGCCGGGCCGGTGCCCCTGGTGTTTGATCGCCCATGACCGATGCGCGGCCGCGACGCAGCGTGCCGCTCACCACTACGGCGCCATCGCGGCGCCCGGCTAAACTGCGCGCATGACTGAATTCATTCCCCCCGGCACCCGTTATCACGCCCTGCCCTCGCCGTTCGCGTTCAAGCGCGGCGGTGAACTACGCGGTGCGCACGTTGCCTATGAGACCTGGGGCACGCTCGCGGCCGATGCCGGCAATGCAGTATTGATCCTCACCGGGCTCTCCCCCGATGCGCATGCCGCGGCCAACGCCGACAACCCGGCCGCCGGCTGGTGGGAGGCGATGGTTGGCCCAGGCAAGCCGATCGATACCGACCGCTGGTTCGTGATCTGCGTGAACTCGCTGGGCAGCTGCAAAGGCTCCACCGGGCCGGCCAGTCTCGATCCGGCGACGGGCGAACTGTATGGCCTGCGCTTCCCCGAACTGTCCATCGAAGATGGCGCGCGGGCGGCGGTGGAGGTGGTGCGCGCCTTGGGCGTGACCGAGCTGGCCTGCGTGATCGGCAACTCGATGGGCGGGATGACCGCGTTGGCCCTGCTGATGCTGCACCCGGGCCTCGCGCGCAGCCATATCAATATTTCCGGCAGTGCCCAGGCGCTGCCGTTCTCCATCGCGATCCGCTCGCTGCAACGCGAGGCGATCCGGCTTGATCCGCAGTGGAATGGCGGGCGCTATACCGACCAGGCCTACCCGGAATCGGGCATGCGCATGGCGCGCAAGCTCGGCGTGATCACCTATCGCTCCGCGCTGGAATGGGATGGCCGCTTCGGCCGCGTACGGTTGGATTCGGACCAGGCCGATGACGATCCGTTCGGCCTGGAGTTCCAGGTCGAAAGCTATCTGGAAGGCCATGCCCGCCGCTTCGTGCGCTTCTTCGATCCCAACTGCTATCTGTACCTGAGCCGCTCGATGGACTGGTTCGACCTGGCCGAATATGCCGACGGCGACGTCATGGCCGGGCTGGCGAAGATCCAGGTGGGCAAGGCGCTGGCGATCGGCGCCAACACCGACATCCTGTTCCCGGTGCAGCAGCAACAGCAGATCGCCGAGGGCCTGCGCGCCGGCGGTGCCGATGCGCAGTTCATCGGGCTGGATTCGCCGCAGGGCCACGATGCCTTCCTGGTCGACTTCGCCCGGTTTGGCCCGGCGGTCAGCGGCTTCCTGCAGGCGCTGTGAGGCACGCGCGCTGGTACCTGGCGCTGGCGGCGGCAGGCGCGTTGGTCGCGATGGCGATTACCGGGTTGTTACCGCAGTGGCTGGGCGCATGGTACGCACTCACCAGTGCTGTCGCCTTTGCGCTCTACGGGCATGACAAACGCGCCGCACGCCTGGGCAACTGGCGCACACCCGAGCGCACCCTGCAGCTGCTGGCCTTCGCGGGTGGTTGGCCTGGCGCGTTGCTGGGCCAATCCGTGTTCCGCCACAAACACCGCAAGAGCGCATTCCAGTGGGTGTTCGCCCTGTGCGTGCTGGCCAACGTCTCGGCGCTTGCGGTGCTGCTGCGGGCATAACGCGATGAAGGCAATCGCCAAGTTCCGATGCCCCAAGAGGGCAATTCTCATGGCCATGTTTCGCGCAGCCAGGCCAAACTCACAAACTACGTTGTGTTGAAATCGGCCCACCGGCCCTGCCACCGGCACCGACACCGACACCGACACACCGACACACCGACATCATCACTCAACAGCGCAGCTCTGTCTCTATTGGGAACAGCATTGGGGTAGCCATTCCAACTAAGCCCGCGCAATGGTGAAAGACCAACGCAGGAGTGCGCGCAGCGGGAAACCGCGACGTAAGTGCGTAACCCGGCGACCGGCAATTTCGTTACCCACAGCGCAGCTGACCACTGCTACGTATGTAATTCCATATAAAAGCGCGTCTTTGCATTGATAGGAATCCACGCACCCTATGCGGGATAACGGCAAGACTGACACCAATAGGTGATCCTGAGCGTGTCGCATCCTGCCGATTGAAACCAAAACAAGTATAGAAGGTGCGTGCCGACATCCTATGGCTACGGATAGGATGCAACATCAGCTCCATGCCTCAAGTAAGATCAATCCACGCGCCACTTACGAGGTCAGATTTTCCCGCGATCCGGATTGCGATGAGTCTCTAGATTTTTTGTCTTGCCTTCAATTAAAATCACAAATAAGCTCAAGAAAATCCTCTGCGCGCAGAGACATTGATAACATCATCTTGAATTGCAAGCACAGGATGGCAACCAAATGAAGCTCCCCACCTTTACCCGACTCACCATTAAAAATTGGCGCCAATTTGCCAATTTGGACATAGAATTCCACCCTACGCTAACAATAATCACCGGGTCAAACGGTGCGGGCAAGAGCACCATACTTAAATTACTTGCCCAACATTTTGGCTGGCATGTTCCGCTTTTGGCCACGCCAAAACACGGAAAGTCGGGCACCTTAACTTACTCATCTGGGGTATGGGAAGAATTATTGCGCGGCATACAGCCCTACGGCCCTTCAGTTGGAGAATTAACCTACTCAAATGAGCACACCACCGCTCTGAGAGTGCCGGAGACAGGTGGGATTGAGTTCAATGTAAGCTTTGATAATATGCAAAGCGTCACCGGAATGAACATCGGATCTCATCGACCAATCGGCAACTACCAACAAGTTGCCAATATACCTACGAATGCACTTGGGCCGAGCCAAGCCTATCAGATGTACTTCAATGAAGTAAATAGTCGGCATCACAATTCATATACTCAGTACTCGCCAACGTATCGCATGAAGGAGGCCATAATCTCGATGGCCATGTTTGGTGCAGGCAATCAGTACGTAGAGAGAAATGATGAGGTTGCGAGGGCATTCGAGGGATTCAAGCAAGTTCTTTCGAAAATCCTTCCCGACAGCATTGGATTCAGTGACATCAGCGTTCGAGTGCCAGACGTTGTCTTAGAGACGAGCTCAGGAGATTTCGTAATAGATTCCGCATCAGGCGGCATCATGGCATTGATAGATTTGGCGTGGCAAATCTTCCTCTTTGCACAAGGAAAGGAAAGCTTTGTCGTTTTAATTGACGAGCCAGAGAATCACCTACATCCATCCATGCAAAGAAGCCTGTTAGCCAGCCTGATTAGTGCATTTCCCAATGCACAATTCGTTGTAGCTACACACAGCCCCTTTATGGTCTCATCCGTAAAAAGCTCACTTGTCTATGCCCTAAAGTACGAGAAAACTGACGATTCAATTGGCACCCAGGCGCGCAACACAGTCTCCTCTATCCGTCTGGACAGTGCTAATCGCGCAGGAACCGCAAGCGAGATTCTTCGAGACGTGTTGGGAGTTCCAGTAACCCTCCCTGAATGGGCCGAACAGGATATTCGCGATATAGCCGCCAATTACACTCTTCCAGATATAACGCCAGATGCACTCAACAGACTGCGAGCAGACTTGAACGCAGCCGGCTTAGGCGAATACTATCCAGATGCGCTGAGGCACATGGTGAGCCCACAATGATTAAACTAGAAAAGTCAAATGAGCCGCAGATACTGATAGATAACTCCACTCTTTGGACACGAGCCATCCTGGACAAGATTGCCGCCGGAAGCTCACCTACAGAAACGGAAAAAACTCGATACCGACATGCGGATATAAAGTCAGCATTGATTTTGGAGACCCATGGAAAATGCGCCTATTGCGAAAGCAAGCTTTTGCACATCCACCACGGAGATGTTGAGCACATTTACCCTAAATCCCTTGATCCCGCGCTAACTGTTCAGTGGACAAATCTGACACTTGCGTGCGAAATTTGTAACCAGAATAAATCCAATAAAGATCCTTACGTCGAATTTATTATCGACCCCTATGCCACTGACCCTAAAGATCACTTAACTTTCGCGGGCGCACTAGCCCTATCCAAGGGAACGATGTACGGGACGAATTCTCGCGCAATCCTTGACTTAAATAGGGGAAATCTTGTCGAAAGGAGACAGGAAAAGCTAGGCGGGCTGATCGCGATTGCCGAGAACATTCTCAGGGTAGATTTACCACAGGCAACGCGCCAAGCCATATACGACAACTTTATTCAAAATGACGCCAGCGATGATGCTCCATTCTCGGCTATGGCAGCATCCTTTTTAGAACAAATAAGGCAAAATCTCCCACCAGATATAATTGCCTAGTCGGCTGTGGCGACTGATGGTGATTGGCACGATCAGGGCAGCAACAGCTTTAATCGACTACACCAGACTCCCGGCGCGCTGATCTGCGAGGGAAAGCGGCCGCTATACCAGCTACTCCAGCGCTCCACCCCTTAAACGATAGCTCCGATGCACGATGCCCTCCGGCAATTCGTCGTGGGTGATCATCAACAGACTGCGGTTGCCCAGCGCATCCACCATGTCATGCAACAACGCATGCGCGGTATCCACATCCAGGCCTTCGGTCGGCTCGTCCAGCACCAGGATCGGTGCGTCGCGCAGCAGCGCGCGTGCCAGCGCCAGGCGCCGCGCCTGCCCGGCCGACATGGTCGCGCCGTTCTCGCCGACCCACGCCGACAATCCGCCGATCTGCTCGGCCCAGGCGTGCAGCCGGACCTCCGTCAGTACCTGCCACAAGCGCGCGTCGCTGGCCGCTACATCGCCGAGCCGCAGGTTGTCCGCCACGGTGCCGGCGAACACCGGCGCGTTCTGCGGCAGCCAGGCGATCTGACGGTGCCAGTCGGCCTGCGCGAAACTGCGGATATCGGCATCGCCGTAACGCACGCTGCCGGCCTCCGGATCCCATAGTCGCAGCAGCAGCGAGGACAGCGTGGTCTTGCCACTGCCGCTGTCACCGCGTATTGCGATTCGTTCGCCCGGCGCGAGTTCAAGTTGCACATGGGCCAGCAACACGCGCGCCTGGCCGGGCCAACGGAACGCCACCTGATCGAACCGCAGCGTTGCAGGCACGGATGGCACGGCCAGCGGCGCGTCGGGCTCGACCACGCCCGGCGCCTGATCCACGATCGCCTCCAGCCGCACCGCGGCGACGCGACCGGACAACCACGATTGCCAGGCCAACCCGATCCCGGCCCACAGCTCCAGCAGTGCGACCGTCAGGAACACCAGTGCGGCCGCCAGCGCGGCATCCACGCTGCCACTCTCGAAGGCATGCAGGGCCAGCCACAGCATCGCCACCAAGCCACCCGCGCCGCACAATCCGTGCAGCGCGTTGCCACTGATCAAGCGCCAGCGGCGACGCTTGTCACGCGACTTCAGCTGTTTGGCTGCCACCAGCACGCGCTGGTTCCAATGCTCGCGCGCCTGCAGCGCGGCAAGATCGGCGGCGCCTTCCAGCCCTTCGAAGGATTGGGTACGCAGCTGCGCCCGGTGCAGCGCGCGGTCGCGCTCCTGGTCGGCCGCGCCGCGCACGGTCAGCCACGGCACGCCCACCCCGATCAGCAAGGCGAGCACCGCCAGCAGACCGGCCGCCGGCAGATAGATGATGCCGGCCGATACCACCGCGACCAGCGAGATGCCGCCCAGCGCCAACAGCGGGCCGATCGCGCGCACCAGCAGGCCATCGACCTCGCCGATGTCCGACATCAGCCGCGCCAGCAGTTCACCGGTGCGTACACCGGCCAGGCGCGCCGGTGCCAGTGGCAGCGCGCGCCGGAAGAACCACACGCGCAGATCGCGTGCGATGCGCAGGGTGACATCGTGGCCGACCAGTTTTTCGAAGTAGCGCGACACGATGCGCGCCATGGTCAGCCCGCGGATGCCTGCCGAGGGCGAGAAGAAGTTGAAGCCGTTGCCGAGCCCGGCCGCACCGGCCAAGGCGGCGGCAGTGAGGAAACCACCGGACAACCCGAGCAGCGCGGTGCCGGCCAGCATCGTCGTCCACAGCAGCAGCACGGTCAGCAGCAGGCGGCCACGATGCCGGGCGAACACACCCTTCAGCGAATCGATGTGCGCGGCCTTCATGGCGTTAGCTCCGAGGCCAGGCGCGCGCCGCCGGCGGTCAAGGTCAGGCGGGTGTCTGCCCAGCGCATCGCGGTCTCGCTGTGCGTGGCGATCACCACGCTGCGCCCACGAGCGAAGGCGGCCAGGGTACGCAGGAGATCGGCTTCGGTATCGGGATCGAGGAAGGCGGTCGGCTCGTCGAGCAGCAGCAGCTGTGGATCGCGCAGCAGCAGCCGGGCCAGGCCGATGCGACGCGCTTCGCCACCGGACAATCCGAAGCCGCGCTCACCGATCACCGTGTCCAGCCCCTGTGGCAGTGCGGCGGCGAAGCGCATCACCTGGGCGGCCTCCGCCACGGCGCGCAGGTGCGCATCGGTCGCGCCCGGTGCGGCCAGCCGCAGGTTGTCGGCGATCGTGCCGTGGAACAGATAGGGACGCTGCCCCGCGTAGCCCACGTCCAACCCGGGGCGCAGCACGATGCTGCCCTCGCGCGGGGGCAACCAGCCGGCCAGCGCTTCCAGCAACGTGCTCTTGCCACTGCCGCTGGGGCCGACCAGCGCCACGCGCTGCCCGGGCTCGATCTGGAACGAGAGCTGCTGCACCACATCGTGATGTGCACCCAGTGGTCGCAGGCTCACCCCGCGTACGACCACCGGGGGGGCGCGCTGTTCGAGCAGTTCCGGAGCGCGTGCGGTGGCAGGCGGCGCGTCCCCGGCCACGGGTGCCTCCGGCAAGTCGCCCAGCAGGCGCTCCACTTCGGCGGCCGCGGCAAGTGCGTTGGCGCGATCGTGGTAGTGCGCGGCCAAGCGCCGCAGCGGTGCATAGAACTCCGGTGCCAGCAGCAAGCAGAACATACCCACGCCCAGCGTCGGCACCTGTGCATGCAGCGACATCAAGCCGAGATAGCTCAGGCCCAGATACAGCGCGACCATCGCCACGCTGACCGACGCGAAGAACTCCAGCACCGTGGAGGAGAGGAAGGCGATCCGCAGCACTTTCAAAGTGCGCTCGCGCACGCCTTCTGCCGCTGTGGCCACACCGTCCAGTTCGGCCTCGCCTCGCCCGTACAGGCGCAGCAGGCCGAGCCCCTTGATGCGATCGGCGAAGTGGCCGCTCATCCGCGCCAGTTCGCCCAGCTGCGCACGGCCGGCGGCTTCTGCGCCCCAACCGACCAGCATCATGAAGAACGGCACCAGCGGCGCGGTGAACAAGAGAATCAGCGCGATCACCCAATCGGTCCAGGCCACGGCGATGGCGATCAGCAGCGGGACCACCACTACTTCGATGCGGACCGGCTGATAGCCGGAGTAATAATTCTCAATCGCATCGGCGTGAGCGAGCATCAGTTCGCCGAGCTCGCCGGTGCGTTGCTGGCGCAGCCACAGGGGCCCGCGCCCGAGCAGCCGCTGATAAACCCGTTCACGCAGCGCCAGCCGCGCCGCATCGGCGACATCACCGGCTGTTGCCTGGGTCGCACTGCCCAACAGGGTGCGGATCCCCAGCACCGCCAGCAACCCCAGCAGCACGGGCGTAGCGTCGGCCAGTGGGCGGTGATCGACCAGCACCGCCTGGATCAACCAGGCGATGGCGGCCGCCTGCCCGATCAGCAGGGCGCCGGACACGCAGATGCAGATCGCCGCCAGCCGCTGCTTGCCGCGGGCGGCCGCCGCCAGCCCACCCAGCCAGTGCAGGCGAAGGCGGCGCAGGGCGGTTGTCTCAACAATGGTCGCGTCGGGGGGTATGCTCAAAACAAGTCACTGGCGGCCACAGGGAGGTTCCGTCGATTGTAGTAGGTGCTGGCCCCGCCCCTGTGCGGCCAGCGGTCGCAGGGGCGGGATGGCCTACGATCCCCGTGCGAGTGCGTTTGTACATTGATCTGAATCAAGGCTGTTTGAAGTTGCTGGTCACAGAATTCACCCCGTAGACCCCCCTTCCCGCCACCTGAAACGGCAAAACCCAACGAGGTAGCCAGGCCATGATTGATCAGACAGTCGTAGAACTGTCGCGGCTGCAATTCGCTCTGACCGCGATGTACCACTTCCTTTTCGTTCCCCTCACGCTTGGCCTGTCCTTCATGGTGGCCATCATGGAGAGCGTCTACGTCATGACCCGCAAGCAGGTCTGGCGCCAGATGACGCTGTTCTGGGGCACGTTGTTCGGCATCAACTTCGCCATCGGCGTCGCCACCGGCATCGTGATGGAATTCCAGTTCGGCATGAACTGGTCGTATTACAGCCATTACGTCGGCGACATCTTCGGCGCACCGCTGGCGATCGAAGGCCTGATGGCGTTCTTCCTGGAAGCGACCTTCATCGGTCTGTTCTTCTTCGGCTGGAAGCGCCTGACCCCGGTCAAGCACCTCACCGTGACCTGGCTGATGGCCCTGGGCACCAACCTCTCGGCGGTGTGGATCCTGATCGCCAACGGCTGGATGCAGAACCCGACCGGCGCGATCTTCAACCCGGAAACGATGCGCATGGAGGTGGTGGATTTCGCCGCCGTGCTGTTCAACCCGGTGGCCCAGGCCAAGTTCGTGCATACGGTCAGTGCCGGGTACGTGACCGGTGCGGTGTTCGTGATGTCGATCAGCGCCCTGTTCCTGCTGCGCAACAAGCACAAGGACATGGCACGCCGTTCCTTCGCGGTGGCGGCCGCCTTCGGCCTGCTGTCCTCGCTGTCGGTGGTGGTGCTGGGTGACGAAAGCGGCTATGCCGCCAGCGAACACCAGAAGATGAAGCTGGCCGCGATCGAAGCGATGTGGGAAACCGAGCGTGCGCCGGCCGACTTCACCGCCTTCGGCATTCCGAACCAGACCACCCACACCAACGATTACGCGATCAAGATCCCGTACCTGATGGGCCTGATCGCCACCCGTTCGCTGGACCAGCCGATTCCGGGCATCCTGGAACTGGTGGGGCGCGCTGAAAACCGCATCCGCGGCGGCCAGCTGGCCTACGGTGCGCTGGAACGCGTGCGCAAGGACAAGAACGACGTCGAAGCGCGCGAGATGTTCGACCGCCATTGGCAGGATCTGGGCCACGGCCTGCTGCTCAAGCGCTATCGCGAAGACATCCTCAACGCCACCCCGGAAGAAATCTCCAAGGCCGCGATGGATACCGTGCCGCGGGTCGCCCCGCTGTTCTGGACCTTCCGCATCATGGCCGGGCTGGGCTTCTACCTGATCGCCTTCTTCGCCCTGGCCTTCTACTACTCGTGCCGCCACAACTTCCAGGACAAGCGCTGGTTCCTCAAGCTTGCCCTGTGGTCGCTGCCGGCGCCGTGGATCGCGATCGAATGCGGTTGGTTCGTGGCCGAGTACGGTCGCCAGCCGTGGGCGGTGGACGGCGTGCTGCCGACCTTCTACGCCGCCTCGGGCCTGGCCCTGCATGAAATCCTGACCACGCTGGCCGTGTTCACCGCGCTGTACACGGTGCTGCTGATCATCGAAGTGAAGCTGATGCTCAAGGCGATCCGCAAGGGCCCGGACGACATCCTGCCGTCGCTGCAGGCTGCAGCCACGTCCCTTTCCCCCAATGCCGCTGCGCCGACCCACGGTCGGGCGTAAGGCAGGAGAACCCAGATGGAATTCATTGGACTCGATTACACCACGCTCCGCGTGATCTGGTGGCTGCTGCTCGGCATCCTGCTGATCGCCTGGGCGGTGATGGACGGTTTCGACCTCGGCGTCGGCACGTTGCTGCCGTTCGTGGCCAGGACCGATGACGAACGCCGGCTGGTGATCAACACCGTCGGCCCGGTGTGGGAAGGCAACCAGGTGTGGCTGGTGCTCGGTGGCGGTGCGATCTTCGCCGCCTGGCCGCCGCTGTACGCGGTCAGCTTCTCCGGCTTCTACCTGGCGGTGTTCCTGATGCTGTTCGGGCTGATCCTGCGCCCGGTCGCCTTCAAGTACCGCAGCAAGATGCCCGGCAAGCGCTGGCGCGAGAACTGGGACCGTGCGCTGTTCGTCGGCGGCCTGCTGCCGGCACTGATCGCCGGCGTGGCGGTGGGCAACGTGCTGGTCGGCGTGCCGTTCCACTTCGATGACAGCATGCGCATCTTCTACACCGGCACCCTGATCGGCCTGCTCAACCCGTTCGCGCTGGTGGCCGGTCTGGTCAGCGTGGCGATGGTGGTCTCGCACGGTGCCGCGATGCTGGTGCTCAAGACCGATGGCCCGGTGGCCGAGCGCTCGGCCCGCTACGGCAGCGTTGCCGCGGCGCTGACCTTCGTGCTGTTCGCCCTGGCCGGCGTCTGGGTGGCCTTCGGCCTGCCGGGCTACCAGATCACCTCGCAGGTGGTGACCGATGGCCCGACCAACCCGCTGCTGAAGACCGCGGCCGTCGGTGCGGTGGCCGGTGGCTGGCTGCGCAACTACCAGAGCATGCCGCTGACCCTGCTGGCCCCGATCCTCGGGCTGGTGGGTGCGCTGGCCAGCGCGGTGCTGCTGCGGGCCCGCCGTGGTGGCCTGGCCTTCCTGGCCTCGGGGGCCTCGATCGCCGGCATCATCCTGACCGTCGGCTTTGCGATCTTCCCGTTCCTGCTGCCCTCCTCCAGCCAGCCGGGCTCCAGCCTGACCGTCTGGGACAGCTCCTCCAGCCACCTGACCCTGGGGATCATGCTGATCGCCACGGCCATCTTCCTGCCGATCATCATCGCCTACACCTCCTGGGTCTACCGCGTGATGAAGGGCAAGACCACGGCCGAAGAGATGGGCGACAACCCCAACGCTTACTGACGCGCCCCACGGCGCCATAGGAGACTTACCATGTGGTACTTCGCTTGGATTCTGGGAGCAGGGCTGGCTTCGGTCGTGGCCATTCTCAACGGCATGTGGTTCGAAGCCCGCGAGCAGAGCCGCACGGATCACGAAGAAGGCTAAAAAAAGGTTGCCGATCGGGTCTTCACACCGTATCCTTGTCGGCTCCTTCGGGGTGTAGCTCAGTCTGGTAGAGCGCTACGTTCGGGACGTAGAGGTCGCAGGTTCGAATCCTGTCTCCCCGACCACTTCGGTGGTCGTATTGAAGCCTGGGAACACGTTTCCAGGCTTCTTTATCAAGGGCCGTGGCAACACGGCACCGAAGGCGAAAAACGCGATCCCCCCTTGCCGCCGACCGGCGGGATCGATACAATAGGCGGCTCCTTACGGGGTGTAGCTCAGTCTGGTAGAGCGCTACGTTCGGGACGTAGAGGTCGCAGGTTCGAATCCTGTCTCCCCGACCATCTGATGGTCACAATCAAGCCTGGAAGACATCACTGTCTCTCCGGGTTTTTTTGTGCCTGGCGATTGGCAGGCCGGGTAGCGGCTGCGGATTTCCCCTTCGCAGCGACCGGTGTAGCGGTAGCCCTTCCCCAGCATGCACCGTTGTGCCGCGTAGAGCTTGTCGCGTGAAAGATGGGCGGTTTCCTCACCCGTGGCACCTTGCCGGTCTGGGGAGATGTTCCCACTGCGTTGGCCGCCGCAGGCCTGCCAGTCCGTATCACGCACCAGGGCACCTGCGTCCGGCCTGCTCCAGTCGTGGCCCGGCGGCACCAGCTGCCGGGTTGCGGCAGGGTTTCCATTCATCCACATCCCACCTGCACCACAGGCGGTCAGCCCGAACAGCATGCCGAGCACCACCGTCGCACGACCGGTGTGCCGTTTGGCGGGATGCTTGCGACAGATGAACCCCCTACGGACGAACAGCAGTGCCATGCGCATCGTATTCACTCCACCGGAAACCCACGACGCACGAACTCGAACCCCTCGCCGGCCATGCATGCATCATGGAGCTGGCCCAGCCGAGCGGCGATCTCTTTGCGCCGCTTCTTCTGTGCCGAGGTACGTTCGGCATGCCAGATCTTCGTGATCACGGCGCTCTCCTTGAGAAGCCCAACGTACTCGTCGGTGTTTCGCAGGTGCTGGCTGCATTGCTGCCGGGCCAGGTCCGCGTCGGCCTTGCTCGCCCCCGCCTTTCGCCAGTACTGCCGCGTCGGCATGACGCGAACGGAACCCGCCGGAACAGGCCCCATGTCCGTCACCGCCACCTGCCCCGGTACAGCGGGAGTGCTGGCACATCCTGCAACCGCGAGAAGCACGGTCGCCATCAGCATCGATATGCGTCTGGCCTTCCGGCTCGCGCGAGGGTGCTCATGCACCGACCGTCGATCCCAGGGAGCAGGTGCAGCGGTGAACGCAACGCCACGAGGCCGCAGCACGTTCATCGCGACTGGCAGGCGGGGAATCGACTCGCAATATCCCCTGAGCATGACCCGGTGTAGCGGTATCCCTTTTGCATCATGCAGCGCTGGACGTCGTCATTCTTCCGGGTGAGGCGCTGCACGGTTTCGCGCCCGTTGCCACCCTGTTGATCGATGCCGACATTGCCGTTCGCCATGCCGCCGCATGCCACCCACGCCGCCCCCAGTTGCGAGGCATCTGCCGTGCCCGCGGCCCAGCTGTCGCGCTGCGAAGGGGGATTGGCCAAGGCGTCGTGGGTTTTCTTGTCACAGTAGGCGCGCGGCGTCTGCGGGCCGCATAAGCGCCCGTTGCCCGCGGTGCAGCCCGTCATGACCGCTACCGCCATCAGCAGACCGAACCCCGTACAGCTTCGCCTTCGAACTTGCTTCATGCGCTTCGTCCAGAATGTCCGCAGACGCCTTACTTCTGGCATGCGGGATATTGACTGCGTATATCGCCTTCGCAGGAGCCCGTGTATTGATACCCGCGGGACATCATGCAACGCTGCATGTCGTCGAACTTGCGGCTCATCGCCTGCTGGATCACCGCAGAGCTCGATCCATCCGACGTGGCGACGTTGTAACCGCCGCTGTCCGCCCCGCCACAACCGAGCCAGTCCGCACTGCGGGCCGCGGGGTCATTGCCTGCTTTCTGCCAATGATCGCGCGGTGGAACGATGTTCCTGCCCACGGACGGATCTCCATTCATCCACATACCGCCGATGCCACAACTGGCGAGCATCAACGTTACACAGGCAAGTAGGAGCCTGTTTCCTGCACGCGGGGAACTCATGCTGACGTACCTTTTCTTTGAGGGATGGAGGAGGGATGTCATCGACTGGCACCGGCAAGAATGGAGATCGCGGACCAGACCTGGGGCGGCAGCGCCTTCGCCATTGCGAAGGGAGCCGCCACGGGAATCGCGACGACGGTCCAGCCTTCGTGGAAGGTGGACAGCGCCCATGGACGGCCACGACGTGCATTCCCCTGCTCATCGTACAACCCTGCAAGTTGCCCGCCGATCATGTCATGCGGGCCGGCGAAGTACTCGATCAGCCTGTCCTGCCAGTCTCCTGGCTTGTAGGGGTCGCCTCGCAGCGTCCCTGTCCAGCCTTGGATACCCCCAGTTACGCCGCCCAGTTTCTTGCCTTCCTCCGACGCCAGGTACTGGGCGAGGGTCAATCCCCCCTGTTTATCGTCGAACTGCACGCGTCCCAGCGAATCCAGGGCAAGTGTGCCGTCTGGATTCGTTGCACAGCGGATGCTGCCAGGTCCGCACAGCTGATCCAGGTCCACGCGGGTTCCCCCGATCTTGAACTCATCGCCATCCACACCGGCACTCTTTCCGTGGATGTTGTCCAGTGTCGTCACGCCGTCGGTGACACCCGGGAACAACTGCGAGTTCTTGATCATCTCCTGCCGCATCCAGTCCGCCGCACTGGCCAGCGCCTCCTTGGAGACCGCGCTGGTCGCCGAACCGGTCACCGCGCCGATCAGGATGTTGAGCATCTTCTCCTGCGTGCGCAGTTCATCGGCTTCAGCCTGCAGCGCAGCCTTCTGCTCCGGCGTGTCGGCGTGTTCGTAACGCTCCTTGATGCTGGCGCCGCGGCTGGCCACATAGCTGCCCACGGCACTGTGCGCCTGCTGGGTGAACGCTGCGCTGATCTGCGCTTCGGCCTGCACCTTCTGCGCGAGCTCCACCGGATCCCAGTTACGGATCAGCCCGTTGGCATCGTCGCCACTGAGCACACCGCGATTGAGGCTGGCCAGGGTGTCGTCGATGCTCTTGCCGGTCCTGGCCAGCTGCGCGTTGCCATCGGTGATGGTCAGCGCGCCTGCGCTGATGCCGCTGCGGGTGGTGCTGGCATCGCTGCCCTTGTCGCTGGCATAGCCGGGTGCGGCGGCGCTGGCATCGTTGCCATAGTTCTGCCACGACCAGCTGCTGCCCTGCCCGGCTGCACCGGTGGACCCGGGCGTGCCGTCGTTGCCACGGCCGCTGTTGCCGCCATTGGACGGGCCGCCTGTGCCGCTCTTGCTGAAGCCGCCGGACAGGCTCAGGCTGCTGGCCTTGTAATCGCTGCGGTTGTCCAGATCGCGCACGCTCAATGTGCTGGTGATCAGCTGGTTGCGACCGTCGGCGATGGCCTGCTCGCTGGAGGCGATCACGCCACCGATCAGATCGGTATTGCCGCCTACGCGCACCTGGTAGCCACCGTCGCCCGCCTTGATCCCGCTCTGCTCGACAACACTGGCGTAGTCACCATCGACCTTGGTGTTGCCGTAGCTGGCGCTGCCGGAGAAGCCCAAGCCGACCGTGACACTGCCGCCGACACTGGTGTCCTTGCTGTGGAAGGTGGAGGTGTCCTGCAGGCTCTCGATGTTGAGGTCGCCGCCGATATCGGCGATCACCTCGCGGCCGCTGGCCACCGCGCCACGCAGGGTGGTGTCGCCACCGGATTCGAGCACCAGCGCGTTGCCGGCGTTGACGTGGCTGTTGGTCCACTGCACGTCGGTGCCCTCGCCCTTGCCCTTGGAGCCACTGGCGTTGGCGGTGATGCCCGCACTGGCACCACCGGAGCCGATGCTGATGGCCACGCCGACACCACCGCTGGCCGCGCTGCTCTTGCGATCGGTTTCCTGCGTGTTCTTCGCCGCCAGCAGGGCGATATCGCCATCGGCCCGCAGGTAGGCGTTGTTGCCGGCGTTGATGGTGCTGCCAATCACGGTCAGATCCGAGTCCTTGCCCGCGCCCGTGGCACTGATGCGCACGTCGCCGCCCGCGGTGATGCTGGAGCCGGCTGCGTTGTCATGCGTGGTGGTGGTCTTGCTGTCGCTGCGTGCGCCGCCCACGGTGATGGAGATGTTGATGCCGCCCGCCGCGCCCGGATCGGCCTGCACCGCACCCACCGCTGCCGCCGTATTGAGCACGGTGGTCGCCGCCGCCAGCGTCTTCATGCGGCTGTCGTCGGTCTGGCTGGCCGCCTTCTTCATCTGCTCGGCGCTCTGGATCGCCGAGATCACCGGCGCGGTCAACGCCACCGTCAGACCAGCCTGGCGGAATTTGTCCTCCTGGGTGGCGACGCCGGTCTCGCGGGCTTCCACGATATCGACCTTGCGCGCGTGGATGTCGACATCGCCCACCGGCGCGACAACGTGGCTGCCGACCTGGCGGTAGTTGTTGCCCGCCACCATCACCACGTTGCCCGCGGTGGAGCCGATGGTGGACGCCGCGGCACTGGTACTCACGTCCTTGGCATCGCGGCTCTGCATCTGCGTGCCGACCGTGAACGCGACGCCGCCGTTGTAGAGGAAGCCGCTTTCATCCTTGCGCTTGTAGTGGCTCTCGCCGCGCGTGTTGGTCGCCGCCTGCACGGTCAGATCATTGTCGGCCAGCAGCACCGTACCCGCATCGGAGACCACGTTGCTGCCGGTCACGGTGATGTTGTTGCCACGCACTGCCACCTGGTGCCCGCTCAGCGTGCTGGCGATGGCCTGGGTTTCTTCCAGGCTGTCGCGCGTGGTGTTGGTGGTGGACTTCAACAGCCCGCGATGGGTGTGCTTGCGGCCCTCGCTCCAGTTGTTGCTCTGCTCGCCGCTGGCGATGCTGACGTCGTTGTCGGCCATCACCGAGATCGCGCCATCGCTGCTGTAGACCTGCGCGGCGCGCAGGTTCACGTCATGCCCGGCCTGCAGTTGTACCGCCCCGGCGGTATCGAGGGTGGTGCCGACCTCCCGTTCGTAGCCTTGGCGCAGGTAGTTGTCGTTGTTGCGGACATTGTTTTCCTGGCGTGCCTCGGTGACCGTGCCCAGGGAGAGATCCCGGCCCGCCGCGAGCAGGGTCTGGCCCTGTGCACCGGTGTTGACCACCTGGGCGCCGTCCATGCGCAGATCGCGGCCGGCCTTGGCCAGCAACGTGGCGCCCTGGTCGCTCACGAACAACCCGGCCACGCGATCGATGTTGGTCCGGCTGAAGTCGCTCAACCCCGCGGTGTTCTGACCGCTGCGGGTGGTGGTGACCATGTTGAGATCACGGCCGGCGCTGGCGACCAGCACGCTGCGCGCATCGATCAGGCCGCCGAGGTTGTCCAGATCGGTACGCGCGTTGGCATTGACCGTGTCACCGCTGATGCGGCCGTCGAGGTTGCGCAGGTTCTGCGCGTCGATCTTCACCGCGGTGCGGCCAGCAATGGTGCCGCTGTTGACCAGGTCGCCGCGCAGGTTCAGCTCCACCGAGCGGCCGGCCAGCAGCGTACCGGTGCCGTCGATATCGCCGGGGCGCACGCGCACATACACCTGCGGAACCAGTGCGGTGGTGGTGCTGCCATCGGCCAGGCTGACGCGCTGTTCGACCAGCCAGACGATGTCGCTGGTGAGCTGGGCCATCTGTGCCGGGGTCAGCGCCACGCCGGGGCGCAGGCCCCATGCGTCGGCGATGGTGGCCGCGTTGTCGAGCAGCGCGCGGTACTGCGCTTCATCGTCGGCGTAGCCGTCCAGGAAGCGGCGGCCGGTGAGCTGGGCGACCTGATCGCGGACCAGCTTCTGTTCGTAGAAGCCATCGCCCAAGCGCTTCTGCACGTTGGCCGGGTCCACGCCCATCTTCTGCAGCAGGTACTCCGAGCCGAGCCAGCTGCGGTAATCGGCAAAACGCGGATCGGTTTCGACCAGGTACTGGCCGGCATCCGGGCCGCTCTGGAACAGGCTGCTCTGCGGCAGTTCGGCCTCCACGCCGATGGTGCGGATCACGGTCGGCTGGTTGCCCGCCGCACCCTGCGCACCGGTGCCGGCAGTGCTGCCGGGCCCGGCCAGCGAGGCCACGCTGGCGCTGACTTCGGTCACCTGGCGCTGCCCACCCACGGCACCGGCCTCGGCTGCGCCACCGACCTGCCCACCGACGGAACCGGTGCTGACGCCGCCCACCTGATAGCCGCTGCCACCGTCGCGGGTGTGCTCGGCCGTCCGGGTGACGCCCAGGTTGATGGTGCGCACTTCATCGGCCGGGCGATAGGCGATCTTCCGGTCCCACTTGCGTTCGTGATAGCGCTTGAAACCACCGCGCCAGCGACTGTAGGTGTACTGGCTGGTGCCTTCCTCGTGCACCCGGTACTCGCCGAATGCATCGATGTTGCGCAGGTTGCCCAGGTCGCCCAGCAACGCACCGCCGGCCAGGATCTGGCTCTTGTCGTTGATCAGCTCATCGCCGCGTAGCGTCATGTTGCCGCCGGAAATGACGCGACCCGGCGCGCTGGAGGCGACCTGGGTTTCGTACTCGGTATGGGTGACGTCGTACTGGGTCCAGTCCTTGACGTCGCCGTTGCCGTTCTTCCACCAGTACTTGCCGGCGCGGCTCCAGCTGGACCAGGTGAACTCGCTGGCATCGTGCATGCCCGGCGTGCCCTTAGGCTGGATGTACAGCTTCTTGGTCGGGCCCACCACCATCACTTCAGTGGTGGCGAAATGCTCGTTGCTGTTGAGCAGGCGCGTGGCATCGATGGTCAGGCCACCCAGCGATTCGATGGTCGCGCTGGCATTGTGCACCGAGCCGGCGCGACCGACTGCATGCCCCTGCGCATCCAGCGCACCGCCGATGTTGAGTGCATTGTCGCCACCGCCGGCGCTGAAGATCAGCGCCTGCTCGCGGTTGACCACGGTGCCGGCGCCGATGTCCAGGCGCTCACGCGCGGCAATGGTGGCCGCGCGGGTCACGCCCTCCAGCGTTTCGTCACTGTTGACCAGGGTGTTGGCACCGATCGACAGGCGGTCGCCATAGATGCGACCGGTGCCGACGTTGAGGATCACATCGGCATCGACGCGGGTATCCACGCCGTCGATCAGGCCTCGGTTGCCGAGCACGCCATCGGCGCGCACCTGGGTGCGGATGCCGCTGATCTCACCCGTGGCGAGGTTGTCGATCTGGCGTGCGTGCAGGTTCAGATCCCCGGCCTGCACCTTGCCTGCATTGGTCCACAGCCCCTGCGTGGAAACGGTGGCCTTGCCATTGGCGGTGATCTGGCCATCGTTGCGGTAGTCCTGCTGCAGCGCCAGCACCAGGTCGCCCTGCGACAACACCCGGCCCGTACCGTTGAGCGCGTTGGCATGCAGCGTCTGGTTGCCCGCCGACAGCAGCGTGCCGTCGGTGTTGCCGACCTGGCCGGCGTGCACGTCCAGGCTGCCCGCCGAGGACACCAGCCCCTGCTGGTTGAGCAGCACATCGGCCGCCTGCAGGGCGATCCGCTGGTCGGCGGCGATCATGCCCGCGCTGTTGTCGATCTGCGCAGCGGTGAGGGCCACGCTGCGGCCCTGCAGGCCGAGCGGGATACTGCCGCCGGTCGTGTTGCGGTTGTCGATGCGCGCGGCGTGGGCGACCAGATCGCCGCCGGCCACGGCCAAACCGGCCTGGTTGACCAGCTCACCGCTCAGATCCAGCGTCAGATTCTCGCTCGCCTGCAGGCGGCCGCCGCTGTTATCCACGCGCTGCGCCTGCAGCAGCAACGAGGCCCCGCTACCCACCTGCCCGCCGCTGCGGTTGTCCAGCGAGGCCAGCCGCGCATCCAGCGCCGCCTGCGCCTGGACAAGGCCGGCCCGGTTGTCCAGCTCACCCGCGCGGAGGGTCAGCCCGGCACCGCTGACGATACCGCCGCGCGCGCCCGCCTCGGTGTTGCCCAGGCGCTGGCCGTGGGTATCGATGCGCATCGCCGCACTGGACTGCAGCAGGCCAGCGCGGTTCTCCAGCGCACCACTGCGGATATCCAGCGTGCCGGCGGTGGCGGCGAGGATGCCCTCACTGTTGTCCACGCCCCCCAGGCCCGTATCGAGAGCAACGGACGCGCCCGCCAGGGTGCCACGCACGTTGGTCAGCCCCTGACTGGCGACCGAGAGCGCACGTTCGGCCTGGATCACACCGGCGGTGTTGTCGATAGCGCTCGCGCTATCGAGCGTGACATCGCCCTCGACCGAGGCCAGCGTGCCCGCCTCACGGTTGACGATGCGGCCGGCCTGCACCTGCAGCGTGCCGTTGGCAGCAACGGTGCCGGCGCTGTTGTCCAGCGCCTGCGTCACCGCCACGCCGAGCGTATGGCCCGCGTTGACGGTGCCGCTGTGATTGTCGAGGCTGCCGGCGCGCAGCTGCTGCGCACCACCGGAGGCGATCAGGCCACCCTGGCGGTTGTCGAGCAAGCCGTCCACGCTCAGCTGCAATGCACGGTCACCGGCCGCCTGGACCGTGCCAGCCTGGTTGTCCAGCTGGCCAGCCTGCAGGGTCAGATCGCCCGCGCTGGCCAGTGTGCCGCGCTGGTTGTCGATCACACCGGCCACCTGCAGCGCGGAGGCCGCATTGCCTGCCGCCAGCAGCTTGCCGTCGCGGTTGGAGAGGCTGCCCGCCTCCACGGCGAGCGCACCATTGCCGATGATCTGTCCGCTGTCGTTTTGCAGCGCGTGGGTCACGCGCAGGCCAAGCGTGTCGGTGCCGGTGGCGATCAGCTCACCCCGACGGTTGTCCAACTGCCCGGCGTCGATCGCCAGCCGCACCGCCGAGGTGATACCGCCGGAGACGTCGATACGCTGTCCCTGCAGGTGTAGCGCGCCATTGCTCAGCAGCTTGCCGCCTGCCCCGGCCAAGGTCGCCGCGGTGACGTCCAGGCGGCCGCTGCCGGCCTGCTGCACCTGCCCACCCGCGTTGCTCAACAGCGCGGTATCGATGGCCAGATCGCCGTTGCTGGCGAGCGTGCCACCGCTGTTGTCCAGCGCGGTTGCCGCCTTGATGCGGTTGGCCTGGCTGCCGGTCGCCAGCAGCTGGCCGCCACGGTTGTCGAGCGTATCGACCTGGAGATCGAGCGTGCCGGCCTGCAGTTCCGCCTGGCGATGGTCGACCTGCCCTGCGCGCAGGCTGAGCGTTCCAGCCGTGGCGATCTCGCCGCGCTGGCCGTCCAGCGTGCCGGTGGTGAGCTGCAGGCCGTCGCTGCCGGCGTGCAGCAGCGTGCCATCGGTGTTGACCAGCATTGCACTGGTCAGCGCCAGCGAAGCGGCGTTGCTGGCGAGACTGCCGTCGGTGTTATCGAGCGTGCCTGCCACCTGAAGCTGCGCGGGTGCAGTGCCGCTGTGGGCGATCTTGCCGCTGCGGTTGGACAGCTGCATGGTGCGCACATCGAGGGCGCCGCCCACATTCAATGCGCCCGCGTCGTTGTGCAGTGCCTGGCCCTGCACGCGCAGGTCGCGCTGGGTGGTCAGTTCGCCCTGCCGATTGGACAGCAAACCACCGTTCACGCTCAGGTCGCGCACGCCGATGCTGCCGGCGTCGTTGTCCAACCCACTGGCGCGCAGATCGATATCGCCACCGGCCAGCACCGCGCCGGCATTGTTGTCGAGCAGGCCGGCAATCACCACGCGGCCCTGCGCGAGCGGCGCGGTGGTCGGCGGAATCACGCCCGGCGCGCTGCCGTCGGTGCTGCCGTTGCCGGTGCCCGGTGTTCCTGGGTTGCCCGTGCCTTCCCCCGTGCCTGGCGTCGTCGGTGCGGTGCCATCCTGCTGGGCCAGCGCGCCGATGCTGCCCTTGTCGCGGTTGTTCAGCTGCCCACTCTCTACCGCCAACGCCTGCACACCCGCCTGCTCGATGCGCCCGTCGCGGTTGACCAGCGAGGCGGCTTCCACATCCAGACGGGTGCCATTGAGCTGGCCGCCGCGGTTGTCCAGATCCTGGCCGGTGCGCAGGTTCAACTCGCGACCCGCGCTGACCAGACCTTCATTGCGCACACCGCCGCTGGCCGCGATGCCGGTGTCGTCGCGCGCCTGCAGTTTGCCGGTGTTTTCCAGCCGGCCATCGACGGTGACCACCAGCTCACCGGTCTGCGCGCCGAGATTGCCGGCGTTGCGCACGCCTACCCCATGCTCGGTGCCCATCAGCAGAATCTTGTTGGCATACATGCCGCCGAGCTGGGCGACGTCGAGCGCGTACTGCGGCGTGCTGCCGTCGGCCGCTTGGGCCTGCACGCGGCTCAGATCGGCGCTCACCGTATTGGCGCCAGTGGTGACCTGCAGCTGCTGTGCCCAGAGGCCCGCATTGAGCTGCACCGAGCGCGCGATCAGATCGGTGTAGTCGACCCGGCTGGCATCCATGCCGGCGCCAAAGATATGGATTGCCCCGCCCTGCACGCGATAGCCCTCCAACGCGCCGCCGTTGAACGTCGGCGTGCCGGTGGTCAGGGTGATGCGGTTGGCGTTGATGAAGCCGCAGCCGTCGCAATCGATACCAGCGGGGTTGGCGATCACCACCTGCGCGCGGTCGCCGGCCACTTCCACGTAGCCGCGCAGCTGGCTCGGGTTGGCGCCGTTGATCTCGTTGAGGATCACCCGTGCGGTGCCACCGGCCAGCCACGGATTGCCCTGTACCCAGCCACCGAGCTGGGACTGCGTGTTGCCGCGCGAATTGTTGAGGATGGCGCCCTGCTGGTCGACATCGAAACGCTGGTAGGTATTGCGCGAGACACCCGCCGCACTGGGGGTCTGGATGTTGATCTGCGGCGTGCCGTTGGCGGTTTCCAGCACGGTCGGGCGCTGGTTGCCGGGCGCGTTCGGATCGGCCACCACCTGCGCCGCGGCCAGGCCGCTCACGCCGACCCAGCCCAGCATCACCCACAACGCGAAGGCCATCGGGCGCAGTGCCGCCGTGCGATCGCCATCCTGCCCGGTACCGGCGCCGCCGGGGCGCGGGGTGATTTCCGCGGCGACCTGCCAGAGCATGAGGGCGTGGTTGAACACGAGGCGGTACAGATGCTTGTTCATTACAATTCCTTTGTGTGCGTGCGGTCGGTGCGGCGCGAACGCGCCCGCACTGAAATCAGAACGACCAGCTCAGGGTGAATCCGGTGACCGTGTACGCGTTCTGGAAGCCAGACGGCTTGTTCAACGGGGCGCCGACGAAGCCGTCCCAATACAGGCCGCGATAGGACCCGCGCAGGCCGATCACCGTGCCTGCGAGGTCATTGCCCAGCTGCCATTGCGTGGCGCTGCCGCCGACATGGCCGTAATCGGCGCCGACGTAGAACTCCTGCCCACCGCCGAGTGCCAGGCCGATGTCGTTGCGGATGAGCCAACCGCGTTCGCCCATCAGCGACATCTCGCCATCGAAGCCGCGCACGGTGTAGCGGCCACCGATCGCGAAGCGGTCCTGCGGCACCAGCCCGCCACGGTTCCACTGCGCGCGCCAGCTGCCGGTGTAACGCAGGCGCTGCTGGCCAAGCTGGAACGGGACGCTCAGCTGGGCGTCGGCGAAGTAGATCTTCGGGTGCGAGGTGGCTTCACCGAACAGTTCCTCGGGCGCTGCGATCGAGCCGAATGCCCCGGTGCCGCGGCGGAAGCCGACGGTGCCATCCAGCGTGGCCTGGCCGATGAAATGCCGGTGGTTCAGGCCGAGTTCCCAGCCGCCCATGCGCCGGCGCTGCACCAGGATTTCGGTGTCGTCGATGAAGTTGCGCGAGTCGCGCTCCCACGCGCGCAGGTACATGCTGGTCTTGCTGCTCGCGTTGCGGAACAGCAGGCGCGTTGCCCGTACTTCGGCGTTGTAGCTTTCGCCGCTGTACAGATACGACTGCTGGTTGCCGGCCACGGTCTGCTCGTATTCGTAGCCGCTGCGCGTGGCGCCGAACAGCCAGTAGCCGACAGGCACGGAGTAGTGGAAGGTGAAGCCCTTGGTGCCGCGCTTGCCGCCGCTGAACACGTCATGGTTGAGGTTGACGTAGAACAGGTCGTTCTGGCGCAGCGCGTGGTCCAGCGACATCGTCGCACCGGCCTGGGTCTTGCCGGTGGCCTTGCTGCCGGAATCGTCCAGGCTCAGGTTGAAGCGCACCAGCCGCTGCTGCGACCACTGCACGACCAGGTCGCTCTGCCCGGGCGCGGCATCGGCGCCTTCGGCCGGGCTGATCTGGATGTCGGCCTCGGCGGTCGGCACGCGCTTGAAGTTCTCCAGTCCCTGTTCGATATCGCGCAGGTTGAGCAGGTCGCCACTGCGCGCGGGGATCGCATTCCACAAGGTGGCGTCGCGATGGGTGCCCTCGGCGAACCGGATCTGGCGCAGCGTGCCGGGTACGACGGTCAACTCCAGCGTGCCAGTGGTCAGGTCCTGCGGTTGGGCCAACACGCGTGTGGTGACAAAGCCGCGTTCCACGATGGCGTTCTGCACGCGCGACATCACCACGTTGATCCCGGTGGTGCCCAGGCAACGGCCAAGCGCCGGGTCGCCTTTGACGTTGGCCGCAGCCAGCGCCCACTGGAATCGCTCGGCCTGCTCACCGCCCAAGGTGATGCGTTCGATCACGAAACAGGGGGCCTCATCGGTGGGCAGCCGCTCCGGGGCCGCTACCGGTGCTTCCTGCAGGCGCGCATCGGGCCGGGTTTCAAGCTGCTCGCGCAGCGCGCGTTCGCGCTCCTGCTGGCGGAGCAGTTCCTGATCCGGGGCAGGCAGCTGCTGGGCGTGCACGGGCGAGCAGATCAGGGCGAGCGCGGCCGCCAGCGGGGCCAGCAGCCATGCGCGCGGAGAAGCGCCGTGAGTACCGGCGCGAGCCGGGGTGGGGAATACGTTGTTTGGCATGCAGGATCTCGAACGTGGGCTGGCACGAACCATCGTTCGCTATAGACCGCCCCTATGGAGGCCCGCCAATTTAAGAGCTATTTGCGACATGAAAACCGTCAAAAACCCCACTCACTCGGTAGGACAATCACCCGTCGGCGTGTAGGTATTTTCCTAAATAGTCATTTTTTTGACGTAGCTCACATGGAAGGAGATCGCGCGACCCTTGTTGTGAAGACGTTTTCACACGTAGCGCCTGCCGAGGGCCTCGATGAGGGACCTGTCGGGATCGAACCCGTACAATGACCGGTCCTGGCCCCGCCTTCGGCGGCGGCCCAGTCCCCTACCCCGCAGATGCCGGCCGCTGGCCGGTCTCTGCCGTTGCACCCGCGTGCCTGAGGCCGCGGTGCGCCACCTGTCAGGAAGCATGCTGATGACTCACCCCACTTCACCGTCCCAGTCCCTGCTGCACGGACGCCTGCTGGCCTTTGCCGCCATCCTGCTGGCGGCCTTGAACCTGCGCACCGCGGTCACCTCGCTGACCCCGCTGTTGGATGTGCTCGGCCAGACCTTCGGCTTCGGCACCACCATGACCGGCGTGCTCGGCATGCTGCCGACGGCCGCCTTCGCGCTGTTCGGCGTGACCACCCCGGCAGTGGCGCGCCGCCTGGGCCTGGAGCGCACCGCCCTGCTGGCGATGAGCCTGGCCACCGTGGGCCTGCTGCTGCGCTCGATGGCCGGCGGCGTGGGCAGCCTGCTGTTCGGCTCGGTGGTGGCGCTGGCCGGCATGGGGATCGGCAACGTGGTCGTACCGCCGCTGGTGAAGCGTTACTTCGCCAACCGCGTGGGCACCATGAGCACGCTCTACATCACCGTGCTGCAGATCGGCACGATGATGCCGGCCCTGCTGGCGGTACCCGTCGCGCAGCAGGTGGGCTGGCGCGTATCGCTGGGCATCTGGGCGCTGATGTCGCTGGCTGCGGCACTGCCGTGGCTGATGCTCTCCCGGGCCCGTCCGCACCCGGACACGATCAGCGCCGCCAGCGATCCCTCCAGCGCGCCGCACGGCAAGGTCTGGAAGACCCCGCTGGCGTGGGGCATGACCCTGATGTTCGGCATGACCTCGTTGATGACCTATTCGATGTTCACCTGGCTGCCGCGGATCGTGGTCGAGGCCGGTGCAACACCGGCATTCGGCGGCATCATGGTGGCGATCTTCGCGGCCTGCGGCCTGCTGCCATCGCTGACCATGCCGGCCCTGGCCGTGCGCCTGCGCAATCCTTTCGGGCTGGTGCTGATCGGCTTCAGCGCGTTTCTGATCGCCTTCGCCGGCCTGTTGTTCGCCCCGATGAAGGCCCCGTGGCTGTGGGCGGTGCTGCTCGGCATCGGGCCGTCCACGTTCCCGTTGGCGTTGACCCTGATCAACCTGCGCACGCGTACGCCGGCCGGCTCGGCGGCGTTGTCCGGCTTCATGCAGGGCGTGGGCTATGCCTTCAGCTGCCTGGGGCCGTTCCTGTTCGGCTGGCTGCACTCGGTCAGCGGTGGCTGGCACCTGCCGTTCGGATTCCTGGTGCTGTGCGCGGTGGTGCTGTTGTGCGCCTCGTGGGTCGCCTGCAAACCGCAGAAGCTCGAAGACCAGTGGTAAGCGCCCCGGCGCGTCCATCTACACGCGCTGTGCGCAACTGCTGACGTAGCGTGTCGCTAACTGACCCGGTGGGCTGCACCGGGCAGTGTTCGGAGCCTCTGGCGTCGCCAGCCGGCTGAACAGCTTCATGGCAATGGAGTGCGCTGTCCATGTTAGCGACATGGTCTGAATCCGTAGCAATTCAATGGCTTGCCTTCCCCTCCGGGTTCTACCCGGGGGCTGATCGGCCGTGCCCGGCCATTAACGATTTGGCAACAACTGCGCAGTCAGGCACGATTGGCATGTGATGTGCGTCACACTTTTGACGCAACACACCTTTGAAAGGATGCTCCAAGGGGGGTTCCATGTACGACCATCGGCCGCTGGCGCTCAGCGTCGGCCTGGCATGCGCCGCACTCGCTTTCTCCACTCCGGCCACCGCAGCCGCCGACCCGCAGGCTGACGCGTTGGCCGAGATCGGCCACTACCGCGACCAGGCCCATTGGCTGGATGCACTGGCCGCGATCGAGCGGGCACGGGTGCAATCGCCCGACGACGCACTGCTGTATCGCCTGCAGGTGCTGACCCTGGCGGACATCGGCAACGCGCACCGCGCCTGGCAGCTGTATCTGGCGCGCCCCACCCTGTTCGATGCGGCACAGAAAGAACGGCTGGAAGGCAATTACCTGGCCAAGCTGGTGGGCTGGAGCCTGGCCTATGGCCCCAGCGAGGACACCCGCCTGGATGAAGCCGATGCCGCGCTGGTGCAGATGCAGCAGTACCTCGAACGCGATGGCACCCCCGTGCAGCAGGCCCCGCTGCGGATCCGCTATGACCGGCTGATCCTGCTCAACCGGCTGGGGCGTCATGCACAGGTGCGCGAGGAGTACCGCACGCTGCTCGCCGAGGGCCACCCGGTGCCGAACTATCTGCTGGCCGCCGTCGGCGATTCGCTGATGGCCACGCAGCATCCGGCCGAGGCGATCCCGGTGCTGGACGCCGCGCTCAAAGCCGATCCGTCGCTGCCGCAGGCGCGCTCGGAACTGGCCTATGCGTATCTGGAGGACGAGCAGGCCGACACCGCGATCGCCCTGCTGAAGAAGTGGCAGGCCGATGAGCCCGCGTGGCGCTGGGCGAACGGTGCCAAGGCACCCTATGCGAACTGGCCGCGCTACGAGGCCGACCTCAACCTGGCCATGGTGCGTGCCTACAGTGGCGACCTGCCCACCGCCCAGCGCGATCTGGAGAAGATGGTCGAGATCGGCCCGGGCAACACCGGCACGCAGTCCTCGCTGGGCAACATCTACCTGATGCGTGGCTGGCCACGACGGGCGCTGGAGCGCTACAGCATGGCCAACACGCTGGACCCGCGCGACGTACCTGCGCGCCTGGGTCAGTACGACGCCTATGTACAGGTGCAGCGCGATGACCTGGCACGACCGGTCCACGACACGCTGCTTGCCGCCTACCCCAACCAGCCCTCCGTGCAACGCATGGACCGCAGCTGGCGTGCACACCGTGGCTGGCAATGGCATGCCTACGCCGAAGGTGGGCGCAGCTCGGGCGGTGGCGGTGCATCGCCGCTGGGCAACGATGACGGCCGCTACGGCGTGGAAGTGCAGTCCCCGGTGCTGGACGACCGCTGGCGCCTGGTCGCGTTCGCCGATCGGCGCAGCGTGGATTTCCAGGACCAGACCATCGACCCGTTGCGGATCGGGGCGGGCACGCGCTACCGCTACGGCCGCGCCGATGCCGAAGCCTTCGTCAACCGCGCCAACGACCACATCGGCGATACCGGCCTCAGCGCCGGGTTCGGCTGGCAGTTCAGCGATCAATGGCATGCCGGCATCACTGCCGCACGCAATGACCCGGATGCCTCGATGCAGGCACGCGTCTCCGGCATCACCGCCGACAGCATCGCACTGGCGGCCGACTATCGCCGCGACGAGCGCACCCACTGGAGCGTGGGGGCCAGCCAGTTCCGCTACGACGACGGCAACCGTCGCGATACCGTCAGCACCGCCATCGAGCAGCGCCTGATGACCCGGCCGACGGTGTTCCTGGACGGTCTGGGCAGCGTGTATGCCAGCCGCGGCAGCCGCGATGATGTGCCCTATTTCAATCCCTCCGAGGATCACTCGGTGGAGATCGGCCTGCGCGTGGACCAGCAGTTATGGCGCCACTACGAACGCCACTTCCGGCATCGCCTGACCGTCTCCGTGGGCCAGTACTGGCAGCAGGGTTATGGCAGCGCGATCGTGCCCTCGGCCGAGTACCGCCATGAGTGGCAGCTCGGCGAAGGCCGCATTTTCGAGTACGGCATCCGCTGGTCGCGACCGGTCTATGACGGACAGCGTGAACGACACATCGGCCTGGATGCCGGCCTGCGGTGGGGAGAATGACATGCGGCACATGGACTTGAAGCGCTGGACCCGCTGGCTGTTGCTGGCCCTGCTCACCGCGGTGCTGCCGGCCCAGGCACAGCAACCGCCGGCCGTACTTGATGCCGCCGACAACGGGCTGCTGGTGCTCAGCTACCACGACATCCGCGACGAGGTCGCCGCCCGCGGCGACCCGGACGCGTATGCCGTGAGCACGCAGAACTTCGCCGCACACCTGGACTGGCTGTCCGCGCATGGGTATCACCCGGTGTCGCTGTCGCAGCTGATCACCGCCTCGCAGGGCGGCACGCCGCTGCCCCCCAAGCCGGTACTGCTGACCTTCGATGACGGCCTGCGCAGCGTGTACAGCAAGGTCTTCCCGCTGCTGCGCGCCTACAACTATCCGGCGCTGGTCGCGGTGATCACCGACTACGTGGACATGCCGGCCGGGCGCCAGATCGACTACGGCTACCGCCCGTTCACCCGCGATGATTTCCTGACCTGGGCGCAGCTGCGCGAGATGCAGAAAAGCGGACTGATCGAACTGGCCAGCCACACCGACAACCTGCACCATGGCGTGCAGTCCAATCCGCAGGGCAACTCCACCCCGGCGGTGATCACCCGGACCTACGATCCGGCCCGCAGGACCTATGAAACCGCGGCCGACTACGAGACCCGCCTGCGCGCCGACCTGGGCCGCAGCGTGGAGCGCATCCAGCGCAATGTCGGCGTCAGCCCCAAGGCGATCGTGTGGCCGTACGCGGCCTACAACGCGCTGAGCAACGACATCGCCGAGCAGCTGGGCATGCCGGTCTCGTTCGATCTGGAAGGGCGCAGCACGCCGGTCAAGCGTGATCTGCACGGTCTGGCCCGGTTGCTGGTGACCAACAACCCGACCGTGGTGCAGCTGGCTTATGAACTGCGCCGCGATGTCGAACGCGATGGCATGCGGGCGCTGCAGATCGACCTGGATGCGGTCTACGATGCCGACCCGGTGCAACAGGGCAAGAACCTGGATGCGCTGATCGACCGGGTCAAGAAGATCGGCCCGACCCACGTGTTCCTGCAGGCCTTCGCCGATCCGGACGGCAACGGCTCGGCCGATGCGCTGTACTTCCCCAACCGCCATCTGCCGATGCGTGCGGACCTGTTCAACCGCGTGGCGTGGCAGCTCAAGACGCGCGCGGGGGTGAAGGTGTTCGCCTGGCTGCCGGTGCTGGGCTACGAGCTCAAGGATCCGGCCATCCGCAAGGCGCTGGCCATCGAGAGCCCGGAAAGCGATGGCATCTTCCGGCTGGACTTCACCCGGCCCCAGGTCCGCAAGATCATCGACGACATCTACGAAGACCTCGCGATCAACTCGTACTTCGAGGGCCTGCTCTTCCACGATGACGCCTACCTGCGCGACACCGAGCTGACCCAGCTTCCGCAGGAAGGCGATGACGGTGCACGTACCCAGGCCCTGATCGACTTCACGCTGGAGCTGCGCACCGCCGCGCAGCGCTGGCGGCCGAAGCTGGGCACCGTGCGCAACCTGTATGCCCAGCCCGTGCTGGAACCGCAGAGCGCGAGCTGGTTCGCCCAGCGTCTTGACCTCTTCAACAAGGCCTACGACCACACCGCCCTGATGGCGATGCCGTGGATGGAAGGCAGCCGCAGCCCGGAACGCTGGCTGGACCGGCTGGTGGTGGCGGTGAAGCAACACGATCCGCAGTTGTCGCAGACGATGTTCGAGCTGCAGACGCTGGACTGGCGCACCGGCAAGCCGATCCCCGGCGACCGCCTGCGCGCGCAGATCCGTCGTCTACAGGCGCAGGGCGTGCGTCATTTCGCCTGGTATCCGGATGACTTCATCGCCGGACGTCCCTCCACGTATGACGCGCGCGCGGCCATGTCGGCCCGCAGCTTCCCGTACGAGGAAAAGTGAGGTCGCCATGCATCCTCTTCTCTACACCTTGTTCCAGTTCGCCTTCTTCTACCCGATGGTGATGGCGTTCTTCTGGATGTCCGGCGGCCTGTATTACTTCTTCCGGCGCGAACGCAAGGCACGCGACCGTGATGATCCGCCGCCGATGGCCGAGTATCCGTTCGCGTCGATCCTGATCCCGTGCCACAACGAAGCGGAGAACCTGGACGACACCCTCGGTTCGGCGCTGAAGCAGAACTACCCGGACTTCGAAGTCATCGCCATCAACGATGGCAGCAGCGACGATACCGGGGCACGGCTGGATGCCCTGGCCGCCCTTCACCCACGCCTGCGCGTGGTGCATCTGGACCGCAATCTGGGCAAGGCCAATGCGCTGCGCATGGGCGCACTGGCGGCACGCTCGGAGTTCCTGGTGTGTATCGATGGCGATGCGATGCTGGAGGAGTACGCCACCCACTGGATGGTCTGGCACCTGACCTCCGGCCCGCGCGTGGGCGCGGTCACCGGCAACCCGCGCATCCGCAACCGTTCCACCCTGCTGGGCCGGCTGCAGGTGGCCGAGTTCTCCTCGATCATCGGCATGATCAAGCGCGCGCAGCGGGTGTATGGGCGCATCTTCACCATCTCCGGGGTGATCGCCGCGTTCCGCCGTACTGCCCTGCATCGGATCGGGTACTGGTCCGACGACATGGTCACCGAGGACATCGACATCAGCTGGCGCCTGCAGCTGGATCATTGGGACATCCGCTACGAGCCCAATGCGCTGTGCTTCATCCTGATGCCGGAAACGCTGAAGGGGCTGTGGCGGCAGCGCCTGCGCTGGGCCCAGGGCGGCGTGGAAGTGCTGCTGCGGCATGGCGGCTCGCTGTTCCACTGGCGCAAGCGCCGCATGTGGGGCGTGCTGCTGGAGTACATCCTCAGCGTGCTGTGGGCGTACACGATGCTGGCCATCATCGTGCTGTGGGCACTGGGCAAGTTCATGACGCTGCCGCCCGAGCTGTACATCGCCACGCTGCTGCCGCAGTGGCATGGCGTGATCCTGGCGCTGGTCTGCCTGCTGCAGTTCGCCAGCAGCCTGATCATCGACCGACGTTACGAAACGCATATTGGACGTAATTACTTCTGGGTGATCTGGTACCCGATGGCGTACTGGCTCATCAGTCTGTTCACGACCCTGGTGGCGTTCCCCAAGACGATCTTCAAGCGTCGTGGCAAGCGCGCGGTCTGGGTCAGTCCTGACCGGGGTATCCGATGAACACTGTCAAATCCACCCGCCGCTTCGACTCGCGGCTGATCCAGAAACCGCGCCAGCAGCCACGCCTGCAGCGTACTGCCTGGGGCTTTGTGACCATCGCCTTCTGGGCGTTCTACTTCTACCTGTGGGCACCGTTGGTGACGCTGATCTCCTGGCTGCTCGGCGGGCGGATGGCCTGGGCGCAGCTGTACGAACAGAAGCAGACGGTCGATCCGTTCGTGGTCATCGCGCTGCCGGTGATGCTGGTGTGCTGCGCAGCGCTGCTGATCGCCTGGGCCGAGTACAACCGCATGCGGTTTTCGGGCAAGGAGCGCCGGCTGCCGCATGACGATGTGACCCGTGAAGAGATGGCGCACGACCTGGGCGCGAGCGCTGCGGTGGCATCCCTGCTGGCCGATGGCAAGGCGGTGACCCTGCACATGGATGACCACGCGCGGCCGGTGCGGGTGACAGCGCAGGCGCTGGCCGGTTGAGGCTCGTGCCGGCCGCTGGCCGGCACGACCGATTACGTGCGTGTCTGGCCTTCGCCGCGGACGACGAAGCGCTCCACGGTGAGCGCTTCCAGTCCCATCGGGCCGTAGGCATGCAGGCGGGTGGTGGAGATGCCGATCTCCGCACCCAGGCCGAGCTCGCCACCATCGGAGAAGCGCGAGGAGGCGTTGACCATCACCACCGCTGAGCGCAACGCGTGCACGAAGCGCTCCGCCGCCGCGGCATCCTCGGTCGCGATCACTTCGGTGTGGTCCGAGCTGTACTGCTGGACATGCGCGAGGGCGTGGTCGAGGTCTTCCACCACGCGCACGGCGAGGATCAGATCCAGATACTCGGCGGCGTAATCGTCTTCGCTGGCTGCCTCTGCATCGGGCAGCCACTGGCGTGCCACCGCATCGGCGCGTAGCTGCACCCCACGTTCGGCCAGCGCTTTCGCCGCCAAGGGCAGGAAGGTCGGCGCGAGGTCGGCATGGACCAGCAGCGTCTCCAGCGAGTTGCAGGCCGACGGCCGGCTGCACTTGCCATCCACCAGCAGGCGCAGCGCCAGTGCAGGATCGGCGGCGCGGTCCACGTACAGATGGCAGACGCCCTTGTAATGCTTGATCACCGGTACGCGGGCATGCTCGGCCACGAAGCGGATCAACCCTTCCCCACCGCGTGGAATCGCCAGGTCGATCAGGTCGTTGAGCTGCAGCAGCGCCAGCATGGTCTCGCGGCGCAGATCCTCGACCAGCGTCAGTGCTGCATCGGCAATGCCGGCCTCGCGCAGCGCGCGCTTGAGCGAGGCGGCAATCGCGGTGTTGGAGTGGATCGCCTCCGAACCGCCGCGCAGGATCACGCCGTTGCCGGCCTTGATGCACAGCGCTGCCGCATCGGCGGTCACGTTGGGGCGCGCCTCGTAGATCATCGCGATGACGCCCAGCGGCACGCGCACCTTCTGCACGCGGATGCCATTGGGGCGCACATCATCGCGGGTCACCTGGCCGACCGGATCGGGCAATGCGGCGACCTCGCGCAGGGCGGCGGCGATACCGGCCAGACGCGGCGGGTTCAAGGCCAGGCGATCCAGCATCGCCGTGCCCACGCCCTTCTCCGTGGCCGCAGCAAGATCGCGGGCGTTGGCGGCGAGAATCGCATCGGTATCGGCGTCCAGCGCGGTGGCCATGGCCTCCAGCAGTTCGGCCTTGGCGGCGGAGGACAGCTGAGCGAGTTGCTGGGCAGCCTCGCGGCAGGCCAGCGCCTGGGCGCGGATGTCGGTAGTGGAGCTGGCGACCATCTCAATATCCTTGAAAAAACACGGTGGGGACGCAATCACAACAGCACCAGATCGTCACGGTGGATGACGTTGCCACCGTAGTTGTAGCCAAGCACGCTTTCGATGTCGCGCGAGTGGCGCCCGGCGACGCGGCGGATGTCGCTGGCCGAGTACTGGCTGACGCCACGGGCCAGGCAGACCTCGCCGGCCTCGGTGCGTTGCCGGATCTCGACCATGTCACCGCGGCGGAAGTCCCCCTCGGCACCGACCACGCCGCCGGGCAGCAGCGAGGCGCCCTTGCCACGCAGCGCATCGGCCGCACCGGTATCGACCAGGATCGCGCCCGGTTCCAGCGGTGCGTGCCGCAGCCAGTATTTGCGCGCGGCCACGCGGGTCTGCGCGGCATGGATGCGGGTGCCGAAGAGGCGGCCCTGGCTGAGCGCGCGCACCACCTCGGCGCTGCGCCCGTTGAACAGGCAGGTCTCGATGCCGACACGGCCGGCCTTGGCTGCGGCCTCCAGCTTGGTATGCATGCCGCCGGTGCCCGCGCCGCTGCCGGCCCCCCCGGCCATCGCCAGCACCTCGACGGTCAGCTCGGGCACATCGTGGATCGGCCGCGCCTGCGGATCACGCCGCGGGTCGGCGCTGTACAGGCCGTCGATATCGGTGGCGATGAACAGCACATCGGCGTCGATCAGCGCAGCGACGGTCGCGGCGAGATTGTCGTTGTCGCCGAGCTTGAGCTCATCCACCGAGACGGTGTCGTTCTCGTTGACCACCGGCAGCGCGCCCAGCCGCAGCAGTTCGTTGAGCGTGGCCCGGGCATTGAGGTAGCGGCGGCGGTTGCGCAGGTCGTCATGGGTCAGCAGCACCTGCGCCACTGGACGTTCGAAGAAGCGCTGCCACAGCCCGATCAGCTGTGCCTGGCCCAGCGCGGCCAGTGCCTGCCGTGCCGCCATCGCCGCCCCGGCTTCCAGCGCGCGCGGCACGATCGCCCGGCCCGCGGCGACCGCGCCGGAGGACACGATCACCACTTCACGCCCGGCCAGGACATTGGCCGAGACGAACTGGGCCAGCCCCAGTGCGTGGCGGGGCGAGAGACCGCCGCCGTCAGCGGCCAGCAGGCTGCTGCCCACTTTGAGGACGGCACGTTTCCACTGCGGAACGGCTTGTTCGGTAAACGGCGAAGGCACGGGCTGGTTCATAGGGTCGGCGCGCTCAGCGCGTGCTCCATTCGTGGATACGGGCGGTGGCACTGCCGTGCACCAGCAGCGGATCAGTGTCGACCAGCGCCTGCGCGGCGGCCAGGTCGGCGATGTCCTGCAGCACGTAGGCGCCACCGCTCTTGTCGGTGAAGCCCCCGGTCAGCAGCAGCTGCCCGCGGGCCCGCACCGCATCGAGAAAGCGCACGTGCGCGGCGCCCACGTCATCGCGGAAGTCCGGCGTGCGGGTGACCATCACCAGGTAACAGGTTTTCATGTGGGTCCTTTTCCCGGGCTCGCCCGGCAAGACGTTACAAAAACGGCGGCCTTGCGGCCGCCGTCGTGATTACACCAGTGCGGCCCAGCGGGCGCGCAGTTCATCCAGCCGCAGGTCGGCGGCCGCGCCGGGCGACACGCGCGCGGCCAGGCTGCCTTCGGGGGTCCGCCCCTGCCCGGCCGTATCCGCCGCCGCGGCGGCGGCCTTGTAGGCCTCGCGGAACGGCACACCGGCCACCGCCGCTTCCACGGCGACATCGGTGGCGTACATGCCCGAGTCGATCGCCGCACGCAGCTTGTCATCGCGCCATTCCAGGTTGGCCAGCAGCGCCGGCAGCAGTTCCAGCGCGGCCAGACCGCGGCCGAAGCCATGGAAGATCGCGCCCTTGCTGCTCTGCAGATCGCGGTGATAGCCCGACGGCAGCGACAGCAGCTGCTCGATCTCGGTGCGGGCCGCGGCCACGCTGGCGTGGGTGGCACGCATCAGTTCGATCACGTCCGGGTTGCGCTTGTTCGGCATGATCGAACTGCCGGTGGTGTACTGCGCGGGCAGCGCGACAAAGCCGAACTCGCCGCTGGTGAACAGCGACAGGTCCCATGCGATGCGGCGCAGATCCAGGGTGGCGCCGCCAAGCGCTTCCAGTGCGGCCAGCTCGAACTTGCCGCGCGAGAGCTGCGCGTAGATCGGCGAGATCTGCATCCGCGCGAAGCCGAGTGCCTCGGTGGTGTGCGCGCGGTCCAGCGGCAGGTTCACGCCATAACCGGCGGCCGTGCCGAGCGGATTGGCATCGACCAGGGTGAAGGTGTCGTGCGCGCGGATCGCGTTGTCGATGAAGGCTTCGGCCCAGCCGGCCCACCACATGCCCGCCGAGGACACCACGGCGCGCTGGATGTGGGTATAGCCCGGCACCGGCAGGTCTTTTTCGGCCTCGGCGCGATCCAGCGCGACCTTTGCGATCTCGCGGCTCAGCTCGGCCACGCGCAGCAGCTTGTCCTTCAGCCACAGCCGGGTCGCCACCAGGATCTGGTCGTTGCGGCTGCGCCCGGTGTGGATCTTGCGGCCGGCATCGCCGAGGCGCTCGGTCAGGCGCGCTTCGATCGCCGAGTGGCAATCCTCGAAGCGCTCATCCAGCACGAACGCGCCACTGCGGAAATCCTCGGCCAGCACGTCCAACTCGCGCTGCAGGCCGACGCGTTCGTCGTGGGCGAGGATGCCGATGTTCTCCAGGCCCTGCGCATGCGCCTTGCTGGCCGCCACGTCGTACAGGAAGAACGCGCGGTCCAGGATCACATCATCGCCGGCCAGGAAAGTCTGGATCTTGGCGTCTACCGCCACGCCGGGCTTCTGCCACAGAAGGTCTGCCATGTCTTGCTCCGTAGGCGGAATCGCTCCGCCGGGTTGTCAGGGCGCGTGCAGGGGGCCGCGCTGCGCCGTGGGAATTCAGTGCGGGATAGAGGCCAGTTCGTCCAGGCCCAGTGCCAGGTTGAGGTTCTGCATCGCCTGGGTGGCCGCGCCCTTGAGCAGGTTGTCCAGGGTCGCCACCACCACCACGCGCTTGCCGCCCGGGGCGACGTCGAAGCCGCCGATCTGCACGCCGTGCCGGCCCGCAATCTGGCTTACCCAGGGCGCTTCGTCGATCACGTCGACCAACGCTTCGTTGGCGTAGTACTTCTGGTAGAGCGCGATCACGTCCTCGCGCGTGACCACCGTGTTGAGCCACAGGTTCACGGTCATGGTGATGCCGCGGAAGTGCGGCGCCACATGCGGCATGAACTCCACCGGCACGCGCAGGTGCGCGGTGACTTCGCGCTCGTGCACATGGTTGGTCAGCGCATACGGCATCAGGTTGTCGCGCAGCAGTTCGGGATTGTTCTTGTCCGAGGGCGTGGTGCCCGCGCCGGAGTAGCCGGAAACACCAAAGCACTGCGGCGGGCCGGCCAGCTGCTGCAGCAGCGGGCTGATCGCCAGCTGCATCGCGGTGGCGTAGCAGCCCGGGTTGCTGATGTGCTTCTGGCCCAGGTAGTCGCCCCGGGTCAGCTCCGGCAGGCCGTAATACCAGCTCGGCTCGAAGCGGTGATCGGCCGACAGATCGACGATCACCGTGTCCGGCCTGGCCGCATCCAGCGCGGTGACGAACGGCGCGGACAGGCCATTGGGCAACGCCAGGATCACGGCATCCATGCCCTTGGCGGCGACAGCATCCGCATCCAGGTTCTCGAACTGCAGTTCACCGTGCCAATCGCTGTGGTGGTCGCTCACGCGCTGGCCGGCCAGTTCGCGCGAGGACACGAAGCCCAGCTGCAGGTGCGGGTGGGCGGCGATCAGTTTGATCAGCTCGGCGCCGGTGTGGCCGCGGGCGCCGACGATGCCGACAGTGAAGGTCTTGGTGCTCATGCGTGTGCGTCCAGGCGGTGCTGCAGGTGGCGTTTCACCCCCTGCCATTCCGCATCGATGATGGAGAAGATGACGGTATCGCGCGGGGTGCCATCCGGGTGGCGCTTGTGGTTGCGCAGCACGCCGTCCTGCTTGGCGCCCAACCGTGCGATCGCGGTGCGCGAGGTAAGGTTGAACCAGCTGGTCTCGAACACCACGCTCAGGCATTCCAGCCGCTCGAAGGCGTGGGTGAGCAGCATCAGCTTGGTCTCGGTGTTGATGCCGGTGCGCTGGGCGGCCTCGCCATACCAGGTGTAGCCGATGCTCAGGCGCGGCACCTCGGCGTCCAGATCGTAGTAGCGGGTGGTGCCGACCACTTCATCGGCCTCGTTGAGGACCGCGAACGGCAGCACCTTGCCCTCGGCCTGCGCCTGAAGCGCGGCCTGGACATAGGCGGTCATGGTCTTCGCACTCGGCACCTGGGTGTACCAGAGCTTGGACAAGGTGCCATCCCCCAGTGCACCGCGCAGGCCATCGATGTGCGCCATCTGCAGCGGCTCCAGCCGGGCGTGTGTGCCGGCCAGTGTGGGGACCTTGGTCCAATCGGCGAGATTCATGAGGTTCAGCCCTCCAGGCTGGGGGTGCGTGCGGCGCAATGCTCGACGTACGCTTTGATGCGGTCGAAGCCATCGGCGCCGAACCAGAACACTTTCCAGTGGCCCTGCTTGTAGCAGCCATCGGATTGCGCGTAATAGAAGTGATTGATCGGGTTGCCGTTGCGCGAGCGCCAGAACAGCTGTGGGGTTTCGTCCAGCATGACATTCCAGACCGCGCGGCCAAGGCCTTCGCCCTGCGCGTCATCGAGCACCGCGAACTTGTCCAGGTAGACGCCTTCGGGCTCGTCGGTAAGGATCACCGCGGTGCGGTAGTTCTCACTGACGTAGGCGCGCAGCAGCTTGGTTTTCTGGAAGTAGTCCGGCACCAGGGTACGGCCGAAGCTGGATTCGATCAGCTGCTTCAGGCGCGGCAGATCGAGCGCATCCCACGCGGTGGCGCGCAGCACCTTCTCGCCCTTGCGCACCAGCGTGCCCGAGCCCTTGTGGGTGAACAGCTCCTTGGCCAGGTCCGCCGGGCGGGTGATCGACACCGACGATTCCAGCGGCAGGCGATCGAGCAGGTCCTTGATCTGCTCGATCTTGACCCGCATGCCGCCATGGATCCACGGCTGCTGCATCAGCTGGTCGTACTCGGTGGACAGGTTGATCGAATCGATCACCTTGCCCTCTTCATCAAGCAGGCCGCCGGTGCCGGTCAGGAAGATGATCTTGTAGGGCTGCAGTTCCTGCACCAGCTCATTGGCGGCGAAATCGGCGTTGACGTTGAGGATCTGGCCGCAGCGGGTTTCGCCCAGGCTGGTGATCACCGGGATCGAGCCGGCACGCAGGCTGGCTTCGATCGGGGCCAGGTTGACCTTCTTGACCTCACCGACCAGGCCGTAGGTGTCCTGGTCCAGGTACTCGGCTTCGAACACGCCGCCGGTGATCGAGGTCGCGCGTGCGCCGTTCTGCTGCAGGGCTTCGACCAGCTGCAGATTGGAGGCCTGGAACACCCGGCGCACGATCGCCAGGCCTTCGGCCGAGGTCACGCGCAGGCCGTTGACGGTCTGCTTCTCGATGCCGGCCGCCGACAGTTCGGCATCCAGCTGCGGGCCGGCGCCATGCAGCACGATCGGGGTCAGGCCGACTTCCTGCAGGAACGACAGCGAAGAGGTCAGCGCCTCCAGGTCATCGCGCAGCACCGCGCCGCCGACTTTGACCACGGCGAAGCGTTTGGCATCCAGCTGCGAGAAACGCTTGAGGTACTGGCTGATTTCCTTCGCGCTGGCCATGCTCGAGAGCAGGCGCACGATGGTCTGACGGGTCTGGCGGTGGGGCTGGGAAGAAGGCATTTCGATATCGTCGCAGGCGGCCGGGGCCGCGATGGGAGTTCCGTCAGTGGGGGACCACGACGGCGTCATTCGATCAGGCGCCGTGCGCAATGATGCGGTGCACGGACGCGGCGTAACGCTGCAGCTGCTCCAGTGTCACGAACTCATCGGCGGTGTGGGCCTGGGCGATGTCGCCCGGGCCGTACACCAGCGTGGTGTAACCCCCGGCCGAGAACAGCGAAGCCTCGGTCCAGAAATCCACCGCGTTGCCGATCGGGATATCCAGCGCATCGGCCACGTCACGCGCGGCCAGCCGGCGGTTTTCTGCTTCGGCAATATCGCCGGCCGGGAAGCTGGGCCCACGGAAGGTCTCGGTGAACACCGCGGCCTCCGGTTCGGCGAAACCGGCAAAGGTGGCCAGCAGCGCATCGATATCCATCGACGGCAGCGGGCGGAAGCCGAAGCGCACCTCGGCGGCGGGCGCGATCATGTTGGCCTTGATGCCGCCTTCCACGCGCCCGATGTTGAAGCGCAGGCCGGTGAGCCCGCCGAAGCGCGCATGCGACAACGACTCGACATGGTCCAACGCGCGGTTGCCCCAGCGCATCGCCTGATGCAGTGCGCTGGCGGCCGCATCCTGCTTGCCCGAGGCATGCCCGGCGCGGCCCTTGAACTGCATCAGCACCGAGCTGATGCCACGGTGCGCGAGTACCGCTTCGCTCATGGTCGGCTCGGCCACCAGCACCGCTTCATACGCAATGCCACGGGCGAGGAACGCGGCGATGCAACGCGGGTCGTTGGCCTCCTCGTCGCTGGAGAACAGAAACGCGGCGTCGCCATCGCTGGCGTTCGCAGCCGCCACCAACGCCGCCGCGGCGCCCTTGATGTCGCACACGCCCAGTCCGATCACGCGGTCCTCGGCGCGCCGCATCACGTGCGGGTCGGCCGTCCAATGCGGCGAATCCGGCACGGTATCCAGGTGCACGTTGAACAGGTACTTCGGGGTGCCACGCACCGCATACAGGCTGACTGCACCGTCGCCATGGTCGATCACCTCCACATTGAACCCGGGCAGGTTCGCACGCAGGTAATCGAAGATGCCGCCGGTGGTGATCGCACGCGGCGGATTGCGCGTGTCGAAGGACACAAGCTGCTGCAGGTGATCGAGTGTCTGTTCAAGCATGAATCAACAATCCTGTGGAATTCCGCCGGGCATGGCCAGGCGCTACCGGAATGCGTCTGGTGGAGAGCCCCCTTGATGTTCAAGGGGGCGCGCCAACGGCGCGGGGTTGAGGAAGAATGCGCGGGAGACGCGCGCGCAATTCAATCGCTCAGCGATTGACTTGCGCGTAAAGCGTCGAGCTCATGCCGAACAGCTTGATGAAGCCTTCGGCTTCTTCCACGCCCCAGTCCGCCGACTGCGCATAGGTGGCGCCCTTGGCGTTGAGCAGGTGCGGCGACTTCACGGCCACGGCATCCACACGGCCACCGCGGGTCTCCAGCACCACTTCACCGTTGACCTTGGTCTGCGAGGACTTCAGGAAGGCCTCGATGTCGGTCTTGAGCGGGTCGTGGTAGAAGCCTTCGTACACCAGCTCCACCCACTTGCGTGCCACGTCCGGCTTGAAGCGGTTCTGCTGCTTGGTCAGCACCGCATCTTCCAGCGCACGGTGCGCGGCCAGCAGCGAGACCAGGCCCGGCGCTTCGAACACGATGCGGCCCTTCAGGCCGATCACGGTGTCACCGGTGTAGACGCCACGGCCGACGCCGTACGGGGCGAACAGCTTGTTGAGCCTGGCCAGGATCTGCTCACCCGGCAGCGCCTTGCCATCCAGCTCGACCGCTTCGCCTTCGACGAACGTCAGGGTCACGGTGAGCGGCTCGACCGGCCATTCGCTGCGCGGGGCGCACCAGCCGCGGGCACCCTCGCCCGGGGCTTCCCAACGGTCGATCTCGCCGCCGGACATGGTCAGGCCGAGCAGGTTCTCGTTGATGGTGTAGGCCTGCTGCTTGGCACGCACGCCGAAGCCACGCTCTTCCAGGTACTTCTGCTCATAGGCGCGGGTCTGGGTGTGTTCCTTCTGGATCTCACGGATCGGCGCGACGATCTGGTAATCGCCCAGTGCCTTCACGGCCAGATCGAAACGGACCTGGTCGTTGCCCATGCCGGTGCAGCCGTGGGCGATGATGTTGGTGCCCAGCTCGGCGGCGCGCTTGAGCGCGGCATCCACGATCAGGTAGCGATCGGAGACCAGCAGCGGGTACTGGCCCTGGTAGCCTTCGCCGGCCCACACGAACGGCTTGACGAAACCACTCCAGATCGCCGGGCCACCATCGACGGTGACGTGGCTGGTGACGCCCAGCTCGGCGGCACGCTGCTCGATGAAATCGCGCTCTTCGTCATCCACGCCGCCGGTATCGGCGAACACGGTGTGCACGTTGTAGCCGCGCTCCTGCAGGTAAGGCACGCAGAAGCTGGTGTCGAGTCCGCCGGAGAAGGCCAGGACGATGTCTTTGTTGCTCATGGGGTCAGGTCCAATAGGGGGATGCGGTAAGAATCTGGGTTGGTGCGGGTAGAGCCACGCCATGCGTGGCTGCACCATTGGAGGCGTTCGATCAGCGGCCGATCAATGCCGACATGATCGCCTTCTGCACATGCAGGCGGTTTTCGGCTTCGTCGATCGCGATGCACTGCGCCGAATCCATCACGCCGTCGGTCGCTTTCACGTTGCGACGCAGCGGCAGGCAGTGGCTGAAGACACCGTTGTTGGTGAGCGCCATCTTGGCTTCGTCGACGATGAAGTGCTTGTACTGATCGCGGATCGGCTTTTCCGGTTCCCAGTTGCCGAAGAACGGCAGCGCGCCCCAGCTCTTGGCGTACACCACGTCCGCGCCGGCGTAGGCACTGGCGATGTCATGGCTGACCTGCAGCGAACCGCCGCTCTCGGCGACGTTCTGCTCGGCCCAGCCCATGTAGCGCTCATCCAGGATGTAATCCGGGGTCGGGCACAGCAGGGTCACGTCCATGCCCATGCGGGTGGCGATGGTCAGCGCCGAGTTGGCCACCGCGGTGTTGAGCGGCTTGGGGTGATAGGTCCAGGTCAGCACATACTTCTTGCCGCGCAGGTCCTGGGTGCCGAAGTGTTCCTGCAGGGCCATCACGTGGGCCAGTTCCTGGCACGGGTGGGTGATGGTTTCCATGTTGATCACCGGCACCGGCGAGTACTTGGCGAAGCTCTTGAGCACTTCGTCCTCGCGGTCCTTGGTCCAGTCGATGAACTTCGGGAAGGCACGCACGCCGATCAGGTCCACATAGCGGCCCAGCACTTTGGCCACTTCGGCGATGTGCTCCTCGGTGTCCCCGTCCATCACCGAGCCCAGGTTGAACTCGATCGGCCAGGCGTCTTTGCCCGGCTGCAGCACGATCGCGTGGCCGCCCAGCTGGAACGCGCCCAGCTCGAAGCTGGTGCGGGTGCGCATGGAGGGATTGAAGAACACCAGGGCAATCGACTTGCCCTTGAGCTCGTCGCCCAGTTTGTTGCGCTTGAACAACGCGGCCTGGGTCAACAGGGCATCCAGGTCGGTGCGGCTCCAATCCTGGGTGTTCAGGAAGTGCTTCAGGGACATCGATCGATCCTTTGCGGCTGGTTTTCCACCGTTTCCGGCAGGGGTTGGGGGCGCCGGGGCGCGTTCAGGGCTCAACAAAACGTATACAGATGAAACTTTTCAGATCGTAGAAACGAAAAAACCCAGCGCGGGGGCTGGGTTCTCCAAACAGGCAGCACGAAGCTCCGGTTACCCAGCGAAAATGTGGGGTTCCGGTCGGCGGGCACGCGACGTCATGCCCGTAGCCATACGGGCGGCGCTGGTGTCGTGCTGGAAGTCGGTGAGTTTCATGGCCGCCCATCTTTGCATGCACCCGGGGCGGGTGCAAGGCCTGAATGGAAATTCAGGTTGAAGGCGTCGCCCGTGAGGCGACGTGAGGTGTCACGGGTTGGCGCCACCGGCCTGCTCGTTGCCCACCCACGGGGTGATGGAGACCCGGATCTTGAGGCGGTTGCCCGGGTCTTCCGGCAGGCGGGAACGGTACTTGGTGCCCTTGTAGACGTAGTCCACGTCGTAGGCGATCGGGCGGCGGAACTCACGGCCGACCGGGATGATCTTGCAATCCCGGGTCAACAGCGGCCCGGTGTTGGCCGGCGTGGCCTCGACCACCACCGTCTCGGCGTAGCCGCTCTCGTCGGTACTGCCGTCTTCCCGGCGGAAGATCGAACGCACCGAATCCATGAAGCGGCCGAAGCGGCCCTTGTCTTCCTGCGGCTCCTCGCCGGTGACGTTGACCGGCGCGAGCGTGCGGGTGGAGACCGGCTCGCAGTGCTCTTCAGTGCGGGTGGCGCGCAGGGTCTGGAAGACCGGCTCGACGTTGAGCACCTGGGCGTAGTCGAACTTGACGTTCTCCACGATCACCACCCGGTTGCGCACCTCACCCTCCTGGGCGCACGCCCCGAAGGCGGCACTTCCGAGCAGGCAGACCAGCGTCAACAACGAAGCGGATTTCATTGGCAACAAGGAAAAGGACAAGAGGGATAGTTTAGGCAGTGGCAAGCACAAGGGGCTGAACATTACCCTTCCGTGACGCTTCTGCCCATAGGCCGGCCCCACCCGCGGGGCCGGAAGCCCGCCACGACGGGACGGAACGCCTGAAGCCTTCAGCCACACCGCCGGCGGCCGGGGCGGCCTGCCTGCCCTGCCCACATCCCCCCAAAGCCCCCGACACGTTCTAAAATCGACCGCTTACCCCCGCTCCCGACCCTCATGACCCTGCGCCTGCACAACAACCTGACACGCCAGCTCGAACCGTTCACCCCGCTCGATCCGACCTGTCCGACCCTGTATGTGTGTGGCCCCACGGTCTACAACTACGTCCACATCGGCAATGCCCGTGGGCCGGTGGTGTTCGGGGTACTGGCCGACCTGCTGCGCCGCCGCTTCGGCGGCCTGCGCTATGCCCGCAACATCACCGACGTGGATGACAAGATCAACACGGCCGCGCGCGAGCAGCACGTCCCGATCAGCACCATCACCGACCGTTTCGCCGCCGCCTACCGCGAGGACATGGCCGCGCTGGGCGTGGTGCCGCCGGACATCGAGCCGGAAGCCACCGCGCATATCCCGCAGATCGTGACGATGATCGAGCAGCTGATCGCCAACGGGCATGCCTATGCGGCCGAAGGCCACGTGCTGTTCTCGGTGAGCTCCTACGCCGACTACGGCAAGCTCTCGCGCCGTGACCCTGACGAGATGCTGGCCGGTGCGCGCGTGGATGTCGCCCCGTACAAGCGCGACCCGGGCGATTTCGTGCTCTGGAAGCCCTCCAGCGACGACCTGCCCGGCTGGGAGTCGCCCTGGGGCCGTGGCCGCCCGGGCTGGCACATCGAGTGCTCGGCGATGGCCGCAGCGCACCTGGGGCCGACCATCGATATCCATGCCGGCGGCGTGGACCTGCAGTTCCCGCATCATGAGAACGAGATCGCCCAGAGCGAGTGCGCGCACGGCGGGCAGACCTTCGCCCGGTTCTGGCTGCACAACGGCATGCTCAACTTCGGCGGCGCCAAGATGAGCAAGTCGATCGGCAACATCGAGCGCGTGCACGATCTGGTCCGCCAGCATGCCCCCGAGGCGCTGCGCTATGCCCTGCTGTCGGCCCACTACCGCCAGCCGCTGGACTGGTCCGATGCGCTGATCGAGCAGTCGGTGCGCACCCTGGACCGCCTGTACGGCACCCTGCGCGATCTGGTCGGGGTGGACGCCGCTGCGGTGATTCCGGCCGAGATCGAGGCCGCGCTGGATGACGACCTCAACACCCCACAGGCACTGGCCGAGCTCGCCCGTATCGCCGGTGAGGCACGCAAGGCTGCCGACGCCGACAAGGCGCACTGGAAGTCCGCGCTGCTCGGTGCCGGCCTGGCGCTGGGCCTGCTGCAGCAGGATCCCGCGGCCTGGTTTGGCACCGCAGGCGGCAACGACGACGATGCGGCCATCCAGGCCCTGATCGATGAACGCGCCGCTGCCAAGCAGGCCCGCGACTTCGCCCGCGCCGATGCGATCCGCGACCAGTTGGCCGCCGAGGGCATCGTGCTGGAAGACACCGCCCAAGGCGTGCGCTGGTCGCGCAAGCGCTGAACGACCGCCCGGCTGACCGTCGGGCGCTACCCGACACCGCCCGATCCACTGGGCATTGCCATGACATCGCCCCGGCCACGGACGGCCGGGCTGCCTCCCCCCGCAACTGCACGGTCACCCACGGACGGCGAACACCGACCCGGAGCCCCCATGACCCCCACCTCCCCGTTCCCGCTCGAACCCACCACTGCTGAAGCCCAGGCAGCCATCGCCGAGGAATTCGCGTTCTTCGGTGACTGGTCCGAGCGCTACCAGTACCTGATCGACCTCGGCCGCAAACTGCCCACGTTCCCGGAAGAATGGAAAACCGAGGAACATCGCCTGCTCGGCTGCCAGTCCATGGTCTGGATCGTGCCGGACGGCAATGCCGAGGCGCTGCGCTTCCACGCCATCAGTGATTCGGCGATCGTCTCCGGGCTCATTTACCTGGCCCTGCGCGTCTACTCGGGCCGTTCGGCGGCCGACATCCTGGCCACCGAGCCGAACTACATCCAGGACATCGGGCTGTCGCGCCACCTGTCGCCGACCCGCAGCAACGGCGTCGCGGCGATGCTGGCCTTCATCCGCGACACCGCCCAAGCGCAGTCGTGACGCTCTCCGCCGATCCGCAGGAGCCGGACAGCGCCCTGCAGCTGCTGGCCCGCCCGGGCTTTTCGCTGGTGCTGGCGTACCGCATCTTCGCGATGCTGTCCTACCAGATCGTCGCGGTGACGGTCGGCTGGCATATCTACGAGGTCACCCGCAATCCGTTCTCGCTGGGCCTGGTCGGCCTGGCCGAGGTGCTGCCGTTCTTCTGCGTGGCGCCGTTTGCCGGCTACCTGGTCGACCACCTGCCCCGCCGCCGGCTGGGCATGGTCGCCTGCAGCGGGCTGGTGATGACCGCACTGGTGTTGACCGCGGTCGCCCAGGGCTGGCTGCCGTTCCACGGAGTGTGGCCGATCTATGCGGCGATCGCCCTGACCGGCATGGTCCGCGCGTTCCTCTCGCCGATCTACAACGCTCTGTTCGCCCGCGTGCTGGAGCGTACGCAGTACGCCCGCGGAGCCGGCCTTGGCGCGGTCGTCTTCCAGGCCGGCATGGTGCTCGGGCCGGCCCTGGGCGGTGCGCTGGTGGCGTGGGGCGGCAAGGGCGTGGCCTATGGCGTGGCGGTAGGCGTGTCGCTGATCGCGCTGGGCTGCCTGGCGGCGCTGCGCGTCTCCGAGCCGGTGCACACGGGCCCGGCGGCGCCGATCTTCAAGAGCATCGCCGAGGGCGGCCGGTTCGTGCTGGGCAACAAGATCATGGTCGGGGCGATGGCGCTGGACATGTTTTCGGTGTTGCTCGGCGGCGTGGTGGCGATGCTGCCGGCGTTCCTGCACGAGATTCTGCATCACGGCCCGGAGGGGCTGGGCGTGCTGCGTGCGGCGCCGGCGCTGGGTTCGGTGTGCGTGGGGCTGTGGCTGGCGCGTCGGCCGCTGCAGCGCAATGCGGGGCGTGTGCTGTTGTTCGCGGTGGCCGGCTTTGGCCTGTGCGTGATCGGCTTCGGGCTGTCGTCGAATTTCTGGCTGTCGGCGGCGATCCTGTTGTTCTACGGTGCGTTCGACGGTGTGTCGGTGGTGGTGCGTTCGACGATTCTGCAGTTGGCGACGCCGGAGGAGATGCGTGGTCGGGTGTCGTCGATCAATGGCATTTTCATCAGTTCGTCCAATGAGCTGGGTGCGTTCTATGCGGGCACGATGGCGAAGCTGTTGGGGCTGGTCCCGGCGGTGGTGCTGGGTGGCTTTGCGGTGTTGAGCGTGGCGGGCATTACGGCCTGGAAGAACCCGACGCTGCGGCGATTGAACCTGCGCGATCTGCATTGAGCATTTGGCCGGCTCATTGCTTGGTGCTGGCCAGCTGGTTGGCTGGCGCCGCGCGGTTGGGGTGCATGCGTTGTCGGCTCGGCGCCTTCCTGTGCCTGGGGTTGGGCGGCCGGGCAGCGCAGTGCAGGACCCGCCGTAAACCCATCCATGGGGGCTCGTAGTGCGGCATCCATGCCGCACACGGTCCTTCACTGCGCCACCCGTCCACCCATGGACAGTGGGTTGCTTGCGCGGAATCAACAGCGAAGAACAAACGACGACAGGCAAAAAGCAAATAGCCGGCTCCTCACCGCTTATCACTCACGGAGTGCGACGCCGGTTGTTCGCTGTCAGCTGTCAGCGCTTAGCTTTTGGCTTTTGGCTGTTAGCTGCTGGCTTACGACATACCGCTTACGGCTTGCGGCTTGCGGCTTGCGTCTTGCGTCTTGCGGCTTCGGTCTCGCCTCCGGGTGCCAGCGGATTGCAGATTGCGTAATTTTCGGCGCGCCCGCCTAGCCGGTAGATCCACACCACACATGAATACCGCGCGCCGCGGCACAAGCATCCAGACCAGCGTTTGGTAGTTCCTGAAGGCCCAGCCAACCCTGGCAGCTGATTCAGAGCGTGCCGAAAGCGGGAGTCCAGGCTCTTCCTGCCGCCCACCCATGAACCTGTCGGGAGTGGGTCGGGTAGCCCGGTCCGGGACCGTGTGCGGCATGGATGCCGCACTACGAGCCCCCATGGATGGGTTTACGGCGGGTCCCGGACCGGGCTGCCCGACCCACTCGAGCACCAGACAGCAAGGCGCCAACGGCCTTCGCGACCAACCCGAACCAACCCGAACCAAAAACAAACAGCCAGCCAAAAAAAACCCGGCCGAAGCCGGGTTTTTCGTAGAACAGCACAACCAACAGCGCGATCAGTCGCCCTGCTGCTTCTGCAGATGCTCCCAACGCTCCTGCGCATCGATCGTGCGCTCAGCGGTCAGGCGGGCTTCCAGACGGTCCAGGCCAATTTCTTCGCCCGTATCCACACAGAAACCGTAATCGCCATCTTCCAGACGCTTCAGCGTGCTGTTGATCTTGCCGATCAGCTTGCGATAACGATCGCGGGTACGCAGTTCCAGCGAGTTCTCGGTCTCGCGGGTGGCGCGCTCGGCCTCATCGCCGATATCACGCACTTCCTCCTGCAGATTCGCGATGGTCTGCTTGGATTCCTCCACCAGATCATTGCGCCAGTGCTGCAGGCGCTGGCGGAAATACTCCAGCTGCAGCGGGCTCATGTATTCCTCTTCCGCGCTCGGCTTGTAACCGTCGGGCAGGATCGGACGACCGGTGGCTTCGTCAGTCTTGTATTCCACCACCTTCACCTTGGTGCGAGGGGCCGGGGCGGCCGAACGCGCTGCCACGGCAACGGCGACCTTGCCGACCGGACGGGACACGGGCTTGGGGGCGGACTCGGACTTGGCGGGGGTTTTTGCAGGCGATTTCGAAACGGGCACGGGATTCTTGTTTTGCGGGGCCTTGGAGGCGGCGACAGGGGCGACCGGCGCCGGCGCGGACGCCGGAGAAGGTGCCGCCTTGGCCGGGCTCTTGGCCGGGACAGACTTGGCCGGCGCCGGCGATGCCGGCTTCGGTGCGGACTTCACTACGGGTGCTGCAACCGGCTTGGTGGCCGGCTTGGGTGCCACGGGCTTGCTGGCGGTCTTGCTGGCCTTCACCGGCGTAGCCGGTGCCTGCTTGACTGCGGTCTTCTTCGCCGGTGCCGGCTTGGCCGCCGGTTTGGCGACAGCAGGCGTCACGGTCTTCTTGGCTGCCGTCTTGCTGGCAGCGGCTTTCTTGACGGGCGCCTTGCTCACCGGCTTGCCTGCCGCGCGCTTGGCGGGCGTGGCAACCGGCTTGGCGACCGTCGACTTCTTGGCAACGACCTTCTTGGCGACGGTCTTCTTGGCCACCACCGTCTTGGCAGCAGGCTTCTTGGCGACAGCCTTCTTGACGGTCCTGGCCGGCGACGTGCTGGCCGCCTTTTTAACGGGTGCCGTCCTGGCCGCCGGTTGTTTGGATGCAGGCTTGCCAGCCGGCTTGGCGGCCGGCTTCCTGGCAACGGACTTGGCCGCCAACTTCTTTACAACAGGCTTGGCGGTTTTCTTGGCGGCCTTGACGGCCTTCTTTGCAGTTTTTTTAGCAGCCACGAAACGCTCTTCCTTGGATTCCCCGGGGCCCGGGAAAGCGGGCCTTTATAGCCTACCCGACCAGCAGCAGCAACCACACCGCCTACTCCGTTCAGCCCCGGAGTCGCAAGGCGTGCGACCGGTCCACCTGGCAGGCGGGCCAACGTGCGCAGTTCGGTACCTGACCCGGCGACACCGCCGGGGTGGCCCGTCGCGCGCGTGGGTGCGGACGGGTCCAACGCCCCATCCTGCGACAAATGCGCCCTTCATGCCAACTGGAATAAGATTGGGGGGTGATCTCACGCCTGCTCATCGCCCTGCTGCGCTTCTACAAGCGCTTCATCAGCCCGTTGCTGGGGCCGCGTTGCCGCTTCATGCCCAGCTGTTCTGAATACGCCATGCAAGCCATCGCCACCCATGGCCCCGCGCGCGGCAGCTGGCTGGCCGCGCGCCGGCTGGGCCGCTGCCATCCCTTCCATCCCGGTGGCATCGACGAGGTGCCCCCGCGCGCCGCGCATGACGCCACCTGCCGCTGCACAGGAAAACACTGAATGTCCTCCACGCTCATCGTCAACGCCCGCTTGGTCAACGAAGGCACCATCACCCAGGGCGACCTGCGCATCGAAGATGGCCGCATCGCGCAGATCGGCCCCGGTTTGGATGCCCGCCCCGGCGAAACCGTCGTCGACGCCGCCGGCCGCTGGCTGCTGCCGGGCATGATCGACGACCAGGTCCATTTCCGTGAGCCCGGCCTGACCCACAAGGGCGACATCGCGACCGAATCGGCCGCGGCCGTCGCCGGGGGCCTGACCAGCTTCATGGACATGCCCAACACCAATCCACCCACGCTCAACGCCGAGATCCTGCAGGCCAAATACGATGCCGCCGCCGGCCGCGCACGCGCCAACTACGGCTTCTACATGGGCGCCAGCAACGACAACCTGGCCCACATCCAGTCGCTGGATCCCAAGACCGCGCCGGGCATCAAGGTGTTCATGGGCGCCTCCACCGGCAACATGCTGGTCGACAACCCGGAAACGCTCGATGCGATCTTCCGCGATGCGCCCACGCCGATCATCACGCACTGCGAAGACACGCCGATGATCGATGCCAAGGCCAAGGAGTACGCCGAGAAGTATGGCGATGCCCTGAGTGCCGAGCAGCACCCGGACATCCGCTCGCGCGAGGCCTGCCTGAAGTCCTCCGAGCTGGCCGTGTCGCTGGCCAGGAAGCACGGCACCCGCCTGCACGTGCTGCACATCTCCACCGCTGATGAGCTGGCCCTGTTCGAACGCGGCCCGCTGATCCGCGCCGATGGCAGCCGCAAGCAGATCACCGCCGAAACGTGCATCCACTTCCTGCGTTTCGACCGCAGCGATTACGCGCGGCTGGGCAACCTGATCAAGTGCAACCCGGCGATCAAGGAAGCCAGCGACCGCGAAGCGCTGACCCGCGCCGTGGCCGATGACGTGATCGACGTGCTCGCCACCGATCATGCGCCGCACACCTGGGAAGAAAAGCAGAAGCCCTATGCACAGGCGCCGTCCGGCCTGCCGCTGGTGCAGTACGCGCTGGTCGCCGCGCTGGAACTGGTACACGAAGGCAAACTGGAGATCACCCAGGTCGTGCAGAAGTTCGCGCACGCGCCGGCGCAGTTGTTCGATGTCAGCCAGCGTGGCTACCTGCGCGAAGGCTACTTCGCCGATCTGGTGCTGGTCGAAGACGTGCCGTTCACCGTCAAGCGCGAAGACGTGCTGTCCAAGTGCGGCTGGTCGCCGTTTGAAGGCACCACCTTCCGTTCGCGCATCGCCTCGACCTGGGTCAACGGGCAGTTGGCGTGGGATGGCGAGAAGCTGGTGGGCTCGCCGAACGGCCAGCGCATGAGCTTCGACCGCTGATGCGGGCACGGGTGTTGCGCGCGGCCCTGGCGGCCGCAGGCGTCGCGGCGATGGGCAGTCTGCTGCCCTCGCCCGCCGTGGCCCAGGCAGATGCGCGCGTGGTGTTTCCGGCCAGCGCCTCGCAGGGCGCGATGGTGATCGGCAAAGTGCCGGCCGGCAGCGTCGTGCAGTACGGCGGCCGCACCCTGCGCGTGAGCGGGTACGGCAGCGTGGTGTTCGGCATCGGCCGCGATGAGAAAGGTCCACTGCAGGTGCAGGTGACGCGCCCGGACGGCGGCAGCGAAACGGCCAGCATCGCGGTCACCCCGCGTGACTGGCCGACCGAGCGCGTCAACGGCGTGCCGCCCAAGACGGTCAATCCGCCGCCGGCGATTGCCGAACGAATCAAGCGTGAGCAGGCGCAGGTCACCGCCGCGCGTGCCCGCGATGACAATCGCGCCGACTTCGCACAGGCCTTCATCTGGCCGGTGCAGGGCCGCATCAGCGGCCGCTTCGGCAATGCGCGCGTCTATAACGGCCAACCCGGTTCGGGCCACTCCGGCATGGACATCGCGGTGCCGACCGGCACCCCGGTGAAGGCACCGGCCGCCGGCGTGGTCACCTTCGCCGGCCCGGACCTCTACCTGACAGGCGGCACGCTGCTGCTGGATCACGGCTTCGGGATCAGTTCGAACTTCCTGCATCTGTCGCGCATCGACGTGAAGGTCGGCGACCGCGTCGAGCAGGGCCAGGTGATCGCCGCTGTCGGTGCGACCGGTCGCGCGACCGGCCCGCACCTGCATTGGGGCATGAACTGGTTCGATACCCGCATTGACCCGCTGCTGGTGCTGGAACGCGGCAAGTAACGGAGGGCCGGCCGCTGGCCGGCACCCACGCTCAGCCTCGCGCAGCCCACCAGGTCCGCCACAGCGTACGCATCGGCGTGGCCTGGTACTGACGGTCCTGCGCCCAGGTCTGCTGGCGGGCACGGGCCAACGCGGCGTACAGCCGGCGGGGCCGCGGGCCGGCAACCCGCGCCGGCCACTTCGCCAGCAACTGCTGCGCCCACCTGCGCGGTGCGGCGGTGTCATCCTCGGCCAGCAGCGAACGCGGAATGGCGGCAACGCCACACTCGTGCAGCCGCTGGGCCAGGGTCTGCACCAGCACCGGGGTGGCGACATCGCCACGCGCCGGGGTATCGAACATCACCGCCTCGACCGCGGCCACCGCGGCCGCATAGGCCTGCAGCGCGCGCAGCGCCTGCGCCGGATCGACCGGCACCGCACGCGCGTCGATCAGATCCGGCAGGGTCTCGGCCAGCTGCGCCCACGGCGCGCGCACCGGCTCGAGCACACGGCCCAGCGGATGGCGCGAGCGCTGTGCGGACCAGCTGCGCAGCTCTTCACCCCACCACGCCAGTTTGGCGTCGGACGGCATCGGGTCGCCGGCGGTATTGAGGATGTCGTCGAACTCCTGCAGCAGCGAGAACCACGCCACCACCAGGGTGCGCTGGTGCTCGGGCACGAAGCGTTCGGCCACCTGCCACTCGGGCCAGCGGGTCCGCCACTTGTCCAGGAAACTGTCCAGGGCGCTGGGAGTACTCACGGTGTATTCCTTGAAAGGCTAGAGCGTGCGCGGAAGCGGCCACGCCTTGGCATGTTGCAGGTGTTCGGGACGTGCGATCAGCGTGTCGGCGCCCCAGGCCATGGGGTCGTCGGCATCGAGCCGATAGCCCCACAGCGCGGCGACCGAGGCCATGCCGGCGGCGTTGGCGGCGACGATGTCGCGCTCGTCATCGCCCACGTAGATACACGTGCCCGGGGCGATGCCCATGCGCTCGGCGGCAGCCAGCAGCGGATGCGGATGCGGCTTGCGCTGGGCCAGGGTATCGCCGCCGATCAGCACCTTGCAGCGCTGTTCCCAGCCCAGCTGCGGCACGATCAGCCGGGCCAGGTATTCGGGCTTGTTGGTGACGATGCCCCACGCGCAGCCGGCCACATCGAGCGCGTCGAGCATGCCGGCGATGCCATCAAACAGCACGGCATGCTGGCCGATCAGGCCTTCGTAGCGCGCCAGGAACTCCGGCACCAGCGCATCACGCTCGGCCTGCCCCAGCTCGGGAAAGGCCACCGAGACCATCGCACGCGAGCCCTTGGAGACCACCGGGCGCAGCGCGTCCAAGGTGATTGGCGCACGCTCGCGTTCGGCCAGCATCGCATTGGCGGTGGCCAGCATGTCCGGTGCGCTGTCCAGCAGTGTGCCGTCCAGATCGAACAGCACCGCCGGCGGGAAACCGGACTCAGACACGTGCCGCGTCGTCCGGCTTGACCGCGTGGGCCAGGTAATTGATGTCGGTGCGCGTGCTCAGGCGGGCACGGTTGCGCCACGGCTCATACGCCATGCCGCTGACATCGCGCAGGTTGAAATCGGCCTCGCGCAGCCACTTGCCCAGCTCGGCCGGCTTGATGAAATCCTGGTAGTGATGCGTGCCCTTCGGCAGCAGCCGCGCCACGTACTCGGCACCGACGATCGCCACGGCGAACGCGGCCGGGGTGCGGTTCACGGTGGACAGGAACAGCTGGCCGCCCGGCTTGAGCAGGCGATGGCAGGCGGCGATGATCGCGCCCGGGTCCGGCACATGCTCGAGCATTTCCATGCAGGTGACCACATCGAAGCTGCCCGGCTGTTCGGCGGCCAGGTCTTCAGCGGCCTGCACGCGGTAGTCGACCGTGACGCCCGACTCCAGCCCGTGCAGGCGGGCGACCTTGACCAGTTCCGGGGCCAGATCGATCGCGGTGACGTCCGCGCCTTCCTTGGCCAGCGCCTCGCTGAGCAGCCCGCCACCGCAGCCGATATCGAGCACGCGGGCACCGCGCAGGGTGACGCGCTGGGCGACGTACTGCAGGCGCACCGGGTTCAACGCGTGCAGCGGCTTCTGCGGGCCATCGACGTCCCACCAGCGGTTGGCGAGCGCGGCGAACTTGTCCAGTTCGGCCTGATCGAAATTGGTGGAAGCATGGGGGGTGTTCATGGGGATCCTTGATGCATCAAGCACGGATGTGTCGGATACGCTCGCGCCACTGGCGGGCGTTGGCGACGATCGCGGCGGTGTCCATCCCGACCAGTTCGCGCTGGACCAGCTTGGGCTGGCCGGCGATCCAGACATCGCTGACCTGGTGGCGGCCGGCCGCGTAGACAAGCTGAGAGAGCACATGGTGCAGCGGTTGGGTTTCCAGCGCGGAGAGATCCACGCAGACCAGATCGGCCTGCTTGCCGACCTCGATCGAGCCGATGCGGTCGCCGAAGCCCAGCGCGCGTGCGCCGCCCAGGGTGGCCGCACGCAGCGTGGTGGCCGCGTCCAGCGCGGTGGCGTCATTGGCCACGGCCTTGGCCAGGATCGCCGCGGTGCGGTTCTCGCTGAACATGTCCAGGTCATTGTTGCTGGCGCAGCCATCGGTGCCGATCGCCAGGTTCACACCGGCGCGCTGCAGCGCGCACGCCGGGCAGAACCCGGAGGCCAGCTTGAGGTTGGATTCGGGGCAATGCACCACGCTGACGCCGCGCTCGGCGCAGAGGTGGATCTCGGCCTCGGTCAACTGGGTCATGTGCACCGCGATCAGGCGGTCGTTGACCAGGCCGAGCCGATCCAGACGCGCCAGCGGACGCTGGCCGTGCAGCTTGAGCGAGTCGCTGATTTCCTGCGCGGTTTCATGCGTGTGCAGGTGCACCTGCATGTCCAGCTGGTCGGACAGCATGCGCACGCGTTCGAAGTTCGCGTCGTTGACGGTGTACGGCGCGTGCGGGGCGAACGAGGTGCCGATCAGCGGATCGTTGCGCCACTGGTCGTGCAGGTCGCCGGCCTTGGCGAAGTACTCGTCGTCGGTCTTGGCCCAGGCGGTCGGGAAATCGATGATCACCGCACCGACCAGCGCACGGAACCCGTGCTGCTTGTAGACGGCGGCCTGGACGTCGGAGAAGAAGTAGTTTTCGTTGGCGCAGGTGGTACCGCCGCGCAGCATCTCGGCGATCGCCAGGGTGGTGCCGTCGGCCACGAACTCCGGCCCGATCACCGCCGCTTCCACCGGCCAGATGTGCTGCTGCAGCCAGACCATCAGCGGCAGGTCGTCGGCGACGCCCCGCAGCAGGGTCATGGGATTGTGGGTGTGCGCGTTGACCAGACCCGGCATCAACGCCGCGTCCGGGCGGGACACGGTCTGCTTGGGCGCAAAGCGCTCGCGCGCTTGGGCACGCGGCAGGATCGCGATGATCTCACTGCCACGCACGGCCACGGCATGGTCTTCCAGCACCACCGCATGCGGCTCGATCGGGACCACGTAACCGGCTTCGATCAACAGGTCACAGGCTTCGGGAATGCGGGCGGTGTCGGTCATGCGGGCTCACTTTGCTGGAGAAACAGGTCAGCCTACGGCAGGGCCTACCTCGAACCTTCAGAAGACCGGTCCCATGCTGGACGGCTACCGCGATGCTTCTGGAGGACTGGCCCCTGAATCAGGGACGGCCGCGAAGCGGCGGGGTGTGGATGCGGGTGAGTTGGGGCCCACGATCCGCGGCGCGGATCGTGGGAGCGCCAGCGCGGATGCGCTGCCGCATACCCGGATTACTTGCCTGCGCGTGCGGAGTATTCGCCCGAGCGGGTGTCGACCTTGATGATTTCATCCTGGTTGACGAACAGCGGCACGCGGACCACCGCGCCGGTTTCCAGGGTGGCCGGCTTGCCGCCGCCGCCCGAGGTGTCGCCACGGACGCCCGGATCGGTTTCGGTGATCTTCAGTTCCACGAAGTTCGGCGGCTGCACGAAGATCGGCTCGCCGTTCCACAGGGTGACGATGCAGGACTCTTCGCCCTTCAGCCACTTCTCGGCGCCGCCCATGCCGGCCTTGGTGGCCTGCACCTGCTCGAAGGATTCCGGGTCCATGAAGTGCCAGAACTCGCCGTCGCTGTACATGAAGTCCATGTTGGTATCGACAACATCGGCCTTCTCCACGTCGTCGGTGGCCTTCATGGTCATTTCGACCACACGGCCCGACTTGATGAAGCGGTACTTCATGCGGGTGAAGGCCTGGCCCTTGCCCGGCTTGACGTATTCGGTCTCGGTGATGACCGCTGGTTCATTGTTGACCAGGATCTTCATCCCGTTCTTGACGTCGTTCATGCCAACAGTGGCCATGCTGAAACTCCTGAATGGGCAAACGCCGCGCAGGCGCGGCGAGCCGGATAGAATGGGAAATCCCACCGACACCGGTGGGGTGACTCGATATTTCTGACCCACATGATAACCGCAGGCCCCCATTCCATGCAGCTTTCCGCCATGCCCCTGGCCGCCCCCGTCCGCTGGCAGCAACGGTGGCGCGAGGCGATCCGCGACCCGCGCGAGCTGCTGCGGCAGCTGGGGCTGGATCCGGTGGCGCTGGGGGTCTCTGACGAGGCGGCCGGCCAGTTCGCGGTGCGCGTGCCGCAGGGCTTCGCGGCCCGGATGCGCCATGGCGACCGGCATGACCCCCTGCTCCGGCAGGTCCTGCCGATCACCGACGAATTGAAGGTCGTGCCCGGCTTCAGCCTGGATGCGGTGGGCGACGGCGCGGCCAAGAAGGCCACCGGGGTCATCCAGAAATACCGCGGCCGTGCCCTGCTGGTCACCACCGGCAGCTGCGCGATCAACTGCCGCTACTGCTTCCGCCGCCATTTCGACTACGGCGCCGAGAACGCGGCCCGCGAGGGCTGGCGCGATGCGGTCGACGCGATCGCGCAGGACCCGGACATCGACGAGGTGATCCTGTCCGGCGGCGACCCGCTGTCGCTGGCGACCCACAAGCTGGTGGAGCTGACCCAGGCCCTGAAGCAGATTCCGCACCTGCGCCGCCTGCGCATCCACAGCCGCCTGCCAGTGGTGCTGCCCGAACGCGTGGACGACGAGCTGGTGCAGTGGATCGCCTCGCTGCCGTGGCCGGTGGCGTTCGTGATCCATGCCAACCACGCCAATGAGTTCGACGCATCGGTGGACGCCGCGATGGCGCGCCTGCGCGCGGCCGGCGCCACCCTGCTCAACCAGGCGGTACTGCTGCGCGGGGTCAACGATTCGATCCAGGCGCTGCAGGCGTTGAGCGAGCGCAGTTTCGCGGCGGGCGTGCTGCCCTATTACCTGTACCAGGTGGACCGGGTCGAAGGCGTGGCCCATTTCGAAGTGGCCGACGACACCGCCAAGGACCTGCATGCACAGCTGACCGCACGCCTGTCCGGCTACCTGGTCCCCAAGCTGGTCCGCGAGATCTCCGGCGACAGCAGCAAGCGGCCGGTCTAGCGTCAGCTGCCCGATTCGAGCAGCTGCACCACCTCGGTCGCGCTGACCGGGTGGCTCAGCCAGTAGCCCTGGGCCAGGTCGCAGCCGCGCTGGGCCAGCAGATCGAACTGCACTTCCTGCTCGATACCTTCGGCCACCACGGTGATCCCCAGCGCATGGGCCATGGCGATGATCGCCGTGGTCAACGCCAGATCGTCCGGGTCACGCTGCATGTCGGCCACGAAGCTCTTGTCGATCTTGACCCCGTCCACCGGCACCTGGCGCAGATGACTCAGGCCGGAGAAGCCGGTTCCGAAATCGTCCAGCCAGACCTTGACGCCGGTCCGGTGCAGCTTGTCCAGCAGCGCGGCAGCCAGCATTTCATCGCCGATCACGGCGGTTTCGGTCAGTTCCAGGTGCAGGCGCGACGCCGGCAGCCCGGTGTCGCGCAGGCACTCGGCGACCAGAGTCGGCAGCTCGCCGCCCCGCAGCTGGCGCGGTGACACGTTGACCGAGACGAACAGCCCTTCACCATCGGCGCCGGGTGGCCACTGCACCGCCTCGGTGCAGGCCGCGCGCAGCACCTTGGGGCCGATCACCTCGATCAGGCCGCTCTGCTCGGCCACTTCGATGAACACCGAGGGCGGAATCGTGCCCAGGGTGGGGTGCTGCCAGCGCAGCAGTACCTCCACGCCGACCATGCGGCGGTCGCGGGTCCGGTAGATCGGCTGATAGGCCAGCCGCAGCTCGCCGCGCTCCCAGGCACCGCGCAGCTCCTGCTCCATGTGCACGCGGCGCTCGACCGCGTGATCCATGGCCCGGCTGTAGTAGCGGTAGCAGTTCTTGCCGGCCATCTTGGCCTGGTACATCGCGATGTCGCCGTTCTTGAGCAGCGTGGTGGCATCGGCGGCATCGTCCGGGAACAGGGTCACGCCGATCGAGGTGCCCAGGAACAGCTCGCGGCCCTGCACCACCAGCGGCTTGCCCAGTTCACGCACGAGTATCTCGGCCAGCTCACGGGCCCCGGCGGGAACATCGCCGTCACCGATCAGGATCACGAACTCATCGCCACCGAAGCGCGCCAGCAGCGCCTCATCGCCGCCGGCCTGGGCCACCGCCGCGCTGATCCGCTGTGCGAACTGCAGCAAGGCCTCGTCACCGGCCTCGTGGCCCAGCGTGTCGTTGACGCGCTTGAAATCGTCCATGTCAGCGAACAACAGCCCCAGCCGATGCCCGGAGGCCCGCGCCGCCATCAAGCGGTGATCCAGTGCCTCGCGGAAAGCCAGCCGGTTGGTCAGCCCGGTCAGGGCATCGGTATAGGCCATGTGCCGCACCTCACGGTCGTGCCGGGCAATCGCCTGGCTCATGCGACCGAACGCGCGCATCAGCTCACCGACCTCATCCTGGCGCCGGATCTCCGGCATCTGCAGGGTGTAATCGCCGGCCTCGATCTGGCGGGCGGCACCGGCCAGCCAGCGGATCGGCGTGACCAGGGTGCGCTGCACGTAGATGATCACCACCGCGCCGATTCCAACCAGCAGGCCGAGCATCAGCAGCAGCCAGCCCAGGTGCCGCTTGCCGACCTGCTGCAGGCGATCGCCCAGGGTCTGGTTGGCCTGCTGCTCCATGGCCTGCACATCGTCCAGCGCCATCCCCACGCGCACGCCGCCGATCCGCTGGTTGCCGATCATGATCGGCATCGCGTTGTCGAGCACCTTGGGCGACTGCTGAACCACCAGCGCGCGCGCGCCGGCCGCGCCCGCCGCGAGCGGATCGGTCATCGGCTGGCCAAACTCGAGCACGTCCACCGTGCCGTCGTGGATCAGCCTGCCGTTGTCATCGAATACCAGCACATAGCGCACCACCTGCTGCCGCGAGGTATTGCGTACCAGCGCGCCGACCTGCTCCAGGTCGTTGTAATAGAGCGGATTGGCCAGCGCATCGGACAGCTCCCGCGCCAGCGCTTCGCCACGGCTGCGCACACTGCGGTCGAACAGGTCATGGATGACCGTCCCGCTGAGGTGCTGCACCTCATCCTGCATCGTCGCCTGGCGCCCCAGCACCACGGCCACGATCGCCACCACGACCAGCATCGCGCCGCCCATCGCCAGCACGAAGCGGGCCTGCATTCCCGAACCCAAGCGACTCATTCCACTTCCATCCGCACGCGCGTCAAGCCTTGTTTCAATTCATCCAGCCGGTGCTGCATCTGCGCATCCACCCGGTGGAACCCGGACGTACCAAAAAATGTTTTCAATGCCGGCTGCGCCTGCGGATCCGATGCGGCATCCAGCAGCACCTGCTGCAACCGGTCGCGCACCTTCGGATCCAGGTCGTCACGCACCATTTCGACCGCACGCGGATACGGTTCGGTGCGATGGATGATGCGGAAATCGCGCAGGAAATTGGCCGGAATGCGCTTGGCATCGGACCAGTCCACGCTGCTCACCGCACCGGCATCGACCAGCCCCTTATGGACGAACGTGGCGATGTTCGATTCCGACCGGGCGAACACGTAACCCACCGTATCCGGCGCGGCGACATCGCCGATCGAGGCCAGGATTTCCGGCGTCTCGCCATGCTGCAGCAGGGTCATCACCGGCACCAGATACGCGCTGGTGGAGGCCACGTTCTGCAACGCCAGGGTGTGCCCACGCAGGTCTCCCAGCGTCTGGATGGGGCTGTCGCGGCGCACGAAAAACACGGTGTAGTAGTCGCGAACGCCGCTGCGCTCGGTCAGCAGCAGCGGCCTGGCGCCGCTGCGCAACCCCAGCGCGACGGCGGTACCGGAGGTCTCGGTCACCCAATCGACACGGCCGCGGCGCAGGTAACTGCCCATCTGCTGGGTATCGCGCGCCATCAGGATGCGGCCTTCGGTGATACCAACATCGTGCATGCGCGGAATCACGTAATCGAGCAGGGGCTGCAGTTGCGCATAGTGTGACCTGGGGTCGTCGCTGATCCGGCCCAGCACCAGCACTTGAGCGGGCCCGGCCCACACCGGGCCGGTCATCGCGACGATGGCCAGACACAGCACTACGCTCTGCAGCAGCCTTCGCAGTCCCGACAAGCCCATCACTCCCCCCAAGGAATCGAGACAGACTACCCGAAAAAATGAGAACTGCGTCAGCTTACAGGGGCTTATTGGTCGCCAATCTCGCCATGCGCTGTGCGTCGGAGAGGATGCCGCGCAGCAGGCGCACTTCCTGTTCGCTCAATTCGGTGCGCAGGAACAGGCGGCGCAGCTTGCGCATCGCCGATTCAGGGGCACGGCCCTTGTGGAAATCGATCTCATCCAAGGTGTCACCCAGCTGGCCGAACAGGCCTTCCACCTGGGCATGGCTGGCCGGCGCTTCGCCGAAGCCGGGGTCGGCCGGGGCGGCGGCCGGGGCATCGGCCGCGCCGAGAATGGCCATGCGCACTTCATAGGCCAGCACCTGGACGGCGGCGGCCAGATTCAATGAACTGAAGTCCGGGTTGGACGGAATATGGACGGCGGCGTGGCAGAGCTGCAGCTCTTCGTTGGTCAGGCCGGTGCGTTCACGGCCGAACACGAAGGCCACTTCGGCCGGCTCGGCCGCCTTGGCCAGCACGCGCTGGGCAGCCACGGCAGGCAGCAGCTCTTCCAGCTGGACCCGGCGCGAGCGGGCGGTACAGCCCAGCACGAACCGGCAGTCGGCCACGGCCTCGGCCAGGGTCGCCACGACCGGCGCGTCGCCGAGGACGTCTTCGGCACCGGCCGAGCGGCGGAAGGCCTCTTCATCCAGCGGTTTTTCCGGGGCGACCAGGACCAGGCGGCCCAGGCCCATGGTTTTCATGGCGCGTGCGGCCGCCCCCATGTTTCCGGGGTGCTGGGTGCCGACCAGGACAAAGCGGATGCGGGCGGGAGCGGTTTGAACGGACATGAACAGGCCAAATGCGAGCAGGACAGCGACAAATGGTAAACTGTGCGGCCGGCCTCTGCGCCGGGACCGCTCTTTTCCCCCGCCAAACCCCTACTCTGCCTTTACGGGAGCTTTTCGCCATGCAGAAACCCGCCGTCACCGTCATGGTCAAGGCCGCCCGCCTCGCCGGCAACGTCCTGTTGCGCAACATCAACAAGCTCGAGGCGTTGAACGTCGTGCAGAAGGGCCGCATGGACTATGCCAGTGAAGTCGATGCAGATGCGGAAAAGGTCATCGTCAAGGAACTCAAGCGCGCCTATCCCGAATACGGGATCATGGGTGAGGAAGGTGGCGTGCAGTCGGTCAACCGTTACATGTGGGTCATCGATCCGCTGGACGGCACCAGCAACTACCTGCGCGGCTTCCCGCATTACTGCGTGTCCATCGCCCTGGTCGAGAACGGTGAGCCGATCGACGCGGTGATCTTCGATCCGCTTCGCAATGAACTGTTCACCGCCAGCCGTGGTGCGGGCGCGGTGTTCAATGACCGTCGTATCCGGATTGCCGAGCGCAAGGATCTGGGCGGCGCGATGATCCATACCGGTTTTGCACCGCGTGAGCGCCAGCGCACGAGCGCGCAGCTGAAGGCGGTGGACGCACTGCTGGTACAGGCCGAAGACGTGCGCCGCACGGGTTCGGCGGCGCTGGATCTGGCCTATGTGGCCTGTGGCCGTGCCGATGCGTACTTCGAGGCCGGTGTGAAGGCCTGGGACATCGCCGCCGGTGTGCTGCTGGTCCGTGAGGCCGGTGGCCGTGTGTGCGATTTCAAGGGCGCGACCCCGGCCCGCATGGACAGCCGTGGTCCGGAAACCCAGCAGATCGTCGCGGGCAACGTGAAGATCAGCGATGCGCTGCAGAAGGTGCTGGTCAATACGGGCTACGCGGCGGAGTTCGACGCGAAGTTCTGATCGGGCTGGATCTGATCTGCATGATGACGGCGCCTTCGGGCGCCGTTGTTGTTTGTGGGCTGTCATCGTGCGCCGTTCTGGACGCGTCATAGCGAGCCTGGCTCGTCGTGCTTCGGTAGTGCCGACCGCTGGTCGGCTGCTGTTGAATGCTGGCAACGGTAACGGCAACGGCAGCGGCAGCGCTTCCATTGCTGAGGGCGAGAGGCCGGTGGGTAGCCTGGGCCAAGACGCGCCGTAAACCCATCCCTGGGGGCTCGTGGGCGCCATCCATGGCGCCCTGACGGTCTTGGCCCAGGCTACCCACCGGCCTCTCGACAGATCTCGATGTGGCGGATGGGAGAGCTCAACGCTCCTGACATCTACTGGACGGCACTGACATTTTTTGGTCGCGGGCGCCCGCCCAACAAAAAACGCCCGGCGGGAGCCGGGCGTTCTGCTCTGCGCACTGCGGTGTGGGTTACACCACGGTGTTGTTGGCGGCGCGCAGGGCGGCGATGCGCTCGTCCAGCGGGGGGTGGCTCATGAACAGCTTCTTGGCAGCGCCGCCGGCGATGCCGAAGGCGGCGATCTGGGTCGGCAGCGTGCTCTGGCCGTGGTTGACCTTCAGGCGTTCCAGGGCGGCGATCATCTTCTGGCGGCCGGCCAGGTGGGCGCCACCGGCGTCGGCGCGGAATTCGCGGTGACGGGAGAACCACATGGAGATCATGGTGGCGAACAGGCCGAACACCATTTCCAGGACGAACACGATGATGTAGTACGCAAAGCCGCGGCCGCCGCCTTCGCGGTTGCCGGACAGGGCGCTGTCGATGAAGCCGCCGACGATGCGGGCCAGGACGATCACGAAGGTGTTGAGCACACCCTGCAGCAGGGCCATGGTAATCATGTCGCCATTGGCGACGTGGGCGATTTCATGGCCGAGCACGGCTTCGGCTTCGTCTTCGCTCATGTTGTGCAGCAGGCCGGTGGAGACGGCGACCAGGGCCTTGTTGCGGTTGGCGCCGGTGGCGAAGGCGTTGATTTCCGGGCCTTCGTAAACCGCCACTTCGGGCATGCCGATGCCGGCTTCGCGGGCCTGCCGTTCCACGGTGGCCAACAGCCAGCGTTCGGTCGGGTTGCGCGGCTCGGTGATCACGACGGCGCCGGTGGAGCGCTTGGCCATGAACTTGGAGAGCAGCAGCGAGATGAACGAGCCGCCGAAACCGAAGATGGCCGCGAAGACCAGCAAGCCGCTCATCTGGTTGGGATTGACGCCCAGTACCGACATCACGATGCCGGCCAGGATCAGCACCGCAAAGTTGGTCAGCAGGAAGAGAGCAATGCGACTGAACATGGGAAAAGGACGCTCATGGGAGGTTGATGAGTGCAAATCTGCGGTGACTTCAGCTTGAATTCAAGTCGCAAACTGACCGACGATTCATAGTCCATGTCTGATTCCTCCTATTGCGGGCGCTTTGCGCCCTCGCCTACCGGCCCCCTGCACCCCGGCTCGCTGCTGGCGGCGCTCGGCAGCTGGCTGCTCGCCCGCCATGCCGGCGGCCAGTGGCTGGTGCGGGTGGAGGACGTCGATCCTCCTCGAACGGTGCCTGGAGCGGTGAGCGGCCAACTGGCCGCACTGGCCGCCTTCGGGCTGTGCAGTGACGGGCCGATCGTCCATCAGAGCCAGCGCGATGCGCTGTACCAGGGCGCGCTGGACCGGCTGCTGCGCGAGGGCAAGGCGTTTGCCTGCCACTGCAGCCGCAGCGAGCTGGCCGCGCAGGGCGGCATCCATCACCACTGCGTGGCCCGCGCCGCGCGTGCGCAACCGGCGGTGCGGCTGCGGGTGCCACCGGGCAGCGTGGTGGGGTTCGACGACGGCTTGCAGGGCCGCATCGTGCAGGACGTGCACGCCGAGGTCGGCGATTTCGTGCTGCGCCGGGCCGATGGCTTCTGGGCCTATCAGCTGGCAGTGGTGGTCGACGATGGCGCGCAGCGCGTGACCGACGTGGCGCGCGGGGCCGATCTGCTCGAATCCACGCCGCGCCAGATCCTGCTGCAGCAGGCCCTGGGTCTGCCGACACCGCGCTACCTGCATCTGCCGCTGCTGCTCGGCCCAGAGGGGCGCAAGCTCTCCAAGTCCGAGGCGGCGCTGCCGGTGGACCCCGCCCAGCCGCTGCCAGCGCTGCGCCGGACATGGGCGCAGCTGGGCCAGGATCCGGCGATCGGTGCAGGGGCCGATGAGGTGGGCGGGTGGCTTCGGCAGGCGGCCGATGGCTTTGATCCGGCGCGATTGCCACCGGGCGACATTCCGCTGCCGCACGCCGCTGGCGAGGCCGCCCCTTTTGCCCGCTGATGTTGCAGAATCCTGTTCCCCCTTGTTCGCCCTGCCTTTCGGAGTAGCTGCTCATGACATCTCGCGTCGCACTGGTCACCGGTGGTACCGGCGGTATCGGTACTGCCATCTGCCAACGCCTGGCCGACCAGGGCCATCGGGTCGCCACCAACTACCGCGACGAAGCCAAAGCCAAGGCCTGGCGCGAGAAGATGTTGGCGCGCGGCTGCGATGTGGCGATCTTCCCGGGCGATGTGTCCGACCCGGGCACCGCCGAGAGCATGGTGCAGGCCGTTGAAGCGGCGCTGGGCCCGGTCGAGATCCTGATCAACAACGCCGGCATCACCCGAGACACCACCTTCCACCGCATGCGTGCGGACCAGTGGCACGACGTCATCAACACCAACCTCAACTCGGTGTTCAACGTCACCCGCCCGGTCATCGAGGGCATGCGCCGCCGCGGCTGGGGCCGGGTCATCCAGATCAGCTCGATCAACGGCCTGAAGGGCCAGTACGGCCAGGCCAACTACGCCGCCGCCAAGGCCGGCATGCACGGCTTCACCATTTCGCTGGCGCGCGAGAATGCGGGCTTCGGCATCACCGTGAATACGATTTCGCCGGGCTACGTGGCCACCGACATGGTGATGGCCGTGCCGGACGAAGTGCGCGCCAAGATCATCGCCGACATCCCCACCGGCCGCCTCGGCAAGCCGGAGGAGATCGCCTACGCGGTGGCCTTCCTGGTCAACGACGAAGCCTCCTGGATCACCGGCTCCAACCTGGACATCAACGGCGGCCACCATATGGGGTGGTAACGGCCGAAATTGCTGCACTCCATGTTGCGCAACATAAATGCGGCCCCTTGCTACCTATGGCGGTTGCATAGGCTGCTGCACTGCGCCATGCTGCGCGCCTACTGTGATGAGTGACTGCTTCATGGCTGCGACCCGCATTATCAAGAAGTACCCGAACCGCCGGCTCTACGACACGGAAATCTCCAGCTACATCACCATAGAGGATGTGCGCCAGCTGATCCTGGACGGTGAGGACTTCGAGGTGCGTGATGCCAAGAGCGGCGATGACCTGACCCGCTCGGTGCTGCTGCAGATCATCGCCGACCAGGAGCAGGACGGCGAACCGATGCTGTCCACCCAGCTGCTCAGCCAGCTGATCCGCTTCTATGGGGACTCGCTGCAGGGCTTCATGGGCAATTACCTGGAGCGCAGCATGCAGGTCTTCCTGGACCAGCAGCAGCAGTTCCGCCAGCAGATGGGCAATCTCCTCGGCCAGACTCCCTGGGCGATGATGAACCAGCTGACCGAGCGCAACATGGAGATGTGGCAGGACTTCCAGCGCAACATGGGCACCGGCTTCGGCGGCCGCCCGGGTGGCACCGGGACAGGTACCGGCACGGGTACGGGTACGGGTACCGGCAAGAAGCCGGAAACGCCGGCACCGGGTGCAGGCAAAACCCGCCGCTGAGCCGCCGGCGTGGCGCAACAAAGAAAAAGGCGCAGCCCTCGGGCCGCGCCTTTTCTCGTTTCGGGGCCGGGCGACGTCACCGTCGCCGGCCGTCCAGCCCTATCGCCGTCCGGCCGCGCGCATCAGCGCTTGGGCTTGGCACAGCCGGTGCAGACCCGCTCGACCTTGTAGCCCTTGGCGCGCAGCTTCTCGACCACGCCGTCGTTGCCGAGCAGATGCAGCGTGCCGACCACCACCATCGTGCCGCCCTGCCCGGCCTGCAGATGCTGCTGCAGCTTGGGTACCCAGGCATCGTTGCGGTCGGTGTTGATGCGCTTGTACAGCTGCGGGTACTGGCCGCGCATCTCGGTGGCCATCGAGGTCCACAACAACTTGTCGTCGCCACGGCGCCAGGCATCGTGCAGCTTGCGCCCCATCTCGTCGCCCTTGCCGGCCTGTTCCAGCGCTTCGGCCACCATCTGCTGCTGTTCCTTGGCCGTCATCCCCGACAGCACCGCGATCTGGGTATCGATGTCTTCCAGCCCGGCGGTCGCCTTGCCGGCACTCGCGGCGCGGGTCATGAAATGGCGATCCAGGCCGAGCGCGGGGTCCAGTCCCATCTTGGTGAACTGGCTCAGGGTGATGGTCAGGCCGACGAACCACGGCTTCATGCCCTGCAGTTGGGCCAGCGGCAGCTTGTTCTCCTGCGCATAGGCCTGCAGCCTGGTCCAGGTCGCGGCGTCCAGGTCGCGTTTGAGCTCCGAACCATCGGTGCGCATCGCGGCCTGCACCATTTTCTGCGCCAGCTGCGGCGATTCCATGTCCTGCGGCGACAGCTCGAACACCACCCGCTGCGAGGCCGTGAACGCCTGGTCGACATCGGCAGAGAGCGGGTAATCGCTCGGCTGCAGCAGATGGAACGAACCCAGCAGATACAGGCGGCTGTCGCCCGGGCCGGTCACCTTCCACAGCAGCGGGACCGGCGGGGTGGCTTTCGCCGCTGTCGGCACGCTCGGCGCCACCGGGCGCGCGTCGGCGCTGCCCGTACCGAACAACAGGCTCGCAGCGATCAGCAACGGGGACACGACACGCGACAACATCGAGATCATCAAGCCTCTCCTTCAGGGGCGTGGTACGCCTGCTCCCCTGCGTCCACACGCAGGTCCAGGCGGTTTTCAGGGGGTGTCAGCGGACAGGTCGCGAACGGCGTGAACGCACACGGTGGGTTGTAGGCGTGATTGAAATCGATCACCACCCGGCCCTGGTCATCGGGGGCGGGCAGATCCAGATAGCGGCCGGCCGGATAGCTGCCGTGGCCGCTGGTGCGATCGCCGAAAATCACGAACAGCTCGCGACCAGGCTCGCCGATCGCCTCCAGCCGCCAGGTGCGGCCGTCGCGCTCGAATTCCAGCGTGCCGGCATTGGGCATGTTCGTGGTCAGCCCGGTGATGTCCACGATCGGCAGCGTCTTGCCGGCCGGATGTGGCACGAAGCGCGCGGTGATGCGCCAGGAGGGACCACCCGGCCAGTAGGTCAGGCCCGTGAAGTTCGTCCGCGAGGGGGCATCGGCGTGCTTGACCCGCAGCGCCAAACGCTCACCGCGATGGATCAGGCTGAGCCGGCCCTTGTCGTCATCGAAGGCGATCACTGTCGGGGTGGGATCGCGATCGCTGAAGAAGCGGATGCGGCCGGTGACCGGCTTGCCCTCCACGCGCATCGGCACGCCACGCTCCGGCGTGAACCAGACGGAGTTGCCGTCACGCGCGACCATGCCCAGCTTGTCCGGGCCGACCGCCAGACGGATGCCGCTGCCCGGCCCACGCCCGATGTAGTGCGCCTTGTATTCCAGCCAGTGCAGGCCAACCAGGCTGGTCCAGCCATCGGCGGCGTGCAGTTCTTCGTAGCGCTGTTGGCGCCACTGCTGTTGTTCGGCGGCGAAGGCCGGATCGATCGCCACCTTCGCCGGTGCCGCCTCGTTCTTTTCGCCGCATCCTGACACGCTGACTGCCAGCAGCAACGCGGCGGTCCACACTCCCCAGTGCTTCATGACCTTCCTCTCAACGTCCGCGCAGGAACCAGCGGTCGATTTCCGCCAGCGAAAAACGGGCCCAGGTCGGTCGGCCGTGATTGCACTGACCCGAGCGTTCGGTGATTTCCATGTCGCGCAGCAGGCCGTTCATTTCCGGCACGGTCAGGCGCCGGTTGGCGCGCACGGCACCATGGCAGGCCATGGTGGACAGCAGTTCGTCGCGGGCACTGGCGATGCGTCGGCTCTGGCCATGCTCGCGCAGGTCGGTCAGCACGTCGCGCAGCAGCGCTTCGGGTTCGGCATTGGCCAGCAATGCCGGAATGCTGCGCACATGCAGTGAGCCCGGCCCAGCGCGGGTGATTTCAAAGCCCAGCGAGGTCAAGGTCTCGGCCTCGCGCTCGGCGGTGTCGGCATCGCGTTCGCCCACCGCCAGGGTGATCGGCACCAGCAGCGGCTGCGCATGCAGGCCCATGCCATCGTGCGCGGTTTTCAGGCGCTCGTAACCGATGCGCTCGTGCGCAGCGTGCATGTCCACCACGATCAGGCCTTCGGCGTTCTCGGCGAGGATGTAGATGCCATGCAGCTGTGCGATCGCATAGCCCAGCGGCGGTACGCCACTGTCGGCTGCGGTCACCGGCAGGCCGTTTTCGCTCGGCATCGGCGGCAGGCTGCTGGTCGCTGCGGTACCGCCCGGCGCGCCATACAGCGCTGCGTAGGCGGACGGCGCATCGGCCACACGCAACCCCAACGGTGATTGCTGCGGGCGCCAGTCGCCGCCCATGCCACCGCCAGCGCCGTTGCCGGCGAGTGCATAGCCGGTACTGCCCGACGACGGCAGCCCGTAAGCGGGGGCCGCCGTGGCGGCACTCTCGGTGGCATGCACCTGGGGGCCGGCCGCGGTCATGCCGGCACGGGTTTCGGCCAGCGCTTCCTTGAGCGTGCGGTAGACGAAATCGTGGATCAGGCGCGAGTCGCGGAAGCGCACTTCATGCTTGGCCGGATGCACGTTGACATCGACGCGGGTCGGGTCGAGTTCCAGGAACAGCACGTACGCGGGCTGACGACCGTGGAACAGCACATCGCCGTAGGCCATCTTCACCGCATGGGCAACGCTGCGGTCGCGCACCGAGCGGCCGTTGACGTACAGGTACTGCTGATCGGTGCTGGCCCGCGAATAATGCGGCTGCGCGATCCAGCCGTGCAGACGCAGGCCGGCACCGCTGTGATCCACGCGCAGTGCCTGGTTGGCGAAGTCTTCGCCCAGCGTTTCGCCCAGGCGCGCATCCGAGTACAGATCCCCGGGCTTGTAGCGGCGCGAGGGTTTGCCGTTGTGCGACACGCGCAGCTCCACATCCGGACGCGCCAGCGCGAGCGAGCGCAACCACTCTTCGATATGGCCCAGCTCGGTGCGCTCGGCGCGCAGGAACTTGCGGCGCGCCGGCACGTTGTAGAAGAGCTCGCGCACTTCTACCGTGGTGCCGGGCGCCTGCGCGCGCGGGGTGACTTCGCCCAGCCGGCCGCCCTCGATATGCAGGGCCGAACCGTGCTCGTCGATGGCGCGGCGCGAGCTCAGGGTGAAGCGGCTGACCGAGGCGATCGACGGCAGCGCTTCGCCGCGGAAGCCGAGCGTCGCCACCGATTCCAGATCATCCAGGCTGGCGATCTTGCTGGTTGCATGCCGCGACACGGCCAACGGCAGCTCTTCCGGAGCGATGCCACCGCCGTCGTCGCGGATGCGGATCAGCCGCACACCGCCCTCTTCCAGGTCGATATCCACGCGGGTGGCGCCGGCATCCAACGCGTTCTCGACCAGTTCCTTGACCACGGACGCAGGGCGTTCGACCACTTCGCCGGCGGCGATCTGGTTGATCAGGATCTCAGGGAGTTGGCGGATGCTCATGCGCACCTCCAGGCAGTGGAGGTGGCAGGCATGGCAGCGGTGGGAATTCGGGAAACGGACGTCATCCCGTGATGATAGCGTGCGCCGGGCGGTGCAGCCCGGCGGGGTTACTTGCTGCCGCCCGCCACGGTGCCGGCGGCATCGATTTCAGCCTGCGCGCGCGCGGCGTACAGGGTGCCCGGCGGCGGCTGGCGGCTGAAGAAGGTGTGCACACCATCCAGCACCGCACCGGCGATCTGGCGCTGGTAGGCCGGATCGATCAGGCGGCGCTCTTCATCCGGGTTGGAGATGAAGGCGGTTTCGACCAGCATGGCCGGCATGTCCGAGGTGCGCAGCACCGCGAAGTTCGCACGTTCAATGTTGGGCTTGTGGTTCTTGCCGATCCGCTTCAGGCCGCCCAGCACATGCCCGGCCGCGTCTTCGGAGGCCTTCATGTAACCGCTCTGGGCCAGATCCAGCAGCACGTTGGCCAGGGTGCCTTCGGTCTGCTGCAGGCGCACGCCACCCACCAGATCGGCGGCGTTTTCCTTGTCGGCCAGCCAGCGCGCACGCTGCGAGGAGGCGCCCTTGGTGGAGAGCACGTACACCGACGAGCCGGTCGCGGCCCGGTTCTCGGCGGCATCGGCGTGGATCGAGATGAACATGTCGGCCTTGGCCGCACGCGCTTTCTGCGCGCGCATCGGCAGCGGAATGAACACGTCGCTATCGCGGGTCAGGTAGGCCTTCAGCCCGGGCGTCGCGTTGACCTGGCGGGCCAGTTCACGTGCCACCGCCAGGGTGATGTCTTTTTCGCGCTTGCCGGTCGGGCCGACGGCGCCGGGATCCTGGCCGCCATGGCCGGGATCGATCGCGATCACCAGTGGACGCATGCCGGCGCGCATCTTCACGCGCGAAGCGTCGCTGGGCATGGCCGGACGCGGGTTGTCCTGCAGCGCCGGGGTCGGCGCGGGCGCCGGAACCGGGGCACTGGCCACGACCGCCGGGGTCGACTGGCCGGCCAGGATCGCGGCCGGCGACGCACTGTTGCTGGCCGCGTTGGCGGTCCCTGCGGCAGCGACGTTGACCGTGGTGGCCGTCGCGGCAGCCGGGCCCGGCGCCGAGGTGGCGACCGTGGCGCTGGCCTGCTGGCGTACCGACGCGGTCAGCAACGCGGTGGCGCGCGCGGCATCGCTGCGTGCCTGTGCAGTCTGGGCGGCGGTCGGTGCAGGGGTCGGTGCAGGGGTCGGTGCAGGGGTCGGTGCCGGCGCGGTGGCCGGCGTCGAAGCCGCTGGCGTGGGCGAAGGTGCTGCGGCCGGGGTGGGCGCGGGCGCACTGGCAACGGTGGCCGCGGCCGGCGCATCGCCCGGCCACTCGATCACCAAGCGCGACTCATTGCCCTGCTTGATCATCTGCGGGCGGAACGGCGCGACCGATTCGGCCAGATCGAACACCACGCGGAACGTGCCTGGCACCGGCTGCCCGGTGCGGACAGCGGTGACCACGCCCTTGGGCGCAGGCAGTGTGAGGTTGCGGATCGCGCTGGAATCCGGGAAATCCACCACCAGCCGGTTCGGACCGGCCAGGGACAGGGTCTTGTAGCCCCCGCTGCCGGCCAGCGAAATCTCCGCACGGGTACCGGTCGCACCGGTCTCCACGGCCACCTGGCGGACTTCGCCCGCCCACGACAGCGCGCTCGCCAGACAGAGTCCGACGGCAGTGCAGAGGGCGGCGAGTGATTTCCCCATTGGCATGGGTCTGGATTCAATCACCGCGCTGAATGAAATGCAACTCCTTTTCCCTTAATAATCCGTAACCTGCCGGTGTTTCCTAGTGTCAGCCGACAGAAAGGGCCTGCAAGTCACCCCCTTGGGGCAGCCGTGCGAGCCATTCACGACCGGCCGGACTGGTGGCGGTGAGCCGGGCGCGACGCCCCTGTCCTTGGATATCCAGGGCCACTTCGAGGTCCGTCGGCGGCAATGCACCGGCACCGCGCTCGGGCCATTCGACCAGCCACAGCGAGGCGCTGCCTTCGTCCAGCCCGAGGAAATCCAGCTCCTGCGCGTTGCCGATCCGGTACAGATCCAGGTGCCAGGCCTCGTGGCCGTCGGCGAGCGGGTAGCGCTCCACCAGGGTGTAGGTCGGGCTGCGGATCGCCCCCTGCACGCCCAGCGCGCGCAGCAGTGCGCGGGCCAGGGTGGATTTACCGGCCCCCAGGTCGCCCTGCAGCTGCATCACCGCCTGCGGCGGCCGGGTCGCGGCCAGCCATTGCCCGAGCAGGTCGGTGTCTTCGGTCTGCGCGAGGAAAAACTCGATCATGTTCAACCGTCCGGATTGACCAACCGGCGCAGCGGCGCCAGCAGATCGGTGGGAAGCAGGCCCCGCTGGCCGTCACTGGCGGCGGCATCGCCGGCCAGGCTGTGCAGCAATGCGCCGGTGCTGGCGGCATCGAAGGCGCCCAGCCCCTGCGCACGCAGGGCGGCAATGATGCCGGTGAGCAGGTCGCCCATGCCACCTACGGCCATGCCGGGATTGCCGGCCGCCATCACCCGCGGCAGCGCATCGGGCGCGGCGACCACGGTGCCGGCGCCCTTGAGCACCACCACCGCGTGGAAACGCTCGGCAAGCGCTTTGGCAGCCGTGAAGCGGTCGGCCTGCACCTGCGCGGTGCTCAGCCCAAGCAGGCGCGCGGCCTCCCCCGGGTGCGGGGTCAGGATCGCGTCATGGAGTGGCTGCGGCGCCTTGGCCAGCAGGTTCAGGGCGTCGGCATCGATCACCAGCGGCTTGCCGCTGGCCAGCACCTGGCGCCAGAGTTCGTGCGCCCAGTCGTCCTGGCCCAGGCCAGGCCCGATCGCAATCACACCCGCGCGGGGCAGCAGGGCCTGCAGCTCCTGCGCGTCCTGCACGGCATGCACCATCGCTTCGGGCAGGCGCGCCAACAGCGGTGCGACATGCGGTGACTGGGTCGCCACACTGACCAGCCCTGCGCCGGCGCGCAACGCCGATTCACTGGCCAGCATCACCGCGCCGCCGCTGCCGAGGTTGCCGCCCACGCACAGCACGTGGCCGGATTCGCCCTTGTGGGTGTTGGCGCGCCGCGCCGGCAGCTGCGCGCGCAGGCGCGGTTGCTGCCAGCACTCGGCGCTGTGCTGCACGCCTTGCCCAGCGTCTGCAGGCAGATCCAGCGCGGCCAGGCGGCGACCGCCGACATGCTCCAGCGCTGCGCCGGTATACAGCCCCTGGTGGCGCACGATGAACTGCAGGGTGACCGTGGCACGGATGGCAACGCCCGGCACGTGACCGGTGCGCGCATCCACGCCGCTGGGCACGTCCAGCGACAGCACCGGCACGCCAGCGCCGTTGATGGCCGTGATCAGATCCACCGCGGCACCGGCCGGCGCGCGGTTCAGGCCGATGCCGAACAGCGCGTCCACCAGCAGGTCCATCGGCGGGAGAACGCCATCGAAGCGCCCCACCGCACCGCCGGTGGCGAGGAACGCCTGCTCGGCCCGCTGCGACAACGGGGTAGCCGGCGCATCGGTGTCCAGCCGCAGCACCGTCACCGGGCGGCCGGCTTCACGCGCCAGACGGGCCAGCACGTAGCCATCGCCTCCGTTGTTGCCGGTCCCCACCACCACACCGATGCGCTGCGCCTGCGGCCAGCGCTCCAGCAGGCAGTGCCAGGCGGCCTGGCCGGCCTGTTCCATCAGCGAGGCACCGCCATCGCCCAGCAAGGCACTGGCCTGCGCATCCAGGCGGCGCGCAGCGGCGATATCGAACAGTTCAGCAAGCTGGGGCATGCCGGGATTCTATACTTGTCGCCCAGGCGCAGCCTTGCCGCGCCCTCCCCAGGCTCCGTTTCCGCCCAGGCCATGTCCGCCGTTCCCCTGCCCGCCCCCGTCCATCTGGCCCGTGCCGCCGAACGCATCCGTGCGATCGCGGGCGTGCACGGCTTCCAGCGCTGTGGCGTGTCCGGCATCGATCTGCGCGAAGACGAGGCGCACCTGGCCGATTGGCTGGGCAAGGGCCTGTACGGCACGATGGAGTGGATGGCGCGCCACGGCACGCTGCGTGCGCGGCCGGATGAACTGCTGCCGGGCACGGTGCGGGTGATCTCGGTCGGCATGGATTACGGCCACAAGGACGACGCCGAAGCCTGGGCCACCCTGCACGATGGCGACCGCGCCTACGTGGCGCGCTATGCGCTGGGCCGCGATTACCACAAGCTGATGCGCAACCGGTTGCAGAAGTTCGCCGACAGCATCGCCGCGGAGATCGGGCCGTTCGGCTATCGCGTGTTCGTCGATTCGGCCCCGGTGCTGGAGCGTGCGCTCGCCCGCAATGCCGGGCTGGGCTGGATCGGCAAGCACACCTGCCTGATCGACAAACAGGGCGGCTCGTGGTTCTTCATCGGCGAAATCTACGTCGACCTGCCGCTGCCGGTGGATACACCGGCCAGCGCACACTGCGGCACCTGCACGCGCTGCATCGATGTCTGCCCGACCCAGGCGATCATCGCCCCGCACCGCCTGGATGCACGCCGCTGCATCTCCTACCTCACCATTGAACACGACGGCGCGATTCCCGAGGACATGCGCACGGCGATGGGCAACCGCATTTACGGCTGCGACGACTGCCAGCTGGTCTGCCCCTGGAACAAGTTCGCCAAGCGCACCGACGAGCCGGATTTCCGCGCGCGCAACGATCTGGACACCGCCTCGCTCGCCCAGCTGTTCGCTTGGGAAGAAGACGAGTTCCTGCGCCGCACCGAGGGCAGCCCGATCCGCCGCAGCGGACATGAACGCTGGCTGCGCAACATTGCCGTGGCGCTGGGCAATGCCCCCACCCACGCCGAAACACTGGCCGCGCTGCAGGCACGACGCGAGCATCCTTCGGCGATCGTGCGCGAACATGTGGCCTGGGCCCTGCAGCAGCACGCCAACCGCACCTCCGCGGGATGAAGCATCGCCGCCGACGTGCGACCATGGCCCCCCGTTCGTACCGTTTGGCCTGATTCCTCCATGGACCGCAGCGCGCAGATTCTCACGCCCAGCCAGCTCAACATCCTGGCCCGCGACCTGCTGGAAGGCGCGTTTCCCCTGATCTGGGTGGAGGCCGAACTGGGCAGCGTGACGCGCCCTGCCTCGGGCCATCTATATTTCACGCTGAAGGACGCGCGCTCGCAGATCCGCGCCGCGTTGTTCAAGCCCAAGAGCCAGTGGCTGAAGTTCGTGCCGCGCGAAGGCATGCGCGTGCTCGCGCGTGGCCGGCTGACCCTGTACGAAGCCCGCGGCGAGTACCAGATGGTGCTCGACCACATGGAGGAAGCCGGCGAAGGCGCCCTGCGCCGCGCCTTCGAGCAGCTCAAGGCACGCCTGGAGGCCGAGGGCCTGTTCGCGCCGGAGCGTAAACGCCCGCTGCCGGCGCATGTGCGTCGCCTGGCGGTGATCACCTCGCCGACCGGCGCGGCGGTGCGCGACGTGCTGAGCGTCCTTGAACGGCGTTTCCCGATGCTCGAGGTCGATCTGCTGCCCAGCCTGGTGCAGGGCGACAGCGCAGCCGCGCAGATCACTTCGCTGCTGCGTGCTGCCGATGCCAGCGGCCGCTATGACGTGATCCTGCTGACCCGCGGTGGCGGCTCGATGGAAGATCTCTGGGCCTTCAACGACGAGCAGCTGACCCGCGCGATCGCGGCCAGCCAGACCCCGGTGGTGTCTGCCGTGGGCCACGAAACCGACTTCAGCCTGGCCGACTTCGCCGCCGATCTGCGCGCGCCGACGCCGTCGGTCGCGGCCGAACTGCTGGTGCCTGATCAGCGTGACCTGCTGCTGCGTGTGCGTCGCCTCGATGCACGTCTGGCGCAGCTGCAACGGCACAGCCTGGGGCAGGCGATGCAGCGCGCGGACCGTGCCCTGCTCCGCCTCAACGCACAGAGCCCGCAATCACGCCTGCAGCTGTTGCAGCGCCGTCAGCAGGATGTCGCGCGCCGTCTGCACGCAGCGTGGTCCACACAGCATCAAGGCCGTCTGGCCCAGCTGCGCCACGCAGCGGCCGTGCTGCGCAGCGGTCATCCGCAGCGCCGGCTGGATGCCCTGCGTGAGCGCCTGCAACGCCTGCAGCCGCGTGCGGACAGCGCGATCGGTCGCCAGCTGCAGCGCGACGCCCTGCGCCTGTGTGCGCTCGCCCGTTCGATGGAGGCAGTCAGCCCGCTGGCCACCGTCGCGCGTGGCTACGCGATCCTGACCCGCGAGGACGATGGCAGTCTGGTGCGTTCGCCGTTGCAGGTGCGCCCGGGCGACACGCTCAAGGCGCGCGTGCAGGACGGCGTGATCGATGTAACGGTCAACGAACCGGCGCGCTGATCCGGCGCGCCCAAGCCGCTGCGCGGTTCGCCTTCAACGTCCCGCGCTTTCGCAGAATTTCTGCCGGTATTCCATCGCCTTGGGCATCAACGCCTGCAGGTTCTGGATGCGCGTGCCCGGGTTGGGATGCGTGGACGCGAATTCCGACGTCGACTGCCCACCACTGGCCTGTCCCATCCGCTCCCACAGCGGAATCGCTTCCTGCGGATCGAAACACGCTGCCGCGGCCAGCATCAGGCCCACTTCATCGGCCTGGGTTTCATGACTGCGCGCGTACGGCAGCAGGTAGCCGTAGCCCATCGCCGACATCATCATCTGCTGCTGTTGCGGGTCCATGCCGCTGGCGGCACCGGCCATCTGCCCGATCTGGGTCATCTTCTGCTGGGCCATGCGCTGGGCGCCATGGCGCAGCAAGGCATGTGCGATTTCATGCCCCATCACCACCGCCATCGCATCCACCGTACGCGCGACCGGAATCAACCCGGTGTAGACCGCCATCTTGCCGCCCGGCAGGCAGAAGGCGTTGGCCTGATCGGAGGGGATCACGTTGACTTCCCATTCGAAATCCCGCGCGAAATGGGCTGGCTTCAGGCCATGTTCTTCGGCGAGGGCGGTCTCCACCACGTCCACCTTGGCGATCAGGCGCTGGGCGATCGCCTGGATTTCGCGCGACTGCGGTGCACTGGGATCCAGCGGCCGCTCCTGCGCCAGGATCTCCTGGTAGGCCTGCAGGCCCAGCGCCTTTTCCTGGGTCGCATCGAGCGAGCTGTCGATCAGCACGCTCTCGCCGGTGTACGGATCCACCGCACGGTTGGAGAACCAATAGAACGCGGCATAGCCGGCGAAGGCCAGCAGTACCCACCAGCGGATGTTGCCGAACAGGCCCGGCCGCCGGGCGCGGCCCTGCTGCTGACCGCCGAATGGATCGTTGCGCATGCGCGTGGTTCCTGAGATGGCCGCGGCACCCTGCCCGACACTGTGCCAATCCTAGAACGCGCGCCGGGGGGCCGGGTGAAATCCCGTCACCCCACGACGGGGAGATCCCTCAGATGCCTCGGACCAGGCGGAAGCCGATCCGTGCGCTGGTGGTGTCCGAATCCTGCGATTGCCGCCACGCCGCGCGGGTCTGTGCCGGCGCATTGGCCCAGTTGCCACCGCGGATCACGCGCTGCCGGCAGCCCGGGTTGAACCAGGCCACGCCATCGGACGGCGCACGCCGGTAGCTGGCATGCCAGCAGTCGGCCACCCATTCGCTGAGGTTGCCGGCGATGTCGTGCAGGCCCCACGGGTTGGGATCGAAGCTGGCCACCGGCGCCGGCCCCCAATACCCATCGCCGTAGCCGACGAAGGCGTTGTACCAGTGCCGCCCGGAGGGCGAGACATCCTCGGCCCCGGTGAAATTGCCCGCACGCGCGGGCGGCGTGCCTGCATCGCCCCACGGGTACCGGCCGCTGCTGCCGGCGCGCAGGGCGTATTCGAATTCGGCCTCGCTGGGCAGCCGGTAGGAGCGCCCGGTCTGCTCGGACAGCCAGGTCGCGTAATTCTCGGCATCGCGTACGCTGACGTGCATCACCGGCAGGTTGGCGATCGCCTCGGCCCCGTTGTAATCGGACTGCCAGTCCACCCCGCTGCGCCGGACGAAGTTGCCGCTGCGCTCGTCATACACGATCGAATGACCGCGCCGCGTGGCCCGGGGGCGGGCCTTGGTAGCCTGCACATAGCGGCGGAAATCGGCGACCGTCACTTCCGTGATCGACATCGCGAAACCACGCTCGAAGCGCACGTAGTGCGCGGGTTTCTCGGCATCGGTCGCGCCGAGCTCGTTCTCGGCCGCGCCCATCTGGAAGCCGCCGTGCGGCACCACGATCATCTGCGGCCCGCGGCCGCCATCGCGCAGCGCATCGCTGAACACCTGCCGCGGCCGGAAGCTGCCGTAATGGGTGACCAGTTCGATGCGCTCGCGCAGCTGCCCCACGACAGGATCACCGGGCAGCGCGATGCGCAGGGCATCTTCCAGCTTCTGCCGGGCCGGCTTGAGTCCCTGCGGCGTGGCCAGATCGCGCAGGCCCTCGTTACGCAGCCGCGCCAGGGTGTCGGAGCGGATCGTTTCGATACGTTCGAAGGCGTCGGCAATGGTGATGGAGGAATCCCGGACCTTGGCCGCTTCGGCCAGCCAGGTACCGGCCGTCGCGAAATCGGCCGCCAGCGCCGCCGTCTCGGCACGCCGGATCAGTGCGCTCTCGGCCGCTGCCAGCCCTTGCCGGGCGCGGGGGTTGTCCGCGTCCAGTGCGAGTGCTTCACGGAAATTGGGAATGGCGCCATCGCCGTCTTCGCCGATGCGGTCCGCGCGCAGATCGTCTTCGCCGGCGCGGTTGTACGCCACCACGCGCTGTGCAATTTCCACACGCGACTGCAGCTCGCGCACCTTGGGATCGTCCGGCGCCAGGGTCAGCAATACCAGGGCCATCTCGCTGGCCTGGGCCAAGGCCTCGCGCTGCTTGAGCGGCCGCTCCAACAACGCTGAGGCTTCCTGCAGCAGGCGTTGCCGCGCGCGTTTCAGCCCGGCCTCGGCCACGCGGTCCTTGGGGTCGTGCTGCAACAGGGCAAGCCAGATCGGGATCGCGTCCTCGGCGGTGCGGTACAGCCGGTCTTCCTCGAAGGCGCGTGCGGCGTCGCGGCGTGCCTGGGGGACATCGCCGTCAACGAGGGTGGCAGCAGGCGGCTGCCAGCGCTCCACGGTCTCGGCAGCGTCCTCGCCTCCGATGGTGACCTGCGCCACCGGGGCGCTCGCTGTGCCCGGCGCGGCAGCAGGCTTGGCGGCCGGCGCTGCCGACGGTGCCGGCGCGGGCGCGGGAGAACACGCGGCCAGGATGCCCAACAGAGCAGTGAACAGCAGCGGCAATGGGCCTGACGGTCGCAAATGGGGGTCCTTGGGGCGTGTCATCGTCTTGCTGGTGCCCACGCCACGTCGCAAGCCGCCGCCTGGGGCGCGATGGCGATCCAGGTGGCATGCCGCAGGCGCAGGCAGGGGATCATCATAATCGCCACCGTCGCGGGGGGCGACCGTCCCCGGCCCGGGCGTTCATCACCACACGGCAGGATGCCGGCCGTAGCAGGGCGTTAGGCTATCCTCCCCGACCTGAGCACCCTTTTGCAGTACATGGAATCCCACGTGGCTTACTGGATCAAAACCCCGGCGGAACTGGACGAGCGCTACCGCCAGCGCCCCACCCGCATCGGCCTGGACACCGAGTTCATCCGCGAACGCACCTACTGGCCGCAACTGGCGCTGGTGCAGATGGCCGTCGGTGATGAAATCCTGCTGATCGACCCGCTGATTCCTGGCATGAACGAGGCCCTGGCCCCGTGGCTGGCCGACACCTCGATCCTCAAGATCATGCACAGCGCCAGCGAAGACCTGGTCACCTTCAAGGTCGCCTGCGGCGTGCTGCCGCGCCCGCTGTTCGATACCCAGATCGGTGCGTCGCTGGCCGGCATCGGCGGCGGCATGGGCTACCAGAAACTGGTCACGGCAGTCACCGGCGTCACCCTGACCAAGGGCGAAACCCGCTCGGACTGGATGCGCCGCCCGCTTTCGGAGGCGCAGCTGGAGTACGCCGCCGACGACGTGGAGTACCTGTTCCAGATCCACGACACCCTCGACGCGCGCCTGCAGGAACTGGGCCGCCGCCAGTGGCTGCAGGACGATGCCGAGCGCCTGCTCGCCAGTGTCGAACACGATGAAGAGCGCTGGCCGCACGTGGCGATGCGCTCGGCGCAGTTCATGGATACCCCCGCGCAGCTGCGCCTGCTGCGGCTGCTGCGCTGGCGCGATGTGCAGGCCCGCGCCAGTGACAAGCCGCGCAGCTGGGTGCTCGACAACGAACTGGCTGCCGTGCTCGCCCGCACCCCGCCGGCCGATGTGGAGGCGCTGTCCAAGCTGATGGAAGGCTTCCCCAAGGCCCCGCGCAAACTGGCCGCCCAGGTGTGGCAGGCGCTGACCACCCCGCTTGCCGATGAAGCCGAGGCACCGCTGGCGCTGCCGGCCAACGATGCCAACAAGCAGGCCCTGAAGCGGCTGCAGGATGCCGTCAGCGCGCGCAGCGCCGAACTCGGTCTGCCTGATGGCGTGCTCGCCTCGCGCAAGCACCTGGAAAGCTATCTGGAAAGCCGCCAATGGCCGGCCGCGCTCGCGGGCTGGCGCCAGGCGCAACTGGAGCCGATCCTCTCGGCACTGTTGCCGCCGGCGGCCTGAGCTTCGTGCGTCGGTGCGGATCTCACCGCACCGATGCACCGCTCGCGTCACCTTGCGAGTGCACTGCCGTCGAATTCTGAACGAATCGCACACCGCCCCTGACATGTCGTCATCGGCATGACCGCAGACACATACGCACGTTCAAACCGCATGCAAGAGTGAATCGCACGCAACGCTCCGCGCCTGCAACAGGCCCGGTCCGGACACGGCATCCCGCAGGACCGTGCCGCCGGCGCAGGTTCTGCCCACGCGGCTGCGCAAAGGACTCCCATGCATCTGATCGCGACTCGAAGGAACGCCCCCTCCCCTCGCCGCACCGCGCGCCGCCTGCAGCGCTGGCTCGGCGCGACCCTGCTGCTGGCGGCCACTACGGCCAGCGCTGCCGATGATCTGAACGAACGGCTCGCACAGGCCCTGCAGGGCACCGCCACGCCTGCGATGGGCGTGCTGGTCATCCGCGATGGCAAGATCGCCGAACATGCCGTGCATGGCGTCCGTCGCAATGATGCGACGACACCGGTCACCACGGACGATCAATGGATGATCGGCTCCACCGGCAAGCCGATCACGGTGGCGATGATCGCGCGGCTCGTTGAACAGGGTGTGCTGCGCTGGGATGCACCGCTGTCGACCTTGTTGCCCGACCTTACCGCACAGATGCAGCCGGCCTACCGCAGCGTCACCCTGGTGCAGTTGCTCTCGCACCGCGCCGGCCTGCCGGAAAACCTCACCGACGCCGCCGCACTGGATGCGTTCTTCGTTGATACGCGGGCCCTGCCCGTGCAGCGCGAGGCGTACGTCAAGGCAGCCCTGGCCGAAGCGCCGGTGCATCCGCCCGGCACCGAATTCGCCTATAGCAACAGTGGCTTCCTGATCGCGGCGGTGATCGCCGAACGTGCCACCGGCAAGGACGTGGAAACGCTGATGCAGCGCGAAGTGTTCCAGCCGCTGGGCATGACCGGTGCCGGGTTCGGCCCGACCCCGGCGGGGCAACCGCGGGGCCATCGCGCCGGCAAGCCGGTGACCACCGCACCGCAGAAGGCCGATGACGGGGTGCCACCGATCTACACCGCCGCCGGTAATCTGCACATGCGCCTGCAGGACCTGGCGCTGTTCGCCATCGATCAGCTCGCGGGCAGCCAAGGCAAGGCCACGCTGCTGACGCCGGCCTCATACGCGCTGATGCAGACCGCGCAGCCGGGCAGCGGATCCGGGCTGGACTGGGGCGTGCAGCCCTCGATTGCCGGCCGTCAGGGCCCGGTGCTGGTGCACGGCGGTTCGGACGGTAACTGGCTGGCCTGGGTAGTGCTGTTCCCCGGCCAGAACAACGGCGTGATCGCCATCGCCAACGCTGCCGAAGACATGGGCGCCGACCAGGCCACCATGGGCGTGCTGGGCGGACTGTTCGCCGAGCTGGCGCCGGCTGCAGCCGGGGCGCCCGCCAAGTAACAGAAACGACAACGCCCCGCAGATGCGGGGCGTTGCCGAGACACGCATCATGCTCACCGGTGCCCTGCGGCACCGGCGATCGCGTGTCTTACCAGTTCATGTTGAGCGAAACGCCCACGGTGCGCGGTTCGTTGTAGACCGCGGCCATGTAGTTCTCGATCACACCCTTGAGGTTCTTCTCATTGGTGATGTTGCGCGCGAACAGCGCCACTTCCCAGGCACCGTAGTTGGCGGAGTAACCCAGCTTCAGGCCACCTTCGAAGCTGCCCTTGGAGTTGAACTCGGCCGAGTCATACAGCACGAAGCTGGTGTAACCCTGCTTGTTCCAGTCGGTGGAGACGAAGAACACATCGCTGTCATTGACCGGCATGTCGTAACGCGCCGCCAGGTTGATGTTGTACTTCGGGGCGTTCGGCAGCGGATTGCCGTTGATCTGTGCAAACGTGTTGGCACCGACCTTGATGGTCGGGTCATTCACGGTGCAGACCACGGCGCCGTTCAGCGCGCAGACCTGCGCGTACACGCGGTCGTCCTGGATCTTGCTGTGCAGCAGGCTGACACCGGCGCTCAGGGCCAGGTTCGGGATCGGGCGCAGCTCCATGTCCGCTTCCAGACCGTAAGCCTTGGCCTTGTCGGCGTTGAACAGCACGCCGTTGCCATCCGAATCGTTGCCGTTGAGCTGGATGTCGTTGACCACGTAGGTGAACGCGGCGGCGTTCACGCGCAGGCGGTTGTCCCACAGGCTGCTTTTGATGCCGGCTTCCCAGGACAGGATGGTTTCCGAGTTCGCCGTGGTGAAATCGGCATTGAACACGGCCGAACGGCCCTGGATGGTCGGGCCGCGGAAGCCGCGGGCCACGCGCGCATACACGCTCAGCTGCGGGTTGAACGCATACATCGCGCTCAGGTCCCAGCTCGGCGTGGTGTCGGACATTTCCACGTAGGTGCGACCCTTGTAGGTCACGGCACCGGCGGCGGTATCGGCGGTCTTGAGCAGACGGGTCTTCTTCTCATCCTTGGTCTGGCGCAGGCCGGCGGTCAGGGTGAACTTGTCGGTCACGTCATAGCTGACCTGGCCGAACCCGGCCCAGGAGGTATTGACGTTGCGCAGGCGTACCCAGTTGTTCGGGTTGCGGGCATTGCCCTGCAGGAACCAGGCGCGCTGGTAGAAATCGGTGGTGTCGCGGCCGTCGAAGTAGAACGCGCCGACCTGCCACTTCAGGCGGTTTTCATCGGCGTTGGCCAGACGGAACTCCTGGGTCCACTGGTCCAGATCGCGGATCTGGCCCATCGACTGGCCGTAGCCGTTCGGCACGCCGTTGACCGGGTAGTTCACGGCGGCGCCGCCGTCGGTGTCACCGCGGCTGTAGCCGGAGGTGGTCTCGTAGGCAGTGATCGAGGTCAGCGAGACGTTGCCGAAATCGTAGATCGCCTTCACCGAGCCGCCGTAGGTCTTGTAGGCCTGCGGGTTGTTGTCGGCTTCGTCGTAGGCGACCTTGTCGCGCGGCACGTCGGTCGTGTTGGAGCCCTTGGTCACGGCGCTGCGCAGGAACAGGGTCGAGGTACCGTCGTAATCGCGTGCGTGGGCCGAGGCCAGCAGCGAGAGGTTGTCGCTCGGCTGCAGCAGCAGCTGCGCGCGCACGTTGCGGTCGTCGAAGCCGCCCATGGCGTTCTTCTTCGGCGAGACCGTGCCATCGGCGCTCGGGCCGCTGTAGGTGTTGTCGACGTAATCATCGCGGTGCTGGTACAGCGCCGACACGCGGAACGAGGCGATGTCGTTGATCGGGCCGCCGAAGCCGCCATCGATGGCCACGCTGCCGTACGAGCCATAGCTGGCCTGCACGCGGCCGCTGTAATCCTGGCTCGGCTTGATCGTGTCGAACTTGACGATGCCGGCGGTGGTGTTGCGGCCGAACAGCGTGCCCTGCGGGCCGCGCAGCACCTCGATCTGGTCCACGTCGTAGACCGGGTTGGACTTCAGCACCACGTGTTCAAGCACCACGTCGTCCTGGATGATCGACACCGGCTGCGAGGCACCCAGGTAGAAATCGATGTTGCCCAGGCCACGGATGTAGAAGCGCGGGAAGATGCGGCCGGTGGTGGTTTCGGCGTAGAAGCTCGGCACCTTGCCCGACAGGGCCAGCAGGGTGTCATCGCCGCCAGCGGTGTAATCACGGATCTTCTCGCCCTGCACCACGCCGACCGACACCGGCACTTCCTGCAGGTTGCGCTCGCGATGGTCGGCGGTGACGGTGATGGTGTCCAGCGAGGTCGCGCTGGCGGACTGCGCGTCCTGCGCCGAGGCGGCAGCGGACAGCATCAGCGCAGCGGAGGCGCAGGCCAGCGCCAGCGCGCGGCGGCGCGGCAGCACGGCAGCGGAGAGGGAACGGGAGAGAAGACGCGTCGACACAGGGGCGTGGCGTAGAGCGGGCATGCAGAGGTCTCGGGTAGTACAGATCGGGGCATCCGGCAGATGGCCGGGCACCATAGGAAATCGGCATCGCTGTGGAGACAGCGATGCGGCACGGTATTGGCTGGATGTTGCAGATTGGTGTCAGGGCGTTGTGGGCGACGGCTGTCCGGCCCCCCTGGTCCACTGGCTATGCGGCCGCGTTTTCTGGCGCGGATTATGCCCGGCCAAGGCGCGCGCCGGAAGGGCGGGGTTCGCGTTTGATGCTTTCCGGGCCATCGGTCACGTGTCGCCCGGCACTTGTCGCCCTGGCAGCGGCGGCGAACACTGAACCGGTCATCCACGAGATCCCCGCATGTCCTCTCGCCCGCTGGCCTGCCTGCTCCTGTTGTTGTCCGCCTCGGCCGCCCAGGCCGCCGAACCGCCTGCACAGTGGCTGGTCACCACCGACCTGTGGGGAAGCCCGGCCTACCAGCTGCTCACCCTGCCCGACCAGCAGGGTCCGGTGGAGGGGCGTTTCGATGGGGATAGTCTGCAGGGCAGCCGCCAGGGCACCACGCTGGCATTTGTCGTCACCGGCAGCGATGGCGCGACCTACCGCTTCCGCGGCGAGCAGACCGGCACGACCCTGCGCGGTACGGCCGATTATCCCGACACCAACGCCAGCGAGCGACGCGCGATGCATCCCTTCAGCGCGCGCCGCCTGCCCGAGCGGCCGGCCGGCGGCCCACGCCAGCATGACTTCGTGCCCATCTCCTATTCGAATGAGTTTTCGCCCCACCGCGCGCCCGTGCTGACGGTCTGGCCGGGCGACAGCGTGCGCACCACGACGCTGGATTCCGGCGGCGTGGATGCCAACGGCCAGACCCGGGCGCTGTTCGGCAATCCGCAGACGGGGCCGTTCTACGTGATGGAGGCCGAGCCCGGCGATGTGCTGGCGATCCACATCAAACGCCTGCGCTTGAACCGCGACTACGCCGATAGTCTGGACAGCATCGTGGGACGCGCGCTGACACCGGCCCTGGCAGCAAAGGCCACCGCACTGGACAAACCGGTGCGCTGGACCCTGGACCGCGAACGCGGCCGTGCCCGCCCAGAGGCGGCCACCGGCAAGCTCAAGGACTTCTGGGTGCCGGTCAGGCCGATGCTTGGCGGGCTGGCGGTGGCGCCAGGGTTTGGCAGCGCGCCGATCTCCGCCGGCGACACCGGCCGCTTCGGCGGCAACATGGACTTCAACGAAATCCGCGAGGGCGCCACCGTGTATCTGCCGGTATCCCAGCCCGGCGCCCTGCTCTACCTGGGCGATGCGCACGCGCTGCAGGGCGATGGCGAAACCTCGCAGTACGCGCTGGAGACCTCGATGGACGTGGAGTTCAGCGTGGAGGTGATCAAGTCCCGTGCGCAGTCAGCGCCGCGGGTGGAATCAGCGACGCAGTTGATGGTCCTGGGCCAGGCCGGCTCGCTGGATGATGCCCTGCGCGCGGCCACCGCCGGGATGGCGCAGTGGCTGGAACAGGACTACGGGTTGAGCCTGTCCGAGACGGCGCAGGTGCTGGGCAGTTCGGTCAGTTTCGTGGTGGCCAACCTGGCCGGGCGCAGCGTCGGGGTGGCGGCCAAACTGGACAAAGCCCTGCTGCAGCAGGTGGAACGCGCGCCCGCCACGGCGCGGGCCAGGCACTGAACCCAACGCAGGTCCCACTTGGCAGGCGCCGCCGGTCGGCGCTAGACTAGGCCCATTGCGGGGTACGGCCGAGGCCGGTGACGCCACGCAGCAGCAGCATACGTGGGGCCATAGCTCAGCTGGGAGAGCGCGTCGTTCGCATCGACGAGGTCAGGAGTTCGATCCTCCTTGGCTCCACCACTATTCAACAGAACGCCCCGGGAATCAGGTTCCCGGGGCGTTCTTGTTTCTGCAGGCCGCGCGCGGTTGCTTACGCGCCCTCGGGATTGTCCTTGCGCTCCGGYCGACGCGTGCCTGCATCATGGATCGCCTGATCGGTCTGTCCCGGCCGCTGCTTGGCGGTTTCGTCCTGCTTGCGGTCCTGCTGGCTTTCTTCGATGCCTTCCTGCTTGCCGTGTTCGCTGGGCTTGGTGTCAGCCATGGGTCTACTCACTCGTGCGGGCGCCGGGGCGGCGCCTTCCCGGGCAGACTAACCAGCCGATCGTGATGCACGAATCACGATCGGCGCGGCCTCGCACACAGCGCGCTCACGCGTGAGGCGTCGGTCACTCCAGCTTGACCACCAGCTTGCCGAAGTTGCGCCCCTTGAGCAGGCCGAAGAACGCCTCGGGCGCGTTCTCCAATCCCGCCACGATATCCTCGCGATACTGCACGCGGCCGTCCCTCAGCCACTGCCCCATGTCGTGCAGGAACGCGGGGAAGAAGGCGTGCAGATCGGACTGGATGAAGCCGCGCACGGTCAGGCGCTGGCGCAGCACCTGGCTCATGAAGCCGGGCAGCCGATCCGGCCCGGGCAGCACCGCGCCGCGCGCGTTGTAGGTAGCGATGGTGCCGCAGACCGGAATGCGTGCGAAGTCGTTGAGCAACGGCGCCACCGCATCGAACACATGCCCGCCGACGTTCTCGAAGTAGACATCGATGCCGTCGGGCACCGCCGCACGCAATTGCGCAGCGAAATCGTCGGCGCGGTGATCCAGCGCCACATCGAAGCCCAGCGTTTCCAGATACGCGCGCTTCTGCTCGCCACCGGCAATGCCCACCGTGCGCGCACCCTGCAGCTTGGCGATCTGCCCGACCGTTGCGCCCACCGGGCCGCTGGCAGCAGCCACCACGAGCGTTTCGCCCGGCTGCAGCTTGCCGATTTCCTGCAGGCCCACGTACGCCGTGAATCCGGGCATGCCGTACACGCCCAGTGCAGTGCTGATCGGCAGGCCGTTGTCTTCCAGCTTGCGGCTGAGCTGATCGCCGTCGATGACGGCATGCGTCTGCCAGTTACCCGGTGCCAGGACATGCTCGCCGGCCGCAACATCCGGATGGTTGGAGGCGAGCACCTCGGCAACGGTGCGCCCCTCCATCACTGCATCCAGCGCAACCGGGGCGGCGTAGGACGGCCCTTCTTCCATGCGACCGCGCATATAAGGATCCAGGGACAGGTATCGATTGCGCAGCAGCACCTGGCCTGGGCCCAGCGCGGGAACCGGCACCTGTTCGACACGGAAGTTAGCCGCGACCGGGGCGCCGTTCGGGCGCGAAGCGAGCACGATGCGTTTGTTGGTGAGTGCGTTCATCAGCGGATCGCTCCGGGGGAGACGAAAAAGGAATCCCGACAGTACGCCGTCCAGGCACGTCCAGACGGGGGGCAAAACAGCGTTCCATCGGTGCGGCGCGATGCGGAGGTGGCCTGGCCTTTGCGCGACAGCGACCGACGCTCTGGATGGCGTCACAGCATTCCATCCATACGCTGCACCGATCATCCGTTGCCCGCGCCGCAGGCCAAGGCGCATGATCGCGTCATGAACGTTCCCTCTTCCAGCCGACGCCGCTACCTGCTGCCCGTGTTGATGTCCGCCACCACGGTGTTCGGCTTGGCATGCTGGGCGATCCTGGCGACCGAGCCCGGTTGCCTGGCCGCGCAAGGCCATTGGTCGTCCGGTGCAGGCAAGTGCCACACGCGCCTGTGCCTGCTGCAGGGCGACTGCGGCGAGATGGCTTCACCTATCGTGGCATGCAACAAAGTGCAGGTCGGGGACAGCCGTGGCCGCGTGTACTTCCACTTGGGCAATCCCCTGCCTGGTGCGGGCGCCGAAGCGGAGTGGCCCGCAGGCAAAGCCGACAACGGCACGATCCGTGCACGCTTCGAGGATGAGCGGCTGGTCAGCCTGGCCTGCCCGGTCACGCCGTAGTGCGTGCGCGCTTCCATTGCAGCGGGCTCATGCCCATCTCGATCCGGAACATGTAGTTGAACGCCGATGCCGAGGCATAGCCCAGCTCGTGCGCGATTACCGTGGGCGAACGCCCCTGCGCCAGCCACTCGATGGCGCGCAGCAGGCGCAGCCGCAACCGCCAGTCGCGCAGGCGCATGCCGGTCTCGCGTTCGAAATGGCGTGCCAGAGTCCGTGCCGATGCCCCCAGCAACGGTGCCCAGTCCTCCACGCTGCGGGTATCGGCCGGCTGCTCGTAGAGTGCCTGGCACCAGCGCTGCAGGCGCGCGTCCTGCGGCCATGGCAGGTGCCGGGTGTGTTGCGGCTGGCGCGGCAACTGCGCGGTGATCAGCGTGCACAAGGTGGTGTAGTAGGTGCGGTCGTGATCGGGCACGGTGCGGTCGAGTTCGATGATCAGTTCGCGCAGCAGCGGTAACACTTCCAGGACCACGCAGCGCGTGGGCATGCCCAGATCCGGGGCATCATCCACGTACAGATTGCGGAATGCCGAAGTGCTCAACGCGCCGGTGTGATGCAGCGTGCCCGTCGGCACCCACAGCGCCTGATGCGGGGTGATCACGTGACGGGCCTGCCCCGCGCTGGCCTGCAGCACACCCGTGCTGGCGTGGACCAGCTGGTTCCAGCCGTGCACGTGCGGCGGGAAGCGCTCACCGGCCTCCAGCCGCTGGCTGCGCGCCACCACCGGCCACGGCAGACGCCGCAGCGGCGGCACCAGGACTTCGCGCCAACCCGGAACAGTGGGTTCCGCCGTGGCCATGTGACGCCTCATCGACAGGATGGGTCATTCTATCGAAAGACGCGGTCACCTCTGTCCACGGACCATGGGCCCTCCCCGCTGCCCTCCCCACCCATGTCACTCTTGATCCCGCCTCCCCGCCACGCCTGGCAGGTCATCACGGCCGGCATCTGCGCGCTGGTACTCACGGTTGGCCTGGCGCGCTTTGCCTACACCCCGCTGCTGCCGGTGATGCGACTCGACGCCGGGCTCACGGCAGCCGGCGGCGGCTGGCTGGCAACGTTCAACTATCTGGGCTACCTGGCCGGCACTGTGCTGGTCGCCCGGGTCGGCGACATGCAGCTGAAATTCCGCTTCTACCGCATCGGACTGGTCCTGGCAGTGGTATCCACCGGCCTGATGGGCACCACCACGGACATGGCCACCTGGGGCGTGCTGCGCTTCGTGGCCGGCCTGTCCAGCACCGCCGGCCTGCTGCTCGCCTCCGGGCTGGTGCTCAACTGGCTGCTCGCCCATCAGCGCCGCCCACAGCTCGGCCTGCACTTCGCCGGCCTCGGGGTGGGGATCGCGGTCTCGGGCCTGGCGGCTGCGGCGATGGCCGATCAACTGGCGTCCTCCCGGCAGTGGATCGCGCTGGGCACCCTCGCGGTGGTGTTCCTGATCCCGGCCTGGGCATGGATGCCGCCGCCGGCAGCGATCTCCAGTGCCACTGGGGCCAATGCTCCCCCGCCACCCGGGCGGCGCTGGCGCTGGCTGCTGATCGCCTCGTACTTCTGCGCGGGGGTCGGCTTCGTGGTCAGCGCGACCTTCATCGTCGCCATCCTGGTGGAGACCCCTGCCTTCGCCGGCCACGGCAGTTGGGTGTGGGTCCTGGTCGGCCTCACTGCCATCCCCTCGACGTTTGCCTGGGATCGGCTCTCGAACCGGCTTGGACTGATCCGTGCATTGATGCTCGCCTATGCGTTGCAGGCTACGTCCTTCGTATTGCCCTTGCTGGATGGCGGGCTGTGGGCCGGCGCGGCCAGCGCCGTGCTGTTCGGCCTGACCTTCGCCGGCATCGTCAGCCTGACCCTGACCGTGGTCGGTCGCCACTACCCGCACAATCCTGCCAAGGCGATGGCGACGCTGACGCTGAGTTATGGCGTCGCCCAGATCATCGCCCCCGCGATCGCCGGCACGCTGGCGCGCGACAGCGGCAGCTACCAGGGCGCATTGGTGCTGGCGGCGATCATGATGGTGATCGGCTTCGTGCTGTTGTGGTGCATTCCCGACGACCCACGATCCACCACGGGCTGATCAACTGCACCGGCGGAAAGCATCCGCCTGAACCGACGTTCATGCGCTTGTGTGATGTGCTCGGGCCCGCTGGATCAAGCACTTGGATGTGGGCGGACACGGGTTTGGAAACAAATGTGAAATTTTTTTCGCGAAACGCTTGCCGAACCCCTCATACCTCCGTATTATTCGCGTCCTCGCCAGCGGCAACGCAGCGATGAAGTGGCCGGGTAGCTCAGTTGGTAGAGCAGGGGATTGAAAATCCCCGTGTCGGCGGTTCGATTCCGTCCCCGGCCACCACAATTTCAGATGACCTGCAGAAATGCAGGTCATTTTTTTTGTCTGTTGTGCGGCGTCGCCACATCGCGCAGCGTTCAAGGAAGGAGGTTCCGCACATGGTTCGTGCTTTGTTCGCCGCGCTGTTCGGCAAACGTCCCGTTACCTTCCACAGCACATCCCCGATCGATGTGACCGTGCTGCGCCTCAAGCAGTCGATCCAGCATGGCCCGCGTCTCTCTGTCGCCGGAATGCGCGGGACGGCCTCCGCTCAACGGATCCGCCTGTGCTGGACGCGCCCGTTCGTGTCCAATTCTTTCAAGCCGTGTTTCATCGGTCAGTGCATCCCCACCGAACGCGGCACGCGGCTTGAAGGTGCGTTCCAGATGCATCCCTTCATCCGCACCCTGATGATCGGCATGTTCGTCAGCCTGCTCATCGTTCCGTTGGTGGCGGTGGTGAAGCACTGGCAACACACACACGACCTCGCGCCTGCGCTGTTGGCCAGTCTGGCGGTGGTGCCTGCTGCCTACTTCATGGCCGGCGCGGTGCTGGTGATCGTCACGATCAGCCGCTGGGCCGCACGCGACGATGAAGCGATGATCGAGGCGGAGATCCATCGCGCGCTGCAAAGCGGGCACACCGCTCAGGGATGATTTCCGCGGGCAGGCCGTTGCGCGCCTTGCCGTCCATCGCCACGCGCTGGCATGCTCACCCGGCGGACAGGATCGTCTGCGGCCGCGCTTGTTCGTCCCCATGGCCGCACACACAGGGAGAGGTGAATGTCCGAAGGCATCGAAGTGCTGCAGGCGCAGATCGCGCATCTGCAGCGAAACCAACGGCGACTGACGCTGGGCTGCGCAGCGGCTGGCCTGCTCACCATGGCCGCGTTGATGATGGGTGCGACGTCACAGCGCAGCGCCAGCTTTGATGTCATTGATGCGCAGCGCATCAACATCAAGGAACCTGACGGAACGTTGCGGCTGGCGATCTCCAATCGCACGCTGTTTCCTGGCGTGGTCATTCACAACAAGGAGCAACCTCATCCGCGCCCGATGGCAGGCATGCTGTTCTTCAACGATGAAGGCACGGAAAACGGCGGGCTGATCTACAACGGTTCGCTCGACAAGAGCGGCAAACCCTCCAGCGGCATGAGCCTGACCTTTGATCGCTATCAGCAGGATCAGCAGATGCAGCTGCTGGGCGTGGACGACGCGGGCACACACTACGCCGGGCTGACCTTCAATGATGTTGCCGATGGCCTGTCCCGCCCGTTCTTCTCCGAGCGGGACGAAGCACTTCATCGGAAGGGCATTCCTGCGATCACCGAGCGCGTGTTCCTTGGCAAGTCTCATGCGCGCGATGCCATGCTGACCCTGCGCGATGGTCAAGGAAAGCCGCGGCTTGAGTTGGTGGTCACGCCCTCTGGAGATGCCAAGGTGCGCTTCCTGGACGAGAGCGGCAACGCCACGCGGGAACTCTCCGCTGACAGTCGGTAGCGCGGGTGCCGCATGCTGCCACGCGCACGTCAGCGACGTGGGACGGCCACTGCATGACGGAATATTCACAATTTCCGCTCAGCCTATGCCTAAGCTCGCTGCGTCTTGTGTGGAGTGTCGACAATGCGCAGCCGCTATCTGATCAGTGCCCTGCTCGCCCTCGCCGCCACCGGGTCGGCCTGGGCGGCCGCGCCGGTGACCTCGGTGGAGGCGCTGGACATGGGCCGCTATGCCGGCCAGTGGCATGAGATCGCGCACCTGCCGGTCTCGTTCCAGAAGAAATGCGTGGGCGACATCACCGCCACCTACAGCCTGCGTGCCGATGGACGGATCAGCGTGCACAACGCCTGCCGCGAAGCCGATGGCGACCGCGTCGCCGCCGATGGCGTGGCACGCCCGGTCGAGGGGCAACCGGGCCAGTTGCAGGTGCGCTTCGTGCCGGACTGGCTGTCCTGGGTGCCGCTGGTCTGGGCCGACTACTGGGTGATCGCACTGGACCCGGAGTACCAATGGGCGGTGGTCGGTGAACCGGACCGCAAGTACCTGTGGATCCTGTCGCGGTCGCCGAGCATGGATACCGCCCTGTTCGAGCAGCTCAAGGCCCGCGCCGAGGCGATGGGCTATGACCTCGCCCCGCTGCGGGTGATGGCGCCGCTGGACTGACCCGGCCCGGCCTCACCCCACGACCGGGCCGGCCTGGCCCTCCCCACGACTAAAAGCACGTGGCCCCGTCATCCCGGTGCCCTACCCTTGCGTCTCGCTGCCACAGGCAGCGCGAACACCATACGCCGTAGTATGCTCGTACCCATGCAACACCCGCCTGAGGATTGCGCCATGTCCCACCGCTTCCGCCCCCGCCTCGCCCTTGCCCTCATCGTCGTCGCCTCGCTGGCCCTGACCGCCTGCAACAAGACGGTCAAACGCGTTTCCGAGCCGGCCGCCAGCGTGCAGGAGTTGACGGTGCGTGCCGATGGCAGCTGGACGGTTGCGCTGCGCCTGCAGAACTTCAGTTCGATGCCCATGACCTTCGACAACGTCGCGCTGCAGTTGAAGGTGAGCGATGAGGATGCCGGGCAGCTGCAGCTGAAGCCCGCACTGTCCATTGGCGGGGTCTCGGCCGATGTGGTCAACGTGGACATCAAGCCGAGCTCGGGCGCCCGCCTGGTGATGGCCGATGCACTGGCCGGCAACCGCACCCTGGGCTATTCGCTCAAGGGCACGGTAAGTGCCACCCCGCAGGAAAAGAAGCAACGCACGTTCGAGATTGATAGCCGCAGCACGCTCAACCAGGCTCCCGGCCTGCCCGGCGTCCTGCGCTGACCGGCGGGCTTTCCGCCACCCTTCGCCACTGATCGAGACTGTCCCCGATGAGCAGCTACACCGCCCCGCTTTCCGATATCCGTTTCGCCCTGCATGACGTGCTCAAGGTCGAGCCGCTGTTCGCGCGCCTTGGCCTGACCGATGCCACCGCCGATGTGGTGGATGCCGTGCTGGAAGAAGCCGGCCGTTTCAGCGCCAGCGTGCTGGCGCCGTTGAACAGCGTGGGCGATGAGATCGGCTGCGTCCTCGACCAGGCCACCGGCGAGGTCACCACCCCGCCGGGCTTCAAGCAGGCCTACGCCCAGTTCGTGGACGGCGGCTGGACCGGTCTGACCGCGGCACCGGAACTGGGTGGCCAGGGCCTGCCGCATACGCTGGGCGTGCCGCTCAACGAAATGATCAACGCCGCCAACCTGGCGTGGGGCAACTTCCCGCTGCTCTCGCACGGTGCGATCGAAGCGCTCAAGCAGCATGGCGAGGCCTGGCAGCAGGACGCCTTCCTCAAGCCGCTGATCGAAGGCCGCTGGACCGGCACCATGTGCCTGACCGAACCGCATTGCGGCACTGATCTTGGCCTGCTCAAGACCAAGGCCGAGCCGAACGCGGATGGCAGCTACGCGATCACCGGCACCAAGATCTTCATCACCGCCGGCGAGCACGACCTCACCGAGAACATCGTGCACCTGGTGCTGGCCAAGCTGCCGGATGCACCGGCCGGGGCCAAGGGCATTTCGCTGTTCGTCACCCCGAAGTTCAAGGTCGATCGCGAGGGCAAGGTGGGCGAGCGCAATGCGCTGCGCTGCGGCTCGATCGAACACAAGATGGGCATCAAGGGCTCGGTCACCTGCGTGATGAACTTCGACGGTGCCGAAGGGTATCTGGTCGGGCAACCGCACAAGGGCCTGCAGGCAATGTTCACCATGATGAACACCGCGCGCCTGGGCGTCGGCCTGCAGGGCATCGGCCTTTCCGAGCGGGCCTACCAGAACGCGCTGAAGTACAGCCGCGAGCGCCTGCAGTCGCGTTCGTTGAGCGGTGCGAAGAATCCGGAGAAGCCGGCCGACCCGATTCTGGTCCACCCGGATGTGCGGCGCATGCTGCTGACCATCAAATCGCTGGTCGAAGGCAGCCGCCTGCTGGCCCTGCACGCGGCGACCCTGATCGACGTCGCCCACCACGCCGAGGATGCCGGCGAGCGCGAACGCGCGGACACGCTGGTGAGCTTCCTGACCCCGATCTCCAAGGCCTGCCAGACCGAATGGGGCATCGAGAACACCTACAACGCGCTGCAGTGCTTCGGTGGCCATGGCTACATCCGCGAGCACGGCATGGAGCAGTTGGCCCGCGATGCGCGCATCACCACGCTGTACGAAGGCACCACCGGCATCCAGGCGCTGGACCTGATCGGCCGCAAGACCGCTTCCAGCCAGGGCGCGGGGCTGAAGCTGATGCTGGCCGAGATCGAGGCCTTCGCCAAGGCCAATGAAGGCAACGAAGCGCTGGCCGAGTTCATTGCCCCGCTGCGCGCCAAGGCCGACGAATGGGCCACGCTGACCATGGCGACCTTGCAGCGCGCGGCCACCAACCCGGACGAACTGGGCGCAGCCAGCTTCGATTACCTGTTCTACTCGGGCTATGTGGTGCTGGCCTACTGGTGGGCCCGCAGCGTCGCCGCCGCCGAGGCCTCCGCGCAGAGCGACGCGTTCAAGCAGGCCAAGCGCGAGACGGCCCGCTTCTACTTCGCCCGCGTGCTGCCGCGCACGCTCAGCCACGCCGCCGCGATCCAGTCCGGCGCCGAACCGTTGATGGCCATGACCGACGCGCACTTCGGCGAAGGTTGATCGGTCGCCAGACCACCGACCAACGGTCGGTGGCTACCTGATTGCCACGCAGGTGCCGACCGGCAGTCGGAACACCGATACCTGATCGTCGGTAGGTGCCGACCGTTGGTCGGCACCCCGGATACACCTTCTGGAGAAAAGCCCCCTTGATGTTCAAGGGGGCGCGCCGAAGGCGGGGGGTCAAGGTGGAATGCCTGTCCGAATCGTTACGAATCGGGTAGGGGCGCAAGCCCCTATACCCAATTCGTAACGATTCGGGTATAAGCTGTTTTCCCGATGGAGACAGACACTACACGCTTGGGTCTGATCGATACCGGAGCCTCGTCCGCCCCGGTCGCCGAGGTGTCGCCGATCGTTACGCTGCATCGGCCCGGATCGGTGCGGTTATTGGCCCTGGACGCCCACGGGCGCGTACTCGACTGGATCAATTGGCAGGACGCCTCCTGCCTCTACGCGCGTGGCGCGGTAGCCTGGACCTTGGGCGACCCCTGCCTGCACATCCACGGCGGCATCTGCCGCACCACCGGCCTGCAGAGCGGCCTGGACCTGCACCCGATCATCGCCGCCCGCGGGCATGCGCGCTCCCGCGCGATCGACCCCACCCCCAATCTGTCCAATCCCGCGCTGTTCGCGCGCGATTCGCACCTGTGCCTTTACTGCGGGCAACAGTTCAACCGCCCGCAGCTGACCCGCGACCACGTCATGCCGCTGTCCAAGGGGGGCCTGGACGTTTGGGAGAACGTGGTCAGCGCCTGCTTCCACTGCAACTCGCGCAAGAGCAACCGGACCCCGCAGCAGGCCAGCATGCCGCTGCTCGCCGTGCCCTATCGGCCGAGCTGGATCGAACACATGATCCTGTCCAACCGCAACATCCTGGCCGATCAGATGGCCTTCCTGAAGGCGCAGTTGCCCAAGCGTTCCAAGCTCTGCGCCTGAGCGCGCTGCGACGTTCTGTCGCAGCCTCCGTCACCGTTTACTCACTGAAAAGGCGGTTTGCTTGCCCCACCCTCATTTGGGGGGGAAAATAGGCGCTCAGAAGAAGCGCGATAAACATGATCGATTCCGCCCGCTATCCCCGCCTTGCGCGCATCCAGTCACCGGATGACCTGCGCAGGTTCGAAGAATCCGAACTGCCCGCGATCGCGGATGAACTGCGTGCCTACCTGATTGAATCGGTCGGCAAGAGCGGCGGCCATTTCGGCGCCGGCCTGGGCGTGATCGAACTGACCGTCGCACTGCACTACCTCTATCAGACGCCCGTCGATCAGCTGGTGTGGGATGTGGGTCATCAGACCTACCCGCACAAGATCCTGACCGGCCGCCGCGACGAGATCCACACGGTCAAGCAGAAGGACGGCGTCGCGCCGTTCCCCAAGCGTGAGGAAAGCGAGTACGACACCTTTGGCGTCGGCCATTCCTCCACCTCCATCTCGGCGGCGCTGGGCATGGCGATCGCACGCCAGGCCGAAGGCGATGACCGCAAGGTCGTGGCCGTGATCGGCGATGGCGCGATGACCGCCGGCATGGCTTACGAGGCGCTCAACCACGCCGGCGGCATGGAGCAGGAACCGAACCTGCTGGTGATCCTCAACGACAACAACATGTCGATCTCCGAAGCCGTGGGCGGGCTGACCAAGATGCTCGGCCGCGCCACCGGCAGCCGCACGCTCAATGCGCTGCGCGAAGGCGGCAAGAAGATCCTCGGCGACAAGAAGCACAACCCGACCGCGCGCTTCGTCAAGCGCTGGGAAGAGCACTGGAAGGGCATGTTCGTGCCGTCCACGTTCTTCGAGGAAATGGGCTTCCATTACACCGGCCCGATCGACGGCCACGACGTGCCGGCGCTGGTCGCCACGCTGAAGACGCTCAAGAGCCTGAAGGGCCTGAAGCTGCTGCACGTGATGACCACCAAGGGCAAGGGCTACGAGCGCGCCGAAGGTGATCAGATCGGTTACCACGCGGTCGGCCCGTTCGATCCGGACAAGGGCCTGGTCTCCAAGGGCGGGGCCAAGAAGCCGACCTATACCGACGTCTTCAGTGACTGGCTGTGCGATGCCGCCGCGGCCGAGCCGAAGCTGATGGGCATCACCCCGGCGATGCGCGAAGGCTCGGGCCTGGTGCGCTTCAGCAAGGAATATCCGGAGCGCTACTTCGATGTGGCCATCGCCGAGCAGCACGCGGTGACCCTGGCGGCCGGCATGGCCACCCAGGGCGCCAAGCCGGTGGTGGCGATCTACTCGACCTTCCTGCAGCGCGCCTACGACCAGCTGGTGCACGATGTGGCCGTTCAGGAGCTGGACGTGCTGTTCGCGATCGACCGCGCCGGCGTGGTCGGCCCGGATGGCGCGACCCATGCCGGCAACCTGGATTTGAGCTTCCTGCGCTGCGTGCCGCACATGGTGGTGATGGCGCCGTCCGATGAGGCCGAGTGCCGCCAGATGCTGACCACCGGGCTGGGCTATGCCGGCCCGGCCGCGGTGCGCTACCCGCGTGGCAGCGGGACCGGCATCGCCGCCGGCACGGATCTGGCCACGCTGGAGATCGGCAAGGCCGATCTGCGCCTGCAGGGCAGCCGGATCGCCCTGCTCGCGTTCGGCAGCACCGTGACGGCCGCCGAACAGGTCGGCCGCGAACTGGGCCTGACCGTGGTCAACATGCGTTTCATCAAGCCGCTGGACCGGGCCCTGCTGCTGGAACTTGCGCAGCGCCACGAAGGGTTCGTCACCATCGAAGACAACGTGGTCGCCGGCGGTGCCGGCTCCGGCGTGGCCGAGCTGCTCAATGCCGAGAACGTGCTCAAGTCGTTCCTGCACCTGGGCCTGCCGGACAGCTTCCAGCACCATGCCAGCCGTGAAGACCTGCTGGCCGAAGCCGGCATCGATGCCGATGGCATCCGCCAGGCCGTGCTCAAGCGTTGGCCGATGCTGGTCAAGAGCGGCCAGACGCTCAGCGCGGCAGGCTGACACGCTGCCCACCGCCCTTGGGCGAGTGCTCCGCAAAAAACAGCGAGGCCGCGTCCAATCGACGCGGCCTCGTTCGTTTGAGCACTCAGGGGGCGCTCAAGCGCTGTGCACCAGCCATCAGTAGATCTGGAACTGGGCGCGGCAGCCGCCATCCACCCAGACGCCGGTGCGGTCCCAGCCCCAGGTCCGCCCTTCGATGCAGGCATTACGCGAAGTCTGGCGGATCAGCCGCGCCTCGCGGCGGACATTGGCCACGCAGCGCTGACGGCGATGGTCGTTGGAATCGCAGGTCAGGATCTGGCCCCGGCCGTTGTTGCCGCCGCCGTTGTGGCCCCAGCCGCCCCCACCGCCATTCCAGCGGCCGCCGCGGCCGCCCTCGGCAATGAACTCGGCCCGGCAGCCTTGCGTCACCCACACGCCGTTGCGTGCCTGGCCCCAGGTCTGGCCTTCAACGCAGGGCGAGCCGGAGATCTGCCGCACCAGGCGTGCACGCCCTGGCAAGGCGCACTGCTGCGTGCGGTTCTTGATCGATTCGCAGCGCACCGGACCGCCGTTGTAACCGTCGTCATAGCGGTCGTAGTTCTGCGCCTGGGCAGCGCCGGCCAGCGCCATCAGCGCCGGCACCACGGCCCAGCGCAATCGTCTGGCGGCCTGGGAAGGGCTGGTGTTCGACATGGGATCCTCGTTGCGTGTTGGGGGAGGCGCACAGGATCGGTGATCGTCCGGCGCCGCGACATAGGCCAGAAGTCGCTGATTTCATCCCCTATTTAGGTACCCGACGCGTGGCTGACTGGGCGGGCGGCCGGCGGTCACATCCGCACGAACAGCCTTGGATGGCCGGCTCAGCCGTAGCGGACGGCGTCCACGTAGGTCTCCAGCACCTGCACCCGGACGGCGCTGCTGTCGCCGGTCTCGGCATGATACTCGCGTGCCAGGGCATCGGCGAAATCGAAGGCGGTGGCCCCGCTGCGGAACGCAATCGGTGCGGATTTGGCCGGGTGCACGACGTGCCAGCGGCGTTCGATGTGTTGCAGTTTGATCACCATGCGGATCGTTCCTTTGCGGCATGCCTGGGCGAAAAGCTCACGACGTGAGGGATCCATCCCTCAGCAGGAACGATAGAGCAGGTTGAAGCCCGTTGTTATCGGATTAGTCTGATTTTGCTCAGCCGTCGGTGCCCAGGAACCGGAACGGCTCGGCCGGCTGGAACCGGGGCAGCGCGTCGCCCGCGAACACGTTGCGCTGGTCCGGCCCCAGGTCCAGTTTCAACACCGGGGCACCGCGCGAGAAATCGGCCTTGTTGAGGTCTACCCAGAAGGTATTGGGCGTCATCGCCGATTCAAAGAAATACAGCTTGCGCTTGTGGTCGGCCACGGTCCGCCAGCGGGTGGAGGAGATGTTCGGCTCCCCCGGCGTGGTGATCCCGTAGGGCACGGACACATTGCGGATCACACTGAACACACTGGCCAATGCGACCACGGGATCCTCGCTTTTGGGAATGGCGTTGATGTAGAACTTCGCGCGAGCGAAGCGATCGGCCGAGCGGTTGGTGCCGGGCAGCATCACGGTGCCACCGATTTCCTGCCAATACGTATTGAGCGCCAGTTGCTGATCGAACACCGGCGAGTTGGTCATCACCTGATAGGCGCGATCGTGATGGATCACCTGCTTGCCGTTGATGTATTCCACGATGGCGCTGTCACCGCTGGCGTCGGACAAGGACAGGTGCAGCGTGGCCAGCCGGGACTCGCCCGGCACCTTGTCCGTCACGATCGAAAACGGCTCGCGCTCCAGCGCGGCGACGGCCTCGGCAACGGTGGCGAAGTTGTCGAGCACGTATTGCGCCCACAACGAGATCGCCAATCCCGGTTTGCTGCCACGTTGCTGCAGGTACTGCGATTCTGCCAGCCACAACAGATTGGCTGACAACCCCGCTTCGTTGAGTCCATCGGTGGTGGAGATGTCATACCCGGTGGCGACCACGCTGCCGTAGCGTGAGGTCCAGCGGATCGAGCGCGGGCCGGCCTGGCCATCGCGGTCGATGCCTTTGGGCAGCACCCACAGGTTGGTGGCCACATCGCTCTTCCAATCCATCGAGCGGGCCGTGATCACATCCTGATTGTCGCCCAGATACACCACGCGGGTGCAGGCATCGGCCCGGGCGGAGACGCAGGTGAGCGCCGCAGCGAATGCGATGTGACGGATCGAAAACAGTGTTTTCATGACGTGCCTCCTGGCAGTGGCGCTGACAACCTGGCGTCAAACCTGATACCGGCGATGTCCACACAGGCGGGTCGCACGCATCCTGCTTCAACGCATCATCGCGTTCCGCGGTGCTGGTCACGGACTACAACGCAGCATCGGCGGAATCCTCCAGCGTCATATCAGCCCACGCCGGGTGATGGAGGAGTGAACCCTGCATCCTGCACGTGACATCGACGGACCCGGCGCGAGACTGCCCGCGACCTCAAGCGCCTACGGAGCCTGCATGTCCATTCGAGCCGCCCTGCTTCCCCTGCTCGCCGCCCTCACCGCCTGCGCCCATCCTGCGCCGTCACCCTCCTCGCCCACGGCAGGCGTACCCGGCTCGGACCGCGATGCGCATGGGTGCATCGGCTCGGCAGGCTACCGTTGGTGCGAACGCACACAGCAGTGCGAACGTCCGTGGGAGTTGGCCAATGCAAACGGGTTGGAGAACACCGCCGAGGCCATCACCGCCTACTGCGCCGCGCCGGCGCCACGCTGATCTCGTCATAGCACGCTCATCTCCTCATAGGCGGCGCAACAGGACAGGCCGGACAGGGCGTCATGCCGGGGACGCGCCCGGAAACGGCCGCGCGTCCACTGGCAGGACCACCAGGAACCGCGCGCCACCACCGGGGGCGCTGTCCACGGCGATGGTGCCGGCGTGACGCAGCACGATCTCGCGGGCCAGGTGCAGGCCCAGCCCGCTGCCGCTGCCGCTGGGCCGCAATCGGTGGAACGGCTCGAACACGGACAGCCGCTCGGCCTCCGGCACGCCCGGGCCTTCATCACTGACCGACAGGCCGCCATCATCATGCAGTGCCACGGCGATCATGCCGCGGCCGCCACCGTGGGCGATGGCGTTCTGCAGCAGGCTGGCGATGACCCGGTGCAGCGCATGGGGATCCCCGCGAACCCAGATCGGCTGATCCGGTGCATCCACCGAAAAGCCGTAGCCGGCATCCACCACCAGTGGTGCGACATCGGCGGCCACGTCGCGGGTCAACGCGGACAGGTCGATACGCTGGGACTGGCTGCCATGCCGGTCCAGCCGCTGCAGATCCAGCAGCTGCTCGGCGATGTTGCTCAGCCGGCTCAGGTCCAGCTGCAGGCGCGAACGCGCATCGCCGGGCGGCAGATCGGCCAGGCGCGTGGCGAGGATCGCGATCGGCATGCGCAGCTCATGCGCGGCACCGGCGAGGAAGCGATCCTGCGCATCGTAGCTTTCACCGATGCGGCGCACGGCCGCGTTGAAGGCGTCCACCAGCGGATAGATCTCCAGCGGCACGGCACGCGTATCCAGGCCGCTGCCGCGCTCGTTGACTTGGATCGCTGCGGCCTGCGCCGCCACGCGGTTGACCCCGCGCAGCGCGCGATGGATCACCCATGGCGCCACCACCAGCGTGATCACCAGCACCGGCAACGCGATCCAGCCGCCCAGGTAGCGGAAGATCAACAGCAGCTGCCGCACGATGCTGCGTTCGGGAATGCCGCCTACCGCCACGTGCAACCGCCCTTCCGGCCGAACAACGACCACCACGCGCACGGCAAGCGCATCGGCATTGATGCGGGTACGGATGTCGGTCTGCTCGATCTGATCCAGCCGTGCCACCAACTGACGGTACTGCACGGGGACATCGCCATGCACCAGGCGTCGGCCACGCTCATCGGCCGCGGCGAACCAGAACATCGCCGGCGGCCGTGGCACGGCCAGCGCCACCTTCGGCAGATCCGCCTCCAGTCCCTGGGCACCGAAGGTGATGGCCGATGCGATCTGGTCGCTGGTCTTCCAGTCGATATAGGCCGAACGGCGGTCGCCGTAGGTCAACACCATCGCGCTCAACGCCAGGGCGATCGTGGCCGCCTGGATCAGGCAGACCTTCCACACCAGGTTGAACGCCAGCGAATCGGGTTTGAGCAATCTCACGGCGTGTCCTTGAGCAGATACCCGATGCCGCGCATGACGTGGATCTCCACGCCCGCGTCGGCTTCCAGCAGCGCTTTGCGCAGCTTGGAGACATGCGCATCCAGCGCATTGGATTGGATGGCATCGTCAAAGCCGTACACGGCTTCCAGCAACGAGGCGCGGCCCACCGTGCGCCCTTGCCGCAGTGCCAGTGCTTCGAGCACCAGCAGCTGCCGCCGCGGCAGCGCGAGCAGCAGCTCTGACACGCGGGCTTCGCGCGCCACGAAATCGAACTGCAGCCGGCCCAGCGACAACACCGGCAGGGTGATCTGCGAGGGCCGCCGCGAGATCGCGCGGATGCGCGCAAGCAGCTCTTCGACCGCGAACGGCTTGGTCAGGTAATCATCCGCGCCCACGTCCAGGCCGGTGACCCGATCGGCCACCGAATCGCGCGCGGTCAGCATGATCACCGGCAGGTTCGGCACGCGCTCACGCGCGATCCGGACAAAGCTGGCACCGTCGCCGTCGGGCAGCTGCCGGTCCAGCAGCAGGATCTGGTGGACGCCGGCCTTGAGGGCTTCATCGGCCTGCGCCATCGTGCCGACCACGTCGATCACCATGCCGTGGCGCGCCAGGCTGACCTGGATCGCGCTGGCCATTTCCGGATCATCTTCCAGGAGAAGAAGGCGCATGGGGCGGTGCCTTGCGGGGTACGAAGGAGGCGATGGTACCGCGCAGCCGGACGTAACGTTCCGACAATGTAGGGCGCCCACCATGACACTCCGGTTGTTCCCCCTCGGCAGGTCCATGCACGTCCGTTTTCGTTCCCCGCGCCCTTCCCTTCCCCTGTTTGGCCTGGCCCTGGCCAGTGCATTCACCGCCGCCAGTGCGCAGGCGGCTGATGCGCCCGAGGGCGCCAGGAAAAGCAGCGTCGGCATCGCCGTCGTGGCGCTCAAGGCCCCCTACGCCGGCTATGACACCGATCGTCTGGCCGCCCCGATCGTCAGCTGGGAAGGCCGTTCGTTCTTCTTCCGCGGTGGCAGCGTGGGCTATCGCCTGCACCAGACCGCGCAGTCCGAGCTTGCCCTGACCGCCTCGCCGTACGTGATGCGCTTCAAGCGCCGCGACAGCCACGACCCGCAACTGCGCCAGCTCGACAACCGCAGCCTGTCCGGCATGCTGGGCGTCTCCTGGCGGCACCAGGCCGAATGGGGCGTACTGCAGGCCAATGCGCAGGCGGAAGTCACCGGACACGGCGGCGGCTTCTCGGCCGATGCCCGGTACGCCTACCCGATCCCGGCCGGCCGCGTGACCTTCATGCCCGCGGTGGGCGTGACCTACACCAGCGCCGATCTCAACGACTACTACTTCGGCGTCAGTGAGCGCGAAGCGGCACGCAGCGGCTTGGCGCGCTACTCGTCCGGCAGCGGTGTGTCGCCCTACATGGACATTGCCGCCGTGATGCCGCTGGGGCCGCGCTGGACCGCGACCGCGTCGATCCGCCGCACCTCGCTGGCCGATGCCGTGCGCGACAGCCCGATGACCCGTGGCGACCACATGGATACCGCCGCGCTCTCCCTCAGTTACGGATTCTGATCATGCGTCAGGGAATCGTACGTCGTGTCGCGGATCTGGCCTTGCAGATCGAACCGGACCGCGCCGCCGTTATTGAATGGATTCTGCATTCCCCACTGCCCGCGCTCGACGGGCAGACCACGTTCGAACTGGCCTGTGAGGGCCAGGGTGAACGCGTCGTCGCGCTGCTGGACACCTTGCTGCGGCAGGGTAATCCGGTCCTGCCGCGCGGCTGATTCCTCGTTTTTCCCCTACCGGTGTCCTGGAGGCGCGAATGCACAACGCAACCGATACCCCGCTGCTGCAAGCAGCCAACGATGACCTCGCCGCGCACGCGATCGTGGCCAATCTCCACCGCGCGATCCTGCACCGCATGGACCGCGACAGCCAGGCCCACGGCCGGTTCTCACGGGCTTACATCGCCGAGCTGTTCGACATCGGGCGCACCATCAGTCCCGCGTGTCGCCCGCACCAGGTCGACAGTGAATGGATCACTGCGCGACGGTCGTGGCTGGATACGGTGCTGCGCGAGCATCCGCTGGACCGTCGCGATGCGCAGCTGACCGCTGCACGGCACGCCGCCGATGGGTTCCTGCTCCGCGCCTGCGTGCTCGGCTGTGACGCCACGCCGGAAGCCGCGACCGAGCGCGTGCGCGATGCCCTCATCGCCATGACCCGGCCGACGCACTGAGTGACGAAACGCCACCGACACGTGCACATGACCGCCGGAATCACCGTGCTACATTCCGGCCAAGAGGCAGGCTGACTGCTTCTTGATGCCGGTATCGGCCGGCCCGGAGCGTGCCCATGCGGTGTTCGGCCCTGCTGCTGTCCCTGCTGTTCTGCGATGCCGTGCACGCCCAACGGGACGCGCCGCCGGACCTCGCCTTCGACCGCCCCGGCATCGGCTTCGCCGCCTCGACACTGCCCCGCGGTGGCGTCGCGCTGGAGGCGGGATTGCCCAGCTTCAGCCGCGACCGCGACGGCGCGGGCGTGCTGAGCACGCAGTACAGCGCCGACATCAATCTCCGGATCGGCTTGGTCGAGCATCTCGAACTGCAGGCCTTCACCTCGCCCTGGAACCACCTGCGGGTGGCGCCGCGCGATGCACCGGCCGAGCGCAGCCGCGGTGCTGGAGACCTGGGCCTCGGCCTGAAGTTCGCCCTGCCCTTGTCCTCGGAAAAGCACGCCGTGGCGCTGCTGGCCAGCACCACGTTCGCCACCGGCTCGCGCGACTTCAGCGAGGGCGCCACGCAGTACGCGCTGGGTCCGAGCTATGAGTACAGCTTCGATGATCGCTGGACAGGCGCGCTGTACGCCAATGTGACCCGCGGTGCCAGCGAGGACAGCGTCACCTGGGCGCCGAGCCTGAGCTTCTCCGCCACCGATACCGTCAGCACCTATCTGGAGGCCGGCTTCACCGACACCAACGGCGAGCCCTCGACCGGGATTGCCGGCGCAGGCATCACCTGGATGGTGACCCCGACGGTCCAGTTGGATGCCTCATTCGATGTGGGGCTGGATGACGACAGCCCGGACACGCAGGCTGGCCTTGGGGTGTCGGTGTATTTCGAGTGAGGTTTGCGGGGCACCCTGCTGCATCGCCAACGAAAAGGCCTGCACGAAACCGCGCAGGCCTTTGTCTGGAACCGCAACGTCTTGGCGCGGCGGGTCAGGTCACCTTCTTGGCGATGGTCATGCCCAGCACGAACAGCACCACAGCGATGATGATGCCCGCCCAGAACAGGAACTTGGCGATCCCGATCGCAGCGCCGCCGATGCCGGCGAAACCGAGGGCACCGGCGATCAGGCCGATGACGGCAAAAATGATGGCCCACTTGATCATGATGATCCTTTCCCCGAATCGGGTTGAATGACAGGACTCCACGGTAGCCAGCCGACTGTCTCACCTTCGTGAACGCGCCGACTGAACGGCGTGAAGTCAGGCGCCCGGCGCCACGCGCATTTCCATCGGCTGGTAGCGCAGCCCGGAAGATTCCGCTGCCTCCCCTGTGCAGGTAAAGCCATAGCGCTCATAGGCGGGTACCGACGAGAGCGACGCGCTCACGGTCAGCACCTCCACACGCGCCTGCTCGATCATGGCCGCCATCAGGGCCTTGCCGACCCCCTGCTGCTGGGCCGCCGGGTCGACAAACAGCATGGCCACGTGACGGCCTTCCTTGAGCTCGGCGATACCGATGAGCCGATCCTCCTGCGCGTAGGCCAGCATCACATTGTCCTGCACCATGCGCGCGCGGAACCCCTCCACCGAGGCGATACGGGCAAAGGTCTCGATCCCAAGGGGGGGCAGTGATTCCGCCACCGCCCCCATGAAGGCGGCCATGCACACACGGCTGGCCTGTTCGAGATCGGCTGCCAACAACGCTCGTACCGCCATATGCATTTCCTTCCGCGTCCATGAGGTAAGCGATCACTCTACCTCGATGATCTGCAGCCGCGCACGACTCACCACCGGATCGACGCCAACTCAGCGCGCGACCTCGACAAACACGGGATTGGAATAGAACCACAGGTCCTGCCAGGGATCTTCGCCTGGCACATCGGGCAACGGCGCCACTTCAGGGGTGCTGCTGCCGCGTACACGAACGAATCCGCCCTGTGCAGGCGCCGGCAACACCCAGGATACCGTTCGCCATGCGCCGTCCACTTGCCAGTCACTGGCGCGGAATACACGCGTCTGCATAACAGGAGCATCGCTTTTTCCAGGGCTGCCCACTATCAGCTCGACGTGATCCAGCACCGGGGGCTGGCCAGCGTGATTGACTGACGCCGGCACACGCACCCGCAGTTCCACGCGCATGGAGGCGTCAGGCGACATCGACAGCGTGCCGCCCATCGTGGCGCTACGTGCCTCGTCGTCGTTCGCAGTCACCCGCAGCTCCAGTGCATCGATCAGATCGCCGGTCACCGCGAACATCCGACCGTGGCGAAGGCCATCAAGGATGTCCTCGGCGTCCCGCCGCGCCCAGACATGGGTCTTGCTGTACTGGCCCGGATCGAAGTCATTGCCGCCATCACGCTGGTTGACGTGCGAATCGGAGCTGGCCGTGATCCAGAAGCGATGCCCCTGGGACAACAGCGTGTCCCAGATCCCGCCGACGGTTGCCGTCATCTGGTCGAATCCTCCCAGGGTCGGTGCATCCGCGTTGCGATACAGGCCGCGATGGACACGGGTGGCCTGATGGCCCGGCGCGCCTTCCATACCAACCAGCACCTGCGGTGCAGCCGCATGCCAGGCACGCAGCTCATCGGGCTCGACGTCGCCCCACCGTCCCATGGCGGTGGCAGTGCGCGCGGGGTGATTGATGAACATCAACGGCGGTGCCGGCAGCGAACGCATGTGGGCCAGCGCATCAAGCATCGTCTGCCCGTCATCGCGGCTTCCCTGCAGCGGCTCGCTGCGGCCGTAATCGCGTTCGATCGCGATCAGCTGCTCTCGCTCATCCGGGCCTGGGGCGATGATCAGCGAGGCGTGCTCGCCGGCCGGCACGTCGAATTCCATGCCATTGAACTGGATCAGCGCGGGCACCTCGCGCCGGGCCTCCAGCAGCGCCGGCCACGCATGGTCCCGGGTGACCGCCGAATGCCCCGGCCCGCCATGATCGGTATGCACCATCCAGCTCAGCCCATTGGCGAGCGCCTGCTGGGCGTTATGGGTGCGGGTGTAGGACGAGTCGCCACCACGGATCGGCGTGGGCGGCGTGGTGCTGCGATCCCAGTCCACGCTCCACTCGCTGTGGACATGGTGGTCGCCAGCCTGCCAGCTGCGGCCGGCATCGTCATCGGCAGCCTGCGAGACCGCCGGCCACGCCAGCACCGCCACAAGCGGCAGGAAGAAAACATGTCGCATCGTATGTTCCTCACAAACCGGCAGCCGCATCCGGGGCACGCGCACGTGCCTCCGGATGCACCGCGAAGGTGGCTCAGAAGTCCGCGCGAAGGCCGAGGCTGATCCGGCGGCCGGAGCGCTCGTACATCGTCGGGAACGCGGAATCCATCGTGTACCCGGTGGTCGCCTGGTTGGTCAGGTTGATGCCCTTCAGGCTCAGCTTGATGTTGTCGGTGACGCGGTAGCCGATCGACACATCCACCTGGCCGTAGTCATCGCGCCAGATCGGGTACATGTTGTAGCCGATCGATTCGACGTACTCCCCCTTGTGGTTGTACGACACGCGCGCGTCGAAGCGGTCGTTCTCATAGTAGACGGTCATGTTGTATGACTTCTCCGAGAGCCCCGGCATCGGCGTGCTCACGCCCAGATCGGATTCGCCGGCCAGCGAGCTGTCCAGCATCGTGTAGTTGGCATTGATGCCGAAGCCTTCCAGCGAACGGTGCAGCATGCTCAGCGGCAGCTGCGCGATCAGCTCGACGCCTTTCACCACATAGGTGCCATCGGCATTGATCGGCTGGTACACGTCGAAATCATAGGTGCCGTTGAGCGAGCCGTTGGCGTTGTAGACCGCCACATCCGGTACCACGCCGGTCAACGCATTGATCACGACGCCGTCGATCTTCTTGTGGAAGTACGAGGCCGCCAGCAGCCCGCCGTTGTCCAGGTACTTCTCCAGACCCAGCTCCCATTGCTTGGCATAGGTGGGCTGCAGATCCGGGTTGCCATCGGTGAAGCGGAACGAACTCCAGCTGGCGGTGCGCTTGTAGGCGATGTCGGTCAACGCCGGGCGGATGAACGTCTTGGAGGCGGCGCCCCGCAGCACCAGGCCCTCGGCCAGTTCGGCAGTGGCATTCAGGCTCGGCAGCAGATCGTTGTAGCTGCCTTTGCGCGAGACGGGCGTGTCGGTATAGCCGGTGCTACCGTCTTCCCGCTGGATCGGATGGAAGCCGGAGGACTGCACCGAGGTATCCACATAGCGCACGCCGGCGTTGATCGAGACCGGCACGCGGCCCACATCGAAGCCGATGTCGGTCATCGCGTACAGACTGGTCACGTTCTCGTCGACCCGGTAGTACTGGCCCGGATCAAACGGCGTTGCGAAGCCCGGATAGCGGAACGCACTGCGTGCGTAGTCGTTGGAGACCATCTTCCAGTCCAGGTCTTTCACCGAATAGCCACCGCCCGGCACGATATCGGCAATCGACTGCAGCGGACTGTCGGCCAGGGTGCGCTTGTTCACCCAGCTGTTGTCACCCGCCCCCGGCCCGTAGATCTTGGCTTCGCCATACTCGCGCTGCTTGGACTTGTCGGTGTAGCGCGCGCCGAACTGCACGCTGCGCAGCGCCGGCAGGAAGGCCAGTTCCAGCGCCTTGGTCACATCCACCTGGGCGGCATACTTGTCATCGCTGACCTTCTCCAGCGTCGTCTCATACGCTTCGAACAGGTACTTGTCCGAGGCGTTGTACATGTCGATGCTGGCCGGGTTGGCGCTGGGAATCGTCTCCCCGCTCTTGCCGGTCCAGCGGGTCCGCGAGGGCGCGTAGGCCACATGCTTGAGGTTGCTGGCATCCAACGTCTTGTCGGCGCCGGAGTAACCGACCATCGCATCCACGCCCCAGGTGTCGCCCTGCCAATCCATTGCCACGCTGTACTGGCTGAAATCGGTCTTGTTGATCCGCTCCTTGCTCAGCATCTCGTGCTGGGTGGCGGTGTAGGACACATCGCGCAGCACCACGATGCCGTACTGCGACAGCGTGCTGGCGTCGTAATCATGGATGGTCTCCAGCGTGCTTCGGCTGGACGCCGAATATGCCGCCGCGTCGTACTCGTCTTCGGTGGTGTCGTAGCCGCCGCGCATCGCATCGAAAGTCAGGCTGAAGCGGCTGCTCGGCTTGTACTGCAGCGATGCGGTGGCACCCCACTTGTCCTGGTCGTTGACGAACACGCGGTCGCCCACTTTGTCCTGGAACACGATCAGGTTGCTTTCATCGGTGTTGTTGCGGTTCTTGACCACCACGCCGGCATCGCGTGCCAGCACCGCGGCGGCCTGCGTGCCGCGCGTGCCCGAGGCACCAAGGAAGCGCGACATGGGGCGGAAGTTGATGCCCGACGTCGCGTCCGTGCGGTTGCTGCGCTTGGCCGTGGCGAAGGACACCAGGCCACCCCAGTCGCCCCAGGTGTCACTGGCCAGGAAAGAGAATTTCGGGTCCACCTCTTCGGAAATCGAGTTGTGCGCCCCTTCCACCGACGCCACCAGCTTGCGGCCGGTGTAGTCGAACGGGCGTGCGGTGGAGATCTGCACGGAGCCGGCGATGCCGCCCTCCTCATCCGCCGCAGTCGGCGACTTCAGCACCGTGACCTGCTGGATGATCTCCGAGGCGAAGATGTCGAATTCGATATCGCGACCACCGCTGCCCGATGCCGTGGCCAGGTTGTTGATCGAGACATGCGTGTACTCCGACGGCAGGCCACGCACGTTGACGCGGCTGCCCAGACCCTTGTCACGCTCGATGGTCACGCCCGGCATGCGCTGCAGGGCTTCGGCCAGGTTCTGCTCGGGAAAGTCGGCCACGTCGGTGGCCACGATCGAGTCGGAGAAACCGATGGTGGCGCGCTTGATGTCCACTGCCTGCTCCAGGCTGCGGCTGTAGCTGCCCACCACGTCGATGCGCTCCAGCTGCTGCAGGCCGGCGCCTTCCGCTGCGGGGGCCGCTTCAAATGCCAGGGCCGATGTGGCGACGGGCACGGCGGATGTGCCCGACGGTGCGGTATCACTGCGTGCTTCGATGGTCACCGTGGTGTCGTTGAGATACCGATAGCGAAGGCCGGTGCCGTCCAGCAGCTGCTCCAGTGCCTGCTGCGGGGCCAGCCCCGCCGGCATCGCGCGGGTGCGCGGGTTGCCGGCCTGCTGCGCGTTGTAGACGAACTGCAGGCCGGTCTGGCGCGAGAGATCGTTGAGTGCACGGTCCAGCGGTTGGGCGGGAATCGCCTCGCTGGCCACGCGGGTCTCCTGCGCGGTGGCGGTGACGGCGGCGCTCTGCAGGGCAAGAGCGATCGAAAGGAAAAGAATGCGGCGCATCGTAGAAGTCCAGTGGGGTGGTATGAGCGTCGCGAGACGGAATCGTTCGCGCTTGCCTGGACTACGAGGGCGCAGGGCGAGGATCGGGCACCGGCATTTCGATGAATTTTTTTTGACAGCCGCTCGATGTGCGCCGCGCGATGACGCGCGGATAGTGCAATTACTGTTGTTTCGCGCTGGTTTCCGCCGCTGCTCGGCTGCTCACGTGGATCTGTTTGTCGACCACGCGCGTGCGCAGCGATGGCTGCTGATCGAGGAAGGTACGAAGTGATGCAAGATCGTCGCCACGCAGGTTGCCGGTCAGTCGCAGTGCCCCGGCGACATCGTCGTCCACCTGCAGGCGCACGCGGTTGAGGCGATTGAACTGCTCGGCCACCTCGCGCAGCGGCTCATCCTGGAACACCACGCGGCGACGCCACCAGGCGGTCATGGTGTCGGTGTGCTGCTGGCGGAGGCTGACGGTCTGATCGCGGTAGTCGATGTGGGCACTCTGGCCTGCGCGAAGATCGGCGAGCAGCCGGCCCTGGCCCGAGTCGCCGCGCACCTGCACGCTGCCTTCGGCTACCTCGATGCGCGCCTGCTCGCGGCGCAGCGATACATCGAAGATGGTGCCGATGTCGCGCACCTCCAGCCCGGCCGCGTGCACCGCGAAGGGACGGCGCTCCTCGGCCACCACAAAGCTGGCCTGCCCGCGCGAGAGCTCCACGCGGCGGCTCAACAAGGTGAAGCGGATCGACAGTTCACTTTCCGCGTTCAGATGCACGACGGTGTGGTCCGGCAGCGTAAATCGCTGTGGTGCGCCGTGTTCCGCCACATAGTGCCGGGTCTGTGGCCACGCCATGTGCCCCACGAACACGACACCCAGCAGCAACGCGGCCGCTGCGGCGATACCCGGCAGGTGCCGGCGCGGCGCACGGGAGGCCGCGGGCGGTGGAGGGCGTCGCCGCACCGGCAAGGCCACCACGTTGTCGTCGGCGGGCGGCGGCCCGGCGGCGATCAGCGCATCCAGATCCACTGCCATGCCCCGCAGCGCATCGCTGAGTTCGCTGGCGACGCGGCTGACCGTGATGTACTCGCGCAGGTGCGCCGGTGAGGTCACCAGCCATTTCATGAACTGGCGTTGTTGTTCGGCGGTCAGCCCGCCCTGGCGCTGCAGCGCATGCCAGTGCGCGGCCTCGTTGGCGAGGGACGGGCGTGACGCGGGCATCTCGCTCACCACGCCTCCGCATGCGCGGCCAACGCACGGCGACACACGGACAGCCCGCGCACCACATGCTTCTTGACCATATGCGAGGACACGCCGAGCCGCTCGGCGATCTCCCTGTAGCTGAGCCCATCGCGATACTGCATCACCAGCACGGCGCGGGTGTGCTCGGGCAAGGTGCCCAGCAGCGTCTGCAGGTGCGTGCGGCGCTGTTCACGCTCGGCGGCGTCCTCCACGGTTTCCTCGCCGGTCAACAGCGTGGTGAGGTTCTCAAGATCATCGATCGGCAGCATCGACCAGCGCCGGCGCGCGGCCTGCTCGCGTGCGAGATTCTGCGCGACAGTGAACAGGTAGGCCTCCGGATTGGCGATCGCCTCGCCTTGATCCTCATGTGCGCGCAGCAGGCGCAGATAGGTTTCCTGCACCATGTCCTCGGCATCCTGACGCGCACCGCGGCGGGTGAAGAATCCCCTCAGCACCGGCCCCTGTTCCAGAAACATGCGCGCCAAACGCCGTTTTGCGTGTTCGGCCACGGTCCCACCTCGCCCCCAGGTGCGGCGAAGGTACGTGGCTCGCATGACGATTCGATGACGCAGACGACACGGTACCGCCGCGCGGCGATACCGTGGACACGCGCCTCAGGCGGTACGTGCGTCGATCAGAACGTGTGTTCCGGGCCGGGGAACGTGCCTGCCCCCACCTCTTCCGCGAACTCACGCGCGGCCTTCTGCAGCAAGCCGTGCATATCCGCGTACTGCTTCACGAAGCGCGGCAGCTTGCCGGTGCGCAGCCCCGCCATGTCCTGCCAGACCAGCACCTGCGCATCGCAGTCGCTGCCGGCCCCGATGCCCACCGTCGGAATCTTCAGCGCGGCGGTGATCTGTGCGGCGACCGCGCCGGGCACCATCTCCATCAGCACCGCGAAGGCACCTGCGGCTTCCAGCGCGCGCGCTTCCTCGATCAGCCGAGCGCCATCCTCGCCCCGCCCCTGCACGCGGAAGCCACCGAGCTGGTGCTCCGATTGCGGAGTGAAGCCGATGTGCGCCATCACCGGGATGCCGCAGCTGACCAGCTTGCGCACCTGCGGCACCATCTCGATGCCGCCCTCCAGCTTGACCGCGTGGGCCCCGCCTTCCTTCATGAAGCGCACCGCCGTGTGGAAGCACTGCTCCGGCGAGGCCTGATAGGAACCGAACGGCAGATCGGCGATCACCAGCGGCCGCCGCGTGCAGCGGCTCACCGCGCGCACCAGCGGCATCAGCTCATCGACCGTGACCGGCAGCAGCGAGTCGTTGCCGAACACGTTGTTGGAGGCCGAATCGCCGATCAGCAGCACCGGAATGCCGGCGTCTTCGAAGATCGCCGCGGTGTACATGTCGTAGGCGGTGAGCATGGCCCACTTTTCGCCGCGCTCCTTCATCTGCTGCAGGTGCGGAATGCGCACGCGCGGTGCCGGGACCGGGGCGCTGCCCGGCGTTGCGTAGGGATGGAGCTGTTCGGTCATGCCAAGGATCCTCGTGGGGACAACGTGGGGTCAGAGTGTGCCGGTTCCGCTCAACAACAGCACGGCGATCAGGATCATGGCGGCGCCCGAGACGCGGCCGACCACGCGTGATGCACGCGGGCGCGTGCGCAGCACGGCACCGGCGCCATACCCGACGGCCAGATAGACCGCCGCGCAGCTGACCAGGTGCACCATGCCCAGCGCGATGATCTGCACAGGCATCGCCCATGCCGCGCTGGCGGAAATGAACTGCGGCAGCAGCGCCAGAAACAACAACAGCACCTTGGGATTGAGCCCGCTGACACAGACGCCCTTGACCGCCCAGTGGCGCCACCCCGTCACCGCTCCCGCATCGTCCGCTGCGGCCATCGGTGGATGGCGCAGCAGCCCGATGCCCAGCCACAGCAGATACAACGCGCCCAGGACGGTCAGTACGTGCAGCGCGACCGGCGCCTGGGTGAACATCGCGCCGACGCCCGCAGCGACCAGCGCGATCGCCAGCAGATGGCCAGACAGCAGCCCGGCCACCGCTGGCACCACCGCCCGCCCGCGCAGGCCGGCAGCGATCGCATGCGCCCAATCCGCACCGGGGGTGAGCACGAAGAGGATCGAAACCGCCCAGAAGGCGACGATGACGCTGGGTTGCATGGGGTCCAAAGGGCGGTCTTGCCGCGATCTGCGTGCCAGACGGAAGAATATTCCCACGACTCTGGAATGTGCTTCCAAATACTTGCCCTGCAATGCGCATCAGGAGGAAACTCTTGCGCATGGACATCATCGATCAGCGGATTCTTGCCGAGTTGCAGAAAGACGGGCGCCTCACCGTGACCGAACTGGCCGAGCGCATCGGGCTGAGCGTCTCGCCCTGCCACCGCCGGGTACGTGCCTTGGAGCAGTCCGGCGCGATCCGCGGCTACCGCGCCGAGCTGGATCCCGCCGCCCTGGGCCTGAAGTTCTCGGCCCTGGTGTTCATCACCCTGCGCGACGGCGACCGCCGCGCGGTGGACGCCTTCGAACACGCGGTGGCCGACGTGCCACAGGTGCTGCAGGCGCAGCGTCTGTTCGGCGATCCGGACTACCTGCTGCACGTCATCACCCGCGACCTGGCCGCGTTCCGTCAGCTCTACGACGAACACCTCTCTGCCCTGCCCGGCGTGCAACGGCTGACCTCTACCCTGGTGATGAAGGACGTGGTGATCGACCGGCCGCTGCCGTTGCACGGGCATTGAGGCAACGGCGTTATACCCTCAAATCGCGGCCTGCATCCAACGGCGAATGACCCGCCGGAAGAAATGTGCGACCGGCGTACTACGCACCGACGGCACCCGCACAACCGGACAACGCCAAGGCGATCGCCACGTTGATCGGGCTGCGGTATGACCGGCAACCGACAGCAGCCCAAACAGAAAAAAGGCCTGCGCATCGCTGCACAAGCCTTTGATCGAATCACCAACATTGGTCGGGACGGCCGGATTTGAACCGACGACCCTCTGCCCCCCAGGCAGATGCGCTACCAGGCTGCGCTACGCCCCGATGATGCTGGCAATGTCCCCGCCTCTCAGCGGGCCGACGAGTATAACGGGTTTGCGTGAAAAATGGTTCAGCGGCGCAGCAATTGCAGCACTTCTTCCAGTTCCATCCGCGTCTGCTTGATGATCTGGTTGCTCAGCGCCGATTCCTCGCGCGCATCGGCACCTTCCAGGCGCAGACGCGCGCCGCCGATGGTGTAGCCCTGCTCATAGAGCAGGCCGCGGATCTGGCGGACCATCAGCACGTCGTGGCGCTGGTAGTAGCGGCGGTTGCCGCGGCGCTTGGCCGGCTCGAGACTGGGGAACTCGGTTTCCCAGTAACGCAGCACGTGCGGCTTGACGTCGCACAGTTCGCTGACCTCACCGATGGTGAAGTAGCGCTTGGCCGGTATCGGCGGAAGTTCTCGGTTACTGCCCGGATCCAGCATATGCCTCTACCCTTTCCTTGAGCTTCTGGCCCGGACGGAAGGTGACCACCGTACGGGCGGAAATCGGAATTTCCTCACCGGTCTTGGGGTTGCGACCCGGGCGCTGGTTCTTGCGCCGCAGGTCGAAATTCCCGAAGCCGGACAGCTTCACCTGACGTCCCTGTTCCAATGCTTCACGCAGCACATCGAAGAACGCGTCGACAAATTCCTTGGCTTCGCGCTTGTTCAGACCGACTTCGTCGAACAGCTTTTCGGCCATCTCCGCCTTGGTCAATGCCATTGCCTGCTATCCCCCATGCTTCCCGCTCAACCGCGGATCCGGGCGTGATGTTCACGCTCCATGGCAGAGACCGCCTCGGCCACCACCGCATCCACGTCGCGGTCCGTCAGAGTGCGCGACTTGTCCTGCAAAATCAAGCCCATAGCGAGACTCTTGAACCCCGGCTCGACCCCCTGGCCGACGTACCGGTCGAACAGGGTGACCTCCCGCAGGAGCGGCCCGACGGCGCGGCGCAGGGTGGCTTCCAGGTCGGCCCAGGCCGCGGCCTCGGGCACCAGGAAGGCCAGATCGCGGCGCATCGACGGGAAGCGCGACAGCTCGGTCGCGCGCGGCAGCGCGCGGGCGGCCAACGGCGCCAGGTCCAACTCGAAGGCGAACACGTCCACGTCGATCTCCATGGCCTTGGCCAGGCGCGGGTGGATCTGGCCGATCCAGCCCAGGCTGACGCCGTCACGGGAGACCTCGGCCGACCGTGCCGGGTGGCCATACGGACGCTGCGACGGCGTGAACGCCAGCTCCGCGCCACTGGCCGCGGCCAGCGATTCCAGGTCGCCCTTGAGGTCGTGGAAATCGACCTTGCGGGTCGGCAGACCCCACTGCTGGGTGTCGGCATCGCCGCAGATCGCGGCGGCCACGCGCTGGGTTTCCAGCGGCGCGGGCTGGCCTTCGCCGGCCTGCTGATGGAATACGCGGCCCAGTTCGAACAGGCGCACGCGGCCCAGCTGGCGGGCGGCATTGCGGCCCAGGGTGGCGACCAGGCCCGGCAGCAGCGACGGGCGCATCACCGCCAGTTCGGCCGACAGCGGGTTGGCCAGCGCGACCAGGCCCTCGCCCAGCTGCCACTGCGCAAGCAGCGCGGCATCCACGAAGGCGTAGTTGATGGTTTCCTGCAGATCGCGGGCGACCAGTTGGCGCCGGACGCTCAGGTCGTCCAGGCGGGTCTCGGTCGGCATCGCCACGCGCGAGGCACCGCCCGGCAGCGTGGTCGGGATCTGCTCGTAGCCGTGGATACGGGCCAGCTCTTCGATCAGGTCTTCTTCGATGGCGATATCGAAGCGACGGCTCGGCGCGGTGACCTGCCAGCCATCGGCGGTCGCGGCCACCTCCATGCCCAGCGCGCGCAGGATGCGCTCCACATCAGCATCGGCGATCTGGATGCCCAGCACGCGCGCGATACGGGCGCGGCGCAGACCGATGGTGGCGGTCGCCGGCAGGTCCGCTTCGCGCACGGCCTCGGTGACCGGCGCAGGCGTGCCGCCGGCCAGGTCCAGAATCAGGCGGGTGGCGTACTCGATCGCCGCGCGCGGCAGCACCGGGTCGACGCCGCGTTCGAAGCGGTGGCCGGCATCAGTGTGCAGGCCGAGCTTGCGGCCCCGGCCCATGATCGCGGCGGGCGCGAAGTGCGCGGCCTCCAGGAATACGTTGGTGGTGTCGTCGGTGACGCGCGTATCGAAGCCGCCCATCAGGCCGGCCAGCGCGATCGGGCGATCGGCGTCGGTGACCAGCAGGAAGCTGTCGTCCAGCGCGGCGTCGCGGCCGTCGAGCAGCTTCAGGGTTTCACCCGCGCGCGAACGGCGCACGCCGATGCTGCCCTGCAGGGTGCCCAGATCGAAGGCATGCATCGGCTGGCCGAGTTCCAGCATGACGTACTGGGTGACGTCCACCAGCAGCGAGACCGGGCGCACGCCACAGCGGCGCAGGCGCTCGGCCATCCACAGCGGGGTCGCGGCGCGGGCGTTGACGCCTTCGATCACGCGGCCGACGTACCGCGGGGCTTCGGCGCCGGCGTCCAGCTGGATCGTCAGCTCACGCGTGCCCACGGCGGCGACCGGCGCGGCGTCGAACGGCACCACTTCACTGGCGCACGCGGCGGCCACGTCGAAGGCGATGCCGCGGATGCTGAAGCAGTCGGCGCGGTTGGGGGTCAGCTTGATCTCGATGCTGGCGTCGGGCAGGCCGAGGTACTCCACCAGGGTCTGGCCGACGGGCGCATCGTCCGGCAGTTCGAACAGCCCGGAGGCATCGGTGTCCAGGCCCAGTTCCTTGGCCGAGCACAGCATGCCGTTGGATTCCACACCACGCAGCTTGGCCGGCTTGATCTTCAGATCGCCGATCTGCGCGCCGACCATCGCCAGCGGCGCGACCAGACCCGGGCGCGCGTTCGGCGCGCCACAGACGATCTGCAGGTGCTCGCCCTGCCCCGCATCGACCTGGCAGATCTGCAGGCGGTCGGCTTCGGGGTGTCGTTCGGCGGAAATGATCTTCGCCACGACCACATGCTGCAGGCCATCGCCCAGCGCATCGACCGCTTCCACTTCCAGACCGATGGCGGTCAGCACCGCGCTGAGTTCATCGCGCGAGACGGTGGTCGGGACGTGGCTGCGCAGCCAGTTTTCAGAGAATTTCATGGTGTCACCCTGGTGGACCCGGCGCAGGCGCCTGGGCCGTGATGAATGGTGGTGCGACGTCGCGCCGGGGGCAGCCCGGCGGTTCCGCTGTTACGCGAACTGCTTCAGGAACCGCACGTCGTTTTCGAAGAACGCGCGCAGGTCGTTGACGCCGTAACGCAGCATCGCAAAGCGCTCCACGCCCAGGCCGAAGGCGAAGCCGGTGTAGCGTTCCGGATCGATGCCGACGCTGCGCAGCACGTTGGGGTGGACCATGCCGCAGCCGAGTACTTCCAGCCAGCGGGTGCTGCCATCCGGCTGCTGCCAGGCGATGTCCACTTCCGCGCCGGGTTCCACGAAGGGGAAGTAGCTGGGACGGAAACGCATCTCGAAATCGCGCTCGAAGAACGCGCGAACGAACTCGGACAGCGTGCCCTTGAGATCGGCAAACGTGGAGTGCTCATCGACCAGCAGACCTTCCACCTGGTGGAACATCGGCGAATGGGTCTGGTCGCTGTCGCTGCGGTACACCTTGCCGGCCGCGATCATGCGCAGCGGCGGTGCGTGCTCGCCCATGTAGCGCACCTGCACACCGGAGGTATGCGTGCGCAGCAGGCGGCCATCGCCGAAATAGAAGGTGTCGTGCATCGCGCGCGCCGGGTGGTGCGGCGGGAAGTTCAGCGCTTCGAAGTTGTGCCAGTCGTCTTCGATTTCCGGGCCTTCGGAGAGTTCGTAACCAAGGCGACCGAAGATCTCGGTGATGCGCTCCAGGGTACGGGTCACCGGATGCAGGCCACCGCGCTCTTCGCGACGGCCCGGCAAGGTGATGTCGATCGCTTCAGCGGCCAGGCGCGCGTCCAGCGCAGCGTCTTCCAGCACGGTCTTGCGATCACCCAGCGCGCTGGTCAGCGCGTCACGGGCACGGTTGATGGCTTCGCCGGCGGCTTTGCGCTCATCGGCCGGCAGGCCACCGAGCTGCTTGAGCTGGGCGGTGATGCTGCCGTTCTTGCCCAGCAGGGCCACGCGCAGGGCTTCCAGCGCATCGGGGCTCTGGGCAGCGGCCACGTCGGCCAGTGCCTGCGTGGTCAGGGATTGGATGTCACTCATGGATAGCCGGAGCCTCGCGTCGGTATGCCATCGCGATGCGCGTCGGGCCGACCCCCGTCGCCACCGCTGTCGATCGATGGCACCGGGAGGGCCACCGCCAACACAAAAAAGAATGGGGAAGGACTTGCGCCCTTCCCCATGCATTTGCCTTACCCACAGCCGTTGCGCGTGAACGGCAACGGCAGGGGAATGGACTTATGCCGCCAGTGCGCCCTTGGCCTTTTCGGCCAGTGCAGCAAAACCAGCTGCGTCGTGCACGGCGATGTCAGCCAGAACCTTACGGTCCAGGGTGATGCCGGACTTGAGCAGGCCGTTCATGAAACGGCTGTAGCTCAGGCCGTTGATGCGGGCAGCCGCGTTGATGCGGGTGATCCACAGCGAACGGAAGTTGCGCTTCTTCTGCTTACGACCGATGTAGGCGTACTGCTGTGCCTTGATCACGGCCTGCTTGGCAACGCGGAAGACCTTGCGGCGAGCGTTGTAGTAACCCTTCGCCAGGGTCAGAATTTTCTTGTGGCGGCGACGCGCCTGTACGCCACGCTTTACTCGTGCCATGGGTCAGTCCTCAGAGGTAGGGAAGCATACGGTTCAAACGGCCTGCGTCTTCTGCACGAACATGGTTCGTCTGACGCAGATTGCGCTTCCGCTTGGTCGACTTCTTCGTGAGGATGTGGCTACGGTTGGCGTGGCCAGCCTTGAACTTGCCGGACGCGGTCTTGCGGAAGCGCTTGGCCGCCGCCCGGTTGGTCTTGATCTTGGGCATTGCTATGTCCTTGATGATGTTTTGTCACTGACCAGGGCGGTGGCATTGCCACACTTTCCGTCCGTGCCCTTGCCTGCTTGTAAGCCCGGGATCCCCTATGGGAACCAGGCCGGTCCTGTTTGCCGTTGAAACAGCGTGCCTTTGTGGGGCGGGAAACCGTTCAAAACAGCACCCCCGCAAAACGGGGCCGCCCATTATGCCCGTGAATCCAGGCAGTTGCAAACGCTTGATTGGGCGGGTGTTTACCGGTGCCGGCAGGCGTGGAACGCCCGCCGGACGGGCCGCAGAGGCTGCGGCCAGGGCAAACGGCAGCAGGCGCCTGAAAAGGCGCCCGTGCCTTGTAACGCGAATCTGAAGCACTCGACGCCGGCGGCGCCGGCAGCCGGGCATGGCCCGGCGCTACGCCCCGCCCGTCCGGGCTGGGGCCGATGGCCGGTTACTTCTTCTTCGGCGCGATCATCATCACCATCTGCCGGCCTTCAAGGCGCGGACGGGACTCGATCACGATGTCCTCGCCCAGATCACCTTCGATCCGGCTGGCCATTTCGCGACCCAGTTCCTGATGGCTCATTTCACGGCCACGGAAGCGGATGTTGACCTTGATCTTGTCGCCCTCTTCCAGGAAACCGCGCATCTTGCGCAGCTTGATCTGGTAATCACCTTCATCGGTGACCGGGCGGAACTTCACTTCCTTGATCTCGACCTGCTTGGTCTTCTTCTTGGCCTCGTTGGCCTTCTTCTGCGCTTCGAACTTGAACTTGCCGAAGTCCATGATCTTGCACACCGGCGGATCAGCCTGCGGCTGAATCTCGACCAGGTCCAGACCTTCGTCTTCGGCCATCGACAGCGCTTCGTCACGCGTCAACACACCAATCATCTCTCCGTCGCTGCCGATCACGCGGACGCGCGGCACCCGGATTTCCTGATTCTTGCGGTTCTGTTTGTTGTCAGGGGTACTGATATTGCAATCTCCCAGAGGAATCAAACCGGCCCATCGCGGAGCATCCGCAGGGCCGGGACTTTCTTACACGGACTGTTCTGCCTGCAACCGCTCGATGAAGGCCTGGACGGACATGCTGCCCAGATCTTCGCCAGAGCGCGTACGCACGGCCACGGCGCCATTTTCCTTCTCACGGTCGCCAACCACCAGCAGGTACGGGACCCGCTGCAGCGTATGCTCGCGAATCTTATATCCGATCTTCTCGTTGCGCAAATCGGCGTTCACGCGGAAGCCTTGATCTGCAAGGGTTTTCCGCACTTCGCTGACGTATTCAGCCTGCGCATCGGTGATATTGGCCACCACCACCTGGGTCGGAGCCAGCCAGGACGGGAAGGAACCGGCGTGGTGCTCGATCAGGATGCCGATGAACCGCTCCATCGAGCCGACGATCGCCCGGTGCAGCATGACCGGGTGCTTCTTCTGGCTGTTTTCGTCCACGTACTCGGCGCCGAGGCGGCCGGGCATCATGAAATCGACCTGCATCGTGCCCAGCTGCCAGGTACGGCCGATGGCGTCCTTGAGGTGGTACTCGATCTTCGGGCCGTAGAAGGCGCCCTCGCCCGGCAGCTCCTGCCACTCGACCCCACAGTTGCCCAGGGCCGAACGCAGCGCGGCTTCGGCCTTGTCCCAGGTGGCGTCATCGCCAAGGCGCTTTTCCGGGCGCAGCGCGATCTTGATCTGGATCTCGTCGAAACCGAAGGTCGTGTAGACCGCCAGCGCCTGCTGGTGGAACGCCGTCACTTCAGCTTCGATCTGCGACTCGGTGCAGAACACGTGGCCGTCGTCCTGGGTGAAACCACGCACGCGCAGGATGCCGTGCAGCGCACCGGAGGGCTCGTTGCGGTGGCACGAGCCGAACTCACCGTAGCGGATCGGCAGATCGCGGTAGCTGTGCAGGCCCTGGTTGAACACCTGGATGTGGCCCGGGCAGTTCATCGGCTTGACCGCGTAGGTGCGCTTCTCCGATTCGGTGAAGAACATGTTTTCCTGGTAGTTGTCCCAGTGGCCCGACTTCTGCCACAGCGACACATCCAGGATCTGCGGGCAGCGCACTTCGCCGTAGCCGCTGTCGCGGTACACACGGCGCATGTGCTGCTCGACCACCTGCCACAGCGCCCAGCCCTTGGGGTGCCAGAACACCAGGCCCGGCGCCTCTTCCTGCAGGTGGAACAGCTCCTGCTGCTTGCCGATGCGGCGGTGGTCGCGCATTTCGGCTTCTTCGATGCGCTTGATGTAGGCCTCGAGCTGCTTCTTGTCGGCCCAGGCGGTGCCGTAGATGCGCTGCAGCTGCTCGTTCTTGGCATCGCCGCGCCAGTAGGCACCGGAAATGCGGGTCAGCTTGAAGGCCTTCAGGAAGCGCGTGTTGGGCACGTGCGGGCCGCGGCACATGTCCACGTATTCCTGGTGGTAGTACATGCCCATGGCCTGGATCTCCGGCGACATGTCGTCGATGAGGCGCAGCTTGTAGTCTTCGCCACGCGCCTTGAAGATCTCGATGACCTCCGCACGCGGGGTGACCTTCTTGATGACGTCGTAGTCCTGCGCGATCAGCTCAGCCATGCGCTTTTCGATGGCGGCCATGTCGTCGGGCGTGAACGGGCGCTCGGAGTAGATGTCGTAGTAGAAGCCTTCGGCGATGACCGGGCCGATCACCATCTTGACGTCCGGGTACAGCTGCTTGACCGCATGGCCGACCAGATGGGCGGCGGAGTGGCGGATGATCTCCACGCCCTCCTCGTCCTTGGCGGTGATGATGCGCAGGCTGGCATCGTGGTCGATGACGTCACTGGCATCGACCAGCACGCCATCGACCGAGCCGGCGATGGTGGCCTTGGCCAGGCCGGCGCCGATGGACTGGGCGACGTCCATGACACTGACGGGGTTTTCGAATTCACGGCGGCTGCCGTCGGGGAGCGTGATCGCGATCATGAGAGTGCTTTGGTCTGGTGGCCCGCAAGGGGGCCTGGAGAATCCGGGGGCGAGGCAATAAAAAAGCGCCACGAAGGCGCCTGCGTCAGGGGCCGTCGGGGGCGTTCAGCGGTGGGCGGTGGTAGTGCTCATGTCACACGCTAGACCGGCGCAGGGCGCGGGCCACCTTGTTGCCTCGATAGAGATACCCTGATCTTAACCCAATCCGCCGATGAATGCGCCGCTGCCGCTGCGACCGAGGGACCGGACCGCCTGAATGCGCCCGTGTGGCGCACACAAACCGCAATGATTACCATGCGCGGATTACTGTCCTGCCCAGGACAGGTTTGCCGATTGGATTCCCCCATGCCCTGCCCCGCTTCCTTCCCGGCCTGCCGCGCCCTGCCGCCCGTGCCGGCGGCCGCCCGATGATCACCGTCGCCCTGACCTCGCTTGGCTTCTGCAGCCTGGCGCTGGCCGGCTCGGCGTTCTCGGCGCTGGCGCTGTATGCCGCCTCACCGCACTGCCGCTGGCCGCGCCTGCGCCGTGCCGGCCGGCTGGGCCGGCAGATCAGTCTGGTGGCGGCGGTGGCGGCACTGTGGCTGTGGATCGCCAATCTGGGCATCGCCACCGGCGTGGTGGTGATGCTGTGCAGCTGGATGCTGGTGGCGGTTCTGCTGCCGCTGCTTGCTGCCTGGCACCGCCCGGCACAGGTGATGCGCTGATGTGGGCCCGCGCGGGCGCCGGCCTCCTGGCGGGGTTCTTCGTCGCGGCCGCGGCCACCGGCCTGGTCGCTTGGCTGCCGCCGGGGCCGTGGCAGAGCGCACTGGTACCCAGCCTGATCGCCTTCATTCCGCTGTGGATGCTGGCGGCGATCTGGGCCTTCAGCTTCCGCACCGGGATGCGGGCGTGGGCCGTGATGAGCGCGACCGCCCTGGCCGGATTTGGCCTGTTGTGGCTGCTGCGCCTGACCGGCGCGGTGCAATGAGAGCGATACGATGAAGTTCAGTTCCCAGACCCTGCGCACCTTCACCACGCTGCATACGTGGGTCGGCCTGGTGGCCGGTTTCGCGCTGTTCGTGGCGTTCTATGCCGGTGCGCTGACCCTGTTCCACCACGACCTGCCGCTGTGGCAGACCCCGCATGCGGTGGACACCCCGGCCGCGAGCCTGGACGACGCGCAGCGCCTGCTCGAAGGCGTACTTGAGCGCCACCCGGCCGCACGCGCCCACGTGGGCATGACCTTCCCGGGGGCGGATCATCCGCAGCCGATCGCGTATTGGCAGGATGCCAAGGGCACGTGGCTGTACGCCTGGCTGGACCATTACGACGGCAGCGTGAACCCGCCACAGACCGGGCTGGCCGAGCTGGTCAACGAGCTGCATTACAGCCTGGGCCTGCCGGTCGCGGGCACCTACCTGATGGGCATCGTCAGCCTACTGTATGGCGTGGCCCTGCTCAGTGGCCTGGTCATCCACCTGCCCAGACTGCTGGGCGATCTGTTCGCGCTGCGCCCGGGCCGCAACCTCAAGCAGATGTGGCAGGACGCGCACAATGTGATCGGCGTGCTCAGCCTGCCCTTCCACCTGATGTTCGCGGTCACCGGCGCGCTGCTCTGCCTGATCTTCCTGCAGATGGCGGCGCTGAATCCGCTGATCTTCGACGGCAAGCTGCTGCAGGCGGTGCCGGCGGCGATGGACACCGCCCCGGTACGCGAGCCCAGCGGCCAGCCCGGCGATGACACCCACCTGCGCATGCTGCACGCACGCGCCATCGAGGTAGCGCGCGCGCAGGGCGTGGCCGATTTCGAACCAGCCTTCCTGAAGCTCGCCCATGCCGGCGATGCCAACGCGACGATCGAGATCACCGGCGAATCCGGCGGCACCCTGGGGCCGCTCGGCGCGGTCGGCCTGGATGCGGCCACAGGCCGCCTGCTGAGCAGCCAGTTGCCCGGCCAGCGCGATGCCAACCATGCCACCCTCAGTGCGGCCTACGCGCTGCACTTCGGCGAGTTCGGCAATGGCGTGGTGGTGTGGTTGTACTTCCTGCTCGGCCTGGGCGGCGCCTTCCTGTTCTACTCGGGCAACCTGCTGTGGATCGAATCGCGGCGCAAGCGGCGCCAGGTGGAACAGGGGCGCGCGCAGATCAACATGGCCCGGGCCACGGTGGGGGTCTGCATCGGGCTGTGCGTGGCAGTCTCGGCGAGCTTCGTGGGCGCGCAGATCCTGGAGCAGATCGCGCCGCAGGCAGTGGATCACGGCATCCGCTGGATCTGTTTCGCCACCTGGGCCGCGTGTGCGCTGTGGGCGGCACTGCGTCGCCCCGACCAGGCCGCCCGCGAGCTGCTGTGGGCGGCCGCCATCAGCACCGCACTGGTGGCGGTGGCGCACGGCGGTCTGACCGGCTACTGGCCGTGGGCGAGCGCGGCACGTGGCTACTGGCCGCTGTTCTGGGTGGATGCCGTGGCACTCGCACTGGCGTTCGGGTTTGCCACGCTGGCCCGTGCGAGCCTGCGCCGCGCGCGGCATGGCGACCCGAACAGCGTCTGGAGTGCACCGCGCTGATTAGCCTGGAGGCCTGCTGCGGCGGGCTTTCAGAATTCTTCAGGCGCCTTTCCAGCACTTCAGACCGCGTCATGGCGTAGTCGGCCCTCATCTCGAGGAGCCTTGCCCATGCACCACCACCAACACCGACTTGCCGCCCTGGTCTTCGCCCTGGCGGCCGCCCTGCCACTCACCGCTCCCGCCGCACCCGCGGCGCTGGACAGCGCCCGGATCACCGCACTGGAATCGGCGATCGCCAGCCAGGACATCAAACAGGTCACCAGCGTGCTGCTGCTGGTGGACGGCCAGGTGGCGTACGAGGGCTACTTCAACGGCGGCACGGCGGAGACCCTCAATGACGTGCGCTCGGCCAGCAAGAGCGTGACCGCGATGCTGGTCGGCGCGGCCATCGGCGACGGGTCCCTGCCCGGCGTACAGGCCCGTGTGTACGACTACTTTCCCGCGTTCACCGCTGGCCATCCCGTCGATCCCCGGCTGCGCGCGATGACGGTGGAAGACCTGCTCACCATGAGCACGCTGTGGGAGTGCGATGACGAGAATGCATTCTCGGCCGGCAACGAAGAGCGCATGTACGTGACCGAGCACTGGCTGGACTTCGCGCTGTCGCTGCCGGTCAAAGGCTTCGCACCGTGGATGACGCGACCGGAAGACAGCCCGCACGGCCGCGCGCATGCCTACTGCACGGTCAATTCCTTCGTGCTCGGCGCGGTACTGGAACAGGCCACGAAGCGATCCTTGGCCGACTACGCCGCGCAGGTGCTGGAGCGCCCGCTGGGCATCACCACGAGCAGATGGAACCGCTCACCGGAGGGCATCGGCATGGGCGGCGGTGGGACGCGTTACCGCAGCCGGGACCTGGCACGGTTGGGCGAACTGGTGCTGGCCGAGGGCCGCTGGCAGGGCAAGCAGCTGATCCCCGCCGGCTATGTGCGGGCGATGCTCAGCGCGCAGGCCACCGCCGGTGATGGCAGCGACTACGGCTATCAGTGGTGGGGGCTGAAGCTTCCGGTCGATGGGCACGGCAGCACCGTGTGGACGATGTCCGGCAACGGTGGCAACTACGTGTTCGTGATGCCGGAGAAAAAGCTGGTGGCGGTGATCACCAGCCATGCCTACAACCGCAGCTACGCCCACCCGCAGTCGCGCCGCATCCTTACCGAGTTCCTGCTGCCCGCGCTGCGCTGAGGCCCTGGATGTCTGTTGGCCGCCACGGGGCGGCCAACACCTGGGCACGCTGGGCAGATACATCCGCCTCGATCGTGTCGAGCAGTCCCTGCCAGCCGGCCACACCGTGCAGCGGCGCAAACAAGGGGGTGGCGCGCAACCACGCCGCATCGCGGAAGCCGGCGTTCACCGCGTGATGCAGGGCCGCCAGCGCTGCGGCGGCGTCGCCCCGCGCCTGCAGCAACAACGCGCGTTCCAGCGCGGTATCCGACCAGCCATCGTCCGCCTGGCCCTCCAGCGCCTGCAGGCGCGTGGCGACCCACGCCGGCGTGGCGGCCTCATCGCCATACAGCCCGGCCAGGGTCTGCCCCATCGACTGCTGCGGACGCAGGGCACGGCTACGCTCGAAGGCCTCTGCAGCGCCCTGCCGGTCCCCCTTCAACAGCAGCAGTTCGCCTTGCAGGCGCAGCAGTTGCGGATGCGGCGTGCCGCGGGCCAGCGCCTGATCGAGCGCCTGCTGCGCCTTGCCCGGCTCGCCCATCGCCAGCAGGCTGTGCGGCCAGGCGATGTTGGCGAACACATTGTCGGGATAGAGCTGGAAGTTGTGTGCATGGCGGCGCGCGGCGGCATCGGTGAAACCGAGCAGCTCCAGTTCGCGCGCGACCTGCACGTCGCGGAAGCGAACCCGCTCGGGCGCGCGCAGCGACAGGTTGTCCTGCAGCGCCTGCGCAAGGTACCCGCGTTCCTGATGCAGATAGGCCAGCGAGGCGCGGGTGCGCTCGTCATCCGGGTCGCGCTGCAGGGCCTGCTGGTAGTCGGCCATGGCCTGCGGCATCGCGCCGAGGCAATCGTAGGCGTAGCCCCGCGCCGCCCATCCGGCCGCATCGTCCGGCGCCATGCGGACCCCCTGGCCGGCCAGCACCAATGCCTCCTGCGCGCGCTCGCGGGCGCCATTGAACAGGCAGGCATCCGCAGCCAGCGCCCGCGCGAGCCCGCGCCGCGCCGCCAACGATTCGGGGTCGATCTGCAGCGCCTGGCGGTACAACGCCATCGCGCGCTCGTTGTTGCTGGCCTGGCCGATGCCCGCGTAATACGCAGCACGCTGCAGCACCGGATCGGCAGGCGACGCCGGCGCGGTGCCGGAGCGGATCGCGATCAACGCGGCAACCGCTGCGGCCGCTGTCATTCCCGCTGCCATCCAGACCCAGTGTGTACGTCCGTGCCTGCGTGTCGCGCGGGCACCCCCAGCGGTGACGGTGGCAACGGTGTCGTGCATCACCGGCTGCGGCGGTGTGCACAGCTGGTAGCCACGGCCGCGCACCGAGCGCACATACCGTGGCCGTCGGCTGTCATCGCCCAAGGCCTGCCTGAGCAACTTCACCCGCTGGCTGATCGCATCCTCGCCGACCACCGCCGGTGCCCACACCTGCTCGGCCAGCGTGTCGAAATCGACGACGGCGTCGCCATGCGCCAGCAGACACTCCAACAGCCGCCAAGTCAGCCCGTTGACCGGCAACACCTCATCCCCGCGCCGCACGTGCTGTGCGGTGCGGTCGATGTGCAGATCCAGCAGGCGGACGGTCTCCATGCCGGCAAGCATAGGGCACGTGCCTGCGTCGCGGTGCCCCTTCCCGCGGGGCTTACTTCGCAGGGCCCTGGAACGGCGCCACCATCGCCTTGAGCAGGCTGCCCTGCGCATCGTCGCCGGTCAGCTCCCACATGAAGACACCGCGCAGGCCGCTGTCCTTGGCGAACTTCGCGCGCAGGCCGATCGAGGTGGGATCCTCGAAGCTGACGAAGACCTTCTCGGTGGCGTTGTACAACCACGGGCTCTGCGCAACCCGGTGCCAGTGCCGCTGCCAGCCGGGTTGGCCGAGCATGCTGGCCTGGATATGCCGCCAGTCGCCGGCCGGATGCGGCACGCTGTAGGGCTGGTAGAGGCCATGATTGGCGTCGCCTTCAAGCTTGAAGCCGCGGCCGTAGAACGGCACCCCCAGCACCAGCTTCTCCTTCGGCACGCCCTGCTGCTCGTAGTAGGCCACCGCGCCGGCCACGCTGTTCCAGCGCTTCAGCCCGGGTGCCAGCGGATCTTCGGGCACCTCGTGCAGCGGCGCGTTGAAGGTGGACACCGCTGAAAAGCCGGTGCCCATGTCGTAGCTCATCAGGTTGATGAAATCGAGCGTGCGGCCGAGCGCCTTGAGCTCATAGCTCCGTGCCGGATCATACGGCCCATCGGTCTGCACGCGGCCGGCCGGCAGTGCGGCGGTGACCAGCCGGTGCTGGCCGTCGGCCTTGTCCAGCGCATCCAGCTGGCGGCGGAACTCGCGCACCAGCAGGGTCATGTTGCGGCGATCCTCCGGGCGGTCGGTGATCTCGGCCGGGCCGCCATACACGGGGAACTCCCAGTCGATGTCCACGCCGTCAAAGCTGCCGCGATGACGCTCGAAGAACATCGCCACGCAGGAAGACACGAAGCGCTGGCGGCTTTGGGCGGTCAGTGCTGCATCGGAGAAGCCCCCGGCGTTCCAGCCGCCGATCGAGATCAACGTGTGCAGCTTGGGATGCGCGCGCTTGAGCGTGGCCAGCGCCTTGAAGTGCGCATCCGCCTCCGGCGCGACCACGCATTGCCCTTGATCGATGGTGGCGAACGCGTAGAACAGATGGGTCAGCGTATCGGCCGGAATGTTCTCCACCGGATAGCGCTCGGCGGAGCCGCCGGGGTAATACGCACCGATCACCTTGGGCAACGGCTCGGCGGCGGAAGCGGCCTGCGGCATGACGCTGGCGATCAGGACGGCGAGGACAGCGACAGTAGAACGGAACATGGGATCTCCCGGATCGAAGGCGAGGCCACGTTAGCAGCGCGATGTGGTGTGTGGGCGCTTTACGCGGTGATGTCCTGCGAATCCGTCCGGCGGACACGCACGGCTGACCCGCGCGGGCCTGGCGACGGTCTGCAGGCCGCGCAGCGCGAGCGGGTAAGCGCCACAGACATGTCACCCGAGGGCGTCGACTGCGGCGCATGAACACGCAATCTGTCCCGCACGCCCCGCTGCGCAGAACGCGGGCACAAAAAAAGCGGGCCGAAGCCCGCTTTTTTCTTGTCTGCGTAGGCGTGAGGACCGACGGTCCTCACCTACCGCGAGATCGGCGTGGGCCGATTACTCAGCGGCGGGGGCGCCCTCGCCTTCTTCGACGGCCTTCATCGACAGGCGGATACGGCCCTGCTTGTCGACTTCCAGCACCTTGACCTTGACCACATCGCCTTCCTTCAGCACATCGCCGACCTTCTCGACGCGGTCGCTGGAGATCTGCGACACGTGGACCAGACCGTCCTTGCCCGGCAGGATCGTGACGAACGCACCGAAGTCCATGATCTTGGCGACCTTGCCTTCGTAGATGCGGCCCGGCTCGACGTCCGAGGTGATCTGCTCGATGCGGGCCTTGGCAGCCTGCGCAGCGATGGCATTGACCGATGCGATGACGATGGTGCCGTCATCCTGGATGTCGATCTGGGTGCCGGTTTCCTTGGTGATGGCCTGGATGGTGGAACCACCCTTGCCGATCACTTCGCGGATCTTGTCCGGGTGGATCTTGATGGTCAGCAGGCGCGGCGCGTAGTCCGACAGCTCTTCGCGCGGGGCGGTCAGGCCGTGGGCCATTTCACCCAGGATGTGCAGACGGCCAGCCTTGGCCTGCTGCAGTGCCTGCTTCATGATCTCTTCGGTGATGCCTTCGATCTTGATGTCCATCTGCAGGGCGGAGATGCCCTCAGCGGTACCGGCGACCTTGAAGTCCATGTCGCCCAGGTGATCTTCATCACCCAGGATGTCGGACAGGACGACGAAGCGCTCCCCTTCCTTGACCAGACCCATGGCGATACCGGCCACCGGCGACTTCACCGGCACGCCGGCGTCCATCAGGGCCAGCGAGGAACCGCAGACCGAGGCCATCGACGAGGAGCCGTTGGATTCGGTGATTTCCGAGACCACGCGGATGGTGTACGGGAAGGCTTCCAGCGACGGCATCACTGCCAGCACGCCGCGCTTGGCGAGACGGCCGTGGCCGATTTCGCGACGCTTCGGGCCCATCATGCGGCCGGTCTCGCCCACCGAGTAGGGGGGGAAGTTGTAATGGAAGAGGAAGTTTTCCTTGTACTCACCGGCGACGGCATCGATGACCTGGCCATCACGGGCGGTGCCCAGGGTGATGGTCACGATGGCCTGCGTTTCACCGCGGGTGAACAGCGAGGAGCCGTGGGTACGCGGCAGGATGCCGGTCTTGACCGAGATCGGGCGGACGGTGTCCAGCGCACGGCCGTCGATGCGGACCTTGGTGTCGAGCACCGAGTTGCGCATGGTGCTGTATTCCAGCTCGCCGAATTCCTTCGACAGCTCGGCCGGGTTCCAGCCTTCGGCGGCCACACGGCCAGCCAGCGACTCGACCACGTCCTTCTTGATCGCCGAGATGGCGTCACGGCGCTGCAGCTTGTCGCGCACCTGGAAGGCTTCGCCCAGGCGCGGGCCGATGGCTTCCTGCAGGGCGCTGATCAGCACGTCGTTCTTGGCCGGGGCTTCCCAGGTCGACGGCTTGGTGCCGGCTTCCACGGTCAGCTCGTTGATCGCGTTGATGACCTTCTGCATTTCGCGGTGACCGAAGGTCACAGCGCCCAGCATCACGTCTTCGGACAGCAGCGCGGCTTCGGATTCCACCATCAGCACGGCGTTGGCGGTACCGGCGACAACCAGCTCCAGCTCCGAATCCTTCAGTTCGGTCACGGTCGGGTTGAGGATGTACTCACCGTTCTTGTAACCCACCTTGGCGGCGGCGATCGGACCCTTGAACGGGGTGCCGGCCAGCGACAGCGCAGCCGAGGCGCCGATCAGGGCAGCGATGTCGCCATCGATGTCCGGGTTCAGCGACATCACCGTGGCGATGATCTGAACTTCGTTCTTGTAGTCTTCCGGGAACAGCGGACGGATCGGGCGATCGATCAGGCGCGAAATCAGCGTCTCTTTTTCGGTCGCGCGGCCTTCGCGCTTGAAGAAGCCACCCGGGATACGGCCACCTGCGTAGAACTTCTCCTGATAGTCGCAGGTCAGGGGGAAGAAGTCCTGGCCCTCACGCGCGCTCTTGGCGGCAACGGCGGAGACCAGCAGCACGGTGTCGTCGAACTTGACGATGACGGCACCGCCGGCCTGACGGGCGATTTCGCCGGTTTCAAGCGTGACGGTGTGCTTGCCGTACTGGAAGGTTTTGGTGATTTTTGCCACGGGGGTTTCCTTGGATGATGCTTTCTTCAATGGACCGCGGGCGACCCTTGCCGCCGACGGGTGACCGGTTGTCCGGCCCATACGTTTGATGCGGTACTGCCAAAACAAAACCGCGGCGCATTCCTGCGCCGCGGTGGGGGTTCGTGCTTAGCGACGCAGGCCGAGCTTTTCGATCAGGGCCTTGTAACGCGGAGCGTCTTTCTTCTTCAGGTAGTCCAGCAGGCTGCGGCGGCGGTTGACCATCTGCAGCAGACCACGACGGCTGTGGTGATCCTTCTTGTGGGTCTTGAAGTGGCCGGTCAGCAGTTCGATGCGGGCGGTCAGCAGAGCGACCTGGACTTCCGGGGAGCCGGTGTCAGCCGCGCTGCGCTTGTTGTCTTCAATGACTTTCTGGGTGTCGATCGACATATCTGTTTTCTCTTGGATGCGTGGCCCGCAGAAACGTCCCATTGACGTACCGCGCGACTCGCCGTTAACGAAAGGATGAACCCGCAGAACGCGGGAAGCCTGAAAAGGCCGCGGAATTGTAACGTCCGCGGGCGTCAGGAACAAGGACCGGGGTGGTGCCCGGGCGGCTCGATCAGAGGTTGAACAGGCGCTGCGGGGCCAGCAGACCGGTCTCGTCGACCTGGCCCAGGCCCTGGATTGCCTCCGCCGGGCCGAAGACCACCACCCCACCCTGCGGCCAGCTGGCGTCCCGGATCCGCTGCCCGACGCGGAAGCGACGGGTCTGCTCGTCGTCCACCGTGACCCGGGGGTAATGGGCCAGACCCGCGTCCAGCGGCAGCAGCAGGGCCTCCATGCCGGCTTCATCGCCCTGCTCGGCCAAGGCGCGCAGGGTCTCCAGGGTGACCATCGGTGCCTCACGGAAGGGATCCACCCAGAGCCGGCGCAGGCCGGCGATATGGGCGCCGCAGCCCAGCGTCTCGCCAAGATCGCGGGCCAGGCTGCGGATGTAGGTGCCTGAACCGCAGGTCACCCGCAGCGACAGCCGGGTCGGTTGCTGCGCCAGCACCTCCAGGGCGTGGACCTCCACATCGCGCTCCGGCGCTTCGATCGCCTCGCCACGGCGGGCCTTCAGGTACAGCGGCTCGCCGCCCTGCTTGAGCGCGGAGTAGATCGGGGCGCGCTGGCGGATGCGACCGCGCAGCGGTGCCAGCGCCGCCTCCAGTTCGGCCGCACTGATGGCCGGGACCGGGCGCTCGCGCAGCACGGTGCCATCGGAATCGTCGGTATCGGTGGTCTCGCCCAGCACCACCTCGGCGTCATAGGCCTTGGCCGAGCCGAGCAGCAGGCCCGCGATCTTGGTCGCTTCACCGAAGCACAGTGGCAGCAGACCGGTGGCCAGCGGATCCAGGCTGCCGGTGTGGCCGCCCTTCTCGGCGCGGTACAGGCGGCGGGCCACCTGCAGGGCCGCGTTGGAGCTCATGCCGGTCGGCTTGTCGAGCAGCAGGATGCCATCCAGGCGGCGGAATGAAATTCGGGGTGCCATGCATTCAATTCAAAACGGCGCCGTGTGGCGCTGCCGGTCAATCCGGCCTCCGGCGGAGCGGTCGCACTGCGACAGGCCCCGCCCCATAAGACAACAGCCCTTTCGGGCTGTTGGTCCATCAGGCTTTCTTTTCGCCTTCGTCGGCGTCTTCGCCTTCGTCGTCTTCGCCGCCGTCATCACCCTGCCGGCTCTTCTCTGCCGCCAGCGTATCGGGCAGATCGCGCAGGATGTTGTCGATGCGCTCGCCGCGATCCACCGAATCATCGTAGTGGAAGTGCAGCTCGGGCACGTGGCGCAGCTTCATCGCACGCGCCAGCTCCATCCGCAGCTCCCAGGCCAATTCCTTCAGGCCTTTCATGGCCTCCACCGAACGTTCGGGCATCAGCGCGGTGACGAAGATCTTGGCATGCGCCATGTCACGGGTGATTTCCACGTCGGAGACGCTCACCGAAGGCAGGCCGTGTACACGCACGGCGTTGTGCACGAGCGTCCCCAGTTCGCGGCGGATCTGGGCGGAAACACGGTCGGTTCGATGGAAGGTCTTTGGCACGGTAGGCGGACTCGTCTTGAAGGGTGATGCGTAAGCGAAAAAGCCGGACCGCGCGATGCGGTCCGGCCTGGAACATTACAGGGTGCGCGGCACTTCGATACGCTCGAAGCACTCGATCTGATCACCCGGCTTGACGTCGTTGTAAGCCTTCACGCCGATACCGCATTCGGTACCGTTGCGGACTTCTTCGACGTTCTCCTTGAAGCGACGCAGCGATTCCAGCTCGCCTTCGAAGACCACGACGCTGTCGCGCAGGACGCGGATCGGCTTGCTGCGCTTCACCGTGCCTTCGATGATCATGCAGCCTGCGACCGCACCGAACTTCGAGCTGCGGAACACATCGCGGACCTGGGCGATACCGATGATCTCTTCGCGGATTTCCACGCCGAGCAGACCGGAGGCCACCTGCTTCACCTGATCGATCACGTCATAGATGATCGAGAAGTAACGCAGGTCCACACCGTTGGACTCGATGATGCGACGCGCGGAGGCGTCGGCACGCACGTTGAAGCCGATCACGGTGGCCTTGGAGGCAACCGCCGAGTTGGCGTCCGATTCGGTGATGCCGCCCACGCCGGAGTGGATCACGTTGATGCGGATGTCGTCGTTGGACAGCGCGACCAGTGCCTGGCTCAGCGCCTGCACCGAACCCTGCACATCGGCCTTGATCACCAGGTTCAGCACCTGCTGGCCATCGCCCTTGCCCAGAGTCGCCATGATGTCTTCCATGCGGCTGCCCGCGGACTGCACCAGGCGCGATTCACGGCGCTTGGTTTCGCGCTGCTGCGCAACGTCCTTGGCCAGACGCTCGTCTTCAACCACGACGAAGTCATCACCGGCATCCGGCACGCCGGACAGACCCAGCACCTGCACCGGAATCGACGGGCCAGCCTGATCAGGCTGTGCGTCGGTTTCGTCGAACAGGGCGCGCACGCGGCCGTACTGGATACCGCAGACCAGGTAATCGCCCTTCTTCAGCGAACCCTGCTGCACCAGCACGGTGGCGATCGGGCCACGGCCCTTGTCCAGCGAGGACTCGATGACCACGCCGGTGGCGCGACCGTCGGCCACGGCCTTCAGTTCCAGCAGTTCAGCCTGGATCGAGATCGCGTCCAGCAGGTCATCGATGCCCAGACCGGCCTTGGCCGAGATCTCGACCATCTGCACGTCACCACCGAAATCTTCGGAGACGACCTGCTCGGTGAGCAGCTCGTTCTTGACGCGCATCGGATCGGCACCGGACTTGTCGATCTTGTTGATCGCCACGATCAGCGGCACACCCGCCGAACGGGCGTGCTGGATGGCTTCCTTGGTCTGCGGCATGACGCCGTCATCGGCCGCCACCACCAGCACCACGATGTCGGTCAGCTTGGCACCGCGGGCACGCATGGACGTAAACGCCGCGTGGCCCGGGGTATCCAGGAAGCTGATCACGCCCTTCGGCGTTTCAACGTGGTACGCACCGATGTGCTGGGTGATGCCACCGGCTTCGCCCGTGGCAACCTTGGTGCGGCGGATGTAATCCAGTAGCGAGGTCTTGCCGTGGTCGACGTGGCCCATGATGGTGACCACCGGCGGACGTGCCACCGGCTCGCCCTGGTTGCCACCAGCCAGCGCCAGCAGCGCGTCTTCGGCGTCGTTGGTGTTGGCACGGATCACGTTGTGGCCGAGTTCTTCGGTCACCAGCGCGGCAGTATCATGGTCGATGGTCTGGGTGATGGTCGCCATGACGCCCATCTTGAACAGCGCCTTGACCACATCGCCGCCCTTGACGGCCAGCTTCTGGGCCAGATCGGCGACGGTGATGGTGTCGCCGATGGTGACGTCACGCACGATCGGAGCGACCGGACGTTCGAACCCATGGGCACCACCGCCGCTGCGCGACTGGTTGCTGTCACGGCGGCTGCCGTGCTGCACGCGCCCGGTCGGACGACCGCGCGAGTTGCTGTTGTTGCCGCGGCGGGCACGATCGGCGGCCGACAGATGCAGCTGACCGGCGAAGCGGTTGCCACCATCGTCATCGCGCTTGGCGCCCGGACGGTTGTTGTTGTTGTTCGAGTTGCGATCGTCCGAACGCGGTGCCGGACGGGCAGCCGACGGTGCAGCCGGGCGCGCGTTGCGGGCCGGTGCATCGGCAGCAGCCGGCTTGGCCGCAGCCGGGGCCGGCGGTGCGTTCTTGGCCGCTTCAGCAGCGGCTTCGGCCGCCTTGCGCTCGGCTTCGGCACGTTCCTTGGCGTCGATTTCTTCCTGACGCTTGCGGGCGATTTCTTCGTCGCGCGCACGGTCCTTCTCGGCCAGTGCGCGCTGCTCGTCCAGATTGCGCTGGCGGGATTCCTCCAGCTTGCGCAGGATGTCGGCGCGCTCCTCATCCGCGGTCATCGGCTTGCCGCTGGCGTCCTTCATGTAGGTACGCTTCTGGCGCACTTCCACGTTGACGGTCGTCTTGCTGCGGCCGGCACTGACGGTCACTTCCTGCAACTTGCGACGGTTCAGGGTGATCTTCTTGGCGGCTTCGTCGGTGCTCTCGACGGGCTGCTCGGTCTTGCCGTGCGAGCGACGAAGGAAGCCCAGGAGCTTCACCTTTTCGGTACTGGTCACGACCTGGTCGGGACCGCTGAACTTCATGCCGGCTTCGGCAAGTTGTACGAGCAGTTTATCGACCGGGGTGTTGACCAGTTCGGCAAGCTTGCGGATGGTGGTTTGCTGCGACATTCGGATCCTATGATCTGGTTGGCGCTCCCTCGAAACGTGCGAAGGCAGCGCGGAGTCTAAGCCCTGAGCGGGTCAGGGCACTGTTCATCGCTGGCTCATTCGCCGCGCTCCAGGCGGGCGATCTCCTCGGCTCGGGCGGCAAGGATCAGGGCGGCGGCGCGCTCCTGGTCCATGTCCTCGATGCCGAACTCGAGGATCTCGTCGGCGGCCAGGTCCGACAGGTCCTCACTGGTACGCACGCCGTGACCGGCCAGGGCGTAGGCAGTTGCCTCGTCCATGCCTTCCAGGGCGAGCAGGTCTTCCGACGGCGAGCCGTCTTCCAGACCTTCTTCCACCGCGAGCGCTTCGTTGAGCAGCGCATCGCGGGCACGGGCACGCAGCTCTTCGACGATGTCTTCGTCGAAGCCTTCCACGGCCAGCAGTTCGCCGACCGGGACGTAGGCGATTTCTTCCACGGTGTTGAAGCCTTCGGTCACCAGGATGGCGGCGATTTCTTCATCCACTTCCAGCTTGTCCATGAACAGCTGGCGGGCAACACCCTGCTCTGCCTCGGACTTGGCGGTCACCTGGTCCTGGGTCATCACATTGAGCTGCCAACCGGTCAGGCGGCTGGCAAGACGGACGTTCTGGCCGCCCTTGCCGATCGCCTGGGCCAAGCGCTCTTCCGCCACGGCCAGGTCCATCGAGTGCTTTTCTTCATCGACGATGATCGACTGCACTTCCGCCGGCGCCATCGCGTTGATGACGAAGTTGGCGGGGTTCTCGTTCCACAGCACGATGTCCACGCGCTCGCCATTGAGCTCGTTGGACACGGCCTGCACGCGCGAACCGCGCATGCCGATGCAGGCACCGATCGGATCGGTACGCGAATCGTGGGCCAGCACGGCGATCTTGGCGCGGTCGCCCGGATCACGTGCACAGGCCTTGATCTCGACCAGGCCCTGGCCGACTTCCGGCACTTCGAGCTTGAACAGTTCGATCATGAATTCCGGGGCGGCGCGGCTGATGAACAGCTGCGGGCCACGCGGTTCGGAGCGAACTTCGGCCAGGTAACCGCGCACGCGGTCGCCAGCGCGCAGTACGTCGCGCGGAATGCCCTTGTCCTTCGGAATGAAGGCCTCGGCGTTGCCGCCCAGGTCCACATAGATGTTGCCGCGCTCGGCGCGCTTGACCACACCGGTGAACAGTTCGCCGACGCGATCCTTCCACGCATCGACCACCTGCTGACGCTCGGCCTCGCGCACGCGCTGGACGATCACCTGCTTGGCGGCCTGTGCGGCGATACGGCCGAAGTCCGGGTTTTCGATCTGCTCTTCGATGTAGTCGCCGACTTCCACGCCGTCAGCTTCATCGATGGCGTCCATCAGACGGATCTGGCGGTCCGGGGACTCCATGACCACGTCATCGGCCACCACTTCCCAGCGGCGGAAGGTTTCGTAGTTGCCGTCCTTGTGGTCGATCGACACACGGGCCAGCACTTCTTCTTCCGGGTAACGCTTTTTGGCAGCCGAAGCCAACGCTGCCTCGATGGCATCGAAGATGACTTCGCGCGGGACGCCTTTTTCGTTGGCGACCGCATCCACTACCAGCAAAAGTTCCTTGCTCATTGGCTCACTCCGCGCGCGGCTTTTTGGCCGCCGGCTCGTTGGATGGTTTCTTGTTCGCCTTGCCACCCTGTTTGGGTGCCGGGCCAGTCGGTTTGGTCGGAGCCAGGCCGAGGGCGGCCCAGTCCGGCATGATGCGCGCCTTGTCGATGTTGTCGATGTCGGCGGTAAACGGGGCATTGTCGACCTTGAAGGTGACCGTGCCTTGTTCGATATCCACGGCGAGGATCTCGCCCTGCAGACGGCGGCGGCCGTCCTGCGGCAGGCTCAGCGTCACCTTGGCGGATTCGCCGATGGCGCGCTCGAACTGGTCGCCGGTGAACAGGGGGCGGTCCACGCCCGGCGAAGACACTTCCAGCGTGTAGTTCGCCGTGATCGGGTCCTCGACGTCCAGCTGGGCGGACACTTCGCGGCTGACGCGTTCGCAGTCGTCGATGTTGACGATGCGCTCGGGCTGTTCGGCCAGCGGCACGTCGATGTACAGGCGCAGCGTGGCACCACCCGGGGCGGTCAGATATTCCACGCCCAGCAGCTCGAGACCCAGCGACTGAACGGTGGGGGCGAGCAGATTCGCGATTTCGGTTGCCTTGTCGCTCACAGTCGGCCTTGATTCGTTGAAAAGAAATACGGGTCTGGTCCGTTGCATGGACCACCTTCCGGAAACAACAAAGGGCCCGTTGGGCCCCTGTCCGGTACAACTCCGGTCATGCTGGATTCCGGTGCAGATGCGCACGTGGTGCGTTCCTGCGAGCCCAGCGTTCCGGGGGTCACGGCGGCCTGGGTACAGGTTGCCGTTCCTGGAAGCCGGTTGCGGGGCCTGTTCATTTCCGTTGACAGGAGATGAGTAGACAGTCCGCTAAGCCACTGATGATAGCCGTTGCACCGCGCTGGTGCAATGGCTGGGGTGGTTTGTGGTGTCTCTATTCGGAAAGCTGAACAGCCAAAGCGGGCTGTTTCGGCTTTCGTCCAGGGCATCGGTGCAGGCAGGTCCGCGGGACGCGCCGTGAACCCCGCTCCGCGGCCCGGCCCAGCCGCTGGCGGCTGTGCGTTCGAACGCATGCGAGGCAGTGCCTCGCAGGCAATGCGCCCTCACCCATGGGGGCTCATGGGCGACATCCATGTCGCCCAATGGTCCCGCCAACCACTACTCGTCATTGATCTTGGGTGCGCTTCGATGCCGATGCCATAACGAAAAAAGCGACCTCGTTGCCGAGATCGCCTTTTCGTCTACTGCATCTGCACTGCAGATTTTCTGTGGTAGCGGGGGCAGGATTTGAACCTGCGACCTTCGGGTTATGAGCCCGACGAGCTGCCAGACTGCTCCACCCCGCAGCAGAAGCGGAATTGTAAGGGAGTTTGAGTTCCCGTGCAACCCCTTTGAAACATCGGCTGTGAAAGGCGAGCCAGACCCAGGAACGAAAAAAGCGACACCGTTTCCGGTATCGCTTGATTCGTCCACTGCCTCCGGTTTGCACCGGAGCTATATGGTAGCGGGGGCAGGATTTGAACCTGCGACCTTCGGGTTATGAGCCCGACGAGCTGCCAGACTGCTCCACCCCGCAGCAGAAGCGGATGAGTGCGGAAGACCCGGGGGGCTTCCTAGCAACGATGTTCTGGCGAAACCGCTGCATCAACAACTCAGGAGATGAATATTACACGAGTTGCGCACGTTTGTATCGTTTTTTACGAAATATGTGCAAATGCCTGCTGGCACCACACCATGATCGGGTTCCACGCCACGCCCAGGGCCAGCAGCGCCAGGGCATTCACGCCCAGCACCACGCCCAGCACGCGGTCGTTGTTGGCCGGCAGCGGCTCACCCACCGGCTCATCGAAGTACATGACCTTGATGACGCGCAGGTAGTAGAAGCAGCCGATCACGGCGCAGATCACGCCGACCATCGCGAGCCACAGCATGTCGCCCTGGATCGCCGCGCCAAGCACGGCCAGTTTGGTCCAGAAGCCCAGGAACGGCGGGATGCCTGCCAGCGACGCCATGATGCACAGCACCAGGCCGGCCATCCACGGGTTGCGGGCATTCAGACCCTTGAAGTCTTCGATCTTCTCGGCCTCAAAGCCATTACGCGACAAGGCGATGATCGCGCCGAACGCAGCAGTGGACATGATCGCGTAGCTCAGGGCGTAGAACAGCGCCGCCGAGTAACCCCGCTCGCCACCACCGGCCATGCCCATCAGCAGGAAGCCGATGTGCGAGACGGTCGAGAACGCGAGCATGCGCTTGAGGTTGGTCTGCGCGATCGCCATCAGATTGCCGATCACCAGCGACAGTGCGGCCAGACCACCGATCAGGTACTTCCACTCGTCGGCCAGCGGACCCACGCCCATTTCCAGCAGGCGGTAGGCCATGCCGAACGCCGCCAGCTTCGGGGCCGAGCTGATGAACAGCGCGACCGGTGCCGGGGCACCCTGGTAGACGTCGGGCAGCCACATGTGGAACGGTGCCGCACCCAGCTTGAAGGCCACGCCGGCGATCATGAACACCGCGCCGGTCAGCAGCAGCATCTTCTCTTCGGTATGCGGAATGGCCGCGTTGATGGCATCCAGGTGCAGCGAGCCGGTGGCGCCGTAGATCAGCGACATGCCGTACAGCAGCAGGCCCGACGCCAGCGAGCCGAGCACGATGTACTTCATCGCCGCTTCCGAGGCCAGGCCGTTTTCACGGTTGCTGGCGACCAGGGCGTAGGAGCACAGCGCCAGCAGTTCCAGGCCCAGATAGACCATCAGCAGGCTGCCGGCCGAGACCAGGATCATCATGCCCGCGGTGGCGAACAGGATCAGCACCGGGATCTCGCCCTGGTAGAGCTTGCGCTCGCGCAGGTAGCTCCAACCGTAGATCAGGGTCAGGCCGCTGCACAGCACGATCACGGTCTTCATCACGTCGGCCGCGTTGTCGCGGACGAACATGCCGTGGAAGACCTCGCCCTGCCCGCCCACTCCGGTGGCGAGCATGAAGAACACGACCGCCAGTGCAGCGATCGAGAACAGGTGGGTCCAGATCTTGTTCTTCTCACTGATGAAAAGATCAAGCATCAACAGGGCGAACGCACTGCCAACCAGCACCAGCTCGGGAGCGAGCGGCGGGAGGTCAGCGGCGGTCAGTGGCAACAGCGGCGAGGTGGTCATCATCAAATCCTGGAATCAATACTCTCGACGGCCCGATTACAGCAGCTTGCTGGATGCGATCTGCATCGCCAGCTTCGCGATCGAGGGCTCCATCAGGTCGGTCAGCGGCTTGGGGTACAGGCCCAGGGCAAGGGTGCCCACGGCGAATACACCCAACACCAGCCACTCGCGACCGTTGATGTCCTTCAGTTCGGCGACATGGGCGTTGGCCACTTCACCGAAGAACACGCGCTTGTACAGCCACAGCGTATACGCCGCGGTGATCACCAGGGTGCTCGCCGCGCCGAGTGCCAGCCACGGATTGCGCTGGAAGCTGGCCATGATGATCATGAATTCACCGACGAAACCGCTGGTACCCGGCAGGCCGGCATTGGCCATGAAGAACAGCATGGCGAAGGTGGCGAACCAGGGCATCACGTTGACCACGCCGCCGTAATCGGCGATGCGGCGGCTGTGCATGCGGTCGTACAGCACACCCACGCAGGAGAACATCGCGCCGGACACGAAACCGTGCGAGACCATCTGCACCATCGCGCCCTGCAGGCCCAGGCGGGCTGCGTCCGGGTTACCGGCGTCACGCACCAGCCACAGGGCGATGAAGGTGCCCAGGGTGACGAAGCCCATGTGCGCGATCGACGAATAGGCGATCAGCTTCTTCATGTCGTCCTGCACCAGGGCGACCAGGCCGACGTAGATCACCGCAATGAGCGACAGCGCGATCACCAGCCAGGCCCATTCATGCGAGGCGTCCGGCACGATCGGCAGGTTGAAGCGCAGGAAGCCGTAGCCACCGATCTTCAGGGCGATGGCGGCCAGGATCACCGAGCCGGCGGTCGGCGCTTCCACGTGGGCGTCCGGCAGCCAGGTGTGGACCGGGAACATCGGCACCTTGACCGCGAAGGCGATCAGGAAGGCGAAGAAGATCCAGGTCTGTTCCTTGCCCGACAGCTGCAGCTGGTACAGGTCGGCCAGCTGGAAGCTGCCGCCCTTCAGGTACAGGTAGATCAGCGCCACCAGCATCAGCACCGAGCCGAGGAAGGTGTACAGGAAGAACTTCAGCGCGGCATAGATGCGGCGCGGGCCGCCCCAGACACCGATGATCAGGAACATCGGGATCAGCATCGCTTCGAAGAACACGTAGAACAGCATCGCGTCCGTCGCCGAGAAGATACCGACGGTGACACCTTCCAGGATCAGGAAGGCGGCCACGTACTGGTTCACGCGCTTGTCGATCGCGCTCCAGGCACCGATCAGGGCCAGCACCGAGACCAGCGTGGTCAGCAGGATCAGGGCGATCGCGATGCCGTCGACGCCGAGGTTGTAGCCGATGTCGTAGGCGGGAATCCAGGCGCGGGTCTCGACGAACTGCAGCGCGTCGATTCCCGTGTCATAGCCGCTGAGCAGCGACAGGCTGGCCACGAAGGTCAGCACCGCGACGCCCAGGGACGCCCACCGGGCGGTTTGGGCATCCCGGATGGCAAGGATCAATGCACCACCGATGATCGGCAGCCAGATGAGAACACTAAGTAGGGGCCAGTTCGACACGTCTTCTTATTCCGTACAGGTCATCAACGCAGGTAATGCATCAGGACGCCCAGAAGGGCAATCAGGCCGATGATCATCGCGAAGGCGTAGTGATAGAGGAAACCGGATTGGGTGCGACGCAGCAGGTTGGCCGCCAGATCGATCAGGCGCGCCGAACCGTTGACCACCACACCATCGACCACATTCGTGTCGATCGCGCGCGAAACCTTGCCGAGCTTGATACCGCCGCCGGCGAAACCGCCGATCCAGAGCTTGTCGAAGCCGTACTTGTTCTCCAGCACCGACACGATCGGCGCGAAGGTCTTGCGGGCCTTGCCGGCCAGTTCCGGCTTCCACAGGTAGAACAGCGCCGCCAGCAGGAAGCCGACCACCGTCAGGATGAAGGCCGGAGCCATCATGCCGTGGATCGCGAAGGCCACCGGGCCGTGGAACTCTTCGGCCAGCGCACCGATGGTGTTGCGCGCCGGGTCGTAGAAATCAACGATGCCGGTGAAGAACGAATGCACCTGGCCCGGGATGGCGGCGTCGGCGTGGTCGCCGGCCCAGTCGGTGCCATACAGCATCGGACCGATGCTGAAGAAACCGATGACCATCGAGGGGATCGCCAGCAGGATCAGCGGCAGCGTCACCACCCACGGGGTTTCGTGCGGCTCATGCGCGCCATGGCCGTGGCCATGATCGTCATGATGCGCGTCGCCGTGGTGGGCGTCGGCGACATGCGCGTCAGCGGCGTGGTGATCGTCATGGCCGTGACCGGCGTGCTTATCGTCATGGCCGTCACCATGGGCATCATGCGCGTCGCGGAAGCGCTCCTTGCCATGGAAGGTCAGGAACAGCAGGCGGAAGCTGTAGAAGCTGGTCACGACCACGCCACCCAGCACCGCCCAGTACCCGTAGGTTGCCACCCAGCTCGAGGACACATGCGCGTGGTGCTGCGCGGCCTCGATGATGGTGTCCTTGGAGTAGAAGCCGGAGAAGAACGGGGTACCGACCAGGGCCAGCGTACCGATCCACATGGTGACGAAGGTGATCGGCATGTACTTGCGCAGGCCGCCCATCTTGCGCATGTCCTGCTCGTGGTGCATGGCGATGATCACCGAACCCGCGCCGAGGAACAGCAGCGCCTTGAAGAAGGCGTGGGTCATCAGGTGGAACACGGCCGCCGAGTACGCCGACACACCCAGGGCGACGGTCATGTAACCCAGCTGGGACAGCGTGGAGTACGCGACGACGCGCTTGATGTCGTTCTGCACGATGCCGATCAGGCCGGTGAAGAACGCGGTGGTGGCACCGATGAACAGCACGAAGTTCAGCGCGGTCTGCGACAGCTCGAACAGCGGCGACATGCGGGTGACCATGAAGATGCCCGCGGTGACCATGGTCGCGGCATGGATCAGGGCCGAGATCGGGGTCGGGCCTTCCATCGAGTCCGGCAGCCAGACGTGCAGCGGCACCTGGGCCGACTTGCCCATCGCACCGATGAACAGGCAGATGCAGATCACGGTGGCGACCGACCAGATCACCGGCTCGCTCATCACCGGGATGGAGGTGCCGAACAGATCGATCGTGCCCGACCAGATCTGGATCAGCGCATCCGGGTGGCCCAGCACCTGGGCGTTGGCGAACACGGTGGCGTAATCCAGGGTGCCAAACACCCACAACACGCCGGCGATGCCGAGGATGAAGCCGAAGTCACCGACACGGTTGACCAGGAAGGCCTTCATGTTGGCGAAGATGGCGGTCGGGCGCTTGAACCAGAACCCGATCAGCAGGTAGGACACCAGGCCCACCGCTTCCCAGCCGAAGAACAGCTGCAGGAAGTTGTTGCTCATCACCAGGGTGAGCATCGAGAAGGTGAACAGCGAGATGTAGCTGAAGAACCGCTGGTAGCCCGGGTCATCCTGCATGTAGCCGATGGTGTACACGTGCACCAGGAAGGATACGAAGGTCACCACGACCATCATCATCGCGGTGAGCTTGTCGACCATGAAGCCGACGTGCGCCGAGTACTGGCCCACGTCGAAGAACGTATAGAGGTTCTGGTTGAACGGCTGGGCGCCGCCCCACAGCAGCATGTACAGCACGTAGCTGGACAGCACGCAGCTGACCGCCACGCCGAGGATGGTGACCGCCTGCGCGCCAGCGCGACCGACCTGACGACCGAACAGGCCGGCGATGATGCTGCCGAACAGCGGTGCGAGCACCACTGCGATCAACAGACTCTTGGAGAGAGTGATTTCCATCTACGGATCAGCCCTTCAGCGAATCGACTTCGCCGACATTGATGGTGCGGCGAGTACGGAACAGGGTTACCAGGATCGCGAGGCCGATGGCGGCCTCGGCCGCGGCCACGGTCAGGATGAAGAAGACGAACAGCTGTCCGGCCGTATCACCCATCTCACGCGAGAACCCGACGAAATTGATGTTGACCGACAGCAGCATCAACTCGATGGACATCAACAGCACGATGATGTTCTTGCGGTTGAGGAAAATGCCGGCAAGGCTGATGCAGAACAGCACCGCACCCAGCGCCAGAATGTGGCCAAGCGTGATCATGGCTGCGCCTCCTCGTTGCTGGACGGCTTGATATTGGTGTGCACGACCGGCTTCTCCACATCCATCTTGACGATGCGCAGGCGATCGCTGCCCTTGACCATGGTCTGCTCGGACGGGTTCTGGGTCTTCAGGCCGGTGCGGCGACGCAGGGTCAGCATGACGGCGGCAACCACGGCCACGGTCAGGATGACGGCAGCGAACTCGAACGGCAGCAGGTACTCGGTGAACAGGCTGCGGGCCAGCCAAGTGATGTTGGAGGTGTCGGCCGCCAGCGCGGCAGCGTTGTCGGCCGGGAACGGATTGACCGCCCTGCCCTTCACGCCGATCAGCACCAGCATCTGCACGAGCATCGTCACCGCCACCACCAGGCCCAGCGGCAGGTAACGTACCCAGCCCTCACGCAGGTTGGAGGGATCGATGTCCAGCATCATCACCACGAACAGGAACAGCACCATGACCGCGCCGACGTAGACCAGCACCAGCGCGACACCGAGGAACTCGGCCCCGACCAGGATCCAGATGCAGGCCACGGAGAAGAAGGTCAGGATCAGGCACAACACGGCGTAGACCGGATTGCGCACGCTGATCACCGCCGCAGCGGAAATGCCCGCCACGATGGAGAAGACCCAGAAACTGATATTTACCCAATCCATCATTCGACCTCAGCGGAAAGCGGCATCGGCGGCGCGACGCTCGGCGATCTCGGCTTCAAGCCGATCACCGATGGCCAGCAGCTGCGGCTTGGTAACGATGTTCTCGCCACGGTTCTCGAAGTGGTACTCGAGAATGTGGGTCTCGACGATCGAGTCCACCGGGCAGCTTTCTTCACAGAAGCCGCAGAAGATGCACTTGAACAGATCGATGTCGTAACGGGTGGTACGGCGGGTGCCGTCCTCGCGCTTGGCCGAATCGATGGTGATCGCCAGCGCCGGGCACACCGCTTCGCACAGTTTGCATGCGATGCAGCGTTCCTCACCGTTGGGATAGCGGCGAAGTGCATGCAGACCGCGGAAACGCGGCGACTGCGGGAACTTCTCCATCGGGTACATCATCGTGTACTTCGGCTTGAAGGCGTACTTCAGGGTCAGCCACAGACCACCGAGCAGCTCAAGGAGCAGCAGGCTTTTGAAGTAATGGGTAATTCGGTTCATCGCTTAGACGCCCTTCTGGATCACGCCGTAAAACACCATCAACGCCGTCACTGCAATCCAGAAGATGGTGAGCGGGATGAAGACCTTCCAGCCCAGACGCATGATCTGGTCGTAACGGAAGCGCGGGAAGCTGGCACGGAACCAGATGTAGGAGCTGGCGAAGAAGAAGACCTTCAGCAGCAGCCACGGCCAGCCGCCCTTCCAGATCCAGTCGATCCACGGCGAGATGTCTGCCGTGATCCAGCCCTGGAGCGGGCTCAGCCAACCACCGAGGAAGAAGATCGAGATCAGGAAGCTGATCAGGATCATGTTGGCGTATTCGGCCAGGAAGAACAGCGCGAATGCACCACCGGAGTATTCGACCATGTGGCCGGCCACGATTTCCGATTCACCTTCCACGACGTCGAACGGCGCGCGGTTGGTTTCGGCGACGCCGGACACCCAGTACACGATGAACAACGGGAACAGCGGCAGCAGGAACCAGTCGAACAGACCGGAGTTGCCCGCCTGCGCCATCACGATGCTGCTCAGGTTGAGGCTGCCCGAGGCGATCATCACGCCGACCAGGGCAAAGCCCATCGCGATTTCGTAGCTGATCATCTGCGCCGAGGCGCGCATGGCACCCAGGAACGCGTACTTCGAGTTGGAGGCCCAACCGGCCAGGATGATGCCGTACACGCCCAGCGAGGTCATTGCCAACAGGTACAGCAGACCGGCGTTGGCGTTGGACAGCACGATCTGTGCGTCGAAGGGAATCACCGACCAGGCCGCGAAGGCCGGGCCCAGCGTGATCAGCGGCGCAAGGATGAACATCGCCTTGTGCGAGCTGCTCGGCTGGATGATCTCCTTGAACAGCAGTTTGAAGACGTCGGCGAAGGCCTGGAAGATGCCCATGCCGACATACATCGGGCCATGACGCACGTGCATCCAGCCGATCAGCTTGCGCTCCCAGACCACGTAGAAGGCCACCGAGATGATCACCGGCATGGCGATCACCAGGATCTTCAGGATGATCCAGAGCAGCGCGCCGATGTCGCCCAGTGACAGCAGCCACTGGTGCAGCGGGTCAACCGCGTTCAACAGCAATTCGTTCATGCAGCCACCACCGTTACGCGTGCGGCACCCAGCGGTGCGGTTGCACCGTGGCCCGATTCAATCCAGACCGACCCGGCCGCAACGCGGGCGTCGACCACCACCGGCAGGGTGGCGCGGCCGGCATCGGTGCCGACCTTGGCCATCTGGCCTTCCACCAACTGCAGGCGGGCAGCGTCGTCGGCGTTGAGCACGATGCGCGGGGCGGTGTTGAGCGGATGCGACTGCAGTGCCTGGGCGCGACGGACCACCGCATCGGTGCGGTAGATCGCGGCGGTCGAGGTCACTTCCAGGCCCTCGCCTGCCACCGGCATTGCCGCCGAGGACGAGACGGTGACGCTGACCGGTGCCAGGCTGGCGCGCAGGCCGGCCAGATCGGTGAACTCGAAACCGGCCAGCGACATCTCGCCGCCCAGTGCACGCAGCACGCGCCAGCCTTCACGCGCCTCGCCCGGCAGCTTGCCGCCGGCACGGGCCGACTGCTCGCGACCATCGAGGTTGGTCAGGGTGGCATCCACTTCCGGCAGTGCACCGATCGGCAGGATCACGTCGGCGACATCGCGGGTCGAGGCACAGGCAAACTGGCTGAAAGCCACCACCTGCGCACCGGCCAGTGCCTTGCGGGCAGCGGCGGCGGCGGCGAAGTCCAGGCCCGGCTCGATGCCGTAGATCGCATAGGCCTTGCGCGGCTGGGCCAGCATGGCGTTGACGTCCTTGCCGGCCGGCAGCACGCCGGCGCGGGTCAGACCCACGGCATTGGCGCCCTGCGGGATGCGGCACAGCTTGGCACCGGTCGCGGCGGCGAAATCACGCGCAGCGGCGCGGATCGCGGCGGCCTGCGGGTGGTTTTCGGCGATGCCACCGACGATCAGCACGGCGTTGCTCGCGCCCTTCACGGCGTCACGCAGCGCGGCGTTGCCCAGTGCGTCGATGAAGGCCGACGGGGCGACGATCTGCTTGCTGGCCAGCTTGAAGGCGAAATCGAAGTCCACCGGGTTGACGGCGTGGATCTTCGCGTTGCGCGTGGTCTGCGCCTTGCGCAGGCGGGCATGCAGCAGCGGCAGCTCGTGGCGGATGTTGCTGCCGAGCACGACGATGCTGTCCGCGCCTTCGATCTCGGCCAGCGGCAGGCCGAAGACTTCGGCGGTGGCGGCGTCGGAGAAATCGCGGTTGTTGATGCGGTGATCGATGTTCGTGGTGCCCAGGCCGGCGGCGAGACGGGCCAGCAGTGCACCCTCCTCGTTCGAGGCCGACGGGTGCACCAGCACGCCGAGGTCGTCACCCTGGTGGGCGGCGAAGATCTCCTTGGCCGCGGCCAGGCCTTCGGCCCAGCTCACTTCCTTCCACTCGCCATTGACCTTGCGCAGCGGCTTGACCGCACGGTCTTCGCTGTACAGGCCCTGGTGCGAATAGCGGTCGCGATCGGACAGCCAGCATTCGTTGACCGACTCGTTGTCGCGCGGCACCACGCGCAGTACTTCGCCGCGGCGCACGTGCAGGAACAGGTTCGAGCCCATCGCGTCGTGGTAGCCCAGCGATTCGCGCGCGGTCAGTTCCCACGGACGGGCGCGGAACTGGAACACCTTGTTGGTCAGCGCACCGACCGGGCAGACGTCGACCACGTTGCCGGACAGCTCGGTGGTCAGCGGCTTGCCGTCGTAGGTGCCGATCTGCAGGTTCTCACCGCGGTACATGCCACCCAGCTCGTAAGTACCGGCAACGTCGGCCGTGAAGCGGACGCAGCGGGTGCACTGGATGCAGCGGGTCATTTCGGTGGCGACCAGCGGACCGATGTCCTCGTCGGGCACCACGCGCTTGCGCTCGTTGAAGCGGCTGACCGAACGGCCATAGCCCAGCGAAACGTCCTGCAGCTCGCACTCGCCGCCCTGATCGCAGATCGGGCAGTCCAGCGGATGGTTGATCAGCAGGAATTCCATCACCGAGCGCTGGAACTTCAGCGCCTTTTCACTGCGGGTGGCGACCTTCATGCCATCCATGACGGGCGTGGCGCAGGCCGGCGCCGGCTTGGGCGACTTTTCCACGTCGACCAGGCACATGCGGCAGTTGGCGGCGATCGGCAGCTTCTCGTGGTAGCAGAAGCGCGGGATCGGAATGCCCGCCTTGTCGGCGGCCTGGATGATCATCGAGCCCTTGGGCACGACCAGGGACTGGCCGTCGATTTCGACGGTCACATGATCCGGTGGCACGCTCGGGTTTACGGGTTGCGCGCTCATGCGGCGGCTGCCTCCACCTTCTTGCCGTCAACCATCGAATGACCGTTGACGATGTAGTACTCGAATTCGTCCCAGAACTGGCGCAGGAAGCCCTGGATGGGCCATGCCGCCGCTTCACCGAACGCGCAGATGGTGTGGCCTTCAATCTGGCCGGCCACCGTCTTCAATTGATGCAGGTCTTCCATCGTGGCCTTGCCGGCGACGATGCGCTCCAGCACGCGGTGCATCCAGCCGGTGCCTTCACGGCACGGGGTGCACTGCCCGCAGGATTCCTTGTGGAAGAACTGGCTGATGCGGCAGGCGAACTTGACGCAGCAGACGCTGTCATCCAGCACCACGATGGCGCCCGACCCCAGACCGGTGCCCAGGGCACGCAGGGTGTCGTAGTCCATCTGCAGGCCCTTGAGCTCTTCAGCCTTCAGCACCGGCATCGAAACGCCGCCCGGGACCGCGCCCTTGAGCGTGCGGCCCGGCTTCAGACCACCGGCCATTTCCAGCAGGTCGTCGAAGGTGGTGCCCAGCGGCACTTCGAAGTTGCCACCCTTCTGCACGCAACCGGAGACCGAGAAGATCTTCGGACCGCCGTTCTTGGTCAGGCTCAGGCCTGCGAACCATTCCGGGCCGTTGCGGATGATCGCCGGCACCGAGGCATAGGTCTCGGTGTTGTTGATCGTCGACGGCTTGCCGTACAGGCCGAAGTTGGCCGGGAACGGCGGCTTGTAGCGCGGCTGGCCCTTCTTGCCTTCCAGCGATTCCATCAGCGCGGTTTCTTCGCCGCAGATGTAGGCGCCGGCACCCAGCGCACCGTAGATGTCGATGTCCACGCCGCTGCCGAGGATGTCCTTGCCCAGCCAGCCGTTCGCGTATGCGTCGGCCAGGGCCTGCTCGAAGTTCTCGAACGGCTCGTGGTGGAACTCACCACGCAGGTAGTTGTAGCCCACGGTCGAGCCGGTGGCGTAGCAGGCGATCGCCATGCCTTCCACCACCGAATGCGGGTTGTAACGCAGGATGTCGCGGTCCTTGCAGGTCCCCGGCTCGGATTCATCCGAGTTGCACAGGATGTACTTCTGCATGGTGCCCTTGGGCATGAAGGACCACTTCAGGCCGGTCGGGAAGCCCGCGCCGCCACGGCCGCGCAGGTTGGACTGCTTGACCATCTCGATGACCTGCTCCGGCGAGATCTTCTCTTCGAGGATCTTGCGCAGGGCAGCGTAGCCGCCGGTCTTGAGGTAGCTTTCATACGACCACGGAGTGTCGTAATGCAGGGTGGTGTAGACCACCTGGTGCGGCAACGGTGCGGGACCGACCGGACCACTGGGTGCGTGATGATGTGCCATGTCTTACTCCAACCCGTCCAGCAGCTCGTCGACTTTCTCGACGGTCAGGCGCTCGTGGTAATGGCCATTGATGACCATCATCGGCGCACCGGCGCAACCGGCCAGGCATTCTTCTTCGCGCTTGAGGTAGATGCGGCCATCGGCGGTGGACTGACCGGTCTTGCACCCGAGCTTCTTCTCGGCGTGCGCGACCAGGTCTTCGGCACCGTTCAACCAGCAGCTGATGTTGGTGCAGAAGGCGACGTTGTGGCGGCCGACCTTCTCCAGTTCGAACATCGAGTAGAAGCTGGCGACCTCGTAGGCCCACACCGGCGGCAGATCCAGGTACTTGGCGACGCCGGCGATCAGCTCGTCGGTCAGCCAGCCCGCATTCTGTTCCTGTGCGGCGTGCAGGCCCTGCAGGACAGCCGAGCGCTTGCGATCCGGCGGGAACTTGGCCAGCCAGTGATCGATGTGCGCACGGGTCTTGTCATTCAAGACCACCATCGGGTCGACGTCACGCGCCGCCTCGAAATTACCTGTCGCCTTCATCGGCCGACCTCAGCGAATACGAAATCGTTAAAAACCAGAGCCTGCAGCGCCGGCAGCAGCCGGCGGGTGTCAGGCGTCGTGCAAGCGGATGCGATCACCGGTCCACCTCGCCGAACACCAGATCGTAGGTGCCGATCATGGCCACCACGTCGGCGAGCATGTGCCCGCGCACGATCGAGTCGATCGAGGACAGATGGGCGAAGCCCGGCGCGCGCAGATGCACGCGGAACGGCTTGTTGGCACCATCGGACATCAGGTAGCAGCCGAACTCGCCCTTGGGCGCTTCGACGGCGGCGTAGGTTTCGCCGGCCGGGACGCAGTAGCCTTCACTGAACAGCTTGAAGTGATGGATCAGCGCTTCCATGTCGTCCTTCATGTCTTCGCGGCTGGGCGGCGCGACCTTGAAGTTCTTGACCATGACCGGACCCGGATTGGCCTTCAGCCAGGTCACGCACTGCTTGATGATGCGGTTGGATTCGCGCATCTCGGCCACGCGGCACAGGTAACGGTCGTAGCAGTCACCTTCCTTGCCGAGCGGGATGTCGAACTCGACCGCGTCGTACTTGGCATACGGCTGCTTCTTGCGCAGATCCCAGGCAATGCCCGAGCCGCGCAGCATCACGCCGGTCATGCCCCAGGCATGGGCCAGTTCCGGGGTGACCACGCCGATGCCGACCGTACGCTGCTTCCAGATACGGTTGTCGGTCAGCAGGGTTTCGTATTCGTCGACGCGCTGGGGGAATTCAACGGTGAAGTTCTCCAGGAAATCCAGCAGCGAACCTTCGCGCGAGGCGTTGAGGTTCTTCAGGGCCTTGCCCTTGTGCCAGCGCGATTCCTTGTACTTGGGCATGTGGTCCGGCAGGTCGCGGTAGACGCCGCCCGGACGGTAATACGCCGCATGCATGCGCGCGCCGGAGACCGCTTCATAGCAGTCCATCAGCTCTTCGCGCTCGCGGAAGGCGTACAGCATGACCGCCATCGCGCCCAGATCGAGCGCGTTGGACCCCAACCACATCAGGTGATTCAGGATGCGGGTGATTTCGTCGAACATGGTGCGGATGTACTGGGCACGCTCGGGCGCCTCGATCCCCATCAGGGTTTCGATCGCGCGCACATAGGCGTGCTCGTTGCACATCATCGACACGTAATCCAGGCGATCCATGTAGCCGATCGACTGGTTGAACGGCTTGGACTCGGCCAGCTTTTCGGTACCACGGTGCAGCAGGCCCACGTGGGGGTCGGCACGCATGATGGTTTCGCCGTCCATTTCCAGGATCAGGCGCAGCACACCGTGCGCGGCCGGATGCTGCGGGCCGAAGTTCATCGTGTAGTTGCGGATCTCCTGCCGGAGTTCGGCCGGATTGCTCGCAAAGGCCTGGCTGGCCTGGTGGAATTCACTCACTTGCTTGCCTCCGTCTGCGCGCTTTCGCCGGCAGCGGTCTGGAAACGGGCGTCGTCACGGATGACACGCGGCACGCCGACGCGCGGCTCGACCGAGGTTACCGGCTCGTAGATCACGCGCTGCTTCTCTTCGTCGTAGCGCACTTCGACGTTGCCGATCAGCGGGAAATCCTTGCGGAACGGGTGCCCGACGAAACCGTAGTCGGTCAGGATCCGGCGCAGGTCCGGGTGACCTTCGAAGATCACGCCGAACAGATCGAACGCTTCGCGCTCGAACCAGTTCAGGCCTGGCCAGATGTTGGTCAACGACGCGACCACCGGCAGCTCCTCGTTCGGCGCAAAGCAACGGATGCGCATCGTGAGGTTGTGCTGGTAGGAACGCAGCTGGGTAACCACGGCGAAACGCTGCAGCGGGATCGGCTGCGGCTGGGCGCCATCGCTGGTTTCGCGGGTGGGGAATTCACCCCAGGCGAAACGGCCGACGGACTTGCCCTCCACGCCACGGCTGAAGCCCTGGGACGACACATCGGCCGTATCCCATTCGTCGCTGCCATAGCCGAGGTAGTCCAGGCCGCACAGGTCAACCGCCTGCTCGAAACCGAATTCGTCGCGCAGCGCCAGAGCGGCGGCATGCCAGTCAGCGGCGGGCACTTCCAGCGTCACTTCGCCGCGGGGTTCGACCACGAAGACCTGCGCACCTGCGAAACGTGCGGAAAGTCGGTCGATGAAGGAATGTGCTTGCTCTGCCATGGGGGCTTGGCGTGCTCTTGTCAGGAGGGATGTCAGCGGGCGATGGTCTGCGTACGCCAGATCTTCTTCTGCAACTGCAGGATCCCGTACACCAGCGCTTCGGCGGTAGGTGGGCAGCCGGGGACATAGATGTCCACCGGCACCACGCGGTCACAGCCACGCACTACTGCATAGGAGTAGTGGTAGTAGCCGCCACCGTTGGCGCAGCTGCCCATCGAGATGACCCACTTCGGGTCCGGCATCTGGTCATAGACCTTGCGCAGGGCCGGAGCCATCTTGTTGACCAGGGTGCCGGCCACGATCATCACGTCGGACTGACGCGGCGACGGGCGGAACACCACACCGTAACGGTCAAGATCCAGACGCGCCGCACCGGCGTGCATCATTTCCACTGCGCAGCAGGCCAGACCAAAGGTCATCGGCCACATCGAACCGGTACGCGCCCAATTCAACAGCGCATCGACGCTGGTGGTCACGTAGCCCTTTTCGAGCAGGGGGTTGTCGCCTTCGGGGCGCAGGATGTCATCGACCCGCCCTTCCGGGACCGGGTTGTTCATCAGGCCGTCGAGCGTCTGAATTACTCCCATTCCAGCGCTCCCTTCTTCCAGACGTAAATGAAACCGAGGAAAAGCATGCCTACGAAGAGGCCCATCGTGACCAGCGAACGTGCGCCCAGTTCCATGAAGACCTGGGTCCACGGCACGATGAAGATGATTTCCAGATCAAATACGATGAACTGAATCGCGATCAGGTAGTAGCGCACATCGAACTTCATGCGCGCGTCCTCGAAAGCCTCGAAGCCGCATTCGTACGGCGAGAGCTTTTTAAGATCAGGACGTCGGGGACCGAGGAATCGGCCAACCAGCATCAGCGCAACGCCGATACCGGTGGCAACGATCAGAAACAGCAGAGACGGCAAATATTCGGCCAGCACAGCGATTCTCTCTTGCCTCTGCCGCTGCGCCTGCAGGCGCTTTGGCATGGGGGAGTGGACGGATACCGCTACCTGGCGCTTTGCGCGCCAGACGAACCCGCTTACAAACAAATGGTGCCCAAGAGGGGACTCGAACCCCTACGACTCTCGTCGCTACCACCTCAAGGTAGTGCGTCTACCAATTCCGCCACCTGGGCTTACGATCGCACCGGTTGTTCTCCAGTGCGCCGCATATTGTAACCGTCTTCAGCGAGTCTGGGTGCCTTCCGAAGGCTTTTCTTCACCAGATTTCGGCGTTTCCGCCTGAGCCGGCACAGTGGCCGACGGAACAGGCTGCTGCGACGGGGTTTCCGGGGCCTTCGGCACGACCGGAAGCTCGCCTGCCGGTGCGGCCGGCGCAGTGGCGGCCGGCGCCGACATCAGACCCAGATCCTGCTGCGCCGCCGGGCGCGAGCCATGGCTGGCGTACCAGGCCATGAAGAGGCTGATACCGAAGAACACCACGGCCAGCCACTTGGTCGACTTGGACAGGAAGTTGGACGCGCCACGCGCGCCGAACACAGTGCCCGAGGCACCGGCACCGAAACCCGACCCTGCGGCCGCGCCGGAACCACGCTGCATCAGGATGAGCGCGATCATGGCCACTGCGACCAGCACGTAGACCACATTGAGGATCAACATCAGCATTTCGAATCCGTCCTCGGACATGTCGTGCCGGCGGTTGGGCCGACAACGTAACTAATTAGCGCCCCGCCGCCGCGGCAGCGATGGCAAGGAAGTCCGCGGCCACCAGGGAGGCGCCGCCCACCAGCCCACCATCGACATCGGGCTGTGCGAACAGTTCCGCGGCGTTGTCGGGCTTCACGCTGCCGCCATAGAGGATCGACAGTGAATCCGCAATTCTAGCATCGAGCTTGGCCACTTCGCCACGGATGAACGCGTGGACCTGCTGGGCCTGCTCCTTGGAGGCGGTCCGGCCGGTACCGATGGCCCAGACCGGCTCATAGGCGACTACAGCCTGGGCGAAGCCGGCGGCGCCGACCAGTTCCAGCACCGGGGCGAGCTGGGCGGCGATGACCGCCTCGGTCTGATGGGCCTCGCGCTGTTCGAGGGTTTCGCCCACGCACAGGATGGGGGTCAGGCCGGCATGCAGGGCGGCGGCGAACTTGCGCGCGACCAGCTCACTGCTTTCGGCATGGTACTGGCGGCGTTCGGAGTGGCCGACCAGGCCATAGCGGGCACCGACTTCAGCCAACATGGTGGCCGAGACTTCGCCGGTGTAGGCGCCCTTTTCGTTGCTGCTGACATCCTGGGAGCCAAAGGCGACGGCGCGCCCTTCGAAGGCTTCGACCAGTTCGCCCAGGTATGGGAGCGGCGGCAGGACCACGACTTCGACGCCCTGCAGTGGGAGGTCGGCAACCAGGTCACTGACCAGGTCGGTGGCGAATTGGCGGCTGCCGTGCAGCTTCCAGTTACCGGCGACGATCTTGCGGCGCATGGCGGGGGCTCCTTTGGGTATCAGCCGGCCATGATAACGGATGCAACGAAATGGCGTTGGCGAGAAAACGCTTACATTTCAATTGGATATTTATTTTTCGTTGCGGCCCCAAGTCAAAAGCAAGGGCGACGGGGCCGGTGGACGTGCCCGGACTGGGCGGGCGTGGGTGGGTTGGCGGGACACGCCGTAAACCCCGCTCCGCGGCCCGGCCCAGCCGCTGGCGGCTGTGCGTTCGAACGCATGCGAGGCAGTGCCTCGCAAGCAATGCGCTCTCACCCATGGGGGCTCGAGATGCGCCTTCCATGGCGCATAACGGTCCCGCCAACCCACCCACGCCCACCCTCTGACAGTGTGTCGGCTTGCATGGGACGGCTAAGACGCGGTGGGTCGGCGTTGAATCTGCCCTGCTCTCCGGCGAGGCAATCTGTCGGGGCGAGCGCTGCCATGCCCAGCCGGGACCGTCGGGCGCCATGGATGGCGCACGTCGAGCCCCCATGGACGGGTTTACGGCGCGTCCCGGCTGGGCATGGCAGCGCTCGCCCAACACGGGGCAGCGAATAGCCAAATGCAACCAGGGCAGCAATGTTTGGAGCCAGCCAGAGGCAGGCAATACACGAAACGAAGAAGGCCGCCTTTCGGCGGCCTTCGTTCTTGCTCCGGTAGGATCGCTTACTTCAGCTTGATCTCGCGCAGGCGCTCTTCCAGGAAGCCGTGGGCGGTGATCGGCTCCGGGTAGCGGCTCGGGTTTTCCGGGGTGATGCAGGTCGGCAGCACGTCGATCAGGAAATCCGGGTTCGGGTGCAGGAAGAACGGCACCGAATAACGCGGCTGGCGCGCCTGCTCGCCCGGGGGATTGACCACGCGGTGGATCGTCGAGGGATACACATGGTTGGTCAGGCGCTGCAGCATGTCGCCGATGTTGACCACGATGGTGTCCGCGTCCGAGGTGAACGGCACCCACTTGCCCTCGTGCGACTGCACTTCCAGGCCGGCGGCGCTGGCGCCGACCAGCAGCGTGATGAAGTTGATGTCGCCATGGGCACCGGCGCGCACGTTCGGGATGTTCTCCGCGGTGATCGGCGGGTAGTGGATCGGACGCAGGATCGAGTTGCCGTTGTTGGTCTTGTCGGCGAAGAAATCCTCCGGCAGGCCAATGTGCAGGGCCAGCGCCGACAGGACGCGCGAACCCAGCTTGTCCAGCGCCTGGTAGATGGCGTAGCCGCGTTCACGGAAGTCCGGGACCTCGCTCGGCCACAGGTTCGGGGCCATCACGTCACGGTACTTGGAGTCGTCCGGGATCTCACGACCGATGTGCCAGAACTCCTTCAGATCGAAGTGCTGCGAACCCTTGGCGGTCTCCACGCCGAAGGCGGTGTAGCCGCGCGCGCCGCCGCTGCCGGGCACGTGGTACTGGCGCTTGGTCTCTTCCGGCAACGCGAAGAAGGCCTTGAAGACCTCATACGCGGCGTCGATGTCGGCCTGCGGAATGCCGTGGTTGCGGATGCCAGCAAAGCCCCATTCGCGGTAGGCCGCACCCAGCTCGGCCACGAACGCGTCGCGGTCGGTGTCAAAACGGGTGATATCGAGGGTGGGGATCTGGCTCACAGCGATTCCTGCTTGTTCATGGTGGTCGGTGGGCCAGCTGTGGCCCGGCTGAACATTGTGCCAGAACGGGCCAACCCCGCCACCGATACATTGATACAAACCGATACAATGCGCGCGCCCAGACGGCCAGAACGGGCTAACGGCGACGCTCACGCGCCGCCCCCCTTTACTCCCAGCGTCGCCCGGTCCGCCTCATGGATGCCCTGCCCTCCCCTCATCGCCGACGGCGTTGCGCTGGCTCACGCCGGCAGGGCCCAGCGTGTGGCCAATGGACCCGCATGACCCTCCACCCACGGCACCGCACAGCGCATGGGATGCGCTGGCGCGATCCCGCAGGCAATGACGATGGCCGCCCGCGCATGCCACGGGCGCTTTTCCACACATGGACTGTCCACCGATGAACGTGCCACTGAAAATTCTCCATACCGAGGCTGCCAAGGGATTTGGCGGGCAGGAGATCTACATCTATCGCCACATGCTGGCCATGCGCGAGCGCGGCCATGACGTCTCCCTGCTCTGCCAGCCCGGCGCCCGCCTGGGCGAGATGGCGCGCGAAGCCGGCTTCACCGTCCACGCGCTGAAAATGGGCGGCCTGCTGCGCATGCTGCGGGGGATCTGGTCAGTCTCGCGCCTGGTGCGCCGCCAAGGCTACGACGTGGTCAACACCACCAGCCGCCGCGACAGCCTGATCGCCGCTGCCGGCGCACGCCTGGGCGGCACGCCACTGGTGGTGCGCTCGCGCCACCTGATGAGCCCGATCAACTCGCTGCTGACCTACACCGGCCTGCCCCACCGGGTGATGACGGTGAGCAGTTTCGTGAAGAAGCTGATGGTCAGCCGCGGCATCGAGGACGCGCACGTCGGCATCGTCCCGCCGATCGCAGTACCGCCGCAGTGGTCGCAGATCGCCAAGCGCGATCCTTGGCAGTGCCTGCAGGACACCCGCGCGGACGTGCGCGCGGAGCTGGGCTTCAACGACGAACAGATCGTGGTCGGCTGCGTCGCGGTGCTGCGCGAGCCCAAGGGCCACCTGGAACTGCTGCAGGCCATGGCGCCGCTGTGCCGCGCCGATGCGCGCGTGCAGCTGGTGATCGTCGGCGACGGCCAGCCGGTGATGGACCGCCTGATCGCCCTGCGCGAGCAGCTCGGCATCGCCGCCCAGGTGCACTTGCTGGGCTACCGCCAGGGCGCTTGCCGGCTGATGACCGGTTTCGATATCTTCGCTCTCGCTACCCACAAGGAGGCAGCCGGCACGGTGTTTCTCGAAGCTGCGTACGTCGGCGTGCCGATCGTCGCCACGCGCGTGGGCGGCGTGCCGGAGATGGTGGTGGAAGGCAGCAACGCCCTGCTCGCACCGCTGGGCGATCAGGCTGCGTTGACCAACGCACTGCGCACCCTGATCGAGCAGCCCGACCGCCGCCAGCAGATGGGCCTGGCGGGCTGGGAGTGGATGCGCAGCGCCCACCGTTTCACCCCGACCGGTCACACTGAAGCGACCGAACACTATTACCACCAGTGGTTGAAGGAACTGGGCCATGGCCAACGCTAGATCCGTCCCGGTGCTGATGCACCACCATGTCTCCCCCTCTCCGGGGATGATCACGGTGTCGCCGGAGAACTTCGAAAGCCAGATCGCCTGGCTGGCGGCCAACGGCTGGACCTCGCTGACGCTGGACCAGTACGCAGGCTTCCTCGCTGGCAAGCCGACCCCCGCCAAGTCGATCGTGATCACCTTCGATGACGGCTACCTGGACAACTGGGTGTACGCGCACCCGATCCTGGCCAAGTACGGCATGCACGCGGTCGTGTTCGTGGTCACCGGCTGGATGGGCGAAGGCGATGTCCGCCCGCATGCCGGCCAGGCCGGCGCCACCCTGCCCGCAACGCCGGACCATCGCGGCTGCGAGGCGGCGATCCTGCGCGAGAACCGCCCGGACGAGGTGATGATGCGCTGGAGCGAAGCGCGCGCGATGATCGCCGCCGGCACGTTCGAGGTGCACTGCCATACCCACACGCACACGCGCTGGCTCAAGCAGGATATCTCCCGCGAGCACAAGCGCCAAGGCATCAGCGGCGACCTCTCGGTGGCACGCGAAGTGCTGCAGCAGCAGCTGGGAACGGTCTCGGACACGCTGTGCTGGCCGTACGGCGATTTCGACGAGGACTACGTGCAGATCGCACGGGCGCAGGGCTTCAACTACCTGCATACCACGCATCCGTTCGGCCGCAACGTGGTCGGCGGCGATCCGGGGCACATCTATCGGTTCGCGATCCGCAACCGGCCGGCGAGCTGGCTGCGCAAGCGCATCGCCTACAGTTACCACCCGTTGATCGCACCCCTGTTCAATCGCTTCAAGGCGAAGAAGAAGAAGATGGTGGCGGGGCCGTAACGCACCACGCCGCTGCAACGAAAACGCCCCGGTCTCCCGGGGCGTTTTCAGTTTCCGGCATCCCTGCCCGGCTCAGGCCGCGGCAGCTGCCTTCACCGCTGCCGAGAGGCTGTCCAGCGTGGACTGCATCAGCTCGGCGCTGTCGGCCTCGACGGTGACGCGCACCACCGGCTCGGTGCCCGAGGGGCGCAGGAACGCACGCCCACGCCCTTTCACTGCCTGCTGCGCAGCCGCCAGCGCGGCCTGCACGCTCTCGGCCTGCACGGTCGCCTTGGCCGCGCCCTGCAGACGCACGTTGACGGTCTTCTGCGGCACCTTGTTGAGCACCGACAGCGCCTGGCGCAGCGAGGTCCCGTCACGGCGCAGCACTTCCAGCACCTGCAGCGCGCTGACGATCGCATCACCGGTGGTGGCGCGATCCAGGCACAACAGGTGACCGGAGGCTTCGCCGCCGAGCACGCCATTGTTTTCCACCAGGGCCTGATGCACGTAGCGGTCGCCGACGTTGCTGCGCTGGAACGGGATGTTCAGCCGTTCCAGTGCCTGCTCCAGGCCGAAGTTGGTCATCAGCGTACCGACCACCGGACCATGCAGGCGCCCACTGCGCTGCCAGGCCTGGGCCAGCACGAACAGCAGATCATCGCCATCGACCGGATTGCCCTGGTCATCGGCCATCAGCACGCGGTCGCCGTCGCCGTCGAAGGCGATACCGAAATCGGCCCCAACCTCACGCACTTTCGCAGCGAGATTGTCGATGTGCATCGAGCCGACGCCATCGTTGATGTTCAGGCCGTTGGGCGCATCGCCGATGCTGATCACCTCCGCGCCCATCTCGCGGAACAGCAGCGGGGCGACGTGGTACGTAGCACCGTGCGCGCAGTCGAGCACGATCTTCAGCCCGCGCAGATCGAACCCGCGCGGCACGCTGGCCTTGCAGAATTCGATATAGCGGCCAACCGCATCGCGGGCACGCATGGCCTTGCCCAGCCGCTCGGACTCGACCGTGGTGAACGGCGCATCGAGCGCGGCTTCCAGCGCCAGCTCGGTGGCGTCATCGAGCTTCTCGCCATCGGCGGAGAAGAACTTGATGCCGTTGTCGTAGTGCGGGTTGTGCGAGGCGCTGATGACGATACCCGCATCCGCACCGAGGGTGCGGGTGAGGAAGGCTACCGCCGGCGTCGGCATCGGGCCGAGCAGCTGCACATCGGCGCCGGCGGCGACCAGCCCGGCTTCCAATGCGGCTTCGAACATGTAGCCGGAGATACGGGTGTCCTTGCCGATCACCACCACCGGGCGGTGCCCGTTGCGCTCGGTCAGCGCACGCCCGAGCGCATTGCCCAGGCGCAGCACGAAATCGGCGGAGATGACGCCCTCACCGACCTTGCCGCGGATGCCGTCGGTGCCGAAATACTTGCGCGACGCCATCAGGCCGCCGCATCCGGTGCGGGTGCGGGCTGACGCGCCAGCATGGCCAGGATCTCCGACAGGCGGTCACGCATCTCGCGGCGGTCGCAGATCTGATCGATCGCACCGTGCTCGAGCAGGAACTCCGAGCGCTGGAAGCCTTCCGGCAGCTTTTCGCGCACGGTCTGCTCGATCACGCGCGGGCCGGCGAAACCGATCAGTGCCTGCGGCTCGGCGATGTTGATATCACCCAGCATCGCGAACGAGGCCGACACGCCACCGGTGGTCGGATGGGTCAGCACCGAGATGTACGGCAGGCCGGCATCGCGCAGGCGACCCAGCGCGGCCGAGGTCTTGGCCATCTGCATCAGCGAGAACAGGCCTTCCTGCATGCGCGCGCCGCCACTGGCGGAGAAGCACACGTAGGGCGCGCCGATCTCCAGCGCCTTTTCCGCAGCCAGCGAGAAACGCTCACCGACCACCGAGCCCATCGAGCCGCCCATGAAGGCGAAATCGAAGGCCGAGGCAACCAGCGGGCGGCCCTTCATCAGGCCCTGCATGGCGATCAGTGCGTCGTACTCGCCGGTGTTCTTCTGCGAGGCCTTGATGCGCTCGCTGTACTTTTTCTGGTCCTTGAACTTGAGCAGGTCCGTCGGCCCCAGGCGCGCACCGATCTCGGTGGTGCTGTCCGCATCGAACAGCGCGGCCAGGCGCGCACGCGCGCGGATGGCCATGTGATGGCCACACTTGGGGCAGACTTCCAGGTTCTCTTCCAGCTCAGGACGGTAGAGCGCGCTGCCGCAGCTGCTGCACTTCTCCCACAGGCCCTCGGGGACGCTGCGCTTTTTGCTGGGGACGTTGTCGGTGCGGATGCCAGACGGCATCAACTTGCTGAGCCAACTCATGCGGGATGCTACTTCCGTTCAGGGCGGCCCGGGGGCCGCAAAGGCGGACAGTCTAGCTCACCGTTTCCATGCTCGGGCACCCCCCGGCGGTTGCCGGGGGGCTGACGTAAACCATTCTGGTACGTACGTTTACGTGCTTCAGGCGGCGTCGAGGGCACGTCGCAGCGGCGTGAGGAATGCCTGCGCGGTTGCTGCCGCAGCCGTGGCGTCGGGCGCCTCACCCAGTGCAGCCACCAGCGCACTGCCTACCACCACGCCATCGGCCTCCACGGCCATGGCCGCGGCACTGGCCGCATCCTTGATCCCGAAGCCGGCCACCACCGGCACGCTGGAGCGGCGGCGCAGGTCGCGCAGGCGGGCACTGGCCGCACTGCTGTCCAGGCGTTCGGACGCGCCGGTCACGCCGGCGAAGCTGACGTAATACAGGTAGCCCTGGGCCATCGCGGACAGCGTATCCAGGCGGGTATCGGCGGTCGTCGGCGAAGCCAGCAGGATCAGCGCCAGGCCGGCCGCGGTGAAGATCTCGCGGGTTTCTGCCGCTTCTTCCGGCGGCAGATCGACCAGCAGGATGCCGTCCACGCCGGCGGCGATGGCGGACTGCGCGAAGCGGGCCGTGCCGTGGATCTCGACCGGGTTGAGGTAGCCCATCAGCACCACCGGGGTAGTGGCGTCGTCCTTGCGGAACGCGGCGACGGTTTCCAGCACATAGCGCAACCCTGCCCCACGGGCCAGCGCACGCTCGGAGCTGCGCTGGATGGTCGGGCCGTCGGCCATCGGGTCGGAGAACGGCACCCCGAGCTCGATCACGTCCGCACCGGCGGCGGCCAGTGCATGCATCACCGGCACGGTAGCCTCCAGGCCTGGATCGCCGGCGGTGATGAAGGGGATCAGCGCCTTGCGGCGCTCATCGCGCAGGCGGGCAAAACAGGCATCGATACGGTCCACGGACATCTCAGGCACATCCTTCAATCAGTTCAACGGCGCCACTGGCGCCCCAGTACAGCTTCGATATCACCCCGTCGAAGATCTCCAGCCGGATCGCCAGATCCGAACCGGGGTCCTGCCAGGTCAGGTACTCGCCCGTTTCCGGGTCATAGGCATGCGGTGCGCGCGTACTGCCGGGCGGCAGACGCTTGAGCGCTTCATCCAGCGTCATGCCCAGGCGCAGCCCGAACGGCCCCGGCTGGGTGATGGCCTCGTAGGATTCCTCGATCGGGGCCAGCTCGAAGCGCTGCACGTGGTCATCCTCGACCATCATCGAGACGCCTTCGGGCAGGTTGCCACGCTCGTAGTACTCGCAGGCGCCGCTGGGCTCGCCTTCGCTCAGGCCGGCCGAATGCCACGGGCCATCGGCGGCGAGCTCGGTGAAGCGCTGCCCGATCACCACATCGCCGGCATGATCCAGCGCGACCGAGACTACCGACGGCGCAGCGTCATCCACAACGGGCGCATCGGCAGCCTTGGGCGGTTCCGGCGCGTCCTCGATCGGGCGGTTGGCAATGTCATCGTCATTGCTCGCCAGCTGCCGCGCCGGCGCCACCGCGCCCAGAGGCGCGGCAGGGGCCGGCAACACCGGCGGATCCGGCGGCGCGCAGCCGGTCAGGCCGACCACCATCAGCAGCGCACTTCCCTGGCGCAGCAGCGGATTCACAGAACGAGACCCTCGCGGGCAGCGATGGTGTGCACGTCTTTGTCGCCACGGCCGGACAGGTTGCACAGCACCAGCTTGTCGCGCGGCAGATCGCGCGCGATCTTGATCGCCTGGGCCACCGCATGGCTGGATTCCAGCGCGGCCAGGATGCCTTCGCTGTGGGCCAACTGGTGGAACGCAGCCAGCGCTTCGTCATCGGTGATACCGACATACTCGGCGCGGCCGGCATCGGCCAGGAACGCATGCTCCGGGCCGACGCCCGGATAATCCAGGCCGGCCGAGACCGAATGGGTTTCGGTGATCTGGCCGTCATCGTCGCAGATCACATAGGTGCGGTTGCCGTGCAGCACACCCGGGCGACCGGCCGCGATGGAGGCAGCATGGCGCCCGGTCTCGATGCCGTCGCCAGCGGCTTCGGCGCCGACGATGCGCACGTCGCGGTCGTTGAGGAAGGCATGGAACAGGCCGATTGCGTTGCTGCCACCACCGACGCAGGCGGTGATCGCATCGGGCAGGCGGCCGTAGTCGGTCAGCATCTGCGCGCGCGCTTCACGGCCGACGATCGCGTTGAAGTCACGCACCATGCGCGGGTACGGGTCCGGGCCGGCGACGGTGCCGATGATGTAGAAGGTGTCGCGCACGTTGGTTACCCAGTCGCGCATCGCTTCGTTGAGTGCATCCTTGAGCGTGGCCGAGCCGGAGGTGACCGGCACCACCGTCGCCCCGAGCAGCTTCATGCGGTAGACGTTGATCTTCTGCCGTTCGATGTCGGTGGCACCCATGTACACCACGCATTCCAGGCCCAGCCGGGCGGCCACGGTGGCACTTGCCACGCCGTGCTGGCCGGCGCCGGTCTCGGCGATGATGCGCGTCTTGCCCATCCGCGCGGCGAGCAACGCCTGGCCGATGGTGTTGTTGATCTTGTGCGCGCCGGTGTGGTTCAGGTCCTCGCGCTTGAGCAGGATCTGCGCGCCGCCGACCTGCTGGCTGAGGCGCTCGGCGTGATAGATCGGGCTGGGACGGCCCACGTAGTGGGTCAGGTCCTTGTCGTAGGCGGCGATGAAGGCCGGATCGCGCCGCGCTTGGTCATAGGCGGCCGCCAGTTCCTGCAACGGTCCGATCAGGGTCTCGGCGACGAAACTCCCGCCATAGCGGCCGAAATGGCCGTTGGCATCGGGGTAGGCGTGGAAATCGACGATGGGGGAGACGGGGGAAGCAGACATAGCGCGACAGCCGGTGGAGACAGGCTGCCAATTTAACGCACCTGTCATGACAGGAATATCGATAATATCTGCCACGACCTGTCAGGAAAACTCACATGATCGACGGACCGTTGCCCCCGCTCAATGCCCTGCGCAGCTTTGAAGCGGCCGCGCGGCTGGGCGGGGTTGGCCGTGCCGCCGAGGCACTGCATGTCACCCATGGCGCGATCAGCCGCCAACTGCGCCTGCTGGAGGAACACCTCGGCGTCGTGTTGTTCCAGCGCGAAGGGCGTGGGCTGCGCCTGACCCGCGCCGGCGAGGATCTGCAGGCCGCCTGCGAAGGTGCCTTCGAGCAGATCCGCGAGGCGGTGGTGGCGCTCAAGCGCCAGCAGCGGCCCGAAGCGCTGGTGCTCGGCTGCAGCGGCAGCATCCTGGCGCGCTGGATGATTCCCCGCCTGCAGGCGCTGCAGACCGCCCTGCCCCAGCTGCCGCTGCATTGGTCCGCCCAGGACGGGAGCTTCACCGCCGGGCAACAGGGCCTGGATGCGGTCCTGCTGCTCGCCCAGCCGCCGTGGCCCCGTGGCTGGCAGGTGCGCGAGCTGGCGCCGGAGCGGGTGGGCGTGGTGGTGAGTCCGCAGCACCCGGCCGCCGCGCGGCTGGCGCATCAGCCGCCCCCCTCCTTGTTGGGCGAATCGCTGTTGCATACGACCTCACGCCCGCAGGCGTGGCCGGCCTGGGCCCTGTCGCATGGGCTGGAGCCGGCACAGCTGCAGCTGGGCAGTGGCTTCGAGCATCTGTATTACCTGCTGGAAGCGGCGGTCGCCGGACTGGGCGTGGCGATCGCGCCAGAACCGCTCGTGGCCGATGAGCTGGCCGCCGGCCGGCTGCTGGCACCCTGGGGATTCGGCGCGACCGGGGGGTTTTGGGTGCTGGCCACGCCGGAGGGGGCGGCGGATCCGCGGGTGGATGCGCTGGCCGGGTGGCTGCAGGAGCAGCTGAAGGGGTGAGTGCGCGGGTGTATCAGGCTGCCGGCCAACGGCCGGCACTACCGGGTGCTGGGTGCCAGGCCCAGGGTGGGCGGATCAATCCGCTTCGTGGCAGTCGGCGCGTCGCACTTCTTCGACGAACTTGCGCATCTTGTAGCCGTCCTTGATGCCCGGTTCGGATTCGATGCCACTGGACACATCCACACCCCACGGCAGCGTGGCCACGATCGCGTCGAACACGTTGTCCGGGGTGATCCCGCCGGCCAGCAGGAAGGGCCGGTGCAGGCCGGTCGGCAGGCGGGTCCAGTCGAAGGCCACGCCCGTGCCACCGCCGCCACCGGGGGCGTGGCTGTCGAACAGGAAGCCGGCCGCGCTGGGGTAGCGCAACTGCAGCTGGCGGGCGTTGACCTCGTCCTTGCCCCCCATCGCCACGGCCTTCAGGTACGGCATGTTGAAGCTGCGGCAGAACGATTCGTCTTCGTCGCCGTGGAACTGCAGCAGGGTCGGCCGCACAGTGCGCAGCACTTCGCGCACCTCTTCCTTGGTGTTGTCGCGGAACAGGGCCACCACGTCCACCATCGGTGCGATCGCCTGGCGCATGGCGCGCGCCTCGGCCGGGGCGACCCGGCGCTTGCTCTCGCGGGCGAAGATGAAGCCGACGGCGTCCACGCCGAGCTCGCCGGCCAGGCGCACATCGCCGGCACGGGTCATGCCGCAGAACTTGATACGGGTGCGGTAGAAGGAGCGGCTCATAAGGTGACCTCGGCAGGCAGCTGCCAGTTGTCGGGGTACAGGGGACCAACGAAGACCAATCCCTGCGGCGGAGCGGTCGGGCCGGCCACGGTGCGGTCGCGCCCGGCCAGCAGTTGCCCCATCCACGCGACCGGCTGCTCGCCACAACCGACCAGGATCAATGAACCGACGATATTGCGCACCATGTGATGAAGGAATGCATTGGCCTGAACGGCGACCTCCACGACCTCGCCCTGACGGGTCACCGAGAGCGACTGCATGTGCCGGCGCGCGTGCAGGGCCTCGCACTGCACGCTGCGGAAGGCGCTGAAGTCGTTCTCACCCAACAGGGCCTGCCCGGCCGCGTGCATCAGCTCGGCATCCAGCGGCCTGCGCTCCCAGCTCAGGGTCTGCCGATAGAGTGCCGGGCGGACCTGGCGGTTGAGCAGACGGTAGCGGTAGCGGCGCGCGCGCGCGGCGAAGCGCGCATGGAACTCGTCGGCCACCGGTACGCACCAGCGCACAGCGATGGAGCGCGGCAGGCGCGTGGTGGTGCCCAGCATCCAGCTGCGCGGATCACGCACGACATCGGTATCGAAATGCACGACCTGGCATTCACCGTGCACCCCGGCATCGGTACGCCCCGCACACACGACCTGGATCGGCGCATTGGCCACCGAGGACAGCGCATCCTGCAGGCTGGCCTGCACGCTTGGGCAGCCGCTCTCACCGAGCTGCTGCCAGCCTTTGAATTCGCTGCCGTCGTATTCCACGCCCAGTGCGTAGCGCATGGTGAACCTCAATGGTTTGGGGGGGCCGGCGCAGGCGCCGGGTAGTGCATCAGACGGCGTCGCGCTCGGACCATACGGCCAGCTCGTTGCCGCCGGGCTCCACGAACTGGAAGCGGCTGCCACCGGGGAAGGCGAACACCGGTTTGATGATCTGCCCGCCCTGGGCCAGCACGGCCTCGAGCATGGGCTGCAGATCATCGGCGTAGATCACCAGCAATGGCGCGCCGCCAGCGGAGGCCGTCTGCGGCTCAGCGCGGAAGAAGCCGCCCTGGAAACGGCCATCGTCGAAGGCGGTGTAGTCCGGGCCGTAATCCACGAACGACCAGCCGAACACCTGCTCGAAGAAGTGGCGGCTGGCGGCGGGATCGCGCGAGGCGAACTCGACATAGTCCAGGCGCCGTTCGCGGGCGGCCAGCGGGCGGGCGTCGCTCATCCCAGTCGCGCCAGCAGTTCGCGCGCCTCGGCCTGGCTGTGCGGGTCGGCGCCGACGGCCACTTCGTGCAGCAGGGTCCGCGCGGTCTCGGCATCGCCGAGGTCCAGGTAGGCGATGGCCAGTTCCAGTCGATCACGACCGGGGCTGCCGATGGGCGCGGTGGGCGCGGTGGGCGCGGTGGGCGCGTTGTCGGCGACCGAGTCGGCACTATCGAGGGTGACGTCATGGCCGGCAGTCACCGGCTCAGCGTCGGCCGCGAGGGTGTCATCGCTTTCGACTGCTGGACGTTCGGCAGTGGCCGTTTCATCGGGGAATTCGAACACGCCGCGGAACGACGGCTGCGCGGCAGCTTCCAGCGCATGCGCTGGCGGCTCGATCAGCGGCGTCGGCTCGCGGAACAGCGCATCGTCTACGTTCACATGCTGAGCGTCGGCCTCGATGCTGTACGCAGACGCCGCCGTCGCCTCTACCTCGGGCAACACCGGCGCTTCGTCCGTCGCGGTAGCACTCCAGCGAGGATCGTCGAGGGCATCATGCGGATCGGCGTCGTGCGTGGATGACGCCAGCGGGAAGACCGGCTCGCGGCGCAGCCCGGCGTAGACGTCGGCCTCTGCAACGGTCTCTTCGTCGGGCACGCGCTGCGCGTCCTCCTGCTGCGCGGCCAGTTCGTCCACATAGTCGGCTGCGGGGACGGCCGCGGCCAATGCCGCGCCATCGAGCCCATCGCGCGACAGCGGCGGCAGCGGCGATGGCTTGCGGCGGCGTACCAGCGCCCATCCACCGACCACCAGCAGCAGCACGACCAGGCCCAACCAGTACCAGCCACCGCCGGCGCTGTCACGCGTGCCGGGTGCCTGCTCCAGGCGCTGTTGCGCAGCGGCCAGATCGTTGTCCTTCATCGTGATCAGGGATTGCTGCTGGGCCTTGAGCTTTTCCAGCTCGGCCACGCGTTCGCGCAGTTCCTGGATCTCGGCATCGCGCGTGGCGACGTCTTCCTTGGCCTGTCGCAGTTGTTCGTTACCCAGCATGTCGCCCTCGGTGCCGGCAGCGGTGCCGGTGGTTGTGCCTGCGGTGGTGCCGGCGGCGGCGACGGCCGGCGCGATTTCCAGGCGTGCGCCCTGGCCAGCAGCGGTCGGTGCGGCCGGGGCCGGAGACGGCGCGGCGGCCACCCCGCTGTCGGCGGGCTGCGGGATCGCAGCGCGCGACTGCCGCCATTGCGCGGTGTGCTCGCGCACAATCGCCGCAGCCTGTTGTGCATCGATCTGGGCAAGCCCATCGGCGCCCGGCGTGCGCAGCACCGCACCCTGCTTGAGCAGGTTCACGTTGCCACGGATGAAGGCCTCGGGGTTGGCCCGCAGCAGCGCGATCATCGCCTGGTCGCGGTTGATGCCCTGCTCGCGCGCCAGCGAACCGGCGATCTGCGAGAGCGTCTGTCCGCGCTGGACGGTGACGCTGCCGTCGGCGGCGACGGGCGCGGCCGGGGCGGCCTGTGCAGCCCTCGGCGCGGCCGGCCGGGGTGCGGCGGCGGGTTCAGCACGGCGCGGCGGCGCAGCGACGGCTGCCGCCTCCGGCGCAGGCTCACGGATGATGGCGTTGGACATCGCGCCCGCCGGGGCGACGATCTCCGGCTCGGCCACGGCGGCGGCGCTGTTGGGCGCATCCACCAGGGCGGAATACTCACGGACCAGACGGCCCTGCCCCCAATCGGCTTCGATCAGGAAATTCAACGCGGGCGTCGCCACGGGCGCATGACTGCTGACGCGCACCACGGCGCGGCCCTGCGCATTGCGGGTCAACTCAAACTGCAGCTCGCTGACCAGTCCGGACGGCGGTTCCAACCCGACCCGGGCGAAGGTCGCCGGCGAGGCCAGCGCAACGCGGAGGTTTTCCAGCTCGGACGGATCGGCGGAAATGACCGGGATTTCGGCCAGCAAGGGTTGGCCCGGTTTGGACAGCACCCGGATATCGCCCAGGCCCAGGGCCATGGCGGAACTGCTGGCCAGGGCCAGCAGCAGCGTCGACACATACTTGAGCGGACGCACTGCGCCCGGAGCCCGGTTCTTCATGGCGGCCAATATAACGGCTCCCCCCGTGATCGGCGATGTTTCAATGCGGGTGGTCGGCGGCATCCCCATGCCGCCGACCACGACGCGATCAGCCTTCGGCGGCGACCAGTTCGGCCAGCTGCACGGCATTGAGGGCAGCGCCCTTGCGGATGTTGTCCGAGACGATCCACAGGTTCAGGCCGCGCGGATGGGACAGATCCTCACGGATGCGGCCGACGTACACCGCATCGGTGCCCGACGCGTGAGTGACCGGGGTCGGATAACCACCCGCTTCATGCTTGTCGACCACTTCCACGCCCGGCGAACGTGACAACAGCTCACGCGCGGCATCCGGGGTGACCTTGTCGCGGGTTTCGATGGTGACCGCTTCGGAGTGGCCATAGAACACCGGCACGCGCACGGCGGTCGGGTTCACCAGGATGCTGTCATCGCCGAGGATCTTGCGGGTTTCCCAGACCAGCTTCATTTCTTCCTTGGTGAAGCCGTTGTCCTGGAAATCATCGATGTGCGGGATCAGGTTGAACGCGATCTGCACCGGGAAGCGCTGTGGGTCGATTTCCTGGAAGCTGAGCAGCTGGCCGGTCTGCTTGCCGAGTTCTTCCAGCGCCGAGCGACCGCCGCCGGACACCGACTGGTAGGTGGCCACGTTGATGCGCTCGATGCCGTACTGGCGGTGCAGCGGCGCCAGTGCGACCAGCATCTGCATGGTCGAGCAGTTCGGGTTGGCGATGATGCCGCGCGGGCGGTTCTTCAGCGCCTCCGGGTTCACTTCGGAGACGACCAGCGGCACGTCATCGTCGTAACGGAAGGCCGAAGAGTTGTCGATCACCACCGCACCGGCGGCGGCGAACTTGGGGCCGAACTCCTTGGAGACGCTGCCACCGGCGGAGAACAGCGCGATGTCCACGCCGTTCGGATCGAAGGTGCTCAGGTCCTGGACCTTGATCTTCTCACCCTGGTACTCGATCTCGCCACCGGCCGAACGCGAGGACGCGAGCAGGCTCAGCGTGGCGATCGGGAAGTTGCGCTCAGCCAGGATGGCCAGCATGGTTTCGCCGACAGCACCGGTGGCACCGACGACGGCGACGTGGAAACGACGATCTGGATTGCTCATGAAAACCTCTGTTGGGTGTACCGACCCGTGGCCGATACGTAACGTGCGTTGGGGATGTGTACCGACCAACGATCGGTACCTGCCGTGCCTTGGAGATATGTGCCGACCATCGGTCGGTACCTACCGGTTCGGGAACCTCGCCTGTTGGCCAGCGCGGTTCCCTATCGTTTTGCGTCGTCGATTTTTTTGCCGCCCACGGTCGCGCCGCCGGTTTTCACGGCAGCGACAGCGTCGGCGTTGATCGCGCTCGGCGGGTGGCCGGCATCCGGGCCCTGCCCCAGTGCGGCGGTCAGGTTGTCCACGGCCAGCTGCACCATCGCCCGGCGGGTGGCCTGGCTGGCGCTGCCGATATGCGGGGTCAGCACGATGTTGTGCAGGGCGAGCAGTTCCGGGCGCACCGTCGGTTCGCCTTCGAACACATCCAGCCCGGCGGCGGCCAGGCGCCCGTTGGCCAGTGCATCGGCGAGCGCCAGCTCATCCACGATGCCGCCGCGGGCGATGTTGATCAGCGTGGCGGTCGGCTTCATCTTTGCCAGCGCATCGGCACCGATGATGTGGTGCGAGGCGGCGTTGTACGGCAGCACGAGCACGAGGTGATCGGCCTGCGCCAGCAGCGTATCCAGGCCCACGTACTGCGCGCCGACCTCGGCCTCGGTGGCCTCGGGCAGCCGCGAACGGTTGTGGTACAGCACGCGCATGCCGAAGCCGTGCGCACCGCGACGGGCAATGCCCTGGCCGATGCGGCCCATGCCGAGGATGCCCAGCGTGCTGCCGTGGATGTCCGCACCGAGCATGGTCTGGAACGACCACTGCCCCCACTGCCCGTCACGCAGCCAGCGCTCGGATTCGGTGATGCGGCGGGCGGTGGCCATCAGCAGCGCAAAGCCGAGATCGGCCGTGGTTTCGGTCAGGACATCAGGGGTATTGCTGGCCAGGATGCCGGCGGCGCTGAGCGCGTCGATATCCAGGTTGTTGTAGCCCACACCGACGTTGGCGATCGCGCGCAGCTGGGGCGCGTTGGCGATCTCGGCTGCACCGATGCGTTCGTTGAGGGTGATCAGCGCGCCGTCGACGTGGGCCAGCTGTTCGGCCAGTATCTGCGGCGTATAGCGGGTGACGTCGCCGGTCATGGTCAGGTCGAAATGCTGCCCGAGCTGTTCGACGACATCGTCGAACAGGGGCTGGCTGACCCAGACCTTGGGGCGCCGATCAGCCATCGATCGTGCCCGGGATGCGCGGGGTGATCTGGCCGACATCACCGCACTGGGCGCGGTGGCGCAGCGCCTGGTCCATCAGCACCAGGGCCATCATCGCCTCGGCGATCGGGGTGGCACGGATGCCCACGCACGGATCGTGACGGCCGGTGGTGATCACCTCGACCGAGGCACCGGTGGCGTCCACCGTGGCACCGGGCAGGCGCAGGCTGGAGGTCGGCTTGAGCACGATCGAGGCAGTGACCTGCTGGCCGGTGGAGATGCCACCGAGGATGCCGCCGGCATGGTTGCTGGCAAACCCCTGCGGGGTGAGCAGGTCACGGTGTTCGGTGCCCTTCTGCGCGGCACTGGCAAAGCCATCGCCGATCTCCACGCCCTTCACCGCGTTGATGCTCATCAGCGCGGCCGCCAGATCGCCATCGAGCTTGCCGTAGATCGGCTCGCCCCAGCCCGGCGGTACGCCGTCAGCCACCACGTTGACGCGCGCACCGACCGAATCACCGGACTTGCGCAGCGCATCCATGTAGCTCTCCAGCGCAGGCACCTGATCGGCGACCGGCCAGAAGAACGGATTGTCTTCCACCGCCGACCAGTCAAAACCGGTCGGGATGATCTCGCCCAGCTGCGAGAGATAGCCACGCACGGTGACGCCATGCCGCTGCAGCAGCCACTTCTTGGCGATGACACCGGCGGCGACGCGCATGGTGGTTTCGCGCGCGGAAGAACGACCACCCCCGCGCGGATCGCGGATGCCGTACTTCTGCCAGTAGCTGTAGTCGGCATGGCCCGGGCGGAACTGCTGGGCAATGTTGGTGTAATCCTTGCTGCGCTGATCCGTGTTGCGGATCAGCAGCCCGATCGGGGTACCGGTGGTGCGGCCCTCGTACACCCCGGAGAGGATCTCGATCTCATCCGCTTCACGCCGCGCGGAGGTGTGCCGGCTCTTGCCGGTGGCCCGCCGCTGCAGATCATGGGCGAATTCGTCGGCGCTGATCTCCAGCCCCGGCGGACAGCCGTCCACCACGCAGCCGATCGCCGGACCGTGCGATTCGCCGAAGGTGGTAACGGTCAGCAGTTTGCCGAAGCTGTTGGAACTCACGGCCGCTGCGCTGCCAGTTCGGTGATGCGGGCGCTGTGCGCGATCAGTTCGCGGCACTCCACGGCGAAGATGCCCATCTGGCCGACCTTGAACTCGACCCAGCGGAAATCCACTTCGGGCAGCAGCTTGTACAGGTGCTGCTCGGACTCGCCCACTTCACAGATCAGCAGACCATCCTCGCTCAGGTGCAGCGGGGCGTCGCGCAGGATCTTCAGCACCAGGTCCAGGCCGTCGTGCCCGGCACGCAGGCCCATTTCCGGCTCGTAGGCGTATTCCTGCGGCAGGGCATCGGTCTCGTCGTTGGTGACGTACGGGGGATTGGTGACGATCAGGTCGTAGTGACGGCCGGTCAGGCCGTTGAACAGGTCGGACTTGAGCAGGGTGACGTTCTGCGTCTGCAGACGTTCCTTGTTCTCTTCGGCCAGCGAGAGTGCTTCGTCGCTGAGGTCGACGCCATCCACCTCCCAGTTCGGGTAGTAGTGGCCCATGGCGATGGCGATGCAGCCCGAGCCGGTGCACAGGTCGAGGGCGCGATGGACATCGCGGCCGGCCAGCCACGGCTCGAAGCCGCACTCGATCAGTTCGGCGATCGGGGAGCGCGGCACCAGGGCGCGGGTGTCGCTCTTGAAGCTCAGGCCGGCGAACCAGGCCTCACCGGTGAGGTAGGCAGCCGGGATGCGCTCGTCGATGCGGCGCTGGAACAGGTCCAGCACGCGGACCTTTTCGTCCTGCAGCAGGCGCGCCTGGCCGTAGGCGGGGCCGAGGTCATGCGGGAGGTGCAGGCTGTGCAGGACCAGCTGGGTGGCTTCGTCCAGGGCGTTGTCGTAGCTGTGCCCGAAGGTCAGCCCGGCGGCGTTGAAACGGYTGGTGCCGTAGCGGATCAGGTCGATGATCGTGTGGAGTTCGGCGGCCGTTTCGGCGGTCATGGCGGGGCAACAGGCAATGTGGCCCCCGATTATAGGCGCTGGGGCGGGCCGGGGCATCCGTTGCAGTCGAAACGAGCCACGGCCACGGCCACGGCCACGGCGAGGATCAAGACAGAAGCCAATGCGGCGGTTGCCAGTCCGTGGGCTGGCGTGGCGGGGGTGGGAGGGCGGGACACGCCGTAAACCCATCCCTGGGGGCTCGACAAGCGGCATCCATGCCGCTTGACGGTCCCGCCCTCCCACCCCCGCCACGCCTTTGACAGTGGGTTGGTTCTTTCGGGAACAGCCAAGGCCAAGGCGATAGCGCACGAATTACGCATCGAAGGCGTTTTTTGTAGTGCCGAGCCATGCTCGGCATTTCGCCAACAGCAATCCGTGCCCTGCCCCAGACGCTGAGGTTTCGACGCTCGGCAGTGCAATTGGCACTGCTTACCCACCCGTGCCGACGCCCCTCCCGACAATCCGGCGTGGCTGCCTCTATCATGGTGGCCACTTCCGGGACGGGGCCCTTATGTTCAATCGCAATGTCGGCATCATCCTGCTGATCGCCCTCGCCGCCGGGCTGGGACTGGTCGTGGCGCAGAAGGTCTTCGCGCCCAAGCCGGGCGGTGACCGCCCCGCCACCGAGTCGATCACCTTCTATCCGCAGCCGCGCCCGCTGCCCGATTTCAACCTGGGCCAGTCCGACGGCACCCGGCTGATCCCGGGCGAGCTGAAGGGCCACTGGACCCTGGTGTTCCTGGGCTTCACCTTCTGCCCGGATGTGTGCCCGACCACGCTGGCCGATCTGGCCCAGGCCCAGAAGCAGTGGGAAGCCCTGCCCGAGACGCTGCGCCCGCGGCTGGTCTTCATTTCGGTCGATCCCGAGCGCGATACGCCGGCACGGCTGGGCGAGTACGTGCATGCGTTCCATAAGGACACGCTGGCCGCGACAGCCGATGTGCCCTCGCTGGAGCGTTTCGCCACCTCGCTGGGCTTCGTGTTCCAGAAGGTGCCGGGCAAGCACTTCGATGAGAATCCCGAGGATTACACCCTCGAACACTCGGCCAGCCTGGCCGTGCTGGATCCGGAAGGCCGCTTGGCCGGTCTGATCCGCCCTCCTTTCCAAGCGCAGGCCATCGCCCGCGACCTGCACCTGCTGACCGAGAAATCCGCCCCATGAGTTTGATGACCACGCTGAGCTACGCCCTGCCCCATCGCCTGCTGTCGTCCATGGCGCGCAGACTGGCGTATTCCAGCAACCCGCGGGTCTCGCGCTGGCTGATCGACACCGTAACCGCCAAGTTCGGCGTGAATCTGGCCGAAGCCGCCAATCCGGACCCGCGCAGCTACCCGACCTTCAACCAGTTCTTCACCCGGGCGTTGAAGCCGGGCGCGCGCGTGGCCGATGCCGATCCGCGCACGCTGGTGATGCCGGCCGATGGCCGGATCAGCCAGCTGGGCAAGATCGAGGACGGGCGCATCTTCCAGGCCAAGGGCCAGTCCTTCACCGCCGCCGAGCTGCTGGGCGATGCCGAGGATGCCGAGGTCTTCCACCACGGCCTGTTCGCCACGGTGTATCTGTCGCCGAAGGATTACCACCGCGTGCACATGCCATGGACCGGCACGCTGCGCGAGACCGTGCACGTGCCGGGGCGGTTGTTCAGCGTCGGCCCGGCCGCGGTGAACAGGGTGCCGGGGCTGTTCGCCCGCAACGAACGCCTGGTCTGTCACTTCGATACCGACTTCGGCCCGATGGTCTCGGTGATGGTCGGCGCGCTGCTGGTCTCCGGCGTGGAGACGGTGTGGGGCGGCGAGGAGATTCCGGCCTACGGCGATACGATCACGCGCAAGGATTACCGTGGCAAGGGCATCACCCTGGAACGCTTCGCGGAGATGGCGCGCTTCAACTACGGCTCCACCGTGATCGTGCTGCTGCCGCCCGGTGTGGCCGAGTTCGCGCCGCACCTGGATGCAGAGCATGCGGTGCAGCTGGGGCAGGCGCTGGCGACCCTGAAGTGACGGTAGTGCCGGCCGCTGGCCGGCATCGCAGGTATTCCGGGTAGCCGGCCAGCGGCCGGCACTACTGGTAGACCATGCGATCCGCACCAATGAAAACGCCCCGGTTTCCCGGGGCGTTTTTCGTTGTGTCCGGTTCGATCGGATCGCGCCGATCAGATCTCGACCGGGCCGACGTCCATGCCGTCATAGTCTTCCACGCCGTTCGCTTCGGCCAGGGCCTGCAGCTCATGGTTGCGGGCATCCAGCGAGGCTTCGGTGTGCACCTCGGCGCGCTCCACGTGCAGCACGTGGTAGGGGTCTTCGCCTTCTTCAAGGTCCGGCTCGAACACTTCCACCAGGGTGTAGCCCAGTTCGACCAGCTTCTCGCCCAGGCCGTGCAGCGGCTCCGGCGTGGTGTTGACGAAGAAGTAGCCCCACAGCATCGGGCCGTTAAGGTCCCAATCGGTGTTTTCACGGATGTTGGCGAACATCTCGTTGATTGCGGTGATATCCATCTGGGTGTCCTGTATGCGTGTTGCGGTGAGCGCCGGCACGTGGCCGAGGCTGCGATGGATGTGCTGGGCCGGGCGGCCACAGGCGTGATGCCGGCGAGCCTACCCGGTTATGGCTTACTTGTCGCAGCCCTGCAGCTTGATGCTCTGGCCCTGCTTGAGGGAATAGGCCGGCGCCTTGAGGCCGTTGGCCCGGGCCAGGGTCGGCACATCGCACTGGAACCTAGCGGCGATCTTGCCGAGGGTCTCGCCCTTACCGACCTTGTAACTGCGGGCCGGCTTGGCCTTGGGCTTGGCGGCCGGGACGGCTACCGGCGCGGCCGGGGTCACCGCGGGCATGGCCTGCGGCTGGGCGACCGGCACCACGCTTCCCACCGCCACGTTGCCGGTGTAGCTGACCGCCGTAGGCCGCACGATCGCCGCATTGAGGTCGGCGGTGATGAGGGTGCGGGCCAGATCGGCGCGCGGGCCGCTGACGCAGAACCGGTTGTACAGGCCGGCGATGCGGGTGGTCGCGTTGATGGTGGTGCCGGCCGGAATCCAGCCGTCGGCCTCATAGCGCGGGTTGAGGTTGCGCAGTGCACGCATGTAGCCGTCGCGGGTACCGCTGCTGCCCAGGCAGATGGTCAGCTCGTAGATCGTGGTCGACTTGGCCAGGCGGATCGTGGCCGGCTGCGCGCTGATCTTGGGGAACTCCACGCCGTACTGCTGCGGGTGCAGATAGATCCACGCCGCGGCGATCACCATCGGTACGTAGTCCTTGGTCTCGCCCGGGAACTGGTTGTAGACGCTGTCGGTCCAGAAGCCCTGCCCCGGGTACTGGCGGAACACGCGGATGGCGCGCCCTTCACCGCCGTTGTAACCGGCCAGCGACAGCTCGACGCTGTTGTTGAGCTCACGCATGCGTTCGTTGAGGTAGGTCGCGCTGGCCTCGGCGGCACTGCGTGCGTCGAAACGCGTGTCGAACCCGGTGCCATCCGGGCCGAGCCCGAAACGGCGGCCGGTGGCCGGCATGAACTGCATCAGCCCGGCGGCGCCGGCACGCGAGGAGGCGTGCACGCGCCCGTTGGATTCCTTGGCCATGATCCCGAACAGCAGCGCTTCGGGCAGGCCGCGCTTTTCCCACTCCGGCCACATCACCGCACGCAGGTTCTGGTAGTTCTCGTAACTGGTGAGCAGCGCCGGGCGCATGTCGGTCAGCCAGCGGCGGATGCCGGCCTGCACGGCCGGGTTGTACTCGACCATGGTATCGAAGGCGTGCCGCTTGTCGTTGAGCAGCGCGGCAGCGCGGGCCGCTTCGGGCACATCGGCGGCCAGCGGGCCGACATGGTCCGGGTCGGCCTCCAGCAGGGTGCCGTCGGCGATGGCCGTGCCGTCCTCGCTGTCCTGCTGGCTGTCGGCGTTGCTCTTGAGCAGGCGCTTGTAAGTCGGCAGCAGGTTGCTGACCTGGCAGCCCTTCTGGGCCACGCAGGCGCTGATCACATCCTCCATGTCCTCCAGCGCGGCGTCGGCCTCGTTGGTGCCCTTGGGGTCGGCATTGTTCACCAGCACCAGCGCCGCGTTGTAGCGCTTCTCGGCGGCTGTCATGCGCTGGTCGAGCGCCTCCACCTTGGCCTTGTCGCGGGCAGAGACGCGCTGGGCATGGGCCTCGGGGACGATCGACAGCATCGCGGCAACGGCCAACAGCGGCCAACCACGGACAAGCAAGACAGGAACGGGCATTTTTGGCACTGTGTGCGAACGATGGGGCAGAGTAGCCGCGCCGCTTGCATCGGGGCAACCCGTCTGCCGGCCGGCCAACGCCGACGTTTAGAATCCCGCCTATTCACACTGCGAGTTGACCATGGATCCGATTCTGCTCGGCAAAGGCATCACCGACGATATCCCCGTGACCCTGCTGCCGCGCCTGGGCAACCGCCACGGCCTGGTGGCCGGCGCGACCGGCACCGGCAAGACCGTCACCCTGATGACGCTGGCCGAGGGTTTCTCGCGGATCGGCGTGCCGGTGTTCCTGGCCGATGTGAAGGGTGACGTGTCCGGCCTGGCCGTACCCGGTGCCGGTACCGAGGCGCTGCTGCAGCGCGCGACCGACCTCGGCGTGACCGACTACGCGCCCGCTGCCAGCCCGACCGTGTTCTGGGACCTGTACGGCAAGCTCGGCCACCCGGTACGCACCACGGTCAGTGAAATGGGCCCGACCCTGCTCGCGCGCATCCTGGAACTCAACGATACCCAGGCCGGCGTGCTGGACATCGTATTCAAGCTCGCTGACGACCGCGGCCTGCTGCTGCTCGATCTGGATGATCTGCGCGCCCTGCTCGGCCTGGTCGCCGAGGAGCGCAAGGACATCTCCACCGAATACGGCCTGGTCAGCGCGCAGACCGTGGCGGCGATCCAGCGCTCGCTGCTGCGCCTGTCACAGGACGGCGGCGAAGCGTTCTTCGGCGAGCCTGCGCTGGAGCTGGCCGACCTCATGCGCGTCAACCACGATGGCCGCGGCGTGATCGGCATCCTCGCCGCCGACCAGCTGGTGCTCAAGCCGCGGCTGTATTCCACCTTCCTGCTGTGGCTGCTCTCGGAGCTGTTCGAAACGCTGCCGGAAGTGGGCGATCTGGAGAAGCCGAAGCTGGTCTTCATCTTCGATGAGGCGCACCTGCTGTTCGATGACGCACCGCCGGCGCTGGCGCAGCGCATCGAGCAGGTGGTCCGGCTGATCCGCTCCAAGGGCGTGGGCGTGTACTTCTGCTCGCAGTTCCCGGATGACGTGCCGGCCAGCATTCTCGGCCAGCTCGGCAACCGCGTGCAGCACGCGCTGCGTGCGTTCACCCCGCGCGACCAGAAAGCGGTGAAGGTCGCCGCCGAAACCTTCGTGCCCAACCCGAAGCTGGATGTGGCCGCCACGCTGGCCAAGCTGGGTACCGGTGAAGCGCTGGTGTCCACGCTGCAGGACAAGGGCATCCCCTCGCCCGTGCAGCAGACCCAGATCGCGCCACCGCGTTGCCGGATGGGCGCGATCACCGAGGCCGAACGTGCGCAGGTGCGTGCCGGCAGCCCGGTGGGCACCCGTTACGACACCGCGATCAACCGCGAATCGGCAGCCGAACTGTTGGCGCAGCGCGCGCAGAAGACCGTCGAACAGGCCGATGCACCCAAAGCCCGTACCCGCCAGCAGGATGAGGCGCAGGAAGGTGGCTTCGGCCAGAGCATCAAGGATGCGATCTTCGGCACCAAGCGCCGCCAGGGCATGATCGAAACCATGGCCAAGCAGACCACGCGCACCGTCGGCACCAAGCTGGGCAACCAGATCGTGCGTGGCCTGCTCGGCGGTATTTTCGGCGGAAAACGCTGATACTTCGTGTCGCGCCCTGTGGCGCGGCACCTTTTGAAGAGCACAAGCAGACCTGATGTCGCGTTGGCGTCCCCCCGCGGAAAAAAGCACGGCCCTGATCACCGCACAGGGCCACCAGCGGCTGAAGACCGAACTGGATGAGCTGTGGCGGCACATACGCCCGGAAGTGGTGAAGGCACTGGCCGCCGCCGCCGCAGAAGGCGACCGCTCCGAGAATGCCGAATACACCTACCGCAAGAAACAGCTGGGCGAGATCGATCGGCGCGTGCGCTACCTGACCAAGCGGCTGGAAGCACTGCGCATTGTCGATACCGCGCCGACCGATCCAAACGCGGTGTTCTTCGGCGCGACGATCGAGCTGGAGAATGTCGACTCGGGCGACATCCACGTGTACCGCATCGTCGGCCCGGACGAGACCGATGCCGGTGCAGGCTGGATCAGCATCGATTCGCCGTTGGCGCGCGCGCTGCTGAAGAAACGCGTGGACGATGAGTTCGAGGTGGAGCTGCCCAGCGGCCGCCATGGGTTCGCGATCCTGTCGGTGGCGTACCCCGGCTGACAGGGTGCATCCACGCATGGAATCACCCCAGCGCTGCGGGATACACACGGCCCTCGCGCAACGGGCGGAAGTAGTCGGCCCGCGCATGGAAGGCCGCATCCTGGTGGACGTGCCACCCGGGTATCCCCGCCAGTGGCAACGGCCGCAGCTCCAGCGGATCAGTGAGCACTGCACCGTCCGTGATTGCCCGCGCAGCCACGGCAATCGCGGCGGCATCGTCATCGCCCTGCACCACCACGCACTTTCCCACCAGCAAGCGCTCCGGGACCAAGGCCTGCTCCAGCAGCGCATGCCCGATCACTGCCGCGACGGCGATGTCGCCGTGTCGCCACAGCCCTGCCCCATCCCCGAACAGCGCCTGCCAGTCGTGCTGGTCCCACGCACGCAGCAGCGCCGGTTCGCGCACACGCACGATCACGCCGCTCTCGTCGAATTGGGTCAACGCGGCCTGCGCCCGGTTGCGCTGCCCTGGCGCCATCGCCGCGATGTGCCGGCACTGCTGCCGGTTGAGCGCGCGCTTGATGGCGGGGTAACGCGCCCAGATCAGGGCATTGAACAGGTCATGCCAGTTGGCCGCACGCGTGGCGATCTGGCCGCGCTCGGCAATGCGGGTTTCATAGTGCAGACCGTCGGCCAGCAGCGCCTCGTCCTGCTCGGCAAGATGCGTGTCCGGCAGCGCGAGGCGTGCATCGAGCGATGCAATGGCGGGCCAGTTCGGCGCGAGCATCAGGTCCTGGAAGTCGCTCAGCCCGGCGTAGATCGGCTGCGCGAAACAGGCCGCATCCACCGCATCACGCGGCGGCGCGATGAAGCGGCGTCGACCGCCGTGATCGGCCGTCGACGCCGCTGCGATCACAGCACCTGCAGATCGAACGGCTTGCGCGCTTCTGCCGCGATGATCGCGTCACCGAACAGGTCGTGATCGTCGCTCTCGGTGATCTCGACATCGACGAACTGGCCGACACGCAGCTTGGCTTCATCGGCGTTCTGGATATGCACCAGGCCGTCGATCTCCGGCGCATCGGCCTTCGAACGGGCCACCGCGATGCCGTCTTCGATGGCATCGACCAGGCACTGCTGCACGGTACCGATCTTGGCCTCCAGGCGCGCGGCGGAGATCTCCGCCTGGCGTTCCATGAAGCGGGCCAGGCGCTCCTGCTTCACTTCTTCGGGCACCGCACCGGGCAGATCGTTGGCGGTCGCGCCGGTGACCGGCGAGTAGGCGAACGCGCCCACGCGGTCCAGCTGCGCCTCGTCCAGGAAGCTGAGCAGCTCCTCGAACTCGGCATCGGTCTCGCCCGGGAAGCCGACGATGAAGGTCGAGCGCACGGTGATGTCCGGGCAGAGCTGGCGCCAGCGCTGCACGCGCTCCAGGGTCTTGTCGACCGCGCCCGGGCGCTTCATCAGCTTGAGAATGCGCGGGCTGGCGTGCTGGAACGGGATATCCAGGTAGGGCAGGATCCGGTTCTCGGCCATCAGCGGCACGATCTCGTCCACATGCGGGTACGGGTAGACGTAATGCATGCGGGTCCACGCATCCAGCTCGGACAGGCCTTCGCACAACGCCTTCAAGCGGGTCTGGTAGGCCTTGTCACGCCACATGCGCTCGGCGTACTTCACATCCACGCCATAGGCCGAGGTGTCCTGGGAGACCACCAGCAGTTCCTTGACGCCCCCCCGCACCAGCCGCTCGGCTTCGCGCAGCACCTCATCGACCGGGCGCGAGACCAGCTTGCCACGCATCGAGGGAATGATGCAGAAGCTGCACGTGTGATTGCAGCCTTCGGAAATCTTCAGATAGGCGTAGTGGCGCGGGGTCAGCTTGATACCGTAGTCGGGCACCAGATCCACGAAGGGATCGTGCTTGGGCGGCAGCGCAGCGTGGACGGCCTCCATCACGCTCATGTAGTCCTGCGGGCCCGACACCGCCAACACGTTCGGGTAGGCCTCGCGGATCTGCTCGGGGCGCTTGCCCAGGCAACCGGTGACGATCACCTTGCCGTTGGCGTTCATCGCCTCGCCGATCGCATCCAGCGACTCGGTCACGGCCGAATCGATGAAGCCGCAGGTGTTGACCACCACCACGTCGGCCGCGTCGTAGGAGGGAACGATGTCGTAGCCCTCGGACCGCAACTGGGTGAGGATGCGCTCGGAATCGACAAGGGCCTTCGGGCAGCCAAGGCTGACGAAGCCGACTTTGGGGTTCAGCTGGGACATGGATCGCAAGGACTCTGGGGGCCTGGGCCCATGCCGGAATGGCGTGGGGACCTGGGGCCGGAAACGGCGGCAAGTATACCGGCGTTCAGCCCGCGCCCCTGAACCGGATCGGGCTGATCCCGCCAGATCCGGCATGCCCGCTGACATCGCGCTAACCCGCGCGGGGCCGATAATGAATGCCTGAACCAACGGGAGTCTCGCACCATGGGTGAGTGGATCACACTCGATACGCATTACGGACCGGTCCGCGCCTGGCAGGCGACGCCGGAAGGCAAGCCGCGCGGGGGTCTGGTGGTGATCCAGGAGATCTTCGGCGCCAACCCGCACATCCGCGCGGTGGCCGACGATTACGCCGCCAAGGGCTATGCCGTGCTGGCCCCGTCGTTCTTCGATCTGGTCGGGTCGGCCCCGGACAGCACCGAACCGCCGGAACTGCCTTATGACAGCGATGGCGTAGCCGCCGGCCTGGCCATGGTCGACGAGCTCGGGGTCGAAAAGGCGCTGGAGATCGTGCGGGCGGCCGCCTCGCGGCTGGCTCCGGCCGGCAGGGTCGGCACCGTCGGCTATTGCTGGGGCGGCAGCATCGCCCTGCTCTCCGCGCTGCGCCTGGGCCTGCCCTCGGTCAGCTATTACGGGGCCCGCAACGTGAAGTACCTGGACGAGACGCCCAAGGCGCCGGTCATGTTCCACTTCGGCGCGCAGGACAAGAGCATCCCGCCGGAGGCGATCAAAGCCCACCGCGAGAAGCTGCCGCAGATGGCCACCTTCGTCTACCCGGCCGATCATGCCTTCAACCGCAGCGTCGGACATGCGTATGATCCAGACAGCGCCCACCTGGCGCTGGAACGCACCCTGGACTTCTTTGCGGAGCATCTTGGATGAGCGAGTTCGAACTGGATTCACGCCTGGCCACCGACAGCGTACTGGTGGCAGAAGGGCCGTTATCGCAAGTGCGATTGATGAACGATGAAAGGTACCCCTGGTTGATCCTGGTCCCGCGCCTGAGCGGCGTGACCGAGTGGATCGATCTGGACGGCGAGCAGCAGGACAAGCTGCGCACCGAATTGAACCGGGCGTGCAAGGCGCTCAAAGGCACGGATGGGGTCGAGAAGATCAACATCGGCTCGCTGGGCAACATCGTGCGCCAGCTGCATTTCCATGTGATCGGGCGCCACGTCGGCGATCCGGCGTGGCCGGGCCCGGTCTGGGGCCAGGGGCAGGCACACCGTTTTGATCCACAGGTGCTGGCCGAGCGTGTCGCACACTGGAAGGAACGGCTAGGATATTCGCCCCAGCCCTAGCGGACCCTGCCCCTGATGCGTTCCAACCTTGTCGCCGCCATCGTCCTGATCCTCGTCGGCCTGTTCCTGCTGGCCAGCAATCTGGGCTGGACCAACATGAACATGGGGAAGCTGATCCTCACCTGGTGGCCGGTCGTGCTGGTGGCCGTTGGTATCGGGTTGCTGTTCGGCCGCGGCAAATAACGCCAGCCGGGAAGACGGAAACGAAAAAAGCGCGGAGTGATCCGCGCTTTTTTCCTGTGTGCTGTCTGGTGCCGGCCAGCGGCCGGCACTACCGGTCACGCGGCAGTGGACCCAGGGTGATCAGGTGCGCGGCAGGGTGACGCCGGTCTGGCCCTGGTACTTGCCGCCGCGATCCTTGTACGAGGTCTCGCAGATATCGTCCTTGTCGGCCTGGAAGAACAGCATCTGCGCCACGCCTTCATTGGCATAGATACGCGCCGGCAACGGCGTGGTGTTGCTGAATTCCAGGGTGACGTGGCCCTCCCATTCCGGCTCCAGCGGGGTCACGTTGACGATGATCCCGCAGCGCGCGTAGGTGCTCTTGCCCAGGCATACCACCAGGGTGTCACGCGGGATGCGGAAGTACTCCACGGTGCGCGCCAGCGCGAAGCTGTTGGGCGGGATGATGCACTCATCGCCGACGATGTCCACGAAGCTGCCCGGATCGAAGTGCTTCGGGTCCACGATGGTGGAGTTGATGTTGGTGAACACCTTGAACTCGCGCGAGCAACGCACGTCGTAGCCGTAGCTGGAGGTGCCGTAGCTGACGATGCGCTGGCCGTTGGCCTGCTTGACCTGGCCGGCTTCGAACGGCTCGATCATGCCCTGCTGCTCGGCCATCTGACGGATCCAGCGGTCACTCTTGATGCTCATGTAAGGGGGTCCTGGGCTGCGCCGGTTCGGGCCCGCCATTATGCCGCAGCCCCCCTGCCCCGGCACGCGTAGGCGGGGCCGCTGCGGCGACCGCCCCGGCTCAGATCAGCGAGGACAGGATCGGAATGCTGGCCCGCGGGCGCTTGGCCACTTCCTCGATCAGGCGCTGCGCGGCGCGCAGATAGGCCTGGGCGGCCGAGGATTCCGGCGCGGCGGCGGTGATCGGGGTGCCCGCATCGCCCTGCTCGCGGATGCCGATTTCCAGCGGGAGCGAGCCCAGCAGCGGCACCCCGTACTGGGCAGCCATGCGCTCGCCGCCGCCTTCGCCGAACAGATGCTCCACCTGGCCGCAGTTGCTGCAGGTGTGCACGGCCATGTTTTCGACAATGCCCAGCACCGGCACCTCGACCTTCTCGAACATCTTCAGCGCCTTCTTCGCATCCAGCGTGGCGATGTCCTGCGGCGTGGTGACGATCACCGCACCGGCCAGCGGAATCTTCTGGGTCAAGGTCAGCTGGATGTCACCGGTGCCCGGCGGCAGATCGATCAGCAGATAGTCCAGGTCGTCCCACAACGTATCGTTGAAGAACTGCGTCATCGCCGAGGTCGCCATCGGACCGCGCCAGATCATCGGCGTCTCGTCCTCGATCAGATACCCGATCGACATGGTCTCCACCCCGAAGGCGCGCATCGGCTCGATCGACTTGTTGTCCGGACTCTCCGGGCGACCGCTCAGGCCAAGCATCGCCGGTACGCTGGGGCCGTAGATATCGGCATCCAGCAGGCCCACGCGCGCGCCGAGCGCGGCAAGTGCGACAGCCAGGTTGACCGCGGTGGTCGACTTGCCGACCCCGCCTTTGCCTGACCCCACCGCGATCACGTTGCGGATGCGCGGATGCGGCGACAACCCCTTCTGCACTTGGCTGGCGTGGGGACGACGCGTCTGGCTGGCACTCACTGCGGGCACTCCGGAAACACAACAATGGGACGCACCACTATACAACCTTGACTGCACCTGACTGAAAATCGCGATTGCTACGAAACCATGCAATTTTCGTTAAGTTCATGTTACGGTCGAAACGCACTACGTTGAGCGTTTTCCGCGCGTTCCGGGAGGGAATCATTGGCGTCAGTGCTTTCTGTTTTGTTCTATGGACTATCAATGAATTACAGCACCACCGCACGTCGCAACACGCTCGCCGCTGCATTGTTCTCGGCCCTGATCGCCACTGCAGCCGCTCCGGCCATGGCACAGGATAAAGCCACGACGCTGGACAAAGTCACCGTCACCGGCTCGCTGATTCCGCAGACCGATATCGAAACCCAGACTCCGGTGATGTCCATCACCGCGCAGGACATCCAGACCCGCGGCTTCACCAGCGTGGCCGAAGTCCTGCAGCAGTCCTCGCTGACCACCGGCGGCCTCCAGGGCGGCCAGACCTCGGCGTCCTTCACCCAGGGCGCGGAAGCCTCGGGCATGTTCGGCCTGAATCCGGGCTACACCAAGTACCTGATCAACGGCCGTCCGATGATGTCGTACCCGGCGCTGTACAACGGCGGCGATACGTTCAACAACATCAGCGGCATTCCGATCGACATCGTCGAGCGCATTGAAGTCCTGCCGGGCGGCCAGTCGTCGCTGTACGGTTCGGACGCCATCGCCGGCGTGGTCAACATCATCCTCAAGGAACGCATGGACGGCGGCAGCATCTCCGTTCGTGGCGGCACCTACACCGAAGGCGGCGGCAACAGCGTGCGCTTCAGCGGCGCGCATGGTTTCAGCGCGTTCGATGACCGCTTCAACGCACTGGTCAACGTGCAGATCGAGTCGAGCAACCCGATCTGGGGCTACCAGCGCGACCTGACCCGCACCACCAATGCCAACGGCTACACCGCACAGCTGCCGAGCAATGATTTCGCCGTCATCGACGCCGATACCAACCGCCTGTACATGATGGACCCGAACAACTGCGCCAACGTGGCCGGCCAGTTCGGCGGTACCACGGTGCTGGGCAATCGCCCGACCGGCCAGTCGTGCGGTACCTACTTCGGCGCCGGCTACAAGACGCTGAAGAACGGCAAGGACAGCGGCCAGTTCTATTCCGCGATGACCTTCGACGTCAACGACAACCTGCAGCTGTTCGCCGACGTGCTGTACAGCAAGGAAAAGACCGAGTACACCTCCGGCTCCAGCTACCTGTGGTGGGGCACCAAGAGCGGCATGGGCGGCTTCTACGACCAGTCCTCGGGCAAGGTGGTGAACCTGCAGCGTGCATTCGCACCGGAAGACATCGGTGGCCAGGGCTACAACGACGTCCTCAACAGTGACGAGAGCCGCTCCTACCAGGTGACCCTGGGCGCGAAGGGCATGGCCGGCAACTGGGACTACAGCGCCAGCTTCACCCGCGGTGAGTACAAGCTCACCGAAAACAAGTTCATGCGTTGGAAGGACCCGATCAACAACTACTTCGCCGAACACGTCCTGGGCCCGCAGCTGGGCACCACGGCCGACGGCTGGGGCATCTACAACCCGAACTACGACGCGTTCTACTCGCCGATCTCGCCGGAAGATTTCGCCAGCTTCACCGGCTACGCGACCAACCGCAGCCGTACCTGGCAGAACCTGGGCCGCGTGCAGATCACCAACGGCTCGCTGTTCTCGCTGCCGGGCGGTGACGCCGGTTTCGCGGTCGTGGTCGAAGGTGGCAGCGAAGGCTGGGATTACTCGCCCGACCAGCGTCTGCTCGACGGCCAGGTGTGGGGTTCGTCGGCCGTGGCCGGCAATGGCCACCGCAGCAACTATGCGGTGACCTCCGAGCTGCGCATGCCGGTCCTGGAGCAGGTCACGGTGACTGCCTCGGGTCGCTACGATGCGTTCAAGATCGCCGACAACACCGTCGACAAGGCCACCTACAGCCTGGGCCTGGAATACCGCCCGATCGACAGCCTGCTGTTCCGCGGCAAGTACGGCACCGCGTTCCGCGCACCGACCCTGTCCGATGCCTTCCAGGGCAAGAGCGGGTACTACGCGGCCAACTCGACCGATTACTACCGCTGCGGCACCCTGGGCTATGCACCGGGCAACACCGCCGACTGCCGTTACCACGACAACGTCTCGGTGTACTCCGAGCGTGCCGGCAACCCGGACCTGGAGCCGATCACCGCCGACGTCTGGAACGCCGGCGTGGTCTGGGCACCGATGCCGAACCTGTCGATCTCGGCCGACTACTACAACTGGAAGATCGAGAACGAAGTCGATACGGCCAGCACCGACCAGTTGCTGCTGGCCGAGTACTACTGCCGCAACGGCCTGCCGAACGGTTCCTCGGCCAGCTGCCAGAACGTGGCGGACTGGGTCGTGCGCGACGCCGCCGGCAACCTGAGCAGCCTGTACACCCCGAAGATGAACGTGGCTCGCCAGAACCTGCAGGCCGTGACCGTCGGCTTCAAGTATCTGCAGGACATCGGCCGTTTCGGCTCGCTGCAGTTCTCGGCCAACTACACCAACATGCTCAAGCGTGAAGTGCAGTCGCAGCCGGGCGAGGAGTTCCAGGATCTGCTGGGCAACCCGATCGCGATGTGGAACTACGACAACTTCGCCAAGGTCCGCAGCGATGCGTCCGTGGGCTGGTCGGTCGACAAGTTCACCACCACGCTGTACGCGAACTACATCGGCAAGACCCCGAACTACCTGGCCGGCATCAATGGCTATGACTACGTCCACCCGGCATCGGGCAAGGCCGCAGGCAAGTGGGGTTCCTACACCACGTACAACCTGAGCGTGAACTATCGCGCACAGGACGACCTGACGCTCTCGCTGATGGTCAACAACGTGTTCAACAAGATGCCCGACGGCCAGGCTTACAGCTACCTGGGCACCTCGGGTGCGCCGTACAACACCGGCCTGTACAACGCATACGGCCGTGCCGTGTACGTCCAGGCCAAGTACGACTTCGGCAAGTAATCGCCGCAGGCAACACCGGCGACCGTGCAGGGCCCTGCCCTGCCGGTTCGCCAACCGGAACGCCCCGAAAGGGGCGTTTCGCGTTTGTGCACCTGCAACCGGCGTGATGCCCGTCCGCCTGCCTGGCTACAGCGACACGTGCCGCCTCAACAGCGGCATGTGCATGTCCGACGTTTTCATGGCGCGATGCGCCTATGGGACAGGCATATGCACACCGATCTCAGTTGTTAATTACGAGCCATATTCAGCATTCACTCATTGACGAAACATAAATAAAATTTCATTTAGTCCCAGGCAATTGTTTTTCAACGCCTTTCACTTTCCGTCAACGCTCAGCACTTATCGACGATGACCATTCAGCGAATTTCACGTTAAGCGTGTGTTACGTTCGCCGCACGCCGGTTTCAACTGAACGCAGAATGAAACCACCAAGGACGGCCGCCCAGGCCTGATACCGGTTCGTTGTTGAACGCAGTCAAGAAGTCCCATGGAAGGGAAAGCCACGACATCACTACTACACGGGGTTGCACATGTCTTGCCAAGGTAATTCGATCTCGCGTCATCCGCTTGCCGCCGCCGTTCTCACCGGCCTGCTGCTCACCAGCGCCTCCGTCTTCGCACAGGACAACGCCGCCACCAATCTCGATCGTGTCACTGTCACCGGGTCCTTGATCCCGCAGACCGAGATCGAGAACCACACGCCGGTCCTGACTGTCACCGCCGAAGACATCCAGACCCGCGGCTTCACCAGCATCTCCGAAGTCCTGCAGCAGTCTTCGCTGACCACCGGTGGCCTGCAGGGCGGCCAGACCGCCGCCTCGTTCACCCAGGGCGCTGAAGCGGCCGGCATGTTCGGCCTGGATCCGGGCTATACCAAGTACCTGATCAATGGCCGGCCGATGCTGCAGTACCCGGCGCTGTACAACGGCAGCGACGCGTTCAACAACCTCAGCGGCATTCCGATCGACATCGTCGAGCGCATTGAGATCCTGCCGGGCGGCCAGTCCTCCCTGTACGGCTCGGATGCGATCGCCGGCGTGGTCAACATCATCCTGAAAGAACGCATGGACGGCGGCGTGCTCAACGTCCGCGGGGGCGCCACCACCGAAGGCGGCGGCAACAACATCCGGGTCAGCGGTGCCAAGGGCTTCAACAGCGCCGATGACCGCTTCAACGCACTGGTCAATGTGCAGTACGAAAAGAGCAACCCGATCTGGGGCTACCAGCGCGACCTGACCCGCACCAACAACCGCGTCGGCTACAGCGCGCAGGTGCCGGCCAACGATTTCCTGGTCTATCTGCCGGCGGACAACAACGCGTTCGTGATGATGGATCCGACCCGCTGCGCCAGCGTCGCCGGCCAGTTCGGCGGCACCACCGTGCTGGGCACCCGCGCGGCCGGCGAGTCCTGCGGCTCGGCGTACGGCGCCGGCTACCGCACACTGAAGAACGACAAGGAGAGCAGCCAGTTCTACAGCTCGATGACGTTCGATGTGAACGACAACTTCACCCTGTTCGCCGATGCGTTGTACAGCCTGGAAGAGGTCAAGTACACGCCGGGTTCGGGCTATACGTTCTGGGGCAGCGACCTGAGTTTCGGCGCGTTCTATGACCAGGACACCGATCAGTACATGAACCTGCAGCGCGCGTTCGCGCCTGAAGACATCGGGCCGAACGGCTACAAGGACATCCTCAACACCGACCGCAACAAGGCCTACCAGGTCACCTTGGGCGGGCGTGGCACGTTCGGCAACTGGGACTACAGCGCCAGCTTCAGCCGCGGCGAGTACAAGCTCACCGAGCGCGGCTTCGTGCGCTGGGCCGATGACATCGACAGCTACTTCGAAGACCGCGTGCTCGGCCCGGTGCTGGGCACCACCGATGACGGCTACAACATCTACAGCCCGAACTGGGGCGCGTTCTATTCGCAGCTGCCGGCCGGTGATTTCCAGAGCTTCACCGGCTACACCTACAACCAGAGCAAGACCTGGCAGAACCTGGGCCGCTTCCAGATCACCAACGGCTCGCTGTTCACCCTGCCCGGTGGCGATGCAGGTTTCGCCGTGGTCGCCGAAGCCGGCAGCGAAGGCTGGGACTACCGCCCGGACGAGCGCTTGATGGATGGCAGCGTGTGGGGCACCACCTCGGTAGCCGGCAATGGCCATCGCAGCAACTACGCCGTCACCTCCGAACTGCGCCTGCCGCTGATCGACTCGCTGACCGTCACCGGTTCGGGTCGCTATGACGCCTACAAGATCGCCGACAACACCATCGACAAGGCCACCTACAGCGTCGGCGTGGAGTTCCGTCCGATCGAAAGCCTGCTGTTCCGCGGCAAGTACGGCACTGCGTTCCGTGCGCCGACCCTGCCCGATGCCTTCCAGGGCGAGAGCGGCTACTACGCCAACGGCGCGGTCGATTACTACCGTTGCGGCCAGCTCGGCTACGCCCCGGCCGATACCCTGGCCTGCCCGTACGGCAACGAATCGGTGTTCGGCGTGCAGGCCGGCAACACCGAGCTGGAACCGATCACCGCCGATGTCTGGAATGCCGGCGTGGTCTGGGCACCGATGAACAACCTCTCTGTCTCGGTGGACTACTACAACTGGAAGATCGACAACGAAGTCGACACCCTGAGCTCGGACCAGCTGCTGCGCGCGGAATACTACTGCCGCAATGGCCAGGGCAACCCGACCTCGGCCAGCTGCGAGAACGTCGCGGACTGGATCACCCGCGATGCCGCCGGCAACATCGAGCAGATCTTCACGCCCAAGCTCAACGTCGCGCGCCAGAACCTGCAGGCCCTGACGGCCAGCTTCAAGTACGTGCAGGACATCGGACGCTTCGGCTCGCTGCAGTTCGCCAGCAACTACACCAACATCCTCAAGCGCGAGCTGCAGCCGCAGCCGGGCGATGACTACCTGGATCTGCTGCGCGACCCGTATGCGATGTGGTACTACGACGCCTACGCCAAGGTCCGTACCGATGGGTCGGTGGGCTGGGCCAAGGACCGCTGGACCACCACGCTGTACTTCAACTACATCGGCAAGACGCCGAACTACATGTCCTACCTGGGCGAGAGCTTCGACTACGTCCACCCGTCCGGTTACAAGGCTGGCAAGTGGGGCTCGTACACCACCTACAACCTGAGCGTGAACTACCGGGCGTTGGACAACCTCACCCTCTCGGTGATGGTCAACAACGTGTTCAACAAGATGCCCGACGGCCAGGCCCACAGCTACGCCGGCAACATCGCCTCGCCGTACAACAGCAGCATCTACAACCCGTACGGCCGCGCGGTGTATGTGCAGGCCAAGTACGATTTCGGCACCAAGACCAACTGAGCCGCCCCCAGGGATGACACCCCCAGGCCCCGCCGCAAGGCGGGGCTTTTCTTGTCCGCCCGGGGCCAGGGCCACGTCCGCAGTTGACCGGATCGGGCCTCTTGCCATCGGCCATGACCTTCGACACCCTTGCAGGCCGGGCCAGCGGCGTATCGTCTGGCCCACAGGCCCTTCCGGGCCATTCCTGCATGACTTTCCGGCCTGGAGGCCAATCACGTGATCGCTCGTACACCCAAACTGGTACTGCTGACCCTGGCCGTTTCGGCCGCGCTGGTCGGCTGCGGCAAGAACGAAACCCCGGCCACGGACAGCGCAGCCTCCACCGCCGCGCCGGCGGCCCCCGCCGCCACCGAGTACACGCTCGACGAGAGCAAGCTGCCGGCCTACAACGCCTTCCACCCGTCCGATCTGGACACCAGCATGGACGCCTGCGGAGCGTTCGGTGACTACGTCAACAGCAAGTGGCTGGCCGCCAATGAGATCCCGGCCGACCGCACCAGCTGGGGCGCCTTCACCATCCTGGACGAGCGCTCGGTCGCCGTGCAGCACCAGCTCGCCGAGCAGGTCGCGGCGGTCAAGAACCCGGCCGGCATCGAAAAGATCGTCGGTGACTTCTGGGCCACCGGCATGGACGAGGCCAAGATCAATGCCCAGGGAATTGAGCCGATCAAGGCCGAGCTGACCGCCATCGACGGCCTGCAGGACAAGGACGCGATCGCCAACTACCTGCGCACCAGCGCGGCCAAGGGCGAGAACGTGCTGTTCGGCTTCGGCCCGGAAGCGGACTTCAAGAATTCCAGCATGAACCTGGCCTACGCCAGCCAGGGCGGCCTCGGCCTGCCCGACACCACTTACTACACCGACGCCAAGAACGCCGACAAGCTCAAGGCCTACCAGGCCCATGTGGCCAAGGTGCTGGAACTGGCCGGCGTGGCCACGGCCGATGCCGAGAAGCAGGCCGCCGATGTGGTCAAGTTCGAAACCCGCCTGGCCAAGGCCTCCAAGTCCAGCGTCGAGCTCTCGCGCGATGTCTCGCTGTTCTACAACCCGGTCACCGTGGCCGATGCGGACAAGCTGACCCCGAACTTCAGCTGGACCGAGTTCTTCAAGGCCCAGGGCATCGCCGCGCCGGAGAAGTTCTCGCTGGCCATGCCAAGCTTCCACCAGGAAGTGAGCAAGGCGCTGGGCGACACCGATCCGTCGGTGTGGCGCGCCTACCTGCGCTTCCACACCGTGGACGGCGCCTCGCCGTACCTGGCCGATGCCTTCGTCAACGAGAACTACAACTTCTACGGCAAGACCCTGAACGGTCAGAAGGAGCAGAAGCCGCGTTGGAAGCGCGTGCTGGGCACCATCGAAAACGATGCCGGCGATGCGTTCGGCCAGCTGTACGTCAAGGTCGCTTTCTCGCCGGAAGCCAAGGCCAAGATGGAAGAACTGGTCAAGAACCTGGCCGCCTCGCTCAAGGAGCGCATCCAGGGCCTGACCTGGATGAGCGACGAGACCAAGGCCAAGGCGATCGCCAAGTGGGAAACCTTCACCCCGAAGATCGGCTACCCGGACAAGTGGCGTGACTGGAGCGGCCTGACCACCGGTCGCGACAGCTACCTGGGCAACGTGCGCGCGGCGAACGAATTCAATTACAAGTTCGCGCTGTCCAAGATCGGCCAGCCGGTGGACAAGACCGAGTGGGGCATGACCCCGCAGACGGTCAATGCCTACTACAACCCGCTGCAGAACGAGATCGTGTTCCCGGCCGCCATCCTGCAGCCGCCGTTCTTCGACCCCAAGGCGGATGATGCGCTGAACTACGGCGGCATCGGTGCGGTGATCGGCCACGAAATGACCCACGGTTACGACGACCAGGGCAGCCGTTTCGGGCCGACCGGCAACTTCGAGAACTGGTGGACCGAAGCCGACACCAAGAACTTCAGCGGCCTGACCGGCAAGCTGATCAAGCAGTTCGATGGCTACAAGGTGGATGGCCAGCCGGTCAACGGCAAGCTGACCCTGGGCGAGAACATCGCCGACCTGGGTGGCCTGGCCACCGCCTACGATGCCCTGCAGAAGGCCTCGGCCGGCAAGGAAGACCCGAAGGTCGACGGCTTCACCCGCGACCAGCGCTTCTTCTTCAACTGGGCCACCGTGTGGCGCACCAAGTACACCCCGGAGAACATGAAGGTCCGTCTGGCGACCGACCCGCATGCCCCGGCGCAGTTCCGTGCGATGGGCGCCCCGTCGAACCTGCCGACCTTCGCCGCTGCGTTCCAGTGCAAGGCCGGTTCGCCGATGGTGCGCGCAGGCGACCAGCAGGTGGTGATCTGGTAAACCATCGCGCCCACGCGTGAGGTGATGCGTGCAAAGGCCCGGGATCTCCCGGGCCTTTGCTTTTGCGGCGCATGCTCCCCATCACGCTCGTTTCGCTTTGCTTGGTACACTCGCGCGATCCCAATCCTGCTGGATTCGCTTTACATGTCCAACCTCCGTCCGCTCGCCATTGCCCTGGGCCTGAGCCTGGCCTCCCTGGTCATCGCACACGATGCGCACGCCGCGCCGAAGAAGAAGGCCGCCGCCCGCGCGCCGGCCGTCAGCGCCCAGTGCAGCGACTTCTACGAGGCCACCAACGCGACCTGGCTGAAAGCCAATCCGGTGCCGCAGACCGGTGCCACCACCGCACTGGGCCAGCTGGCCGACCGCGCGCGCCAGCAGCAGCGTGAACTGCTGGATGGGGCGATGACCGCACCGCAGGGCAACGTGCAGAAGCTGCTCGGCGACTTCTGGGCCAGCGGCCTGGACGAGGCCGCGGTGGAAGCCGACGGTTCCAACCCGATCGCCCCGTTGCTGACCCGCATCAACGCGATCAAGAAGGCCAAGGACGTGCCGGCCTCGATCGCCGCGCTGCACCAGGTCGGCATCCCGGTGGCCTTCAACTTTGCCCCGGACGTGGACCTGAAGGCGCTGGACCGCCACATCGGTTACTTCATGCAGGGCGGCATGGGCCTGCCGGACCCGGCGTTCTATACCCGTACCGATGCCGACACCGTCGCGCTGATGGCGCGCTACCGCACTTACGTCAAGCAGGTGCTGGCGCTGACCGGTACCCCGGCTGACAAGCTCGATGCCGAATCGCAGTCGGTGATCGCGCTGGAGACCGAGCTGGCGCGCAATGCGCAGTCGCTGGCCGGCATCAACAATCCGTTCAACAACTACGCGCCGATCTCCACCAAGGAGCTCAACAGCCGTTACCGCAACCTGCAGCTGGAGGCCTTCCTGAAGGCACAGGGCGTCAATGACGACCTGGTCTCGCTGTCCGATCCGGCGCTGTTCAAGCAGCTCGACGGCATGGTCACCCGGCTCAAGCCGGAACAGTGGAAGGTGTACCTGCGCTGGCGCGTGGGTGATGCGATGGCCCCGTACCTGTCCAAGGCCTACCGCGATGCCGAATTCGAATTCCGTGGCCGTGTGATGCGTGGCCAGACCCTGCCGCCGGCGCGCTGGGAGCAGGTGCTGGATGCGATCAACGTGGCTGCGGGCCCGATGGTCGGCCGCGAATATGCGGCCAAGCACCTGTCGGCCGACGACCGTCGCAAGGCAGCGCTGGTCGTGGACAAGATCCGCGAAGTGCAGATCGATGCGGTCAAGCGCAGCACCTGGATGAGCGATGAGGCCAAGACCGAAGCACAGGCCAAGCTGGCTGCGCTGAAGATCGAGATCGGCACCCCGCTGCGCGATCTGGACTACACGGTGCAGCCGATGGGCCGCGGCAGCTTCGGCGGCAACATGCTGATCGCCTCCACCTGGCGCCACCGCGAGGAAATGAAGCGCATCGGCAAGGGCAACGCCGACCGCCGCTGGGACGTGCTGCCGCAGCAGCCGGCACTGGCGTATGACATCGCGCAGAACCGCCTGATCGTCACCGCCGCCGTGCTGCAGGGCCCGGTGTTCAATGCCAAGGGCGATACCGCCGACCTGTTCGGCAGCTACGGCGCGCTCGTCGCGCACGAACTGACCCGTGCGATCGACGCCAAGGGCGCGCTGGTGGATGCCAAGGGCGAACTGCGCAGCTGGTGGACCCCGGCCGACAAGACCGCCTGGACCCTCTTCGGCAACCGCGTGGCCGCGCAGTACAGCGGCTACGACTACCCGGGCGTGAAGGGTGCCAAGGTCAACGGTGAACTCACCCGCGAAGAGAACCTGGCCGACCTGGCCGGTCTGGAACTGGCGTGGGAGGCTTACAAGGCTGTCGAACCGGCGGCCAAGCCGGCCGCCCAGCAGGGCTTCTTCCGTGCGTGGGCGAGCCTGTGGCCGCAGCAGCTGTCGCCGAACGTGGCCGCCCAGCGCGTGACCTCGGACATCCTGGCCCCGGGCCGCTGGCGCACCAATGGCCCGCTGTCCAACCTGCCGGCGTTCGGTGCCACGTTCACCTGCAAGCCCGGCCAGCCGATGCAGCGCGTGGACAACGACCAGATCAAGGTCTGGCGCTGAGTCTGGCTATGTAGCAAACGAAAAGGGCGCCCACTGGGCGCCCTTTTCCTTTAACGGGGACGGAGGTGGTTATTAACTACCTCCGTCCCTGTTATTTGCCTTACTTGATGCTGCGCAGGTGGTTGGGACGCTTCGGCGGGCCCGGCGGACGTCGGTTGTTGAACGGTGGTTGGCCGCGCCAGTAGCGGATCAACAGCCAGCCGAACAGCATGCCGCCCAAGTGCGCGAAGTGGGCCACGCCAGGCTGCCAGCCGGTGGCGCCCAGCATCAGTTCCATCGCGCCGAACACGATCACGAAGGTACGTGCCTTCATCGGGATCGGCGGGAACAGCAGCATCACCCGCTGGTTGGGGAACAGCATGCCGTAGGCCAACAACAGGCCGAACACGCCACCCGAAGCGCCCAGCACCGTGGCCGGGTCGGCCAGCATCATGCCGACCAGCAGCTGGCACAGGCCGGCACCGGCGACGCACACCAGGTAATAGGTCAGGAAGCGTTTTTCGCCCCAGGTCTGTTCCAGCGGCGCACCGAACATGAAGAGCGCGAGCATGTTGAAGAACAGATGGCCGAAGCTGCCATGCAGGAAGCCATAGGTCAGCAGCTGCCAGGGCTGGAAATTGCCGCCCGGCGAGAACGGATCGAAGCCGCCCCCCAGAGGCTGCAGCATGAAGGGCTCGAACGTGGCATTGCCAAGCAGGAACGGCTGCTGCAGCAGGAACAGCAGGGCATTGGCGATCAGCAACGCTTTGGTGACAGTGGGCAGGCGCGGAAACATGAGGGCATCCTTTGGAACTGCGCCCATCATAGCCGCAGCACCCGGCCGCGATCTGCGCGCCAGCGCGGGCATTCAACGCGCAGGCAGCGTCAGCCCGGTCCCCACAGGGCGGCATCCAGATCATTGGCACCGGCCACCGGCATGCCCTTGACCCGCCCCCGCTCGATCGCCACGCCCTCGGCGCGCAGCCGCTGGCTCTGTTCTTTCCACCCGGCCGAGCCTTCCGGCATCGCGATGCGCCCGTCCGAGCGCAGCACGCGGTGCCACGGCAGTTCCGGGTCGTCATTCATGCCAAGCACGCGTGCGGTCAGCCGCGCCCTGCCCGGCAGCCCGGCCTTGGCGGCGACCTGGCCATAGCCCATCACCTGCCCGCGCGGAATCGCCCGGATCACCGCCAGAATCCGTGCACGCGCCTGCGCCGCCGGGTCATCGCCCACGGCGGCCGCGTTCACGCGCGGACCCGGCTGACCAGCAGCACGCCGAGCAGGACCAGGGCCGTGCCGAGGATCTGCCACGGCCCCATGGGTTCGTCGAGCAGCCATAGACTCATCACGATGGTGGAGACCGGACCGAGCATACCCACCTGGGCGGCCAGCGACGAACCGATCCGCTTCACCGCCAGCATGATCGCCATCACCGGCAGCACCGTGCAGACCGTGGCATTGATCAGCGACAGCCAGTACACCGGCGTGGGCGCCTGGCCCAGCGCGGCCATCGGGTGGAGCACCGCGAAGTGCAGCACGCACAGCACGCAGGCCACGCAGCTGGCATAGGCGGTCAGGCGGATCGCACCGATCCGGGCCACCACCTGGCCACTGCCGAACAGATACAGCGCATAGCTCAGCGCGCTGGCGAACACCAGCGCACTGCCCAGCACGATGCGCCCGCCTTCCAGCTGCAGGTCATGCCCGAAGGCCAGCAGGACGCCGAGATAGCTGAGCACCAGCGCCGCCACCTGCCAGCGACCGGGGCGCTTTTTCAGCAGGACCAGGCTGATCAGCAGCACCAGGGTCGGGTTCAAGTACAGGATCAGCCGTTCCAGTGTCACGCTGATGTACTGCAGGCCCTGGAAGTCCAGCAGGCTGGACAGGTAGTAACCGGTGAAGCCCAGCGACACCACCCGCCCGCGGTCGCCCCACGACAGCGCCGGCGCGCGCCGGGCCGACCACACCGCCAACACCGCGAACAGCGGAAAGGCCATCAGCATCCGCAGCGCCAGCAGCGTGGTGGCGTCCACGCCATGCCGATAGGCGAGTTTGACGATGACCGCCTTGCCCGAAGCAGCGATCGCGCCGATCGCGGCCAGTGCGATACCGCCGGCGGCGATGCGGCTGGAGGACGTGGGCAGCAAGGAGGCGGGAGAGGACATCAGGACGGCGGACAGCCGCACGGAGGCGGCTGGGCAGCAGGTGGGGCGGCCATTGTCGCATGCGTGGCGGCACTCCCGGATCCCTGCTGCGGCTGCGGCAGGTGCACGCCGCTGATGCGCGTTCAGCGCATCAGTACGACTTCTTCTGCGGAGGTTGGATGGATCGCCACGGTGTCGTCGAACTGGGCCTTGGTCACACCCATCTTCACCGCCAGCGCGAACCCCTGCAGGATTTCATCCGCAGACTCGCCCAGCAGGTGCACGCCGACCACGCGCTCGTCCTCGCCCACGCAGACCAGCTTGAACAGGCTGCGCTGGGTACCGTCAGCCAACGCCTGCAGCATCGGGCGGAAGTTGCTGCGGTACACGCGCACATCGCCGTATCTCGCACAGGCCTCTTCTTCGCTCAGCCCCACCGCGCCCAGGGCCGGATGCGAGAACACCACACTGGCCACGTTTTCATAGTCCATCTTCGCCTGGGGCTGGCCACCGAACAGGCGGTCCATCAGCTTGCGCGCCGCGGCGATCGCCACCGGGGTCAGGCCAACCTTGCCGGCGATGTCGCCCACCGCATGCACGCTGGGTACCGCGGTGGTCTGCCACGCGTCGACCTCGACCTCGCCCTTCTCACCGACCACCACACCCACGGCCTCCAGCCCGAGATCGGCACTGTTACCGCGCCGGCCAGTGGCGAAGAACACGGCATCGAAGTGACCATCGGCGGGCCCGTCGTGCCCGAGCGCCACCACCGCATCACCATCACGCTGCAACTCACGCAGGCGATACCCGAAATGGAGCTGGACGCCCTGATGGCGAAGATTATCGGCGAGCTGTCCGGTCAGTTCCGCATCGAAGCGCTCCAGCAACCGTTCACCACGGACCAGCAGGGTCACGCGGCTGCCGAGCGCCTGCAGCAGCCCGGCCAGCTCCACTGCGATGTAGCCACCGCCCACGATCGCGACCCGCTCCGGCGCACTGCACAGATTGAAGAAATCATCGGAGACCAGGCCCAGTTCGGCACCGGGAATGTCCGGGCGCTGGGGATGGGCACCGGTTGCGATCAGAATGTGCGCGGCGCTGATCCGTACACCATCGCTGCACTCCACGGTGTGCGCATCCACGAGGCGGCCACGACGCGGCACCCGCACCACCTTGTTTTCATCCAGGCGCTTGAGATAGCTGGCATGGATGTTGGCAATGTAGGCCTGGCGATGTACCACCAGCTCTTTCCAATCCAGTGATGGGCGCACCGGCACATCGAATCCCATCGCTGCAGCCAGGCCGATGCGTCCGGACAGATCGGCGGCGAGCCACATCGCCTTCTTCGGCACGCAGCCGACATTGACGCAGGTGCCGCCGAGCTCGCCCGGCTCCAGCATCGCCACCCGCTGGCCGTGCTGCGCGGCGCGGAACGCCGCGGCCAGGCCGCCGGAACCACCGCCCAGCACGATCAGGTCATAGTCGTATTGCGTCGTCATTGGCATCGCTCAACTCGGTAAGGGGCAGGATCGATCACCGGCGCGCGGCCGTTGATCAGGTCTGCCATCAACTGGCCGGTGCCGACGCTCATGCTCCTGCCCAGCATGCCACGACCGGCTGCGATCCAGACGTGAGGGTGCGCGGCACCGCCGTGTCAGGCCCGGCGCAACGGCGGCCACTGCAGATAGGTCATCGCGCGCCAGATCCACTCCAGCGGCCCGAACCGGAAGTACCGCAGCCACGCATGGCTGATCGCGAGCTGCAGCGCGAACAGCGCCAGCGCGAACGGGATCTGCCACAGCCGCGGCATCGTTTCGAACGCGCCCCATCCATAGCCATAGAACACCCAGGTACAGACCAGCGACTGGCCGATGTAATGCGTGAGCGCCATCCGCCCCATCGGCGCCAGCATCTGCAGGCGTGCGCGCCAGTGCACGATCCAGGCCAGATAGCCCAGGCACATCAGCAGCCCGGCCAGTGCACTGATCGCATACGCCACGCCGCTGCGCAGATCCAGCGTGCCAGGTGCCTGATAGGGGTGCCAGATCGCACTGCCCAGCATCAGCACCAGCCCGACCGGCAACGCGATCCAGCGCAGCCGTGCATACAGCCGCGCAAACCGCTCGGGTTCGGCCAGCGCGCCACTGCGCGCGAACCAGCTGCCGATCAGGAACATGCCCAGCACTTCCGGACCGATCACGAAGATGCCCGACAGCATCGCGCCGAGATCACGCAGGCGCTGTCCCACCGCCTGCCCCCAGCTGCCATGCGCGTACGCCTGGCGCTGCAGCTCGATCGTGCGTTGGGCCTGGGCGATGGCCTCGCGCAGCGGTTCCTGCGTGTGCTCCATGCTGGCCATCCAGCTCATCAACGCCCCCAGCACCAGCACCAGGGCGGCAGCGCCCAGATAGCTGATCGCGCCCATCGCGGGCAACCAACTGCGCGGCGCCTCGCGGCAGGCGAGCAGCAGCAGCGAGATCAACGCGTAGATCACCAGGATGTCGCCGGACCACACCAGCACCGCGTGGCACAGGCCGATCAGCAGCAGTGCCGCGCTGCGGCGCAGATAGAACGGTGCGAATGCGCGACCGGCCGCGTCGGCGCGCTGCGCCATGACCGAGAACCCCGCGCCGAACAGCAGCGAGAACAGGGTGAAGAACTTGCCCTGGACCAGCACGTAGATGGCCGCATCGGCCCAGTAGTCCGCGCCCTGCCAATGCGGATCGATGCCGGTGAAGGACAGGTCCAGCGGACCGCTGAAGGCCTCCATGTTCATCAGCAGGATGCCCAGCAGCGCGAACCCGCGCAGGATGTCGATGACGGCGATGCGCTCGTGGGCACCCACCGGCTGCAAAGGAGAAGAAGCTGCGTTCACAGGCAATCCGCTGACCAGGCCCGCCATTATGCCGTGCGCGCGGGGGCCTGCCGCACGAACGAAAACGGCCCGCCGAAGCGGGCCGTTGGATCAACGCGGGGTTGCAGCACTCAGTGCTGGTGGCCGCCGTCGCCGTGCACGTGGCCGTGCTCGATTTCTTCCTTGCTGGCTTCGCGCACGTCAACGATCTCCACGTTGAAGTGCAGGTCCTTGCCGGCCATCGGGTGGTTCAGGTCGACATCGACCACGCTCATGCCGACCTTCTCGACGGTGACCGCGCGCGGGCCAAAGTTGGTCTGCAGCACGACCTGCTGGCCCGGCACCAGCTTGCTGGTGCCGAAGTGCTTCTTGGGCACGCGCTGGGTCAGGCCTTCGCGGCGCTCGCCGTAGGCATCGGTCGCCTTCACGTCCACCTCGAAGGTGGCGCCGGCTTCCTTGTCCATCATGGCGTTTTCCAGGCCCGGGATGATGTTGCCGTGGCCGATCAGGATCGCCAGCGGATCACGGTCCTTGGAGCTCTCGATCGGCTCCTGGCCCTGCTCGGCGACGGTGTAATGGAAACGGACGACGCGGTCTTTTTCGATCTTCATGCGCAACTCTGGTCTGGAGACTGCCGAGGGCAGACGGGTGAGGCGGGTTGTGGCCTGCCGGATACGCCGCCATCATGACGGCCTTCTAAGGTCGCGCATTATCCGGACAACATGCACATGACGCCAGTTTCGCGCCTGACCCGCCTGCCCGGCCGCCTGGCCCTGCTGGCGATCATCGCCCTGCTGAGCGCCTGTGGCGGCGGCAAGACCACCCGCCCGGCCCCGCCGCCCGCCTCCACCCAGGTATGGCCCAGCGTGGCCCCGAACGACCCGCAGGCCGCCAACGCAGTGCTGATGCGCGCCATCGGCCTGGTGGGCACGCCCTACCGTTACGGCGGCAACACCCCGGAATCCGGCTTCGACTGCAGCGGCCTGGTCGCCTATGTCTACCGCGAGATGCTTGATCTGCGCCTGCCGCGCACCTCGCGCGATCTGGCCGCCGTGCAGGGGCCGAAGATCGATCCCAAGCGCCTGGCGCCGGGCGATCTGGTGTTTTTCGGCAACAAGGGCAACGTGTTCCATGTCGGCATCTATGTCGGTGAAGGCCGCTTCGTGCACGCCCCCAGCACCGGCGGCACCGTCCGGCTGGACTCGCTCGGCGGTCCCTACTGGAAGGACCACTACACGGGGGCGAAACGCGTCCTTAACTAACCTGAACAGGGGTAAGGTCCAATTTTGTGACCAACATCACATAGTTGTAAACGAAAAATTAACGGAATTTGTACCTAATCACTGCGCTTACACGGCATCATCACCCATCGTTTTTATTCAGTGACCGCCGCGTGACGACAGACGACCTGACGTGCAAAGGCCAGACCGCCGCCATCCGGCGACGCGCCCGCCCCGCTTTCCTCGCTGCAGCACTCTGCCTGGCCAGCCTTCCGGCCTGGGCGCAGTCCGCACCGACGACCGCTCCCGAAGTTGCTGCTTCCCCCGTCACTGTCACCCCCGATTCTTCCGCGCCGGCCAAGCCCAAGGCTGATGCGCCGGCCCGCAGCAAGGCCGATGCCGCTGCCAGCGCCACCCTCGCCGCCCTGCTTCCGCATCTGGCCGCCAACGACACCATCCCGCTCATGGACCGCTCGGCGATGTTCGCCGGTGATCTGAGCCGCCTGCTCGCCAACTACGACGCCAGCACCGGCGCCATTACCGTGGCCGGCGACGCCGCCGAAAACGGCAAGGTCCAGTCCCTGCTGCGCCGTGCGATGACCCTGCTCGGCACCCCGTACCGCTGGGGTGGCACCTCGCCGGACAGTGGTTTCGACTGCAGCGGCCTGGTCGGCTATGTATTCCGCACCGCGCTGGGCGTGGAACTGCCGCGCGTGTCGCGCGAAATGGCCCATGACGGCGCAGCCGAACTGATCAACGACCGCAACGCCCTGGCGGCGGGCGACCTGGTGTTCTTCGGCCGCAAGGGCCGGGTCGACCACGTCGGCATCTATGTCGGCGAAGGTCGCTTCCTGCATGCCCCGAGCACCGGCAAGGACGTCCGCGTCGACAGCCTGGTCAGCGGCTACTGGGGCGGCAAGTTCATGCAGGCCCGCCGCGTCGATCTCTGACGCGCCCTGCTGAACCGATGGATCGAAGGCCGCTGCCCCGCAGCGGCCTTTTTCGTTGGGCCCGGCGATGGCCGCTGACCGGCCCAACCCGCGTTCCTTTCTTTGTCACCGCCTGTTTTCCAGCGGGCGACACGCCCGGCGCACGCGCGCCGCGGCGGGGGACGGACCCGGACGTGGGGCGGCACGTCCTGGGCAACCGATCAGGCAGCAGACACCGCCCGTGATCCTCGTCGACAAGGTGACGCATGGCGGCTGTCCCCGATTTTCCTGCCCGGTGTGTGATCTGGTTTGGGCAGCCCCTCGCGCTTGAACGGGCGACGCTGGCTGCGGCCGGCTGGCAGGTGCGCGGCGTCGCCCCCGAGCAGTGCGCCGGCATCGGCATGCGTGGCAGCGATCAGGTCGTCGGCCTGCTGGACCTGCGTACCGTGGTCCCGGCCAACCTGGCCCACCTGCAACAGCTGCTGGTCGACCACCGCCACATGAGCCTGCTGGCGTTGTTGCCGGCCGCTCCGCTGCGCGCCTCGCCGGTGCTGGATGCGCTGCTCGCCGCCTGTGTGGATACCTACACCGCCCCGATCGATCTGCCGCGCGTCGTGCAGCGGCTGCAGCAGCTTGCGGGCGCCGAACCCCTGCCCGCGCCCCATGGCCCGCAGTCCCTGATCGGCGACAGCGCGGTCCTGCAGGTCACCCGCGCGGCCATCCGCAAGTACGCACCGGTAGACCTGCCGGTACTGATCACCGGCGAAACCGGCACCGGCAAGGAACTCGCGGCACAGGCACTGCACGCGCTGTCCGCGCGCCACGCGCGTCCCTTCCTGGCGGTGAACTGCGGCGCCATCCCGGCCGCGCTCGTCCAGTCCGAGCTGTTCGGCCACGAGCGGGGCGCCTTCACCGGTGCGGCAACGCGGCGCCTGGGCCTGTTTGAATCGGCCAGTGGCGGCACCGTATTCCTGGACGAGATCGGCGACCTGCCGCTGGATGCGCAGACCAATCTGCTGCGTGTACTGCAGGAAGGCACCGTCGAACGCGTCGGCAGCAACCGGCCGCTGGCGGTGGATGTGCGTGTGTTGGCCGCCACCCACGTCGATCTTGAAGCCGCGGTCGAACAGGGCCACTTCCGGCGCGATCTGTTCTATCGGCTCAACGTGCTGCGCCTGCCCCTGCCACCGCTGCGTGAGCGCGGCAACGATATCGCGATGCTGGCCCACCATTTTCTCGCCAGCTTCCGGCATCGCCACGTCACCCGGGCGCGTGGCTTCACCGCCGATGCCGTCCAGGCGCTGGAGCGCTTTGCATGGCCGGGCAATGTGCGCGAGCTGCTCAACCGGGTACAGCGTGCAGCGATCGTCAGCGATGCCGAACTGATCACCGCCGCGGATCTGGAGTTGAGCCAGCCGCTGCTGCCCATCACCGCGCACGGCCTGCACGGCGCAAAGCAGGTCGCCGAACGGGAGACCCTGCTGCATGCCCTGCGCCAGAACGACTTCAACATCGCCGCCTGCGCCCGCCACATGCAGGTCTCGCGGGTGACTGTCTACCGGCTGTGCCGCAAGCACCAGCTGGCGCTCCCCGAACTGCGCTGACCCTTGGACGGTGGCGTAGCACCCTGCGCAGCGCGCCTACAAGCTGTACGGCACCTTGAAGGCCAGAGTGAAGTCCGGTGCATCGGGGGTCAGGCCGATGCCCAGCAGGCTCACCAGCGTGGTTTTCTGGTTGAGGGCGTAGGTGATGCCCAGGTTGAGCGTGCCCGCGTTGGCGTCACTGCCGATCACCTTCAGCCACTGGCCGTTCTTGTAGCGCGTGGAGGCGCGCGCGCTCAGCTTGTCGCTGAAGGAGATGCTCAGGCTGGTGCGCTCGTTGAACGCGAACGCTACGCCGGCACCGAAGTAATACGAACCGCCCAGCTTCACATCCCCCGGGTTGGTGGTGTCCGGGTTCGCATCGATGTCATCGAAGCTGCGCGGGAAGGAATGGATGTAACCGATGTTGGCGAACAGGATCGCCGGATCGGCGGTCTTCACTGCGGACAGCCCGACGTTGGCCTGCCACACCCCGTTGCCGGTGGGCTGCTGCTCGGGCACGGCGAAGCGGATGAAGTCATCGTCGTCGCGCTCGAGCACCTTCCAGTCCAGCCCATACGGTGCACGCCCGGTCGGCGCGGTCGCGCCCACGGTCAGCACGGTTTCCGGCAGCCGCCCACGTTCGGCGAACAACCGATAGTTGGCGCTCACGCCAACATCGCCGATGCCGTTGCCGGTGGTTTCTTCCTGCGCGATCGCCGCCGCGGAACCGCCGGCGCCGCCCTTCTGGAACACGGTCTTGCGAGCGAGATACGGGACGTCCAGGTTCAAGGTAAGGCGCGGACTGACACCCCAGCGCGCGGCCAGGTTGTAGGTCAGCGTGTCCGACTCGACGTTCTCGATGGCGATGTTGCCCAGGAAGATCGCATCCAACGCCAGGAAGCCGTTGAGGCTGAGCTGCTTGCGGTCATAGCGCGCGTAGGACAGGCTGTTTTCGATCGTGAAGCGGCGACTGAACAGCGCGGCCTGCTGCTGTTTGACGTCATCCACGCTGCGCCGCGATTCCTGTTTGGCCTGCTGCGCTTCGGCCGCCGAGCTGGCGTAACCATCGGCGCTGGCCGGTGTGGCGGGCGTGCCAGCCGGCAAAGCCTGCTGAGGTGGAGGTGCGGCACCGGCGACCGGCGCGGTCTTGCCGGTCAACCGCGCCTGCATGGCCTGCACCTGCATGTCCAGCTCGCGCAGGCGGCGTACTTCCTGCGCGTAATTGGCTTTCAGGCTTTCCAGCTGCGCCATCAAGGCCTTGACGTCGGCTGCGTCATCGGGCGCCGGCTGTTGTGCCTGTGCCTGGGCGGACGCAGCCGCCATGAGTGCCAGCGCCGCCAGCGCCAGCGGTGTTGCGCGGATCATCGTGTGCATTGCCTTGGCCCACTGTTGTGTTGTCGCTCCCCCTGCCGTGCCGCAAGATCACTGGCCCGGCCCCATGCCTACCCCGCGTACCAGCGTCATCGCCTGCGCCACGTTCTGATTGAGCGGAACGTTGTTGGCCAGCGACTGCCGGACAAGGTCGATCTGCAGCCGGTTGGTCACCGACTGTCCATCACTGCCCAACACGATGCTCTGCCCGACGCTGCCGTTGCGGATCCACTGCTGGACCGCACCCACGCCCTCGATCTGCAGCTGCACCTTGGCCGTGTTGCCCTCCAGCTGGGCCAGCGCGCTGACGCCGCCCTGCTGCACGCTGGCCAGGTTCACCCCTTCGCCGGTGGGCGCAGGTGCGGTGCCATCACGTACGGTGAGCTGGGTGGCGTTGCTGGCCAGGTTGCCGTCACCGGCCACCTGGATGCTCTGACTCAGGCCAGCCACGTTCTGCAGGCCGCTGGAATCCGCGCTGCGCCCGGGTGTCACCGGCAGCGGTGCATCGGCAGCGGTCACACTCACGCTCGGTGCGAAGCTGATCTTCGGTGTGCTGCCGCCGTGGCTGAAGTCCATGCCCAGCTTCAGCGCGCTCTGTGCGGACTGCCCGCCGGCGGTCTGCCATTGCGAGACCATGGTGACGCCGAACCACGCCACGGTGTTGCCACCGACCGTGTAGCGGCCCCGCATGAGGTTCAATTCCGGATCGGGGATCTCGCTCAATCCCTTGCCGGGCCGGCTCTCGTCGGCATGCGCCGGCGCGATGCCCAGCAGGGCAAGCAGCACGATGCCGGGCGTCCAGGTTGCGATGTTCATGGTGCCTCCTTAAAACAGATCGGCATGGGTGAATCCGAAATCGACCAGTTCCGCATCGGTGATCGGCCCCTGCCTGGCGTACAGCGAACGGGCACTCGGCCGTTCACCGGGCTGCAGCAGCACCGTGTTGCGATCGAAGTCACTGCCGATCACGACAAACACGGCGCGCGACGGCCACGCCTGGAGAAATTCGCTGACGGGAATGCTGCGGTTGCCCAGGATCGGGTCGGCGACATCCACCAGATCGCCGCGGACCTGTTTGAGGACCACGAAGTGGCGGAAGCCCCGCACATCCATCAACACCAGCCCGGGCACGCGCAGTGAGCGCAGGCGCTCTTCATTGACGCGGTAGCCGCGCCCACGCATGCCCATCGATTCGACGTAACGCTTGATGTCCAGCAGCGAGAAACCGCGCTGGTGGACCAGTTGTGGATCCGAGACCCCCATCATCCCTTCGATCACCGTGCTCTCATCGGCCTCCAGGTGGTAGGCGTAGCGCAGGATCGTGGCCAGGGCAGCTGCGCCACAGCTGTAATCGGTGTGTTGCCGTACGACATTGCGGAAGCGCCGTTCCTGCATGCTCTCCACGCGCTGGGTGAGGACCGCCCCGTTGGGCAGCACACCACTGAAGCCGACGTCGCCGGCACGCACGATGCCCATCGGCATCATCAGCACCGACAAGGCCCACACCAGCACCCACGTGCGCATACGAGTGGTCATGTAGTACTCCGGCTCAGGAAGGAGCCCCTGCCCCAAGGGGGAGAAGGGACAGGGGCTCCCGGGGAGCCCGGTCATTGGCGGATGACCGGGTTTGTTGCGCTCAACGCGTACTGCTTGCGAAAACGGACAGACTTACTGTTCCGGACCGCCGCCACCACCGCCGCCGGTGGAGGGCTGTGCAACCGCCAGGGCCAGACTGTTGGCCTGCAGGTTGCCGGTACCGGAGGCCACGTTCACCCCGATGTTGCCGGAGGCGCCGGAGAACGCACTGCCGGACAGCGCCGCGGTGTTGGTCGCATCCACGTTCACCCAACGGGTGGTGGAGACGGTGCCGCTCAGGCTCGCGTAGAGATCGGCCACGCCCAGTTCAACGAACTGGCTGGTGCCGCGCTCATCGGTATCGAACGCAATGCCGCCCACGCCCGGACGATTCGGGTTGGCGGTGGCATTCTGGATATCGCTATCCATGTCGATATGACCGGTTTCGCTGCCGCTCGGGTGATCCAGCGCGCCGCTCCAGGTATCCAGGTAGTAGTTGTCTTTCTGGTAGGCACTACCCGTGCCGCTGTAACGGCCCGCACCGACGGCCAACGTGGCACCGGCAACGCGACCACTCAGGTTCACATCCACGGTGTCGGTCATCGACTGCAGGTAGCCGGCGTTGCTGACGGTGTTGCCGGAGGACACCTGGTTGGAGCTGATGCTCGAGGTCGCATAGGCGCTGGTGGCGACCGAGGCGGCGAGCGCGTTCTTCTGCTCGTTGTTGTTGCCGGACGCGACGTTGGCACCGATGTTGCCGGACGCGCCGCTGAAGGCATTGCCACCCAGGCCCGCGGCGTTGGTCACGCCGGAATTGAGGGTGGTGTTGCCACCGCCGAACTGGTTGACGAAGACTTCCGCATCGGCCATGCCGAAGCTGAAGGACGCATCGGCCGCGGACAGCGAGGCCGCATTGTCCTGGGCATTGTTGTCGCCGGCGGCGACGTTGAAGCCCAGGTTGCCAGAGGCATCGGCACCGACGTCGTCGGCGATCGAGGCGCTGTTGGTCACCAGGCTGTTGCCGGCCAGGTTGTTGGTGACCGACTGGCGGTTGTCGATGACGGCGATGGCGGCCGAGTCGATATCGATCGAGCCGGTGATTTCCGGATCACCCGAGAAGCTGATGTCCGAGCTCAGGCGCAGGTCTTTTTCGATGTTGACATCAACGCCGTGGTTGTTCTTTTCCTGGCGTTCGTCGGCCTGGATGTTGCTGGTCTTGTTGACGTTCTCGGTGACGTTGCGGTTGCTGGTCACGTCGCGGTTGCTGGTGACATTGGTATTGCTAGTCACGTTGTCGTTGATGGTGGTGTTGGTGGTGCTGTTGTTGTTGCGGGTGTTGTTCCAGGTCCGGTTCCAGGTGCGCGAATCGGTATCGGTGTTGGTGGTGGTATTGGTTTCGGTGTTCGTATCGGTGTTGGTGTTGGTGCGCGTTTCAGCCACGTTGTGCAGGTGGTTGATGTTCGCGCTCTGGTTCTGGTTGTCGCGGTCATTGCCCCAGCCATTGGCGCCGGCGGAGGCGGATGCAGCGGCGACGGCGATGGCCAGTACGGTCCGTTTCATGTTGGTGTTCATGGTGCCCTCTCTCTCATCACAGACAATCGGGTGGATGTGACTACTCACGGGGTGGACTGCACCGAAATGCTCAGTTGGTTTGCGGTGGCGTTGCCGGATCCCGCGATCTGATTGAGTTGCAGGACGCCGTCGAATCCCTGCAGCGCGGAGGCTTCGACCGCCACCCTGCGAGTTCCGGCCGACCGACCGCTGTTGACGGCCCCCTGCCCCCCTGCTGACGCGAGCGCGCCCGACCCGGCCAAAGCCGCGTCGTTCGTTTCGCGTATGCCCTGTTGCGCCAGCGTGGCGGTGACGACGTTGAGCGTCGCGTTGCCATTGCCGCTGGCCTGGTTGATCGATGCGACGCCGCTGGCGCCGTTCAGTGCCTGGCCGCCGAGCGTGGCGCTGGCGTCCATGGCGGTGTCGCTGAGGCTGAGATTGTTGGACTGCTGCTGGCGTGCATCCACCTGGATGTGGGCGTTGCGGCCATTGGCGATGCCCATCAGGTTGGCCTGCTGGTTGAGGTCACCGGCCGCCATGTTGACGGTGATGGCGCCGTCGGAACCGGCCAGCGTGCGGCCATCGATGCGGCTCTGGTTGAGGTAGGAAAGCATCGCGGCGTAGTCGTTGCCCTGCTGGGCGTGTGCAGCCCAGGGAGCCAGCAACAGGCTGCTCAGCAGTGCCGTGCGCAGGACGGCGTTCATTTGCCGGGCCCGCCCGCAGGCTGGCCGAGCGGGAACTGGGCGAGTGCGCCACGCACCTGGTCGCCAATGCCGCGGGTCGCGTTGCCGACGGCGCCCATGGGGCCGCCGATGGTGTTGCTGAACTGGCCGCTGGAGAGCATGCCGCTGTCGGTGACTTTGCCGAGCGTGCCGTTGACCGTATGGCCGGTGACGCGTTCGATGGTGGTGGCGTTGCGGGGAATGCCGGCGCCGGTGTTGGAACCGAGCGAGGCGTAATCGTCGTCGCTGAGTTCATCCATGCCCGTGGAGGTGCCGAGGGCGTGGCCGATTTCGCGGCGCGGTGAGGGGTCTGCGATGAGGGCCATGCCGGGGGGCGCAGGGCGGTACGCAGGCCGTGCGGAGACGTCACGCAGCAGGACGATTTCGCCGGATTGTGCTTTGACGCCCTGGCGTGCGCCGGAGGCGTCGGCGGCGGCCGGCACGATGAGTGCGGCGGCAAGCAGCCAGAGTGTGGTGTGTCGTGTGCGGTGTGCGGCAACGCTGTCCATGGCGACCTCCGATGACATGCGAGGGGTTGGAGCAGCATTCGTGCCAAGTTGCGGACGCCTGTATTTCCGGGGTTTTTGTGGGAGTCCGGTTAATGGCGCGCAACATTGCTGTTACAGCGGCGTTAGCGTTTGTGCGTATGAATAGGTTTGGCGAAGGACGGCGTTGCGCTGAGAGGCAAGCGTGGTGCGGGTGTATCACGGGTGTTACACCGGGTGATACAGGGGGTTACGGTGCGGATTCAGGGTGGATTCCTGGCGAGCGTAGCGCGTCACTATTCACTGGCGGAGGCGGCCGGGCGTCGAGCGCTGGGCCACGCTACGCTTGCCGGCGAATGTCCCCCGGCGCCGGCCTGCGGCCGTCCCCTCCTCCTTGATTTCGCCCACAAGCGCAGCGCGGCCCATCGTGTCCAGCCACTGGCGCCTCACGGCAAGCACCGGTTTGCAGTACGCCTACCACCGCGGACCAGCCCCGAAGCGGCCGGTAGGCGCCTGGGCAAAATAAAGGAGGAGGCCGTCGCCGCCAGGCGGCGGCCGGGGGACATTTGCCGAGGGGCCTGCCGGTCGCTTCGGGGCGTAACGCTCGCGGCGACCCCAAGCGGAAAAAAAAGACCGGCTCTCGCCGGTCTGTGGGTGGTGCGTTGGTGCCTGCATCAGGACGTTCGTTCTTCGCCTTCATCCACGCCGAGGTTGGTGGATGGGTTGTCGTAGATCTCACGGTCGAGCAGACCGGTTTCCTTGGCGACGATCACCGGGACCAGCATCTGGCCGGTGACGTTGGTCATGGTGCGCATCATGTCCAGGATGCGGTCGATGGCGTAAAGGTAGCCGATGGTTTCCAGCGGAAGGTTGGCGGCGCTGAGGACGACGGTGGCCATGACCACGGCGGTGCCGGGGACGCCCGCGGTGCCGAAGCTGCCCAGGACCGAGGCGATCAGGACGACGATGTACTGCTCGGGGGTGAGCGGCACGCCGGTGTACTGGGCGATGAAGACGGCGCACAGGGCCGGATAGATCGCGCCGCAGCCGTCCATCTTGATGCTGGCGCCGAGGGGGACGGCGAAGGAAGCGTAGTCCTTGTTGACGCCGAGGTTGTGGGTGATCGAGCGCATCGCGGCGGGCATGGCGGCGAAGCTGGAGGAGCTGACGAAGGCGACCTGCATGCCGGGGGCGGCGCCGCGGAAGAACTTGAGCGGGTTCAGGCCGTGCATGAGCAGCAGGCTGCCGTAGACCACCACGATGTGCAGGGCGCAGGCGATGTACAGGGCGAGCACGAAGTTGCCGAGCGGCAGCAGTTTTTCGAAGCCGTAGCTGCCGACCAGGCCGGCGATCAGGCCGAAGGTGCCCAGCGGGGTGATCTCCAGCACGAAGCGGGTCACCTGGATCATGATCTCGCTCATCTGCCCGGTCAGCTTGCGTGCCTCGCTGACCTTGTCGCCGAGCTTGACCATGGCAAAACCGAGCAGGCCGGCGAAGAAGATCACCGGCAGGATCGAGCCGCGCCCGGCGGCCAGGACGGTTTCACCGGCGCTGTTGATGCGGGTGCCGATGCCGGTCAGCGCGTAGAACACGTTGGAGGGCACGACATCCATCAGCACCTTGATCACGCTGGGTACTTCGCGCGGGGTGTAGCCGTGGTCCATGCTCAGGCTGAGCGCGCCGCTGCCGGGCTGCATGACGGTGCCGACGCCAAGGCCCACGCACACCGCCAGGGCGGCGGTGATGATGAACCACAGGAAAGTGCGCCCGCCCAGCGCCGCCACGGACTTCTGACCGTGCAACGAGGAGATGGCGTTGATCACGGCGAAGAACACCAGCGGCACCGCGATCATCTTGATCAGGGTGACGTAGAGATCGCCCAGCGGGCCGAACCAGGTTTCGGCCGCCGGCCCGAGCAGCCAGCCGGCCAGTGCGCCGAGGACGAAGCCGCCGAGGACCCGTTGCCAGAAGGGGATCCGCAACCAGGCAGAGACCAGCTTCATGCGCGTTCCAGAGGTAATTTGACAGCTAGGCACCTTAGCCCAAGCGGGGCCGTGGAACGAGGCGTACACGGAAAATCAGCGTGTCATCGGCGTGCCTTGCGGCGTTCTGCATAATGAACGCCCGTTTCACATGTGAGATGCATTCATCCATGTCCCGTTTCACGCCTCTGGTGGCCGCCGTCACCACCCTGCTGCTCGGCGCCTGCGCCACTACCGCTCCCTCCTCCAGCGCTACTGCCGGCGCGGTCCAGGTCGATGTGCCGGCCATTGCCCACCCCGCCGGGGAGACCCCGCAGTGGTGGTACCGCAGCGGTGCGGCGCGCGCGGCCAGCACCGGTGCGATGGACGGCAAGGCCAAAAACGTCATCCTGTTCCTGGGTGACGGCATGAGCCTGACCACGGTGGCCGCGGCGCGCATCTTCGAGGGGCAGCGCAACGGGCATCCAGGCGAGGAGAACCTGCTGTCCTGGGAGCGCTTCCCGGCCACGGCGTTCAGCAAGACCTACAACACCGATTCGCAGACGCCGGATTCGGCCGGCACGATGACGGCAATCACCACCGGCGTGAAGACCCACATGGGCGCAATCGGGGTCAGCGCGGGCACCCGCAATGACTGCGCCGACAGCCTGAACAAGGGGCTGCTGACCTGGCTGCAACTGGCTGACAGCGCCGGCATGGCGACCGGCGTGGTCTCCACCGCGCGCCTGACCCATGCCACCCCGGCGGCGACCTACGCGCACTCGCCGGAGCGCAACTGGGAAAACGACACCGACGTGCCGGACGAGGCCAAGGCCGCCGGCTGCCGCGATATCGCCCAGCAGCTGTTGTCGACCTCGCGCTTCGGGCGCGGCCCGCTGGTCGCCCTCGGCGGTGGCCGTGGTGAATTCACCACCGTTGAAGAACGCGATCCGGAATACGACGACAAGGTCGGCCAGCGCCTGGACGGGCGCAGCCTGGTGACCGAGTGGCAGCACGCGCACCCGCAGGGTGCCTATGTGTGGAACGCCAAGCAGCTGCAGGCTGCCGCGAACGCACCGGCGATCCTGGGCCTGTTCGAGCCGGACCACATGCGCTACGAAGCCGAGCGCAAGGAGGATCCGGCCGGTGAGCCGAGCCTTGCCGAACTGACCCAGGCGGCGATCGCCAACCTGTCGCGCCACCAGGAAGGCTATGTGCTGATGGTGGAAGGCGCGCGCATCGATCACGCCAACCACAGCGGCAATGCCTACCGGGCACTGACCGATACCGTGGCACTGTCCGATGCGGTGCGCGCCGCCGTCGAGGCGACCTCGGATCAGGACACCCTGATCATCGTCACCGCCGACCATTCGCATACGCTGAACTTCGTCGGCTACCCGGCACGGGGCAACCCGATCCTGGGCAAGGTCAAGGACAAGGGTGGCGAAGACGGCGCCGGCAAGCTGGACCTGGCCCGCGATGGCCTGGGCCTGCCCTACACCACGCTGACCTACGCCAACGGCCCGGGCTACACCGGTGCCACCAACCAGCAGCCGGTCGGCCCGAAGCGCTACCCGCACAACCCGAGCAGCTTCGATCCGAGCACCGGCCGGCCGGACCTGACCGCGGTGGATACCGAGCATCCCGATTACATGCAGGAAGCGCTGGTGCCCGCCAAGAGCGAATCGCATGGCGGTGAAGACGTCGGCATCTGGGCACGTGGCCCGGGCAGCAAGGCGGTGCGCGGCACGATGGAGCAGAACGCGATCTACCACATGATCGTGCAGGCCACGCCGCGCCTGCGCCTGCGCCTGTGCGAGGCCGGCACCTGCGACGCCAAGGGCGTGCCGGTCGAGCTGCCCAAGCCGACCGCGTTCGAGCGCCAGGCCGGCGATAGCAAGTAATGCGTGGGCTTCGTCACAGCGCAACGAACAGGGGCCGCCTCGCGCGGCCCCTGCTGCTGGCAGCCAGCCTGCTCGCCTCCGGCATGGCCTGGGGCGCCGGCACCGGGTGCACCGCCTTCACCGAGGAAGACGGCCTGCAGCCTTTGGCCGGGTGCCAGTGGCTCAACGGCCGTCTTGCGCTTGAGACCAACGCGTTGGCGTCGTTGTCCTACGATCAGGACGGGCTGGCCGCGGTCCACGCCGGCGGCGGATTCCACTATGTCCGTGCCGATGGCCGGCAGTTGCCGGTGATCACCTTCGACAACGGCCCGGACTACGTCGTGGACGGGTTGGTGCGCGGCCGCGTCGGCGCGCGCATCGGCTACTTCGATACCCAGCTGCGCCAGGCGTTCCCGGCCACCTTCGATTTCGGCTGGGCGTTCGATGACGGGGTGGCCCGCGTCTGCCAAGGCTGCCGACCCGGCACGCCGGACGATCATGGCCACATCGCGATGGTCGGTGGCACCTGGTATCGCATCGATCGGCAGGGGCGTCCTGCGATGGATGCCGGCACGCCATGACGGCCCTGCGTGGCAACGTCGCTGCGCAGCGCCGATACTGCCGGTCTGCCTGAGATCGCGCCCCCATGACAGCCCCGCTTCCCCATCCCCCGTCCGTCGCCCATCCCGTGCTGGTGGGCTTCAGCGGTGGGCTGGATTCCACCGTCCTGCTGCACTGGCTGGCCACCTCGCCGGCGCAGCGCACCGCGGGCCTGCGCGCCGTACATATCCATCATGGCCTGCAGGAGCAGGCCGATGCCTGGACCGTGCACTGCACGCAGGTGTGCGCGCGCTGGAATATCCCGCTGCGGCTGCTCCGTGTCCAGGTGCAACGCAACCAGGGGCAAGGGCCGGAAGCTGCCGCGCGGCATGCACGCCGTGAGGCGTTCGCCTCGCAGCTGCTGCCCGGCGAACAGTTGGCGCTTGCCCACCATCGCGACGACCAGGCCGAAACCTTCCTGCTGCGGGCGCTGCGTGGCTCCGGGGTGGATGGATTGGCGTCCATGCAGGTCACCAGCGCATTTGGCGCCGGCACCGTGTGGCGGCCGTTGCTGGAGGTTCCGCGCAGCACCCTGCGTGCGCATGCCCAGGCCGAGGGCCTGGACTGGATCGAAGACCCCAGCAACGCCAGTGACGATGCCGACCGCAATTTCCTGCGCCTGCAGGTACTGCCGCAGCTTCGTCAGCGCTGGGCGCAGGCCGATGCCGCCTTCGCGCGCAGCGCGGCGTTGTGCGCGCAGTCCCAGCATCTGCTCGACAATGCCGACCGCGACGCACTGGAACGCTGCAGCGTCGGCCCCGGTGTGATCGACTGCGCGCGGCTGATGCGCCAGCCGGTGGAACGACGTGCACGCCTGCTGCGGCATTGGGTACGTGGCAGTGGCCTGCCACCGCTGCCTGCCGCCGGGGTCGAGGCGGTCGAACGCGAGCTGCTCCCGGCCGCGCACCATGCCGATGCGCAGTTTGCCTGGCAGGGTGCGCGCATCCGCCGTTGGCGCGGGCAGTTGCACTTGCTGTCGGCCAGCCTCGCACTGCCGGCCGACTGGAGCGTGCACTGGGATGGCCGCGCGCCGCTGGCCCTGCCCGATGGGGGCGCGCTGCGGCTGCTCGGCACGGACGCCGGGTTCGACAGCCCCGTGCAGATCCGCGCGCGCCGCGGCGGCGAGCGCATCCAGCTGCCCGGGCGCACACATTCCCATGCGCTCAAGGATCTGCTGCAACAGCAGGGCCTGCCGCCGTGGCAGCGCCGTCAGCTGCCGCTGCTGTTTGATGAAGACACGCTGCTGGCCGCGGGCGACCGCGTGATCGGTGCGGCCCTGCAGCCGTGGTTGCAGGCCCATCATGCGCAGTTGCAGTGGACCCCGGGCGCGGCGTGAATTGACCCCGCCGGGCCAGCAGCCCACACTTGGCGCATGGCAAAGAAGTCCCCCAATGAAACCTCCCCGGTCGCCCACTTCGAGCAGTCGCTGGAAGAACTGGAGCAACTGGTGGAGAAGATGGAAACCGGCGAAATGAGCCTGGAACAATCGCTCAGCGCCTACGAACGTGGCGTCGGGCTGTACCGCCAGTGCCAGCAGGCGCTGGAACAGGCCGAACTGCGCGTGCGCCTGCTCAGCGATCCGGCCCAACCCGACACCGCCGTGCCGTTCGACCCGCCCAGCCATGACGGTTGAGGCCACGTTCGCGCGGTGGCGCGACCGTATCGAAAGCCAGCTCGACGCCAGCCTGCCTTCCCCGTCCGATGCCCCCCGAGGGCTGCATCAGGCGATGCGTTATGCGGTGCTCGGGGGTGGCAAGCGCATGCGGCCGTTGCTGGTCTATGCCGGCGGCCGGGTCTTCAGCGCCGACGAAAACGCACTGGATGCGCCTGCGATGGCGGTGGAGCTGATCCATGCGTATTCGCTGGTGCACGACGATCTGCCGGCGATGGACGATGACGCCCTGCGGCGCGGCCGCCCGACCACGCATATCGCCTTCGATGAAGCCACCGCGATCCTCGCCGGCGATGCCCTGCAGACACGCGCGTTCAGCCTGATCGCCGACGCGGCGTTGCCAGCGCAGCTGCGCGTGGAGTGCCTGCAGACCCTGGCGCACGCCTCCGGCGCGGCCGGCATGTGCGGCGGCCAGGCCTTGGATATCGACGCTACTGGCCATCAGCAGCCGTTGCAGGCTCTGGAACGCATGCATGCGCTCAAGACCGGTGCGCTGATCCGGGCCGCGGTGCGCATGGGCGCGCTGTGTGGGCAGGCGCCCGCGGCTGATCTGGCGACGCTGGATACGGTGGCCTCCGCGCTGGGCCTGGCCTTCCAGGTACGCGATGACATCCTCGATGTCGAAGCCAGTTCCGAACAGCTCGGCAAGACCGCCGGCAAGGACGAAGCGCAGGCCAAATCGACCTTCCCGGCGCTGCTGGGCATGGACGGTGCCAAGGCGCATCTGCGCACGTTGAGCGAGCAGATGTTCGACGGTCTGGCCGGCTATGGTGAGTCGGCCGATGCACTGCGTGCGCTGGCCAAGCTGGCGGTTGAGCGGGATCACTGAGCGATCGCGCAGGCCGCCACGCATGGCGTGGCCCTACAACGCCAGGACACAAAAAAACGCCCGGGATTCCCGGGCGTTTTTCGTTCCAGCGCTGCGGATCGATTACTTGATCAGGCGCAGCGTGAACGGATAACGGTAGGCTTCACCGTTGTTGGCCTTGACCGCCGCCAGGATGCACAGCACCAGGTTGGCGATCCATACCAGGGTCAGCAGCAGGCCGCCGATCAACACGACCAGCAGGATGGTGGAGATGACGTAGGCGATCAAGACGGTGATCTGGAAGTTCAGCGCTTCCTTGGCCTGGTCGGTCACGAAGCCCTTCTGCGGGTCATCCTTGTTCACCAGCCAGATGATCAGCGCACCGATGAAGCCGGTGAAAATACCCAGCAGGTGGGCTACCAGCGACAGCGTACGCTGGTCGGCCGGTGCAGCGCCGGCCGGCGGCGGCGGCGGGGTGGTGACGTTATCGAAATCGCTCACGTGAAACTCCTTGTTCGAGGTAATGGGTAGTGCACGCGGCAGGCTCCCCGCCTGCCAGGGCAGCCTCCATAGAATACGTCAATCGTTACCAGCAACGGTCATTCGTCCTACAAGGATCGACCCGGTGTGCACGTGCGAGCGCGGGTCGATGTCGGTGCCCACCGCTTCGATGCTGGCGAACATGTTCTTGAGGTTGCCGGCGATGGTGATGCCGTCCACCGGGTAGCTGATCTCGCCGTTCTCCACGCGGAAGCCGCCGGCACCACGCGAGTAGTCGCCGGTGATGCTGTTGACGCCCTGTCCCATCAGTTCGGTGACCAGCAGGCCATTGCCCATCTGCCGGGCAATGGAGACCAGATCACCCGCGTTGGCGGTGACCTTGAGGTTATGTACGCCACCGGCGTTGGCGGTGGTCGGCAGGCCGAGCTTGCGTGCCGAATAGCTGCCCAGGATGTAGCGCTCCAGCACGCCATCGCGGATCAGCGCTGAATTGCGGGTGGCCACGCCATCGCCATCGAAGGCGGCCGAGCGCAGCCCACGGCGCAGCAGCGGCAGCTCTTCGATGCCGAACCAGTCCGGGAACAGGCGCGTGCCGACGCTGTCGAGCAGGAAGCTGGCACGGCGGTACAGCGCGCCACCGGAGACGGCACCGAGCAGATGGCCGATCAGCGAGCGGGCCACCTCCGGCGAATAGAGCACCGGCATCTGCGCCGTGGTCATCGAGCGCGGCTCCAGCCGGGCCACGGTACGCGCGGCGGCTCGGCGGCCGATCGACGCCGCATCGTCCAGGTCTTCGCGGGCCAGCGCGCTGCTGTACCAACCGTCGCGCTGCATGCCATCGCCCTGCCCGGCGATCAGCGCGCAGCCGATCGAATGGTGGCTGCTGCGCTCGCGGCCGATGAAACCATGCGAGTTGGCGTACACCGACAGGCTCTGCGCGGTCGCCGCCGAGGCACCATCGGAATTGCTGATGCGGGTATCGGCCTCACGGCCGGCCGCTTCGCAGGCCAGGGCCAGATCCAGCGCCGCATCGGCGCTGAGTTCCCAGGGGTGCCAGCCGTCCAGGTCCGGGAATTCACGGGCCATCAGCGCCGCCTCGGCCAGGCCGGCGGCCTCGTCGTCCTCGGTGTGGCGGGCGATCGCGCAGGCCTGGGCCACGGTCGACTCCAGGCTGCTCTCACGCAGGTCGGCGGTGCTGGCGCTGCCCTTGCGCTGGCCGACGTAGACGGTCACGGCGATGCCGCGGTCACGGGTGGACTCGACCGTTTCGACCTCGCCCAGGCGCACGTTCACATCCAGGCCGCGCTCATCGCTGCAGCTGACCTCGGCCTGGGTGGCGCCCAGGGCCTTGGCCCGCTCCAGCAGGCGCTGGGAGATGTCGGCCAGCTGCTCCAGGCGCTGCAGGCTGTCGTCGGCCGGGGAGACTTCAGGGGAGATCACGTTCAATGCTTTATCCTGTACAGGTGAGTGCCCGGCGCGACGCCGGCACAGTTTACGGATGTGGAAATAAGACGATGCGCGGACGCGACGAAGAAACCGGTGAATTCCTTGATATCAGCCGCAGCCAGAACCGCCGGGCTGCGCTGGACGTGCTGGCCCTGGGCGAAAAGCTGGTCTCGCTGACCCCGGCCCAGCTGGCGCGCCTGCCGGTGCCCGAAGATCTGCTGCCGCACATCGCCGAGGCCAAGCGCATCACCGCGCATATCGCCCACAAGCGCCAGCTGGCGTTCCTGGCCAAGCACATGCGCCGCGAAGACGACGCCGTGCTGGATGCGATCCGCGATGCGCTGGATGCCAACAGCGAGACCTCGCGCCGTGAAGTGGCGACCATGCACCGCGTGGAAGACTGGCGCGAACGCCTGCTCAAGGACGGCGACAAGGCGCTGGGCGCGTTGCTGGACGAATACCCGCATGCCGACCGCCAGCAGCTGCGTACGCTGGTCCGCAACGCCCAGGCCGAAAAGGCCAAGAACAAGCCGCCGCGCGCCTACCGCGAGATCTTCCAGCTGCTGCGTGCGCTGCTGCTGCCGGCCGCGCTCGGCCTGGAAGGCGTGAACGCTGGCTCCGAAGACGCGCTGGACGACGCGGTCGACACCGACAGCGACGAGAACGCCGAGGACTGAGTCCCGGCGCTCACGCGGCGGCGCCAGCACCCCGCTGGCGGCCGCGTGATCAGGCAGCGCAGGCGAATGCATCCCGGCTCAGGCCTGGGTGCCGCCCACGGTGATGCCATCGATCAGCAGGGACGGCTGGCCCACGCCGACCGGCACACTCTGGCCATCCTTGCCGCAGATGCCCACGCCCTCGTCCAGGGCCAGATCGTTGCCGATCATGCGCACTTTCTGCATGGTTTCCGGCCCGTTGCCGATCAGGGTGGCGCCCTTCACCGGCGCGGTGATTTTTCCGTCTTCGATCAGGTAGGCCTCGGTGGCCGAGAACACGTACTTGCCACTGGTGATGTCGACCTGGCCACCACCGAAGTTGACGGCGTACAGGCCACGCTTGACCGAGCGGATCATTTCTTCCGGATCGTGCTGGCCGGCGCGCATGTAGGTGTTGGTCATGCGCGGCATGGTCATGTGCGCGAATGATTCACGGCGGCCGTTGCCGGTCGGGGCCACGCCCATCAGGCGCGCATTGAGCGAATCCTGCATGTAGCCGACCAGGATGCCGTCCTCGATCAGCGTGGTGCATTGGGTCGGGTGGCCCTCGTCATCGATGTTCAGCGAGCCGCGGCGCCCGTCCAGGGTGCCGTCGTCAACGATGGTCACGCCCGGCGCGGCCACGCGCTCGCCGATCCGGCCGGCGTAGACGCTGGTGCCCTTGCGGTTGAAGTCGCCTTCCAGGCCGTGGCCGACCGCTTCGTGCAGCAGCACGCCGGGCCAGCCCGGGCCCAGCACCACGGTCATTACCCCGGCCGGGGCCGGAACCGCCTCCAGGTTCACCAGCGCCTGGCGCAGCGCCTCGCGGGCAAAACCTTCCGGGCGCCCATCGGCGAACAGGTCTTCATAGCTGTAACGGCCGCCGCCACCGGAGTAGCCCGACTCGCGACGCCCATGCTGCTCGACGATGACCTGTACGTTCAAGCGCACCAGCGGGCGGATATCCGCGGCGAGCACGCCATCGCTGCGCGCGATCAGGACCGTATCCACGCCGCCGGAAAGGCTGACCATCACCTGCTGCACGCGCGGGTCGGCGGCGCGCAGATAGCGGTCCAGCCGCTTGAGCATCTCCACCTTGGCCTCGTTGCCCATGCCGTCGATGGGGTCCAGCGCCGGGTACAGCGCGCGGCCACTGCCACGCACCAGCGAGCGGGCCGACTGTGCCCCGCCCTCGCGGGAGATGGCGCGGGCCGAGTTGGCCGCGGCCAGCAGCGCGTCGCTGTGAATGTCATCGGAGTAGGCGAAGCCGGTCTTCTCGCCGGCGATGGCGCGTACGCCCACGCCCTGCTCGATCGAATGCGCCCCGTCCTTGACGATGCCGTCCTCCACGCTCCAGCTCTCGCGGCGCGCGTGCTGGAAATAGAGATCCCCGAAATCGATGCCCGGGCCCAACAGGGTGCCGAACGTGCGTTCCAGACCGTTCGCATCCAGCCCGGCGGGCAGCAGCAGACGGTCGGTGGCCAGCGAAAGTGCGTTGTTGTTCATGCTCTTTGATCTGTGGGCGCCGGGCGCAATCGCAACCCGGGCGCGGGAAAGGGGTCAGCGCGCCGGCGGTACGGCCGGGGCCGGCTTGGGCGCTGCGTCGCGGTCGATCACATCGACCTTGGGTTCGGCCCAGGGGCCGGTCACGCGGTACGTCTTGGCGCCGATCTCGCCCAGCGGCTTGGACAGCACCGCGTTGGCCGCTGCACCGACCGCCGCCCCCACCGGCCCGCCGGCGACCGCGCCGACCACGGTCAGCAGGTTGCCGGCGCGCGGGTTGACGTCGATGGTCTGATCGAAGCGTTGCTGGCGCAGGTCGGTCTGGCCGCGGATGGTGATGTTCGCCGCCGGGCCTTCGATCAGCACCTTGTCGGTCGTGGCCATGCCATCGGCGAACGCCACGCGGCCTTCGACCTGGTTGAAGGCGAAGCCCTTGGAGAAGAAATCGCGGAAATCGAACATCAACCGGCGCGGCAGCTGGGTCACGCTGAGCAGGCCGAGCACGCGCCCGGCACCGGGTTCGAGTTCCAGCAACTGGCCGTTGCGGGCCTGCACGTCGAGCTGGCCCTGCAGCGCGCCGAGCTGGAAGTCGGACGGGCCGCCCTGCCAGCCGGCGCTCATGCTCAGCTGGCCCTGGCCGCCACGCAGCTGGCCGCCGTAATCCAGGTTCTGCATCAGTCCCCCCAGGTCCTCGCTCTTGACCTGCACGTTGAACTGGCTGCGTGCGGCCTCGCCCATGCCCATCCAGCGGCCATTGACGTCGATCTCCTGCTTGGGTGCGCGGAACTGCAGCTGGTCCACGCTCAGGCCGTTGGCCATCGGCCGCGTGCGCAATACCGCCTGGCCGAGCTTGGCCTTGCCGAACTGGAGGTCATCGATATCCAGCGACAGCGGCGGGATTTTGGCCGGATTGGTGTCATTGGCACTGGCCTGGACCCGCGCCGGCAGGGCCACGTCCGGTGGCAGCAGGATCGGAGCGCCATCGCTGGGCGCCTTGACCGGCGTCGGCAGCGATTGCCAGTGCACCCGGCTGAGCTTGCCGACGATGGTGCCGCCCTCGGCATTGGGCACGCTCAGGCCGCCCGCCAGCGAGGGACCGTCCAGGCGCACGTCCACGCTGCTGCTGGTCGGCCGCAGTTGCAGCCGGGTCTGTGGGAACACGCCACCGGCAAGCAGCAGCTGGCCGACCTGCACGTCCACCTGCCGCAGCGGCATCGGGTCCTTGCCGTCGCCGCCATCCGGCGAGCGGGCCAAGGCGATCCACTCCAGCGCATCCAGCGAGCCGCTGCGCCCGTTCACCACCAGCCCACTGGCCGGCGGATCACGATCCACGCGGTCGCTGCCGAGGGTGACCTGCACGCCGGTCTGGTTGTCATGCGTGCGCGCGGCCAAGGCCAGGCGCTGGCCGAAGGCGACATCCACACGGCCGCTGCCCATCGGCAGCTGTGCGGTGACGTCCGTCGCCAACGGCGTGGCGGCAGGCTTGTCCAGCGGCGCGGGCAGTTCCAGCGTGGTGCCGACCAGATCCGAATGCAGCTTGAGCACCGTCGGCGGCTCGACCTTGCTGCCGGCCGCGACCTTGGGCAGGGTCACCCCGATGGTCCAGCGTGAGGTGCCCTGGATGTAAGGTTTGAGCCAGTTCAATTCCGGCGCGCGGTCCAGCAGCGCGCTGGCCGCCAGCGAGGCGGTCAGTTCGGACTCGAAGGCCTGCTGCGGGTCACGCACGAACTCACCGGCGCGCAGGCTGAGCAGCCCGTCCTGGCCCTGGTGGCGCACGGCCAGGTGCTCTGCATCGAAGCCGCCATGGCCATAGCGGGCCGTGCCGCGCATGTTCTCGAAGACCAGGTCGAAACGCTTCTCGGTGAGGGTCGCGCCATTGAGATCGACCGTGCCCTGCAGGTGACCGCCGCCGTCGTCGTGATGCAGTGGCTGCAGCAGGTCGAAGGTGACCGCGGCCGGCCCCTTCGCAGTGAGATTGTCCAGCGTCTCGCCATAGGTGGCCTGCAACGGACTCTGCTTGAGCATGGCCAGCAGTGCACCGGCATCGCTGCGGCTGGTGGCCTTGACGTACAGATCGGTCTCGCCGAAATCGGGAATGCCGGCATCGAAGTGGTCCACCGCCACCCCGGCCAGGTCGCCCTTGCCATGCAGTTCGAAGCCCGGGCCGATGAAGGCGATATCGGCATCGACCTTGTTCATCGCCGGCCAGTCGTGCTGGAAGCGGATGCTGCCGGCGTCGATGTGGCCGGTCGCCTCGAAGCGGCCGTTGTTCTTGTCGAACGGCCAGTCTTCCAGATCGCCGGTCACCAGGCCCACGCCGCCACGCACCTGGCCGGAGACCAGGGCGGCATCCAGCCAATCGGTGGCGGTCTTGCTCATCTTGGAATGGATCCAGAAACGCTTGGCCGCCGTCATCGGCACATCGTCGATCCTGGCCGCCAGTTCCAGCCAGGGGCGCGTGCCGTTGTTCTGGAACCAGATGCCGCCGCGCACATCGGCGGCGTAATCGGTGCCCTGCACGCGCAGCGCCGGGGTGCCGATCCGCCAGCCGCCGGCCTCGTCGCGCCAGCCCACCAACCGGCCGGCCAGGCGCACGTCGTGGCGCTCGCCAAAGCCGCTGGGCCAATCGAAATGCATCACCTGCTGCGGCTGCAGATCCAGGGTGAAGCCATCGGCATCGCCGTTGAAGCGCCCGCCCACACCGCTGAGCCCGGGCGAATGCCCGACCGCCGCGAAGCGGATGTCTTCCAGATCCCCGTCGACCGAGAGCGGGCCGCCCTGCTCGCCTGCCACCCGTACGCGGGTCATGCGCACCTGCGGTGCGGCCTCGTGCAGCCACTCGCGCAGGCCGGGATCGATCCGGTCGGTCAGCGCCAGCCCCCGCAACAGCGCGGTGGCATCGATGTTGTCGCCGGCCAGCGCGAAGTGCTGCCCGCCGGCCAGCAGCAGCCCATCCAGTTGCTGGGTGCTGCCTTCCATGCCGATCCGCAACCGCGGCGCATCGGCGCGCCAGCCACCCTGCACCCAGCGCCAGCGTGCGCGCAGTTCCAGCGTGTCCAACGCGAGCTGCGGGTGGGTGCCGTCCGCCAGCTTCACGCCGCGCACCTGTACGTTCTGAAGGTCCGCATCGGTGGTGACCATCACCACCCGGTGATCGCGCAGGTCCACCCACGCATTGAACTCACCGGTACCCTGCTGCAGGCCGATGCCGCCGAACTGCAGCAGCGAGGACCACGCGCGGAAGTCGGCCGGGTCGGCCGAGAACCAGGCCTGACCATCGCCGCGCTTGCGCTCGAATTCCAGCACCGCCGTCAGCGGCTGTGCGGACGGGTCGGCCCACGCACGCGCCCCAACCCGCAGGCGCTGGCCATTGACGCGCAGGCGCAGGTCGATCCGCGGCAGATCGGCCTTCACGCCCAAGGACGGTGCATCGACGCTCAAGCTCCCACCGATCACCTGCAGCTCGCCCAAGCGGCGCAGTGTTTCCAGCGGGTCGCCCGCACTGGACTGCGGCAGGCCCTGGACAGACCAGCGGCCATCGTCCGCACGCTGCAGTACCAGCGCCACGCCACGCAGCCTCAGTTCGGTCAGCGAGTGGCCCGGCAACAGACCGGCATACATGGACACCAGCACTTCAGCCTCGCCGATGCGCAGGCCCTGCCCTTCACCGATGCGCAGCCCTTTGAGCTGCAGCAGCGGGCCGCGCCGGGTCCAGGCGGTCTCCAGCGCATCGAAGCGCACCGGCTGGCCCGCGCGCGCGCTCAACCAGGCCGCCACCCTGTCCGGATGACGCTCAGCCAGCGGCAGCAGCTGGCTGGCAGTGCCGACCAGCAGGGCCACGCCCACGAGCAGGATCGCCACCGCATACACAGCATGGCGGCGGATCCGGCGCAGGCGCAGGCGCAGCGGTGTGCTCATCGGAACGTGGGACTGCCGGACCGGCCGCGATCAGAGCAGCACGACATCGAACTGCTCCTGCAGGTACTGCTCATCCGCCTGGAAGCGGATGCTCTTGCCGAGGAACTCCTCCAGTTCGGCCACCGCCGTGGATTCCTCGTCGGTGATGCGCGCGACCACCTTGGAGGAGGCGATCACCAGCAGGCGCGCCGCATCGAACTGACGCACCGCGCGGGTGATCTCGCGGAAGATCTCGTAGGTGACGGTTTCGGCGGTCTTGATCGAGCCACGGCCACTGCACTCCGGGCACGGCTCGGAGAGCTGGCGCTCCAGGCTTTCCACGGTGCGCTTGCGGGTCATCTCGACCAGGCCCAGCGGCGAGAAATCGTAGACGGTGGTCTTGGCGTGGTCGCGGGCCAGCGCCTTCTCCAACGTGCGCAGTACCTGGCGGCGGTGCTCGGCATCGTCCATGTCGATGAAGTCGATGATGATGATGCCGCCCAGGTTGCGCAGCCGCAGCTGGCGCGCCACCGCCTGCGCGGCCTCCAGATTGGTGCGGAACACGGTCTCTTCGAGGTTGCGCTGGCCCAGGAACGAACCGGTGTTCACATCGATCGTGGTCATCGCCTCGGTCTGGTCGATCACCAGATAGCCGCCCGACTTCAGCGGGACCTGCTTGTCCAGCGCGCGGCCGATCTCGTCCTCGACCCCGAACATGTCGAAGATCGGGCGATCACCGCTGTACAGCTCCAGCTTCTCGGCCAGCACCGGCATGTACTTGGCCACGAACGCCTGCAACTGGTTGAAGGTCTCCTTGGAATCGACCTTGACCTTGTCCACGTCCTTGCGGATCAGATCGCGCACCGAGCGCAGCGGCAGGCTCAGGTCTTCATAGATCACGCTGAGCGGGGCCGCATCGCGGCCACGGCGCTCCACCACGTTCCAGACCCGCGACAGGTAGGCCACGTCTTCGGCGATCGCCTCGGCCGGCTGGCCTTCGGCATTGGTGCGCACGATGTAGCCGTAGCCCCCGTGCTGGGCCGACAGTTCGGTCACCAGGGTCTTCAGGCGGGCGCGCTCGGCCTCGTCCTCGATCCGGGCCGACACGCCCACCACCTTGGACTGCGGCAGCAGCACCATGTAACGCGAGGGAATGCTGATCTGGGTGGTCAGGCGGGCGCCCTTGGTCCCGATCGGGTCCTTGACCACCTGCACCACGATGTCCTGGCCGTCGCGCAGCAGCTCGACGATCGGCACCGAGGACGGCGGCGGCAACGTGGTGCCTTCGGTATCCGGGCTGGCCACCGGGGCCGGGCGGATCACATCGTTGGCGTGCAGGAACGCGGCGCGCTCCAGCCCGACCTCGACGAAGGCCGCCTGCATGCCCGGCATCACCCGCTGCACCTTGCCCTTGTAGATGTTGCCGACCACGCCGCGGCGCCAGCCACGTTCAATGTGCAGTTCCTGCAGCATGCCGTTTTCGATGACGGCGACGCGGGTTTCCCGCGGGGTGACATTGACCAGGATTTCTTCAGACATGGGCGACTCCCTTCAGTTCGAACGTCTGCAGCAACTGCTCGGTCTGTTGCAGGGGCAAACCCATCACACCCGAATAGCTTCCCGCCAGATGGCGGATATATCGTTCAGCGCCCCCCTGGATCGCATAGGCACCGGCTTTGTCCATCGGCTCGCCGCTGGCCACGTAGGCCGCGATCCGATCTTCATCGATCGCCGCGAACGTCACCTCCGAGACCACCAGCACGCCCTGTTCCCGGCCGGCAGCGACCAGTGCCACGGCGGTCATCACCTGGTGGGTGCGCCCGGCCAACGCGCGCAGCATCGCGCAGGCGTCAGCAGCATCCACCGGTTTACCGAACACGCGCCCGTCGAGCACGACCTCGGTGTCCGAGCCCAGCACCACCGCCTCGGGGTCATGCGCGACAAGCGCCAACCCGGCGCGCGCCTTGTCGGCGGCGACCCGCTGCACGTAATCGGCGGCGGACTCGTCGGGCGCGCGGACTTCGGGCACGTGAAGCTCAAGCGCCTGGAACGGTCGTTCCAGGCGCGCAAGCAGTTCGTTTCGTCGGGGGGATCGAGAGGCAAGATAAAGCATCGAGGAAGCATAACCTGAGCCTACTGTCTGAATCGCGAGCAACACGCTTGAATCGTGATCAACCCCCTCAAACCTCACGACGCGTTCATCGCCCCGACACCAACCTCAACGTCTTCACAAGGAGATGTACATGCGCCGCCCGTCCCTGTCCCCGTTGCTGCTCGCCCTGTCCCTTGCCCTGGGAGCTTCGATGACCGCCCACGCCCAGTCCCAGCCCACCATCGCCGTGCCGGCCGACGGCACCCTGCTCAACATCTCGGCCAATGCCGAGGCCAGGCGCGTGCCGGACGTGGCCACGCTCTCGGCCGGCGTGGTGACCCAGGCCGTGGACGGCAACACCGCCATGCGCCAGAACGCCGAGCAGATGACCAAGGTGCTCGCCGCGATCAAGGCCGCCGGCATCGCCGAGCGTGATGTGCAGACCAGCGGCGTCAACCTGAGCCCGCAGTATCGCTATGCCGACAACGAGGCACCGAAGATCACCGGGTACCAGGCCAGCAACACGGTCAGCCTGAAAGTGCGCGACATCGCCAAGCTCGGCAAAGTACTCGACGCACTGGCCGCCCAGGGCGCCAACCAGATCAACGGCCCGCAGTTCGAGATCGACCAGCCCGAACCGGTCTATGACGAGGCCCGCCTGGCCGCGCTGAAGAAAGCCCAGGCCCGTGCGGAGACCTACGCCAAGTCGCTGGGCCTGCGCGTGCGCCGGATCGTGAGCATCTCCGAGAGCGGCGGCGGCAACTTCCGCCCGGTGATGATGCGTGCGGCGGCGGCGCCGATGGCAGCCGACGTGTCCACCCCGGTCTCGCCGGGCGAATCGACCGTGTCGGTCAACCTGGACGTGGTGTTCGACTTGGGCCGGTAACACGTCAGAAGAGAGCGGACCAGCGGCCCGCTCCTGCCTGGCATGACGGCGCCTGCGGGCGCCGTCATGCTGTCTGCGGCTGGATCCTGACTGCCAGCCAACTCGCCACCCTGCCCCTGACTTCCGGCCCGTGCCGGGCTCGGGTATTGCTGTCAGTGCGCGGCCCCGCCTGACCCCACGCGCCGCGCAGGCACGTTGATGTTCCCGCACATCTGGCAAGGAGAGTGGAGCATGGTCCGTACCCCGTCCCCGGTTGTCCCGCTGCCCATCGAAGCGTCCCGCGTGCTCGGGTGGAGCACCGCCATCGCGGTCCATGCGCTGGCCATGATGCTGTTGTTGATTCCTGCCGCACAGCCGCTGATCACGGCCCCGCGCGAGCGCATGCGGGTGAGCTGGGTGCTGCCTCCGCCGCCGCAGCCGGAGATCATCCGTCACCCTCCAGCGGACCCGCAGCGGCTCCCCCCGACCGTGCCCGTGACCACGCAACGCGCGCCGGCACCGCTGCCGACACCCACCGCCACCCTCGACGAGGCGCCCGCGGTGGCACCGATGCCCGCCAGCGAGACCGCCGCACCGGCGCTGGAACCGGCCCCCGCCGCGCCCTCGCCCGCCGCCGGAGCCCAACTGCAGTACCGCAGCGCGCCACCCCCGCCCTATCCCGTCGCGGCGATCCGCCTTGGCCAGGAGGGGACGGTCCTGCTGCGCATCCGGGTGGGCACCGATGGCAACCCCGTCGCGGTCAGCATCGAAAAGAGCAGCGGCTCTCGTGCTCTGGACCAGGCAGCGCGTCAGCAGGTAATGCGTCATTGGCGCTTCGTGCCCGCGACCGTCAATGGGCAGGTGGTCCAAGCCGATGGCCTGGTGCCGGTGGAGTTTTCGTTGCCGCACTGATGGGCTGGGGAGCGCCCCGTCGGGGCTCTCCCCATTCACACAAGGCCCTCACACGATCTTTCGCGAATTAAGCAATTTTTCACACTTGCGTCACCTGCCGGAAACCTAGATTGGCGCCGTCGCCAGTGATTTCGATGACGACCCTCACACATGTAGGTTTTCCCAGTCAGGAGAGAAGCTGTGAAACACCCGATCCAACGCCGCGACGACAGCCGCCGCAATACCCTGGCCCATTCCATTTCCACGATCCTGACCAGCGGCGCGCTGCTGCTGGTGGGCGCCATGGCGTCGTCCTCCGCGTTCGCGCAGGAGCAGGCGACCAACCTTGACCGGATCACGGTGACCGGCTCGAACATCCCCCGCACCAATACCGAGACTCCCTCCCCCGTCCAGGTGGTCACCCGCCAGGAGATTGACCGCACCGGCAAGACCACGGTCGCCGAGTACCTGCAGACCCTGACCGCGGATGGGTCCGGCTCCATTCCCAAGACCTTCGGCAACGGCTTTGCCGGCGGTGGCGCGGGCATCTCGCTGCGCGGCCTGGGCGCCGGCTCCACGCTGGTGCTGTTGAACGGCCGCCGCATGGCGACCTACGGCCTGGCCGATGACGGCCAGAAAGTCTTCACCGATCTGAGCACGATTCCGCTGGATGCGGTCGAGCGCATCGAAGTCCTCAAGGACGGCGCTTCTGCGATCTACGGTTCCGATGCCATCGCCGGCGTGGTCAACATCATCCTGCGCAGCGACTTCAACGGCGCCATCCTGCGCGCCTCCTACGGCCTGTCCGGTGACAGCGACGGCGATGCCAAGAAGGCCACCCTGACCGCCGGTACCGGCGACCTGGCCACCGATGGCTGGAATGCGTTCTTCAGTCTGGACGTGGGCAAGACCGACGCGATCAAGATCAGCGACCGCAAGAACCGCAAGTGGATCGGCACCGGCGATATCCGCCCGTGGGGCTACGGCAACAACGCCCAGTTCCTGGGTGGCGCCGCGCTGTCCGGCGGTACCCGTGGCGGTGTGGGTCCGACCGGTTCGGTCTTCGACGATCGCGCCGTGACCGCTGACAATCCGGCCTTCCTCGTTGCGCTCCCAGGCTGTGCGGGCCTTACCACCATTCCTGGCCAGAACGACGTCACCGCACAGCAGCAGGGCTGCCTGTGGGATCCGAACCAGCTGTACCGTGACCTGACCCCGGAAGAGAAGTACGTCAACGTGTTCGGTCGGGCCAGCTTCGCCTTCGGCGAGGGCGGTGAGATCTACACCGAAATCGGATACTCCAAGAAGGAAACCACCTTCAGCAACACGCCCTCCGGCGTGTCCGGCGGCTGGGGCTATCCCGGCGGCCCGGTCAACGCCAACAGCGGCGATGGCGCCACCGTGCTCGGCCCTACCCATCCGGACAATCCCATCCCCGGCCAGGCCTCGCGCCTGCGCTACTCGGCCTGGGATGTCGGCCCGCGCGTGACGGAGAACACCAACGAGTTCAACCGCTTCCTGGTGGGCGTGAAGGGCAACTGGGGTGAGTGGAGCTACGACACCGCCTACCTGCATTCGGGGACGGATCTGGTCAACAAGCGCACCGGCTTCCTGCGCTACAGCGCCGTGCAGTGCGCGCTTGGGAACCCGGCCTGCCCAGGCGGGGTGTGGCGCATCGGCGACAACGCCGGGCTCAATTCGCAGGCGCTGTATGACTACATTTCGCCTGACATCAGCGCACGCGCCAAGTCCAGCCTGGACATGTTCGACTTCACCGTGTCGCGCAGCCTGATGGACCTCAAAGGTGGCCCGCTTGGCCTGGCGCTGGGTACCGAATGGCGCAAGACCAGCAACAGCCTGACCCCGCAGACCTATACCGACCAGGGCGACATCATCGGCCTGGGTTACTCGGCCTATGACGGCACGCAGAACGTTTACGCCGGTTACGTCGAACTGTCCGCCCCGGTACTGGAGCAGTTGGAACTGTCCGGCGCGGTGCGCTATGACAAGTATGAAAGCGGCGAGGGCAAGGCGACGCCGAAGGTCGGCATCAAGTGGACCCCGGCCGACTGGATCGCGGTCCGCGGCAGCTATGCCGAAGGCTTCCGCGCGCCGAATCCGGCCGAGAACGGCGACGGTGGCCTGGCCGCGTTCTCCAACGCTGCCGATCCCGTGCGCTGCCCCGGCGGCAACCCGGCCCCGGGCGCGACCGATGACGATTGCGGCGCACTGCCGGTCGCCATCATCACCCGCCCGAACCAGGACCTGAAGCCGGAGGAATCCAAGAGTTATTCAGTCGGCCTGGTGCTGCAGCCGACCTCAAGCACCTCGATGACGGTCGACGCGTGGCAGATCAAGCGCACCAACGAAATCGCCCAGGGCAGTACTGCCGAAGCGATTGCCGCAGGCAACGTGCTGCGTGACAACAACCTGCTCAATGGTGTTCCCGGCACCGGCAGCATCCTGGCGGTCAATACGCAGTACATCAACGCTGCATCGACCCGCGTCCGCGGTATCGATACCGACATCCGCCAAACCTTCGACATCGGTCCGGGCCAGCTGGAGATGGACCTGCAGTGGAGCCATGTGCTCAAGTTCGAGCGTACCGATGCCGACGTGACCGTCGACTATGCCGGCACGCACGGCAACTGCGACGTCACCAACTGCATCGGCACCCCGAAGGATCGCATCAACTTCGGCACCACCTGGAAGCAGGGCCCGTGGAGCGTCAGCGGCGTGGCCAACTACATCTCCAAGATGGAGAACACCGACTTCCGCGGTCCGGACGGCTCGTATCAGTTCGCCTATGCCGACGGCACCGACGTCACCAAGATCTCTTCGTTCACCACCTTCGACCTGTCCGGTCGCTGGAACATCACCGAGGCCTTCGAGTTGAACGCATCGGTGCAGAACCTGTTCGACCGCATCGCTCCGCTGGATCCGACCACCTACGGTGGCGTGAACTACAACCCGCTGCACTTCAGCGGCGCGATCGGCCGTTACTTCACCGTCGGTGCCAAGTACACCTTCGAATGAGGTAAGCGCACTTGGGGAACAAGGAGCCCGGGCATTGCCCGGGCTTTTTGTTTGGATCGCGGCACGCGAGTAAATCGCGGACAAGAAAAAGCCCCGCATCGCTGCGAGGCTTTTCTTCAAATCTTGGCGCCCGAAGTTGGACTCGAACCAACGACCCCCTGATTAACAGTCAAGTGCTCTAACCGGCTGAGCTATTCGGGCGGGGTGCGCATTGTAGCCCGTTTTTCGCGAGATGTAACCCGTCTGGCGACAACTATTTCACGCGCGGTGATACGGATGGTTGGCCAGCATCGCCGCGGCGCGGTACAGCTGCTCGGCCACTACCAGGCGCACCAGCATGTGCGGCAGCGTCAGCGGGCCGATCGACCATTTCTCATCAGCCATTGCCGACACTTCCGCCGAATGCCCCTCCGGCCCGCCGATCAGGAAGGCCAGGTCCCTGCCCTGGCCGCGCCAATGCTCCAGGCGCTGCGCCAGCTGCTCGGAACTGAGCGGGCGTCCCGGTACATCAAGCGCGACCACATAGGCATTTTTTGGCAACGCGGCGATCACCCGCTTGCCTTCGTCATCGGTCGCGCGGCGCGCATCGCGGCCCTTGCCGCGCAGGCCGGGTTCGATCTCGACCAGCTCGAACGGCAACCAGTGCGAGAGCCGCTTCTGGTACTCGGCAAAGCCCTGCGCCACCCAGGATGGGGCGCGCTCGCCGGTGGCGATCAGCTTGGCTTTCATGTCTGTCCTCCGCAGCCACCACAGGCGGCGCCGCAAAAGACAACGGCGCCATCGGCGCCGTTGTCGTGACCGGGCACGCTGCGATCAGCGCGCGTCGTAGTCGTCGTCCGCATCGTCGAGCAGTTCGATCGGCGGCTGGTCGCCCACGGTCCACAGCCGCTCGAGCGCGTAGAACTCACGCACGCGCGGCAGCATCACGTGAACGATCACATCGCCCAGGTCGACCAGCACCCACTCGGCTTCGCGCTCGCCTTCCACACCCAGCGGCATCACGCCCAGCTTCTTGGCGAACTTCACCACTTCGTCGGCGATCGACTTGACGTGACGGCTGGAGGTGCCCGAGGCGATCACCATGTAATCGGCGACGCTGGAGCGGCCGATGACGTCGATCTCAACGAGATCCTTGGCCTTCAGTTCTTCGGTGGCCCCGCGCACGCACTCGAGCAGCTGCAGAACGGAGGGCGCCGGATTGGGCAGTTGGACCTTGATGGTCTGGGGCTGGGCTTGGTTGCTCAAAGCGGGTCAACTCGATAAATGTGGGGCCGATTATACGGGGCGGCGGGCCCGCGCGTATTCACGACGGTGTCGCGCCGTACAGGCGGTGGTCGATGATGTAGCCCGCCACCGCCTCAGGCAGCAGTTGCCGCCAGGGCCCGGCGGCGGCGATCTGCGCGCGCACCGCGGTGGCCGATTCCTCGCGCAACGGCGCCTGCAAGCGCATCAGGCGCCCGGCCGGCGCGCTGAACAGCTCACGCTCGTGGCTGGCCCAGCGCCCTTCCAGGGCCTGCGCCAGCACCGGGTCGCAGGCGGCGGCCAGGGGACTGCCGGGGCGGTCGGCGACGATGAAATGGGCCAGCTCGAACAGCGCTTCCCATTCGTGCCAGCTGGGCAGGGCCAACAGGCTGTCGGCACCGACCAGCCAGGCGATCGGCTGGCGCGGGCCCAGCTCGGCGCGCAGCTCGCGCAGCGTATCGACGGTGTAGGACGGCACACCGGGCTGGCGCTCGGCCCGGTCCAGCTCGCGCCGGTCCAGCAGCAGGCCGGGCTCATCGCCGATGGCCAGGGCCAGCATGGCCAGGCGCTGTGCGGCATCAGCGCCGGGGGCGGCACGGTGCGGTGGATCGGCGGCCGGCAGCAGGCGTACGGCTACCTGCAGCTGGTCGCGGGCGGCGCGGGCAATGGCCAGATGGCCCAGATGGACGGGATCGAAGGTCCCGCCGTAATAGATGCGCAGCCCCATGGGCTCAGGCCCGGGCGAGCAGGCGCACAGCGCGAGCTTCGGAGACGGCGATCAGCAGCCGCTCCAGCGCCAGCCAGGCGTCGCCATCGGCGCGCCCCTTGGCGATGCGGTCCACCAGCCCGGCTTCGGCCACGAAGCGCTCCCAGCGCTTGACCTCGGGATGGCGCTGCAGCGCGCGCTTGAACGGCGCCTGCCGCGATTCCCAGATGCCGCGGCTCTTCATTTCCGCAGCCAGGTTGCCACCGCGCGCCTGCACCCGCGCCAGACCGGCGGTGGAGAGCAACTCGCGGATCACGATCGGCGTCAGCGCCGCCACCGCTTCACCTTCGGCACGCAGGCCGGCGATCATGCGCAGCACGGCCGCAGGCTGACCCGAGAAGGTCGCCTCGACCAGACGGAACACGTCATAACGGGCGGCATCGGCCACCAGCGATTCCATCGTGTCCACATCCAGGGTCTGGCCATCGGCCAGCAGCGCCAGCTTGTCGATTTCCTGGGCGGCGGCGAGCAGGTTGCCTTCCACCCGTTCGGCCAGGCGCTGCACCGCCTGCGGGTCGGCGCGCAGGCCCTTGCCACGCAGCCGGCGCTCGATCCACTCGGTGAGTTCATGCGGCTTGATCGCCCAGGCCACCGAGATCACCCCGGCGCGGCCAACGGCATCGGCCCACTTGGTCTGGTGGGCCTTGCTCCATTCGTTGCAGGTGATCAGCAGGATCACGTCCGGTGCCGGGTTGGCACAGAACTGGCTGATCACCTCGGCGCCTTCCTTGCCCGGCTTGCCGCTGGGCAGGCGCAGTTCCACCAGGCGTCGGGCACTGAACAGGCTGGGCGCATTGAAGCTGGCATCGAGCTGGTGCCAGTCGAAGTCACGGCCATCGGCATCGAAGACTTCGCGCTCGTTGACGCCATCGGCGCGCGCCCGCGCACGCACCGCATCGGCGGCTTCCAGCACGCGCAGGGTCTCAGGCCCGGCGATCAGGTAGACCGGGGCCAACGGCTGGCTGGCCGGTTGGCTGGCAAGCTGTTCGGGGCGCAGTTCCATCCGGGCAGGCCGATCCGTGGGCGGACCGGGCTCAGCGCCCCTGCGGGACGACGGCGGGGACCGCCGGCGTCGGGGTCGGGGTGGTAGTGGGCGTCACGGCCGGAGTCGTGCCGGACTTGGCCGGGGCACGGCCATGCTCCAGTTCCGCGCGGACCACGCTGTCGATACGCCGCATGATCGAGGCGGACATCTCACGGCGCAGTTCGTCGGCGAGGATTTCGCGTTCGGTGGTGGTACCGGTGGCGTCGGTAGGCGGCGACACGTAGTCGCGCGAGAGTTCGATCACCTGCTGCGGCACCAGCTCGCTGCCGTCTTCGCGGCGGAAGATGAAGATCACCGCATAGCGCAGGCTGTACTCCTGGGCACGGCCCTGGGCATCGATCGCGATCGGCAGATCGCCCCAGCGCTCGGACAATACCTGCAGCTGCGAGGCCGGGCCGGTGCTGTCCGGATCCGCCAACTGCGCACCGGAGGCCTGCAGGCCACGGCGGAGCAACTTGACCAGCTCACTGTAAGGCGCGGTGGAGACCACCTGCACCGCGGCCGTATCGGCCGGCAGCATCAATTTGTTGCGCAGATGGAAGCCGCACCCGGCAAGGGTTGCGGTCAGGACAAGGGCAAGCAGGAATCGGGTCATGGATACAGTCTGTAGGAGCGCGGCGGTCGCGGCAACAAGCAGTGATCCTGCCGGATGCCGCGTGAACAGGACTTGATACCGGACGGTCTGCAGGATCTGCCTGCAACCGGCCCTTGGAGATCGGTACCACCGGAGGCGCAGGCCCCCGGTGGCACGACGGGATCAGCCCTGCGGGGCCGCCACGATGTTCACGATCTTGCCCGGCACGATGATGATCTTGCGCACGGTCAGCCCTTCCAGGAACTTGGCCGCATTCGGCTCGGCCAGGCCCAGTGCTTCGATCTGATCACGCGGCGCATCGGCAGCGACGTCGATGGTGCCGCGCAGTTTGCCGTTGACCTGCACCGCCAGGGTCACCGCATCGCGCACCAGCGCCGCCGGATCGGCGTCCGGGAACGCCTGGTCTTCCAGCAGTTCCTCGGCGTGGCCCAGCACCTGCCACAGCGCATGGCTGGCATGCGGCGTGATCGGGTTGAGCAGCAGCACGGTGGCGCGCAGTGCTTCCTGGCGCACCGCACGGCCCTGCTCGCTGACGTCATCGAACTTGGCCAGCGCGTTCATCAACTCCATCACCGCGGCGATCGCGGTGTTGAAGCTGTGGCGGCGGCCGTAGTCGTCGCCGACCTTGCCGATGGTTTCATGGGTCTTGCGGCGCAGCGCCTTCTGCTCGGCATTCAGCGCGGCCACGACCAGCGCCGGGGCGGCGCCATCAGCGGCATGCCTCTGCACCTGGGCCCACAAGCGGCGCAGGAAACGGGCCATGCCATCCACGCCGGCTTCGTTCCACTCCAGCGACTGTTCCGGTGGCGCGGCGAACATCGAGAACAGGCGCACGGTGTCGGCGCCGTACTTGCCCACCATCACCTGCGGGTCCACGCCGTTGTTCTTGGACTTGGACATCTTCTCGGTGCCGCCGATCACCACCGGCTGGCCGTCGGCGATCAGGGTCGCCCCGACGATGCGGCCGCGCTCGTCACGCTGCACATCCACATCGGCCGGGTTGATCCAGTCCTTGGAGCCGTCCGGGTTCGGGCGGTAGTAGGTTTCGGCGATCACCATGCCCTGGCACAGCAGATTCTGCGCCGGCTCGTTGCTGTCCACCATGCGCGCATCACGCAGCAGCTTGTGGAAGAAACGGAAGTACATCAGGTGCAGGATCGCGTGCTCGATGCCACCGATGTACTGATCCACCGGCAGCCAGTAGTTGCCCCGCTTGTCCACCGCATCGCGGGCACCCGGCGAGGTGTAACGCGCGTAGTACCAGCTCGACTCCATGAAGGTATCGAAGGTGTCGGTCTCGCGCTCGGCCGCGCCGCCGCAGTCCGGGCAGGTGGTCTTGCGCCATTCCGGATCGGCCTTGATCGGCGAGCCGGTGCCGACGAAGTTGACGTTCTCCGGCAGGACCACCGGCAGCTGCTCTTCCGGTACCGGCAAGGCGCCGCACTTCGGGCAGTAGATCACCGGGATCGGGCAGCCCCAGTAGCGCTGGCGGCTCACGCCCCAGTCGCGCAGACGATAGTTCACGCGGCGCTGGCCCTGGGCCTTGCGCTCGAAACGCTCGGCCAGTGCCTCGAAGGCGCCCTGGAAGTCCAGCCCATCGAACTCTTCGGAGTTGACCAGCTCGGTCTCGCGGGTCTTGTCGCCGTACCAGTCCTGCCAGCGCGTGGCGTCGTACGCGCTTTCTTCCTTGCGCAGCGACTTCAACGCGATGACCTGGCGGATCGGCAGGCCGTACTTGTTGGCAAATTCGTTATCGCGCTGATCATGGCCGGGGACGGCCATCACCGCGCCGGTGCCGTAACCCATCAGCACGAAGTTGGCGACCCACACCGGCACCTGGGCGCCGGTGACCGGATGGATGGCGCGCAGGCCGGTATCCATGCCGCGCTTTTCCTGGGTTTCCAGCTCAGCCTCAGACACGCCGCCCTGCTTCATCTCGGCCAGCAGCGCGGCCAGCGCCGGGTTGGACTTGGCCGCGTGCTGGGCCAGCGGATGTTCGCCGGCGATGGACACGAAGGTCACGCCCATCACGGTGTCCGGCCGGGTGGTGAACACGCGCAGCGGGTCCAGCGTGCTGCCGTCGGCGTCACGCACATCGAACTGGATCTCCAGCCCTTCCGAGCGGCCGATCCAGTTGCGCTGCATGGTCTTGACCGAGTCGGGCCAGCCCGGCAGTTCGTCCAGGCCGTCCAGCAGTTCCTGGGCGTAATCGGTGATGCGCAGGAACCACTGCGGGATCTCGCGCTTTTCCACCAGCGCACCGGAACGCCAGCCGCGGCCGTCGATGACCTGCTCGTTGGCCAGCACGGTCTGATCGATCGGGTCCCAGTTCACCACCGCGTTGCGGCGGTAGGCCAGGCCCTTGCGCATCAGGCGGGTGAACATGCGCTGCTCGTGCACGTAGTACTCGGGCGTGCAGGTGGCGAACTCGCGCGACCAATCGATCGCATAGCCCATGGCCTTGAACTGGCCACGCATGTGCTCGATGTTGGCGTAGGTCCACTTGGCCGGCGCGGTCTTGTTCTTGATCGCCGCGTTCTCGGCCGGCAGGCCGAAAGCATCCCAGCCCATCGGCTGCAGCACGTTGTGGCCGGTCATCCGCTTGTAGCGGCTGATCACGTCACCGATGGTGTAGTTGCGCACGTGGCCCATGTGCAGCGCACCGGACGGATACGGCAGCATCGAGAGGCAGTAGAACTTCGGCTTCTCCGAAGTCTCGGTGACCTCGAAGGCACGGGTGGCATCCCAGTACTGCTGGGCGGCGGATTCAACCTGCTGCGGATCGTAAACGTTGGGTTCGACGCTGGTCATAAAAACGCTAGTGCGGCGGCAAAGCGGCACAGGGTACCGCAGTGCGGCAAAGGGCTCCAATCGACGTGGCCCACCGTCGCGGCCAAACCTGTCATCTCATTGAATTGACTGGGGATTGGCCAAACACCTCCGCCCTCGCCGCGCGCCACGGCGCGTGCCGGGGCGCAGCAACGGCGGCGGCTGTGCTCAGGTGCGCCGCGTGGAGGGCGCCAACGGCAGCACCGCCACCAGCCAGACCAGCCAGACCCCGAAGGCCACGCGCTGGGCCATCGGGGCCGGCAGCAGGGCCTGCAGCGCGAACGCGGCAAGCAGCACCCCCACCCCGCAGGCCAGGTGCAGGCCGCCCACGGCGCGCCACGCCGGCAGCCGCAGCGCGCCGATCCCGGACATCATCGCGCCCGGCACGAAGGCCAGCACCCACACCATCCAGGCACTGGCGTGGTACTGGCTGGCCGGGTTGTCCAGATCACGGGTATCCAGCGGCAGCACGCCCATCGCGGTGAAGCCGACGCCGGCCAGCATCAGCAACTGCGCACCCACCCGCATCGACCACGGCGCGGTGCGCGGCACCCGCAGCAGCAGGCGCAGCGCAACGAGGCTGGCGAGCAGGCCGGGCAGCGCGAAACCGAGCATGTTGAACGCCTGCGCATGCGGCACGTCCATCGCCCCGAGCAGCGCGACCGGATGGCCGACCGGATCGAACAGCGGCAGCGCCGCGCCGAAGCCCAGCACCGCGCCCACGAACAACACCGCGGCGGCAATGCCCAGGCCACCTTCCCAACGTTGGATTCCCTGCATGCGGCTCACCCGGCTGCGTCTGAAGGCCTGCATTGTCGCTGTTCCAAGCGGAATCCGCCCGGTGGGGTTGCGTCCGGCCGCGGGCGGCACCATACACTTCCTCTCCAGTTTCCCGTTGATTTGAAACCATGAGCGATCTGCCCCACGTCTTTGACGCCACCACCGAGACCTTCGAGACCGAGGTCCTGCAGAAATCCCTGCAGACCCCCGTGCTGGTCGATTTCTGGGCCACCTGGTGCGGCCCCTGCAAGACCCTGGGCCCGATGCTGGAAAAGCTGGCCGGCGACTATCACGGCGCCTTCGAGCTGGCCAAGGTCGATGTCGACAAGGAACAGCAGATCGCCGCGGCCTTCCAGATCCGCTCGGTGCCGACCGTGTTCCTGGTCAAGGGCGGTCAGATCGTGGACGGTTTCCCCGGTGCGGTGCCGGAAGGCCAGCTGCGCGAGTTCCTGACCCAGCACGGCGTGGTCCCGCTTGAAGCGGCCCCGGACGAGGCAGAAACCGTCGAAGCGCCGCCGCTCGACCCGCAGGCCCAGGTCGATGTACTGCGCGCGGCGATTGCCGCCGAGCCGGACAAGGAAGAGCTCAAGCTCGATCTGGCCCTGGCCCTGCTGCAGACCGGCGCCACCGCCGAGGCCACCGCCCTGATCGACGCGCTGCCGGCCAACCTCTCCACCGATGACCGCGCCGTGCGCGCCCGCGCCCGTCTGGAATTCGCCAGCGCCCTGCAGGAAGCCCCTGCTCCGGAGGTGCTGGAGGCGCGCATTGCGGCCAATGGCGACGATCTGCAGGCGCGCCACCTGCGCGGCGTGCAGTTGCTGCTGTCCGGGCAGGATGCTGCCGCGCTGGAGCAATTCCTGGACATGCTGCGCCGCGACCGCAGCTACGACGACGGTCGCCCGCGCAAGCTGCTGATCGATGCCTTCAAAGTGATCGAGGATGAAGACCTGGTCGGCCAGTACCGCCGCCGGATGGCCTCGCTGCTGTTCTGATCGGCCACGGCCAGCGCCTTTCGGGGGCGCTGGCCCAACGAAGCCGCCTATCCAGACCGGCAACTTCGATGTGTGACGTGAATCACGTTCAGAAACCCTGCACGACTCCCGGGCAATAATGCCGCCGCGGCCCACTGGAGGCTGCGATCCATCGGGGAGGATGAGGTCTGGGCCATGGCGGCCTACTTGGCTGCGCCCCGCCTTGCAGGGCCGTGAATGACCGTGAGATTGACCCGATTCCTCCGTTTCCCGATGGCCGCCCGCCTGTTGGTGCTGGCCGCCATGATGCTGTCTGCCGCGCCGGTCCTGGCGCAGGACTGGACCTACCGGGTCCGCCCCGGCGACACGATCTGGGACCTCAGTGCCCGCTACCTGAAGCCGTCCATCGCCTGGGAGCAACTGCAGTCGCACAACGGCATCGCCGATCCCTACCGCCTGCCGCCCGGCAGCCAGCTGCGTTTCCCCGTCGCCTGGCTGCAGGTGCAGCCCGCCCCGGCGCGGGTACTGGCCGTGCGTGGCCCGGTGCAGAGCCAGGCCGACGGCCAGCCCCATCGCGAGGTGATCGAAGGCGACCTGCTGCGGATCGGGCAGGAACTGGTCACCGGCGAGGATGCCAGCGTCACCGTGGTGTTTGCCGATGATTCGCGGCTGCAGCTGCGCGAGCGTTCGCGCCTGCGCTTCGACCAGCTCTCCCGCTACGGCCGCACCGGCATGGTCGATACCCGCCTGCGCCTGGAACAGGGGCGCGCCAGCAACCGGGTGACCCCGGCCAACGGCCCCGCCTCGCGCTACATCATCGATGCGCCGACGGCGACCAGCAGCGTGCGTGGCACCGTCTTCCGGGTCAGCGCCGGCCAGGACGGCCGCGGCGCGGCCACCGAAGTGCTGGAAGGCCGCGTGCAGGTCGGCAACCCCCGCGGCCAGCGCCTGGTCAGCCGCGGCCAGGCCACCCGCAGCCCCTCGCTCGACGCACGCCCGGCCGGCGTGGAGGCGCTGCTGCCCGCACCGGTGCTGTCGAGCGAACCGCAGCGGCTGGCCACCCTGCCCGCGGCGCTGGCCTGGCAGCCGGTAACAGATGCCGCCGGGTACCGGGTGGAGGTCGTCCGCGCCGACCAGCCGGAGGTCCTGCTGTTCGCGCGCGATACCGACGCCACCACACTCACCCTGCCCGATCTGCCGCCGGGCGAGCTGCGTCTGCTGGTCCGCGCGGTCAGCGCCGAGCAGGTGGAAGGACTGGATGCCGAGCAGGATTTCCAGGTGCGTGACCAGCCGGTCGCGCCGCTGACCGTGCGGCCGCTGCATGGCCAGACCATCAACAGCGCGCGGCCGCGCTTCGAATGGACCCGGGTGGCCGAGGCCGAGCGCACGGTGCTGCAGATCGCCCGCGATCCGCTGTTCCTCCCTCTCCTGCTCGAACAGGACACCCGCGCCACCCACCTGCGTCCCGTCCTGGACCTCCCCCCGGGCGAGTATGTCTGGCGCGTGGCGTCGGTGGATCGCAACGGCGACCGCGGGCGTTTCGGGCAGCCGCTGCCGCTGACCATCACCGACGAACCGGTCGACCCGGCGCTGCAGCCGCCGGAGGCCGCCAAAGGCCAACTGACGCTGCGCTGGCAGGCCGGCGAACCCGGTCAGCGCTATCGCGTGCAGTTGGACCGTCGTGGCGACTTCCGTGCCCCGCTGCTCGATCAGGAACTGGACCAGCCGGAGGTCTCGATCAAGCGCCCGTGGCACGGCACGCTGCACGTGCGCGTGCAGTACATCGATGAGGACGGTTACGCCGGTCCGTTCTCGCCGGCCCAGCAGATCGCCCTGCCGTGCCGGACCTGTTACGCCACCGGGGGCGGTGCGCTGTTGTTGTTGCTGCTGCTGTGACGCCCCTGCACCTGCCCTGGCCGCAACGCATCGCGCTGGCCGCACTGGTCGGCGCCCTGGCGGTCGCGGCCAGTCACTGGCAGTGGTTCTGGAAACAGGATGAGGTGGTCTACGACGCCTACGTCGGTGGCTGGGAATACACGCCCGACGCGCGCCTGCTGATCGTGGCCATCGACGACAACAGCCTGCAGCAGCTGGGCCAGTGGCCGTGGCCGCGCGGTACCCACGCGCGCCTGCTCGACCGGCTGACCGACGCCCGCGCCGCGCGCGTCGTGCTGGATCTGATGCTGTCCGAACCGGACCGCCAGGACAGTACCCAGGATGCCGAACTGGCGGCGGCGATCCGGCGCAACGGGCATGTGGTGCTGCCGGTGCTGGCCGCGCCCGCCAGTGGCCCGCGCATGGCCGAAGAACTGCTGCCGATTCCGCTGATCGCCGCCAATGCGGCCAGCCTGGGTCACAGCGACATCGAAGTCGACGGCGATGGCGTCGCCCGCGGCCTGTACCTCACGGCCGGTATCGGCTCACCGCACTGGCCGGCCCTTGGCTTGGCGCTGGCGGACACCCACGGCCCGCTGCCCGGGCTGCACGATGATCAGCCGGACCTGGTGTCGCCGTACCAGTGGCGCCGCGACCACTACGTACGCGTGCGCTACGCCGGTCCGCCCGAACGCTTCCCGCAGGTCTCCTACGCCGATGTGCTCAACGGCGAGGTCGATCCGGCGCTGCTGCGCGGCCGCCTGGTGCTGGTCGGCATGACGGCAAGCGGGATCGCGCCGCGCCTGCTGACCCCAACCACCCGCGAGCGCTGGATGAGTGGCAGCGAGTACCAGGCCAACGTCGCTTCGATGCTGCTCGCCGACAAGGTGATCAATCCCCTACCGCCAGCGTGGCAGAGCGCCCTCAGCGGGCTGCTGGTGGCCCTGTGCTGCCTGTTGTTGACCCTGCCGCGGGCGTGGCTGAGCGGCGTGCTCGCCCTGCCGTTGACGTTGCTGGCGAGCTTCGTGCTGCTGCGCGCCGGCAACCTGTGGTTCGCACCGGCCGCCGCCTTGATCGGCATGCTGGCGGTGATCCTGGCCTGGACGCTGTGGCGGGTCAGCGCCTGGCGCCGCCAGGCCAACAGCGATGCACTCACCGGGCTGGGCAACCGGCTGCGCTTCGAGCAGACCCTGCAGGCCGAGCACGATGCCGGCCGCCGCAGCGGACGGCCGCTGAGCCTGGTGCTGATCGACGTGGATCACTTCAAGCGCCACAACGACGATTTCGGTCATCAGGCCGGCGACACCGTGCTGCGCCGGATCGCGCAGGAGATCCGGGCGCACGCGCGCCGGCCCCGCGACATGGCCGCGCGCTTTGGCGGCGACGAGTTCGCGCTGATCCTGCCCGACACCACGCCGGAAGGCGCAGTACAGGTGGTGCAGGATCTGGTCGCACGGGCGCAGGCGCTGGAAATCCCCGCCGGCCACGGCACGACCACGCACATCACGGTAACCGTCGGCGTGTTCACCCGGGTGCCGACGCCCGGCACCGAGCCGCGGCACTTCTTCGAAGGCGCCGACGCCGCGCTGTACCGGGCCAGGGGAGCCGGACGGAATGGGTATGCGGTCGATGACGGCGGGCCGGGCTGACCCCCCAAGGCACCCATACGCAGGCGAATGGTAGACTCCGGTCACCCTCAGCACCGAGATGCGATCCGAATGAAGGCCTCCGTCTTCCGCCTTGGCCTCAACCTGTGGCCGCCGTTCCTGTTCACGGGCATCCACGTGACCACGGTCAGCCCGGACTACCGCCATGTACGCGTCGAACTGCGCATGCGCCCGTGGAACCGCAACTACGTGGGCACCCACTTCGGTGGCAGCCTGTTCGCGATGACCGATCCGTTCTGGATGCTCACCGTGATGCAGAACCTGGGGCGCGATTACTACGTCTGGGACCGCGCGGGGGAGATCGAATTCCTCAAGCCGGGCCGCGGGACGGTGGTTGCCGAGTTCCGGCTGGACGAGGCGCTGCTGGATCAACTGCGTGCGGCCACTGCCAGCGGGGAAAAGTACCTGCACTGGTTCAGCAATGACATTGTCGATGCGAAAGGCGAAGTGATCGCCCGCGTGCGCAAGCAGGTCTACCTGCGCCTCAAGCCCGAGGCGCGCCAGCGCGCGGGATGAGTCATCGCGCGCTTGCTATGCTCGCGCGCCCGCTTCACCCCACGGACGACCATGCGCCTGCCCCTGCTCGCTGCCCTGCTGCTCACTGCCCTGCCCGCGTTCGCGCAGGAACTGCGGATCCCACCGGTCGACTATCCGGTATTGCCCGCCCACGCCACCCGGGCCGAAGGTTTCGTGCCGTCAGGATGGCGCATCGAGCAGCAGCTTCGCGGCGATCTCAACGGCGACAAGCGCGATGATCTCGTTCTGGTGCTGCGCCAGCAGGACCCGCGCAACATCGTCGAACACGATGGCTTCGGCATCAGCCCGCTGGACAGCAATCCACGCATCCTCGCCATCGCCTGGGGCACGCCGGCCGGCTACACGCTCGCTGCGCAGAACCACACATTGATCACCCGCCACGAGGCCCCGAACCTGTCCGATGTGTTCGACGACGGCGACGGCGTATCGATCGTGGGCGGCACGCTGCGCACCACGCTGTTCTTCTTCTCCAACGCCGGCAGCTGGTCGACCGGCTCGGCCAGCTACACCTTCCGCTGGCAGAACGGTGCCTTCGCGTTGATCGGCTATGACCGCAACACGATGATGCGCAACTCCGGGCAGACCGAAAGCCTGAGCATCAATTACTCGACCCGCCGCGTGCGCCATGCCGCGGGCAGCATCGAATCGGACCAGGACAGCGTGCGCTGGGAGACCCTCGCCTCGCCACGCCGCTGGACGCTGGAGACGGTAGGCGATGGCAGCGACTTCGACCCCTTCGGTCCGGCGCAGGATCGGTAAGCACTGCGTCGCCGCACGCCTCTTATCGTGCGGGCGCGCGCATCGGCACCTGCACTGTCGGCCCGGCCTCGTCCATCTCCACACGCCGATCGACCTGCAGCCACTGGCCATCGTCGCTGAGTACCGGTGCGCGCGTGGGCGAACGCAGCGCCTCGGGCAAGCGCTTCAGCGTCTGCGATGATGCCGTGGGCTGCTGCCGCAGCCAGCGCTGCGCGGCGACCAGGCGCAGCATCGCGGCGGCATCCTGCGGGCGGCCGGCATACTGCCGCATGTCCGGCCCGCCGATGTTGGCCACGGCACAGCCCAGCGGATTGGCGATGCAGGCAAAGCGATCCTGCGCGGGCCCGGGAATGGGCGTGGGCGCGTCGCGCGCTGCTACCAGTTCTGCACTGGCGGCGCACGCCCACGCATAGCGGGGCGCCATGCGCGCCAGAGTGCGCGGCACATCCAGCAACAGGCGATGGTCGTCAGGGTTCCCAGTGGACGGCCGCACGCCCGCCCGGGCCAACGCGAACTCACCGCGCATCGCCGTGCACAGGCTCTGCTCGCCGGCCGTCATCGGCGCCAGTGCCGCCGCGCAGACCGCAGGCAGTGCAGCGTCGGCGGGCAGTTCAACCAGCATGTCCGCCAGCAGCCGCGCGTTGCTCTCCACCATCGCCGCGCCGACCATGCTGGTGATCAGCGTATCGCCCTGCCCCGTCATCGCCCGACCACTGAGGATGTCCGCGCAGGCACCGGCAAGTGCGGTGCCACTGTCGCCCCGTACATGCGCCAGCGCGTGGGCTGACAGCGGATCAAGCAGCGGCTGAAAGACGGGCAGCGGCGCCATCGGGTCCGTGCCGAATGGCTCGAACGGGGAGACGAAGTGACCGTAGCCGGCCAGCGCGGCCACGCGCTGGTGAAGCGCATCGTGGCCGGCATGCGTGGCGGCGAACCCCTCGGGGTCCGCACGCACCGCTGCAAGACAGCCGACACCCCGGCGGCCACAACGCGCCAGCGCCGACAGCGGGACCGCGGGGAACCGCCCTTCCGCGCTGGACGCTAGCGGCCGCTGGCCAGGCGTGCCGTTGCGCCAGCGCTCGACATCCTGTGCGATCAGGGTCTCGCGCCCGCGGGCATCCAAGCCGTCGTAGCGCAGGGTCCACAACGCGGTGAAGCCGTTCTCACCAGGCCTGGGCAGCGGCGCCTGCAGCAGCCGCATCGCCTCACGCTGCTCGGCCGGCAGCGGCCAGAAGCGCGAAGCCGCCCAGAGCCCCGCCACGGCCAGCACCAGGCTCAGGATCGAGATGCCCACCCATTTCAGTCCATTCCTCACCACAGCATTCTCCCCAGACCCCGCGTCCTGCGGGGATGGGCAGCGTAAACCGGGCATCGCCGCCGCTACAATGCGCAGATGTCGCCCGAAGCCCCCCAACTCGTTCCGCGTCCCTCCCTGCAGCGCCTGTTCCTGACCGGCCTGCTGACCCTGCTGCCGATCTGGCTGACCTGGGTGGTGGTCAAATTCGTGTTCGTGCTGCTTTCGGGCATTTCCAGCCCGCTGGTGGTGCCGCTCTCCGAGCAGATCGCCGCCTCGTTCCCGCATTACCTGGGCTGGATCAAGGTCGAGTGGATGCAGGACATCATCGCCCTGGCCGCCACGCTGCTGGTGATTCTCTCGGTGGGCGTACTCAGCCGCCGCGTGATCGGCCAGCGCCTGCTGCGCTGGTTCGGTGCGGTGATCAAGCGCATCCCGTTGGCCAGCATCATCTACGACAGCGCCAAGAAACTGCTGGACATGCTGCAGACCGAACCGGGCAGCACGCAGCGTGTGGTGCTGATCGACTTCCCGCATCGCGACATGAAGTCGGTCGGCCTGGTGACGCGGGTGATGAAGGAAGAAGGCAGCGGCCGCGAGCTGGCCGCCGTATACGTACCCACCACCCCCAATCCGACCTCGGGCTATCTGGAAATCGTGCCGGTTGAGCTGCTCACGCCCACCGACTGGACCGTGGACCAGGCGATGAGCTTCATCATCTCCGGCGGCGCGGTCGCCCCGGAAACCATGCCGTTCACCCGCGCCGGCGATCGTTGAGCATCGCGGCAGCAGCATGCTGCCGCAGCTGACTGGCCGCCGTACATGACAAACCTGACCGGGGGCCGATGCTGGCCGTACGCAGGCGAATCGGGCAAGCTCCCGTGTCTGTGCGTTTACGGAAACAGCCGATGCCCCACCCCGCCCGCGCCCTGGCGCTTGCCATTGCCGTACTGATGGCCTTCAGCGCTGCCGCTCCGGCCGAAGCTGCCAAGAAGAAGGCCACCCGGCCCGCAGCGGCCCAGTCCCGGCCCGCTGCCAAGCCCAAGGCCAAGCCGCGTGCACGCCCAGCCGCCGCCCCTGCCCGCCAGCCGCTGGTGCGCCAGCAGACCAAGGCCGCGCAGCTGGACCGGATCTACGATGAGTACTGGGATGCCTCGATGCGGCTCAATCCGCTGCAGGCCACCTTCCAGGGCGACAGCCGCCACAACGATCAGCTGCCCAACATTCTTTCCGCCGCCTACCGGCAGCAGTCGCATGACTTCACCGTGGAGTGGCTGGGCAAGGTCGAGAAGATCGGGCCGGACGGCCTGACCGGCCAGGACCTGCTCAGCTACGAAATCTTCGTGCGCGACGCGCGCATGTCGCTGGCCGCCGAGCAGTTCCCCGGCTGGATGCTGCCGGTGAGCCAGTACTACAACCTCGGCAGCATCATGGCCATTCTCGGCTCCGGCTCCGGTGCGCAGCCGTTCAACACGGTGCAGGATTACGATGGCTGGTCGCGCCGCTCGCTGGGCATTCCGGCCCTGTTCGAGCAGGCCATCGCCAACATGCGCCAAGGCATGGCCGCCGGTGTGGTGCAACCGCGTGACCTGATGGAAAAAGTACTGCCGCAGCTGGATGCGGTGATCAAGCCGACCGCGGAAGAGAGCATCTTCTGGGGGCCGGTGCGCAATCTGCCCGACGATTTCCCGGCGGCCGACAAGGCGCGCATCACGGCCGAATACAAGCGCATGATCGAGTTCCGCATCATGCCGTCCTATCGCGCCCTGCGCGGCTTCATCGCCACCGAGTACCTGCCGGCCGCGCGCAGCACCGATGGCCTGGCCGGCCTGCCCGGCGGCAAGGCCTGGTATGCGCAGACCATCGTGCAGAGCACCGCCTCCACGCTGACGCCCGAACAGATCCATGCCCTGGCCGAACAACGCGTGGCCACACTGCAGGCGCAGATCGCCACGATCATGAAAGACAACAAGATCCGTGGCTCGCAGCAGAAACTGCTGCGCACCATGCGCACCGACCGCGATTTCCAGTACGCCAACGCCGATGCGCTGCTCAACCGCTACAAGCAGCTGCAGAGCCAGGTCAACGCGCGCCTGCCGACGCTGCTCGGCACGCTGCCCAAGGCCCCGATGGAGATCCGCGCGGTCGAGCCCGAACGCGCGGCCACCGCCGGGGCGGTGAGCTACCAGCAACCATTGCCGGACGGGATGCGCCCGGGCGTGCTGTACATCAACACCGGCGATCTGCCGAGCCGCCGCCGCTGGTCCGCACCGATGCAGTTCCTGCATGAGGGCATTCCCGGCCATCACGTGCAGCTGGGCCTGCAACAGGAGCTGGACAAGCTGCCACGCTTCCGTCGTCTGGGCGGCGATATCGCCTTCGTGGAGGGCTGGGGCCTGTATGCCGAATCGCTGGGTGAGCAACTGGGCGTCTATCAGGATCCCTACGAGCGGATCGGCTATCTGCAGGCCGCGCTGACCCGTGCCGCGCGCATGTCCGCCGATACCGGCGTGCACGCGCAGGGCTGGAGCAAGCGCCAGGCCGTGGACTATCTGGTCAAGACCGCGGACATGAGCGCCAGCGATGCCACCGCGGAAGTGGAGCGCTTCATGGCCCTGCCCGGGCAGACCCTGGCCAATGGCCTGGGCGAGCTGAAGATGATGGAGCTGCGCGACAAGGCCAAGGCCTCACTGGGGGCACGTTTCGACGCGCGTCGCTTCCATGAGGAAGTGCTGCGCGACGGCTCGATGCCGCTGGATATTCTGGACGCCAAGATCGCCCGCTGGATCGCCAGCCAGAGTGGCGCGGCCACGCCCGCGCCCTGAACCCTGAAGGAAACCGAGCATGCACATCGTCGGGCATCTGCGTGTGTGGATCAGCGCGATGTGCATCGCCGGCAGCGGCACCGTCATCGCAGCGCCGGTGCTGACGCCACCGGATCCGGGCATCGATGCGCTGATGCAGCGCTACGACGGCCAGGTCCCCGGCGCGGCGGTACTGGTGCTGCACGACGGCCAGCCGGTGTTCCGGCGCGGCTACGGGCTGGCGGTGCTGGAAGATCGCACCGCGGTGACCGCGCAGACCAATTTCCGCCTGGCCTCGGTCAGCAAGCAGTTCACCGCCGCGGCGATCCTGCTGCTGGCCGAGGATGGTGCGCTGGGCCTGGATGACCCACTCAAGCGCTGGCTGCCCTCGTTGCCGGCGGCCGCCGATGCCATCACCCTGCGCCAGCTGCTCAGCCACACCAGCGGCCTGATCGATTACGAAGACCTGATGGCCACCGACGCGTCCGCGCAGGTGCGTGACCCGGATGTGCTGCACCTGCTGGAAGGCCAGGATCGGACGTACTTTGCACCGGGCACAGCCTACCGTTACAGCAACAGCGGCTACGCGCTGCTGGCGCTGGTGGTCGGCAAGGCCTCCGGCACCGATTTCGCCAGCTTCCTGCGCCAGCGGATTTTCCTGCCGCTGGGCATGCGCGACAGCGTGGCGCATCAGGACGGCGTGGACGATATCGCGCGCCGCGCCTATGGATACAGCGAGCGCGACGGGCGCTGGCAGCGCACCGATCAAAGCCCGACCAGCGCAGTGCTCGGCGATGGTGGCGTGTATTCCTCGCTGGATGACCTGGCGCGCTGGGATGCGGCGCTGTATGACCAGCGCCTGTTGAAGGCGACATCGTTGAAGCAGATGTTCTCCCCTGCCACCCCCACCGCCGAGACGGACGTGCCGTTCTACGGTTTCGGCTGGCGGCTCAACGGTGGCGCGCAGTGGCACAGCGGCGAGAGCATCGGCTTCCGCAACGTGATCCTGCGCTATCCGGCGCAGCGCCTCACCGTGATCGTCCTCAGCAACCGCAATGCCCCCGAACCCTATCCGCTGGCGCTGCAGATCGCCCGGCGCTGGCTGGATACTCTGCAATGAACGCTTCTGACACTTCCCCACTGATCGGCATCCACCACGTGGCCCTGATCTGCGCCGATTACGCCCGCTCCAGAGACTTCTACACCCGGGTGCTCGGCCTGCAGGTGATCGCCGAAAACCACCGCGCGGCGCGCGACTCCTGGAAGCTCGATCTGGCTCTGCCCGATGGCAGCCAGCTGGAGCTGTTCTCGTTCCCGGGCGCGCCCACACGGCCCAGCCGCCCCGAGGCGCAGGGCCTGCGCCACCTGGCCTTCCGCGTGCACACGCTGGAGCCCATGATCGCCCGCCTGACCGCGGCCGGGGTGGCCTGCGAACCGATCCGGGTGGACGAGTACACCGGCCGCCGCTTCACCTTCTTCGCCGACCCGGACGACCTGCCGCTGGAGCTGTACGAGATCCCGGCCGACGCGGGCTGAAGCGTGCACCCGGCACGTTCCGTACCGGAGCGAATGGGTATACAGTCGGCCCTGTACCGGCCACCTGCGCCGGCGTTCACGGACATCCCTGGGAGGGGAACATGCGCAAGACCTTCAAGACCCTGTTGCTGGCGCTGCCGCTGATGATGGCCGCGATGTCGGCCAGCGCCGCCGACGGCGCCGTCGGCCGCTGGAAGACCATCGACGACAAGACCGGCAAGGTGAAGTCGATCGTGGAGATCACCCAGGCCACCAACGGCACCCTGACCGGCAAGGTCGTGGACATCCTGCACTCGGACAAGGGCCCGAATCCGGTCTGCGACGGCTGCGAAGGCGCCAACAAGAACAAGCCGGTCAAGGGCATGACCATCCTGTGGAACCTCAAGGCCGACGGCACCAACGCCTGGTCCGGCGGCACCATCCTGGATCCGGGCAACGGCAAGACCTACAAGTCCAAGATGAAGCTGCAGACCGGCGGCGCCAAGCTGGACGTGTCCGGCTGCGTGGCCTTCATCTGCCGCGCCCAGACCTGGGTGCGCGAGTAAGCCCGGCGCTGCTGTTGAGCCCCCGTAACCCGGCTTCGGCCGGGTTACTGCGTTTTGGCGTGCGATAATCCCCGGTTCCCCTGGCAACAGCGCTCATCATGACCCGCACCGCTCTCGTCACCACCGCCCTGCCCTACGCCAACGGCCCGCTGCACCTGGGCCACCTGGTCGGCTACATCCAGGCTGACATCTGGGTGCGCGCGCGTCGAATGAGCGGCGGCAAGACCTGGTTCGTCTGCGCCGATGACACCCACGGCACCCCGATCATGCTCGCGGCCGAAAAGGCCGGCGTGACCCCGGAGGCCTTCATCGCCAACATCCAGGCCAGCCATGAGCGCGATTTCGCCGCGTTCGGCGTGGCGTTCGATCATTACGACTCGACCAACTCGGCGGCCAACAAGGCACTGACCGAAGCCTTCTACCTCAAGCTCGAGGCCGAAGGCCACATCGCGCGCCGCTCCGTGGCCCAGTTCTACGACCCGGCCAAGGGCATGTTCCTGCCCGACCGCTACATCAAGGGCATCTGCCCGAACTGTGGCACGCCGGATCAGTACGGTGACAACTGCGAGGTCTGCGGCGCCACCTACAGCCCGACCGACCTGAAGGACCCCAAATCGGTGATCTCCGGCGCCACGCCGGAAATCCGCGATTCGGAGCATTTCTTCTTCGAGGTCGGCCGCTTCGAAGGTTTCCTGCGCGAGTGGCTGGCCGGCGACGTCGCCCTGCCGGGCGTGAAGGCCAAGCTGGGTGAGTGGCTCAATGCCGAAGGTGGCCTGCGCGCGTGGGACATCTCGCGCGATGCGCCGTACTTCGGCTTCCAGATTCCCGGCCACCCGGGCAAGTACTTCTACGTGTGGCTGGATGCGCCGATCGGCTATCTCTCCAGCTTCCAGGCGCTGTGCGCGAAGACCGGCGAAGATTTCGACGCCCACCTGCGCGCGGGCACCAGCACCGAGCTGCACCACTTCATCGGCAAGGACATCGTGAACTTCCACGGCCTGTTCTGGCCGGCGGTGCTGCACGGCACCGGCCACCGCGCGCCGACCCGCCTGCACGTCAACGGCTACCTGACCGTGGATGGCGCCAAGATGTCCAAGTCGCGCGGCACCTTCGTGATGGCCCGCACCTTCCTGGATGCCGGGCTGGAACCGGAAGCGCTGCGCTATTACTTCGCGGCCAAGTCCTCCGGCGGCGTGGACGATCTCGACCTGAACCTGGGTGACTTCATCGCGCGCGTCAACGCGGATCTGGTCGGCAAGTTCGTCAACCTGGCCAGCCGCTGCGCCGGCTTCATCAGCAAGCGCTTCGAGGGCCGCCTGGCCGCCGCGCTGCCCGATGCCGCCCAGTACGACCGTTTCGTCGCCGCGCTGGCGCCGATCCGCGAGGCGTACGAGCGCAACGATCCGGCCAGCGCACTGCGCCAGACCATGGCGCTGGCCGACGAAGCCAACCGCTATATCGACGATGAAAAGCCGTGGGTGATCGCCAAGCAGGACGGCGCCGACGCGCAGCTGCAATCGGTCTGCACCCAGGGCCTGAACCTGTTCCGCGTGCTGGTCACCGCGCTCAAACCGGTGCTGCCGGCCACCGCCGCGCAGGCCGAGGCCTTCCTGGCCGCGCCCGTGCAGGCCTGGACCGACATCGCCACCCCGCTGACCGCGCATACCATCGCGGTATACGCGCCCCTGTTCACCCGTATCGACCCGAAAAAAATCGACGCCATGACCGACGCTTCCAAGGACACCCTGCAGGCCGCCACCCCGGCCCCCGCCGCCCCGGCCAAACCGGCCAAGCCCGCTGCCGCACCGGCACCGGTTGCTGCGGCCGATGGCGAGGCCGCACCGGCCTACATCGGCATCGACGACTTCGCCAAGCTGGATCTGCGCATCGGCAAGGTGCTGGTCTGCGAGTTCGTGGAAGGGTCGGACAAGCTGCTGCGCTTCGAACTCGACGCCGGTGAGCTGGGCAAGCGCCAGATCTTCTCCGGCATCCGCGCCAGCTACGGCGAGCCGGAGCAGCTGGTCGGCCGCAGCGTGGTCTTCATCGCCAACCTGGCCCCGCGCAAGATGCGCTTCGGCCTGAGCGAAGGCATGATCCTGTCGGCCGGTTTCGACGGCGGCGCGCTGGCCCTGCTGGACGCCGACAGCGCCGCGTTGCCGGGCATGCCGGTCCGCTGATCGCTGCGGCAGGGCGGCCACCGGGTCGCCCTGCCACGCTCTTCTGCCTGGAGGTGTGGGTTGGAACTGGCGCTGTTCGATTTCGACCACACGGTCACCACCTGCGATACCTACGGGCGGTTCCTGCGCCGCGTGGCCACGCCCGAGCAGCTGGCACAGGCCTGGTGGAACGTCGGCCCGTGGTTGCTGGCCTATCGACTGAAGCTGATCTCGGCGCAACGCCTGCGCGCCCGTGTCACCCGCCTGACCTTTACCGACCGCCATCTGGAGGACATCACCGCACAGGCCGCCGGCTACGCGCGCGATGTACTGCCCGGCGTGATGCGGCCGGAGATGCTCGAGCAGATCCACTGGCACCTCAAGCAACACCACACCGTGGTGATCGTGTCCGGCTCGCTGGACCTCTACCTGCGCCCGTGGTGCGAGGCGATGGGGTTGCAACTGATCTGCAACCGGCTGGACAGCCACGACGGACGCCTCACCGGGCGCTACGCCGAGGGCGACTGCGCGCCGCACAAGGTGGAGCACATCCGCCGGCGTTACGACCTCGCGCGCTACCTGCGTATCCACGCGTACGGCGACAGCCGCGAAGACCGTCCGATGCTGGCACTCGCCCACGAGCGCTGGTATCGCGGCAAGCCCATGAAGCCGCGTCGGGATCCACCGGCGGGCACACCAACTGCCCGGGACAGCCGGGCCTGATGCCCCACCGCGCAGCCACCGCCACGCCATGAGCCTCCCCATCGACACCCTCACCGAACGCCTCGACCGGCTGTTGCCGCAGACCCAATGCGGGCAATGCGGTTATGACGGCTGCCGTCCGTATGCCGAGGCGATGGCACGCGGCGAGGCGGGCACCGATCACTGCCCGCCGGGCGGTGATGCCGGTGCGCGTGCCTTGGCGAATGTCCTGGGCGTGGCGGCGGTGCCGTTCGACCGCACGCGCGGTGCACACAAGGCACCGCAGGTCGCGGTGGTGATCGAAGCCGACTGCATCGGCTGCACCAAGTGCATCCAGGCCTGCCCGGTGGATGCCATCGTCGGCGGCGCCAAGTACATGCACACCGTCATCGCCGATCTGTGCACGGGCTGCGAGTTGTGCATCCCGCCGTGCCCAGTGGACTGCATCGACCTGGTCAGCGCGCCCTGATCCTTGCGTCGGCCGCTATGCGCCTTGCGGCGGCGGCAGGGTCTGGGCGCACGGCGATGCGTCGATCACCATGGCGCCCAGCGGGTGCGCGGTGCGCTTACGGCAATGCCGCCGTCACCACGATCTCCACTTTCCAGCTCGCATCCGCCAGCTTGGCTTCCACCGTCGCGCGGGCCGGGGTCATGCCGGCCACCACCCACTCATCCCACGCGGCATTCATGCCGGCGAAATCATTGATATCGGCCAGGAAGATTTCCGCGCGCAGGATGTGCTGCTTGTCACTGGCCACCAGCGCCAGCAGCTTGTCGATCTCTTCCAGCACCTGGCGGGTCTGGCCGGTGATGTCCTGGCTGGTGTCTTCGGGGATCTGCCCGGACAGATAGGCGACCTTGTTGTGCACGGTCATTTCGGACATGCGCGGACCAACGTCGAAACGTTCCAACATGGCGATTACTCCTCTGGATGGAACCGCATTGTCACCGATGCGGCGCGCGCCTGCCGGGCCCGGTGCGCAAAGCAGCCACAGCCCGCACACCGCGCCCGCTTGGCAAGCGTCGGCATCAGGCGCACGATTTGCCGGTCAGGCGGCCACGCCTGTGTTGACTCTTTCATCGCCCACCCCGGAGCACGCTGTACCGATGACCGACACCGCCCCTGCTCCCACCCCGGCCCGCGCCCCCTGGCGCCGCGCCGCGACCGTCGTCATCCCGCTGGTGATCCTGGCCTTGGCCCTGCGTGGGCTGGCCAACGAATTCGATGAGCATGGCTACCGCGCGATCCGCGAGGCGTTCCGGCATCTGGGCGCCGGCCAGATCGCGCTGACCGTGCTGCTTGGCCTGGCCAGCTATGCCTGCCTGATCGGTTTCGATGCGATCGGTCTGCGCCGCAGCGGCAAGCGCCTGCATCCGGCGCGGGTCGGCATCACCGCGTTCCTGGCGCATACGCTGGGGCAGACCCTGGGCTTTGCGGCCCTCACCGGCGGTGCCGTGCGCCTGCGTGGCTATGGCCGTGCCGGGCTGAGCCTGGGCGAGATCGGCCAGGTGGTGTTGATGAGCACACTGGGCTTCGTATTCGGTGCGTGGCTGCTGCTGGCGTTGGCCTTCCTGCTTGAACCCGGCGCGGCGGCGCTGGCGCTGCCGATCCCGGTGCAGGCGGTGCGGGTCATTGGCGTTCTCGGCCTGCTGGCCTATGCCGGCACGGTGCTGCTGGTCGGGCGTGAAGGCCGCAGTTTCCAGATCCGCGGGCATGCCTTGTGGCTGCCCGACCGCCGCACGATGCTCGGTGTCACTGCGCTGAGCGTGGTCGAACTGGTGCTGGCCAGTGCGGCGTTCTATGTGCTGCTGCCGATGGATACGCCAACCGGCCTGCCCGGTTTCGTCGGGCTGTATCTGGTCGCGGTGCTGGCGGGCCTGATCTCCAGCGTGCCAGCCGGCCTGGGCGTGTTCGAGTGGAGCCTGCTCAAGCTGTTGCCGCAGGTGGCGCCCGCTGCGGTGCTGGCGGCGGCGCTGATCTACCGCGTGACCTATTACGTGCTGCCGCTGCTGCTGGCTACGGTGCTGGCGGTTGCGCCGGCGCTGCGCCGCCCGCTGCGTGCCGGTGCTGGTGCGACCCGGGTCGGCTGGACCGCGCTGCGCCCGTGGCTGCCGCAGATCATCGCGCTGGCGGTGTTCAGCGTCGGCGCAGCACTGGTGATCGACGGCACCCTGCCGACGCCGCGCCGGCACCTGATCTCCGCCTCGCTGCCGATCCTGGAAACCTCGCACCTGCTGGGCAGTCTGGCCGGTGTCGCGCTGCTGCTGATCGGCCAGGGCCTGCAGCGGCGCAGCCACGCCGCGTGGATGCTCGCGCTCGGCATCTGTGTGCTCTCGCCCTTGCCGATCTGGCTGCGCGGTGGGCAGGTGCTGATCGCGCTGTCGGCGCTGCTGGTGGCTGCCGCGCTGTGGGCCTCGCGCCGCGAGTTCTATCGCCAGGGCGCATTGCTGGACGAGGCCTGGTCATGGCCGTGGATCCGCAACCTCGGGCTGGTGCTGGTCGCGGTGATCTGGCTGCTGTTCTTCGTCTACAGCCACGTGGAATACCAGAACGAGCTGTGGTGGCAGTTCGCGCTGCAGGGCAACGCGCCACGCGCGCTGCGTGCCTTGTTGCTGGTAGCGATCGCGCTCACCATCTTCGGCCTGGCACGGTTGCTGCACAGCACGCGCAGTCCGTTGCCGGCGGCCGATGCCTCCACGCTGGACGCGCTCGCCCCGATCCTGGCAGCAGCCGAAGACACCCAGGCGTGCCTGGTGCTCACCGCGGACAAGGCGGTGCTGCGTGATGAGGCGCAGCGGGGCTTCGTGATGATGCAGCGCTACGGCGGCTCGTTGATCGCGATGGGCGATCCGGTCGGCCCGCCCGACGTGGTGCGTGCGCTGATCTGGCGCTTCCGTGAGGAAGCTGATCGGCTCGGCCTGCGCCCGGTGTTCTACCAGGTCGGTGAGGCGCACTGGCAGACGTATCTCGACCTCGGCCTGACCCTGGTCAAGCTTGGCGAAGAGGCGATGGTGCCGCTGCAGGCGTTCACGTTGGAAGGCCGCGATCGCGCGGATCTGCGCCAGGCCTGGAACCGCGGCAAGCGCGGTGGCTTGAGCTTCCGGGTGGCGCCGCCCGAGGAAGTACCGGGATTGCTGCCGGCATTGTCGGTGGTCTCCCAGCAGTGGCTGGATGACAAGGCCGGCGATGAGAAGGGCTTTTCGCTGGGCAGTTTCGATCCGGCCTACCTGTCACGCTTTCCGGTCGCGCTGGTCGAAGCCGAAGGCCGCATCGTGGCCTTCGCCAATCTGTGGCAGGCACCGGCCGGCAATGAGCTGTCGGTCGACCTGATGCGGCATGTCGATGATGCGCCCAAGGGCACCATGGATTTCCTGTTCATCGAGCTGTTCCTATGGGGCCGCGAGCAGGGTTTCCATCGGTTCTCGCTGGGCATGGCACCGCTGTCCGGGCTGGCCCAGCATCGCCTGGCCGGGCGCTGGAACCGCTTCGCCAACGTAGTCGCGCGGCATGGCGAACGCTTCTACGGCTTCAGCGGCCTGCGCCGTTTCAAGTCGAAGTTCGCCCCGGTCTGGCGCGCACGTTATCTGGCCGCGCCGGGCGGTGTGCACCTGCCCGCCGCCCTGCTTGATGCGACACGGCTGATCTCACTGGACCCGCGCCGGCACGATTGAGTCTGTGCCGGCAGAGACCGCAGGCGCTCAGCGTGCCGGCAGATGCTGGACGATGGTATCGGCGAGGCGGTCGTAATCGCCCTTGAAGTGATGGTCGCCGGGGAGCTTGATGACCTGCGCATTGCCACCGGCCGGAAGCGACGGGCACAGCGCGTCGCCATCGTCTTCGCCGAAGACGCACAACGTTTTGCCGGCAGGCAGCTTGGCCACCTCCGGCGCGATCGGCAGGCCATCGCCACCGCCGCCGAGCCAGTTGCTGACATGGAACTCATAGTCGGCAGTCTTGCCCACCGAGAGCAGCGCGATCATCGAGACCGATTCCCGGGTAGCCGGTGACAGCTGATTGATTGCCGCCGGCAGCACATCGGCGCCCTGCGAGAAACCCACCAGCACCACGTTGCGGCGCTGCCACTGGCGGCTGTAGTGGGTGGCGATGCGCTCCAGATCGCGGGCGAAGCCCTCAGGCGTGCGTGCGGTCCAGAAGTAACGCAGCGAATCCACCCCGACCACCGGCACCCCGGCCTCGCTCAGCGACGCGGCCACTTCCTTGTCCAGCCCGGCCCAGCCGCCATCGCCGGAGACGAAGATGGCGAAGGTGTCGCCCGGCTTGCTCGATGGAACGTCCACCACCGGCAGGCCCTTGAGGTCATCCGGCGGCGGCGCCAGGCTGACGCCCTTCTGCGCGCCGATCACCTTGGCCGCGGCCAGCAGGCCGGGCAACGCGTCGCCCCGCGCGGTGCGCTCGAACTGGCGCCCCATGCCGACCTTGCGCACGAATGCGGCCGACTCGCCGGCCGGGCAATGCACATCGCCGGCAGCGTTCAACCACGGAAAATTCAGTTCCGCCGGCTGCAGGCGGCCGTGGCTGCTGCCGGCGCCGCAGACCTTGCGCTCGCGCACGCCCGACGGGCAGAAGCCGGTGGTAAGCAGTCCAGCGAATACCTGGGTATCGGCCTCTGCGGCCACCGCGTACGCCAGCGCCGCGCCCTCGCCATCGCCGCCGATCAGCGGCAGGTGGTAGCCCGGCACGTGCAGATAGGCCTGGAACCAGCGCGAGAAATTCTCCACATCGCCGGCACCGAACGCGCAATCACCGCTCTTCTCGCGGGCCAGCACCTGGCGCAGATGCGCGACATCGACCTGGGCAACCAGCGCGCCTTCGGCACGCAGCGCATCGATACGCTGCTGGCTGTCGGGGTGGCTGGCAGTGCCGTCGAACCACACCACCACCCGCTGCGGGTGACCGTCCGGGAGGTACACCGGCACGTTCTCGAAACGACCGTGACTGAGCTGCGGCGGCGGCGCGGCCAGCGCCTGTCCGGACATCCCCGCCAGCACCACACCCAGCATCATCCCCCAACCGGCTCGCCGCATCGTCGCGCATCCCATGACTAGTGTGCCAACGATACGCCCCTGCTCCGCCAAGGGCATGTACAGACCGTGGCCGGACGCTCAGCGCGCGTCGCGGCGCGCCTGCCGCCACAGCTGCCAGGCCACCGAGACCAGCCACACGAGCACCACGGCGATCACCAGCTTCTGCCCGGCGCCGCGCGGCGGGCCGCGCCACAGCACGTGCAGCCACAGCAGCACGAAGCACAGCCAGGCCCACCACCAGGCCGGCCCGGCCCAGCCGCGCCAGCGCGGATCGGCACGTAGATACCAGCTCTGCAGCAGCATCGCCACACTCACGCACAGGAACGCGGTATTGGCCGACAGCCCGTGCACCAGCGGTGCCAGCAGCGGCGCGCGCTCGGGCAGCCAGCTGTCGCCGATCGCCACGCCCATCAGGCCCAGCGCGGCTACCCAGAACAGCAGGGGGGCCGCTGCACTGCGTCGCGGCGAGCGATTGTTGGCATGCAGGGAGACGGCCAGCAGCATGATCGCCAGCGCCAGCAGGCAGTAAGCGGTGCGCAATGCCAGCCCCCACGGGCCATGCAGGTACAGGCTCAGGGTGGCCTGCACCCAGTCCAGGTCATCGCGTGCCCATTGCGTCCACAGCGCGGTAGCGATGAACAGCCCCAGGGCCATCAGCGTGGTCAGGGCGGCACGTCCGTGATGCTGCGCGGGCCAGCGGGAAGGGCATGGCAGGGGACGCGACATCTCCAGCTCCTGGGGTCAGTCGGTGGACTCGGGGTGACGCTCCTTCCAGGCGGCCAGCGCGGCGCGGTAGCGCTGCAGCTCATCGCTGTACAGATCCAGCACGCACAGCGGGCAGCCGCTGCCGCAGCACTCGTTGGGGCCGGGCTCTTCCGGCGGCTGCGGACGCGGATCGGGATCTGGAACGGACACGGACATGGCCACACACGTAGGGAAAACAGCGCGCACAGTGTAGCGGGCGTGGTTCAGCGCTCAACCCGCCGGCGCAGATTGTCGCGCGCGGCCGCATCCAGCCGCTGGTGGAAGAAGTCGCTCAGGAAGATCCGCGGTTGCGCCAGCACCTGCTTGAGAAAGCGCCGGCGGTTGAGCCGGAACAGGAAGCCCGGCACGTGCCCGGCGTACTCCTCGGCGATGCCGCGGTCGTACGCATCGAACACCGCCGCCGGCGCCCCCAGAATGGCCATGTCGCAATCCAGGAACAGCGCCGCCTCCGGGTCGACGTCGCCGGGCGCGAGCTTGCTGTGGCGGGCGGTCAGTTCGATCAGCTCGACCACCCGCGTCGCATCGATCCCGGCCTCCGGCAGCCACCGTGCGATGGCCTGGCGTGCCATGTCGGCCGAGCGCGCTTCGTTGTCGCCCCGGCCCGCGTCGTAGATGGCGTCGTGATAGAGCGCGGCCAGGTGCACCTCACGCGGCCGGACCCAGCCCGGACCGGCCTCGGCAACCGTGCGGCAGTGCTGCAGGACGGCCTGGACGTGCGACCAGTTGTGATACGCCCGCGGCGGCAGGGCGTAGGCGGTTTCCAGCGCGGCAAGCTGCCCGGCGGGCAGCGGAATCGGTTCGACGTGCATGCACGCATGATTGGCCGTCGCAGCGACGCTGGCAAGCCGGGCGGTGCTTTTTTGACCACCTTCACAGAACCGTTGCCGCGCAGTGGGTGCGTCCGGTTATCCACATGTTTGTCGACCGCTGATCCACATCCCCTGTGGATGGCGCGATCGGCCGATGAACGGCATGCCGGCGCCCGACGACCCGCCTAGACTGGCGTGGACGGACCCCAACGCCTCGCGAGGTGACGGCGATGACCGCATGCAGACTCTTCCTGATCGCGTGGATGGCCGTGGCCGCCACGCCGGTCTGGGCGGCCGACACGGCGCCGCCGGCCGCAGCTGAGCCAAGCGCCACCGCACTGCCCACGCCGGCGCAGATCCTTGAGGTGCCCGCCCCGCTGCTCGCCCTGCTGCACGAACGGGTCATCGATCCGGGCTACGCGCGCGAGCGCCGCCTGCAGCGGCTGGTCGAGATGATCTTCGACGAACACGGGCTGCACCTGGCCTACGACCCCGACGCGACCCATACGATCGGTGAAACGTGGCAGACGCGGCGCGCCAACTGCCTCTCGTTCACCCTGCTGTTCGTCACCCTGGCCAACCTCGCCGGCATCGATGCGCATGTCCAGGAAGTGGCGCAGGTGGTGAGCTGGTACCAGGCCTCCGGGGTGATCTACAGCGTGGGCCACGTCAACGCGGGCATCGTGCTGGACGGGCGCAGCGGCACGGTCGATCTGGACCACAGCGTGCTGTATGACCGCCTCGGCCCGCAGCGCATCAACCGGCAACGCACGCTGGCGCATTTCTACAACAACCGCGGGGCCGACCGCATGGCCGCCGGCGATACCGGGGGCGCGCGCGCCTACTTCCGCGCCGCGCTGGGCATGGCGCCGGACTTCGTGGCCGCCTGGAACAACCTGGGCGTTCTGGATGCGCGCATGGGCAGGCTGGACCAGGCCCGCAGGGACTATGGAACCGCCCTGCGCCTGCAACCGCGGCATGGCGCCAGCCTGAGCAATGCCAGCACGCTGTACCGGCGCACGGGCGACACCCGGCAGGCCGGCCTGCTGGCCAGCCGGCTGGCGCGCGTACAGCGCGACGATCCCTTCGCCCAGTACATGTTCGGCGCCCAGGCCGAGCAGCGCCGGGACTACGCCGCGGCGGTGCGTTTCTACCGCCGGGCCGTCCGCCTCTACGAGACCGCCCATCCCTTCCACTTCGCGCTGGCCCGGAGTTACTTCCTGGCCGGCGATGCGCGCCGGGCCTCGATCGAAATGCAGCGCGCACGGGATCTGGCCGGCGAAAACGGCGACGCCCTCAGATCCCGCTACCAGGCCAAGCTGGACAGCCTGCAGCGCTGGCGCCAGCGCGGCACCAACGCCAACTGAGCCGGCTCAGGCCTTCTTGAGGAAGCAGGTCTTCAGGACCAGGCCCTTGATCTTTTCCGAGTTGCCTTCGATGTGCTCGGCATCGTCCTCGACCAGGCGGATATTGCGGATCACGGTGCCCTGCTTGAGCGGGATCGAGGAGCCCTTCACCTTCAGGTCCTTGATCACGGTCACGGTGTCGCCGGCGGCCAGCACGTTGCCGTTGCTGTCGCGTACCACCAGGGCCTCGCCGCCACCGTCACCGGCCGCCCACTCGTGGCCGCAATCCGCGCAGATGAACAGCGCGCCATCGGCATAGGTGTTTTCCAGGGTGCACTGCGGGCAGGCGGGAATGGCGGACATCGACAGCTCTTCGGTTACGAAACGGCCGTTAGTGTAACCGCCCGTTACCGGCTGCCCTTGCGTCGGCGGTCCCGTTGCCGCAAAGTGCGCGCCCCCTGACCACCGGCCCGGCCCCCGCATGAAACTCGGCATCGACTTTGGCACCAGCAACTCCGCCGCCGCCGTGGTGATCGACGGCAAGGTCGTGCCGATCCAGTTCGGCCAGGCCGAACAGTTCCGCACCACGGTGTATTTCCCCGAGGTGATGCGCGACCCGAACGACTTCGAACTGACCCCGGCGCTGGAACACGATCTGGCCCGGCTGGTCGACGCGGCCGCGCGCGATGCCCGCGCCGCCGGCCAGGAGCGTACCCCCGATGCACTGCGCCGCGAGGCCCTGCGCGTGGTGCGCCGGCAGTGGATGGAAGAGCAGATGCGCGCCCCGCTCAGCTCCACCACCCTGCTGCAGAACGCGGTCTACGGCGATGACGCGCTGGAGGCCTACTTCGAAGAGAACGAAGGCAACCTGGTGCAGAGCCCCAAGTCGATGCTCGGCTACAACCTGCACCCCCGTGCGCGCCAGACCATCGCCGGCATCGCCACGCACATCCTCGAGCACATCCGCCTGACCGCCTCGCGCCAGCTGGACACGCCGATCCGCACCGCCACGCTGGGCCGCCCGGTCCAGTTCCGCAGCTCGATCGGCGAGGCCGGCAACGCGCAGGCGCTGGAGATCCTGCACGGTGCGGCGATCGCAGCCGGCTTCGACAGCATCGATTTCCTCGAAGAGCCGGCGGCCGCCGCGATGCATTACCACGCCGAGAGCCCGCAGGAGCATGACGCGGTGGTGGTGGATATCGGCGGTGGTACCACCGATGTCGCCCATGCGCGCGTGGGCGGCGGCCAGGCCCCGACCATCCACCGCGCCTGGGGTATCGCCCGTGGCGGTACCGATATCGATCTGGCGCTGAGTCTGGGCGGCTACATGCCGTTGTTCGGCCGCGGCATCACCCGCGTGCCGGCGCACCACTATGTGGAAGCGGCGATGGTGCAGGACATGACCCGCCAGCGTGATTTCCGCCAGCACACCTACCGTGATGTGGACGCGCCGTTCGGCCCGCGCCTGACCGCCCTGCAGGACACCGGCAATACCGCGCGCCTGTATCGTGAAGTCGAGCGCTGCAAGATCGCCCTCAGCAGCGTGGCCAGCCACGAGAGCGCGCTGGACTTCATCGAGCGCGGCCTGCAGATGCAGATCGATGCCTCGCGGCTGGAGACCGCCGCCGGCGGGTATCTGGGCGAGCTGACCGCCCTGCTGGAGCAGGTGCGCAGCGACATCGGCCACGACCCGGCGGCGGTGTTCCTGACCGGCGGCATGTCGCGCGCCGGCTACCTGCAGCAGGCCGTGGCCAACGCCTTCCCGAGCTCGACCCTGGTCCGCGGGAATCCGTCCTTCGGTGTGGTGCACGGGCTGGCATTGGCCGCCGCCAACTGATCCACCGGCAGCGCCAGGCCTTGCCCCGCAAGGCCTGAAGAGGCGTGAACGGCCTTATTAACAAAACGTTACGCCGAAAGCGCTATCATCTTTCGGCTTCAAAGCGCAATGCGCTTGACGCAACAAGCACCATCTTCCGGGCCTCCCAGGCCACCGTCCTCTTCGATGCTGCCACCGTCCGGACCTGTCCGCGGTGCCGGGATCGCTCATCGCTGTGATCCGGCTCGTTCACAGCCTGCTGCACCCCGAGCCGCCAAGAGACACTCAGATTGGGCGAACGCCTGGCTGCACTTCTTACATCGTCCGAGCCCGACCCCATCGATTGCCGTCGTTGCGACGCGGTGTGCTGTCGGCTCACCGTCACCGTCATGCCTGACGACAACGTGCCCGGTTACCTGCTGGACACCGATGCGCGTGGCGGCACGGTGATGGCACGCAACGAAGAAGGCTGGTGCGCTGCGATCGACCCGTATCACCTGCGCTGCACGATCTACTCGCAGCGACCCGCGATCTGCCGTCAGTTCGACATGGGCGGCGATGATTGCCGCCTCGTGCGGCAGGACTACCGTCGACAACAGCATGATCTGTCGACGTTTTCTTCCACGCTTCATCCATAGCAGGAGCATCCATGGCTCGTACGCCAAAGACCTCCCCCAAGGCAAGCAACACCGTTCGCGTCGACCGCAAGCAAGGGTCCAACTCCGCCGTCAGCAGCCAGAGCATCGCTGCGGATCTGGCTGCCTTCCGTAAAGGTGGCGGCAAGATCGAAGTGCTGGGCAATACCCTGGCGCTGAAGAAAGCCGGCTGACGTTGCTGCCGACCGCACCGGCATTGGCCGGTGCGGTGGCCGCACTCAGCGGCCCAGGCTGACCCGCACGCTCCCGGAATGGGAGTTGATCGAAATATCCCCATCGCCCGACCCCAGACGCGCATCCAGGCTGCTGCCCGGGCCATAACGCGGCTTTTCCACCTGCCCGGCGTCGGACTGGATGCCACCGCTGAACGTCTTGACGTTCAACTGCGCCGAGACAGTGGCCGGCAGCTTCAGCGCGACCGAACCGCTGACCGTCTGCATCGTCACCTTGCCGCCCGGCGCCATGCCGGTCGCGCTCACGTCCAGGCTGCCCGAGACGGTTTCCACCGCCAGCCGCTGGATCCGCCCGGCATTGACGTTGACCCGGCCGGAAACCGATTCGGCCGCCACTTCCCCTGACGCCCCACCGCCGGCCAGCAACTGGCCACTGACCGTGCGCGCATCCAGGCGTGCGGTCTGCAGCTGCGAGCGGATGCCACCACTGACCGTGTTCAACGTGGTCTCGCCACTGCGCCCGGCCGCGGTGATGCTGCCGCTGACACTGTTGGCCTGCAGGCGGCGCACGTCGATGTCGGCGACGTCGATGTCGGCGCTGATGGTGCCCAGCTGCACTTCCACCGAACGCGGCACGCGCAGCTCCAGGGTCGCCCCGCCGTTGCTGCGGCCACGCGGGTACTCCACTTCCCAGCGCACCCGGTTGCTGCTCTTGTCCTGCTTGAGGGTGAGCCCATCGGCCATCGAACCGGTCAGCGCCACGTCGCTGCGGTCCCAGCCGCGCACGGTCACTTTGCCGGCGATGTTGCTGATCTCCACGCGGCCGCCGGCCCCCAGTGGGTGGCGCTCATTGACGTTGGTGGCGGCCTGGGCAACCAGCGGCAGGCACAGGGCCAGGGCGGCGATCAGGGACAGAGGAATGCGCATGGGGTTCTCCTTCAAGTGGGCAGGCCGGCGGACAGCACCGCCTGCTGGGTGAGTTCCAGCCGCAGCGCGTAGGTACGCTGCAGTTGCCCGAGCAGATAGCGCGAGCGGGGATTTTCAGCGATGGCCGCACGGATGTTGTCCGCGCTGGCGTCGAGTTCATGCAGGGCCGGGCGCCACTCATCGGTGAGATCGGCACTGGGCAGAGCTGCAATGGCCTGCTGGTATTCACCGGCCATCGCATCGGCCTGGCGCTGCAGCAGCGATGGTGCCGGCGTGTGCGGGACCGGCGTCGGCACCACCATCAGCAGCGCCAGCGCGGCGGCCAGGCCGAGCCCGATGCGCAGCGGCCAGCGTTGCCGCCGGCGGCGTGTCGGCAGCGTTGCCACCGCAACCGCCGGGGCCGGGGCCGGGGCCTGGGCCTGGGCCTGGCCTGGCAGCTGCGCGGCAATGCCCTGCCACACCCGTGCCGGCGGGACGCGCTCGGTTGGCAGGGCGCGCAGGCGTGCACTCAGCTCGTCGTGAGCGGACAGTTCGTCGTGATCGGAATCATGGGGGGTCATGCGGTTTCTCCTAGGCGTGCACGCAGCAGGCCGCGCGCACGGTGCAGCTGTGCTTTGGAACTGCCGACGGCCATCTGCAGCTGGTCGGCGATTTCCTGGTGTTTCCACCCTTCGATGTCATGCAGGACCAGGACCGCGCGGGCCCGTGGCGGCAGTGTTTCCAACGCGCGCTCCAGGTCCATCGAGGTGCCGGCGCAGCGGTCCTGGGCGGGCAGCATGGCCAGCGACTCCCAGCCCTCCTCACCGGCATCGCGCGCATCGCCGGTGGCGTTGGCGCGCAGTTCCATCAGCGCTGCATTCACGCCCAGGCGGTGCAGCCAGGTGCCCAGGCTGCTTTCGAAACGGAAGCCCGGCAGGGCGCGCCATGCCTGCAGGAAGGCCTCCTGCAGGGCATCCTCGGCGCGAGCCGCGTGGCCGCCGCACAGCCGCCACAGCACGGCGTATACACGCGGCGAATGCCGTCGGTAGATGCGTTCGTACGCGGTCACGTCGCCGGCCGCCGCGGCACGCACGAGGGCGTGGTCATCGGCGGCGTCGGCCTGGGTCGTGGCGCTGGAGGCGGGCATGGTCGTGTCGAGCATATCCGTTGGATGCGGGGGGCATGGAAAAGGTTTAAGCCCGTTCTGACTTTCTTTTCAGGTGCCTCCGCTTGGGGCTGCTGCGAGCGTGAGGGCCCCGTAGCAACCGGCAGGCCCCTCGGCAAATGTCCCCCGGCCGCCGCCTTAAGGCGACGACCTCCTCCTTGATTTTGCCCAGGGGCCTACCGGCCGCTACGGGACTCGCGTGTGGCACGCGTGCGGCAAGGCGGATTATTTCTGCGGTCTTTAAACCTTCCTGGCCGGCGCTGCATCCAATCCCATGTCACTACCGGCCCCCGCCAAGGAGTATTCCCATGTCTTCCAGTTGCCTGGCCCTGCTGCTCTCGCTGGCCACCGGCTGCACGCTGCCGTGGAGCCCGCTGCAGATCCAGGTCACGTTGAGGTCTGAAGCACCCGATGTCTGTGTGCAGTACGCGCAGAACGCGCCGCTGTGTGCCTCGGCGATGATCGCTGTGTTCGATGTGTACGGCAGGAAGCCGGAGTAAGCCGGCACCACGATGCGGTGAGGCGCATCGGCATTACCATGGCGGGATCGGCACTAACGCTGCAAAGGAATTCCTCCCCCATGAAAGACCATCTGCCCGCCTGGACCCACGAATGGCTGCACTACGGGGTCCCTGCCCTGCAGATTCTGGTGACCCTGCTGGTGGCCTGGCTGCTGCGGCTGGTTGCCCGGCGGCTCATCCGCCGCGTCGGTGAGCACTACACACTCCCGCCGGAAATGATCATGGGCGCACGTCGGGTGTTCACCTTCGTGGTGTATTTCACCGTGCTGCTGATCGTGCTCAACATCGTGGGCGTCTCGGCAACGGTACTTTGGACCGCTTTCACCGGGTTCGCCGCGGTCGGCGCGGTGGCGTTCTTCGCGGCGTGGAGCGTGCTGTCCAACATCTTCTGCACGCTGCTGATCTTCACCACGCGGCCGTTCCGCCTGCACGATTACATCGAGCTGCTGGAGAACGGTGAGAAGCCTGGACTCAAGGGCCGCGTGATCGACATCAACCTGATCTACACCACATTGCAGGAAACCGGCAGCGGGCATGAAGGCACGGTGCTGCAGATGCCCAACAACATGTTCTTCCAACGCACCGTGCGCCGTTGGCGCGATCCTTCGCAGGCGCCGGGCGGGATTCAAGGGGACGGCTGAGTCCCGCCGCCGTCGGCCAGGCAATGCCCGCTGCGGGATCGATACCTAGCGCAGCTGGCTGTCCTTGCTGCCGCGGCGGTTGTAGCCGCTGCCCTCCTGCTGGGCGGCGTCCTCTTCTTCCTGGCAGCGCACGCACAGGCGTACGCCGGGTACGGCCTTCCGCCGCGCCTCGGGAATGGGCGCGTCGCAGTGCTCGCAGTGGGTCAAACCGGGGCCGTCGCGCAGCTGCGCGCGTGCCCGCTGGATGGCTTCATCGACGGTGGCGTCGATCTGATCCTGGACGGCACCGTCGCCAGCCCAACCTGTCGCCATGATGTGTCTCCCATGCCGGTGTCAGGCCACCAGCATAGACCCCGTCCACCGCGCCCAGCCAACGTAGGGCTGAACGCCCGCGGCGCCGGGTGAACGCTTCAGACGTGGCTTACCAGACCAGGTCGTCCGGCACCTGGAACTGGGCGTAGTACGCATCGTCCTCGGCGTTGCCGGTGCTCGGTTCGCTGCCGGGCTGGGCGTTGTCGAGCACGATCACACTGGCATCGCGCTCGCGGACCTTCTCGGCCGCAGCCCGCGGCAGCAGTTCGAAACCGTCGCCATGGCGCACGATCACCAGGCTGCCCGAGGCCAGCTGGCGGCGCAGCACGTTGTTGACCAGCAGGGTGCGGATCACGGTGCCGTCGTTGAAGCGGTACTCGCTCTCGCCTTCACGCTTGACCTTGTGCGCCTCGACGATCTGGCGGACCTGGGCCTGCAGCTCCTGGGCGTGGGCCTTGGCCTTGCGCTCGGCTTCCAGCGCACGATCGCGCTCGGCCTTTTCCGCGCGCAGGCGCTCGGCCTCGCGCTGGCTTTCGCTGGGCGCGGCCGGAGCCTTGCCGTGACGGGCTTTCACCTGTTCACGGGCGGCCTGGGAGACCTGGGATTTCTTGACCAGCCCAGCCTTGAGCAGCTGCTCCTGCAGGGGATTTGCCTTCGCCATACGCCTAGCATCTGTTGTTGCGGGATTCCGGGGGCCATCATACTGGTCTGCCCGCCCCGCCCCAACCGCCCGCATGACCGCCCTGAAGTACCTCGCCGGCTATCCCGACGCCCTGCAGCAGCAGGTGCGCGAGCTGATCGCGGGCGATCGGCTGGGGCCGTGGCTGGAGCGCCGCTATGCCGAACTGCATACCGTCCGCAACGACCGCCAGCTGTACGACTACACCCAGGGCCTGAAAGAGCGCTACCTGCGCCAGTCCGCGCCGCTGTCCAAGGTGATCTACGACAGCAGGCTGCAGGTCCTCAAGCACGCGCTGGGCACCCACACCACGGTCTCGCGTGTGCAGGGCAGCCGGCTCAAGGCCAGCCGCGAGATCCGCATCGCCACGGTGTTCCGCGAGGCGCCGGCACCGTTCCTGAAGATGATCGTGGTGCACGAGCTGGCCCACCTGAAGGAATCGGACCACAACAAGGCCTTCTACCAGCTGTGTACCCACATGGAAGCGGACTACCACCAGCTGGAGTTCGATCTGCGTCTGTACCTGACCCACCTGGAACGCACGCCGGCCTGAGCCGCAGCGACCCTCATCGCGCAGCGCCGGGCCCCAGCCAGTACACTCCCCGCCCGCTTCCCGTTTTATGTTGCCTGCCCCATGACCGACCCGATCCGACTCGACAAACGCCTGACCAGCCTGATCGGCTGCTCCCGTGGCGACGCCCAGCGCTACATCGAGGGCGGCTGGGTGACCGTCAACGGCCAGGTGGTCGAACAGCCGCAGACGATGGTCACCGACGAGGACATCGTGCTGCGCGAGAACGCCGAGGCGACCCGCACCGAGACCGTGAGCATGCTGCTGCACAAGCCGGCCGGCATGCGCTCGGACGAACTGTGCGCCCTGGTGACCCCGGAAAGCCGCAGTGAACTCGATGCCACCGGTGTGACCCTGCTGCAGCGGCATTTCCACGCCCTGCAACTGGTGATGCCGCTGTCCGATGACGAGAGCGGCCTGGTGGTGGTCAGCCAGGACGGGCGCGTGATCTCGCACCTGAAGGATCGCGGCGCAACGCTGGAGCAGGAATACCTGGTGGAAGTCAGTGGCGAGCTGGCGCCCTACGGCATGAAGCGCCTCGCGCACGGCCTGAGCTTCCGCAGCTGGCCGTTGCCACCGTGCAAGGTGAGCTGGCAGAACGAAACCCGCCTGCGCTTTGCGATCAAGCCGGTGCATCCGGGCCAGCTGCGCGACATGTGCGCCCAGGTCGGGCTGGAGGTCATCAGCATCCGCCGCCTGCGCATCGGCCGCGTCGCGATGGGCAAGCTGGTCCCGGGCCAGTGGCGTTACCTGGCGCCGGACGAGCGTTTCTAAACCGCGCCAGCACTCGCCCTGCACGCCCCGGCCGCTTACGATCGGGGCATGACCGAAAAAAAACCGTTCTGGCGCCGGCTGCTGCGCTGGCTGGGGATCGTTGTCGCCCTGCTGATCCTGCTGGTCCTCAGCGGCCTGCTGCTGGCCGATCACCTCACCCCGCAGGCCGTGGGCGAGCGTTCGACGGTGCTGCCCACGCAGGCCGACCAGACCCCGATCGATCGCGAGCTGGTCCGCCTGCAGGCCGAGCACCCCGGCCAGACCGGTGTGGCCTTCCTGTCCGACGGGCTGGACGCATACGCCGCACGCGCGGTGATCACCCAGCACGCCGGGCGCAGCCTGGACCTGCAGTACTACATCTGGCACGACGACCTCATCGGCCATCTCATGGCCAACGAGTTGTACCGCGCCGCCGAGCGCGGCGTGCGGGTACGCATCCTGCTCGATGACATGAACGCGCAGGACAAGGACGCGCTGATGATGGCGCTCGATGCGCACCCCAACATCGAGATCCGCCTGTACAACCCGTTCCGCAACCGCAGCGGGCTCTGGCGCCTGGTCGAGATGGTGCAACGCGTTTTCAGCGTCAACCACCGGATGCACAACAAGTCATGGATCGCCGATGGGCGCGTGGCGATCGTCGGTGGCCGCAACATCGGCGAGGAATACTTCAGCGCACGCCCGGATGTGAACTTCCGCGACCTGGACCTGCTGGTGGCCGGCGAAGCGGTGCAGCAGGCCAACACGATCTTCGACGAGTACTGGAACAGCGATACCGCCGTGCCGATCCGTGCGCTGGCGTTCTACACCGAACCGCAGCTGCGCCTGCTGATCCGCGAAAGCGAGCACGAAGCGCGCCTGGACAGTGCCAAGCCCTACCTGGAACGCGTGGCGCGTTCGCAGGCGGAGAAATCGTATTACCGCGATGCGCTGGATCTGCACTGGTCAAACCACGTGGCGATCGCCTCGGACCCGCCGATGAAGCACCGCCGCGACGATCAGGCCGGCTGGCTGGTGACGCGCCTGGTGCAGGAGCTGCAGAGCACGCAGCACAAAGCCTTGCTGATCTCGCCCTACTTCGTGCCCGGCGAGGAGGGCACCGAGGGGCTGGGCGCGATGGTGGCGCGTGGCGCGCAGGTCGGGGTGATCACCAACTCCCTGGCCGCCAATGACGTGGCCGCCGTGCACAGCGGTTACATGCACTACCGGGCACCGTTGCTGCGCAGTGGCGTGCAGCTGTACGAGCTCAAATCGCGCGGCAACGTCGATGGCGGCGGCCTGTTCGGCAGCAGTGGCGCCAGCCTGCATACCAAGGCCTTCATGATCGACGACCAGCGCGGCTTCGTCGGCTCGTTCAATCTGGACCCTCGCTCGGCGTATCTGAACACCGAGATGGGCGTGCTGTTCAACGATCCGGTCCTGGCCGCGCAGCTGCGCGGGGAATACCTGCGCCTGGCCAGCCCACGCCAGAGCTACTGGGTGGCCCTGGGACCGGACGGCGACGTGCGTTGGCTGGAGCGGGATGCGCAGCCGCCGCACTGGCTGTCTACCGAACCGGACACCGGGTTCTGGCTGCGGGCCAGCGCACGCGCGATCAGCTGGCTGCCGCTGGAGTCGCAGCTCTAGCTCAGCCGGCCTGGGCCACGTCCAGCTCGGCCTCTTCGCCCTCCAGCGTTTCCACGGGCCGCCCGTGCACGCGCCGCCAGATCCACTGCAGTGCATGCGGCGGCGTGTCGTCCAGTTGCTCCAGCAACGCCAGCGCCTGGACCTGACCGATCTGGCCATGGCGGCACAGCAGGCTGGCCGCCGCCGCCGCACGCGCAAAGCGCAGGCTGGCCGCCAATCCACTACCACTCTGGCGGATCAAGGCATCGTGCACGGCCTTGGGCAGCTCCCATGCCGCGGCGATGCGGCTGGCCACCGGCAGGGTCCAACTGTCGAGAAGATCGGCCGCCAGCGCACGCGGCGGGGCGGCGAGCGCCTGTTGCGTGCAGGCATCGAGCAGATGGCGCATCACCAGCGCCGCGCCCAGGCCCTGGGTCAGGCCCAGCCACTGCGCGGCGAAGCCATCTTCATGGGTCACGGTGCGTGCGTGGTCGGCGGCAGCGCGCGAGGCCAGCAGCGCATGCTCCCAGATCACCGCGCTGAACTGCGGAAAGGCATCGCACTGCAGTTGCATCACCGGCTGCACCAGCACCGCGCTGATGATCTGGCGGATGCCATCGGTACCGACCAGGGTGACCGCGCGCTGCAGGGTCTCCACCGGGCGCGCCTGCACCCGGTAGACCGGGCTGTTGGCGATGCGCAGCAGATTGCCGGTCAACACCGGGTCCTGGCTGATGATCGCGGCCATTGCGCGCGCCGAGGCGTCGCTGTCGTTGACGGTCTGGATCAGCTGCGGCAGCAGCTGCGGACGGCGGGGCAGGTGTTTGGCCGACCAGTCCCGCGCCAGCAGCGACGCGGTGACGGCATCACGCAGTTCAACGGTGCGCGGGGCCGCCGCGTCGGCGGCATCGCCACTGCGCGGCACCAGTGCCAGCGTATGCAGCCCGGCCTGCAGCACCCCCACCGGATCGGTACCCGGCGCTACCGGGGCGACCGGCAACGCCGCGGCCCGCCCGTGCGTGGCGGCGCCACGCGCCATCGCCCGGGCCACCACGGCACGCCGCCGGTGACCGAGCACAGCGGCCATGCCAAGCAGCGCCAGCACAGCGGCGCCGACGACCATCGCGCCGTTCATGCCCATGGCCCTGGACGCGCCGGGTCCCGCACTTGCCTTGTTGCGACTGCGCCCACGTGATCCTTCCTGCGATGACCGGCCATCCACACCGTTGCCACGGCATCGGCCTGCGCTTCAGCAACTTTAATGGCCGTGGTGCGCAGGACCCCTGACAACACCGTCCTTCGGAATGCACTAGAATGGCGCCGCGCGACCCGTCCGAGACCCGACGACGTCGCTTTTTTTGTTTTACAACCCACCTTTTGCTGGCGCGTTCGCCGCTGTTCGCCACCGTTCGCACCATCGGAGCCACCATGTTATTTGAAACCCTCGAAACCACCGGTCACGAACAAGTGGTGTTCTGCCACAGCCGCGACGCCGGTCTGAGGGCGATCATCGCCATCCACAACACCACCCTCGGCCCGGCCCTGGGCGGTGTGCGCATGCGTCCCTACGCCAGCACCGACGAGGCCCTGGCCGATGCGCTGCGCCTGAGCCGCACCATGACCTACAAGAACGCCCTGGCCGGCCTCAACGTGGGTGGTGGCAAGGCGGTGATCATCGGTGACCCCAAGCGCGACAAGACTGAAGTGCTGTTCCGCGCTTTCGGCCGTTATGTCGATTCGCTGGGTGGCCGCTACATCACCGCCGAGGACGTCGGCACCGATGTCAACGACATGGAAAACATCTACCTGGAGAGCGAGTACGTCACCGGCGTACACCAGGTGCACGGCGGCTCCGGCGACCCGGCACCGTTCACCGCGTATGGCGCGCTGCAGGCGCTGATGGCGTCGATGCAGCACAAGCTGGGCCATGAGGAAGTGGGCAAGGCCAGCATCGCGGTGCAGGGCCTGGGCCATATCGGCATGGAACTGGTGAAGCTGCTGCGCGATCGTGGCGCCAAGCTGTACGTCAGCGACCTGGACAGCACGCGCGTGGACCGCGCTGTCACCGAATACGGTGCGGAGGCGGTCAAGCCGGAAGACATCTACGACGTCAACGCCGACATCTTCGCGCCCTGCGCGCTGGAAGGCGCGATCAATCCGGATACCCTGCCGCGCCTAAAGTGCAAGATCGTCTGTGGTACCGCCAACAACCAGCTTTCCAGCCTGGAGGTCGGCGACGAGCTGCACGCGCGCGGCATCCTCTACGCACCGGATTACGCGGTCAACGCCGGGGGCGTCATGAACGTCTCGCTGGAGATCGACGGCTACAACCGTGAGCGCGCGATGCGCCTGATCCGCAGCATCTACCACAACCTCGGCCGCATCTTCGCGCTGTCGCAGAGCGAGGGCATCGCCCCGCAGCGCGCCGCCGACCAGATCGCCGAATCGCGCATCCTGTCGATCGGCAAGCTGAAGATGCCGCTGGGCCGGAGCACGCCGCGCCGGGGCAGCCTGCGCGGCAACTGAGCCGTTGCGCTGACAAACGAAGAGGGCGCGATCATCGATCGCGCCCTCTTTTTTTTTTGCGTCGCGGCCAGGCCCGCGTTTAGAACCCAGCCGAATAGCGCACCTGCACCTGACGCAGATCGCCGCGCGGCCCAAAGCGCTGGTCGTACCCGAACGCCAGTCGGCTGTTGCGGCTCAACCACGACTCCAGCGAGAGCCCGAACAACCCGCCCGAGCGGGCCGGCTGCAACCCTGCTACCGGCGCCCAGGCCTCGACGCCGACGAAGCTGGCCTCCAGCGAAAGGCCGTCGCTGGACAAATGCTGCTGCCATTCGGCATAGCCGCGCAGCGACCAGCCGCCCCAGCGCCGCTCGGCGCGCAGGCCGGCCAACGCCTGGCTGCGCGTACTCACGGCATCGCGCGCGCGCAGCCCGAAGCCCATGCCGCCTGTTTCACTGAAACCATCGCTGTCCACCCGGGCGTACTCGGCGCCCAGGTAAGGCGTCAGCGAGGCAGTGGCATTGCCGAAACGGTAGCCCGACTCCACGCTGGCCGCGCTGAAGCTGCCGCCATAGCGCGCATTGACGCCGTACTGCCCGGCACCGAGCAGCAACTGGCGATCGATCTCACGGGTGAACTGGCCGGCGCCGATCTGGCCCATCGCATACGCACGGCCGGTCCCCCAGCCCGCATAGACCTGCGCCTGCGATTGACGATCGCGGCCGCGGTCACTGCCCCACTCCCGGCTGCCGTAGCTGCGCGTTTCGCCGAACGCGAAACCGAGCATGCCGTGGCTGCCCAGCGCCATGTCCTGGCCCATCATCCAGCCCCGGGTCGCCACCCCGTTGCCGGCGAAGCTGCCCTGGCCCGCCTCGCCCAGCGTGCTCTGCCAGGCACCGCGCAGGCGTGGCGCGGCCTGCACATCACCGACCCGTGCCGACAGCGCACGACGGTTCATGTCGATGCTGTCGAAGGTCGCTGCCGTGGCCAGGGCGTGGGCCTTGCCGGAGAGGCTGTCCAGGCTGGCCTGCAAGGCGCTGGCGCCATCCACCTGCTGCAGCTTCCCGGCCGCGTCGGCAAACCCATCCAGTGCCGCGCCGCTGCGATCCAGCACTTCAAACGCGGATTCGACCCGCGCTGCCGAGGCCAGCGCCGTGCCGCCCAGGCCGGCCTGGAGGCTGGCGCTGGTCACGCTGATGCGGTCGATGACCATGGTGACGTCGTTGTTGGCGTGCAGCAGGCTGGCCTGGAGCAGGCTGCCGGGTGCCAGCCCATTGGTGACGCTGGCGAAGGTGCCGGTCACCCCACCATCGGCATGCAGCAGCGGCTGCGTGCGTCCGTCCTGGGGCACGTAGCCACTGATGATGCTGTCCACGCGCACCGTGCCGGCCAGCGTGGCGGTGCCGTTCACCATGAGCGGGTTGGCCCCCAGTGCGACGACCAGTTGCGCGCCGGCACGCTGGATGTAGTTGCCTTCGATGACAGCATCGATATTGTCGCTGCGCAGCATCACGCTGGCGCCGTTGTCCACGTTGCCGCCCACCCGCGTGGTGCCGTTCATGAACTGCAGCGCCGCGGCGTTGGGATCACCTGCCTGCGGCACGATGAGCACGTTGGAACGCAGCGACGCACCGCCGCGCAACGCAAGGGTGCCGCGCTCGATGAACGTGTCACCGGTGTAGGTATTGGCGCCGGCCAGGGTCAACGCACCCGTACCCTGCTTGGTCAGTCCGCCACTGCCGCTGATGTCGTTGCTCCATACCGAATTCAGCCCCGGCGTGCTGACATTGACCGTCGTATCGCCCCAGTCCAGCCTGGCCGGTCCGTTGATCGCCTTGGCGATGTTGAGCAGGCCATAGCCGAAGGTGCTGTCCACGCCACCCGCGCCGAGATCGGTCGCCGTGCCGAGCAGGGTCTGACGCACCAGGTCGTTGGTGAAGTACGGGTACTTCTGCCACACCAGCGCGGCCGCGCCGGAGACCAGCGGCGCTGCATAGGACGTGCCCGAGCCGTAGTAGTACGTGGGCGTGCCGCCGGTGTTGGCCGGATCGACGTACGCCGCGGTGCCCGGGGCCGCAAGGCAATAGCGTGCTGCCACGCCGCACGCGTTGGCGTAGGAGGCCAGCTTGCTCGGGTCGGCGGTATCGACCGCGGTCACGCTGAGCCACCCGCGCTCCAGATCCGCTGCCGGCAGGCTGCCGCCGGTGCCCGGCTGGCTGGGCAGGGCCGCCATGCTGGAGGGATTGGCCTTGCTCTCGTTGCCGGTCGCGAACACCACCAGGCCGCCATTGCCGATGATGAAAGGACGGTACTCCTGGGCAATCGGCGAGGTGGCGGCCGGATTGGTCCAGTACAGGCCGCCCCACGAGTTGTTCATGATCTTGACGCCGGCATTGATCAGATCCTGGTGCACGGGCGCCAGGCCCAGCGCACCGCTGACCTGGTTGCCGCTGCCGGACCCATCATCGACCGGGCTTTTGTCGGCGATGATCCGTGCCGACACGATCTGCGCATCCGTCGCCACACCGCCTGGCCAGCTTCCCACCCGGCGACCGGCCGCCAACTGGGACACCACAGTGCCATGCCCGACCACATCATCCACGTTGGGGTTGTTCACCCGCGGATCGACGTAGGTGTAACTGGCCACGACGCGCCCGTTGAGCGCCGGATGGCTGCGGTTGACGCCTGAATCGACTACGCCGATGCGCACGCCGGCGCCGGTCCAGCCGGCCGCCTGCGCGGGGCCGGCCTGGATGATGCTCAGGTGCGCATCGAAGGCCGGCTGTGCCGGCGGTGCCGTGGTCGGCGGTGGCGTCGGGGGCGTGGTGGGGGGCGGCGACGGCGGGGTGGTCGGGGGAGGCGACGGCTCCAGATCCCCGCGGACATTGCTGCCCCCGCCTCCGCAGGCACTGAGTGCCAACGCCAACGCCGCGGCCAAGGCCGACCTGCCGATCACAACCTGCTTCATCCCTGCTCCCCTTGTGAATGGACCTTCCCCACCTGCCTGCCCCCGGGCAGACACCGGCAGTCAATGCCGACCCTCTATACTGGACCGACCCCCACGCAGTCTGCCGGGAAATGCGTCGGCTTCCAACGCCCGCGTTCCCATTCCGCTCTTCGCTCACGCACCAAAGAGATTGCACATGTCCAACATCGTCATCGCCGCCGCCAAGCGCACCGCCATCGGCTCCTTCCTGGGCCAGTTCAACGGCGTGCCGTCCCCGACCCTGGGGTCCACCGTGATCGCCGCGGCCCTGGAGCAGTCCGGAGTACCGGCTGCGGACGTTTCCGAAGTGATCATGGGCTGCGTGCTGCCGGCCAACCTCGGCCAGGCGCCGGCCCGCCAGGCCGCGATCGCCGCCGGGATTCCGGTCTCCACCGGCGCCACCACCCTCAACAAGGTGTGCGGCTCGGGCATGAAGGCCATCATGCTGGGGCATGACCTGATCAAGGCCGGCTCGGCCAGCATCGTGGTCGCCGGCGGCATGGAGTCGATGTCCAACGCCCCGCACATGATCCCCAACTCGCGCACCGGCAACCGCTTCGGCAACTTCCAGGTGATCGACCACATGGCCCACGACGGCCTGGTCAATGCCTATGACGGCAAAGCCATGGGCGAGTTCGCCGAGTGCACGGTGGAGAAGTACCAGGTCAGCCGCGAGGACCAGGATGCCTTCGCCATCGAATCGGTGCGCCGTGCGCAGGCCGCCCAGGCCAACGGCGCTTTCGACGGTGAGATCGTCCCGGTGAAGGTCAGCACGCGCAAGGGTGAGGTGGAATACGCACAGGACGAGCAGCCGAGCCGCTCGGACATCGCCAAGATCCCGACCCTGCGCCCGGCGTTCAAGAAGGACGGCACCGTCACCGCCGCCAGTTCGTCGAGCATCTCCGACGGCGCTGCCGCCGTGGTGCTGCTGTCCGAAGAAGATGCCGCCGCCCGCGGCCTGCAGCCGCTGGCCCGCATCGTCGGCCATGCGACCCACTCCCAGGCGCCGGAATGGTTCACCACCGCCCCCATCGGTGCGATCCAGAAGCTGCTGGAAAAGACCGGCTGGACGCTGGACCAGGTGGACCTGTTCGAGATCAACGAAGCCTTCGCCGTGGTCGCGATGGCGCCGATCCGCGAACTGGGCATTCCGCACGACAAGGTCAATGTCAATGGCGGCGCCTGCGCATTGGGTCATCCCATCGGTGCGTCCGGTGCACGGCTGGTGGTCACGCTGGTGAACGCATTGCGCAAGCGTGACGCCAAGCGCGGAATTGCTACCCTGTGCATTGGCGGCGGCGAAGCCACGGCCATCGCTATCGAATTGATTTGATTTGATTTAACGCGCATTTCTCAAAACTGAATGCGCGATCGCTTGACAGCCAATCGTGGCTTGTCATCATGTTGCCGGGCGCGCAATAGCGCGTTGCCTAATCTAACGACGAGGATTCACAACAATGAGCATCAACAAGCTGCTGATCGCGATGGCCCTGGGCCTGGCTCTGACCGCCTGCTCGAAGCAGGAGCAGGCTGCTGACGCCGCCGCTTCGGCCAACGAAGCTGCCGCTGACGCCCAGGCCGCTGCTGACCAGGCCGCTGCTGCTGGCGCCCCGGCTGCTGACGCTGCCCAGGCTGCTGCTGACACCGCCACCACCGCTGCTGACGCTTCGGCTGATGCCGCTGCCCAGGCTGCCGGCGCTGCCACCGACGCTGCTGCCGACCAGGCTGCTGACGCTGCCAAGGCTGCCGAAGGCACCGCCGAGAAGGCCAAGGACGCTGCTGAAGAAGCCAAGAAGTAATAACTTCTTTCTTCAAGCACGTCTGAAGAAGCCGCTGGTTCGCCAGCGGCTTTTTCTTTGGGCGCGTGTTGTGCAGATCCTGCCACGCACCGGTTCTTCACAGACGCATGAATAGGCTGGCCTCCCATCCATCGCCGTTCTGGAGCGCCACATGAAGATCCGTCCGCTGACCACCTCCCTGCTGGCTGCTTCCCTGCTGCTCGGCCTGGCCGCGTGCAAGGGCCCGGAGGCCGAACAGGCCCGCCGTGATGCCGCCCAGGCTGCCGACAGCACCAATGCCGCCGCGCGCGAAGCCGTGGACAAGGCCGCTGCCGCCACCCGCACTGCCGCCGACGATGCCGCTGCCGCCTCCGAGCGCGCCGCCGCCGACACCCAGCAGGCGCTCGACCGCGCAGCCGCAGCGACCTCCGAGGCCGCTGGCGAAGCCAAGGTTGCCGCCAAGGATGCGGCCGCCCATGCCAGCGATTCAACCGCCGACGCCGCGCAGAAAGTCGCCGACAAGGCACGCGACGTTGCCGACGACGCCAAGAAGAACGCCAACGAAGCCAAGCGCTGAATCGGCTCCCTCACGCCGTCTTCGGGTGTGACCAACGCCCCCTCTCCGGAGGGGGCGTTTTCATTGGGGCGCGTTCACGGCAGAGCGCGGCTCAGCACGGCCGCGAAATCCACGTCGGCCGGCAACGTCCCGAAGGCCATCCCATGCTCGGCACCCAGCCGCGAGCGGACGAAGGCCGATGCGTTCGGGCTCTGCGCGCCCAGCAGGACCGCGGCCTGCAAGACCAGCGCCAGGCGTTCGGTGATACGGCGGGCCTGAGCTTCCTGTGGCGTTGCCGCGCGCTGCATGCGTAACGCCCGCAGTGCCGCGTCATAGATCGCATCCACACCGGCCACCGCATCCAGCTCGGCGTCCAGCGCCTGCAGCACCTGTGGTTCGCGCGACAGCGCACGCAGCACATCCAGGCACTGGATGTTGCCGCTGCCTTCCCAGATCGAATTCAACGGCGCTTGACGATACAGCCGCGGCAGCATCGACTCCTCCACATAGCCGGCACCGCCGAGGCACTCCTGCGCTTCATTGACGAACACGGCCGCGCGCTTGCACACCCAGTACTTGCCCACCGCCGTCGTGATGCGTGCGAATGCGGCCTGCTGCGGGTCCGTCCCGGCCTGATCCACCGCCCGCGCCACGCGCAGGGCAAACACCGTGGCCGCTTCGGATTCGATCGCCAGATCCGCCAGTACGTTGGCCATCAGCGGGTGCTCGCTCAGCTGCTTGCCGAAGCTGCTGCGATGCCGGGTGTGATGCAGCGCCTGCGCCAGGGCCATGCGCATCTCGGCGGCGGCACCGAGCATGCAGTCCAGCCGCGTCATCATGACCATGCCGATGATGGTCGCCACCCCGCGCCCTTCCTCGCCCACCCGCTGCGCCCAGGCCCCGCACAGCTCCACCTCGCTGGAGGCGTTGGACCAGTCGCCAAGCTTGTCTTTCAAGCGCATCAGACGGAACGCGTTGCGGTGGCCATCGGCCAGGCGCCGCGGCATGAGGAAACAGCTCAGGCCGCCCGGCGCCTGCGCCAGCACCAGGAAGCCATCGGACATCGGCGCGGAGAAGAACCACTTATGGCCCACCAACGCATAGCTGCCATCGGCCTGGGGCTCGGCCCGCGTGGTGTTGCTGCGTACGTCCGAGCCGCCCTGCTTCTCGGTCATGCCCATGCCCAGGGTGATCCCGGCCTTGTCGGCAATGGGTACGTCACGCGGGTCGTAGTGAGGCGCTGCCGCCTTGTCCGCCCAGGCGGCGAGCGACGGATCCTGGCGCAACACGGCGACCGCAGCGTGGGTCATCGTCAACGGGCAACTGGTGCCCGCCTCGGCCTGGTGGTGCAGATAGCTCAACGCCGCGCGTGCCACATGCGCGCCGGGGCGACCATCGTGCCAGGACAGCCCGGCCACGCCATGCGTTTTCGCCGCCGTCATCAGCTGGTGGTATGCCGGATGGAACTCGACGGTATCGATGCGATGGCCCTGTGCATCGTGGGTGCGCAGACGCGGGCGATCGCGGTTGGCATCGAAGCCGATCCGATAGAGCTCATCGCCGGCGAGACCGCCATAGCTGGCCAACTGGCCCGCGAACGCGGCGCCGCCTTCGCGCTGTACTGCCTCGGCCAGCGCGACGTCGTCGGCCCACAGATTGCGCCCTCCGAACGGTGGCGGCTGGTTGCTCACCTGATGCGTTTCGAACGCGGGCAATGCAGACGTCATCACGGCGACCTCCTTGCAGACAGATGCACCGATTCTGCCGCATCTCCCTGCAGGCCGCCGTTCATGCGGATTCTCACCTCCTGCACGAGCGCGGCGGCACAGTGCAGACATGAACACCGATGCCGACAACGAAGACCTGGTGGTGCTCCGGCCCGAGGGGCTGTACTGCCCGGCCGGTGATTTCCACATCGACCCGTGGCGGCCGGTGCCGCGTGCGGTGATCACGCACGGCCATGGCGATCACGCGCGCAACGGCATGGGCCATTACCACTGCACCACGCAGACCCTGCCGATCCTGCGCTGGCGCCTGGGCGATGTGGACTGCACCGCGCACGCGTACGGCGAGCGCTTCCCCTTGGGCAACACCGAGGTCTCGCTGCATTCGGCCGGGCATGTGCTGGGCTCGGCCCAGGTGCGGATCGCGCACGCGGGACGGGTATGGGTGGCCTCGGGCGACTACAAGCGCCAGCCCGATCCGAGCTGCGACCCGTTCGAGGTGGTGCCCTGCGACACCTTCATCACCGAAGCGACCTTCGGCCTGCCGGTCTACCGCTGGCCGGACACCGCGCAGGTCGCCGCCGACATCGTGGCCTGGCGGCGCGAATGCGAAGCACGTGGCGAGGCGGCCGTACTGCTCTGCTACGCGCTCGGCAAGGCGCAGCGGATCCTGGCCGAACTGCTGCCACTGGATGACCAGCCTGCGCTGCTGCATGGCGCGATCGCCACCGGCGTGGCGGTCTACCGCGAGGCCGGCATTGCGATGCTGGCCACCGAGCCGGTCAGCGAGCAGGCGCGCGGTGCCGAGTTCGCCGGCAAGCTGATTCTTGCCCCGCCCTCGGCCGCCGGAAGCGCGTGGATGCGCCGCTTCAAGCGTGCGCAGCTGGGCTTCGCCTCCGGCTGGATGCGGGTGCGTGGCAACCGCCGCCGGCGCAACTACGATCGCGGCTTTGTGGTCTCCGATCACGCCGACTGGCCCGACCTGCTGCGCACCATCGCCGAAACCGGCGCGCGACGCGTGATCGCCACCCACGGCAATACCGATGCGCTGATCCGGTTCCTGCGCGAGCGGGGTGTCGCCGCCGAAGCGTTCGCTACCGGCTACGGGGACGAAGAATGAAACGCTTCGCCGCGCTTTACAGCGAACTCGACCGCAGCACCGCGACCGGCGACAAGCGCGCCGCGCTGGTGCGCTACTTCCAGCAGGTGCCACCGCACGACGCGGCATGGGCCCTGTTCCTGCTGGCCGGCGGCAAGGTCACCAGTGCGCGGCAGAAGATCGCCGGCAACGCCGAACTGCGCGCGTGGGTCGCCGAGATGTCCGACACACCGGCGTGGCTGGTGGACGACAGCTATGACCAGGTGGGCGATCTGGCCGAGACCCTCACCCTGCTGATGGACGACCCGGTGCAGGCCGGGGCGGATATCGCGCTCGCCGACTGGATCGAGCAGAAGCTGCTGCCGGTCGCCAATCAACCCGAGCCGGTGCGCCACGCCGCGGTCACGCAGGCCTGGCAACACCTTGCCTTCGACGAGCGGCTGGTGTTCAACAAGCTGCTGACCGGCGCGCTGCGCGTGGGGGTATCGCAGCGGCTGGTGCAGCAGGCACTGGCCGAATGGTCGGGCCTTGATATCGCGCGCATCGCCCAGCGCATGCTCGGCAGCTGGGTGCCCACGCCCGGGCTGCTGGCGGCGCTGCTGTCACCGGAAGAGCGGCCGGAAGATCGCCAGCAGCCCTACCCGTTCTTCCTGGCCTCACCGCTGGAGGCGGAGGTCGACACGCTCGGGCCGATCGAGGACTGGCTGCTGGAATGGAAATGGGATGGCATCCGCCTGCAGGTGCTGCGCCGCCAGGGCGAAGTCGCGCTGTGGTCGCGCGGCGAAGAACGTCTGGATGGGCGCTTCCCGGAGATTGAAGCGGCGGCGATGGCGCTGCCCGATGGCTGCGTGATCGATGGCGAACTGCTGGCCTGGGCCGACGGCGATGATCTGCCGCTGCCCTTCACCGCGCTGCAGACGCGCATCCAGCGCCTCAAGCCTGGCCCCAAGACGCTGCGCGATACGCCGGTGCGCGTGCTCGCCTACGATCTGCTCGAACTGGACGGTGACGACCTGCGCGCCTTGCCGCTCTCGCAACGGCGTGCGCGCTTGGCCGAGGTGCTTGCCGCGCTGGACGACCCCCGCCTGATGCTGTCGCCGGCGGTCCGCGTGGCGGATTGGAGCGCGGCGGCCACGCAGCGCGATCTGGCCCGCGAGCGCGGTGTGGAAGGGCTGATGCTCAAACGCGGCGACTCTGTCTACCAGGCCGGGCGCCGACGCGGCGACTGGTGGAAATGGAAGATCGCCCCGCTGACCATCGATGCGGTGATGATCTACGCGCAGTCCGGCCACGGCCGGCGCAGCACGCTCTACACCGATTACACCTTCGGGGTGTGGGACGGCGAAACGCTGGTGCCGGTGGCCAAGGCGTACTCGGGCCTGGACGACAAGGAAATCCTGGCGCTGGACCGCTGGATCCGCGCGAACACGATCGAGCGCTTCGGGCCGGTGCGCAGCGTGCGTGGCGAGCAGGTGTTCGAACTTGGCTTCGAAGCGGTGAACCGCAGCAAGCGGCACAAGTCCGGCATCGCCGTACGCTTCCCGCGCATCCTGCGCTGGCGGCATGACAAACCCGCCAGCGAGGCCGACACCCTGGCCCAGCTGCAGGCGCTGGCGCGGTGACCCGACGCGAGGCCATGGCCCGGCTGACGGCGTGGTTCGCCAGCCGGGGCTGGGCGCCGCTGCCCTTCCAGAAAGCCATGTGGCGGCATTACCTGGCCGGCGCGTCCGGCCTGCTGCACACACCGACCGGCAGCGGCAAGACGCTGGCCATGTTCGGTGGCCCGTTGCTGCAGGCGCTCAACAACCCGCCCCCCCGAACCACCCGCGGCCGCGCGAAGACCCCTGTACCCGTCCTGCAGGTGCTGTGGATCACCCCGCTGCGGGCACTGGCCGCCGACACCGCGCGCGCGTTGCGTGAGCCACTGGATGCCCTCGGGTTGGACTGGCAGGTGGGCCTGCGTACCGGTGATGCCAGCGCGCGCGACAAGCGCCTGGCGCGTGAAGGGCGGCTGGATGTGCTGGTGACCACGCCCGAATCATTGGCGCTGCTGCTGAGCTATCCCGACACGATGGCGCGCCTGCAGCACCTGCGCTGCGTGGTGGTGGACGAGTGGCACGAACTGCTCGGCAACAAGCGCGGCGTGCTGCTGCAGTTGAATCTGCGCCGCCTGCGCGATGCCCTGCCCGCGCTGCAGGTGTGGGGGCTGTCTGCGACGCTGGGCAATCTGGACGAAGCGCGCGAGGTGCTGTTGCCCGATGTGCCCGATGCCCCGCTGGTGGCCGGCGCGCGGCCGCGCCCGGTCAGTGTGGAGACGCTGCTGCCCGCGCAGGGCGAGCGCTTCCCGTGGGCAGGCCACCTGGGTCTGTCGCAGTTGCAGCGCGTGCTCGAAAAACTGCTGACGGTGCGTACCAGCCTGCTGTTCACCAACACCCGTGCGCACGCCGAGCTCTGGCATCAGGCGCTGTCGGCGGTGTGGCCGGAAGACCCGGCCACACTCGCCCTGCATCACGGCTCGCTCGACCCGGCGTTGCGCCGCGCGGCCGAAGAAGGCCTGCGCGAGGGCCGGCTGCGCTGCGTGGTCGCCACTTCCAGCCTGGATCTGGGTGTGGATTTCCCCAGTGTCGACCAGGTGCTGCAGATCGGCAGCCCCAAGGGTATCGCACGGTTGCTGCAGCGCGCGGGGCGCGCCAGGCATCGTCCCGGCGAATCCGGGCACATCGTGTGTGTCCCCTCGCACGCGCTGGAGCTGGTGGAATACGCGGCTGCGCGGCGCGCGCTGGCCCACGGCCACATCGAAGCACGCCGGCCGCTGCGCTTGTCGCTGGATGTGTTGGCGCAGCATGCGGTGAGCTTCGCACTCGGCGGCGGCTTCGATCCGGACGTGCTGTTCGAGCAGGTGCGGCGCACACACGCGTTCGCCGGTCTGGACCGCGCGCACTGGGAGGGCGTGCTGGAGTTCATCGTGCAGGGCGGCCGCGCGCTGTCGCAGTACCCGGATTTCCACAAGGTCGTGCGCGATGACGATGGCATTTACCGCGTGCACGACCGTCGCGTCGCGCTGCGGCACCGGTTGTCGATCGGCACCATCACCAGCGATGGCAGTGTCATGGTGCAGTTCCTGCGCGGCGGCCGGCTGGGTGCGGTGGAAGAACAGTTCCTCAGCCGGCTGCGGCCCGGTGATCGCTTCCAGTTCGCCGGCCGCCTGCTGGAACTGGTGCGGCTGGAGAACCTGACCGCCTACGTGCGCGTGGCACGCGGCGGCGATGGGGTGGTGCCGCGTTGGCAGGGCGGCCGGTTGCCGCTGTCGGACGCGCTAGGGCATGAAATGGAAACAGTGCTGGCCCACCCGCCCGAGAGCCCGGAGATGCAGTGGCTGGCGCCGCTGTTGGCGCTGCAGATGCGCCTGTCGGCCCTGCCTGGGCCTGAGCTGCTGCTGGTGGAGCATGTCCGCCGGCGCGAAGGCCAGTTCGTGTTCGTGTATCCCTTCGCCGGCCGTCAGGTCAATGAAGGGCTGGCCGCGTTGATGGCGATGCGCTGGACGCGCCTGCAGACCAATACGTTCGGCTACGCGGCCAACGATTACGGTTTCGTACTCGCCCCGGCACGTGCGGTTGAGATCGATGCGGCACGCGTGCGCGCGTTGCTGGAACCACAGGGACTGCTTGCGGATCTGCGCGAGAGCCTCAATCTGGGCGAGCTTGCCCGACGCCAGTTCCGCGACATCGCGCGCGTCTCCGGCATGCTGGTACCCGCGCTGCCGGGGCGGACACCGCGCAGCCTGCGTCAGCTGCAGGCCTCCAGCGGATTGCTGTTCGACGTCCTGCGCCAACATGATCCGGATCACATCCTGCTGACGCTGGCCGAACACGAAGTGCTGCACGATCAACTTGGTATTGAGCGTCTGGCCCGCGCCCTCACCCTCTGCCAGGCGCGGACGCTGAGCCTGCAGCATCCGGCCAGCCTAGGCCCACTGTCCTTCCCCCTCTGGGCCGAGCGGCTGCGCGGCCAACTCAGCAACGAAGACTGGAAGACCCGCGTCCTGCGCGCTGCACAGCAACTGGAGAAGCGCCATGGCGCCTGAACTGCCGATCACCCTCGCCGGCGAAGCCGTCCACCTGCTCGGCGCGCGTGCGCTGCATTGGCCGGCGCGCAACGCGCTGTTGATCGCTGACCTGCATCTGGGCAAAGCGGACCTGTTCCGGCGGTCGGGCATCGGCCTGCCCAGCGGCGGTACGTCCGATGACCTGCAGCGGCTGGGCGCGATGGTGCAGCACCACGACGTGCGCCATCTGTGGATTCTCGGGGATGTGCTGCATGGCGCGGCGCATCGCGCGGCGTGGTACCGGCAGTGGCAGGGATGGCGCGAGCAACATCCTCACCTGTGGATCGGCGCGCTGGAAGGCAATCACGACCGGGTGTTGCCCAAGGCCGACCTGGGCATCGAACTGCTCGGCGAGCGTGTGCAGGAGGGGCCCTTCCTGCTGCGCCATGCACCGCAGCGCCAGCCGGGCCTGCATGTGCTGTGCGGCCATCTGCACCCGCTGGCGCGCCTGCCCGGCATGCAGCGGCGGTGGCCGTCGTTCTGGATGCGCGAGGGAATGACGATCCTGCCGGCGTTTTCCGGATTCACCGCCGGCATCGCACCGGTGCTCGGTGCCGGCGAGCAGCTGGTGGCCTGTGTCGAAGACCAGGCCATCGCGTTGCCGGCGCGCTGATTCGGGCAGCGCGCGACGTCAGTGGCCCCAACTACCTTGCCTGGATCAGGCAGCCGAAGCCAACAGGTCCGGCATCAACCGGATATCCGGTGCGTTCGGATTGGGCCGTACGGGTTGCCGTTGGATCGCGGTCAGCATGTCATGGGCGGCGGCACGGATGCGCGGATGGTGCTCCGGCGCGGCGTGCGTGATGAGGCTGGTCACATGGAACTCGAACACGTCTTCCATCACGTCCGGCTGATCCTCATGCAGCATCTGCAGTAGTCCGCGCAGTTTGCGGATTTCACTTTCCAGAGTTTCGGCCGAGAACAGCATTTCAATCTCCTTGGTTGCGATCGGTCCACCGGACCGTAGGTCGCAAACGCAGCATCACCGTACCACCCCGCCGTCGCGGGCCTCCAAGCGATCAGGAATCGGACGCGCATGGGCGGTGTCAGCAGGGCGCGCATGGACAAGCGCGAGCGCTGCGTTTGCCAGGGTGTTGTCCCATGCCAGCGGTGAGTCCACCGTCAATGAATGTTATTCACGCCTTCACATCGGCGTGCGCGCACCGATACGCAGGGGTATCAGCGGATGCCATCCGTCGCTCGCGCGGCATGCATCGCCTGCACGAACGCGGGCGACAACGGCAGTCTGCCCAGCCAGCCACGTTGGGTTCCGCTGAGCACGCGGAGCATATGCCCGCGCCCACCCGGCACGCGGCCCATGGGTTGGAACAGCACATCGCGTGCGCGCGCCAGTCCATCGCGTTCGGACTGGAACAAGGGCGTCAGCCATCGACTCCAGTACTGGTAGATCGCCACGTGGGCGCGCCGCTGCACCTGGTAGGCGCGCAGCGCGACCTCGGCATCGGCGTGCGCGCGCAGTGCGTCGCGCAACGCCAGCGCGTCCATCAGCGCCATGTTCACGCCCTGCCCCAGCTGTGGACTCATCGCGTGCGCCGCATCGCCGACCAGCACCAGCCGCCCGCGATGCCAGCGCGAGAGCACGGCGTCACGGTACCCGGCGCGGGCCAGTTGACCCGGTTCGGTCACGCCGGCGAGGCGCTCGTGCGCCTGCGGCCACAGCGTGGCGATCTCGTCGAGCCAGCGGGCCATGCCGTCACGCTCCCACTGTGCGAAGTGGTCACGCGGCAGGCTCCAGAAGAAACTCAGCTGCGGCGCATCGTTGCCCGGCCGAGTCCCAACCGGCAGCAGCCCGATCATCTTGCGCGCGGCCACATAGCGTTGCCGCAGTTCATCCACGTGCGGCCAGTCGCCGCGCGGCAGCAGGCACCACAGCGCGCCCCACGGGTATTCGCGGTCCAGCGTGGTGCCCTGCACCTGCGCGCGCAGCGAGGAGGCGGCACCATCGGCAGCAATCACCAGATCGTACGGCCCGTGCCAGCGCCCGTCCGCATCACGCACGCGCCCCTGCGCGGTGTCCACCTCGACGATGGCGGTACCGGCCTGCAGGTTGCCCGGCTGTTCCCACGCAGCTGCCAGCAGCGAGAACAACGCGCCGCGCTGCATGCCCACGCCGTGCAGTGCAGCATCCAGATGGACGTACCGCATATCCATCACCGCGCGTCCGCACGGCGTCTCGCCGTACAGGCGGCGCACCGCAGCGCCGTGACGGAGCACCGCGGGAAGCAGCCCCATCTGCCAGAGCACGTCCAGGCCGCTGGGCTGGAGCAGGAAGCCTGCACCGACGGGTCCCGGGGTTGCGGCACGCTCGAACACGTGCACATCGTGATGATCGCGTGAAAGCAGGATCGACAACGCCTGCCCGGCGGTGCCGTAGCCGACGATGGCGATGGTGCGAGGTGGAGACATGCGCGTACTCACTGATGAAAAAAAACCCCGCCGAAGCGGGGTTTTCAATGCGCAGCTGAAAGAATCACTCAGCCGGCACGATGTTCGAGGCTTGGGCGCCCTTCGGGCCCTGGGTCACGTCATAGGTGACCTTCTGGCCTTCCTGCAGACTGCGGAAGCCCTTGGAGTTGATCGCGGAGAAGTGCGCGAAGACGTCGGCGCTGCCGTCCTCCGGCGAGATAAAGCCAAATCCCTTGGCGTCGTTGAACCACTTGACGGTACCGTTCGGCATGGTAATGCGAGACCTTCTTCTATGAATGGGTGGTGTACGCTCAACCAGCGCACTGGCGGAGTATGCAAACCTTGTACGGTAATGACAATCACCCCCGTGCCAATTCACCGATCAATTCGGGCAGACCGGAGGAGGCAGCCTCCACATTGGCCAGCACTTCAGCCATCGTGATTTCATCGCCATCGCCACAGCCGGCGGCCCAGTTGGCCACAATCGCCAGGCAGGCATAGTCCAGGCCGAGCTCGCGGGCCAGGCTCGCTTCGGGCATGCCGGTCATGCCGACCAGATCGCAGCCATCGCGGCGCATGCGCGCGATTTCCGCATTGGTTTCCAGCCGCGGACCCTGGGTGGCGCCGTAGCAGCCACCGTCCTGCAGGCGCACGCCGGTCACTTTCGCCGCGGCCAGCACCTTGCTGCGCAGCATCGGGGTGTACGGATGGCCGAAGTCCACGTGCAGCACCTCGGTACCCGGCTCTTCGCACAGGGTGGAGATGCGGCCCCAGGTGTAATCGATCAACTGGTCCGGGCAGGCCAGCACGCGCGGGCCGAACTGTTCGGTGATGCCGCCAACCGTATTGAGCGCGAGCACGCGCTGCGCACCGATCTGCTGGAGCGCGGCGAGGTTGGCGCGGTAGTTGATCTTGTGCGGCGGCAGCGAGTGGCCTTCACCGTGGCGCGCCAGGAAGGCCACGCGCTGGCCCAGCAGCGTGCCGACGCGGATCGGACCGGACGGCGTGCCGTACCGGGTCTCGACCTGGTGGCTGCTCACGTCATCGAGCTGGGCCAGCGTGTAGACGCCGGTGCCGCCGATGACGGTAAGAGAAATGTGTTCCATCATTCCTTCATCGCGTAGATGGCCGGCACGCAGCGCAGCGTCTCGTTGACGTCCATGCCGAACCCGAACACATAGCGGTCCGGCAGGTCGATGCCGGCATAGTCGGCCTTGACGTCCGGCAGCGCGCGGTCGTGCAGCTTGACCGTCAGCGCGGCGATGCGCACATCGGTGGCACCCTGCTCCAGGCACCAGGTGCGCACGCCCTGCAGCGTGTAGCCCTCATCGAGGATGTCATCGACCAGCAGCACGCGGCGCCCGAACAGCGCGGTGGCCGGCTTGTGCTTCCAGACCAGATCGCCGCCGGTGGTTTCACCGCGGTAGCGGGTGGCGTGCAGATAATCGAACTGCACGTCCTGGCCGCGTGCGCCCAGTTCCAGCGCAAGCTGGCCGGCGAACGGCAGTGCGCCGTGCATGATCGACAGGAACAGCGGGACCTCGCCCTTGTAATCGCGCGCGATGGCGTCGGCGATGCCAGCGATGGCCTTGTCGATGGTGGGACGGTCGACCAGCAGGTCGGCCTGGGCCAGGGCCTGGGAAATGGAGAGGTTGGGCATCAGACGGTTCTTCCAAGGGTGTCAAGCAAACGGGATTGGGTGGTGCCATGGCGGGAATCGGCCAACAGGCCGTCCCAGCCCAGCGCGCCGCGACCGATCAGGCCGAGCAGCGCAGCGGTGTTGAGGGTGCGGCCTTCGACCGCGCGCAGTGATTCTTCCACCAGTTCGGGGTGGCAGACCAGCACCACGTCGCAGCCGGCATCCAGATGCGCGTCCACGCGCGCCTTCACGCCACCGGCGGAGAACGAGGCGGCCATGCCGATATCATCGGAGAAGACCACGCCACGGAAGCCCATCTCCTCGCGCAGGATCTGCTGGATCCAGCGCGGCGAGTAGCCGGCCGGTTCCGGCGCGACCTGCGGGTAGACCACGTGGGCCATCATCACCGCATCGGCGCCGGCAGTGATGCCGGCCGCGAACGGGATCAGGTCCAACGCACGCAGTTCATCGAGCGAACGCGGGTCGCTGGCATCGTGGAAATGGGTGTCTTCCAGCACGGTGCCGTGCCCGGGGAAATGCTTGAGCGTGGCCGCCATGCCGACGCTGTGCATGCCGCGCACATAGGCGGCGGTGAATGCAGCCACGACCTGCGGGTCCGCGCTGAACGCGCGATCGCCGATGGCCAGGTTGCCACGGCCCAGATCGACCACCGGGGCGAAGCTGAGATCCACGCCGCTGGCGCGCACTTCGCTGGCCATCAGCCAGGCATGCTGTTCGGCCAATGCCAGCGCAGCCTCTGGATCGGTGGCGTACAGGGCATCGAAACCCTGCAGCGGCGGCAGCGCGCTGTAACCGTCACGGAAGCGCTGCACGCGCCCGCCTTCCTGGTCCACGCAGATCAGCTGCGGGCGCGGCGCAGCGGCGCGGATGGCCGCCGACAACTCGGCCACCTGCTCGCGCGAGGCGAAATTGCGCTTGAACAGGATCACGCCGGCCACGGCGTCGTGCTGCAGCCACTCGCGTTCCTGGGCGGTGAGTTCGGTCCCGGCAACGCCGATCACGAGCATGGGGGGTCTCCAATACGGGGCGCCACCATGGCGCACTGCCGCATTGTCGCAGAACCCGCGCGCAGCGTCAGACCTCGCAGCCGTCCGGGCCGCAGCCAGCGCCCTGCCCGGCAGCTCCTGCCGGTGGGGTTTCCGCCGCGATCTGGCGCAGCGCCTGGGCGAAAGCCTCCGGCGGCTGGGCCCCCTGGATGGCGTACGTATCGTCGATCACAAAGGTGGGCACCGACTGAATGCCAAACCGCTGCGCCTGCGCCAGTTGGGCCTGGATCTCCGCCAGCCCTTCGTCGCCGGCCAGCAGTGTGGTGATCCGTTCGGCGCTGAGGCCACCGGCAGCGCCGGCATCGATCAGGGTCTGCGGCTCGGCCAGGTTGCGGCCCTGCGCAAAATGCGCGCGGAACAGCGCCTCGCCGACCGCCGCCTGGACACCTTCACGCCCGGCCAGCCACATCAGGCGGTGCGCCGGCAGCGTGGTGACCCGGACCTGGCCCTGGTCGAAATCCATCGGCAGGCCTTCGGCGCGCGCCGCGGTCTGGGTCTGGGTCAGGATCTGCTCGGTGCGCTCGGCACTGCCGAACTTGGCCGCATATGCCTCGCGCAGCGGTACCGGGGTTGTGCCGGCGTCGGGATCCAGCAGGAAGGGGTGCCAGTGCACCTCCACCTCGGGGGCGTCATCACCCAACAGCGCCAGGCCCTGCTGGAACCGGTGCTTGCCGATCCAACACCAGGGGCACACCACATCCGACCAGATATCGATTTTCATCTCGCCAGATTGTGGGTGCTGCGGGGCGTTTACAAGGTCTGGCGGTCAGCCGCGTTCCGCGCTGGACCAGCGTGAAAACGGATGCGCGGCCAGCGCCAGATTGTAATAACGGACCTCGTCGGTGACTTCAGCGCCGGCCCAGTCGGGCAGCGTGATCGCCTGATCGGCATGCTCGAGCTCGACTTCGGCCACCACCAGCCCGGCGTTCTCGCCGAGGAACTCGTCCACTTCCCAGAGCAGCCCCTGGTGCTCGACCAGATGCCGACGCTTGTCGATCAGCCCGCCGACACACAGCGCCAGCAGCGCGCGTGCATCGTCCACCGGGATCGGGTAATCGAACTCCTGCCGGGTGTGCCCGATCTCGCGTGACTTCATGTTGAGGAAGGCCTGCTCGCCCTGGATCCGCACGCGCACCGAAGCTTTCTGTGCGCCGCTGTCCAGTGCGGCGGTGTCGTTGAGATAGCCCTGCGCCATCGGGATCACCGCGTGCGCGGCCGTGCGCCAGCCCTCGCCGGTGACGCGGTATTTACGTTCGATTTCAATGCCCATGCGCACAGTATGCGGCGATCACGATCATGCGGCCACGGCCTGCTCCTATACTGGCCGGCTGCCCTGCAAGGACGCCCGATGAAGCCGCTCTTCCCTACCCTGTTGCTGACGCTGCTGCCACTGCCCGGGGTCGCCGCGACGCCGCCCACGCCTGCGCAGATCGACGCAGCGATCATGGCCATGATCGAGGCCGAGAAGAAGCCGGCGGCCTCCGCGCAGGATCTGCTGCTGCAATCGATGTTCACCCCGCGCGGGTTCGAGCATGGGCCGTGCTTTGCCAGCGCCACGGTCACCGGCGCCTACGAGTGCCTGGTCGGCATGGAGATCGGGCTCAAGAACCGCTACCGGATGCTGCGCTTCGTGCCCCAGGGCATGGGCTGGGCGATGCAGCGGGCCGATGTCGATGCGCCGGTCCCCCCGCGCGAGCGGGTCCGCGAACTGCTCATCGAACAGCTCGATCATCGTGCCGCATCCATCGACGATGCCGCCGCCCGCGACGCACTGCGCGCCTTCCAGCAGCGCCTGCGGATTTTCGAGATCGAGGACTGCGAACTGCGCAGCACGCAGTCGCCGGACATCCGCTGCGATGTCACCGCGGGGGATGACACCGAGCGCGGCACCGACCCGCAGACCTACGTGTTCGACGCACAGGGCCAGTGGCAGAACGCCGCGCCGGAGGACGCCCGCTGAGGGCGAACGCCGTCAGCGCTTTTCGAACACCGCGATGCTTTCCACGTGCGCGGTATGCGGGAACATGTCCATCGCGCCGGCCGAGACCAGAGTGAAGCCCTGCTCGTTGACCAGGTAGCCGGCGTCGCGCGCCAGCGAGCCGGGATGGCAGCTCACGTAGACGATCCGCTTGAACTGCTTGAGCGGCAGCTGCTGCAGCACTTCGATGGCGCCCGAGCGCGGCGGATCCAGCAACAGCTTGTCGAAGCCCTGGCGCATCCACGGGGTCTGGCGCTGGTCCTGGGTCAGGTCCGCTGCGTAGAACTCGGCATTGTCCAGCCCGTTGCGCACGGCGTTCTCTTTCGCACGCGCCACCAGGCCGGCATCGCCTTCCACACCGACCACGTTGCGCACGGTGCGCGCCAGCGGCAGGGTGAAGTTGCCCAGCCCGCAGAACAGATCCAGCACGCGCTCGTCCGGGCCGGCATCGAGCAGCGCCAGTGCGTGGGCGATCATCTGCACGTTGAGCTTGGCGTTGACCTGGATGAAATCCAGCGGGCGGAACGCCAGTTCGACATCCCACGGTGCCAGCTTGAACGACAGCGGCACCTCGGCCGGCCACAGCGGGTGCACCGACTCCACGCCGCCGGGCTGCAGCGAGATCGCAAAACCATGTTCCTGCCCGAAAGCGGTCCATGCGGCGCGGTCAGCGTCGCTGAGCGGCTGCATATGGCGGATGGTCAGGACGATCGCGTCATCCCCGGCGATGAATTCGATCTGGGGGATATCGCGTTTGCCATCGAGCGTCTCGATGAACTCGGACAGCGCGCCGACCTTCATGCCGATTTCCGGGATGACGGTCAGGCACTGGCTCAGGTCCGCGACGAAGCGCGGATCCAGCTCGCGGAAACCGACCAGGGTCTTGTCCTTCTTCTCCACGCGGCGCACCGAGAAGCGGCCCTTGCGGCGGTAACCCCAGCTGTCGCCGACCAGGGGCGGCAGCACAGTGCCCGGCGTGACGTGGCCGATCCGGGTCAGGTTGTCGATCAGCACGCGCTGCTTGGCCACGATCTGCTGCGACTCTTCCAGGTGCTGCAGCACACAGCCGGCGCAGACGCCGAAATGCGGGCAGCGCGGGGTCACCCGCTGCGGCGAGGCCTGTACGACCTCGATGGTCCGGGCTTCATCGAAATGGCGATTGCGCGCGGTCGGCTCGGCGGTCACCACCTCACCCGGCAGCGCGCCGGTGATGAAGGTGACCTTGCCACCCTCGCCGTCGCGGCGGGCAACGCCACGGCCGTCATGGCTGAGGTCGAGGATGTCGGTCTGGAAGGGGGTTCGGTCGAGGCGGGAGCGGGTTCGGGCCACGTGGCAACAGGCTGCGGGCAAAAAGGGTGCGTATTGTCGCAGATACCAACTGCAAGCTGAGCCGGTATGCAGCCGGGAGGCTTGCGGCGGGCCACTTCACGTTTAAGATGGGCGCAGCTGACATGGAGGCAGCCCAAATGCAGATGACCCCGAGGGATCCCATGCCCCGATTCCTGCTCGTCGAGGATGACACCATCAGCCGCGGCTTCTTCAAGGCCGCGCTGGAAACCCTGCCGGCCCAGGTCGATACCGCCGATTCACTGGCCACGGCCATGGACCGCGCCCGCGGCAGCCAACACGATCTGTGGCTGATCGATGTGAACCTGCCCGACGGCAATGGCACCCAACTGCTGCAGGAGCTGCGCCGCTCGCGTCCGGATACCCCGGCACTGGCGCATACCGCCGACGGCGACACCTCGATCCACTCACGCCTGCGCGATGCCGGTTTCAGCGAGACCCTGGTCAAGCCGCTGAGCCGCGAGCACCTGCTCAAAGCCGTCCGCCGCGCCCTGGTGCATACCGCGGGCAGCCTGTCGGCGCCGCTCGGCCCGGAAGCGGACGACGCCGACGGCCTGCGCCAGGATTGGGACGAAACCACCGCCCTGGCCGCGCTGAATGGACAGCGCCACCACCTCATCGCCCTGCGCGAACTGTTCCTGGCCGAGTTGCCCGGCGTGCGCGATGCAGTGGCCCAGGCCCTGCGCGAGGACGACGTGCAGGCTCTGCGTGGGCAGCTGCACCGGTTGCAGGCCAGCTGTGGGTTCGTCGGCGCCGCACGCCTGGCGCGGGCAGTCCGGCAGTTGCACCAGGCCCCGGACTCGACCGGTGCGCAGAGCCGCTTCCGCGTGGCAGTGGACGCCCTGTTGCAGTGAACACGGGGCGGCAGCCGGGGCACCGGCGCCGCTTGAGTCACCCCGCAACGGTGCCGCGGCCCGCCAGCGCTTACGTGCGCCGCCGGGCCAGGTCCTCCAGCATTTCCCAGGATTTCAGCCCCCGCCCGCCCAGATGGTGCATCAGCACCGCGCGCATCGGTCGGCGCAGGCTGCCCAGATCCTCGGGCCCCGGCATGTCATCGGCGGCCAGCGCCAGCAGCGCGCTGCCGGTGGCGGTGCCCCGGCGTTGATCCACGCCACGGTCGCTGAGCAGGCGGCGCGGCCCCTCCTGGGGATCCAGCTCATAGCGTGCCGCCGGGTCGACCGGCTCCTCATCGCTGCCATGCAACAGATCGAAACCGAAGCCCAAGGCCTCCAGCAGGTCGCGCTCGAAACGTCGCAGGGTCCAGGCCAGCGGCTCGCCATCGCGCAGCCGCGCGCGCACCTGCGCGTAGTGGTCGTAGAGCTCCGGCAGCGGATCCTGGCGGGGCGCCAGCCGCATCATCAGTTCGTTGATATAGAAGCCGGCCAGCATCGCCTCACCGGTGAGCCGGGGCGCAGCGTCCAGGGCTTCTGCACCGCGCAGCTGGGCCAGTTCGCCCCGCTGCACGGCCGTGAGCCGGATCCATTGCAGCGGCTGCAGGGCCGCGCGCAACGCTTGGCTGCGCGGGCTGGACACGCCCCGCGCCAGCACCCCGATGCGGCCGTACTGCTCGGTCAGCACCTCGACCAGCAGACTGGTCTCCCGCCAGGCCCGGGCGTGCAATACGAAGGCCGGCTCATCCTCGATGCGCATCACTCAACCGCCCGGGGCCGTGGCCGGCTTATTCGTAGCCGAACGCCTTGAGCGCGGCTTCGTCGTCGGACCAGCCCTCGCGCACGCGCACCCAGGTCTCCAGGAAGACCTTGGCGCCGAGCAGGCGCTCCATCTGCAGGCGCGACTTGGCGCCGATTTCCTTCAGGCGGGTGCCGGCCTTGCCGATCACGATCGCCTTCTGGCCTTCGCGTTCGACCCAGATCACCGCGCCGATGCGCAGCAGGTTGCCGTCTTCTACAAAGCGCTCGATCTCGACCGTGGTCGCGTACGGCAGTTCTTCACCCAGCTGGCGCATCAGCTGCTCGCGGACCAGTTCACCGGCGAGGAAGCGCTGGCTGCGGTCGGTGATCTCGTCTTCGCCGAACATCGGCGGGGCTTCCGGCAACAGCTTCATCAGGTCGCGGACCAGCGATTCCAGGCCGTTGCGCTTCTGCGCCGAGATCGGGTGCACCGCCGCGAACGTGCGGCCTTCGGTGACCTGCTGCAGGAACGGCAGCAGCGCGCCCTTGTCTTTCAGGCGATCGATCTTGTTGACCACCAGCACCACCGGGATGCCCGAATCGCTGAGCACATTGAAGGCCAGGGTGTCTTCGTCATCCCAGCGGCCGGCCTCGATGACCAGCATGCCGGCGTCCACGCCCTCGAGCGAGCCGCGCGCGGCGCGGTTCATCACCCGGTTCATGGCGCGCTTCTGCGCACGGTGCAGGCCGGGGGTATCGACCAGCACGATCTGGCCTTCCGGGTAGCTGGCAATGCCCAGCAACCGGTGCCGCGTGGTCTGAGGGCGGTTGGAGACGATGCTGACCTTGGCGCCCACCAGGGCGTTGGTCAGGGTGGATTTGCCGACGTTGGGGCGACCGATGACGGCCACGCTGCCGGAACGATGGGGGGTTGCTTCGTTCACTTGGAATCCAGTTGCTCAAGGGCGGCGGCAGCCGCTTGTTGTTCGGCCAGCCGTCGCGAGGCACCTTCGCCTTCGGTGCTGACAGCGGGGTCGGTTACGCCGCAGCGTACCCGGAAGGTCTTGGCGTGATCGTCACCTGATTCTGACACCAGCTCGTACAGCGGCAGCGCCTTCTGCCGGGCCTGCAGCCATTCCTGCAGCCGCGTCTTGGGGTCCTTCTCGGGCTTGCCGGTGGCCGGCAGGGCCTGCATCGAGGCGTTGAACCAGGGCAGCACCACGGTCTGGCAGACGGCGAAGCCGGCATCGAGGTAGATCGCTGCGACCACGGCTTCCAGCGCATCGGCCAGGATGGAGTCGCGGCGGTGGCCGCCGGTCTTCATCTCGCCGGGCCCCAGGATCAGGCGCTCGCCCAGCTGCAGCTCGCGCGCGATCACCGCCAGCGCGCCTTCGCGCACCAGCTCGGCCCGGGCACGGGTCAGCGCGCCCTCGTCGGCTTTGGGCCAGCGTTCGTAGAGCGCCTGGGCCACCATCATGTTGACGATGCTGTCGCCGAGGAACTCCAGCCGCTCATTGTTGGGCGTACCGGCGCTGCGATGCGTCAGCGCCTGCTGGAGCAGGCCCGGATCGTTGAAGGCGTGACCGATCAGGTCACCGCGTTGGAAGGTCTTAGTCGGCACCGCTACGGGTCAATTCCTGGTTTGAATCAAATTTGCCCACCACGTCCAGATTGCCGATCATTTCACGGCGCACTTCGTAGTAGACCTTCATGTTCCAGCCGCCATCGATGCGATCGAACTTCACGTCGGCGGGTTTCACGTTTTCGGAGTAATTGATGTACAGGCGCTTGAAGAACATCTCCTGGATGCGGCGCGGCTCCATGTTGCCCACGCCCGGCTCCTTGGCCAGGCTCTTCATCGCCGAACGCACGGCGTAGTACTCCTGGTACATCGGGAACAGCTTCATCCCGATGTACAGGAAGAAGGCGACCACGATCAGCACCACCAGGAACGAGGTCAAGGTGATGCCGCGCTGCGATGTCATGTTCTTCATTGCGTTCTCCCCAGATACGCGTGTGCCATGAATCAATGGATGGCCGTGCCGATCCGCGACGGTTCGAAGCCGTCCTTGCAGAACCAGCCCGAGCAGTTCAGCCAGATCAGGAACGCCTTGCCACGGAGATTCTCCTCCGGCAGCAGGCCCCAGAAACGGCCGTCGTCACTGTTGTCGCGATTGTCGCCCATGACCAGGTACTTGCCGGCCGGGACGGTCCACTGCCCTTCGCCTCGGGCGTAGTCGGTCTCCAGCACGGTATGCGTGCGGCCCGGCAGGTGCTCGACCAGCAGCGAGCTGCCCTCGCCCTGGCCGTTGTGGCCTGCGTACAGACCCTTGTTGTCGTATTTGACCGGCTCGCCGTTGAGGATCAGGCCGTTGCCCTGGAACTCGATCTCGTCGCCCGGCACGCCGATCACGCGCTTGATGAAGTTCTCACCCTTGGCCGGATCGTTGTCCGAGTGGCCCGGGAAATGGAACACCACCACGTCGCCGCGCTTGGGCTCGCCGAACGGGATCACCTTGGCGTTGTTCAGTGGCAGGCGCAGGCCGTAAGAGAACTTGTTGACCAGGATGAAATCGCCGATCAGCAGGTTGGGCATCATCGAGCTGGACGGAATCTTGTACGGCTCGGCGATGAAGCTGCGCACCACCAGCACGATCGCCAGCACCGGGAAGAACGCCCGCGCGTAGTCGACCATCACCGGCTCGGTGTCCAGCAGGCCGGCGCGCTGGGCGCGGCGCTTGGCGAAGTACAGCTTTTCGGCCAGCAGGATCAGGCCCGAGGCCAACGTCAGTACGACCAGGAGGAGCTCAAACAATTTCATGCAGTGTCCTTGGGAACGATTGCAGCGGTGTGGTGTGCCCCTGCGCGTCCGGCGACACCGATCCGGTGCCGCCCGCCGCTGCCGGGAAAGCCATCCGGCCTTACTTGTCCATCTGCAGCACGGCCAGGAAGGCTTCCTGCGGGATTTCCACGCGGCCGACCTGCTTCATGCGCTTCTTGCCTTCCTTCTGTTTCTCGAGCAGCTTCTTCTTGCGCGAAACGTCGCCACCATAGCACTTGGCCAGCACGTTCTTGCGCATCGCCTTGACCGTGGTGCGCGAGATGATCTGCGAGCCGACGGCGGCCTGGATGGCCACGTCGAACTGCTGGCGCGGGATCAGTTCCTTCATCTTCTCGCACAGCTCGCGGCCACGGCGGTCGGCATGGCTGCGGTGCACGATCAGCGACAGCGCATCGACCTTGTCGCCATTGATCAGCACGTCCACACGGACGAACGGACCGGCATCGAAACGCACGAAGTGATAGTCCAGCGAGGCATAGCCACGGCTGACCGACTTCAGCTTGTCGAAGAAGTCCAGCACCACCTCGGCCATCGGCAGCTCGTAGCTGATCTGCACCTGGCTGCCCAGGTAGTTGATGCCGATCTGGCTGCCGCGCTTTTCTTCGCACAGCTTGATGATGTTGCCGATGTACTCCTCGGGGGTGAGCACGTTGGCGCGGATGATCGGCTCGCGGATCTCATCGACCATGTTCACCGGCGGCAGCTTGGCCGGGTTGTCCATGTTGATGATGGTGCCGTCGGTCTTGAGCACTTCATAGACCACGGTCGGCGCGGTGCTGATCAGGTCCAGGTTGTACTCGCGTTCCAGGCGCTCCTGCACGATTTCCATATGCAGCATGCCCAGGAACCCGCAGCGGAAGCCAAAGCCCATCGCCTCGGAGCTTTCCGGCTCGAAGCGCAGCGCGGCATCGTTCAGGCGCAGCTTGTCCAGCGCTTCGCGCAGGTCCGGGTAATCCTCGGCATCGACCGGGAACAGGCCGGCGAACACGCGCGGCTGCATTTCCTGGAAGCCCGGCAGCGGCTTGGCGGCCGGATCGGCGGCCAGGGTCAGGGTGTCGCCGACCGGGGCACCGTGCACGTCCTTGATGCTGGCCGTCACCCAGCCCACCTCACCGGCGTTCAGTGTCGGCAGCACCTTGCGCTTGGGGGTGAACACGCCGACGTTGTCGACCTGGTGATTGCGGCCGGTGGACATCACCTGCAGCTTGTCGCCGGCCTTGATCTGGCCCTGCATCACGCGCACCAGCGAGACCACGCCGAGGTAATTATCGAACCACGAGTCGATGATCAGCGCCTGCAGCTTGTCGGTATCGCGCGGCACCGGCGGCGGGATGCGATGCACGATCGCCTCCAGCACGTCGCCCACGTTCAGTCCGGTCTTGGCACTGACCGCCACGGCGTCGGTGGCATCGATGCCGATCACGGCCTCGATCTCGGCCTTGGCACGGTCGATGTCGGCGGTGGGCAGGTCGATCTTGTTGATCACCGGCACCACTTCCAGCCCCTGCTCGACCGCCGTGTAGCAGTTGGCGACGGACTGTGCTTCCACGCCCTGGGCGGCATCGACCACCAGCAGCGCGCCTTCGCAGGCGGCCAGCGAGCGGCTGACTTCATAGGAGAAGTCGACATGCCCGGGGGTGTCGATGAAGTTCAGGTGGTAGGTGTGGCCGTCTTTGGCGACATACGGCAGCGAGACCGACTGGGCCTTGATGGTGATGCCACGCTCGCGCTCGATCGGGTTCGAGTCGAGCACCTGCGCCTCCATCTCACGGGCCTGGAGGCCGCCGCAAAGCTGGATGATGCGATCGGCCAGCGTGGACTTGCCGTGGTCGACGTGGGCGATGATGGAGAAGTTGCGGATGAACCGCATCGAATCAGAAGACATAGGTGGCGGCGGCGCGTCGCGTCGTCAGGATGACTGCGGATTATCGCATGGCCGGCCCGATCCCGCGTGGGCCCGGCAGCGATTGTCGCCAACGGCCCCCCAGAAACGACCGGGCCCGCCGAAGCGGGCCCGGAAACGCAGGCGGGGCGGGGCTTACTGCCCGGCCTTGACCGCCACGAAGGCGCTGTTGCCGTTGGCGCGGATCAGCAACATGACCACGTCACCCTTGCTGTATCCGGCCAGCGCCTTGTTCAGCGCGGCCACGCTGCCGACCGGGGTACGGCCGACCTGCAGCACCACCAGGCCCGGCGACAGGCCGGCGTCACGCGCGGACTGGCCGTTGACCCGGGTGATGCGCACGCCCTCGCCCGCCGACAGGCCCAGCTGCTGGCGCTGCGGGACGGTCAAGTCGGCCACCTCCAGCCCCAGCAGGGCATTGGCGCCGGCCTCGGGCTTGGCCGCTTCCGCGGTCGGACGGGCGGCGCCGCGCTCGGCGTCTTCGGCCAGCTCGGTCAGGGTGGCGGTGATCTCCCGCTCCTTGCCATCGCGCAGCACGCTCAGGCGGACCTTGCTGCCCGGCGGCAGCGCGCCGATGGCCGGCGGCAGATCGCTGAAGGTATTGATCGGGCTGCCATTGACCGAGCGGATCACATCGCCCGGCTCGATACCGGCCTTGAGCGCCGCGCTGCCCGCGACCACCTCGTTGACCAGCGCGCCACGGCTGTCCGGCAGGCCCAGCCCCTGGGCCTTGAGGCCATCGATCGGGCCGACCGCCGCGCCGAGCTGGCCACGGCTGACCCGGCCGGTCTTCTTGATCTGCTCCACCGCACCCATCGCCAGGTCGATCGGGATCGCGAAGCTGATCCCCATATAGCCACCGGAAGCGGAGAAGATCTGCGAGTTGATGCCGACCACTTCACCGCGGGTGTTGAGCAGCGGGCCACCGGAGTTGCCCTGGTTGATCGCCACGTCGGTCTGGATGAAGGGCACATAGCGCTGGTCCGGGCCGCCGGTGCTGCGGCCGACCGCGCTGACGACGCCGGCGGTGACGGAGTGGTCCAGCCCGAACGGCGAACCGATCGCGACCACCCATTGACCCGGCTTGAGGGTGTTGGAGTCGCCCACGCGCACGGTCGGCAGATTCTTTCCGTCGATCTTGAGCAGCGCCACGTCGTACTGCTGGTCGCTGCCGACCACCTTGGCAGTGAACTCACGGCGATCGCCAAGCTTGACCTTCACTTCGCTGGCATCAGCGACCACATGGTGATTGGTCAGCACGTAGCCGTCGGCGGAGATGATGAAACCCGAACCCATGCCGCGGCCGCGGATGCTCGGGGTGCCGTCATCGGGACCGTCGGCACCCTGCCCCGGCATCTGGAAATCCGGGCCGAAGAAGCGACGGAAGAATTCCGGCATGTCCTGGTCGGACGGCCCGGCCATGCGTGCCTGGCGGTTGCTGCGCACGATGGTGGTCTCGACATTGACCACGCCCGGCCCGACCTGTTCGACCAGATTGGTGAAGTCCGGCAGGCCACTGACCAGCTGCGGCGCCGGCGCGCGGGGTGCAGCGGCGGCCGCCGGCGCGGCAGCGGTGGCCGGCGATGGCGACGGCGACTGCGCGCAGGCCACCAGTGGGAGCGTCATGGCGATCAGCGCCAGGGCATGGGTACGGATACGGGCGGTCATCAGACACGAACCTCCGGGTCAGGGAACAAAGGGGGAACGCTCCGGCGCACAGGCCGGAGCGGAGCGTCAGCGCGACGATGCTCAGTCGCGGTGCCGGCGCGCAGGTTCGGCCGACTCGGCCGACTCCTGCAGGCGCGGCTCGAACGGATAGAACGCGGCCTGCGGCGCCTGTGTGGAGAAGCTCGCATTGAGCGCGCCGCCGGCGGCCGGGGCCAGGCTGGAGCGCGGCCAAGGCTTGGCCTGCAGCGTGCCGACCTCACCGAACGGGAACTGCCGCGCGGCGGCCGCCGGCATGGCCGGGGCCAATGGCGCCTGGCTGGCGATCGCCCGCTGCGGCTCGGCACTGCGCTCGGCGGCGCTGCGCGCGGCCTGCTGGGTACGCGTGGCACTGGCGCTGGCGCGGCGTGCCGTCGCCACGTCCTGGCGGCGGCTGGCGGCAGCCACCGCAGCAGCGGGCACCGCCGCCACGGCGAGCGCCTGTTCGGCGGCAGAGGCTTCGGTCACCGGTGCGGCAGGCAGCTCGGCCTGGCTGGCGATGATGGTGGTCGGCGCGTCCAGCGGGGCCGGGGCCGGCAGCTGCTCGCGGGTCATGAACATCGCCACGGCCGCGACGGAGGCGGCCAACGCCGCCCCCCCGCCCCAGCGTCGCCAACCGCCACGCCGTTCCTGACGGTCATGGCTGCGCTCGACATTGGCCTGCATCGCGGGTGCCGGCTCAGCGGCCACGGAAACGCGCACCCGCTCGGCGAAATCGACCGGCGCCGGTGCGCAGGCCTGCCCGCGCAGCACATCGCCGAGCATCTGCCAGCGTTCGTTGCAGCTGGACAAGGCCTCATCGTGTTCCAGCCGGCGCAGCATGAAACGTGCTTCATCGGCTGACAGCTCGCCATCGATCAACGAGGACAGCTGCTGCCGGTAATGGGCGTCGAATTTATCGGGGGACGCGCCCCGGGAAGCATCATTGGACATATCGTGGCTCATGCGCGGCTCTTCTCGCGGGTGGCGCTGCCCACATCGAGCAGCGGCCGAAGTTCAGTGTCGATCGCCTCGCGGGCACGGAAGATCCGCGACCGCACGGTGCCGATCGGGCACCCCATCTTCTGCGCGATTTCGTCGTAACTCAGGCCGTCCACCTCGCGCATGGTGATGGCCGACCGCAGCTCTTCAGGCAGCGCCGACACCGCCTTCATCACCGTCTGTTCCAGTTCCTGGCGCATCAACTCGCGTTCGGGCGTGTCGGTGTCGCGCAGGCGGGTGCCGCTGTCGTACTGCTCGGCGTCCCCGATCTCGATGTCATCGGTGGGCGGGCGGCGGTTGTGGGCGGCGAGATGGTTCTTGGCAGTGTTCACGGCGATCCTGTGCAGCCAGGTATAGAACTGGGCGTCGCCCCGGAAACTGCCGATCGCGCGATACGCGCGGACGAAAGTGTCCTGGGCCACGTCCTGACATTCACTCCAGTCCGCGATGTAGCGCCCGATCAGCGCGATGACCCGATGCTGATACTTGCGTACCAGGACATCGAACGCCCCGCTCTCGCCACGCTGCACACGTCGGACCAGCTCCAGGTCCAGCTCCTGTGGTGTTTCAACCTCGGCCATGGGGGGCCGCACTCCTGTCAGCCCAACCGACGTCGGGCAATGAGACTGCCAATCCCGGGAAAAGTTCAGCGCTCGATCACACCGCGCCGCACCAGCTTTTAACCACCGTTCCGTTAAGGTTTCCGATCCAGGCAATGAATCAGCGGTATCTCTCCCCCAGCTATAGGGATTTGACGGGGAGGAAACAACCTCTGGATCATAGCCCCCTTCTCCATACACAACCGGATGGAACGTTCCCATGCTCTCAGGCTTCGATGGGCTCCGCTTCTCGCATTGGCACCCGCAGATCCGTGACGATGGCGTCGTCGTGCTCAGCCTCGACCGCCACGACAGCAGCGTCAATGCCATGTCGCAGGACGTGCTGCTCGAACTGGGCGACCTGATCGAGCGGATCGGGATGGACCCGCCCAAGGCGGTGGTGATCCAGTCGATCAAGGCGGCCGGCTTCATCGCCGGGGCGGACCTGAAGGAATTCCAGGAATTCGACCGCCGCGGCACCGTCAATGACGCGATCCGCCGTGGCCAGAGCACCTACCAGAAGCTGGCCGAACTGCCCTGCCCGACCGTCGCGGCGATCCACGGTCATTGCCTGGGCGGCGGCACCGAGCTGGCCCTGGCCTGCCGTTACCGCGTGGCCTCCAACGATGCCTCCACCCGCATCGGCCTGCCGGAAACCCAGCTGGGCATCTTCCCGGGCTGGGGCGGCAGCTCGCGCCTGCCGCAGCTGGTCGGCGCACCGGCAGCGATGGACATGATGCTGACCGGCCGCAATCTATCGGCCTCGGCCGCGCGCAACATCGGCCTGGTCGACAAGGTCGTCGCGCCGGCCGTGCTGCTCGATACCGCCGTATCGCTCGCGCTGAAGGGCACCACCCGGCCGTTCAAGCAGCGCGCGACCGCGTGGATCACCAACACCTGGCTGGCGCGCAAGCTGCTCGCCCCGCAGATGGCCAAGCAGGTCGCCCGCAAGGCGCGCAAGGAGCATTACCCCGCTCCCTACGCACTGATCAACACCTGGGCACGCACCGGTGGCAGCCCGATCCAGACCCGTCTGGATGCCGAACGCCGCGCCGTGGTGAAGCTGGCCGGCACCCCGACCGCCCGCAACCTGATCCGTATCTTCTTCCTGACCGAACGCCTGAAGGCACTGGGCGGCAAGGACCACGGCATCCAGCACGTGCACGTGGTCGGCGCCGGCGTGATGGGCGGCGACATCGCGGCATGGTCGGCCTACAAGGGCTTCAACGTGACCCTGCAGGATCGCGAGCAGCGCTTCATCGACCCGGCCATGGAACGCGCGCAGGCGCTGTTCGCCAAGCGGGTGAAGGACGACAGCAAGCGCCCGGCCGTGGCCGCGCGCCTGAAAGCCGATCTCGCGGGCGAGGGCGTGGCCCAGGCCGATCTGGTGATCGAAGCCATCATCGAAAACCCGGAAGCCAAGCGCGAGCTGTACCAGTCGCTGGAGCCGAGGATGAAGGCCGATGCGCTGCTGACCACCAACACCTCCTCGATCCCGCTGGACGAACTGCGCGACCACATCCAGCGCCCGGCGCAGTTTGCCGGCCTGCATTACTTCAACCCGGTCGCGCAGATGCCGCTGGTGGAAATCATCCATCACGACGGCATGGCGCCGGAGACCGAGCGCCGCCTGGCCTCGTTCTGCAAGGCGCTGGGCAAGTTCCCGGTGCCGGTGGCCGGCACCCCTGGCTTCCTGGTCAACCGCGTGCTGTTCCCGTACATGCTTGAAGCGGCCACCGCGTATGCCGAAGGCGTACCGGGCCCGGTGCTGGACAAAGCCGCGGTGAAGTTCGGCATGCCGATGGGCCCGATCGAACTGCTCGACACCGTCGGCCTGGATGTGGCGGCCGGCGTGGGCAAGGAACTGGCGCCCTTCCTTGGCCTGCAGGTACCGGCCGCCCTGGCGACCGTGGAACAGGGCAAGCGTGGCAAGAAGGACGGCCAGGGCCTGTACAAGTGGGAGAACGGACGCGCCCAGAAGCCGGACGTCCCCGCCAACTACGAGGTCCCGGCCGATCTGGAAGACCGCCTGATCCTGCCACTGCTCAACGAAGCGGTGGCCTGCCTGCACGACGGCGTCGTCGCCGACGCCGACCTGCTCGATGCCGGCGTGATCTTCGGCACCGGCTTCGCCCCGTTCCGCGGCGGCCCGATCCAGTACATCCGCGCCACCGGCGCCGATGCCCTGGTCGAACGCCTCAAGGTCCTGCAGCAGCGCTATGGCGATCGCTTCGCCCCGCGCCCGGGCTGGGAGTCGCCGGTACTGCGCGAACCGGTGATCTGAGGATCGCGAAAACGCCAGCGCACGCTGGCGTTTTTTGTGTGTGCTCGCGCGTGAAACCAGAACACCCTGTTACCGATACAGGCCTCCCACCTCCACACCCCGCATGCGATCCTCCCGCTCTGTCCCCGCCAGCGAGACCGCCCGCATGACGACCATCATCGCCCCCCGCATCCATGACATCGGTGGCCTGCAGGTGCGCCGCGCCGTGCCGACTCTGCAGGCGCGCAGCGTCGGGCCATTTGTCTTCGTCGACCAGATGGGCCCGGCCGTGCTTTCCCCCGGCACCGGCATCGACGTGCGCCCGCACCCACATATCGGCCTGGCCACCGTCACGTTCCTCTGGTCCGGCGCCATCGGCCACCGCGACACGCTCGGTTCGGACCAGGTCATCCGCCCCGGCGACGTCAACTGGATGACCGCCGGCCGTGGCATCGCCCACTCCGAACGCACGCCTGCCATCGAACGCGAACACGACCATCCGCTGCACGGCATGCAGACCTGGCTGGCGCTGCCGAAGAGTGCCGAAGAGACCGATCCCGCGTTCTATCACCATGCCGCCGCCACCCTGCCCCAGCAGCGCCGCAACGGTGCCTGGCTGCGCGTCATCGCCGGCCGCGCGTACGGCGAGGAATCCCCGGTCAAGGTGTTCGCCGATACCCTCAACGTGGCCATCGATCTCGACGCCGATGCGGAAATCGACCTGGATACCGGCCACGCCGAACGTTCGCTCTACATCCTCGACGGCCAGGCCCAGCTCGACGGCGTGGACATTCCCGCCCAGCACCTGATCATTCCCGAGCCCGGTGCACGCGGCCGCCTGCGCGCCAAGACCCCGATCAAGGCAATGCTGATGGGGGGCGAACCGCTCGACGGGCCACGCCACCTCTGGTGGAACTTCGTCTCCAGCTCCAGCGAACGGATCGAGCAGGCCAAGCACGATTGGGAATCGGGCCGCTTCGGCACGATTCCGGGGGACGATAAAGAGTTCATTCCGCTGCCCGCGTACTGAGCCGATGCCCCGGGGGCCAACCGTTCGTCGGATGTTGACGCGGCCGTCACCCCGATGAACCCCGATTCAGCTACGTTGCGCCTGCCCACCCCGGGCATAGCGTGGAGCACGTCGATGAGCATGGGCAAACGTCTGGCCGCCGAGTTCCTGGGCACGTTCTGGTTGGTGTTGGGCGGGTGTGGCAGCGCGGTGCTGGCGGCCAAGTTCGGTGGTGATGGCAATCCGCTGGGGATCGGTTTTGTGGGCGTGGCATTGGCCTTCGGCCTGACCGTGCTGACCGGCGCGTATGCGTTCGGGCATGTCTCCGGCGCGCACTTCAATCCGGCGGTCAGTGTCGGCCTGTGGGCCGGCGGCCGTTTCCCCGCCCGTGACCTGCTTCCCTACATCGTGGCGCAGGTGCTGGGTGGCGCGCTGGCCGGTTTCATTCTGCTGCAGATCGCCTCCGGTGCGCCGGGCTTCCAGATCGATGGCAGCCAGGCCGGCGCGTTCGCGAGCAATGGCTACGGCGCCCTTTCACCGGGCGGCTACAGCGTCGCCGCCGCCTTCCTGTGTGAAGTGGTCCTCACCGCGTTCTTCCTGATCGTGATCATGGGCGCGACCCACGGCAACGCGCCGGCCGGCTTCGCCCCGATCGCGATCGGCCTGGCGCTGACGTTGATCCATCTGATCAGCATTCCGGTCACCAATACCTCGGTCAATCCGGCGCGCTCCACCGCCGTGGCGCTGTTCGCCGGCAGCGGCGCGCTCAGCCAGCTGTGGCTGTTCTGGCTGGCACCGCTGCTGGGTGGCCTGATCGGCGGAATTGTCTACAAATGGATGGGGGCCGCGCCCCGCTGACGGGTGTGGCCGGGCGGCCCCCGGACCGCCCGGCGTCGGCGCAGAACGGTTCACCTGAAACCGTTATTTGTACACTGAGTCACATTCCGTTAAGGTCCCGATCACTCGTCCGACACTGACGGCAGCGAGTGATCCGGTACGCGCGCGGGGAATGCGCCACCACGGCCTGGGTTGTCGACGGCCACCGGAATGCCTGTCAGCGACGGACGCGATCATCGACCTTGGGGGAACCATGAACGTCCTGCGCGCTGTCGTCTGTGTGTGTCTGCTGGTCACTGCCGGCGCCGTTGCGGCGCAATCGACCAGCGAATGTCCGTCCCTGCCCGCCAGCAGCGGCCTGCAATGGCAGGCGCTCGCCCAGCGCGACTTCATCCTGTGCAAGGCCACCGCCGCCGATGGGCGCGAAGTGCTCAGCCTGACGCTGAGCGCGCGCAATCCCGAGCTGCCGTTGAACCGCGCGCTGCGCCAGGAAAAAGGCAGCTTCGCCGGTGAAACGCTGTACTGGTACCAGCCCGACCTGGGCGGCCAGAAACCGCCGGGCTATGAGACGCGTCGGATCACGGTGGTGAAATTCGACAAGAACCGTTTCGCGCAGATTGCGCTGTACGCCGGCGACAACAGCGAACTGGGTTTGCTGCAATCGCTGGCGCAGGGGATGAACCTGACGCCCTCGGCTGTGGCCGCCGGGCGCTGAGGAAGAGGCCGGGACGGTGCACCGCACTCATCCCGTCATCCAAGGGAGCGCCGGCCACTGGCCGGCGCCTCCCGCACCGTCAGGTGTCATGCGCTGGCCGGCCAGCGGCCGGCGCCCACGTGCCTCAGAAGCGGCCTTCCTGGAAATCCACGAAGGCCTGCATCAGCTCCTGCTTGGTGTTCATCACGAACGGCCCATGCCGCATGACCGGCTCGCGCAGCGGGCGGCCGGCCACCAGGATCAGGCGCGCACCGGTGTCGCCCGCGCGCAGGGTCAGCTGCTCACCGCCGCCGAGCACCGCCATTTCCTGTCTGGCCACCGGGCGCGCATCGTCGCCCTCGCCGATCTCCAGCCCGCCTTCAAACACGTAGGCAAACGCGTTGTGGCCCTCCGGCAGCGTGTAGCGCCAGTCCGCACGCGCGTCCAGGGTGATGTCCAGGTACACCGGATCGGTGGCCGGCTGCACGATCGGCCCCACGGTGTCACCCACCTGGCCGGCGATCACCTTGACCTGCACGCCGTCGGCCGGCGCGGTGACCGGAATATGGTCCGGTGCGAACTCCTGGTACTTCGGGTCCGTCATCTTGTCGCGCGCTGGCAGGTTCACCCACAGCTGGAAGCCGCGCATCTGGCCCGATTCCTGTTCGGGCATTTCCGAGTGGATCAAGCCGCGGCCCGCCGTCATCCATTGCACGCTACCCGGCGTGAGCAGCCCTTCGTTGCCGTGGTTGTCCTTGTGCCGCATGCGGCCGTCGAGCATGTAGGTGACGGTTTCAAACCCGCGGTGCGGATGACTGGGGAAGCCGGCGATGTAGTCCTCGGCGCGGTCCGTGCCGAATTCATCCAGCAGCAGGAACGGGTCCAGGTCGGGCAGCGACGGCCCACCGATCACCCGCGTCAGGCGCACGCCGGCGCCATCGGAGGTGGCCATGCCACGGATGGTGCGCAGCACGCGCACCGGGGTTGGGCTGCTCATGGTGACTCCAAGGTCGGTGATCGATCAACAAGATGGCCTCGCCGGCCCCGCCGGCCAACCGTCATGCCCGCAACCGATTGTTCCAAGCGTGATGTTCCGATGACGTGCACGGGCACGCGCCCCCCCACCCTACGACCAAAGTACTAGCGGCAAGCCCCCACCATTGCATTGACCGCGTCGGTGCCAAGGCGGACTCTTACGACGATCTCCAGGGAGACGCAATCTCATGAAAGGTTTTTCGAAACTGGGTTGGGCAGTCATCGCACTGCTTGGCGCATTCTGTCTAGGCACCGTCGCACTGCGCCGCGGTGAACCCATCAATGCGCTGTGGATCGTCGTCGCTGCGGTCTCCATCTATCTCATCGCGTATCGCTTCTACAGCCTGTTCATCGCCGACAAGGTGATGCAGCTCGATCCGACCCGGGCCACGCCCGCGGTGATCAACAACGACGGCCTGGATTACGTCCCGACCAACAAACACGTGCTGTTCGGCCACCACTTCGCCGCCATCGCCGGTGCAGGCCCGCTGGTCGGCCCGGTGCTGGCCGCGCAGATGGGCTACCTGCCCGGCCTGCTCTGGCTGGTGGTGGGCGTGGTCGTGGCCGGCGCGGTGCAGGATTTCATGATCCTGTTCCTCTCCAGCCGCCGCAACGGCCGCTCGCTGGGTGACCTGGTGCGTGAGGAAATGGGGCCGGTACCCGGCACCATCGCCTTGTTCGGTGCCTTCCTGATCATGATCATCATCCTGGCGGTGCTGGCGATGGTGGTGGTCAAGGCGCTGGCCGAAAGCCCGTGGGGCATGTTCACGGTCATCGCGACCATGCCGATCGCGATCCTGATGGGCGTGTACATGCGCTACATCCGCCCGGGCAAGATCGGCGAGATCTCCGTGGTCGGGCTGATCCTGCTGCTGGCCGCGATCTGGTTCGGTGGCAAGGTCGCGGCCGATCCGGTCTGGGGCCCGGCCTTCACCTTCACCGGCATCCAGATCACCTGGATGCTGATCGGCTACGGCTTCGTGGCCTCGGTGCTGCCGGTGTGGCTGCTGCTGGCCCCGCGCGATTACCTGTCCACCTTCCTCAAGATCGGCACCATCGTGGCGCTGGCCATCGGCATCCTGATCGTGATGCCGGAACTGAAGATGCCGGCCCTGACCCAGTTCGCCGCCAGCGGCGACGGCCCGGTCTGGAAAGGCGGGATGTTCCCGTTCCTGTTCATCACCATCGCCTGCGGCGCGGTCTCCGGCTTCCATGCCCTGATCGCCTCGGGCACTACGCCCAAGCTGCTCGCCAATGAGCGCCACATGCGCTACATCGGCTACGGCGGCATGCTGATGGAATCGTTCGTCGCGGTGATGGCGCTGGTGGCCGCCTCGATCATCGATCCGGGCATCTACTTCGCCATGAACGCACCGGCCGCCGTGATCGGTCCGGATGCGGTCTCCGCTGCGGCCTACATCAGCAATACGTGGGGCTTCATCATCACCCCCGAGCAGCTGGAGGCCACCGCAGCGGCGATCGGCGAGCCGACCATCCTGCACCGCGCCGGTGGCGCACCGACGCTGGCGGTGGGCATCGCGCAGATTCTGCACGAGGCGATCCCGAGCGGCAGCAACGCGATGATGGCGTTCTGGTACCACTTCGCGATCCTGTTCGAAGCGCTGTTCATCCTCACCGCCGTCGATGCCGGTACGCGTGCCGGTCGCTTCATGCTGCAGGACCTGCTGGGCAACTTCATCCCGGCCCTGAAGAAGACCGAATCGTGGACCGCCAACATCATCGCCACCGCCGGTTGCGTGGCGCTGTGGGGCTACCTGCTCTACACCGGCGTGGTGGATCCCTTCGGTGGCATCCAGACGCTGTGGCCGCTGTTCGGCATCTCCAACCAGATGCTGGCCGGTATCGCGCTGATGCTCGGCACGGTGGTGCTGTTCAAGATGAAGCGTGACCGCTTCGCCTGGGTGACCGGCGTGCCGGCGGTGTGGCTGCTGATCTGCACCACGTATGCGGGCCTGATCAAGATCTTCGACAGCAACCCGGCGCAGGGCTTCCTGGCCCAGGCGCACAAGTACCAGGATGCGATCGCCAGCGGCACGCTGACCGCCCCGGCCAAGACCGTCGGCCAGATGCACCAGATCGTGGTCAACGCCTACGTCAACACCGGCCTGACCGTGCTGTTCCTGTTCGTGGTGTTCTCGATCCTGTTCTACGCGATCAAGACCATCTTCATGGCCCGCCGCACGCCGCAGCGCACCGACAAGGAAACCCCGTACGTGGCGCTTGAGCCGCACCAGATGGCGGACCTGTGATGAGTACCGAACTCGTCCCCGCCGGTCAGTACCAGGCCCACCGCCGCATCTGGCGGCGCCTGGTGCAGACCGCACGGCTGTGCTGCGGCATTCCCGACTACGACAACTACGTCCGGCATGTGCTGGAGAAGCATCCGGACCGCGTGCCGATGGACTACAAGACGTTCTTCCGCGAGCGCCAGGAGGCGCGTTACAGCGGCAAGAACGGGGGACGCTGCTGCTGACCTCCAGCAGCGGATGCACTCGAAAACGGCGGCGCGAAAGCGCCGCCGTTTTTTGTCGGGTCGCGTTCGCCACTGCCTGCGACAGGCCTCGAGGGGAGCCGGCCAGCGGCCGGCACTACTGGAGCGTAAGGGGGCTCAACGTCACCTGTGCATTGTTCGCCGCCCCCATCCGTCCGGCATAGGTCTGACCGCGCTGGAGCAGATAGAAGCTGTCCAGGTAGTCGGTATCGTTGGTGAACCAGCCGCTCGGCATGGCCTTGAGGATCGCGCCGCCGATCTCGGCAATCACCGCGTACTCCGGGGCGACGGCGCCCAGCGCAAGCTTCACGCCTTCGGTGAGGGCGATCAGCAGGTCTTTGTAGTTGGTGTCGCCATCGTCTTCGAACAGTTGCACGTTGGCGGTATCGAACCGGTAGTTGCCCCAGATCACCAAGGGTTGGCCCGGGGTGTAATCGGTCTTGTCATGGTCCAGGTACGGCAGTGACACCGTGGCCATCTCCGGCTCTGCCTTGTCTGTCTGCAGCCCGGACACCACGGCGAACACTTCCGCGCCGCCCAACGCCCACGGCTCGCCGTCATTGGCCAGGCGGATACGGTCAAGCCGGGTGACATCCAGGGAGGTCGCTCCATCGGCGGCCACCGTGAGCCGGTCGGCCGACTGCAGTCCCCTCGCCTGCAACCCGGCATTGATCAGGGCCATGCCTTCCTGGACTGCCTGCCCGGTATCGATGTCCACGATCAATACCGGGAAGGTCGGGGCTACCTGCGCGTCCAGCAGATGCTGACGCCCGTGCCGGTCGTAGGCCACCAGGGAGGTCCAGGTGCGGTCGTCTCCCTTGGGCAACACTGCCACCCAGAGATCGGCAGGCGCCACTGCGCTCAGCGTCTGCCCGGCAGGCACGAAGCTGCGGACCTGCAGCAAACCGCGATCTGCGGCTGGCAGGCCCTTGTACCGGCGGACCAGAGCATCGCGTTCGGACAGCATCCGCGACGCCAGGCTGTTCCCACCGGGATCGCTCTCGGCCAGGACCGCGGTCAACGGCAGCCCGCGCTCGGGGTGGGCCGCCAGCGCAGCGACGAGGGCGCCGGCCCGTGCCGGCTGCCCGAGCCACGCAGCCACATCGCGTGCACTTGCATCGGCCACGGCGTGCACATCCCCTCGCTCGCCCGGGGCGGCCTTTACGGACACTACAGAAGCGAACATCAGTACGCCGGCGGTGATCACCGACATCAACACGTCTTTCGTCTTCATCGTGCTTCCTGATAGGTGTCGACTGCCGTCGACAAAGGATCCATGCCATGCGCGTTCGGCGCACAGCACAGTGCATGCCGCCGGACCTTACGCGGCCGTGCCAGCACGATTCCGTACGCCCTTCACAGTTCGTGTCGCATGCAGCCATTTCTGACACCGGCGCGTGACCTGGGTCCCAGACGCATGACGTTCAGCGGGTCATCGCCGCCCAAAAAAGAGGCGGCCATCAAGGCCGCCCCGGGAGTCGACAACGTGGCGCGCGCTTACGCGCCCGCCATCCATTTCAGGATCAGCCCGGTCACATACGCCAGGCCGGTCCCGGTGGCATAGCCCACGGTGCCCAACAGCACGCCGACCGGCGCCAGCGACGGATGGAACGCGGCAGCGACCACGGGTGCCGATGCCGCTGCACCGATGTTGCCCTGCGAACCGATCGCGAAGAAGAACAGCGGCGCGCGCAGCAGCTTGGCGGCGATCCACAGCACCAGGATGTGGGTCAGCATCCAGATCGCGCCGAGCGCGAACAGCCACGGCCGGTCGAGCAGCGAGAGCAGGTCCATCTGCATGCCGATGCAGGCGATCAGGAAATACAGGAACAGGGTGCCAAGACGCGAGGCACCGGCCGATTCCAGGCGCCGCGCGCGGGTGAAGCTCAGGCCCAGGCCGAGCGCCGTGGACAGCAGCACCACCCAGACGAACGCGCTGTCCAGGCTGAACTGGCTGGCCCAGCTCACATTGGCCTTGAACCAGCTGCTCAGCGGCGCAGCGATGGCATGCGCCAGGCCGACGCCGCCCAGCCCCACACCGACGATCACCATCAGGTCGGTCAGGCTGGGAATGCGGGCATTCTGTGCTTCGTATGCCGAGATGCGCTCCTTCATCTCATCAATGGCGCGGGTATCGGCCCCGCTGCGGGCATCGATCTGCTTGGCGCGGTTGGCCAGGAACAGCAGGACCGCCATCCACAGGCTCGCGCAGGCCACATCGACCACGGCGAACTGGCCGAACGTCGTCGCATCGGTGCCGAACACTTCACGCATCGCCACCATGTTGGCGCCGCCGCCGATCCAGCTGCCGGCCAGCGCCGCCATGCCCTTCCAGGTGTCACCGGCCACGGTGGCCGGGTGGATCCAGGACATCGCCTGGAACGACACGATGGCGCCGAGGATGATGCCCAGCGTGCCGGCGCAGAACATCACCAGCAGCTTCGGGCCCAGCTTCATGATGCCCTTGAGGTCGATCGACAGGGTCAGCAGCACCAGCGCGGCGGGCAGCAGCACGTCGCGAGCGATCGGGTTGTAGAGCGAGGTGTTGTGGCCATCGATGAGGCCGGCGGTGTTGTAGATGGCCGGGATGAAGTAGCACAGCAGCAGGGCCGGTACCCACGCGAAAATCTTCTTGAGGAGCGGGGTCGGGCCGCTGGCGGCCCAGAAGATCACCGCCAGGGTGGCGGCGATCAGGCCGAGGCCGACGATGTCATTGGTGATCAGGGCAGTACTGGGTTCGGTCGGCATCAAGCCATCCTCTGTCGATCGAAGGGATAAAAAAAAGCGCCGCATAGAGCGGCGCCTCCGGAGCTTAACATTGTCTTCACGACGCCACACTTTGCGGCGCAGCGAGCAGGACGATTACGACGCAGGCAGCGATGGACGTTCACTGCGCCCGGGCAGCGAGGCCCCCAGATCGAGGATCACGCAGGTGCCCCGGGGAACGCAGGGCTCGATCTGCAGCGCCCAGCCCAGATGTTCACAGAGCCGGGCGATCAGCTCCAGGCCGATCCCGCTCTGCTCGTTGCGGTCGCCCCGCGCCATGCGCGCATGTACCGCCGCGATCTCTTCCGGACTCATGCCGAGCCCGGGATCCTGCAGGGTCACCACCGCCTGGCCGGAGACCTGGATGTGGATGGTGCCGCGGCCGCTGTTCTCGATCGCGTTGCGCAGCAGATTGCCGATCGCCGCCTGGACCACGCCCAGTGGCGCGACGATATCCACCCGTGCCAGGCCGTCGATCTCGATGCGCAGGTCCTTGTCGCCCATCAGGTGACGATGGTCTTCAATGATGTCCGGCACCAGCAGATCCAGCGGGATACGCTCGCCCAGTGCAGCCAGCCGCGCCGGGTCGCGCGCCAGCACCAGCAGCAGCTGGATCAACTGCTCCACGCCCTGCGCGGTGCGGTGCACCCGCTGCATCTGCTGGCGGGCGCGGTCGGGAATCTCCGGCTGGCCGAGTGCCAGTTCCGAGGCGCCGGTGATCACCGCGATCGGCGTGCGCAGTTCATGGCTGGCCGTGCTGATGAAGATCCGCTCGCGTTCAACGAACTGTTCGTTGCGCGCCAGGTAGTCGTTGAGCGCGTTGGCGATCACGTACAGCTCGGAGCTGGCCCGTGGGTCCACCTCCACCCGTTGCCCGGGAACACCCGGCCGCAGCTCGTCGATGCGCCGGGCCAGCGAGCTCAGCGGCCGTACCAGGCGACCGACGCCGAAGGACGCCATCACCACGGTGACGATGATCATCAGCACACCGGCCAGCAGCACCCAGCGCGTGGCGAACTGCTCCAGCTCATGGAAGTCATTGATGTCCAGCACCAGTGCCAGCCTCCCCAGCTGCGTGGTTTCGCGGACCATCACCGCGCTGGCGCGTCCGTTGACCTCCACACCGTCGTGCAGCCCCGGATGCAGCGTGCGCAGGCTCTCCGGCACCGTCGGGCTGCCGTTGATGTAGAACAGCCGCAGGGTGTCCGAATCCTGCCAGCGGTAGTGCGGCTCGTGTTCGATGTGGTTGACGATGCTGTCCAGCTCGGAGTTGAGCAGCGCGCGCCATGCCGAGTGCTCGGCGTGTTCGTGCACGTAGTTGCCCACGCTGAATACCGCCAGCGAGATCAGCGCGAGGTAGCCCAGCAGCCACCACACCATGCGCCGGTGCATCGGCGCTGGCTTGGGCGGGCGCTTATGCCACTTCATCGGAACTGTCCGCAGCCGACACGCCGAGGCGGTAGCCGACCCGCGGCAAGGTGTGGATCAATTTCTGCTGGAACGGGCCATCGACGCTGCGGCGCAGTTCGTAGACATGCGAGCGCAGCAGATCGCCATCGGGCAGTTCATCCCCCCAGAGCGCAAATTCAAGCTGCTGGCGCGTGACTGCGCCGGGGCTGGCGCGCATCAGCACTTCCAGCAGCTTCCGGCAGGCCGGATACAGATGCAGCGGCTTGCCGTCGCGTTGCGCTTCCAGCGTAGAAAGATCCAGCTTGAGGTCGGACACCTCCAGCACCTTGCGCGGGTTACGCCCTTTGGCACGCACCATCAGCGCTTCCAGGCGCACTTCCAGCTCGGGCAGCGCGAACGGCTTGGTCAGGTAATCGTCGGCGCCGGCACGGAAGCCAGCGATCTTGTCCGGCAGCTCATCGCGCGCGGTGAGCATGATCACCGGCACTTCCGAGCCGTGGTCAGCACGCAACCGGCGCAGCACCTCCGGGCCTTCCATGCGCGGCAGCATCCAATCCAGGATCAGCGCGTCATAGGGCTGCGACACGGCCAGGTGCAGGCCGGTGACGCCATCGGGCGCGACATCGAGCACATGGCCCCGCGACTCGAAATAATCGAATAGATTGGCAACCAGCTGACGGTTGTCTTCAATGACCAGCAGCCGCATGGGAGACTCTCTTGACCGGTTGAATGCATGGTAGCGGGAACCGTGTCGGAATCCGGTCGCAATGGGTGGTTTTACGACGCTTTTCCTACGCTGTCGGGGAGACAGTGGCTGTTTTGCCGACGAGCCTGGGCGTGACCGAATCCTTCTTCCTGCGGCGCTGGCCGCGTGTGCTGGTCTGCCTTGCCCTGCTGCTGGCACTGGCCGCCGGCATCGGCCTGCGCCAGCCCTCCCCGCCCGATGAACCGCGTTTCGTGCTCGCAGCGCGTGCCATGGTCGAGTCCGGCCAGTGGCTGCTGCCCCACCGCGGCAGCGAACTGTATGCGGAAAAACCGCCGGTCTTCATGTGGATGCAGGCCGCCAGCCACCAGCTGTTCGGCGGCTGGGCGCTCGCCTTTCTGGTGCCTTCGCTGCTGGCTGCGCTGCTCACGCTGTGGCTGACCTGGGACCTGGGCCGGCGCCTGTGGAACCGCCGGGTCGGGTGGTGGGCCCTGCTCGCGTTGTTCAGCTGCCTGCAGTTCGGCCTGATGGCCAAACGGGCCCAGATCGACATGGTGCTGGTAGCGATGACCACCCTGTCGCTGTGGGGGCTGCTGCGCCACCTGCTGGAGGGCCGCAACCGCCCGGCGCTGTGGTTGGCCGGCTTTGCTGCCGGGGTGGGCACGGTGACCAAGGGCGTCGGCTTCCTGCCGTTGCTGGTGCTGGTGCCGTTTGCCCTGTGGCGCTGGCGCGCCCGTGGCACGGCGTTGCCGCCGGGCACCGCGCGCGATCTGTGGTGGCTGCTGCCGGCCTTCCTGCTCGGCACGGCGGTCTGGCTGGCACCGTTGGGCATCGCCCTGCTCAACGCGTCCGATCCGGCACTGCACGCGTATGCGCGCGAACTGCTGTTCAAACAGACCGGCACCCGCTACGCCAACGCCTGGCACCACGTGAAGCCGGTCTGGTACTACCTGCAGGTGATGGTCACCTTGTGGTTGCCGGGCAGCCTGTTGCTGCCGGCGCTGATCCCCGCGTGGTGGCGCCGCCTCAACCGCCTGGACGGGCGCTGGTGGCTGCTGCTGGGGTGGGCGCTGCTGGTACTCGTCTTCTTCAGCGCCAGCCCGGGCAAGCGCGAGGTGTACATCTTCCCGATGCTGCCCGCGCTGTGCCTGGCCGCCGCACCGCTGCTGCCCGGGCTGCTGCGCCGGGCCGGGCTGCGCTGGCTGCTGTGGGCGTATGTCGCGGTGCTGGGCACGGCGGCGCTGTACATCGGCACACAGCTCTGGAGCGGTAGCGCGTGGGCGCACCTCCAGCTGGCCCGACGTGCCATGCCCGATGCCCTGCTGCCCGTATTGGGCGGCTGGCTGATCGCCTTCGGCGTGGTGCTGCTGGCCTTGGCACTGTGGTGGCGCCAACGGCGCGCGGGCGCACTGGTGGTGGCGACCGCCTTCCTGCTCTGGAATCTGTACGGCTGGGTGTTGATGCCGACGCTGGATCCGTACAGCTCCGCGTCCGCCGTGATGCAGCGGGTGGGCACGCGGATCGGGCCGGAGGCCGAGCTGGGCGTGGTGGCCTGGCGCGAGCAGAACCTGCTGCAGGCCGACCGCCCGGTGACCGATTTCGGCTTCAAAACGCCGTGGGAGCAGCAATGGCAGGCCGCAGGCCCGTGGTTGGCGCAGGCCCCGCAGCGCCGCTGGCTGCTGGTGCTTGATGAGGCGATCAGCCCCTGCGTGGACCCGTCGGCGGTGATCGAGATCGGCAGCGCCAATCGGAACCGCTGGCTGCTGTTCCCGGGCACCGCCTGGCAGGCGGACTGCCATGCCGCCGTGACGGCGACCGACACCGCGCAGGATGAGGAAGACTGAACGGAAGGTCGCGCTTAACCGGCGGCCAACATCGCTCCGACCCCTCTCCGACAACCCGCTGACGACCATGGCGCCGGAATCTCCCGCCGGCCCCATTGTCCATGTTCCCAGCGTCCACCGTTGCTCTCTCCTCCGCGCCGGCTGCGTCGGCCACGCCGCGCTTCCTCCGCGATCACCTCTGGGCTCCGCTGGCGTTGACCGCGCTCGCCAGCGCTGCGCTGATGGGCGCCGGGGGCGACCAGTGGCTGGCCGACCAGTGGTATCGCCTGGAAGGGCAGCAGTGGGCGCTGCAGAACGCGTGGGTCACCACTCACCTGATTCATCAGGCCGGCAAATGGGCCAGCAGTGCAGCTGCGCTGGTGGCGATCGTGCTGTGCTTCCACGCGTGGCGCAGCGAACGTGCGGCCGGGTGGCGCTGGCCCTTGCTGTACCTGGTGCTGGCGGTCGCACTGGGCACCGGCCTGGTCTCGCTGCTCAAGGCATTGACCAATATGGACTGCCCGTGGGATCTCACCCGCTACGGCGGCACCCGCGAGTTCATCGGCCTGTTCGCCACACGCCCACCGGGCATGCCGCGCGGGGTGTGCTTCCCGGGTGGGCACTCCAGCGCTGGCTTTGCGTGGATCAGCCTGTACTTCGTCGCCTTGATGGTGCGCCCCGCCTGGCGCTGGCGCGGCCTGGCGGTCGGCCTGCTGGCCGGCGGCGTGTTCGGGTTCTCGCAGCAACTGCGTGGCGCGCATTTCCTGTCGCATGATCTGTGGACACTGGCCACCTGCTGGGCGGTGTCGCTGGGCCTGTACCTGCTGGTTGAACGCATCCGGCTGCACGAACGCAGCACGGTGCCGGTCAGTGGGCAGGGAGACGCGGCATGAGCGCCACCCTCCCGCGTACTACACGCTTCCCGGCGCTGGCTGCCTTGCGCGCCTGGCGCCCGCAGTGCACCACCGAGACCTTGATCCTGCTCACGAGCGTGTTCTTCGCGGTCGCCTGCAACGGCTTGTTCTGGCACAGCGCAATGGCGTCCCACCCGGGCAGCATGGGTTTCGCCCTCTCGCTGTTCCTGTTCCTGGTCGGCGCGCACAGCCTGCTGATGGGGCTGCTGGTCTGGCGCTGGAATGCCAAGGTGGTGCTGAGCGTGCTGCTGATCGGCACCGCGCTGGCTGCGCACTACATGAGCAGTTACCACATCTATCTGGATGCGGACATGCTGCGCAACGTACTGGCCACCGACCACAAGGAAAGCCGCGAACTGATCACGCCGACCCTGATCCTGCCGCTGCTGCTGTTGGCCTTCGTACCGATGCTGCTGCTCTCGCGTGTGCAGCTCCGCCGCCGCACGCTGGGCAGGGCCCTGCTGTGGCGTATCGGTTTTCTGCTGCTGTCGGCACTGATCGCCTTCGGCGGGGCGATGCTCTCCTTCCAGGAGATGTCCTCGCTGATGCGCAACCAGCGCGAAGTGCGTTACCTGGCCACGCCCGGGAACTTCCTGCTCGGCCTGCCCAAGGCGCTGCGCGGTGACAATCCGATCCAGCGTGCGCCCAAGCTGCCGATCGGCATGGATGCCAACGTGACCCCGCGTGCCGCGGGCAGCCGCCCGCGCCTGCTGGTGATCGTGATGGGCGAGACCGCACGCGCACAGAACTGGGGCCTCAACGGCTATGCCAAGCAGACCACGCCGGAACTGGCCCAGGCCGGGGTGATCAATTTCCCCGACATGCATTCGTGCGGCACCAGCACCGAAGTCTCCCTGCCCTGCCTGTTCTCGCCCTATGGACGGCATGACTACGACGAAAAAAAGATCCGCGCGCACCAGTCGCTGCTGCACGTGCTGGATCACGCCGGCATTGCCACGCTGTGGCGCGACAACCAATCCGGTTGCAAGGGCGTGTGCGAGGGCCTGGAAATGCAGGCACTGGACGATGCCAAGCACCCGACCCTGTGCGCCAACGGGCGCTGCATGGACGAGATCCTGATCGACGATCTGGCCACCCAGGTGCGCGCCAAGCCCGGTGACCGCGTGGTGGTCCTGCACCAGCTGGGCAACCACGGGCCGAGTTACTTCGAACGCTATCCGCCGCGCTTCCGCCGCTTCACCCCGACCTGCGATACGCCGGACCTGGGCAAGTGCAGCCGCGAGCAGATCACCAACAGTTACGACAACGCGCTGTTGTACACCGATCACCTGCTCTCGCGCACGATCGGCACACTGAAGGGCATGGACGACTACGACACGGCGATGATCTACCTCTCCGATCATGGTGAATCGCTGGGCGAGAAGGGCCTGTATCTGCACGGTGTGCCGTATGCGATCGCCCCGCAGGAGCAGACCCGCGTACCGATGACGATGTGGTTCTCGCCGTCCTTCGCCGCCAACCGCGGGCTCAACCTGGCCTGCGTGCGGGAGCGCGCAGGCAAGTACACCGACCACGACAATCTGTTCCCGTCGGTGCTGGGGCTGATGCAGGTCAAGACGTCGGTGTATGAACGTGACCGGGATCTGTTTGCGTCGTGCGAGGTTTGAAGCGGAACGACCACTGCTGTCAGCTATTCGCTCTTCCGTTTTGGTCGAGGCAGGCCAGACCGTGGCGGGACCGTTATGCGCCATGGACGGCGCATAACGGTCCCCCATGGACGGGTTCACGGCGGGTCCCGACAACCCGCCCGCACCGACCCAAACCACGATGCAATGACGCCACGCCGTTGACGTTGGCGCTACGATCCCACCCGAACCCTGCTGCCCTGCCCCTTGCGGTGCGCCCGGCGCTTCACTAGCCTTCGCCGGTCTGTCACCACCCAAGGATGTGCCCGTGAACCACCGCCCGCTCCTGCTGGCCCTGGCTGTCAGTGCTGCCGCACTGACGCTGGCGGCCTGCCACAAGGAACCGTCCCCCGCCGATGCACCGGCCACGGGCACCACCCAGTCCAAGGAAACCGCGGACCAGTTCATCGCCCGCGTCAACGCCGAGTACAAAGCCATGTACCCGGAAATGACCTCGGCCCAGTGGCTGTCTTCGACCTACATCAATGACGATTCCGAGCGCGTCGCGGCCAAGGCCAACGAACGCTGGCTCACCGTGCTCAACGGCTGGATCGCCCAGGCCGGCCAGTACGACGGCCAGCCGATGAGCGAAGACACCAAGCGCCAGATCCACCTGCTCAAGCTGATGACCTCCATGCCCGCCCCGCGCGACCCGGCCAAGCTCTCCGAGCTGACCCGCATCGCCAGCCGCATGGAAGGCGCTTATGGCTCCGGCAAATACTGCACCGATGAAGCCAACCCCCAGACCTGCCGCCAGCTCGGCGATCTGGAACAGGTCCTCGCCCGCAGCCGCGACTACGACGCGCAGCTGGACGCCTGGCAGGGCTGGCATGGAACCACCAAGCCGATGCGCGCTGATTACGAGCGTTTCGTCAGCCTGGTCAATGAAGGTGCCAAAGAAATGGGCTTCGCCGACGCCGGGCAGATGTGGCGCAGCGGCTACGACATGCCGGCCGACCAGATCGGCCCGGAAACCGACCGGCTGTGGGACCAGGTCAAGCCGATGTACGAGCAGCTGCACTGCTATGCCCGTACCAAGCTCGATGCCACGTACGGCAAGGACAAGGCCGAGGTCAACGGCGGCCTGATCGCCGCGCACCTGACCGGCAACATGTGGCAGCAGGACTGGTCCAACCTGTGGGACCAGCTGGAACCGTATCCCGGTGCCGGCAACCTGGACATCACCGCCGCACTGGAAAAGCAGTACCAGACCAACCTCAGTGGCGCACTGGCCAAGGCCGGCAGCGGCGCGAACGTGGAAGCGCTGTACAAGGCGCAGCGTGAGGCCGAACTGCGTACCGCCAAGCAGATGACCGAGCGCGCGCAGGACTTCTATGTCTCGCTCGGCATGCCGGCACTGCCGAAGTCGTACTGGGACAAGACCCAGTTCATCAAGCCGCTGGACCGTGACGTGGTCTGCCACGCCAGCGCGTGGGACATGAACATGGAAGGCGACGTGCGCACCAAGATGTGCATCAAGCCGAACGAAGAGAATTTCACCACGATCTACCACGAGCTGGGTCATATCTATTACGACCTGGCCTACAACCCGCTGCCGCCGTTGTTCCAGGGCGGTGCCAACGACGGCTTCCATGAAGCGATCGGCGACACCATCGTGCTGGCGATGACGCCGCAGTACCTCAACTCGATCGGCCTGGTCGACGCCCCGCAGGAAAGCCGCGAGGCGACCATCAACGCGCAGATGCGCATGGCCCTGAGCGGCGTGTCGTTCCTGCCGTTCGGCCTGATGATCGACCGCTGGCGCTGGGGCGTGTTCGATGGCTCGATCACCCCGGACCATTACAACCAGGCGTGGTGGGACCTGAAGGCCAAGTACCAGGGCGTGGCCCCGGCCAGCGCGCGCGGTGAGGAATTCTTCGATGCGGGCGCCAAGTACCACGTGCCGGGCAACACCCCGTACACCCGCTACTTCCTGGCGCGCATCCTGCAGTTCCAGTTCTACAAGGGCCTGTGCGATGCCTCCGGTTACAAGGGTCCGCTGCATCAGTGCAGCTTCTACGGCAACAAGGAAGCCGGCCAGAAGTTCTGGGCCATGCTGAGCAAGGGCGCCAGCCAGCCGTGGCAGGCCACGCTGAAGGAAATCACCGGCGGCGACAAACTCGATGCCGGCCCGATGATCGAGTACTTCACCCCGGTCAACGAATGGCTCAAGCAGCAGAACCAGGGCCAGATGTGTGGTTGGCAGGTGCCGGCGGCCACCGCTGCGGCCCCGGCCACACCGACGGCGCCCGCGGCACCGTAACCCGTGGGTTGGGCCGGGCTCGGCCCGGCCGCAGCCCGCAACGAAAAAACCGGCCGAAAGGCCGGTTTTTTCATGCGCTTCCACGCAGGGCGTGGCGCTACGACGTGGGTTTCAGGGCGGCCGCCAGCTCGGTCTTGAACTGCTCGAAGTCCATGCCGTCGGCCTTGGCCTCGGCGTGCGCGGCATCCTTCAACGCATCCGAGTACACCAACCGGACCGGCGTGCCCTGCCGCTCGTGCAGTTCGGCGGCCTGCATGATCAAGGCCAGCACGCGTGCCGCGCTGGTGGTCTGCCCCGCGATGCGTCCGTCCATGCCCAGCACCCACTCACCCTCGCGGCGCACCACACCGGCCAGCAGCGTGCGTTGCTGGTCGCGCAGTTCGGCATGCGGCTCGACCGGCGGGGTGGCGGCCTGCTCGCGGTTGGCGGCCTGGGTTTCGCGGCGCCGGCGGATGTCGCGGCGCAGTTTGGAGGTGGTCGACATGGGGAAATCCGGACTGCGGCAAAGCGCCAAGGATACCGCACGGACCCTGGCGAGCCCGTATCGCAGCACGGGCGGCCCTCTCAATCCAGGACCTTGCCGTGCCGCCAATAGCCCATGAAGGTGATGGCCTGGCGGTCGATACCACAGGTTTTGACCAGGTGCCGGCGGACCGCCATCACCGCGCCGGCCTCGCCGGCGACCCAGGCATACAGCCCGCCGCCCGGCGCACCGGCCTGCTCCCACAGGATGTCCTGATCGATGTCGATCTCGGCCAGTTCCTGCTCACCATGGCGCGTACCGGAGGGACCGACCCGGGCCCGTACCGCGTCCTGCAGCCGCTGACCATGCGCGGCGCCCTCGCGGGCCAGCCAGAACAGCTGCGCACCGGGCGGTGCCTGCAGCGGCATTACATCCGCCTCGTGCTCCACCTCCAGGAAGGCCTGCACGTCCGGCGGCTGCGGCCACTGCGCCAAGTCTTCCAGAATGCCGGCCACGGCTGGCAGCGCAGTGTCATCGGCCACCAACAGCACGCGCTTCACCTGCGCCGGCGGCTTCCACTCGTAGCCCTCGCTGCTGGCCTCGACCCGCGCATCGGGCGCCAGCAGTCCGACCCGATCGCCGACACGTGCCTGCATGGCCCAACGCGAGGCGGGGCCGGTCTCGCCGTGCAGCACGAAATCGACATCAACTTCGCCCACTTCAGGGCGCAGCGCACGGATGGTGTAGGTGCGCATCGGCGCACGCTCGGTGTCGGGCAGCGCGCGATAACGCGCGTACCAGTCCTCGCCCTGCGGCACCTCGGGGGCTGGCTGGCCGGGTAGCGGGAAGAACACCTTGATACGCTGATCCGGCCCGTCGGTCTTCATGTTGGCCACATCGGGCGCAGCGAAGACCATGCGGGTAAGCGACGGAGAGAGAACGGTGCGCTGCTTGAGCGCGACATCGAACAGGCGGTAGGTCTGATGGGCAGCCATGCAATCACCCTGAGTTGCGGCGGACGCGGCGTCCGCAGGGGAGCGTATTGGCTGTCGTGGAGCACGAACTGGCTGGCGAAGGCACAGGATACGCCGCAGTCGCGCAATGGCAATGCCGCCACGCCTGCGTTGTGTGCAGGCGTGGCATGCATGCGGCTCACTCGATGGGCGTGAGCAGGTCGCGGCGGCGTTCGCAGCGCCGCTCCCAGTACCAGAAGACGGCACCGATGGCGAAGAAGCCCGCGTAGCCCAAGGCCAGGTGCATCGGGCTGCTGCTGAGCATCGGCGAGACCACGCCGGCCACCACCGTGTTGATCATCAGCTGGATGAACATCTGCATCGAGGAGGCCAGGCCGCGCTGATGCGGGTACATGTCCAGCACGGCCAGCGCCAGGATCGGGAAGATCAAGGCCATGCCGACGCCGCCCAGGAAGATCGGCATCACCGCCCACGGCAGCGCGATCTGCGGTACCGATGTCACGTAGCCGAAGTTCAACAGCGCCGAGACCGCGCACAACGCAAACCCGATCGCGATCTGTCGCTGCGGCACGATCCGCCCGGCCATGCGCCCGGACAGGAACGAGCCCACGGTCATGCCGCCGATGGTGGGAATGAACAACCAGGCAAATCCGCCTTCGCCGAGCTTCAGGTGCTGCATCACGAACACCGGCGCCGAGGCGATATACAGGAAGATGCCGGAGAAATTGAACGCACCGGCTGCAGCAAGACGCAGCAGGCGCGCATTGGAACCCATCCGCGCATAGCTGCGCAGCAGTTCCCGCATCGACAGTGGCGTGCGCGCCTCGACCGGATGGGTTTCGGGCAGCCACTTGCCGGTGGCCAGCAGCAACACCACGCCGAACAGCACCAGGAACCAGAAGATCAACGGCCAGTCGCCGCCGCCGAGCAGGATCCAGCCACCGATGATCGGGGCGATCGCCGGGGCGACGCCGAAGATCATCGAGACCTGGCTCATCAAGCGCTGCGCGTCGGCACCGTGGTACAGATCGCGGATCACGGCGCGGCCGACGATCACACCCACACCGGCCGTCACGCCCTGCAGCGCGCGGAACACCAGCAACGTGGTCATGTCCCGCGACAGCGCACAGCCGATCGAGGCGCCGATGAACAGCACCAGCCCACCGATGATCACCCGCTTGCGGCCGAACGCATCCGAGAGCGGGCCGTGGGCCAGGCTCATCAGCCCATAGAACAGCAGGTACACGCTGATGGTCTGCTGCACCGCGACCTGGTCCACCTGCATGCGGTCGCCCAGCAGCAGGAAGGCGGGAAAGATAGTGTCGATCGAGAACGGACCGAACATCGCCAGGCCTGCGAGCAGCAGGGCCAAGCGGCGGGTCGAGGGTGAGGCGGGCGTCATGCGGGCTTCCGTCAGCGGCCATGCGCACTGCACGGCGGGCGCCTGGCCCGGAACGGGCGGCGCCAGATGAATACGAGGATCCAGTGATCATAGGCCTTTGCCGCCCCCGGCACCATGCCCGGGCCGGGTTTCCGGGGTCCTGCGCGGCTGCGTATTCATGTGCCGGAAAGGCCCAGTGCCCGAAACGGCTGGGCTATAATCGCCGCGCTACATGGTGGGAGAAGCGGACACCCGCTGCCGAAGGCGCAACGCCCGTAATCGCTCAGGCCCGATACCACCCGTACCAAAACTCTGGAGAGACCGGCGAATGCCGGCGCCGAAGGGGCACGAAGCACGCCGATGCGCGCTTTTAAACTCTCAGGCAAAAGGACAGAGGGGCACCCAGGAAGACCGCAAGGTCCGGTGGATCGCTGTCGCCCGCGACGCGCCCTGGCCCGGCCGCCTTCCGAACGTGCGTGCCCACTCTCCGAGATGCCAGCCATGTCCCAGAACACCCCCTCCCTGCGCGAGCTTGAACACAGCCACGCGTTCGTCGAACGCCATATCGGCCCCAACGACGCCGAAATCGCGCAGATGCTCGACGTGGTCGGCCACGCCTCGCTGGACGCGCTGACCGATGCGATCGTCCCGGCCGGCATCAAGTCGCCGGCACCGCTGGATCTGCCCGAGTCCCTCACCGAAGTGCAGGCGCTGGCCAAGATCCGCGCCATCGCCGACAAGAACCAGGTGTTCCGCACCTTCATCGGCCAGGGCTACTACGGCACGCTCACCCCGAACGTCATCCTGCGCAACGTGCTGGAAAACCCGGCGTGGTACACCGCCTACACCCCGTACCAGGCCGAGATTTCACAGGGCCGCATGGAAGCGCTGATCAACTTCCAGACCCTGTGCGCGGACCTGACTGGCATGGAGATCGCCAACGCTTCGCTGCTGGATGAAGCCACCGCCGCCGCCGAAGCGATGACGCTGGCCAAGCGCTCGGCCAAGTCGAAGTCCGATACCTTCTTCGTGCACGACGCCGTGCACCCGCAGACGCTGGAACTGCTGCGCACCCGCGCCGAGCCGATGGGCATCGTGCTGCGCGTGGGCACCCCGGCCGAGGCGATGGAAGCCGAAGCCTACGGCGTGCTGCTGCAGTACCCGGATACCTTCGGCCATATCGGCGATTACAAGGCGCTGGCCGATGCCGTGCACGCGCGCGGTGGCCTGGTCGCCGTGGCCACCGACCTGCTGGCGCTGACCCTGATCGCCGCCCCCGGCGAATGGGGCGCGGACATCGTGGTCGGCAACTCGCAGCGCTTCGGCGTGCCGTTCGGCTTCGGCGGCCCGCATGCCGCTTTCATGGCCTGCCGCGACGCCTACAAGCGCTCGATGCCGGGCCGCCTGATCGGTGTCTCGGTCGATGCGCAGGGCAACGCCGCGTACCGCCTGACCCTGCAGACCCGCGAGCAGCACATCCGCCGCGAGAAGGCGACCTCCAACATCTGTACCGCCCAGGTGCTGCTGGCGGTCATGGCCTCGATGTACGCCGTGTACCACGGCCCGGAAGGCCTGACCCGCATCGCCCGCCGCACCCACCGTCTGGCCAGCATCCTGGCCGCCGCGCTGCGCGGCGCCGGCGTCAACGTGGGCGAGCACTTCTTCGACACCCTGCACGTCAAGGACATCGACGCCAAGGCGATCCACGACAAGGCTGCGGCGGCGCGCATCAACCTGCGTGCGATCGACAGCGATGCGGTCGGCATCAGCCTGGATGAAACCGCCACCCGCGCCGACATCATCGCGCTGGGCCAGCTGTTCGGTGCGACCGTCGACGTGGACGCGCTCGATGCGGCCACCGCCGATGCGTTGCCGGCCGATCTGGTGCGCACCAGCGCCTTCCTGACCCACCCGGTGTTCAACACCCACCACAGCGAACACGAACTGCTGCGTTACCTGCGTTCGCTGGCGGACAAGGACCTGGCGATGGATCGCACCATGATCCCGCTGGGCAGCTGCACCATGAAGCTCAACGCCACCGCCGAGATGATCCCGGTGACCTGGCCGGAGTTCGCCAACATCCATCCGCTGGCCCCGGCCGACCAGGCTACCGGCTACAAGGAACTGATCGACGGCCTGGAAGCGATGCTGGTCGAGTGCACCGGTTACGACGCGGTGAGCCTGCAGCCGAACTCCGGCGCTCAGGGCGAGTACGCCGGCCTGCTGGCGATCCGCGCCTACCACCGCTCGCGCGGCGAGGGCCATCGCGACGTCTGCCTGATCCCGGATTCGGCGCACGGCACCAACCCGGCCTCGGCGCAGATGTGCGGCATGAAGGTCGTGGTGACCAAGACCGATGCCAACGGCAACGTCGACCTGGAGGACATCCGGGTCAACGCGGAGAAGTACAGCGACCGCCTGGCCGCGCTGATGATCACCTACCCGTCCACGCATGGCGTGTTCGAGGAAGAGGTGGTGGATATCTGCGAGATCGTGCACAAGCACGGCGGCCAGGTGTACACCGACGGCGCCAACATGAACGCCCTGGTCGGCGTGGCCAAGCCCGGCAAGTGGGGCTCGGACGTCTCGCACCTGAACCTGCACAAGACCTTCTGCATCCCGCACGGCGGCGGTGGCCCGGGCGTCGGCCCGTGTGCGGTCAAGTCGCACCTCGCCCCGTTCCTGCCGAAGGTGCTGGGCGGCGAAGGCGATGTCGGCATGGTCAGCGCGGCCAGCTTCGGCAGCGCCTCGATCCTGCCGATCAGCTGGATGTACATCACGCTGATGGGCACCGCCGGCCTGCGCAAGGCAACCCAGGTGGCCCTGCTCAACGCCAACTACATCGCCAAGCGCCTGGCCCCGCACTTCAAGACCCTGTACACCGGCCGCAACGGCCTGGTGGCGCACGAGTGCATCCTGGACGTGCGACCGCTGGAGAAGACCTCCGGCATCGGCGCCGAGGACGTGGCCAAGCGCCTGATCGATTTCGGCTTCCACGCCCCGACCCTGAGCTTCCCGGTCGCCGGCACGCTGATGGTGGAACCGACCGAGAGCGAATCGCTGCACGAGCTGGATCGCTTCATCAACGCGATGATCCAGATCCGTGAGGAAATCGCCGCGATCGAAGACGGGCGACTGGACCGCGAGGACAACCCGCTCAAGCACGCCCCGCACACCGCCACGGCGGTCTCGGCCAGCGAGTGGGCCCACGCCTACCCGCGCGAGCTGGCGGCCTTCCCGCTGGCCAGCCTGCGCCAGCAGAAGTACTGGCCGCCGGTGGCACGCGTGGACAACGTCTACGGCGACAAGAACGTGATGTGCGCCTGCATCCCGGTCGATGCGTACAAGGAAGACGAGGGCGTGGAGGTCTAAGCCTCCCTGCCCTGACGCAACAGCAGACGGCCCGCGCAAGCGGGCCGTTTTTGTTATGGGCTGCTGCCGACTCCCCGTCTCCCGGCTCCTGCGCGCCGTGGAGGAGAGCCGCCTTTGGATTCTGCCGGCTGGGCGGGGGTGTGTGGGTTCGCGGGACACGCCGTGAATCCGTCCATGGAGGCTCATGTCGCGCCATCCATGGCGCTCATGGTCCCGCCAACCCACACACCCCCGCCCTCGACAGCCTGTCGGCCGCCCATGAAGAAACAAACGCAGATGCCCTGCGGCGGAGATGAGCGTCAGTAGGTCATGCCGTCGTCGCGTCACGTTGCAGTCAATCACCCAGGCATCAGCATCTGCATCGGCGTTGGCGTTGGCGTTGGCGTTGAACATCGAGCACTGTGCGTCGAGCATCGAGCATCGAGCACTGAGTACTTGGCACTGAGCACTGAGAATTGAGCTGAGCGCCGAGTATCCAGATTCGAGAAGCGAGCAGCGCAGCACCAGCTCGGCAGCGTTCTGCGTTCTGCGCTCTGCGTTCTGCGTTCTGCTTTCGCTTTTGACTTCCCATTGCCCACCAGCCCCCTGTCAAAGGGTGGGCACGGGTGGGTTGGCGGGACCGTGTGTTGCCATGGATGGCAACACACGAGCCTACAGGGACGTACTTGCGGCGGGTCCCGACAACCCACCCGTGCCCGCCCAGGCAAGCGGAGTCACGAACCTGCGGCTGTTGGCCGTTGGCTGTTAGCTGTTAGCTGTAGCACGCACCCGACGCGCGATCTCACTGCTCGCCGCAATCACCACCGTCAGCGCCGCCATCGACAGGAACTGCACCCGCGTGTGCGCTTCGGATAGCAACAGACCGAAGATCAGCGCCAGCACCCCCAACCCGATCACCGTCAGATACGGATACCCCGCCATCCGGAACGGCAACCGCGTCCCATCCCGGTTCGCACGATGGCGCAGAATCAACTGCGACAGCAACGAAATCGTCCACACCAACAGACACGTCGAGCCCACGATGTTGAGCAGCACCGGCAACACCTTGTCCGGGAACACCAGCTCCATCACCGTCGCCGCAAAACCGAACAGCACACTGGCCAGCACCGCGATGATCGGCACCTGGCGCGGATCGGTCCAGCCCAGCACCGCCGGCGCCTCGCGGCGCTGCGCCAGCGAATACATCATCCGCGACGCACCGTAGAGATTGGCGTTCAACGCCGACAGCAGCGCGATCACCGCGATCAGCGTGATCGCCGTCGCCGCGCCCGGAATCTTGGCCGCTTCCAGCACCGCCGCGAACGGCGACCTGAGTGCCTCGCTGGTCCACGGGACCACCGCGATGATCACGCTCAGCGAGCCGATGTAGAACACCAGGATGCGCCAGGCCACGGTGCGGATCGCACGGGCGATGCTGCGCTCAGGATCTTCAGTTTCGGCTGCGGCCACCGCCACGATCTCGGTGCCGCCAAAGGCGAATATCACCACCAGCAGCGCCGCGCCGATCCCGGCCAGGCCCTTGGGCATGAAGCCACCGTGCTCGGTGAAGTTGCGCAGGCCCGGCGAGGCCACGTCCGGCAGCCAGCCCATCAGCAGCGCCACGCCGATCAGGATGAAGCCGACGATCGCGGCGACTTTGAGGATCGCGAACCAGAATTCGAACTCGCCGAAGTTCTTCACCCCGAGCAGATTGATGGCGGTGAAGAACAGCATGAAGGCCAGCGCCGCCATCGGCACCGGAATCGCCGGCCAGACCGTGGCGAGCAGGCCGGCCGCACCGACTGCTTCAGCGGCGATCACGATCACCAGCTGCACCCACCACAGCCAGCCCACCGTGGCGCCGGCGGTGGCGCCCATGGCGTCGGCGGCGTACACCGAGAACGCGCCGCTGGTCGGCTTGGCCGCGGCCATTTCGCCGAGCGCGTTCATCACGATGATCACCAGCGCGCCGGCGACCAGATACGACAGCAGGACCGCCGGGCCGGCGGCCTGGACGCCCACCCCGGAACCGAGGAACAGGCCGGCGCCGATCGCGCTGCCCAGGCCCATCATGATCAGCTGGCGGGGCTTGAGCGCGTGTCCCAGGCGGGTATCGGCGGGCGGAGTGGCAGGAGCCGGAGTCTGGGATGCGGGCATCGGAATCGATTGGCGGGCAACAAGTGCGACACCATACCCTGTCGGCCGCGCGACGGCATAGGCCGGAAGCCCCACCCCGCCTCAGGCAGCGGCGCGCTCGCCGATCTGGGCACGGTAGGCCCGCGGCGACAGCCCGACCTCGGCCTTGAACTTGCGGGTGAACGCGCTCTGGTCGGTGAAGCCGCAGGCCTGGCCGATGCTGGCGATGCTGTCCGGGCCATGCAGCAGGTGCACCGCCATCTGGATGCGCAAGCGGGTCAACACCTGTTGCGGGGTCATCTGGAACACCTTGCGGAAGGTGCGCTCCAGCTTGGACAGCGAGAACCCGGTGATGTCCAGCAGGGTCTGCATGCGCACGTTCTCGGCGTAATGCGCATTCAGATGGGCAAGGGCCAGGCGCAGCTGTTCGTACTGGGTGCCCAGGCTGTCCTTCTGGCCCAGGTCGCGCGAGATCCCGATCAGCCCGCGGATCTGCCCCTCCACCAGCAGCGGCCGCTTGCAGGTCAGGCACCAGCCCGGCTCGCGGTTGGCGAACAGATGCAGTTCCATCAGGTTTTCGATGACCTTGCCAGCCAGCACCTGCTCATCCTGGGTGGCGTAGTCCGCGCCCAGCCCGGTCGGATAGATCTCCGCCGCGGTGCGTCCGATCACGTCCTTGCGCGACTTCAGGCCCAGCCGGCGCAGCATGGTCTGGTTGATATGCGTGTAGCGCCCGTCGCAGTCCTTCATGAAGAACAGGACGTCGGGGATCGCATCAAACAGGGCTTCGATGTCGGCGGGTTCAACGCGCATGCGGTTGGGGAGAACAGGGGAAGACGCGCCCAAGGATACCTGCCCGCACGCGCGCCACCCAGCGCCGGGGCACCGCATGTGAAGCGCGGGTGCAAGCAGCGCCCGGTTTTCGCACCCTCGATTAACGCCCCGGCCGCCAGTGTGAAGCGATCCCCCTTCCCGCCAGCTCCCGGAGTCGCCTCATGGCCGCCAGCAAGAAAAGCACGAAGAACGCCCCTGCACCCGCCACCGATGTCCGCGGCGAGGGGGATGAACTGCACCAGCGTGCGGGCAACGGCCACCCGGTGCTGACCACCAACCAGGGCATCCCGATCGGTGACAACCAGAACTCGCTGCGGGCCACCCCGCGCGGGCCGACCCTGCTGGAAGACTTCATCCTGCGCGAGAAGATCACCCACTTCGACCATGAGCGCATCCCGGAGCGCATCGTGCATGCGCGCGGCAGCGCAGCGCACGGTTACTTCGAGCTGACCCGCTCGCTGGGTGAGTACACCCGCGCCCGGATCCTGAGCGAAGTGGGCGTGCGCACCCCGCTGTTCACCCGCTTCTCCACCGTGGCCGGCGGCGCCGGTTCGGTCGATACCCCGCGCGATGTGCGCGGCTTCGCGGTGAAGTTCTACACCAAGGAAGGCAACTGGGACCTGGTCGGCAACAACATCCCGGTGTTCTTCATCCAGGACGCGATCAAGTTCCCTGACCTGATCCATGCAGTGAAGATGGAGCCGGACCGTGCCTTCCCGCAGGCGGCCAGCGCACACGATACTTTCTGGGACTTCGTGTCGCTGATGCCCGAATCGATGCACATGATCATGTGGGCGATGAGCGACCGCACGATCCCGCGCTCGCTGCGCACCATCGAAGGCTTCGGCATCCACAGCTTCCGGCTGATCAACGATGCCGGCGAGTCGACCTTCGTCAAATTCCACTGGCGGCCGAAGCTGGGTATCCAGTCCACCGTGTGGGATGAGGCGGTCAAGCTGCAGAGCGCGGACAACGACTTCCACCGCCGCGACCTGTTCGAGGCGATCACCGCCGGCGATTTCCCCGAGTGGGAGCTGGCGGTGCAGCTGTTCACCGAGGAACAGGCCGAGGCCTTCCCGTTCGACCACCTGGATTCGACCAAGATCATTCCCGAGTCGCTGGTGCCGCTGACCGTGATCGGACGCATGGTGCTGGACCGCTGGCCGGACAACTTCTTCGCCGAGACCGAGCAGGTCGCCTATTGTCCGGCCAACGTCCCGCCGGGCATCGACTTCAGCAACGATCCGCTGCTGCAGGGCCGCCTGTTCTCCTATCTGGATACCCAGCTCAGCCGCCTGGGTGGGCCCAACTTCCACCAGATCCCGGTCAACGCGCCCAAGTGCCCGTTCGCCAACCACCAGCGCGACGGCCACATGCAGATGAACATCCCGAAGGGCCGGGTCGCTTACGATCCCAGCTCGCTGCAGGGCGACAGCCCGCGTGAGACCGCCGATGGCTTCCCCAGTCACGCCACCGCGCCGGATGACGGCCGCAAGGGCCGCGTGCGCGCGGAGAGCTTTGCCGATCACTACAGCCAGGCCCGGATGTTCTTCCGCAGCCTGGAAGCCCCGGAGCAGGCGCACCTCGCCTCCGCACTGGTGTTCGAGCTGTCCAAGGTGGAAACGGTCAAGGTCCGCGATCGTACGGTGAGCCACCTGCGCAACATCGATGAATCCCTGGCCAAGCGGGTCGCCGATGGCCTGGCGATGCCCGCGCTGCCCGAGCCGGCGGCCACGCAGACCCCGGCACAGGATTTCCCGAAGGCGCCGGAAGTGCGCATCATCGGCCGCACCAAAGACCTGCTCAAAGGCCGCTGCATCGGCATCCTGTTCGACGAAGGCTCCGACGCGGCCTTGATCGCCAACCTGCGCAAGGCGGCCGACAAGGCCGGGGCGAGCGTCAAGCTGGTCGCACCGAAGATCGGTGGCGCCAGGCTCAGCGATGGCAAGACGCTCGCCGCGGACGGCCAGTTGGCCGGCACGCCGTCGGTGGTCTTCGATGCGGTCGCCGTGGTGCTCAGCAGTGATGCCGCCAAGAAACTGAGCAAGGAATCGGCCGCGATCGATTTCGTCAGTGATGCCTGGGCCCACCTCAAGGCGATCGCCGCCGACGACGGTGCACAAGCGCTGCTGAAGATTGCCCGGGTCGGCAACGATGCCGGCGTGGTCGAAGCGGAGGACGCCAAGGCATTCCTGGCTGCCGCCGCTACGCGGCAGTGGGCCCGCGAACCGAAGGTGCGCGCGCTCGCCTGAGCGGCGCCACCTTCGTCACCAGACAGGAGCACGACCATGCCACGCGGTGATAAATCCAGCTATACCGACAAGCAGAAGCGCACAGCCGAGCACATCGAGGAAAGCGAGAAAGCGCGGGGCCGCAGCGAGGCCACCGCCGCACGCATCGCCTGGGCCACGGTCAACAAGCAGGATGATGGCGGGAAGAAGCGCGGCAGTGCGAACAACACGGCCGCCAAGACCGCGAAGACCTCGCCGACGAAGAAGGCAGCGGTAAAGAAAACCGCTGCCAAGAAGGCCGCTCCGAAAGCAGCCGCCGGGAAGGCCACCAAGAGGACCGTAACGAAGACGGCGAAGAAGGCCGCTGAAAAAGCGACAGCGAAAACCGCGGTCAAAACGACGACAAAAAGAGCGGCGAAGAAGACCGTCGCGAAGCAGGCCACCCGGAAATCCGCATCAACTACCGCCGCCCGGACGCCTGCGAAAAAGACGGCAACAAAAACGACAACGACCGGCGCCCGAAAGCGAGCGGCCGGCAAGGCCTGACCTGCGCACAGGGCCCGCCGTGCATCTACCGCGTGCTGCCTGGAGCAGCACGCGGCAGAGCGCAGGCGCAGCGCTTACCGCGGCACTGGCACGGTGGACGGCTTCGATGGCGTGACCGTTCCAGGTGCTACCGGTTTCACCGGCAGCGGCATCGACTGCAGCCGGCGGATCGAGCCGATCGGCACGGCTTCGGCACGCCGTTGTTCCGGCCACCACAGGAACACGAACGCACTGCTGGAACCCAGCAGTTTCGCAGTGCCGGGCAGCGCGACCGCGTCACCCCCGAGCACGACCTGCACCGACGTACCGCCCCTGCCATCGCGGATCTTCTCGGCCGAGCTGAGGGCATACAGCGCCGCGCCGAATGCCATGAAGCAGACCACCGCAATGCACATGCCGGTCAGCGGGCGCAGCCCGGAGAATTCCCAGTTCATCCACGGCGACTCCGAGAACAGCATCCGCCATCCCCAGTGCCGCGCGCGCAGGCGCGCCACCTTGGAAGGATTGCGCCGCCGCAGCGTCTCCGGCCAGCCCAGCACCACGGCAAGCAGGGCCCCCAGCAACAGGATCAACAGGTAGGCCGGATCGCGCAGCCCGGCGACCAGGAAGTCACTGACCTGCAGGTAGTCCAGGATCGACAGCCGGAATTTGAAATAGAAAAAGTAGCTCGACCACAGCCCCAGCACGGAGAGGAACACATATCCCGCGCTCACCATCAGCGCCGGCTCCTGCCGCAGCAGGCGCCAGATCACGGCCACCATCGAATCTTCGTTGCCATGCGTGATCGGCAGCAACGACCAATCGGTCGGCGTCTGCTCCGCCGGGACATCCCCGTGAATGCTGCCCTCGTCCCTGTTGCCCATGCGCCCCTCCCCCGTTCGGCAGAGCATCGCGCACTTTGGCGATGGACGGAAGCGGGCCCGCCTCGGATGGCACCCGGTCGCCGCGGCCGCCATGCCGGATCGCCTCACTGCACGCTGAAACTGGCCACCGTGGCGTGCTCGCTCCCTTCGATGCGCAGGTCGATGGCGAAGCGGGCGCACAATCGCTGCACGATCGCCAGGCCGAGCCCGAACCCGGCACTGCCCTCGCCCTTGGTGAACGGCCGCATGATCGCCTCGGCATCGCCCGCCAAGGCGGTGTTGCGGATCCGAAGCCGCCCGCTCGCCACCTCGATGTGCACCTCACCCGAACGGGTATGCGCGAATGCATTGCCGACCAGATTGGCCAGCAGCATGTGCAGCACCGGCCCGGGCACCGGCAGGCGCACGTCGGCCGGCACGTCGACCCGCACTTCCACCGGTTTGCCCTCCAGCAGCGCGGCCTGCTCGATCACCACCTGTTCCAGTACCGGCAGCACCGCCAGTGGTGTCGCGTCCTGTTCCACGTTCTCTTCGCGGGCCAGCGTGAGCAGGGTGATGACGGTCTGTTCGAGCTGCCGCGCCGAGTGCTGCACATGCTCAAGCTGCTGCCGCCCACGCTCGGACAGGCCCGGTTCGCTGGCCAGCTGTTCGGTAGCGCTGCGGATCACTGCCAATGGCGTGCGCAGCTCATGGCTGGCATCACGGGTGAAGGCATGCTCGCGCGCAATGAAGGCACGCACGCGCCCGCTCAGATTGTCCAGGCCGCGGGCGAGCACGCCGACCTCGTCATCGGGGAAGCCCCCGGCGAACCCCACCGGCAGCCTGTCCGGCACCATCTCATCGACCAGCGCTGCCAGCTTCGACAAGGGCCGCGTGGTACGTCGAGCCAGCCATGCGCCGGCCAGGATGGCGACCACCACCACGGCCAGTCCGGACCAGGCCAGCAGCGCCAGGATCTGGCTGCGCATCGGCCGCACCACCAGCTGCTGGCTGACCTCGGCGACCAGCCACCCTGGCGTGGCGGCTCCTTCCGGCTGCACCGGCCGCAGGTGATAGTGCCGCCCCTGCGTACCGGCGATCTCGCGGCGCCAGGGCTCGGCATCGAAGGTGGCCTTGAGATCGGACGGGAACGTGGCAGGGCTGTCGTGGATCGTCATGAACGCATTGCGCGGCGGCGACCACGTCCCACGGGTGGCCCGCTGATCCAGCTGCTGCTGCGCTTCCTGCTCAAGCATCGCATCGAAGAAGCGATCCTCCACGCTGTACACGAATACCGCCACGTACAGGCCGAACAGGCCGGCCACCACCAATGCGAACACCGCGAAAGCCAGCATCAACCGGTTGCGCAGGCAATGCACCCGTGCCGTCATGCGTCGGCCTCCAGCTTGAAGCCGACATCGTGCACGGTCTTGAGCATCGGCCGCTCGAACGGTTTGTCCAACGCCTGGCGCAGCAGGTACAGATGCGAGCGCAGCGGATCCGACGGCGGCGCCTCATCGCCCCAGAGACGGCGGATCAACTCGCTGCGGGTCACCGTACGCGGCCAGGCTTCGGCGAGCAGCACCAGCAGCCGATAGGCGGTCTGCGGCAACTCGATCGCCTGCTCACCGCGGCACACGGCGCCGCTACGGCGGTCGATGCCGAGCGATCCGATACGCAGCGTGTGCCCGCCGCGTCGGCCGTGTCGGTGGGCCAGAGCCAGGCATCGCGCCAGCAGTTCCTCACCTGCGAACGGTTTGACCAGATAGTCATCGGCACCGGCCTGGAAGCCGACCAGCTTGTCGGCCAGCGTGTCGCGCGCGGTCAGCATCAGGATCGGGATGTGGCGGTCGGCCTGTTCACGCAGATGGCTGCACACGCGCAGACCATCCATGCCCGGGAGGGTGAGGTCCAGCACCAGCACCTCCGGCGGCTCTTCCAGCGCCATCTGCAGGCCGCTGCGGCCATCGGCGGCGAAGGCCACGCGATGGCCGCGGGCCTCCAGCAGCGTGGCCATGCCGGCGCGCAGCGCCGGGTTGTCCTCGATCACCAGGATGTGCAGGCCGTCGTCCATGGTGTCAGCCTTCGATCGTGTCCTTGAGCTGCTTAGCTTCGGCCATGTCCGGGTGGGTTTCCAGCAGTTTGCCGAGCACCGTGCGCGCCTGTGCCACCTCGCCCAGCCGCCAATGCGCCTGGGCGATGCCCAGCGGCAGCTGCGGTTCGCTCATGTACGGCGCGGCCAGCTGCATGATCGCCAGCGCGTCACGTACGGCAGCATCGTCCTGCGCGGCCTGCAGCTGGTAGTAGCCGAGCACGCCGATCAGCTGGTCGTGATAGCCCGTACGGTTGCTGGCCAGCTCGTGCTTGACCGCCTCCCCCTCACCGGCCAGCAGGCGCTGCACCAGCGCCATGCTGGCCTCATCGCGCCAGGGCGTGCGCGTGACCGGGGTGCGACCGGTGGCGCGCACGATCGCCTCGGCGACGGCCGGTGTCGAATACGGGTTCTGCCCGGTGATCAGGCGACCGTCCACCACCAGTCTGGGCATCATCAGCGGCGCCTGTTCCCAGCGCGCGCCGCGCTCGCGCAGCGCCGTTTCCAGCAGGAACGGGAATTCCTTCGCCCAGCGCTTGCCGAACACGCCCTCCTCTGCATTGGTGAAGCCGGTCACGCGCCGCCCGGCCACCAGCAGCGATCCGTCCGCCAGCCGCACGTCCACCAGCGCAGCCGGGCCGTGACAGACCGCCGCGACCACCGCGCCGCGATCGTGCATCGCGCCCAGCAGACCGCGCAGTGCGGCATCGGCGGGCAGATCGAACATCGCCCCCTTGCCCCCGACCACGTAGACGGCCGCATAGTCGGCCGCCCGGAGGGTGGCGGTGGCGCGGGTATCGGCCAGCAACGCGGCCGCGGCCGGATCGGCGAGGACGCGTGCATTGAAGGGCTCCTTGGCATCGAACTTGTCGGCCTCCACCGGCCCGCCGCGTGGGCTGGCCACCTGCACGGCCAGGCCGTTGTCGCGGAAGATCAGGTAAGCCTGGGCGAATTCGTCCATCTCGAACCCGGGGCGGGTCTTGCCCTGGTCACGGCCCTCGCCGCTGACCACGATGAGCACCGTATCGCCCGCCGAAGAAGGGCGGGCATGGAGCAAGGGAACGGCCAGCAACAAGGCCAGCACGGCACCGGTATGGCGCAACAGGGACAGCATCATGGGCGGCACTCCTTGGGAAAGTGACGTCAGCCTGCAGGCCGGATGTGAATCAGAGTTCAAGCCCGCGTGGACGTGCACGCAGCTGAACAACCGGGCCGCCGAGCGCCGTGTCGATGGCTCCATCGGCCCGAAGATGCGAAAATCCCTCCCCCTCCAGGGCAGGCCCCGCGCCAGCCGATTCCCGAGATACCGTGAAGACCCCCCAAGGCTTGCAGGCGCTGATCGACGACGGCGTGATCGATGAAGTGCTCCGCCCGCTCAAGAGCGGCAAGGAAGCAGCGGTATACGTGGTCCGCAGCGGCGACGATGTGCGCTGCGCGAAGGTCTACAAAGACATGGCGCAGCGCAGCTTCCAGCAGCGCGTGCAGTACCAGGAAGGCCGCAAGGTCCGTGGCAGCCGCGAAGCGCGCGCCGTGGGCAAGGCCAGCAATTACGGCCGCAAGCAGCAGGAAGCGGCCTGGAAGAACACCGAAGTGGAGGCGCTGTACCAGCTGCGCGATGCCGGCGTGCGCGTGCCCGAGCCGTATGGCTACTTCCACGGCGTGCTGGTGATGGAGCTGGTCACCGATGCCGAAGGTTATTCCGCCGCGCGCCTGGGCGAGGTCGAGCTCAGCCCGGAACAGGCACGCGAGTTCCACCAGATCCTGGTCCGCCAGGTGGTGCGGATGCTGTGCTGCGGCCTGATCCACGGCGATCTGTCGCCGTACAACGTGCTGGTCGGCCCGGAAGGCCCGGTGGTGATCGATTTCCCCCAGGTGGTCAGTGCGGCGGGCAACAATGCCGCGCGCACGATGCTGCTGCGCGACGTCAACAACCTCACCGCGTACCTGGGCCGCTGGGCGCCGGAGCTGCTGGAGACCTGGTATGGCGAGGAGATGTGGGCGCTGTTCGAGGCCGGCGATCTGCTCCCGGACAGCGTGCTGACGGGCGAGTTCGAACAGGATGAAAGCACCATCGATCTGGATGGCGTACGCCATGCGATCAACGATGCGCGCGAAGAAGCGCTGATCCGCCAGCAGGGCCGGGAAGCAGCGGAAGAGAACGAGGACTGATCGGGGCGCGCCGCTGCGCCGGGCGGCTGGATCGGCATGAAAAAAAGCCCCGCCGATGCGGGGCTTTTCCGTCCAACTCAGCGCGCGGGTGCCGTCACGCGGCCTGCAGTGACGCCGGGCGGCGCAGGCCTGCAGAGGGGTCCTCCAGCGTGAACACCGCCACCGATTCGGTCAGTGCGTGCGCCTGCTGCTCCAGCGCGCGGCTGGCGGCGGTGGCTTCTTCCACCAGCGCCGCGTTCTGCTGGGTCACCTGGTCCATCTGCACGACCACCTGGTTGACCTGCTCGATGCCGGCGGCCTGTTCCTTGGTCGCGGCGGCAATGTCGCTCATCAGCTGATTGGTGCGCGAGCTGGCCTGGGTCAGGCGGGCGATCGCCGCTTCGGACTGCACGGTGACGCTCAGCCCGGTCTTGACCTTGCTGCTGGACTCATCGATCAGGTCCTTGATCTCCTTGGCCGCCGTGCCGGCTCGCTGCGCCAACGTGCGTACCTCGGTGGCCACCACCGCGAAGCCGCGTCCGTTCTCACCGGCACGGGCCGCTTCGACGGCCGCGTTCAGGGCGAGGATGTTGGTCTGGAAGGCGATGCCGTCGATCACCGAGGAAATCTCGGAGATACGCGCCGAGGACTGGTCGATCTCGCTCATCACCGCGGCCATCTGCGCGATCGCCTGCTCGGTCGCCTTGACCGCCGCACCCGCCGCATGGGCTTCATGGTCGGCCTGGTTGGCCAGCTCAGCGTTCTGCCGGACCGTGGAGGTCAGCTCCTCCATCGAGGCCGCCGCTTCTTCCAGGTTGGCTGCCTGCTGCTCAGTACGGCGCGACAGGTCATTGTGGCCGGCCGCCAGTTCCTGCGCGGCATCGTTGATACTGCCGGCCGCGCCCTGGATCTGCTGCACGATGCCGGTCAGCTGCACCGCGGTGGCGTTGGCATCGTCGCGCATCTGCGCAAAAACACCTTCGTACCGGCCGTCCATGCGCGAGGTCAGGTCGCCGGTGGAAATCGCGCGCAGTACCTGCGACAGGTCGGCGATGCTGGCCTGCGAGCTGGCCATCATCCCGTTGAGCTGGGCGACCATCGCGCGGAACTGGAACTGGAACGCCGGCTCGTCGCCGCGCACGGAGAAGTCGCCGGCACGTGCGGCCGAGGCCAGTGTCTCGATCTGCTGGTTGATCGCCATCAGACTGGCCTTGACGGTGGCCATGGTGGTGGTCAGCACGGCCTTCTCGCCCGGGTAGCTGTCCAGATCACGGCTCAGGTCGCCGATGGCGTAGCGCTGCATCACCTCGACCATGTGGAACTCGACGGCCACGTGCGAACCGACCAGCTCGTTGGTGGCCCGGATCATCCGGCCGAAATCGCCCGGGAAGGCCGTTTCATCCATGCGATGGCTGATGGCACCGGCCTCATGCTGGCGGGCCATGTCCAGCTGCGCGGTGATCGCGCCCTGGACGCCCTGGCGGACCGTGGCCATGGCGTTGCCGAGCTGGGTGATCTCATCGCGACCGCCCAGATGGACGTCATGGGCCAGATCACCCTTGGCCATCCGGGTGGCCAGGCCGACGGCGCGGGCCAGCGGACCGGTCAGGCTGCGGCCGATCAGCACGGAGGCGGCGATGCCGACCACCAGCGCGATCGCGCCCAGCACCAGCAGCTGCAGCAGGGTCCGCTCGCCCAGCCGGATCGCTTCGGCAGCGGCCTCGCGGCTTTCCTTTTCCTCGTAGACCACGCCATCGCTGAGCGCCTGGTTCCAGCCATTGGCAGCGGCCTGCACGGCGCCCAGGGTGAGGGCCGTGGCAGCGGCGAAATCGCCCTGCTGCAGCTGTTCGCTCATCTGCTTGTTGAGCGGACGCGCCACCGCGCGGGCGGCCGCGATGGCGTCTCCGACGGCCTTGTCTTCCGGCTGTGCGGGCAAGGCCTGGTAGCCGGCCCAGCTGGCTTCATAGCGCGCGACCAGCGCGGCGATGCGCGCCTCATCCTCGGCCAGACCGTCGCCCTGGCGGATCAGCATCTCCCGGCGCACGACCATCATCTGGTTGTTGGCATCGAGCATATCCGAGAGCAGCCGCACCTTGGCCACGTTGACCTCGACCACCTGCTGCATCGCGCGCTTCTGTACCGCACTCCCGGTGGCGCCGGTGGCGACGACGGCCGCGACCAGCAGCAACAACAGGCCAAAGCCCATACCTAGACGCCAGACAACGCTGACGTTCCGCAAAAATTCCATGAGACATCCGAAAAACGTGGGGGGGGGTGGGCTGGTATCGGCGCCAGACGCAGCGCCTTGACCGACGGCCGTGAGCCCGCTGTGAATGGATTCACATAACCCCGGCGTTGCCCCCGCATCGCCGCTCAGCCCTCCGTCAGGCTTTTCACGGCAAGTGCGCACGCCCGGCAGGCATGGTGGAAACACGTTCCCGCTGGAGTTGCCGATGTCCCTTCGCCTGCACCGTATCGCCCGCCTCACCGCGCTCTCCCTCGCCCTGGGGGCCTCCTCCGGTTGGGCGGTCGCACAGACGGCACCCGCGCCCGCCGCGATCCCGGACGCCGACGCGACGTCGCTGGCGACCGGGCCACGCTCGGATCTGCATGCGCAGGTGCTGCTGGACCGCGCGCACTTCTCCCCCGGCCAGATCGATGGGGAGCGCGGCTCCAACCAGAAGCGCGCCGTGTCCGGCTTCCAGGCCGCACGCGGGTTGAAGGTCAGCGGCGAACTGGACGATGCCACCTGGCAGGCGCTGCAGCCGGATGCCGCCCCGCCGCTGGTGCGCTACACGCTCACCGCGGAAGACGTGGCCGGTCCGTTCCAGCCGGTGCCCAAGGGTCCGGCCGCGCAGGCCAAGCTGAAAACCCTGGGCTTCGGTTCGATCGAAGAAGCGCTGGGCGAGCGCTTCCACGCCTCCCCCGAGCTGTTGAAGACGCTCAATCCGGGCGTGGACCTGGGCAAGGCCGGCAGCGTGATCCAGGTGCCGAACATCGCGGCCGCCCCGCTGCCGAAGGCCAGCAAGCTGGTGATCGACAAATCCGACTCCACGCTGCGGCTGTTCGATGCGGACGGCAAGGTCTACGCGCAGTTTCCGGTGTCCTCGGGCAGCAAGCATGACCCGCTGCCGATCGGGAAATGGAAGATCCTGGGCATCTCCCGCGATCCCACCTTCCACTACAACCCCAAGCTGTTCTGGGATGCCAAGGCGGGCGACAGCAAGGCGGTCCTGCCGCCGGGCCCGAACAATCCGGTCGGCGTGGTCTGGATCGACATCTCCAAGCCCCACTACGGCCTGCACGGCACGCCCGAACCCGGCCATGTCGGCAAGACCGAATCGCACGGCTGTGTGCGCATGACCAACTGGGATGCGCTGCAGGTCGCCGCTGCGGTCGATGCCTCGGTGCCGGTCGTGATGCAGGAGTAAGCCATGAAGACCTTTCGACTGCTGGCAGTAGGACTGGTGATCGGCGTGGTCGGCTACTGGCTGCTGGGGCCCGGCCCCTCCGCCCGGCTCGGCGCCGCCGAACCGGCCAAGGTGGGATCGGCCACCAGTTCGGCCCGCGCAGCGCTTGATGCCCCGCCGCCGACGACGCCGGCCACGAACCCGGTGCCTGCCGAAACGTCAGCCACACCGCCCGCGCCGGACGCGGGCGGTTTGACACCCGCACCGACAAGCGGCGCGGCGGGCGCGCTGCTGCTGCCCGTGCAGGGCATCGGGGCCGATCAGCTGCAGGACACCTTCACCGATGCGCGCAGCGAAGGCCGCGTGCATGATGCGATCGACATCCTGGCGCCGAACGGGACGCCGGTGCTGGCCGTCGCGGACGGGACGGTGGAGAAACTGTTCGACAGTGTGCGCGGCGGACTGACGGTGTACCAGTTCGAGCCAAGCGGTCGCTACTGCTACTACTACGCGCATCTGGACCGCTACGCCGATGGGCTGGCCGAGAAGAAGACGATCAAGCGCGGTGAGGTGATCGGCTATGTCGGCAGCACCGGCAACGCCAGTCCCGAGGCGCCCCACCTGCATTTCGAGATCCATGTACTGGGTCCGGAAAAGCAGTGGTGGAAAGGCGAATCGATCAATCCTTATCCGGTGTTGAAGGGGCAGCAGGCCCTGTGATCAACGCGTACCGGGGGGGGCGTCCCGGATCGCCCGCGCCAGTTGCCAGGCGCGACCGCGCAGTGCATCCAGGCGCTCATTGAGTTCACCTGCGTCTGCGCGCCACTGGAAGTGGCCGTTGCTGTAATCCAGGCCCAACGCAACATCATTGAACGACCCCATGCCGCCATAGGCGCGCAGCACGCTCTCCGGCGCGCCTGGATCGCCCTGCTCAAGCTGGGTGATGACCCGCTGCATCCAGTCGGCCCAGTGGGTTTCCCCGTCGCTGCGCAGCAACGCTTCAAGCTCGGACACCACCGCATGCAACGCGCGGTCCGCGCTGCTCATGCCGGTGGCCACGTGATCTTCAGACACCCTGTCGCCCCTGCTGATTGGTGAGGCTGCACAGCATGCCATGGGCCCGCGCTGGCGGACGTGGTCACGCCGGTCCGATGGGCACGGGCAACCAGTAAAACTACTGTCGCGAATGCGGGAAATTGCCGTTGCCCCGGGCATCGACGCGGCGGACACTGCGTGCTGAAGGCATGCCCCCCTCCCCCTGCGGTCTTGGAGACAACTGTGATGATGCTCGCGCACCGCGTTGCCCTGCTCCTTCTCTGCGGCGCTGTCGCCGCAAGCGCCGCCGCGGCGCAGGACCTGCCCGCCACCGCACCGGACCGCTTCGCAATGCTGGATCGCAATGGCGATGGCAAGGTCAGCCGTGATGAGTACGACGGAGATGCTTTTTTCCGCCTGGTCGATGCGGATCACAATTACCGGGTGAGCGTGGATGAAGTGCAGGCGGTGCTCGGCCCACAACGCGATGGCGAGTTCTCGGCGGCGGAATGGGTACGCATCGCCGACCTCAACGGCGATGGCGAATTGAGTGCCGAGGAGATGCGTCGCTCCTCGCAGATGCGCTTCCAGAGCCTGGATGCCAACCACGATGAGAACCTTGAACTGTCGGAACTGCAGATGGGCGTCGGCCGGCGCTGAAGGGGGCGAGGCAACGAAAAAGCCCCGCTTGCGCGGGGCTTCGTTTCACACCTTGCACCTTACACAGTCACGCAATGCCGGGCATGGCCCGGCACTACGCGCCTGATCAGGCGAACGGATCCTGCAGGACCATGGTGTGGTCGCGGTCCGGGCCGGTCGAGACGATGCTCACCGGGCAGCCGGCCAGCTCTTCCAGCGCGCGCAGGTAAGCGCGGGCGGCCGGCGGCAGGTCATCCCAGTTGGTGATGCCGTGGGTGTTCTCGGTCCAGCCCGGGAACTCCAGGTACACCGGCGTGCATTCTTCCCAGCCCTGCGCGTCCAGCGGCGCGTACTCGGTACGCTTGCCGCGGTATTCGTACGCGATGCAGACCTTCAGCTTTTCCATGCCGTCGAGCACGTCCAGCTTGGTGATGCACAGGCCGCTGATGCCATTGATGGCCACGGCGCGCTTGAGCGCGACGATGTCCATCCAGCCGCAGCGACGCGGGCGGCCGGTCGAGGCGCCGTACTCGGCACCGCGGTCGCGGATGCCCTGGCCGACTTCATCGTCCAGCTCGGTCGGGAACGGGCCACCGCCGACGCGGGTCGCGTAGGCCTTGGCGATACCCAGCACGTAGTCGATCGCATCGGCGCCGACGCCGGCCCCGGCCAATGCGCCACCGACGGTGGTGTTGGAGCTGGTGACGTACGGGTAGGTGCCGTGGTCGATGTCCAACAGGGCGCCCTGGGCGCCTTCGAACAGCACGCGCTTACCCTGCTTGCGCAGGTCATGCAGGATGCCGGCAACGTCGGACTTCATCGGCTCGACGTATTCGCCGAAGGCCAGTGCTTCGTCGTAGGTCTTCTGGAAATCGACCGCGTCGGTCTTGAGGTAATTGGTCAGCACGAAGTTGTGGTAATCCAGCGCGGTGCGCAGGAGTTCTTCCAGCTGGGCCGGGTAATGCAGGTCGGCGATGCGGATGCCGCGACGTGCCACCTTGTCTTCATACGCCGGGCCGATGCCACGGCCGGTGGTGCCGATCGCCTTGCCGCCGGCGGCGCGTTCGCGCGCCTGGTCCAGGGCGATGTGGTACGGCATGATCAGCGGCGCGGCCGGGGAGATCTTCAGGCGCGAACGCACTTCCACGCCGGAGGTTTCCAGCTCGGCGATTTCCTTCTGCAGCGCGGCCGGCGAGATCACCACGCCGTTGCCGATCAGGCACAGCGCGTCTGCACGCAGGATGCCGGATGGAATCAGATGCAGCACGGTCTTCTTGCCATTGATGACCAGCGTGTGGCCGGCATTGTGGCCGCCCTGGAAGCGCACGACAGCGCCGATTTCCTCGGTGAGCAGATCGACGATCTTGCCCTTGCCTTCATCGCCCCACTGGGCACCCAACACGACAACTGACTGACCCATGACGGGTAACTCCTGGTTTTTGTGCGGCCATCGGGGCCGCGGGTTTGGGACCATGCCGGGGTCGCCGCGCAGCGCGGGGTGGCGGGCTCCAGCGGGGAGCGCGCCGACGCTGGGGTACCCAGACACGGAAAAAGCCGGACGAGTGACTCTGAAACAGAGTGCCCGTCCGGCTTTTGTGCATTATCCGGGTTTCCGGTGGCCGCTGCCACCCCGGGGGCCGGTGGACTTCACCGGCCGGTCAGGACCGCCGCGGCAGGTGCCGGCCACTGGCCGGCTCGCGGGATGGCATGGAGCCGGCCAGCGGCCGGCACTACCAACCAGCGCATGGCGGGAACCCGCTCAGTGCTTCAGCCACCACAGGGTGGTCAGGCCGGCCAGCAGGATCACCCCGCCCCAGGTGCGCAGGGCGCTGCTGCGCAGCATCAGCAGCTGCTCGGCCATCCGCTTCCAGGCCAACGGGGCGGCGAACAGGAACAGGCCTTCGAGCACGGCGACCAGGCACAGGGCCGAGAACAGATCTTTCATGACATCTCCACAAACAAAACGGGGACCCGGTCTGCACCGGGTCCCCGTGGATGACTACCGCCTGCGGCCTCAGCGATCGCTCTTGAGGTACTGCAGGAACGGGTCGTTCTTGTCGAGCACGATCACGCCGTTGCCGTCGGTCATGGAGCCACGGTAGGCCTCCAGGCTGCGGTAGAAGGCGTAGAACGACGGGTCGGCCGAGCCGGCCTTGCCGTAGATGCGGGCGGCATCGGCATCGCCGGCACCGCGCAGCTGCTGGGCGTCGCGCTCGGCTTCGGCCACGATCACGGTGCTCTCGCGGTCGGCCTGGGCACGGATGGTCAGCGACTGCTCTTCACCCTCGGCGCGCAGCTTGGCCGCTTCCTGCTTACGCTGGGCGCGCATGCGCTCATACACATCGTTGATCACCTGGCTGTCGGTCGGCAGGTCGATCTGCTTGATGCGCAGGTCGATGATCTGCATGCCCAGCGCCTTGACCGACTCGTTGATGCCGGTCAGCTGGTTGGCGATCAGTTCGCTGCGATCCCCCGACACCAGCTGCTGCAACGAACGCGAGTTGATCTGGTTGCGCAGGGAGTCGGTGATGATCGGGGCCAGACGGGCATTGGCCACGCGGGCATCGCCGCCGGTCGCACGGAAGTACGCGCGCACGTCGGAGATGTAACCGATGGCGAAGAAGTCGACGCTGACGTCCTTCTGCTCGGCAGTGAAGTAACGCGCCGGGGCGGTATCGAGCACCTGGAAGCGACGATCGAACACGCGCACCGTTTCCACCAGCGGCACCTTGAAGTGCAGGCCCGGCTTGATGTCCGCACGGACCACCTTGCCCAGGTTCAGCACCATCGCAGTCTGGTCCTCACGGACCACGTAGACCGAACCCAACAGGCCGAGCAGGACCGCTACGGCCAGACCAATCCACAGTGAACTTCTCATCGGCTGCCCTCCTCACGACCGGTCGGGCGCGTCGTCGGACGCTCCGCATTGCGAACGCCATCCACCGCCGTGCTGGCAGGCAGCGACGGCAGCATGACTTCCGGGGTCACCGCCGGGGCGGCATTGGTGCTGGTGCGGTTGTCGCCCGGCATCGGCACGTAGATCAGCTGGCGGCCATCGCCACCGATGATCTTGCGGTTCTCCGAGAGCACCTTCTGCACCGTTTCCAGCCACAGGCGCTTGCGCGTCACTTCCGGGGCGTCCTTGTACTGGGCCTGCAGCAGGCTGAAGCGCGAGGCATCACCCTCGGCCTTGGCGACCACGGCCTGCTTGTAGCCTTCGGCGGTGGTCCGGGCCCGCGAGGCCTGGCCGCGCGCTTCCGGGACCACCTTGGCCGCGTAGGCCTGGGCTTCGTTGATCAGACGTTCCTTGACCTGCTGGGCACCGTTGACCTCGTCGAAGGCCGGCTTGACCTCCTCGGGCGGGCGGGCATCGGGCAGGGTCAGACCGGTCACCGACAGACCGGTGCGGTAGCTGCCGAGCGAGGCCTGCAGGCGCTCTTCGGCGGCCACGGCCAGCGGGCCACGGTTGTTCAGCACGTTGTTGAGGTCGGCACGACCGACCTGCTCACGCACGGCGCTCTGCGCGGTCTGTTCCAGCACCTGGTCGGCATCGACCGAGCCGAACAGGTACAGGCGCGGATCGTCGATGCGGTACTGGACGTTGAGCGAGACGTTGACGATGTTCTCGTCGCGGGTCAGGACCGGCACCTGGCTGCTGAACGTCTTGATCTCGGTGGCATTGACCTTGGTGACCGATTCCAGCGGCCACGGCAGCTTGAAGTTCGGGCCAGGCTGCAGGATGCGATGGAACTGACCGAAGCGCAGCACGACGCCGCGTTGCTGTTCGCCGATCAGCTGGAAGCTGGAGAACAGCAACAGCAACACCGCCGCCACTGCAACCCACCGCAGGATGCCGCCATCGAACAGGTCTTTCAGCGGACCGGGCAAACCGCCCCAACCGCCGCCATTGCCGCCACCGCGAGGACCGAACGGCCCACGTCGATTCTCGTCGGGGCCTTGTCCGCCCTTGTTGCCGCCGGGTGTATTCCAGGCCATGCACGCTCCATCAAGGTAAGGTTGCCTGCGGGCCATTCCCGCACCGTCAACCGTTAAAACGTTAAATCGCTGTCGATTCTACTAGATGGGGCAGATCGACAGGATTGGAAGGGGTCACCCATCTCGGGGAACGATTCATAACCGCATCCGCGAAGGTCCGTGAGGGTCCCCGCGCGCCGGAGCAGCGGGTAAGGTGGTGTTTTCCCCCGTCAGGCATCTTCATGGCAATTCCCGACCGGTTCAACGCTTTCCGCATCCACCAGGACGATACCGGCTACCACGCCGGGCTGGAACCGATCGGCCTGGACCAGCTCAACCCTGGCGAGGTGGTCCTGCGCGCGCACTGGTCCTCGGTCAACTATAAAGATGCGTTGGCCGGTACCGGCAAGGGCAGGATCCTGCGGCGCTTCCCACTCGTCGGCGGCATCGACGTGGCCGGCACGGTGGTCGCTTCGACCGACCCGGCCTACCGCGAAGGCGATGCGGTGCTCGCCACCGGGTGCGGGCTGAGCGAGACCCGCGATGGCGGGTACAGCCCGTATGTGCGCCTGGCCGCCAGCGCGGTGATCCCGCAGCCCGCCGGGCTGACCCCACGCGAGGCGATGATCCTGGGTACGGCCGGCTTCACCGCTGCACTGGCCCTGGTGCGGATGCTGGACAACCGGCAGACCCCCGCCCACGGGCCGCTGGCCGTGACCGGGGCCACCGGCGGGGTCGGCTCGCTGGCAGTGGATATCTTCACCCGGGCCGGTTTCGAGGTGCACGCGATCAGCGGCAAGGCCGACCAGGCCGGCTATCTGCGGAACCTGGGAGCCCGCGAGGTTCTGCCGCGTGATGTGCTGGCGACCTCCCGCCCGATGGAATCGGCCCGCTTCGGCGGTGGCCTGGACAATGCCGGCGGCGCGATGCTGACCAGCCTGCTGGCCCAGACCGTGCCCTACGGTTCGGTGGTCAGTGCCGGCCTGGCCGCCAGCCCCGCGCTGGAGATGACGGTGATGCCCTTCATCATCCGCGGCGTGTCGTTGCTGGGGATCTCCTCCTCCAGCGCACCGCGTGATCTGCGCGAAGCGGTCTGGGACAAGCTGGGCGGCGCGTGGAAGCCGGCGCATCTGGAGACGATCTGTACCGGCGAAGTGGGGCTGGATGGCCTGCCCGCCGCGTTCGACAGCCTGCTCGCGGGCGGCAACCACGGCCGCACGGTGGTACGAATCGACTGAGCGTGGCAGCCGGGCGACAGACGGCACGCCCGGCGCTTCACGACGGTGCGAGGCCCGCACTACACTGCGGGCATCACACGGGGAACACCATGGCACGCATTCTGATCGTCGACGATTCACCGTCGCAGCTGCTGGGGATACAGCGGATCGTCGAAAAACTCGGGCACCAGATCCTGACCGCCACCGATGGCGCCGCCGGGGTGGAAACGGCCAAGGCCGAGCTGCCCGATCTGGTGCTGATGGACGTGGTCATGCCCAACCTCAATGGCTTCCAGGCGACCCGCACGCTGGCACGCGACGTGGCGACCAAGCACATTCCGGTGATCCTGGTGACCACCAAGGACCAGGACACCGACCGCATGTGGGGCATGCGCCAGGGCGCCAAGGCCTATATCACCAAGCCGTTTTCAGAAGACGAACTGTCCGAGGTGCTGGAGCGCGTTTTCAGCCACCAGGAACCGCCGACGGCGTGAGCCGATGGCACGGTGAGCCGACCAACGGTCGGCTGCTGCCGCGAAGGCAATCGCGGCCGGCCCGGTAGACACCGCCCGTTGGTCAGTGCGCAACGATGACCCGGACGCCGCGCACCGCCTGCATCACACCTTCTCGCCGAATGCCTTGGCCAGCGCCTTGTAGGCCTTCTTCTGCGCCTCATCGGTGGGCGCCGGCGCGATGATCTCCAGCTCCACGATCTGATCGCCATCCGGATTGCCCGGCAGCCCGCGGCCACGCAGGCGCAGCTTGCGGCCAGCATCGGACTCGGCCGGCACCTTCAGTTCCACCGCACCGCCCAGGGTCGGCACGCTGATGCTGGTACCCAGTGCGGCCTGCCACGGGGTCACCTGCAGGGTGTACAGAATGTTGCGGCCATCCACCTCGAACTGCGGGTGTTCGGCGTATTCCACTTCCAGCAGCAGGTTGCCGCCACCGGTACCCTGCCCGGTCAGCCGGATCACCTGGCCCGGACGGATGCCCTTGGGCACGCGCACGTCCAGCTGCTTGCCGCCCACGTTGATGCGCAGGCTGTCGCCCTGATAGGCCGCTTCCAGCGGCACCGACAGCTTGGCGCGGGTATCGCGGGTCGGCTGCGGGCCCTGGCTGGCACCGCCGAAGCCACTGGCGCGGCCACCGCCACCGCCGCGCTGGCGCGCGAACAGGCTCTCGAAGAAATCGCTGAAGCCGCCGCCACCGGCGCCGCCCCCGAACACCTCTTCGAAGTCATAGCCCTGGCCACCGCCGTAGTTCGGCGGGGTATGGAACTCCTCGCCGGGCCGGTAGCCCTGCGCCTTGAGCTGGTCATAGGCCGCGCGCTTCTGCGGATCGCGCAGCGCCTCGTAAGCCTCGTTGACCGCCTTGAATTTGTCCTCGGCCCCGGCTTCCTTGCTCACATCCGGGTGGTACTTGCGCGCCAACCGGCGGTAAGCGGTCTTGATCTCAGCATCGCCCGCGGTGGGTTCCACCCCGAGCGTGGCGTAGTAATCCTTGAATTCCATCCAAACACCTCGACTAAGTTCGGCCACCCGCGTGGGCGGGCGCCGTCCGCGCAATTCTAGCCGCTGCGGACCGGCCCACCGTGACGCCGGGCGCGAATGATCCTGCGCAATGCGGCCGACCTCCCGGACGGCTACGCTGCCCCCGTGGCCTGCCTTTCCCGCTACAGATGGGTCTGCACGGCTGCTTTTCAACGTGTTGACATGGCCATCCCATGCCCCTCACTACCCTGCCTGTGTCCAAGGAGTCCGCATGACCATCCACGTTGGCGACCGCATTCCCGAAGTCACCCTCAAGCGCATCCGCGAGGGCATGGAGACCATCGATACCCATGCTCTGTTCGATTCGCGCAAAGCGGTGCTGTTCGGCGTGCCCGGCGCATTCACCCCGACCTGCTCGGCCCGGCACCTGCCCGGCTACATCGAGCAGTTCCCCGAATTCCGCCACCGCGGGATCGAGGTGTTCTGCATGGCGGTCAACGATCCGTTCGTGATGAAGGCCTGGGGCGAGAGCCAGCAGGTGCCCGACGGCCTGCAGCTGCTGTCTGACGGCAATGGGGAGTTCACCCGTGCGCTCGGCCTGGAAATGGATGCCAGCAGCTCGGGCATGGGCATCCGCTCGCGCCGCTTCGCGCTGTACGTCGAAGACGGTGTCGTGCGCGAGACCTTCATCGAGGAACCCGGAAAATTCGACGTGTCTTCGGCGCAGTACGTGCTGGAGCATCTCCCCCGCTAGACCCACGCAACAGAGGAACCCGGCCAGCCATGTCAAAGCCAGCCAAGAACACCCCCAACACCGCCCCGGACAACGCCCGCCCGCCGGGCATCAGCGACACCGCCACCCTGCGGGCCAAGGCCCGGAAGGACATCGAAGACGGCGCCATCACCGACAGTTACAGCGCCGACCGCGAAGCGGTGATCAAGCTGCTCAACGATGCGCTCGCCACCGAGTACGTGTGCGTGCTGCGCTACTACCGCCATTACTTCATGGCCAAGGGCATGCTCGCCGATTCGATCAAGGCCGAGTTCCTGGAACACGCACAGCAGGAACAGGCGCACGCCGGCAAGCTGGCCGAACGCATCGTGCAGCTTGGCGGCGAGCCCGATCTCAACCCGGATACGCTCACTGCGCGCTCGCATGCCGAGTACAAGGAAGGCAGCGACCTGCGCGACATGGTCCGCGAGAACCTGATTGCCGAGCGCATTGCGATCGACAGCTACCGCGAGATGATCAACTTCGTGGGCGACAAGGACACCACGACCAAGCGCATCCTCGAAGAGATCCTGGCGCAGGAAGAAGAACACGCCGACGAATTCGCCGACCTGCTGGACGGCTGGATCGGGGAGTAATGTTGGACGGCAGTGCCGGCCCGTGGCCGGCACTGCCAGACCCTGCGCACCGCATGATCAGCGCAGGATCCGGAACCGCACCTGCGTCCACGCGCCATCGGCGGCCAATGCCGTCAATGTGTGCTCGCCCACTTCATCGAAATCACGCTGGAACAGTCGCGCCCCTTCGGTGCGGGCAATCCAGCGGTCATCCAGCAGCCAATCCACTGTTGTTTCGTTGCCCAGTGCACGCAGTTGCAGGCGCACGCCGTGCTCGGCATTCGGGGCGCGTGCGAGGGTGGCGCGGTCGTTGAGCCCCTCGATATGCAGCGTCCCGCCGCTCTCGCGGCCGTCGGCGCTGCAATCGGGTGACAGTGCCGGCAGCTGCGAGGCCTGACGCTGCGCCTGCGGCAGCCACGGCGACAACAGCGCCGGCCAGCGTGCGATCTCACGCGGCTCCGCCGCATGCGGCCGGCTGCACTCCGGCGACAGCCGCAGCCCCGTGCGAGCATCCACCTGGAACCGCTGCAGACCCGGCTGCCACAGCCGCGCCTCGCGTTCGGCGAAGGTCGGTGGCACGACCCCGTCCAGCACGAAGGCCGGCATCCGGCGTTGGCACAGCGGTGGCGCCGTCTGTTCGGCCAAGCCGCCGGTCGGCCAGCAGATATCGGCCTGCGCCACGCTCGCCGGCATCGGCGCTGCACTGGCATCGCCGGCTTGGCGCGGCAGGCTGTCGATCACTTCGAACATCAGCGGCAGGGCCGTCACCGCGCCGTACTGCCCGGGCAGCGGCGTGCCGTCCGGACGCCCCACCCAGACGCCCACCGTGTAATGCCGCGTGGTGCCGATCGCCCAGGCATCGCGATAGCCGTAACTGGTGCCGGTCTTCCAGGCCACACGCGGGCGGCCGGTGACATCGAAGGTGCCGGTGCCGTAGCCCGGGCGGGGATTGGACTCGAGCACCTCGCGGGTGATCCACGCCGCGCCGGGGGACATCAGGCGCCGTTCGATCACCGCATCCTCGGCGGTGTAACGCACCCGCCCCGCGATGCCGTTGCGGTTGAACGCGGCGAAGGTGCCGACCAGATCCTCCAGCCGCGCGCCGGTGCCGCCGAGAATCAGCGAGAGATTGGGCGCACTGCCATGCGGAAAGCGCAGGTTGATGCCTGCATGCGACAGGCGTGCGGCAAAACGCGCCGAGCCGACCCGATCCAGCAGGTCCACCGCCGGCACGTTGAGCGACAACCGCAGGGCCGTGGCGGCACTGACCGGCCCGTTGAAGGCCGCATCGAAGTTGCCCGGCCGGTACCCGCCGAAGCTCTGTGGCGCATCCACCATCAGGCTTTCCGAATGGATCAGGCCATCATCCAGCGCCATGCCATACAGGAACGGTTTGAGCGTGGAACCCGGTGAGCGCCACGCCTGCACCATGTCCACATGGCCGAGCCGCTGCTTGTCGCCGAACGCTACCGAACCGACGTAGGCGCGTGCCTCCAGCGTGCGGTTGTCCACCACCAGCAACGCCGCCGAGGTGCGCTCGGGCAGCTGCGAAAAGTAGGACGACACACGCTCTTCCAGCGTGCGCTGCAGGCCGATATCCAGCGTGCTCTCGATCCGCGCCGCCCGCGGCTGGGCCGAGCGCAGGCGCTGGGCGAGCAGCGCCGCATGCAGCGGGGGCTGCAGGGCGCGGGTGACCACCGGTTCGATGCGCGCATCGTCGACCTCCTCGCGTGACCACACACCGAGTGACACCATGCGTTCGAGCACCTTGTCACGCGCCCGCTGTGCCGCCTCCGGATGACGGTCCGGACGCAACCGGCTGGGCGACTGCGGCAGCACCGCCAGCAACGCCGCCTCGGCGTGCGACAACTGCGAGGCCGGCTTGCCCAGATAGGCCCAGCTCGCCGCCTCCACACCTTCGATGGTGCCGCCATAGGGCGCGCGCTCCAGATACAGCGCCAGGATCTGCGCCTTGCTCAGGTGCAGTTCCAGCTGCACCGCGCGCAGCAGCTGCTTGGCTTTGCCCCACGGCGTGCGCGTATGCGGATCGAGGATCCGTGCGACCTGCATGGTCAGCGTTGAACCGCCGGAGACGATCCGCTGCGCGAACAGCCATTGCTTGCCGGCGCGCAGCAGGCCCCACGGGTTGATGCCGGGATGCCGCCAGAACCAGCGGTCTTCGTAGTTCAGCAGGGCCTGCAGATACAGCGGCGAGACGCTGTCGGCCGAGGCAGGATAGCGCCACACCCCGTCGGCATCGGCGAAGGCGCGCAGTGGCGTGCCATCGCGCGCCACCACCAGGGTGCTGGTGTCGCGCTGCCTGGGCAGCGGTGGCGGGAACGCGAGGTCCAGCGCCAGCAGCAACGCGAGCACCGCGGCCGTGCCCCATCGCAGGTACGGCAGCACGCCGCGCAGCACCGACGCCCACCACCGTTTGGAAAAAAGAGACGTCATGTCGATTCAGCAGCGAGGCAGGCGGGCCGTCACCGGGACGGCCCGCCCTGCGATCAGGGCTGCACCACGGTCAGCGACGCCGGGAGGCTGCGCCCCACCCCGCGCAGGTCGGGACGGTACATGTCCTCCACCAGCGGCGGCGGCACGCGATACGTACCCGGCGTGACCGCACGCACCAGATAGAACACCTTGGCAGTGCTGCCACGCGAGAGTTTCAGCGCGGCCACGTAGCGGTCGTCGCGGAACTCCTCGTGCTTGATGTTGGCCGCATCGGCCCGGTCGTTGACGCTCAATCCGTCGACCACCACATCGGCCCACTGCTTGGCATCGCCAAGGTTGAAGTTCTCGATCTCCAGCCCGGCCGGCAGCAGATCGGTCAGCAGCGCATCGGGCATGTCCACGTTCGGGGTGACGCTGACCCGCACGATCAGGGCCTCGCCTTCCTTCAGCGGACGCGGCGTCCACGGCTTGCCATCAGTGGTGTACCAGCTGCGCTCCACGCCGAGCGTTCGGCTGTCCGGTTCCGGCGGGTTGCGCGGAATGCCGGCCACTTCCAGGCTGGCGAACATCGGCGGCTCCCCCTGCGGGGTGAAGCGCACACCCTTGGCCAGCGCGGCGTAGTCGAAGCTGCGGCCGAACATGCGCCGTGCCGGGATGCTCTCGCTCTCGCCCCCCACCACCAGCTCGCCGGAGACCAGTTTCTTCTGGTTGGCCGACAACGCCTTGCCCATGCGGGCCAGCGCCACCTGCTCCTGGGTGCTCAGCCACATCCAGCCACTGTTGCGGCGGGCATCCAGCGCGCGGCCGAGATCGACCGCGCGTGCATCGTAGGCGGGCTTGGACAACTTGCGCTCGTGCAGCAGCGCGATCATCAGCGCGTCGTCGCGCACCGCGCTGCCGTAATCGCCGAAGTATGCCGGACGGTCAGCCGCGCTCTTGGCAAAGCCGGCGGCAATGGCCGCATCGCCGCGCTTGTGATCGCCCTGCAGGGACAGCGCGATGCCCAGGTGCACCAGCGACAGGCCGGTCAGCGACTTGCTGCGCTCGTTGTCGTACAGCGCACGCAGGGTACCCAGTGGCGCGCGGTTGACGCGCGCCAGCACGTAGCCCGAATAGGCCTGGTTGGCGAATTTCAGGTTCTCGCGGCGATCCTCGCCATAGAACTGGTTGCCACCGGAGAGCAGATCTTCGCTCAAACGGTTCAGCGCTTTCTGCAGCACGTTGTCCGGCACCGCGAAGCCGGCGTCCTTGGCGTCGAGCAGGAACTCGGCGATGTACGGCGTCAGCCACGGATTGATGTAGCCGTCGTCGCCCCACATCGAGAAGTTGCCGTTGGCCACCTGCATCGAGGCCAGGCGGCCGAAGGCACCTTCCATGCGCTCGCGGCGGGTCTTGGCATCCAGCCCGTCCGCACCGAGCATGGCCGAGGTCGCCTCATCCAGCATCAGCGCGGCGTAGCCCTTGCTGGTGGTCTGCTCGGCGCAGCCATACGGATAGTTGAGTGCACCGTTCAAGGCACTGGCGAACGGAATCGGCGGCAGCGCGCTGACCAGCATGCGTGCGGTCACCGAGTCGTTCATCAGGCCATCGGCCAGGCCGGCTTCCATCGTGACGGCGGCCAGCGGATCCAGCGTGCGGGTCTGCGCGCGCAGCACCTGCGGCCACGCCGCGCGCACCGGCAGGTCATAGCGGCGATCAACCTTGAAGCCGTTGCCATCCACGCGCACGCGCACCTTGGCCACGGTATAGCCCTCGCGCGCGGTCAGCGGGAAGCTCAGCGTGCTCTTCGCATCGGCGTTGAGCTTGAGCGTGCGGCTGGATTCGCCCAGGGTCAGCGGGCCGATGCCATCCACCTGCACCTTGAACTCGCCCGGCGTGCCGGTGAAGTTCTGCACGTCCAGGGTGACTGTACTGGTATCCCCGGGCGCCATCACGCGCGGCATGCTGGCTTCGGCCAGGATCGGCGCGCGCACCACGGTTTCCACGTCGCGCTTGCCGTACTGGTCGTCGGCATAGACCAATGCCGACACGCGCAGCGTGCCGTTGAAATCCGGCACCTTCAGCGCGATCCGCGCGATGCCCTTGGCATCGAGCTTCACCGGGCCGGAGAACAGGTCCACCGTCTGCACCCGCGCGGTCGGGCGCTTGGCCTGCGGCATCGCCGCCAGCGCCATGTCGCCACCGAACTTCAGCTTGCCGCTGCTGCCGTCGAAGCTCTCGATCACGCGGCTGTAGATGTCATACGCATCCACGCCCAGGCGACGCTGCGCGAAGAAGTGCGCGGCGGCATCGGGCACCGGGAAGCGGGTGATGTTGAGGATGCCCACATCCACGGCCGAGACGGTCACATGCGCGACCTTGCCGGCCAGCTGCGGGGCACTCACGGTGACCGGCAGCGTCTGCTCCGGGCGCATCTGCTTGGGGGCCACCAGGCCGACCGCGATCTGCCGCGTCTTGCGGTCCATCGGCACATGCACCACGCCGACCGCACGGGCCGGGGTGATCTTGCTCGGGGCGCTGCCGCCACGGAACACCAGCGCGGTGATGTAGACGTCGTGACGTTCCCATTCGGCGGTGACCGGAATGTCGTAGGTGCTGCCCGGCTTGGCGTCGATATCCTGGACGTAGAGCATCTTGTCGCTCTCGACCATCAGCACACCCTTGCCGGCATGCGGCGGGGTCACGGTGACGCGCACCGTGTCGCCGGCCTTGTAGCCGGTCTTGTCCAGCGCCAGCTTGACCTTGTCCGGGCGCGCATCCAGGCCGCGGTTGTCGTCGTTCCAGCTCCAGCCGGCGTTGAACGGATAGCGGCTGGTCAGCCCGGTGGCCGGATCGAACACGTCCAGCCGGTACTCGCCCCACTCCACCGGGACATCAACGCCGACCGCCGCACTGCCGGCATCGACGGTGCGGGTGTCCTTGTTCTCGAAGCGGCGGGTGAAGTCGTAATCCCAGCGGTTGTCGTTGAAGGTCCAGTGGTAATCGCGCAGCTCGCGCACCAGCGTGACCTTCAGGCCCTTGGCCGGCTGCGGCTTGCCCGCCGCGTCCACGCGCATCAGTTCGAAGCGCGCGTTGCTGTTGGCATCCGCGCCGTCCTTGGGATCGAACAGCGGGCGCACACCGACCAGCGCCGCGGCCGGCCACATCACCCGCTTCAGCGTGCGGGTCACGGTGCGGCCACCGGTTTCATACACGCTGCCGGAGAGCACCACGGCGATCGGTGCGGTTGGCTTGACCTCGGCCGGCAACTCCACGTCCTGGCGAAGTTTGCCGTCGGCCGGGAACTCGGTATCGATGACGTCGCGCGCCTCGCGCGGCAGCGCGGTGGTCGGGTCGCCGAAGAAGTAGCCCGGCAGCGACTCGACCGGCGACTGCTCAGCCGCTACGGCCAATCGCGCGGTGAAGCGGTTGCCGTCGGCCGGCGCACCGTACAGATACGCCGCATCGGCCTGCAGCTTGAGCGGCTCGCCCGGCTTGAGCGTCTTCTGCGCGCTGTCCAGGTCCAGCTTCATGCGCTCGGGCAGGAACTCCTCGATGCGCAGGGTCATGCCCTGGATCGCTTCTTTGCTGGCCGGGTTGGTGCGGAACTCCACCTGCCAGCGCCCGGTCGGGGCCTCGGCCGGGATCAGCTGCTCGAAGCTGAAGTAGCCCTGCTCGCCGGGGGTCAGGCGGGTCTCGCGGAAGGTCTTGCCGTCCGGCTGCTTCAGGCGCAGGAAGACGGGCTGTGGCTTCACCGGCTTGCCGTCGTTGTCGCGCAGCAGGGCCGAGATGCGCACGGTCTCGCCGGGGCGGTACAGGTCGCGACCCGACCAGGTGAACACGTCGAACCAGGCGTTGTCGCGGCCGGCCACGGCGAACTCGCTCAGGTCCAGCGCGGGCTGGTTGAACGGCAGCATCGAGGTATCGCCGCCACTGCTGGCGATCAGCACATGGCTGGCATCGAGGGTGTAATTGAGCAGCGCATTGCCGTTGCCGTCGGTCGCCCCCTTGAGCACCACCTCACCCTTGCCATCCAGGATGCGCAGCTCGATCTTCTTCAGCGACGCCCCGCTCTGCAGCGAGGCGGTGTGCACGAACAGCGTGTCCTTGTAGGCACGCGTATGCAGGCCGATGTCGCTGACGGTGAAGAAGGCGGTGTCGTACTCGCCTTCGAACGAGCCGCTGCGTTTCATCACCGCGAAATACAGACCGGGCTGCTGCAGCTCCTTGATGTCCTGCGTGGGCAGGTAGGTGAGCACGCGCTCGTTCTGCTTGCCGCCGATCACGAAGCGGTTGACGTACACCGGCTCGGCCAGCTGCGACATCGGCGTCTTGTCGCCGTACTCGCTCTCCAGCTCCCAGCTGCCGCGGCGGCCACCGCGCTGGTACTGGCTGAAGAAGGCAGGCAGTTCCTTCTCGCGCACGCGCAGGAACTCCACGTCCACTTCCGGCACGTTGACCGACACCACCGGCAGGCCACGGCTGTCCTTGGCCGGCAGCACGCTGCCCTGGGAGGCGAACCCGGCCACCGGCTTGAGCTCGCCGGTGAAGACCTTCTGGCGCAGCTCCTTGCCGATCCGGCTGCCATCGGCGGCGAGCAGGTCGGGCGAGACGATCAGCGAATATTCCTTGGCCGCCTCCACGAACGGATAGCGCAGGGTCTTGCCGTCATCGGACAGCGACCAGCTGCTGTCCTCGGTGCCGACCTTCTCGGCAAAGCGGACCAGCGCGTCGAAATCCTGGGTGCCGACCAGCGGGCGCGAGAACTCCAGCGCCAGCGACAGGCCATCGCTCTTCTGATCCGGGTAGGCCCGGACCAGGGTGAACTCGGTGACGGCCTCGGCCTTGGCCGCGATCGGTGCGCCGGATGGGGCGGGCAGCTGGCCGCTGTCGTTGCGCTTGCAGCCCCCGACGCCGATGGCCAGGCCGGCGACCAGCGCCAGGCCCGCGATTCCCTTCCAGCTCCACTGCCCGAACCGACTGCGGCTAGCCATGACGTCACTCCTTGAACAAGGCGGCCAGTATACGGGCCGTCCCCGCTCGTTCGCGGGCGACCCCGGGCGATCCGGGCGTCATGGGTGGCCGGCAGGGCCACCGCCAAGGACAGCCGACCAACGGTCGGCTCTACCCGGCGACGTAGAGGTCCACGTACTCGTGCACCGGCATCGCTTCCAGCGCGACCGGGTCCAGCGAGGCCTCGAGGATCCGGCGCTGCTGCACGGTCGGGAACACCCCGGCCAGGTGACGGCGGAACTTGTCCTCCAGCAGCGGGATGCCCTCGGCCCGGCGCCGGGCGTGGCCCAGCGGGTACTCCACCACGGCCTCCATCGTGCTGCCATCGGCGAAGGTCACGTGCAGTGCGTTGGCGATGCTGCGCTTGTCCGGGTCCAGGTAGTCGGCCGTGAACTGCGGCGCTTCCACGCAGGTGATCTTCGCCCGCAGCGGATCGATGCGCGGATCGGCCGCCACGTCATCCTCGTAGTCCTCGGCAACCAGCCGGCCGAAGATCAGGCCGATCGCCACCATGTACTGCACGCAGTGGTCACGGTCGGCCGGGTTATGCAGCGGACCGGGTTTGTCGATGATGCGCAGGCAGGCCTGCTGGGTGCGCAGGGTGATCTGCGCGATGTCTTCGCTGCGTCTGCCGCTGGCGCGCATCTGCGCATGCACCTGCATCGCCGCTTCGACCGCGGTCTGGCCATGGAACTCGGCCGGATAGCTGATCTTGAACAGCACGTTCTCCATCACGTAGCTGCCGTACGGCCGCTGGAAGCGGAACGGCTGCCCGCCGAAGGAGACATCGTAGAAGCCCCAGGTCGGCGCGGTCAGCGCGCTTGGATAGCCCATCTCGCCGGCCGCGGCCATCAGCGACAGGCGCACCGCACGGCTGGTGGCATCGCCCGCTGCCCAGCTCTTGCGCGAGCCGGTGTTGGGTGCGTGCCGGTAAGTACGCAGTGACTGGCCGTCCACCCAGGCCAGCGAAAGCGCGTTGAGCATGCGCTCGCGGTCCAGCCCGAGCATGTGCGACACCACCGCGGTGGAGGCGACCTTGACCAGCACCACGTGGTCCAATCCAACCCGGTTGAACGCATTCTCCAGCGCCAGGCAGCCCTGGATCTCATGCGCCTTGACCATCGCCTCCAGCACATCGCGCATGGTCAGCGGTGCCCGCCGCAGCGCCTCGGCATTGCGGCTGAGCCAATCGGCGGTGGCGAGGATGCCACCGAGATTATCGGACGGATGCCCCCACTCCGCCGCCAGCCAGGTGTCGTTGAAATCCAGCCAGCGGATCATCGCGCCGATGTTGAACGCGCCCTGCACCGGATCAAGCTCGAACCGGGTGCCGGGCACCCGCGCGCCGTTGATCACCTGCATGCCGGGCACCAGCGGCCCGAGCAGCTTGCTGCAGGCCGGGAACGAAAGCGCCGCCAACCCGCACCCCAGCGTATCGATCAGGCAGTGCCGCGCGGTGGTGTACGCCAGCGGCGAGCTGACCTGGTAATCGCGGACGTAATCGACGATGTCGGTCAGGACCGTGTCCCATGCAGGACGCTGGTTGCTGTGGCTGTCATGACCGGACATCGTGATTCTCCTGTTGAGGTTACAAGGTCGTGGCGGGCACCCGTACCGCACCGTCCATCAATACGCGGGCACTGCGGCTCATGATGGCCTTGGTGACCGTCCACTGCCCGTCAACGAGCACCGCCTGCGCGCCCACCCGCAACGTGCCGGAGGGATGGCCGAAGCTCACCGATTCACGCTCGCCCCCCCCGGCGGCCAGGTTCACCAGCGTGCCCGGGATGGCGGCGGCGGTGCCGATGGCGACCGCGGCGGTGCCCATCATCGCGTGGTGCAGCTTGCCCATGGACAGCGCGCGCGCGTGCAGATCGATATCCCCGGCGGCGATCTGCTTGCCGCTGGAGGACACGTAGTCCTGCGCGGGGGCGACGAAGGCGACCTTGGGCGTGTGCTGGCGGGTCGCGGCCTGTTCAATGGTCTCGATCAGCCCCATGCGCACCGCGCCGTGCGCGCGGATCGCTTCGAAGCGCGCCAGGGCCGCCTTGTCCTCGTTGATCGCCGGCTGCAGCTCGGTACCGGTGTAGCCCAGGTCGGCCGCGTTGAGGAAGATGGTCGGAATGCCGGCGGTGATCATCGTGACCTGGAAGCTGCCCACGCCCGGCACGTCGAGCGTGTCGACCAGGTTGCCGGTCGGGAACATCGCCCCGCCCTCGCCATCATCGGAGGGATCCAGGAACTCCAGCTGGATCTCCGCGGCCGGGAAGGTCACGCCATCGAGTTCAAAATCGCCGTCCTCCTGCACCTGGCCCTCCACGATCGGCACGTGCGCCAGGATGGTCTTGCCGATGTTGGCCTGCCAGATCCGCACGGTGCACAGGCCGTTGTGCGGAATCCGCGCCGGATCCATCAATCCGTTGCTGATCGCGAACGGGCCCACCGCCGTGCTGAGGTTGCCGCAGTTGCCGCTCCAGTCGACGAACGCCGTCTCGATCGCGACCTGGCCGTACAGATAATCCACGTCGTGGTCCGGCACCGACGGCGCGGAGAGGATCACGCACTTGCTGGTGCTGGAGGTCGCGCCGCCCATGCCATCGGTATGCTTGGCATACGGATCAGGCGAGCCGATCACGCGCATCAGCAGCGCATCGCGCGCCGGGCCGGGCACCTGCGCGGCGGCGGGCAGGTCGGTCAGCTTGAAGAACACGCCCTTGCTGGTGCCACCGCGCAGGTAGGTGGCGGGAATGCGGAGCTGGGGGAGAAACGCCATATCGAAGTCCTGATGGAACGACGGCCCGTTGCCGGGCCATCGTGATGCGGGTGGGATCAGGCGACCTGCGCCGATTCCAGGAAGTCCTGCGCGAACCGCTGCAGCACGCCACCGGCCTCGTAGATGGAGACCTCTTCGGCGGTATCCAGCCGGCAGGTGACCGGCACCCGCAGCTGTTCACCATTGCGGCGATGGATGACCAGGGTCAGCTCGGCACGCGGCACACGCTCGCCGAGCACGTCGAAGGTTTCGGTGCCATCGATGCCCAGGGTCTTGCGGTTGACACCTTCCTTGAACTCCAGCGGCAGCACGCCCATGCCGATCAGATTGGTGCGATGGATGCGCTCGAAGCCTTCGGCGGCAATGGCTTCCACGCCGGCCAGGCGCACGCCCTTGGCGGCCCAGTCACGCGAGCTGCCCTGGCCGTAGTCGGCACCGGCGATGATGATCAGCGGCTGCTTGCGGCCCATGTAGGTTTCGATCGCTTCCCACATGCGGGTGACCTGGCCTTCCGGCTCCACGCGCGCCAGCGAGCCCTGCGTGACCTGGCCATCGACCACGGCCATTTCATTGATCAGCTTCGGGTTGGCAAACGTCGCGCGCTGCGCGGTGAGGTGGTCGCCACGATGGGTCGCGTAGGAATTGAAGTCTTCCTCGGGCAGGCCCATCTTGGCCAGGTACTCACCGGCCGCGCTGCTGGCCATGATCGCATTCGACGGCGACAGGTGATCGGTGGTGATGTTGTCGCCGAGCACGGCCAGCGGGCGCATGCCGGTCAGGCTGCGGGCACCGGCCAGCGCGCCTTCCCAGTACGGCGGGCGGCGGATGTAGGTGCTCTGCGGGCGCCAATCGTACAGCGGGCTGATCGGGGCGCCGTGCTCCACCTTGAAGGTGAACATCGGGTCGTAGACCTTGCGGAACTGTTCCGGCTTGACGCTGGCCTTGACCACCGCGTCGATCTCGGCATCGCTCGGCCACAGATCCTTCAGCGTGATCGGGTTGCCGTCGGCATCATGGCCGAGCGCGTCCTTCTCGATATCGAAGCGCACCGTACCGGCGATCGCATAGGCCACCACCAGCGGCGGCGAGGCCAGGAAGGCCTGCTTGGCGTACGGGTGGATGCGGCCGTCGAAGTTGCGGTTGCCCGAGAGCACGGCGGTGGCATACAGATCGCGATCGATCACTTCCTGCTGGATCTTCGGGTCCAGCGCGCCGCTCATCCCGTTACAGGTGGTGCAGGCAAACGCCACGATGCCAAAGCCCATCTGCTCCAGTTCGGTCAGCAGCCCGGCTTCTTCCAGATACAGCTGCACCGCCTTGGAACCGGGCGCCAGCGAGCTCTTCACCCACGGCTTGCGGGTCAGGCCGGCGCGGTTGGCGTTGCGCGCCAGCAAGGCCGCGGAGATCACGTTGCGCGGGTTGCTGGTGTTGGTGCAGCTGGTGATCGCGGCGATGATCACCGCGCCATCGGGCATCAGCCCGTCAGCCTGTTCGAGCTTGCCCGAGGCCAGCTTGCCTTCATCGGCGATGCCGCGCGCAGCCAGATCGGTCGTCGCCACGCGCTTGTGCGGGTTGGACGGGCCGGCCATGTTGCGCACCACGGTGGACAGGTCGAACTGCAGCACGCGCTCGTACTGCGCGGTGACCAGATCGTCGGCCCACAGGCCGGTGGCCTTGGCGTAGGTTTCCACCAGTGCGACCTGGGCATCCTCGCGGCCGGTCAGGCGCAGGTAGTCCAGGGTCTGCTGGTCGATGTAGAACATCGCCGCGGTGGCGCCAAACTCCGGCGTCATGTTGGAAATGGTGGCGCGGTCGCCGATGGTCAGCGCATTGGCACCCTCCCCGTAGAACTCGATCCACGCACCGACCACGCGCTCCTTGCGCAGGAACTCGGTCAACGCCAGCACCACGTCCGTGCAGGTGATGCCCGGCTGCGGGCGGCCGGTCAGCTCCACGCCGATGATGTCGGGCAGGCGCATCCAGGAGGCGCGGCCGAGCATCACGCTCTCCGCTTCCAGGCCACCCACGCCGATCGCGATCACGCCCAGCGCGTCCACATGCGGGGTATGGCTGTCGGTTCCCACGCAGGTATCCGGGAAGGCCACGCCATCGCGCACCTGCACGACCGGCGACATCTTCTCCAGGTTGATCTGGTGCATGATCCCGTTGCCCGGCGGAATCACGTCAACGTTCTTGAAGGCCTTCTTGGTCCAATTGATGAAGTGGAACCGGTCTTCATTGCGGCGGTCCTCGACGGCGCGGTTCTTCTCGAACGCAGCCTTGTCGAAGCCGGGGAATTCCACCGCCAGCGAGTGATCCACGATCAGCTGGGTCGGCACCACCGGATTGATCTGCGCCGGGTCACCGCCGGCGTCGGCGATGGCATCGCGCAGGCCGGCCAGATCGACCAGGGCGGTCTGGCCGAGAATGTCATGGCACACCACGCGGGCCGGGAACCACGGGAAATCCAGGTCCTGGCGGCGCTCGATCAACTGGCGCAGCGAGGCCTCCAGCGTGGCCGGATCGCAGCGGCGCACGAGGTTTTCGGCCAGCACGCGCGAGGTGTACGGCAGCGTGGCATAGGCACCGGGCTGCAACGCGTCGATCGCGGCACGGGTATCGAAATAGTCCAGCGCGGTGCCGGGGAGGTTCTTGCGGTACTGAGTATTCATGGCTGGCGATAGCTGCTTGTTGGCGGGCCGGGGCGTCGTGACACCGGCGAAGAAGGAGTAGCGACGCCGCAACGGAGCAGACCGGCATCGCGCCGGCCTGGTCCGCAAAGCACCCGCGAACGGGTGCGGTACGTCTGTCTTACTTGCGCTGGTCGATCGGCACGAAGGCCTGGTCTTCCGGGCCGGTGTAGTTCGCACTCGGGCGGATGATCTTGCCATCGATGCGCTGCTCGATGATGTGCGCGCTCCAGCCGGAGGTGCGGGCGATCACGAACAACGGGGTGAACATGGCCGTCGGCACGCCCATCATGTGGTAGCTGACCGCGCTGAACCAATCCAGGTTCGGGAACATCTTCTTGATGTCCCACATCACCGACTCCAGACGCTCGGCGATGTCGTACATCTTGACGTTCTGCTGCTCGGCGGACAGGTCGCGCGCCACGTCCTTGATGATGTTGTTGCGCGGATCGCTGACGGTGTAGACCGGGTGGCCGAAACCGATCACGACTTCCTTGCGCTCCACGCGGGCCTTGATGTCGGCCTCGGCATCGTCCGGACTGTCGTAGCGCTTCTGCACTTCGAAGGCCACTTCATTGGCGCCGCCGTGCTTGGGACCGCGCAGGGCGCCGATACCGCCGGTGATCGCGCTGTACATGTCGCTGCCGGTGCCGGCGATGACGCGGCACGCGAAGGTCGAGGCGTTGAACTCGTGCTCGGCGTACAGGATCAGCGAGGTGTGCATCGCCTTGACCCACGAATCCTGCGGCTTCTCACCGTGCAGCAGGTGCAGGAAGTGGCCACCGATGGAGTCGTCGTCGGTCTCCACGTCGATCGCGCGGCCGTTGTGGCTCCAGTGATACCAGTACAGCAGCATCGAGCCCAGGCAGGCCATCAGCTTGTCGGCGATGTCGCGCGCGCCCGGATGATTGTGGTCGTCCTTCTCCGGCGACACGCAGCCGAGCACGGATACGCCGGTGCGCATCACGTCCATCGGGTGCGCCGACGGCGGCAGTTCTTCCAGCGCGGCCTTGACCGCGGCCGGGATGCCACGCAGCGACTTCAGCTTGGTCTTGTAGGCCACCAGCTCGGCGCGGGTCGGCAGCTTGCCGTGGACCAGCAGATGCGCGATTTCCTCGAACTCGCTGGTGTTGGCCAGATCGGCGATGTCATACCCGCGGTAGTGCAGGTCGTTGCCGCTGCGGCCGACGGTGCACAGTGCGGTGTTGCCGGCAGCGGTGCCCGACAGGGCGACGGATTTCTTCGGCTTGAAGCCGGGGGCGGTAGTGGTGTCGCTCATGATCCCTCCAGAAAACAGTGTGCGGTCTTACTTCTTGGCGGCGAACAACGCATCGAGCTGCTGCTCGAAGGCGTGGTAACCGATACGGTCGTACAGCTCTTCGCGCGTCTGCATCGCCTCCACCACATTACGCTGGTGGCCCTCGCGGCGGATGGTCTCATACACGTTCTCTGCCGCCTTGTTGGCCGCGCGGAACGCCGACAGCGGGAACAGCTGGATGGCGACGCCGGCCGAGGCCAGTTCATCGCGGCTGAACAGCGGGGTGGCGCCGAACTCGGTGATGTTGGCCAGCACCGGCACCTTCACCGCATCGACAAAGCGGCGGTAGGTCTCCAGATCGTAGGCGGCCTCGGCGAAGATGCCATCGGCACCGGCCTCGACGCAGGCGATGGCCCGTTCGATCGCCGCATCCACGCCATCGACCTGGATGGCATCGGTGCGCGCGATCAGGAAGAAGTCCGGATCGGTCTTGGCATCGGCGGCGGCCTTGACCCGGTCCACCATCTCACCCTGAGACACGATCTCCTTGCCCGGGCGGTGACCGCAGCGCTTGGCGCCGACCTGGTCTTCGATATGGCAGGCGGCCGCGCCGGCCTTGATCAGCGACTTGACCGTACGCGCGATGTTGAACGCGCTGGGGCCGAAACCGGTGTCGATATCCACCATCAGCGGCAGGTCGCACACATCAGTGATGCGGCGCACATCGATCAGCACGTCTTCCAGGGTGTTGATGCCCAGGTCCGGCAGGCCCAGCGAGCCGGCCGCGACGCCGCCGCCGGAGAGGTAGATCGCCCGGTAGCCGGCGCGCTTGGCCAGCAGCGCGTGGTTGGCGTTGATCGCGCCGATCACCTGCAACGGCGATTCGGCGGCCAGTGCGGCGCGGAAACGGGCGCCAGCGGAGGAAACAGGGGTGCTCATGCGGCATTCCATCGTGGTTGACCTTTACATAGGCGCAAGGGCCGTGCCAGCTGGCAAGTGTCTGATTTGATTGAGGCAGCGCGATGACCCCAGCGTTTCACCTTCAACTATTGAAACATCTGTAACATGGATGGAACTGAAACATCGAAACATGCCCATGTCCATCAGCCTGCCCCGCTCCCGCCTGTCCGATCCGGATGCCGGCCAACTGCCCGTGATCTGGACGGTCAGCGTGTCGCGCCTGACCGGCCTGCTCGGCGATGTGATTCCGGAGTTCGACCGCCGCGCCCGCATCGTGCCGATCAATCTCGGCTTCGAGGAGGCGGTGGATGTGATCGGCCAACGCCTGCGGCGCGAACACTGCGACGTGGTCATCGCCGGCGGCTCCAATGCCGCCTACCTGCGCAGCCGGCTGGAGGTACCGCTGGTGCCGATCCAGGCCAACGGCTTCGACCTGATGGAAGCGCTGGCACGGGCACGCCGGATCGCCCCGCGGATCGGTCTGGTCACGCATGCCACCGACGTGCCGACCTTCGGCAGCTTCCAGCACAGCTTCGGGCTGGACATCGAGCACCGCCGCTTCGTGACCCGTGAGGATGCGCGCGACTGCATCGCCGATCTGCGTGCCAACGGGATCGAGGTGATCGTCGGCACCGGCATGGCGATCGACCATGCCGAGCAGGTCGGCCTGCCCGGCGTGCTGCTGTACTCGGCCGACTCGGTGCGGCAAGCGTTCGAACATGCCTTGGAGCTGACCCAGACCCTGGCCCGTTCCGGGGCATCATCACTGCGGCGGCGGGCACCGGCCAAGCGCCGGGAGGCGGACCACGCCCTGCTCGGCGACAGCACGCCGATGCAGCAGGTGCGCGAGCACATTGCGCTGTACGCCCCGTACGACAGCACCGTGCTGGTCACCGGCGCGACCGGCACCGGCAAGGAACTGGTGGCGCGGCAACTGCATGCCGCCAGCGGCCGCCGGGGTCGTTTCGTCGCGCTGAACTGCGGGGCGATCAGCGAGTCGCTGCTGGAAGCCGAGCTGTTCGGTTACACCGAAGGCGCGTTCACCGGCGCACGTCGTGGCGGCCGTGTCGGTCTGGTGGAAGCGGCCGAGGGCGGCACCCTGTTCCTCGATGAAATCGGCGAACTGCCGCTGCCGCTCCAGACCCGGCTGCTGCGAGTCCTGGAAGAGCGCGAAGTGCTGCGCGTGGGCGCCACCGAGCCGACGCCGGTGGACGTACGCGTGGTCGCTGCAACGCTGCAGACGCTGGAATCGCTGGTGGACACACAACGCTTCCGCCGCGATCTGTACTACCGTCTGGCCGCGCTGCGCATCGCGCTGCCCACGCTGCACGAACGGCGCGAGGATGTCCCCGTGCTGGTGAGCCACTTCTTCCGGCAGCTCGCCGGCATGGACGCCCCCTTGTCCGCCGAGGCGATGGCGCGACTGCGCGACTACGCATGGCCGGGCAATGTGCGCGAACTGCGCAACATGGTCGACCGCCTGCGCATCCACTGGCAGCAGCAGCCGGGCACGTTGTCGCTGCCGCAGATGCTGAAGTGGTTGCCGGAGCTGCATGCGGTGCAGCGCCCTCGGGTGCTGCCAGGCGCCGGCGCCCCGGCAGCGCTCACTGCTGCCTCGCCGGCACGACCGGATGCGGCCGCGCTGCAGCAGTTGCTGGCCGACTGCGGCGGCAACCGCGAGCAGGCCTGCGCGCAGTTGGGGGTCTCGCGGACGACGCTGTGGCGTTGGCTGCGCGAGGCAACGCCTGCCTAGATCAGGGGAACAGCATCCGCTTGCTCCACTGCCCGTCCGCGCCGATCTCATAGCACCAACGCTCATGCAGGCGGAACTGCGCGCCGTACCAGAACTCGATCCGCTGCGGCACCACGCGCAGCCCGCTCCACCCTTCCGGGCGCGGCACGTCGCGGCCGTCGAAGCTGGCTTCGGTGGCGGCCACGCGCGCATCGAATTCCTCGCGCGAGGTCAGCGTCCTGGACTGCAGCGACGCCCACGCACCGATCTGGCTCATGCGCGGGCGCGAGGCGAAGTACGCATCGGCCTCGGCGTCACTGACCTGCGCCACCCGGCCCTCGATACGCACCTGGATGCCGGCCTCGCGCAGACTGCGCCACAGCAACAGCAGCGCCGCCTGCGGATTGGCCTGCAGCTCACGGCCCTTGTGGCTGTCCAGGTGGGTGTAGAACACGAAGCCGCGCTCATCGAACGCCTTCAACAACACCGTCCGCGCGGAGGGCTGGCCGTTCTGGTCGGCCGTGGCGACGGTCATCGCATTGGGTTCAACTTCGCGGCTGGCCTTGGCTTCCTCGAACAGCCCGGCAAAGGTGGATAGCGCTTCGGCATACAGATCGGTCATGGCGGTTTTCTTGTCACGCGGTTTGGGTTTATTGTCGCTGCATGCCTGCACCTGCGTACATGCCCCCGACGAAAGGTTTTCCGGATGCACTGGTCGCGCAGGCGCTGGACGACGCGCTGGGCTGCGGCGCGGCGGTTCCAGTATTGGCGATCAGCGGCCTGCAGGGGAGCGGCAAATCGACGCTGGCGGCCCAGGTGGTCGCATTGGCGGCATCGCGCGGCCTGCGCGCGGCCATGCTCTCCATCGACGATGTGTACCTCACCCGTGCCCAACGCCAACGTCTGGCACGGCAGGTGCATCCGCTGCTGCTGACCCGCGGTCCGCCGGGCACCCACGACCTGGCCTTGGCCCATGCCACGTTGGACGCCGTTGCGGCCGGCGGCCCGGTCGCCCTGCCCCGCTTCGACAAACTCGCCGATGAGCGGCAAGCGGAAAAGGACTGGCCGCGCGTCGACGGCCCGCTCGACCTGCTGGTGTTCGAAGGCTGGTTCCTCGGGACCCCGGCGCAGGACGAGACCGATCTGGACCCACCGCTCAACGCACTCGAGCGCGAGGCCGACGCGGACGGCCGCTGGCGGCGCTGGTGCAACCACGCCCTCGCCACCGACTACCCCGCGCTGTGGCAGCGCTGCGACCGGCTATGGTTCCTGCAGCCGCCGGATTTCTCGGTGATCCCGCGCTGGCGCTGGCAGCAGGAGCAGAACCTGCAGGCGGCCCAGCCCGACCGAAGCAGCATGAGCCGCGCCCAGCTGGAGCGCTTCGTCCAGTATTACGAACGGGTCAGCCGGCAGGCACTGCGTACCTTGCCCGCGTTGGCAGACACCGTGATTGCGCTGGACGAACAGCGCCGGGTCATTCCGACGCGCTGACCACGGCCACCGGTAGGTGCGCGGGGATCAACCGACCAGGAAGGTCACCCGCAGGTTCACCCGCCACTCGGTGATGTTGCCCTCGCCATCGGTCACCACCTTGGTTTCATTGATCCAGGCGCCCTGGATGCCTTTGACCGTTTCGGACACCTTCTTCAGGCCACTGCGTACGGCGTCTTCCACGCTGGTTTTGGAGGACGCGTTGATCTCGATGATTTTGGCGACGGACATGGGGCGCTCCGGTAGCGCGCGGGACAGTCCGCGCCGGCCCACCATGGGGGCCGGCGCGTAAAGGCGATGGCACGGAGATGTTAGGATCGAGGGTAATGAACCCCGCTCCGAACCTCATCCTGATTGGCCCGATGGGCGCCGGCAAAACCTGCATCGGGCGCCGGCTGGCCGAGCGCTTCACGCTGGACTTCGTGGATGCCGACCAGGCCATCGTGGACAGCACCGGGGCCAGCATTCCGGCGATCTTCGAGCACTCCGGGGAGGCCGGCTTCCGCCAGCACGAGCGGCAGGTCCTGCACGCCCTGCTGGACGGCCACGGTCAACTGATCTCCACCGGCGGTGGCGCGGTGCTGGATCCGGTCAACCGCGCGGCGATCGCCCGCCGTGGTTTCGTGGTCTACCTGCGTGTCAGCGTGCCGGCCCAGCTGGAGCGGCTGGCCCGTGACCGCGGCCGCCCATTGCTGCAGCGCCCGGACCGCGAACAGGTACTGCACGACATGGCCGCCGCCCGTGACCCGCTGTACCAGGGCCTGGCCGACCTCACCCTGGATACCGATCTCTACACGCCCGCCGAGGCCACCGCGCAGTTGGTGCTGCGCCTGGCCGCGCAGTGGCAGCGACAGGAAACACCCGAATGACCCCTTCCCCGCGCACCGTTGCCGTCAGCGGCGACACCCCCTACACCATCCACATCGGCCCGGGCCTGCTCGGCCAGGGCGAGCTGCTGGCCCGCCATGTGCGCGGCCGCCATGTGCTGCTGCTCAGCGATTCCTCGGTCGCCCCGCTGTATCTGGCCGAGGTGACATCGGCGCTGCTGGCCGTGCGCCCGGACCTGCTGATCGGTGAGCTGGTGCTGCCGGCCGGCGAGGCCTCCAAGACCCTGGCCCACTTCGGCGATGCGATCACCGCACTGGCCGCCCTCGGTGCCACCCGCGATGCCTGCGTGATGGCGCTCGGTGGCGGCGTCGCCGGCGATCTGGCCGGCTTCGCGGCCGCCTGCTGGATGCGCGGTGTGGACTGCGTGCAGTTGCCGACCTCGCTGCTGGCGATGGTCGATTCCTCGGTCGGCGGCAAGACCGCGGTGGACATCCCCGAAGGCAAGAACCTGGTCGGCGCCTTCCACCCGCCGCGCGCCGTCATCGCCGATACCGCCGCCCTGCGTACCCTGCCCCCGCGCGAGCTGCGGGCCGGTCTGGCCGAGGTGATCAAGTACGGTGCGATCCGCGACCCGCTGTTCTTCCAGTGGCTGCAGGCCGAACATGCCGCGCTGCTGGCCGGCGATGACACCGCGCTGGCCCAGGCCATCGCGCGCAGCTGCGAGCACAAGGCCGAGATCGTGGCGCGCGATCCGCTGGAAAAAGGCGAGCGCGCCCTGCTCAACCTCGGCCACACCTTCGGCCACGCGATCGAAACCGAACAGGGCTACGGCGCACCCGGCAACGACAACCTCAACCACGGCGAAGCCGTCGCGGTCGGCATGGTCCTGGCCGCGCGCCTGTCGGCCCAGCTGGGCATGAGCGGGGACGCTGATACCGACCAGCTGCGCGACCTGCTGCTGCGCTACGAACTGCCGGTGGCCATTCCTGCCGGCCTGCAGCCCGAGGCGCTGCTGGCCCGGATGCGGCTGGACAAGAAGAACGTCGCCGGACGGCTGCGCCTGGTGCTGTGGCGCGGCATCGGCCGGGCCGAAGTGGTCGCCGATGTCGACGAGGCCGACGTGCTGCGCGTGCTCGCCGCCGGCTGAGCCTGCGACGTTACGCCGCACCTGCCCGTCGCTGACGGCCGCCTCCGGCGTTCACGGCTACAATCGGGGCATGCGCGTCTTCCTGCACCACCACGCCCGCGGTGCCGATCCGGCCCGCTATCTCCAGCTCACCCTGCAACCGGACCTGTTCGGTGGCTGGGAGCTGCTGCTCGAGTCCGGCCCCATCGGCGGGCGCGGGCAGCTGCGCCGCGAGCAATACCTGCAGGAAGACCTGGCGCTGGCCGCGTTCGAGAAGGCACGCGATGCGCACCTGCACCGCGGCTACGAAGTGACCTATACCAGTGGCGATCCGCCGCACTGAGCGGCCCCCACCGCCCTGCCCCATTCGGCCCCGCGCCACCAGATCCCAAGGAAGCGTTCCGTGACCATCCCCTCCCGCCATGATCGCCTGCTGCGCGCCCTGCGCCGCGAACCGGTGGACTGCACCCCCGTCTGGCTGATGCGCCAGGCCGGCCGCTACCTGCCCGAGTACCGCGCCACCCGCGCCAAGGCCGGCAGCTTCCTGGCGATGGCCAAGAACCCGGATATCGCCTGCGAAGTCACCCTGCAGCCGCTGCGCCGCTTCGACCTCGATGCCGCCATCCTGTTCTCGGACATCCTCACCATCCCCGACGCGATGGGCCTGGAGCTGTACTTCGTCGAAGGCGAAGGCCCGAAGTTCCGCCACCCGGTCCGCGACGCGGCCGCCATCGCCAAGCTGGCCGTGCCGGACATGGAAACCGAACTGCGCTACGTGATGGACGCGGTGCGTGTGATCCGTCGCGAACTGGATGGCAGCGTGCCCCTGATCGGCTTCTCCGGCAGCCCGTGGACGTTGGCCTGCTACATGGTGGAAGGCGGCGGCAGCAAGGACTTCGCCCGCATCAAGGCGATGGCCCTGAACGAACCGGCCGCCCTGCACCAGCTGCTCTCGGTCGTCACCGACGCGGTGATCGCCTACCTTGCCGCCCAGCGCGCGGCCGGCGCCCAGGTGCTGCAGGTGTTCGACACCTGGGGCGGCGTACTCAGCCCCACCATGTACCGCGAATTCTCCCTGCGCTACCTGACCCGCATCGCGCAGGAACTCGAACGCGGTGAAGGGGCCGACCGCACCCCGCTGATCCTGTTCGGCAAAGGCACCGGCCTGCACCTCGGCGCTCTTGCCGACACCGGCGCCGACGCCCTCGGCGTTGACTGGACCCTGGACCTCGCCGATGCCGTCGCCCGCACCGGCGGCCGCGTCGCCCTGCAGGGCAACCTCGACCCCACCACCCTCTACGGCAACCCCGCCGCCATCGAACGCGCTGCCGGCCAGGTGCTCGACAGCTACGCCCAAGGCAACGGCGGCTCCCGCGAAGGCCACGTCTTCAACCTCGGCCACGGCATGTCCCCGGACATGAATCCCGAGCACGTGCAGGTCCTGGTGGAAGCCGTCCACCGCTTGAGCCGGCGCTGATCGCCATCGGCAGGTAGCCGGCCAGCGGCCGGCACTACCCGGGCATGGCCAGCGACGCACGCGTTCTGCATCCAGAACGCGTGCTTTCGTTTCCACCCTCGAGACGGACGACGCATGCCGTCAGCAGTTGATCGGCGCCGATCATTGCCGCGCGGCGCGCGGCCATCCACGCATTGCGTGGATCTACCCATGTCATTCCCGGCATCACGTCCATTCCCGGCCATCAAGACGAGCGTGTGATGGCCTGCATTTTCCGTGGCAGCCAACCAACAGTCATGGGTGTGGCACGGGTGGGTTGGCGGGACCATGAGCGCCATGGATGGCGCGACATGAGCCTCCATGGACGGATTTACGGCGTGTCCCGCCGACCCACCCGTGCCGCAGCCTCTCCGGGACACCGACCGCACCAATGCTTCGGCTTCGGCTTCGGCTTCGGCTTCGGCTTCGGCTTCGTCTCTTGACCACACCCTGATCCCACATCGGCGATCATATCGCCCTCGTTGACGAAGGCCCGCACCATGACGACCAGCAGCTACGCCTCGATCCGGCCCCTGTTGTGGCTCGTATCGCTGGCCATCTTCATGCAGATGCTGGACTCCACCATCGTCAACACCGCCCTGCCCGCCATGGCCCGCAGCCTCGGCGAAAGCCCCCTGCAGATGCAGTCCGTCGTCTTCAGCTACGCCCTCGCCGTCGCCACCTTCATCCCCGCCTCCGGCTGGATCGCCGACCGCTTCGGCACACGGCGCACCTTCCTGGTCGCCATCATCCTGTTCACCCTGGGCTCGCTCGCCTGCGCCCTCGCCCAGACCCTGCACCAGCTCGTCGGTGCACGCGTCCTGCAGGGCATCGGCGGCGCCATGCTGCTGCCGGTCGGCCGCCTCGCCGTCATGCGCTCGGTCTCGCGCGAAGAATTCCTGCGCGCCATGAGCTTCATCGCCATTCCCGCCCTGATCGGCCCGCTGATCGGCCCCACCCTGGGTGGCTGGCTGGTCGAAGTCGCCTCCTGGCACTGGGTGTTCCTGATCAACCTCCCGATCGGCATCATCGGCTATGTCGCGGCCATGAAAATCATGCCCGACCACTACGCTGAGCACCGCACCCGCTTCGATATGGCCGGCTACCTGATGCTGGCCTTCGGCATGGTCGTGCTCTCCCTCGCACTGGACGGCATCTCGGGCATGGCCACTCCCCATGCCCTGGTCATGCTCATGACCGTCGCCGGCCTCGCCGCGCTTGTCGGCTACTGGCTGCATGCGGCCAACTCCACGGCGCCGCTGTTCTCGCTCGCGCTGTTCCATGTGCCCAGCTACCGCATCGGCATCCTCGGCAATCTGTTCTCGCGTATCGGCAGCAGTGCCATGCCGCTGCTGATTCCGCTGCTGCTGCAGGTCGGCATGGGCATGAGCCCGATGAACGCCGGCCTGTTGATGATCCCGGTCGCCGCCGCCGGCATGGTCTCCAAGCGCTACGCCGTCAAACTCGTCGAACGCTTCGGCTATCGCCGCGTGCTGATGGTCAACACCGTGCTGGTCGGCGTGGCGATGGCCAGTTTCATCTTCATGACCCCCGGCCAGCCTCTGTGGATCCGCATCGTCCAGCTGGCGCTGTTCGGCGCGGTCAACTCGCTGCAGTTCACCGTCATGAACACCGTCACCCTGCGCGATCTGGATCGCGACTTCGCCAGTGCCGGCAACAGCCTGCTCTCGATGGTGATGATGCTCGCCACCGGCTTCGGTGCCGCGGCGGCGGGCAGTCTGCTCGCGGCCTTCAACCACCTCGATGCCTCGCACGGCGCGACCGCCGCGCTGCACGCCACCTTCGTCTGCGTCGGCGCTATCACGCTGACGTCCACGCTGATCTTCTGGCAGCTGCCCGATACCCGGCCGTCGCCGCGGGATGTCGAAGAAGTCGCCGAGTAACGACAGGCACGTGACGGCAGGCACACCGTCAGCGGACCAACGGTCCGCTGCTACCGGGTGGCGTGCAATACGCGCGCGATTGCCTCCACCAGCAGATCGCCGGTCACCGGCTTGCGCAGGAACGCATCGAAGCCGGCCTGGCGTGCCTGCTGCTCGATCGACGGATCCGTCCGCGCCGTCACCGCGATCAACGGCATCTCGAATCCCTGGCTGCGCAGATGCTCGGCCAGCGCGATGCCACCCAGCCCGGGCAGATCCAGGTCCATCAGCAACACCTCGAACGGCGCCTCGCTGACCTCGCGCAACGCCGACAGCGCGTGCTCGGCGTGTACCACCTCATGCCCGCGCGCCGACAACAACCCGCTGACCACCTCGGCCACGGTCAGATCGTCCTCCACCAGCAGGATACGCAACGGTGGCAATACCCATTGCCCACCTTCGGCCGTTCCGCTCGCGTTGGTCGTCCCGGCCTCCAGCGGCAACGGCAGTGTCACCGTGAAGCGCGTGCCCACGCCGAGCTGGCTCTGGACGCCAATCTGCCCCTGCATGGCCAGTGCCAGTTCGCGACAGATCGCCAGGCCCAGCCCGCTGCCCCCGTACTGCGCGGCGGTGCGGGCGCCATCGGCCTGCTCGAAGCGACGGAACAAGCGCTCCTGCTGATCAGCGCTGATGCCCGGTCCGGTATCGGATACTTCGATGTGCAACCCGCGGCCAGGCGTGATCGCCCGCAGCGTCAGGCGTACTTCGCCGTGGCTGGTGAACTTGACCGCGTTGCCCAGCAGATTGAGCAGGATCTGACGCACACGCAGTTCATCGCCGATGGTGCGCGTGCCGGGCGATACCGTGTTGTCGACCACGAACCGCAGCCCTTTCTGTTCGGCCAGTGCCGCCATCAGCGCACAGACATCGCCGATCGGCCGCTGCAGCTGGAAGGACTGCGCCTGCAGTTCCAGCCGCCCCGATTCGATCCGGGCCAGGTCGAGCGCATCGTTGACCAGGTGCAGCAGATGCTCGCCGGCATGCCGGATCGACTCGGTGTAGCCGCGCTGCTGCGCGTTCAACGGCGAGGACAGCAAGAGCTCGCTCATGCCCAGCACCCCGGTCATCGGCGTGCGTACTTCGTGCCCCAGATTGGCCAGAAAGCGCGTCTTGGCCATCGAGGCCTGCTCGGCGAGCTCCTGCTTCTGCAGCGCCAGCTGATAGGCATGCCGGCGCTGCAGCCGGCGCCGGTACAACCAGGCGAACAGGCTGAGCAGCAACAGCACCGCCGAGGTCAGCAGCAACAGTCCGGACAGGCTGCGCCACCACGGTGGCAGCACGCGGAACTCCAGTACCTGTACCCGCGACCAGATATGGTCGGCCGAGCGTGCCTGCACCTCCAACCGGTAACGGCCCGGTGGCAGACGGGAGAACAGGCGCTCACCGCCCGGCCCCACTTCAACCCAGTCCGGATCGTAGCCGGCCAGGCGGTAACGATAGTTGTTGGAGGTGGAATCGGCGAAGGACAGCAGCCGCGCCACGATCCGCAGGTCGCGATCACCGTCGGCGATGTCCAGCGGCACCGCATGGGTCAGGTCCAGCACGCGCTCGCCGCGGCGCACCTCCACCCGTTCGATCACCAGCGGTGCACGGCGGGTCGCCGGCTTGACCAGCGCCGGATCGAACACCACCACCCCGGCTGGTGTGCCGCCAACGATGCGTCCGCTCGGCGTCAACGTCAGGGTGCGGCGGCGGAACTCCTGGCTGGGCAGGCCATCGTGCACGCCGTACTGGCGCACACTACCGGCCTCCGGATCGACCCGCACCAGCCCGCGTGCATTGGCTGCCCACACCACGCCCTGCCGATCCACCACCAGCCCGGTCGCGTTGATCGCCGGGTAGCCCGCACTGCTGCCGATCACTTCCTGCAGGGTCAGCCGATCACCCTGCCAGGCATAGTGCGAGAGTTTGCCGTCCTCGGACAGCCACACCGTGTCATCGCCGGCCAGCGCCATGGCGTAGACCCCTGCCGCAGGGCCACCCGGCAGGGGTTCGAACCGCGAACGCGCCGCCACCCACTGCAGCAGGCCCTGGCCGGTGGCCACCCACAGCCGATCCTGCGGGCCGCACCGGATATCCAGCACGTTCTGCCCCGTGCTCAGCCCGGCATGGCCCAGTGCCACCCGGTGCAGCACGCGTCCCTCCAGGTCGCGCTGCTGCAGGCCATTGGCCGATGCGGTCCACAAGCGCTGGCCGTCGCAGATCGCCAGGGATTCGATCGCGCCGTCCATCGCCGCATCGACCGCGGCATCGCGCCCCCAGCGCCGTATGCGCTTCTGCCCCGGGTCGTAACGCAACAGCGCATCCCAGGAGCCGATCCAGACCTGGCCGCGCGGATCTTCGAGCACCGACTGCAGCCACTGCGTGCCGTCCACCCAGGTCCGGTGCTGCTCGACCCGCCCGCTCACCGGATCGAACTTGTCCAGCGCACCATGCGTGCCGACCGTCCACACGCCCCCGTCGGCGGCCGCGCCCATGCCCAGCACATACGCGTTGCGCAGCGAGGCCGGATCATCTTCCAGCCGCGACAGCACCGAGAACTGCCACCAACGCGGCAGCAGATGCCACAGGCCGCCGTTGGTGCTGGCCAACCAGATGCCGCCCTCGCGATCTTCATAGGCACCGGTCCAGTTCGGGCGCACCTGCCCACGCGCGATCGCGCTGTACAGCGGCACCTGCTGGAACTGACCGTCCATGGCGCGGCCCAGGCCGGAGCGGGTATCGAGCCAATACCCGCCCTGTTCGTCGCGCAGCATCATGCCCAGGATCTGATCGCCTTCGGCCACCACCCAGGGCGCCGGTTCGAAGCGACCGTCCGGCCGACGCACCGTGACCCCGGCATTGCTGTTGATCCACAGACTGCCATCCGCCTCGGCGGTGAGCCCATTGATGACACGCGCCGGCAGCTGCGTGCTGGGCACCAGGTCGAAATCCTGGCCGGTCCAGCGGGCCAGCCCGGCCTGCGAGCCGATCCACAACGTGCCATCGAGCGTGGTGGCCAGTGAGCCGACCGATGCGGCCGGCAGACTGCGTGGATTGCCGGGCTCGGGCATGAAGCGCGTGAGCGTACCGTCGCGCTCCAGCCGATGCAGGCCGCCCTGGTAGGTTCCGAACCAGATCGCTCCATCCGGCGTGGACGCCACGCTCCAGATCGTGTTGCTGCCGATCTCCGGGTGGCTGTCACGGTCGTAGAAGCGGATCTCGCGGCGATCGGCCGACATCATCGCCAGGCCGGCATTCTCCGTACCGATCCACAACTGATTGCGCGCATCCACGTGCACGCTCCAGACGTGGTTGTCGCGCAGGCCGTCCTCGGCACGCCAGATGCGGTAATTCCGGCCGTCGTAGCGGGCCAGGCCATCGTTGGTGGCGATCCACAGATAGCCGTAGCGATCTTCGGCCATGCGGTTGACGGTGTTGGATGGCAGACCATCGAACACGGTGAGTTGCCGCGGCGTCGGCGGTACCGGCTGGGCCGACGCAAGCGTCGGCCAGAGCACACACAGACCGATAAGCAACGGCCACAGCACTCGCAACACCAATGGCTCTCCCGGGTCTATCCGTTCATTCACCGCCGCCGCCCGGAACGGGCCTGCCGCCCCTGACCACCCCGGTCGTCGGGCAACGCCCCGCATAGTAAACCGTTCCCCGCACCGGCACGATCCACACCCGGCGGCCCCATCCGCTGCATCGCAGCCCGCAGCGCATCGCCCTGCAGCGGCTTGTGCACCAGGCCGTCGCCCCCCGCGGCCACGACCTGCGCTTCAAGATCCGGATCCCGACGCGCCGTGAGCACCAGTACCGGCAGGCGGTGCCCCTGCTGACGCAGCAGGCGCAGCAATGACAGTCCATCCATGCCCGGCAGGTCCAGGTCCAACAGCATCAGTTGCGTGCCGGGGCGGGCCAGCGCAGTCAGCGCAGCCAGCGCGTGCTCCGCATGGACGACAACGTGGCCGCGTACCTGCAGCAGACCCGTGACCACCTGCGCAACGAGAGGATCATCTTCCACCAGCAACACCCGCAGACCATCGATGTCATCGTCGATGTCCTGCGCGTCCTGACCCGCCAGCAGCGATGGGCAACGGTCCAATGGGACGCTCAATGTGGCCTGCCAGCGACGATCGGGCAGCTGCAGGACACACAACCGCCCCTGCATCGCATCAGCCAGCACATCGACATCGGCCAGTGCCTCGCGCACCCGGGACAGCCGAGGAGACGGACAGGCGCCCGGCTCGGCCATGACATCCAGCAGCAGACCGGTGCGTCCTGGTCGCCAGGCCATGCGCAGAGTCACCAGGGTGGCACCGCTCTGCGCGGCGAGTCCGCAGGACAGCCATTGCACTGCCTCCCGCAACCGGTCCGGATCGCCCTCGACACAGGCGTCGGCCGGCAGTGGATGTGCCGATGACAGCTGGCAACCGGACACCGCCAGACCGCACGCCACCGCGGCATGCACGTCGAGCCACCATGGCCCGAGGGCAAAACGCCGCCGCTGCAAGGTCACCTTGCCGGCCTGCAGCCTGGCGTTCTCCAACGCTTCATCGACCACTTGCAGCAATGCACGTCCGCCCTGTTGGATGTGCAATACCTGTTCGCGCGCGTCCGCGGGCAGCGGCGCCTCCAACAGCAGCTCGCTCATGCCCAGCACACCGGTCAGCGGCGTCCGCACTTCATGACCCAGCGTGGCCAGATAACGCGCCTTGGCCTGCGCGGCCTGTTCGGCCCGCGCCTGCCGGCGCGTGGCCGCCCGCCACGCGTTTGTACGTCCGCGGTGACCCGCAATCCCCAGGTTGCCAGCACCGCCCCTGCGAGCGCGCCCATCCACAGCAGCGCCCAAGCCCCGGGATGCGCCCAGCCGCTGTAGGCCACCTGCAGATGCGTCTGCTGGACCGGCGACCAACGCCCATCCTCGCCACGCGCCTGGAATTCCAGTACATGTTCGCCCGCGGGCAGGCGCGGAAAGCCGCGCGTACCGCGTTGTCCGGCACGGACCCACTCCGGGTCTTCGCCACGCAGCCGGAATCGATAGTCGACGGCCCCCCCCTGGCTGCTGCTGAGCAGGCGCGCTGACAGCTGGATGTCGCGATCATCGGCGTTCAGGCGCAGCGGCTCGGCGGCCGGCAACTCGATCCAGCGCCGCTGGCGGCGCACTTTCACACGGTCGATGACCAAGGTGGGAAGCACCGTCGCCGTCAACATCCCGGCCGGATCCAGCGCAAGCACGTTGCCGGTCTGATCCATCGCCAGCAGATGGCCGCCGGCTGCCACCAGGCTGTCGTCCAATGCCATCACCGGCAGTCCATCGTCGGCCGTGTAGAGCCTGGCACTGCGACCGTCCAACGCCAGACGCACCACGCCGCGCGCGGTAGTCGCCCAGACCGCCCCGTCGCTGGCGCCGGCCAGTCCCCGCGCAAGCGCCACGGGCAGGCCGTGCGCTGCATCCAGGCGCAGCGTGGGATGCAGGCGACCTGCGTCGCTCCGGAATACCGTCCATCCCTCCACATCAGCAACCCATAGCCGGCCGTCGGCATCCAGGTGCAAGGCACTGACCTCCCGTCGCGGGCCGCCCGGCACGGGATCGAAACGGCCGGCCGCGGGCTGCCACTGCTTGAGTCCGTCGCGGTCGCCCAGCCACACCTGCCCGGCGATGTCACAGTGCAGGGCGAATGCCGCGGTGCCGGGACGCAGCCCCACTGACTCGTACGTGGCACTGCCCAGCAGGCGCCCATCACCTGCGCGCTGTTCCAACCGGCCATTCCCGGCAAGCCACAGCCGATCGCCACACTGCTGCAATGCGGCGTGCGGCGACGCCACCGGGCCACCGGTGGACCCCACCCGCCAGCGCCGCTGCCGTCCCCGCACGGGATCGATACGGGTCAGCCACGGCGCAGCGAACACCCAGACGCCGCCGTGACCGTCGTCGCTCACCACATGGCGATCCGGGCGCTCGGGTGCATGCGCATAGGCCCATCGCGGCCGGTTGAATCCGTGCTCCGGCGAAATGCGTGTCAACCATCCATCGCGCACCCACCACGCCTGCCCGTCGGCGGCAGGGGCCAGCCCGCCCGGTGCGGTGGAGGCGTGGGCAAGGGGCGCGGCGAAGCGCTCCAGGTGGCGCCACTGCGCGCCGAGCCGCCAGACCCCCTGATGAGTGCCCAGCAGCCAGACCCGTCCCTGGCGATCCTCCAGCACGCGCACGATGCGCGGCTCATTGGGCCCCTGCAATCTCGGCAGAGTGAGCGCGTGACGATGCTGCCCCTGCCAGTCCTGCCACCACAGCGTCGACCCGTCAGCGAACCAGTCCCCGCCTGCGCGGCTATGGCCGAGCCAGCGTCCGCGTTCGCGCCCCTCGCGCTGTATCTGCCACGCCGGCAACTGCCGCCGCACGGTGCCTTCTGCGGTGCTCGACCACAACCGCCCCTGCGCGTCCAGGCCCAGGGCGGTCACCGCCGCGGACGATGCCCCCAGCGTCGTCGGTGACTGGAACCGGCCCTCCTGCCAGCGGGCCAGGCCCGCAGCGCTGCCGATCCACACAGCGCCCTGGGCATCGGCAACCAGGTGCTCCACCCGGGCCGATGGCAGGCCGCGGCCATCGGTCGCGGGCAGGTACTGGTGCAGGCGACGATCGCGGGTGAGGCGGAACAGCCCGGCATCCCGGGTGCCGAACCAGACGCTGCCGTCGACCATCGGCTGGATTGCCAGCACCGGACTGGCCGCCATCGCCGGGGCGGACGGCCCTGCCCACCGCGCAAACTGTTGGCGATCGGCCGACAGGCGCTGTAAGTAGCCGTTGGCCGTGCCTATCCAGAGCTGATCGCAGGCATCCAGCGCGATGCTGCGGACCTCGTTGTCGGCCAGCCCATGCTCCATCCGCCAGACGCGGAAACCACTGCCGTCATAGCGGGCCAGGCCATCGCCGGTGGCGAACCAGAGGTAGCCCTGCCGGTCCTCCACGATCTGATGCACCACATTTGATGGCAACCCATCCACGGTCGTGATGCGTACTGCGGGACTCGGGAACGCCAGCACGGCGGCCGGCAGCAGGCAGCACAGCAGCGCGAACAGACACCGCAGCATGCCGCCCCGGCTCATGCGCCGCGCCGGCATCGGGCCAGACACGCCGTCAGAGTCGCCCGGCTCACCGGCAGCCGCAGGAACAGGTCGAACCCCGCCGCAATCGCCTCACGCTCGGCGCCGATGTCCGCGCGCGGTGTCAGGGCCACCCTGGGGATCCCCGGCCAGCGGCGCGATAACCATGCGCCCGCCCGCTCGCCGCCTACGCACAGGACCGGGTCAACCACGATGACATCCCAGCGCCCGTGCTCCCTCAGTGCCTTGGGCATGACCTCCAGCCCGGGCACGCACAGCCCCACATGGCCGAGCGAGCCGAGCAGAGCGCGCAGCACATCGGTCACACTCGTGGCCGGATACACCACGAGCACCCGCAGCTCGCCGACGCCGTTCGCATCCTGTGGTGCGCACGATGGTGCATCGCTGGGAATGGCATCGCTGCGCGGCAACGGCAATCGCACCTGGAAGCAGGCGCCGTCGCCCGGACGGCTGGTCACCGTGATGTCACCGCCCATCGCCAGGGCCAGGTCGCGGGAAATGGACAGCCCCAGGCCGCTGCCACCGTAACGCGCGGCCGTCTGTGCCCCGTCGGCCTGTTCGAAACGCTGGAACAGGCGCTGGCACTGCGCTGCGGTCATGCCCGGGCCGGTATCGACAACCCGCAGCAGCACGTCCTGGTCCTGGCCTGCGCACTGTACCTGCAGTCGCACCTCTCCCTGTGCGGTGAACTTCAGTGCGTTGCCCAGCAGATTGAGCAGGATCTGGCGCAGGCGCGGGGCGTCGCCTATGAAAACCGCCGTCGCCGGCAGCGTGCTGTGCCACACCAGCGCGAGCGACTTGCCCTGCGCTACCGGGAGCAACAGCGCGTGCACCTCTTCGATCAACCGTTGCAGCAGAAAGGGGCCCGGCTGCAACTGCAGCTGACCGGATTCGATGCTGGCCATGTCCAGGGCGTCATCCACCAGCCGCAGGAGATGTGCGCCGGCGTAGTGCAGGCTGTCGACCTGGCTCCGCTCCGCCGGTGTGAGCTGCGTACGCTGCAGCAGCTCGCTCCAGCCCAGCACCACGGTCATCGGGACGCGTATGCGGGCGCCCAACGTCCCCAGGAAACGGGTGCGCTGCAGGGACGCCCGCTCGGCGCGGTGCTGCCGCGCATGCAGCCGGCGCCAGCGGCGTTGCCGCCGGCGCCGCGCCAGCCCGCCCCAGGCCCCAAGCCACAGCGCCGCCGTTCCACCGGCCACCGCCGCGTACCGCGCGGTCCGCGTCTGCCACCAGGCCGGAACCACCTGCAGCGCAATGCGGCGAATCGGCGACCAATCCCCATCGCCTTGCCGCGCCTGGACCTCCACCGTCTGCAGACCCACCGGCAAGCGCTCGAACACGCGCTGCCCCGCAGCACCGTTCTCCTGCCAGTCCGCGTCGTGCCCCTGCAACCGGAACCGGTAGCGCACGCGCGAGGGTTCGCCGCCGGACAACAGGCGCGCGGATACGCGCACGTGCCGATCGCTGCCGGACAGCGGCACCGGCGCAACGCCGACCGGCAGGGTGACCTGCACGTTGCCGCGCCGCGCGGTGATTGCGTGGACCACGAGCCCGGCATGCCCCGCCGGGCGCACGATCGTGGCCGGATCGAACAGCAGCACACCGCCTTCGTGTACGGCAGCGACCACATGATCCCCGGCGGTGCGTACCATCCGGCGCGGCAACACGTCATGTCCGGGCAGGCCATCGTCGCTGCCGAACTGGCGTATGCCGCCGCCATGCGGGTCGACCCGGATCAGGCCACGGGTGCCACCGGCCCACGCCACGCCACGCACGTCCACCACCAGCGCCCGTGCCAGCAGGTGCGGATAACCGTGTACCACGCCGAAGCTGTGTGTCTTGCGCAGCCGCTGCCCATCCCACCGGTAACGCCGTAACACGCCTGGACTGCTGATCCAGTAGTCGCCATCCGCACCCCGCGCGATTGCGCCCACGTCGTCCTGCGGGGCACCGTCGACCGCCGCGAAACGCTCCTGCGCTGGCAGCCAGCGTTTGAGCCCGGTGCGATCGGTTGCCCACAGCACGCCGTCGTCGGTACACAGCAGTTGCGGGCCGTTCGCCGGGGGCATCAGGCCAAGTGCCTGTGGAACAGCGGACAACTGCAGCGCGCCGTCGGCATCACGTCGCTGGATCCGGTCAACACGCGCCAGCCACAGCGAGCCGTCGCGGCAGGACTCCAGATCGACCGCGCCCCGACTGCCCTCCCAACCCAGCAACCAATGCCGCAACTGGCCTGTGCCGGGCGTGTATCGAGACAGGGTGTTGCCGCTGGTCAACCAGAGCCGCCCGTGACGATCTTCGGCCATGCCCACTGCCTCGGGGTGCAGCCGTTCGGGCCGGTAGTGGAATCCGGTATCGCTCTGTCCGGTCCGCACATCCACGCGCTGCACACGCCCATTGTCACCGGCGATCCACACCCGTTCGCCGGCGGACGCTGCCAAGGCCAGCACGTAGTGCGCATCCAGGCCGGGCCAGCCATCCCGGGCCGCGGGCAGCAGGGTGAACTGGCGCCAGCGCGCAGGAAGATGCCACAGTCCCCGCCCCTGCCCGATCCACCACACCCCACCGACCCGGTCCTGCAAGGCATGACTCACCCCTGCGGGCCTGCGGATCGTGCCGTCGAGGTCGCGCAGCGGCACTGGCTGCGGTGCGCGTCCGTGAGGGTGCCGTACCAGGCCGGTTGCATCGGTGGTCCACAATTCGCCTTCGCGGCTGCGCAGTACCGGCATGCCGGGCGCCGTCGGCACCCGCGGTGTGCCAACGGCATCCCAGCGGTGCACGCCGCTGCGGGTGGCGGCCCACACACCGCCGTCCGGATCGGGCCAGAGCGACTGGACATCCACCCGCCCACCGCGCCGCAACGGCACGGCGACGAAGTGCGTGCCTGCACGACGCAACACCCCGTGCGAGGTGCCGACCCACAGGCTGCCGTCGCGGTCGACGGCCAAGGCATTCACCCGCAGCGCGCGTCCGAACGGGTGCGGTAAGGGGACGGCGCACCAACGGCCATCGGCCTGCCGTGCAAACAAACCGTCCGCGACAGTGCCCACCCAGAGCGTGCCATCAGGCGTACTGGTCACCTGCACAATGCCAGTGCGCGGCAGTACCGCGGCCGCATCCCCGGGCATGCTCTGGAACACGCTTCGATCAGCGGACAGCTTCACCAGCCCCTGGGAGGCGGTGGCCAGCCAGAGCCGATCCTGCGCATCGACATGCAGCGCGCGCAGGTCCAGATCGAGCAGGCCCTGTTCCCGTCGCCATGCGCGGAAGCGATGGCCATCGAAGCGCAGCAGACCATCATCGCTGGCGAACCAGAGGTAGCCTTCCCGGTCTTCGTCGACCGCACGGATCACCGGGGTCGGCAGCGCGTCGGCCGGACCGAGTGGGCGTGGCCACGGCAACGTGACAAGCGTACCCGCCGCGGCAACCATCGGCAGCCAGAGCAGGACCACCAGCATCCGGCCTGCCCAGCGCCCGCCCCCCTGTCCGGATCGGCCCTCTGACACTCCCTACCCCGACCATCCTTCGCAGCGTGAACCGCACGATAGGCCGAAGCCATCGGAACGAAGCCGATCAGGCCGGTACCGCGTCACAGGTCGATGAATGAACTTTTCGATCAATAGAGCAATTGCGAAACATCGCGACAATCGTGGCCGCGGAACCGCGAGCACTCAGTACCGGAGTGACTTGCCCGCGCGCGCCTGCACGATCGCATCCACCAGCATGTCGCCGGTCACCGGCTTGCGCAGGAAGCCATTGAATCCGGCGGCCAGCACCTGCTGCTCGGCGTAAGCATCCGAGCGCGCAGTCACCGCGATCAGGGGCAGCTCATAGCCCATCGCGCGCAGCTGCGCGGCAATCGCAATGCCATCCAGCGCCGGCAGGTCCAGATCGAGCAGACCTACATCGAAGCTGCCTGCCGCTACTTCTGACAATGCCCCCAGGCCATGCAGCACGTGCACCACGTCGTGCCCGCGGGTGCGCAGCAGACCGGCGATGACATCGGCCACGGTGGCATCGTCCTCCACCAGCAGGATGCGCAGCGGTGGCAGCTGCGTGCGCGTCTCCTGGCCCGGGTCACGTGGCGTGCCAACCGGCTGTACGGTCCACGGCAGCGGCAGCGATACAGTGAAACGGGCCCCATCACCCGGCCGGCTGTCGATCTCGATCCGGCCGCCCATCGCCACCGCCAGTTCCTGGCAGATCGCCAGGCCCAGGCCGCTGCCGCCATAACGCGACGCGGTGCGGGGACCGTCCGCCTGTTCGAAGCGATGGAACAACCGCTCCTGCTGGTCCTGGTTGATGCCTGGCCCTGTATCGGAGACCTCGAAGATGATCGCGCGCCCGTCATCGGCCAGCTCGACACCGAGCCCGACATGACCATGTTCGGTGAACTTGATCGCATTGCCGAGCAGGTTCATCAGGATCTGCCGCACGCGCATCTCATCGCCGCTGACCTGCACTGGGCCGGGCAGGTTGAAGCTGCGCTCGAACGCCAGGCCACGGTGATGGGCCATCGGCTCCATCAACGCCTCGACCTGATCCAGCAACGACATCAGATCGAACGGCCGCAGATCCAGTTCCAGCCGCCCTGCCTCGATGCGGGCCAGATCCAGCGCATCGTTGACCAGACGCAGCAGATGCTTGCCCGCATGCTGGATCGAGCCGGCATAGCCGCGCTGCACCTCATCCAGCGTGGTGGACAGCAACAGCTCGCTCATGCCCAGCACACCGGTCATCGGTGTGCGCACTTCGTGCCCCAGCGTGGCCAGGAACCGGCTCTTGGCCTGCGAGGCCTGCTCGGCCAACTGCTGCTTGTGCACCGTCAACTGCCATTGCTGGCGGCGGCGCAGGCGTGCACGCGCGACATACGCCAGCGCTGCGACCCCGATCAGACCGAGCAGCACGTAGCCCACGACCGCCCAGCCACTGCGCCACCACGGCGGGCGCACCTCCAGCTCCAGGGTACGGGGCGGCGTCCAGGCGCCCTGCGGGGTCGCCGCCTGCACCTCGATGCGGTAGCTTCCGGACGGCAGGCGCGACAGCAGGCGCTCGCCGTCGGCCGCCTGCATCACCCAGTTCTGGTCATACCCGGAGACCCGGTAGCGGTAGCGGTTGCCGTGTGGGTTGGCGAATGAAAGCAGACGCGCGGACACGATCAGATCGCGGTCCTGCGGCCCCAGCACGATCGGTGCCTGCGTCGGCAGCATCTGCTGCCCTTCGGCATCGTCGCGGCGGACCTGCACGCTGTCGATCACCAGCTGCGATGGCGGCAACAGCATGTCCGCCGCATCCGGATCGAAGCCGACCAACCCGGTCGCGGTGACCGCCAGGACGCGACCATCGCGCGCCTGCACCGGTGGGCGGTTGCTGAACTCCACATCCGGCAGCCCATCGCGTTCGCCATACAAGCGCAGCCGACGCTCGGCGCCCTGCCAGCAGATCAACCCACGCGGGGTGGTTGCCCAGACCTGCCCGTGACTGCCCAGCGCGAGCCCGCCCATCGACACAGCGGGCATGCCCTGGGCAGCGCCGACACGTTCGCGCAGGCTCATGCTCAGCCCATCCCAGCGATAGCGCTCCAGCGCGCCCTGACGTGCCAGCCACAGTTCATCCGGGCCGGTCCAGGCCGCATCGTAGATGCTGCCGCGGGAAATGCCCGGCACCTGCTCGAAGCGGCCATCGCGCCACCGCATCAGGCCCATGCTGTCGCCCATCACCCAGAGCTGCCCACGCGGATCGAACACCATCTGCTCAACCGGGTTCTCGGTCAGCCCACGGTGCTGGTCATTGCGGATGGTATCGAGCACGTTGCCCTGGGCATCCCGACGCTGGATGCCGAAGTTCATGATCGACAGCCACAGGTCGCCATTGGGCGCCTGGCGGATCAGATCGATGCGTTGGCGCACATCGGCACCACCGCCGATCTTCCATTCGCGCAGCATGCCGGTAGCCGGCTGGTACAGATTCAAACGACCCGCGCGACCGATCCACACCGCGCCGTCCTCGCGGGGCAGCAGCGACCACGCGGCCCCAACCCCGATCTGTTTGTCGTCGGCGATCTGGTGCAGCTGGCCCTGCGCATCCAGCGTATAGAGGCCGTGCGCACCTGAGATGTAATAGGTATCGCCCCGCGCGGCCGCGCCGAGCAGATAGACGCTGTCCAATGGCTTGCCGTCGAGCTGGTACCAGCTGGAGAAGCGCTTCCAGTCCGGCGGCAGATACGCCAGCCCCTGGGTCAGCATCGCGACCCACAGGCCGCCTTCATGATCCTGCAGCATGTCCAGCACACCGCTGCGTGCGGTCAGGAAGCCACTGCCGGCGTCGCCGGCGAGCAGCCGCACCGCGCTCGCATCACCGCGGTACAGGCCATCGGCCGTGCCCAGCCAATAACCGCCATTGCGATCATGGATGACCGTGGCCGCGCGTACATCGGCACTGAGCTTCCAGGGTGCGGGATGGGCCTGGTCGTCGGCACCGATCTGGAACAACCCGCCTTCGGTGCCCGCCCATACGGTGCCATCGGGCTCTCGGGTCAGGCGGAATACGCTTTTACCGCCCAGCAGGGCCGGCGCGATCCGCGTGAAGCGGTCGCCATCCCAGCGGGCGACACCGTTGGAGGTCCCCACCCAGACCCGCCCCTGCGGATCGGCCAACAGACTGTAGATGGTGTTGTCGGGCAGGCTGCGCGGATCGTTCGCGTCGGCCTGGTATCTGACCAGCGTCCCGTCCTCGCTGCGCCGGCATATGCCATGCTGGTTGGTGCCGATCCACAGCGATTGCGCGGCATAGGCCAGCGACCAGAACTGGCCCTCGCACGCCGCATTGAGCTCGGGGAACCGCGCGAACGCGCTGCGGTCGGGGCCGAGCATGCTCAGGCCAACGCCATTGCTGCCTACCCAGACACGATCCTGTGGATCGATGAGCAGGGTTTCCACTTCGTTGCCGGGTAGCGAGCCGGGCTCGGCTGGATCGTGCCGCCAGACCCGCAGGCCGACCCCGTCCACGCGGGCCAGGCCATCATCGGTACCGGCCCAGACATAGCCTTGGCGATCCTGTGCCAGCGCCAGCACCATGCGCGACGGCATGCCTTCGGCCGCACCCAGGCGGCGCAAGCGTGGCGTCTCTGCCGATGTCCCTGCGGCTTCCAACACTGACGGCACTGCGCACAGCCACAGCCCCAACAGCACGATGCCTGCACCCCAGCGGCGCGTGCTCATCGATCCGGATCTCCCTGTTGGTGCGGATTGTCACACAGCGATCAGGACGGTGTCCGCATTCTGGGGGCCGCTGCCGCGGATGGAACGGGCTGTTTCCGTCCCGTGCAAGGAAGGCAGCATTGGCCGCCCGTGCTGTTGTCGGGCGCACCACGATCTGTTGCAGCCATGACGCTGCATCCCATGACACAGCTGTGCGTATGATCGCCCCAGACCCTTATGGAGCCAGCGCCTTGCTCAAGCGCCTGACCCTTTCCCTGCTGCTGGCGGCCACGCCGCTGCTCGCCATCGCCGCCCCGGACAGCTATCGGCTTGATCCGGTGCACACCCGTGTGCTGTTCGCGGTGGAGCATGCCGGCTTCTCCCACGCGCTGGGCACCGTGTCCGGCAGCGAAGGCGTGCTGGTGTTCGATCCGGAGGACTGGCGCAGCGCGCGACTGGAGGTCAGCGTGCCGATCCAGCGCCTGGACCTGGGCGATGACAAATGGAACACCGCCACACTGGCGCGCAACCTGCTCGACGGCGAGCGCTTCCCCGAGGCGCGGTTTGTCTCGACCCGGGTTGAACCGATCGATCCGAACCACGCCAACGTCATCGGCCAGCTCACCGTACGCGGCGTGACCCGTGAGGTCACCCTGGCCGTCACCCTCAATGCGCTCAAGCGTCATCCGCTGCCGCCGTTCCGCCGCACCGCCGGTTTCTCGGCCACCGCCACGCTCAGCCGCAGCGCCTTCGGCGTGGACGGCTGGGCCTCGATGATCGGCGATGAGGTGCAGCTGCGGATCGAAGCGGAGGCGGTGCGCGATCGCAACGCCGGTGATCCCGCCGACGCCACCCCCACCGATGCGCCGGGAACTCCGGCCCCGCCGGTTGACTCAGATACCCCACAGCCGGTCCAGGAGACCACGCCATGACCGCCAAGAACACCCCGACCCGCTGGGGCGGCGTCAGCCAGACCCTGCACTGGTTGATCGCCGTGCTGATCCTCGCCCTGGGCATCGTCGGGCTGACCATGGGCGAATTGCCCAGGACCCCGAAGTATTTCTGGGTCTACACGATGCACAAATCGATCGGCATCACCGTCCTGGCCCTGGTCGTGACCCGCCTGCTGTGGCGTCTGTACGCGGGCGCGCCACATCCGGTGCCGGGCACGCCGACCTGGCAGGAGCGCGTCGCCTCGGCCACGCATTGGCTGCTGTACGTGCTGATGTTCGCCATTCCGCTGTCGGGCTGGCTGTACGACTCGGCCAGTGGCCTGCGTCCGTTCCGCTGGTTCGGCCTGGTCGATGTGCCCAAGCTGAGCGCGCCGGATGAACGTGTCACCCAGATCTCGCACGCCATCCATGAGTGGGGCTTCTGGCTGCTGATCGCCGTGGTCGTGGCCCATGCCGGCGCCGCGCTTTACCACCATTTTTACCAACGCGATGCCACGCTTGCGCGCATGCTCCCGCAGCGCTGGCTTGCCTCCCCCCAGAAGGATTGACCATGAACATCAAGCTCACCTCCCCGGCCGCGGTCGCCGCTGCCCTGGCCGGCCTGCTGGCCACCGCCCCGGTGCTGGCCGCCGACTACGTGCAGGCACCCGGTTCGGTGCTGGCCTTTGCCACCAAGTACGACGGTGAAGTGTTCACCGGCACCTTCCCGGGCTTTGATACCAAGCTCAGCTTCGATCCGGCCAAGCTGGACGATGCCAAGCTGGAAGTGACCATTCCGCTGGCCGGTGCCAAGAGTGGCAACAGCGACCGCGATTCGACCCTGCAGGGCGCGGACTTCTTCAACGTGGGCAAGTTCGCCCAGGCCAAGTACAGCGCCACCAAGTTCCGCTCGCTGGGCAACAACCAGTACGCCGCCGACGGCACGTTGGAGCTGCGTGGCGTGAGCAAGCCGGTCACGCTCACCTTCACCTGGACCCCGGGCGCCCAGCCGGTGCTGGCCGGCAAGGCCACGGTCAAGCGCCTGGACTTCGGCGTGGGCGGCGGTGATTGGGCCGATACCAAGACCATCCCGAACGAGACCGCGATCAGCACGAAGGTGGTCCTGAAGGCGAAGTAACGTCAGATGGCGGTAGTGCCGGCCGCTGGCCGGCTCCTCGCGCGATGATCGACTCCCGGGAGCCGGCCAGCGGCCGGCACTACCGCATACAGCACCGCCAAGCGACGCTTGCGTGTCAGCCGATCCAGGCCTCTACCGCTGCCACATCGAACGGCCAGTCCAGCTCGCGGCCCTGCGCATCGCGCAACACCGGCACCCGCAGCCCGTAGCGGGCCTCCAGCGCGGTGTCGTCATCGATGAACACACTGTCCAGATCGGCCACCCGGGCCTGCGCCAGCACCGTCAAGGCCTGGTCGCACAAATGGCAGTCATCACGCTGGTACAAGGTAAACACCGGCCCACCCACCTTGGAAAATGTTGCGCCGCACTCAAGGCTGGCGCCTGCGACAGCATAGAATAGTGCTCCATCCGATACCCGCAGTTTGGCAATCATGGCTGTCAGCACGTTCGACGTTTTCAAGATCGGCATTGGCCCGAGTTCTTCGCACACCGTGGGACCGATGAAGGCTGCCGAACGTTTCGTGCACCGCTGGCTGCTCGATCCGGGCCATCTGCAGGACGTGGTGCGCATCCGCGCCGATGTCTACGGCTCGCTGGCCCTGACCGGCCGTGGCCATGGCACCGACAAGGCCGTGCTGCTCGGACTGGAGGGCCAGCGCCCGAACCTGATCGATCCGGACATCATCCCCGAGACGCTCGAGCGCATCCGCAGCAGCAAGCGCATCCGCCTGATGGGGCAGCATGAGATCGCCTTCGACGAGAAGCGCGACCTGGGCCTGAACAAACGCCAGAAGCTGCCGTACCACACCAACGGCATGCGCTTCACCGCGTACGGCGCGGATGAGCAGGTGATCGCCACGCGCGATTACTACTCCGTCGGCGGCGGCTTCGTGGTCAACCAGGACGACGCGGCCGATGACCGCATCGTGCCCGATGAAACTCCGCTCCCCTACCCGTTCAAGAGCGGCGATGAGCTGCTCGCGCAGACCGCACGCAGTGGCCTGAGCATCGCCCAGATGATGTTCGAGAACGAGAAGTGCTGGCGCACCGAAGAGGAGATCCGCGACAGCCTGCGCGAGATCTGGAGTGCCATGCAGGCCTGCGTGGAGCGCGGCATCCGCCAGGAAGGTACCCTGCCCGGCGGCCTGCATGTCTCCCGCCGCGCGCCGGCGTTGTACCGCGAACTGTCCTCCAAACCGGAAGCGGCGATGCGCGACCCGTTGACCACGCTGGACTGGGTCAACCTGTACGCGCTGGCGGTGAACGAAGAAAACGCCGCCGGTGGCCGCGTGGTCACCGCCCCGACCAACGGCGCTGCCGGCGTACTGCCGGCCGTGCTGCATTATTTCGATCGCTTCTGCCCCGGCGCCAACGAACAGCGCGTGTTCGATTTCCTGCTGACCTCGGCGGCGATCGGCATTCTGTACAAGGAAAACGCCTCGATCTCCGGCGCCGAAGTCGGCTGCCAGGGCGAAGTGGGCGTGGCCTGCTCGATGGCGGCCGGCGGGCTGGTCGCTGCACTCGGCGGCAACCCGAGCCAGATCGAGAACGCCGCTGAAATCGGCATGGAACACAACCTCGGCCTGACCTGTGACCCGATCGGCGGGCTGGTGCAGATCCCCTGCATCGAGCGCAATGCAATGGGCGCGGTCAAGGCGATCAACGCCTCGCGCATGGCGATGCGTGGCGATGGCAAGCACAAGGTCTCGCTGGACAAGGTCATCAAGACCATGCGCGATACCGGCCGCGACATGCAGGACAAGTACAAGGAAACCAGCCGCGGCGGGCTGGCGGTCAACGTCATCGAGTGCTGATCGACCGTCCCCGGGGGTAGCGCCGGCCGTTGGTCGGCTGCCCCCCCCCCCCGGTCGCATCATCGGCACGCCTCCACGGCCGCTCCGGTACAGTCAGGGCTCCCCCGTTCCGGAGACCGCCATGCGCATCCTGGCTGCCGCCCTGCTTGCCTGCCTGCCGCTGACCACTTTGGCCGCCGACACCTACGGCCCGCGGCTGGAAGGCTTCGACTATCCGTATCCCGTGAAGATCTTCCGGTTCGCGTCCCAGCGCCAGCCGCTGGAGATGGCCTACATCGACGTCCCCGCCGGTGGCAAAGGCTTTGCCGGGACGGTCGTGCTGCTGCACGGCAAGAATTTCTGCGCAGCCACCTGGAAGTACACCATCGCGGCACTGAGCGCGGCCAGCTACCGGGTGATCGCGCCGGACCAGATCGGTTTCTGCAAATCGAGCAAGCCCGAGCGCTATCAATACTCGTTCGGTCAGTTGGCTGCCAATACCGAAGCGCTGCTGGAGCATCTGGGCTATGGCGAGGGCAAGCTGCACATCGTCGGCCATTCGATGGGCGGCATGCTGGCGGCACGTTTCGCACTGATGTATCCGCAGCGCACGATCAGCCTGTCGCTGGTCAACCCGATCGGACTGGAAGACTGGAAGGCCAAAGGCGTGCCATGGCGCAGCGTCGATGCCTGGTATGCAGGTGAGCTGAAAACTACCTTCGAGAGCATCAAGAAGTACCAGCTCGATGTGTACTACAACGGCCAGTGGAAGCCCGAGTACGAGCAGTGGGTGCGCATGCAGTCGCGCATGTACGACGGCCCTGGCAAACAGGCGGTGGCGTGGAGCCAGGCATTGACCTCGGACATGGTGTTCAACCAGCCGGTCGTCCATGAGCTGCCCAAGCTGACGGTGCCGACCACGTTGTTCATCGGCCAGACCGACCGCACTGCGATCGGTCGTGATCTGGCACCGCCGGCGCTGAAAGCGACGCTGGGCAACTACCCCGCCTTGGGCAAGGCAGCCGCCGCGGCGATCCCGGGCGCCACCCTGGTGAGTTTCGAAGACCTGGGCCACTCGCCGCAGGTGCAGGACCCCGCCCGGTTCAACGCGGCACTGCTGAAGGCAATCTCACAACACGACTGACCTGCCCACCCGGTAGTGCCACGCCATGGCTGGCAGCGGCCGTCCTCAGCGTTCTCCGCCGACGCAGCCAGCCCACTCCTGGCGCTAGCGTGTGTCTTGATGGGATCGCGCGGCAATCAGCGCCGCACGATCGCCAGCACGTCGTCCAGCAACGCGGCGGCAGTGACCTCCGCCCCGGCACCCGGCCCCTGGATCAGCAGCGGCTGGGCGTGATACCGGTCGCTGTGGATCGCGACCCGATTGTCGGTCTGTGCCCCACCGGCCAGCGGATGGTCGCGCGGCAGGACGCGCAGGCCCACCGAAGCACCGTCGTGATCGAAGCCACCGACGAAGCGCAGGCAATCGCCTTGTTCGTTGGCCTGCTGCCAATACTGCTGCAGCGGTGCATCCAGCAGTGACAGTTGCGCCAACGCATCGGCCGGCGGCAACGCGGCGAGTACCTCCGGCACCAGCGAGGCGACCTGTACCTGCTCGGCACGCAACGCGATGCCGCTGGCCCGCGCCAGGATCAGCAGTTTGCGCCGGACATCTTCGCCGGACAGATCCACCCGCGGGTCCGGCTCGGTGTAGCCGGCCTCGGCCGCCTCCCGCACCCACGCAGAGAACGGACGCTGGCCATCGTAGTGATGGAACAACCACGCCAGCGAACCGGACAGCACGCCCTCCACGCGATGGATGCGGTCGCCGCCAGCGACCAGCGCGCGCAGGCTGCTCAGCAGCGGCAGGCCTGCGCCCACGGTGGCACTGTCGCCATAGCGCGCGTCACCCTGCTGGCCGCTGTCGGCGATGGCCTGCGCACGGGCCAACTGTGCGCCTTGGCCGAGCTTGTTGGCGGTCACCACGTGCACGCCCCGCGCCAGCCACTGTTCGTGCCAATTGGCGACCGCGTCACTGGCGGTTGCATCGACCACCACATCACCGCGCCGCAGGCCCTCGGCTTCCGCCCACGGCTGCAATGCGACCGCACCGCGCGCGGCCAGGTTGGCCTGCACGAGCTCATCGGCGGGGGTCTGTTCGCAGGCGCGCGCCGTGCGCGAGTTGGCCAGCCACGAGAACGAGGGCAGCGTGACGCCGCGATCCTGCAGGGCGGCGTACCGCTGCACGAAGGCGGTGCCGACCGTGCCGGTGCCGAGCAGGGCCAGCTTGCGGTGGGCCGCCAGCGGCAGGTTCAGCACGGCGCTCATGCATCCACCTGTTTACGGCGCTGCACGTCCCGGTGCTGGTCGATCACGACCTGCGCGCGCTCCAGCCCGGCCTGCAGATCGGCCACCAGGTCTTCCGGTGACTCGATACCGATCGACAGGCGCAGCAGCCCTTCGCTGATCCCGGCGTGCGCACGCGCTTCCGGGGTCATGGCCGCGTGGGTCATGGTCGCCGGATGCGCGACCAGGCTTTCCACGCCGCCCAGCGATTCGGCCAGGGTGAAGCAGCGCAGGCCATCCACGAAGGCGCGCACCGCCGCATGCGGATCCTCGCCCGGGCACGAGGCCAGTTCGAAGGACAGCATCGCGCCAAAGCCGCTCTGCTGACGGGCTGCGATGGCGTGGCCGGGGTGATCGGCCAGGCCCGGGTAGTACACGCTGGCGACTGCATCGCTGGCGGCCAGCAGCTCGACCACGGCCGCCGTGTTTTCCTGGTGTGCGCGCAAGCGTGCACCCAGCGTACGCAGGCCACGCAGGGTCAGGAAGGCATCGAACGGCGAACCGGTCAGGCCCAGCGCGTTGGCCCACCACACCAGCTGCTCGTGCACCGCCGGATCCCGCGCGATCACCGCCCCGCCGACCACATCGCTGTGACCGTTGATGTACTTGGTGGTGGAGTGCAGCACCACATCGGCACCGAAGCTGATCGGCTGCTGCAGCGCCGGGGACAGGAAGGTGTTGTCGACGACGACCTTGGCACCGGCCTTGTGCGCGGCATCGATGACGAAGCGCAGGTCGGTGATGCGCAGCAGCGGGTTGGACGGGGTTTCGATCAGCACCAGCGTCGGCGACTGCGCCAGCGCGTCGGCCAACGAGCGCGGGTCGGTCAGGTCGGCGGTGATCAGGCCGAAGTGGCCCTTCTTCGCCAATGCGTTGAACAGGCGCCAGCTGCCGCCGTACGCATCGTGCGGCACAACCAGCGTATCGCCGGGCTGCAGCAGCGCATTGAGCACCAGATTGATCGCGCCCATGCCGGTGGAGGTGATCACCCCGCCCGCGCCGCCTTCCAGTTCGGCCAGCGCTTCACCGAGCAGATCGCGGGTCGGGTTGCCGCTGCGCGTGTAGTCGTACTGGCGCTTGTTGCCGAAGCCATCGAAGCTGAAGTTGGAGGACAGCACGATCGGCGGGGTCACCGCGCCGTGGGCGGTGTCACGGTCGATGCCGGCACGCACGGCGGCGGTGACGCGGCTACAGGACGGCTCGGTACCAGCGGAACGGCTCATGCGGTTTCTCCGGGGGATCGAAAAGCGGTGGCGAGGATCGCGTCGATGCGATCGGTTTCTTTCAGGAAGGCGTCATGGCCATACGGCGAGCGCAGCACGCGCAGGCTGCCGCGCGGGCCCAGCCCCTCGACCAGGCCGACGCAGTCGGCCAGCGGGACCAGGCGATCGCCTTCCACAGCGACCACGACGGTCGGCACCTGGATGGCGGCCGGGTCGATGCGGTGCAGGTCGATCGATTCGGACAGGCGCAGATAAGCATCGACCGGGGTGCGGGCGACGTACTGCGCACCGGCCGCGTCCAGATAGTCCTCGGCGGCAACGCGCACGCGGCCATTGACCACTTCCGGCGCGGCATCGAAGCGCTCGCCGAATTCTTCCGGCGTGCGGTAGCTGAGCATGGCGAACTGGCGTGCCAGCGACAGCCCGTGGCTCTCGGCGCACTGCAGTTGACCCAGCGCGACCGCACGGCGCTGCAGCGCGCGCCAGGCTGCGGCATACGGGTGCGGGCGATGCGCACCGCTCACCGCGATCAGCTTCTGCACGCGCTGGCGGTGACGGATCGCGAACTGCTGGCCGACCAGCGCGCCGTAGGAGTAGCCAACGAAGCACTGCAGGCGGGCGATGCCGAGATGGTCGAGCAGCAACGCCAGCGCATCGGCCTGGTCGGCGGTATCGATCGGCAGATCGAGCGCGCCGTCGGCGCCGATGAAATCGAACGCCAGGATGCGCAGCGAGGCCGGATCCAGCGCGCGACCCGCGGCCACCAGGCCCTCGGCCCAGCCCTTTTCCGGGAACTCGGCATTGGCCGCCACATGGCGGTGCGCGGAGATACCGCCGGCCAGCACCACCACCGGCGCATCGGCACGGCCGACGCATTCGTAGCGCAGGCGTACCGGCCGCGGCCCGCCGTGACGCATCGACAGCACCGCCGCGATATCGCCGCGCACGGCGTTCAGCCCGGCGTCGACGGGGACGCTGAGCGGGGCGAGGGAGTCGGTGGCGGCAGGGGCGGCGGTGGCGAAGCTCATGGCGGTATCCAAAGTAGGAAAACGGCCATCGAGCTTTCGCGGAGCTCGCGTTCGAAGCGCACGCACGGTGCACGGTTCGAACCATCTTTCGGAAGACACCAACGGTCTCCGCAGGATTTGGCACCTACGCAGGTCGCTTTCGCGTCTGCGGGCTGCCCCGGCTTCAAAGGGCCTGTCCCTCTGCCGGTCTCGATGGTGGAGCCACGATGCCAGCGCTTCCGGCCCATGTCAATCCCTTCATCGGCATGAAGCGATATATATTCCAGATGATCATCAGTCGCGCATACTCCGGGATCCTCCCTGCCCGGCCGACGCCTTGCGCTGCCTACGTTTCACTGCCCTGACGCTGATGATGATCCCGGTGCTGAGCGCCTCGGCCGGCCCGGGTGCGAACTGGCGGGAGGGCTGGCAGGTCGATCGACCTGCCGCGTCCACCCCAGCGCAGCGGGCCGCTGGCGTGGACGCGCCCGCCCTGGCCGTGGTGGCCCTGGAAGGGGCTGGCGACCGCTGGCAGGCCCGGGTCGACAACCGCGTGGCCGGGCCGGTCCAGGTCGAACTGCGCCCCGCCGCCGGCGCCCCCGCGCTACCGGGGCTCCCCCTTCAGACGGTGGTCGCCGCAGGCGCCAGCATCGTGGTGACCCGCCTGCAGCCGCCGGCCGGCAGTACCACGATCCGCCTGGATCTGACGGCCGTTCCGGGCGACCCGGGCGCGCGCCCGCAGGACGTGACCTACCAGCTGCCGTTCGATGCCGCGCGCATCCAGGTCAGCCAGGCACCGTGGGGGCAGTTCAGTCACAGCGATACAGAGAACCGCGAGGCCATCGACTTCGCCCTGCCCGAGGGCACGCCGGTACTCGCCGCGCGCGCAGGAACCGTCATGCAGATCCAGGCCGGGTATGAGGGCCATGGGCAGGACCGGGACCACGATCTGGGCCGGGCCAACCTGGTGCGGGTGCTGCATGAGGACGGCAGCATGGCCCTGTATGCCCACCTGCAGCACCACGGCGTGCTGGTCCGCCCGGGCGAGCAGGTCCAGGCGGGGCAGCGCATCGGCCTATCGGGCAACACCGGCTACAGCGCCGCGCCCCATCTGCACTTCGCGGTCCAGGTCAATGCCGGGATGCGGCTGCGCTCGATCCCGGCACGGATCATGAGCCCGCAGGGCGAGCTGCGCTTCGCCCGCACCACGGGCGCGACCGGGGCCACCGCCCTGCCCTGACCCCGGCCACGCCCGCCCCCGCTATACTGGGCGGCTTATCTCCATGAAAAGCGCCCCGGGCGGGCGCGTCACGCCATGTCCGAAGTCGCTACCGAAGCTGCGCGCCGCCGCACCTTCGCCATCATTTCCCATCCTGACGCCGGCAAGACCACGTTGACCGAAAAGCTGCTGCTGTTCGGCGGTGCGATCCAGATGGCCGGTTCGGTCAAGGGCCGCAAGGCCGCGCGCCATGCGACCTCCGACTGGATGGCGCTGGAAAAGGAGCGCGGGATCTCGGTCACCTCCTCGGTGATGCAGTTCCCCTACGAAGGCAAGATCGTCAACCTGCTCGATACCCCCGGCCATGCCGACTTCGGCGAGGACACCTACCGCGTGCTTACCGCGGTGGACTCGGCGCTGATGGTGATCGACGTGGCCAAGGGCGTGGAAGAGCGCACCATCAAGCTGATGGAAGTCTGCCGGCTGCGCGACACGCCGATCATGACCTTCATCAACAAGCTCGACCGCGAGGGCAAGGAGCCGATCGATCTGCTGGATGAAGTGGAAAGCGTGCTCGGCATCCAGTGCGCGCCCGTCACCTGGCCAATCGGCATGGGCCAGCGCCTGAAGGGCGTGGTCCACCTGATCAGCGGTGAGGTGCACCTGTACGAACAGGGCCGCAACTTCACCCGCCAGGATTCGACCATCTTCCCCTCGATCGATTCGCCGGGGCTGGCCGAGAAGATCGGCGAGCGCATGCTGGCCGACCTGCGCGACGAACTGGAACTGGTGCAGGGCGCCAGCCATCCGTTCGACGTGGAGGCCTACCTGGCCGGCAAGCAGACGCCGGTGTTCTTCGGCTCGGGTGTGAACAACTTCGGCGTGCAGCCGCTGCTGGACTTCTTCGTCGAGCACGCGCCCTCGCCGCAGCCGCGCGCCACCACCGGCCGCGTCATCGCGCCGCAGGAAAACAAGCTGACCGGCTTCGTGTTCAAGATCCAGGCGAACATGGACCCGCAGCACCGCGACCGCGTGGCGTTCATGCGCGTGTGCTCGGGCCGTTTCGTGGCCGGCATGAAGACCTTCCATGTGCGCACCGGCAAGGAAATGAAGCTGGCCAATGCACTGACCTTCATGGCCAGCGACCGCGAGATCGCCGCCGAAGCGTGGCCGGGCGACGTGATCGGCATCCACAACCACGGCACGATCTCCATCGGTGACACCTTCACCGAAGGCGAAGCGGTCAGCTTCACCGGCATCCCGAACTTCGCCCCGGAACTGTTCCGTCGCGCACGCCTGCGCGATCCGCTCAAGCTCAAGCAGTTGCAGAAGGGATTGGCGCAGCTCTCCGAAGAGGGCGCGACGCAGTTCTTCCGCCCCCTGATGAGCAACGACCTGATCCTGGGCGCGGTGGGTGTGCTGCAGTTCGATGTGGCGGCGTATCGCCTGAAGGACGAGTACGGCGTGGAAGCGACCTTCGAGCCGGTCAGCGTGACCACGGCGCGCTGGGTCACCTGCAGCAACGAGAAGAAGCTGGAAGAGTTCCGCGAGAAGAACGCGGGCAACCTGAGCATCGATGCGGCCGGCCAGCTGGTGTACCTGGCACCGACGCGGGTCAACCTGCAGCTGGCGCAGGAGCGCGCGCCGGAGGTTCGCTTCGCGGCCACGCGCGAAGCCGCGCACAGCATCTCGGTCAGCTGATCGCTCGGCCGGTCTACCGGCTGAACAGGCGCGCGTGCATGCGCGCGCCATCGCGGCGATGATAGGGGGGAGCGGGCTCCCCCTCCCCGCACATCCGATCATCGCCATGACCTCTGTCGTTTCCGTTCGAGAAGAAATCGCCAGCGCCCTGACCCACGGGCTTGGCGCCGTCGCTGCACTGGCTGGCAGTGCGGTACTGATCACCTTGGCCGCCATCTATGGCGACGGCTGGCAGCTGGCCAGCGCGATCGTGTTCGGGGTGGCATTGCTGCTGTTGTATACGGCGTCCACGCTCTATCACGCGATCCAGCACCCGGTCGCCAAGGGCCGGTTGAAGGTGTTCGATCACTGTGCGATCTATCTGTTGATCGCCGGTACGTACACGCCGTTCACGCTGATCGGTCTGCGCGGGGGGCCGTGGGGCTGGGGCATGTTCACCGCGATCTGGGCGCTGGCGCTGTTCGGGGTGGTGTTCAAGCTGTTCTATACCGGCCGGTTCAAGCTGCTGTCGACGATCATCTATATCGCGATGGGCTGGATGGTGATGGTGGCGATCAAGCCGATGTGGCATTCGCTGGATGCGTGGACGCTGGGGTGGCTGTTGGCGGGCGGTGTGTTCTATACGTTGGGGACGGTGTTCTATCACCGGGAGTCGGTGCCGTATTCGCATGCGATCTGGCATCTGTTCGTGATCGGCGGGAGTGTGTGCCACTTCGTTGCGGTGACTGCGCAGATTCTCTGACTGCCCTGTTCCTGCCAGGTAAGAGCAACGGCAACGGCACCCGCAGTAGCAAGAACAACTGCAAGAGCGACTCGGGCGTCAGGAATGCGCCAGGCGGGGTCGGCACGGGTGGGTTGGCGGGACACGCCGTGAATCCATCCATGGAGGCTCATGTCGCGCCATCCATGGCGCTCATGGTCCCGCCAACCCACCCGCACCGCCCTGCTCACGGCTGGCTGGTGGCCTGGGAAGGTCAAGATCCTGGCTGGATCGGATGCCGAGACTTGCCTCACACGGGGACCGCGCCGCGCCTCCCGAAGGCGTCTACAACGGCGACCCCGATGGTCGACACGCCTCACCCTGACACTACCCTTACCAATGCTTCGCGTTGCCTGCACGATGCAAGGGCAACCATGGGGATGTGAATACTGTGCCCTCCCCTGTTCCGTCCGAGGCTCCTTCCCGTTCCCGCTGGCGCTGGCGTCGTCCTGGCAAGCGGGGGCAGCGGTGGTTGGCGATCCTGGTGTTTCTGTTCGCTGCGCTGCTGATCCTGATCGCGTTGTGGGATTGGAATTGGTTCAAGGGGCCGGTGGAACGGGCGGTGCAGGCCAAGACGGGGCGGGAGTTCCATATCAACGGGGATCTGGATGTCGATCTGGGCCGGGTGACGACGGTGCGGGGCGATGGGCTGACCTTTGCGAATGCGACGTGGGCCAAGCAGCCGCAGATGGCGACGGCGGATCGGGTGGAGATCGATGTGCGGGTGTGGCCGCTGCTGCGTGGGCAGGTACGGATTCCGGAGATCCGGTTGACGCGGCCGGATCTGTTGCTGGAAACGGCCCCGGAGAAGAATCAGCCGGGCAATTGGGATTTCCTGGGGCCGAGCGACGGTGATCCGCCGGTGCTGCAGCGGTTGTTGGTCGATGATGGGCGGCTGCAGTTCCGGGATGCGGCGGGCCGGACCGATGTGCTGGTGTCGCTCGACAGTGGCAAGCCACGCGACAAGGACAGTGGTCCGCCGCTGCTGGTGAAGGGCAAAGGGCGCTGGCAGGGTAATCCGTTCTCGCTGGCGGGCAATACCGAGTCGCCGCTGGAGCTGACCAATACCGGGCATCCGTTCCGCATCCATCTGGATGGGCGCGCCGGCAATACGCACGCGATCGCCAGTGGGACGTTGACCAATCCGTTCCAGTTGCGCGTGTTCGATCTGGAGTTGATGCTGAGCGGGCAGGACATGGAGGATCTGTTCCCGCTGATCGGCGTGGCGATTCCCTCCACCCCGCCCTACCGGCTCAAGGGTCGGTTGAAGCGCGACAATGCGATCTGGCGCTATGAGAATTTCACCGGTACCGCCGGTGACAGCGATCTGGGCGGGACCGCGCAGATCGATGTGAGCGGTGACCGGCCGTTCCTGACGGCCGATCTGGTCTCCAAACGGTTGGACTTCGACGATCTGGCCGGCTTCATCGGGGCACCGCCGAAGACCGGCGCGGGGGAGTCTGCCAACGCCGAGCAGAAGGCGAAGGCGGCCGCGCTGGCATCCAGTGCCAAGGTGCTGCCGGATACGCCGTACAACCTGTCCAAGCTGCGCGCGATGGATGCCGATGTGCGCTGGAAAGCGCAGCGGATCAATTCACCGGCACTGCCGCTGGATGACATGGATGCGCACCTCAAACTCAATGACGGGCTGCTGCGCCTGGAACCGCTGAACTTCGGTGTGGCCGGCGGTGATATCCGCAGCACGATCCGGATGGATGCCCGCAAGCAGGCTATTTCCACGCAGTTGCAGGCCACCATCCGCAACGTGCAGCTGGGCAAGCTGTTCCCCGATGCGACACTGGCCGAGCAGGCCTCCGGCGGCATCAGTGGTGAGGTCAAGCTGACCGGCCAGGGCAATTCCATCGCCGCCATGCTGGGCAGTTCCGATGGCACGGTGGCGGTCGGGATCGGCCGCGGCCATGTCGGGAACCTGATCATGGAACTGGCCGGGCTGGATGTGGCCGAATCGCTGAAATTTCTGTTCACCGGCGACAAGCAGATTCCGTTGCGCTGCGCATGGGGCGACTTCGGGGTCGACAACGGCGTGATGCAGTCGCGCTCGCTGGCCTTCGATACCACCGATACGCTCATCCTCGGCGAAGGCAAGGTGGACCTGAAGCAGGAGCAGCTGGACCTGCTGCTGCGCCCGCGCCCGAAGGACATGAGCATCCTGGCGCTGCGATCGCCGCTGCGCATCGGCGGTACCTTCAAGGATCCCTCGTTCCGGCCGGACTTCAAGGCGCTGGGCATCCGCGGGGCGATTGCGCTGGCATTGGGCAGCATCGCACCGCCTGCCGCCCTGTTGGCAACGATCGAAACCGGCCCGGGCGAAGACAGCAACTGCGGTGGCCGCTATGCCAAATAAGCGCAGGGCCTCGTCAGCGCGACGCCTCGCGCGCCGGGCCGACGCAGCGTCGGCCCGCCCGCCGGGACCCAGCGCTGCTCAGCCGGCGACGATGTACTGCTGCAGCTGATCCAGTTTCTGCGCCTGTTCGTCGATCACCGACTTGACCAGGTCGCCGATGGAAATGACGCCGAGGACCCCGTTCGCATCGACCACCGGAAGATGGCGGATGCGGTAATCGGTGACCAGCTGCAGGCAGTGCTCCACCTGCTCGCCAGGCGCGACGGTCACCACCTTCGGGGTCATGATCTCGCGGACTTCGGTCGTTCGCGAGGAGCGCTCGTGCAGCACGATCTTCCGCGCGTAATCGCGCTCGGAAAGGATGCCGACCAGTTGCCGGCCTTCCATCACCAACACCGCGCCGATGCCTTTTTCGGCCATCAACCGGATCGCATCGATCACCGCCGAGGACGGGGTGACGGCGAATACCTCAGGGGACTTGCCTTCCAACAGCTGTCGTACCGTGGTCATCTCGCTGCTCTCCACCGATGGGATGCACGGCCGAGTCTGCCACGAACGGGACCTGCCAGGTGTCAATCAGGTACAGCGGGCGCTGTTTGGATTCCTCGTACAGCCGCCCCAGGTATTCACCGATCAGGCCCAGCGCGATCAGCTGTATGCCGCCCAGGAACAGGATCACGGCCATCATCGTCGGCCAGCCGGCGACGCGGTCACCGTACAGCGCCGCCTTGAGCACCACCACCATCGCGAACAGGAACGCGAAGCTCGCCGCGGCCAGGCCCAGGTAGGTGGTCACCCGCAGCGGTGCGGTCGAGAATCCGGTGATGCCTTCGAGGGCGAAATTCCATAGCCGCCAGAAGCCGAATTTGCTCTCGCCGATCAGCCGTGCATGGCGGTGGTAAGGCAGCGCTTTGCGGCGGAAGCCCACCCAGCCGAACAGCCCCTTCATGAACCGGTGGCGCTCACGCAACTGGCCCAGCGCCTGCAGCGCGCGGGGCGACAGCAACCGGAAATCGCCGGTATCGGCCGGGATCGGGGTCTTGGACAGGCGTCCGATCACCCGGTAGAACGCCTTGGCGGTGGAGCGCTTGAGCCAGCTTTCCCCATCGCGCACCAGGCGCGTGCCGTACACGTTGTCATAGCCCTGCTGCCACAACGCGACGAACTCGGGAATCAGCTCCGGCGGATCCTGGCCATCGGCATCGAGGATCATCACCGCGCCGTCGTCGACGACATCGAGTCCAGCCGTAAGCGCGGCTTCCTTGCCGAAATTCCGCGACAGGCGCAGCGCGCCGACGCAGGGATCGGCCTCGGCCAATCCCTGCATGACGGCCCAGGTGGTGTCGGTACTGCCGTCGTCCACATACACCACGCGGCCATCGATGCCCTCCAGCGTATCGAGCACCGCCCGCAACCGCGGGTGCAGCATCGGGAGCGCGAGCGCTTCATTGTGGGCGGCGACGACGACCGTCAGGCGTGGGCTGTTCATGCGGCGATTGTAGCGTCAGCCAATCACGTACATGAACGCTCACTCGTCGCTGAGGTACGCCCCACCGCCGAGCTGCCGCGCCTGCCGCTGGATCCACGCCGCGCGGCGCTGCACATACGGGCCAGGCTTGGCGGCACTGTAACGGCGGGGCGATGGCAGCACCGCAGCAAGCCGTGCGCTTTCAGCCGGGCTCAGGCGTGAGGCGTCCTTGTTCCAATACTGCCGCGACGCCGCCTGCGCGCCATAGATGCCGTCGCCGAACTCGGCGATGTTGGCGTACATCTCCAGGATCCGCGACTTCGGCCACAGCGCTTCGATCAGGACCGTGTACCAGACCTCCAGCCCCTTCCGGATCCAGCTGCGGCCCTGCCACAGGAACAGGTTCTTGGCGACCTGCTGGCTGATTGTGCTGGCCCCGCGCAGGCGGCCCCCGCGCGCATTGTGATCCCGGGCCTTCTCGATCGCCTGCAGGTCGAAGCCGTTGTGTTCCGGGAAGCGCTGGTCCTCGGCGGCCACCAGCGAGATCGGCAGGCTCGGCGCCATCTGGTCCAGGTCGCGCCACTGGTAGTGCAGCCGGTAGCTCCAATCGCCCTCCCCCAACGCTTCGCCGTAGCGCCACAGCATCACGCTGGATACGGGGGGGTCGATGAAACGCAGGGCCAGCACCTGCAGCACGCTGAAGCCGACAAACAGTACCGGCAGCCACAGCAGCCGCTTCCAGTGCCGGCGGCGGGGACGTGACGGTTCCAGGTCCGGCTCGACCTTGAGGTTGCTGCGCTCTGCCCCCATTACTGGTGCATCCTTTACTTGCACGGTTGTCGGCGCATTATCCGGCAACCGGCACTCCTTTCGCGCAGCCACCGAACCGATGACCGCCCAATCCGACTCCCTTGTCCGTTTCCTGCTCCCCGATGCCGGCGTCCGCGGCGTGCACGTGCACCTTGATGACACCTGGCGGGAGATCCTGTCGCACGCGGTCTATCCGCCCGGCGCCGCTGAACTGCTCGGCGAGGCCAGCGTGGCCTCGGCGCTGTTCACCGGCCACACCAAGGTCGATGGCCGCCTGTCGATCCAGCTGCGCAGCAACACCGCGATGCGCACCCTGTTCGCCGAGTGCACCGCGGCCGGCACGCTGCGCGGCATCGTCCAGCTGGCCGACGGCGGCGGCGACGCGCCGCGCGACCTGACCGCGCTGGGCGAGGATGCGCTGCTGGCGATCACCATCGAAAACCCGGGCCTGGACCCGCGCGAACCGCAGCGCTACCAGAGCCTGGTCGGTCTGACCGCAGCCGGTCTGGACGAAGCCTTCGAAGATTATTTCCGCCAGTCCGAACAGCTGCCCACCCGCCTGCTGCTGGCCGCCGACGGCACCCGCGCCGCAGGCCTGCTGCTGCAGAAGCTGCCGGGCGATGAAGGCGATCAGGACGGCTGGTCGCGTGCCAGCGCGCTGTTCGAGACCCTGGGCAAGCAGGAACTGCTGGAGGTGCCGGGCCATGACCTGCTGCACCGCCTGTTCCATGAAGAGACGCCGGAACTGCTCGGCGACAAGGCCCTGCGCTTTGCCTGTTCGTGCTCGCGCGAGCGGGTCGAAGGCATGCTGCAGTCCATTGGCGAAGAGGAGGCCCGGGCCGCCGCCGAGCCTACGGGCGCGGTCGAAGTGCGTTGCGAATTCTGCGGGCAGGAGTATCACTTTCCCTTGACGGAATTCGACATACTGTTCCGCGAGATGGACGTATCTTCGCCGGCACCTGAACGGCTTCAGTAATTTTGCTACGAGTTTTGTTCTGGGGAGAACCAAGACTTGTTAAGAAATCATAAACGCCCTAGGATCAATCTCCCGCTTCGGCGGGAACTTGTGTTCACCGCGCTTGTCTGAGAGTTCCCATGCATTCCCTTCTGCGTCTACCGCTGGCCCTGATGATCGCCCTAGGCGCGATCTCGGGCGCGCATGCGCAGGCCAAGGGCAAGCAGGACGGCACCGTGCTGCCGGTCTGGAACAAGGGCAGCGGCAAGGTCGAGGCGCTGCTCTACCTGGAGCCGACCGGCGAACAGGCCGTTGGTGCCCGTTGGCACTTCGGGCGCAGCTCGCTGGATGCGGCCTTCGGCCTGTCCTCGGGTGACTCTCTGGGGCTGCTGTGCAACAGCAGCCGCGGCACCAGCATCAGCGGATTGGCCAGTCACTGCATGCTGGCGACGCTGGGCGATGAGGAGGACAACACGCTCAGCCGCCGCGTCAGTGGCACCGCCGCGTTCAACCGCCCCGGTGGCCGCGTGGGCATCACCGCCGGCAGCGGCCGCGACACTTTACCCGCCTGGCTGGCTGGCCCCAACAAATCCCCATCGCTGCGCGCCGAACAGAACGATCTGACTGTTTTCGGGCAGAAGAACATCGGCCGTGAGGGCTTCGTCTCGATCGGTGGCACCTACGCCAAAGCGCGACTGGTCCCCATCGCGGATGCCTCACCGGCGATCGTCGACCGCTGGGACAGCAAAAGCCTCACCATCGGCGCCGGCTATGGCAACTTCAGCGGCAACATCATTGGCCGTGTGGTCGATGTACCCGGCCAGCCCGGGAAGTGGGAAGGCCTGGGCGTCGGCCTGACCTGGCGCACCCCGTGGAGCGGCCAGCTCACCGTCGGTGCCGAAAACGTGGTCACCCGTGGCAAGAATCCGTTCGCCCCGCGCAACGAGAGCACCGACGAAGGCACCGTGCCCTACGTGCGGTACGAGCAGGATCTCTGACCTGTCTTTGCGACGACCCGTCAATACACGTGATCCAAAGGGCGCCTCCATGAGGCGCCCTTTTTCATTTGGGCTGCCTGTCAAGGGCGCGCACGGCCCATTCAGGGTGAATTTTTTTTAACAAAAATCTTAACAAATGAGACTGTTTAGGCTGTAGATATCGCTTAAAGCCTTACACCGCAAAGGCTTTGCCGAATTTCACCTAAATCACATGGAACATTAACGGCTCTTTAATTTTTAGTTGCACGTGGTTACTATCGAGTCAGCTTCACGGATTGGGAACGCCTTTCGTCCCCGCGCTGAAGCCCATCCCAACACGTTGCACCCAAGTCAACTTGGAGAGAGAGCCCAATGAACCGCAACAGCAACAAACTGCGCGACGCCGTCGTCCTCGCGCTGATCGCCAGCGCTGCCGGCACCGGCAGCGCCGTCGCTCAGGAAACCACTGGCACCACCAACCTGGACCGTATCTCGGTCACCGGTTCGCGCATCCGCCAGGTTGACGTGGAAACCGCCCAGCCGGTCCTGACCATCACCCGCGCAGACATCCAGAACCAGGGCTTCAGCTCGGTCGCGGACATCCTGCAGAACATCTCTGCCGCGGGCAGCCCGTCGTTCAGCCGCGCCTCGCCGCTGACCTCCAACCAGGAAGCCGGTGGTTCGTACATCGATCTGCGCAACCTGGGCCCGCAGCGTACGCTGGTGCTGGTCAACGGCAAGCGTCTGGGCATTTCGCCGGACGGCTTCCAGGACGTCTCGACCATCCCGACCGTCATCGTTGAGCGCATCGACGTCCTGAAGGACGGCGCCTCGTCGATCTACGGCTCCGATGCCATGGCCGGCGTGATCAACATCATCACCCGCAAGAACTTCGACGGTGCTGAAGCCAACTTCTACACCGGCCAGTACAGCCAGGGCGACGGCAAGAAGGAAACCGCTGATTTCATGGTCGGCTTCTCCGGCGATCGCGGTTCGGTCACCGTCGGTGCCGAGTACCACAAGGAAGAGGGCGTCTGGGCGAAGGATCGTCCGTTCAGCCTGGACACCTACCCGGGCGTCGGTGACGGTGGCGCTTACTCCGTCGTCGGCCAGTGGGGCAACTGGCGTCGCGGCACCACCGGCGCTTGGCAGGCACCGAACCGTGGCGGCACCGCCCTGGGCGCGAGCCAGTTCCATGACCAGAACGCCGATGACCGCAGCCGTTCGACGGAGCAGATGCACCTGCTGACGCCGCTGGAGCGCCGTTCGCTGTACGTCAACACCAACTACGACATCACCGACAACGTCCGCTTCACCAGCGACCTGTCCTACACCAAGCGTGAGTCGAACCGTCAGATCGCAGGCTACCCGCTGCAGTCGCAGGCCGCCGGCGTGAACACCCCGATGTCGGCGCTGAGCGCCTTCAACCCGACCGGTGGCGCTTCGGCCGTCAACTGGCGCCGTCGTGGTTGGGAAGTGCCGCGTACCACCGATACCGACATGACGACCTGGCGCTTCACCGCGTCGCTGGAAGGCGCGTTCGAGATTGGTGACCGGTACTTCAACTGGGATGCCGGCTACCTGTACAACGAAAACAACGTCAACATCACCAACAACGGCAACTTCTACATCCCGGCCGTGCGCAATGCGGTGGGCCCGTCGCGCGTCAATGCGCAGGGGCAGCTGGAGTGCTACACGCCCGCAACGGGCACCTCGCCCGCCGCGGCGATCCCGGGCTGCGTGCCGTGGAATCCCTTCGCGGGCTTCGGCACCGGCGCGGTTGCCAATTCGCTGGCGGATCCGAACGTTCAAAAGTACCTCTACCGTGAGGAACATGCGACCGGCAAGACCACCACGAACAACTACTTCGCCAACCTGTCGGGTACCATCGTCCCGCTGCCGGCCGGCGACCTGGGCTTCGCGGTCGGCTACGAGTACCGCAAGGAGGATGGCAACTTCCGTCCGGATGCCATCGCCCAGTCGGGCGACTCGACCAACCTGGCCTCGGGCCCGACCCAAGGCTCCTACGCGGTCGACGAGTTCTACCTGGAACTGAACATCCCGATCCTGGCCGACCTTGCCTTCGCCAAGGAACTGACGCTGGACGTGGCTACCCGTTACTCCGACTTCAACACCTTCGGTGACACGGTCAACAACAAGTTCGGCCTGAAGTGGCGTCCGATCGACGACCTGCTGGTCCGGGCCACCTATGCCGAGGGCTTCCGCGCCCCGACCATCGGTGACCTCTACGGCGGCGGTTCGCAGACCTTCGTGACCAGCTTCGTCGATCCGTGCGACAGCGTCTATGGCAGCGTCGGCGGCAGCCCGCAGTGCTTGGCCGCCGTCGGCCCGGGTTACCGTCAGCTGCAGCAGGGCTTCATCCCGACCGTCGGCTCGGCAGCACAGAGCCCGGTGCCGTTCGTTTCGGGCTCCAACCCGCTGCTGACCCCGGAAAGTTCGGAGTCCAAGACCGTCGGTTTCGTATACAGCCCGAGCTACGTCAGTGGCCTGAGCGTGGGCGTCGACTGGTGGAACATCCGCATCGACAACACCATCGTCTCGGACAGCGCCAACACGATCCTGCGCGACTGCTATGTCAACCAGGTCACCTCGCGTTGCGCACTGTTCCAGCGTGATCCGTCGCTGGGCAACATCGTCGGCACCCTGGTCTACGGCAACCGCAATGCCGGCTATACCGAAACCGAAGGTTTCGATATCGACGTCAACTATGCTCTGGACACCGACTACGGTCGCGTCAGCGCCAAGTGGGCCACCACCTACGTCAGCAAGTACGAGACGAAGACCACCAACGAAGCTGACACCGTGCCGAATCAGGCCAACGGCTACGGCAGCACCTTCCGGATCCGCTCCAACTTCAACCTGGGCTGGAGCCTGAATGACTGGTCGGTGAACTGGGGCCTGCGCTACTTCTCCGGCACCAAGGAACCGTGCTACTTCGATGATCGCTGCAACCTGCCGGACTTCTCGGCACCGGAAACGCAGGGCAACATCGATCCGCAGAACCGTACCGGCGCAGTGACCTTCCACGACCTGCAGGTGTCCTACGCAGCTCCGTGGAACGCCAGCATCTCCGTCGGCGCCAACAACGTGTTCAACAAGGTCGGCCCGGCAATGTATGCGCAGCCGAATTCCAGCTTCTCCTACTACGGCGGCTTCGACATCGGTCGCTTCGTCTACCTGAAGTACAACCAGAAGTTCTGATCGATCCACTGATCAACAACGTCTGATGCAACGGCCCCGAAAGGGGCCGTTGTTTTTTGTGCTGGTGCGCGTGGCCAGCAAACGGCACGCATGGAAAAGGCCGCGTTTCCGCGGCCTTCTGCATGCCTGTCACGGGCCGGTCAACCGAGCGGAATCAACGTCTCGATCACGTGCTCCACATAGGCCTCGAAATCTTCGCGGGCCTGCTTGGGCTGCTGCAGCTGCAGCGACAGCTGGAGGAAGCCGACATAGGCCGCGTAGGCCAGTCGCGCGCGGTGTTGCGCATCCGTCCGGCTCAGCCCCGCCTGGCGGAACGAGGCGACCAGATACTCCAGGCGACGATGCGAGACCCGGTCGATGACCGGACGCACCATCGGGTGGTCCAGCGCCTTGAGCAGTTCGCTGTAGATGATGTGCGGCTGCACTTCATGCGCCACCACCTGGAACAGCTGGCGCAGGCGCACGCGCGGATCGGTCACGTCGGCCAGGCTGCCGAACACCTGCTCCTGTTCGAACAGCTCCCAGCGCTCCAGCGCGGCCTGCAGCAACGCATCGCGCGAGGGGAAGTGCCAGTAGAAGCTGCCTTTGGTGACACCCAGACGCCGCGCCAGCGGTTCCACCGCGACCGCGCCCACGCCTTGTTCGGCAATCAGATCCAGTGCGGCCTGGGCCCAGTCTTCAGCACTGAGGCGGCTGTTGCGGCCGGCACGTGGCTCGCCGGCGGAAGCTTCGGGTTCATTCATAGGTGGATTTAACCATACGCCGGGGTTGGTTGCAGTACGTCAATGTGCTCATGGGGGCCTGGAGCCTCGCCGCACAAGGGATGTGCCCACCATACCCCCAAGTATTGACATCGCACAGGGCAGGTCCATACTAGCGAGTATGGTCACTCCTTCTTCTACTCTGCCCCGTTTTGACGATGAGCGACTGACCGGCGCGCACAACGCCGTGCTGGCCGCCACCCGGTCGGGCCCGGGGCGTCGCGGCACCGTGCTGTTCGCCCACGGCTTCGGCCAGACCCGGCATGCCTGGCAGGCCACCGCCTCCGCGCTGGTCGGCGCCGGTTACCAGACCCTGTCCTACGACGCACGCGGCCATGGCGATTCAGACTGGAATCCGGCCGAACGCTCCTACCACGGCGAACAGTTCGCCGATGATCTGATCGTGCTGGCCGGCGAGCAGGCGCAGCCGCCGATCCTGATCGCCGCCTCGATGGGCGGCCTGTTCGGCCTGCTCGCCGAGTCGCGCTGGCCGGGCCTGTTCTCGGCGATGGTGCTGGTGGACATCACCCCGCGCTGGGATACCGCCGGCGTCGAAAAGATCCTGATGTTCATGACCGCGCACCCGGACGGCTTCGCCTCGCTGTCGCAGGCGGCCGATGTGATCTCCGCCTACGTGCCGCACCGCCCGCGCAAGTCGGACGATTCCCTGCGCGCGTTGCTGCGCGAAGACGGTCACGGCCGCTGGCGCTGGCATTGGGACCCGCGTCTGGTCGCCGAGCTGGCCCGTGACAGTGAACACCACCAGGACGCGCTCGCCGAGGCGGCGCGCCAGGTGAAATGTCCCTTGCTGCTGGTGAGCGGCGGCCGCAGCACCCTGGTCACCCCGCAGACGGTGGCCGAGTTCCTTGCGTTGGTGCCACATGCACGCCACGTGCAGCTGCCGGAGGCCACGCATATGGTCGCCGGTGATGACAACAACGCCTTTACCGCTACTGTGTTGGACTATCTGGACGTATTGCCCTCGGCCTCCGCCGTCGCATCGTCCGCCATTACCGAGCACGTCACCGGAGCACGCTCATGAGCATTGTCGTTCCCTTCCTCGTCGTCCTGTTGGCAGGTGCGTTCGTCGCCTACCACCGGATGCGCCTGATCACCTGGACGATCATCAGCCTCGTGCTGCTGGCCGCCTGCTGGTTCATCCCGTACGTCAACCAGACCGCCACGATCGTGGCTGCGGCCATCGTCGCCGTCATCGCCGTGCCGCTGCTGCTGCCCTTCATCCGCAAGCCGCTGCTGACCGCGCCGATGATGAAGGTGTTCCGCAAGGTGCTGCCGCCGCTGTCGCAGACCGAGCGCATCGCGCTGGAAACCGGCTCGGTCGGTTTCGAAGGCGAGCTGTTCACCGGCGATCCGGACTGGAACATCCTGCTGAACTACCCCAAGCCGCAGCTCACTGCGGAGGAACAGGCGTTCCTGGACGGCCCGGTCGAAGAGCTCTGCAAAATGGTCAACGACTGGGAAATCACCCACGTCTACGCCGACCTGCCGCCAGAGCTGTGGAGCTTCATCAAGAAGAACAAGTTCTTCGGCATGATCATTCCGAAGGAATACGGCGGCCTGGGCTTCAGCGCGCTGGCCCACCACAAGGTGATCCAGAAGCTGGCCTCGGTGTCGAGCGTGGTCAGCTCCACCGTCGGCGTGCCCAACTCGCTGGGCCCGGGTGAACTGCTCAACCATTACGGCACCCAGGAACAGAAAGACCAGTACCTGCCGCGCCTGGCCGATGGCCGTGAAGTGCCCTGCTTCGGCCTGACCGGTCCGTTCGCCGGCTCGGACGCCACCTCGATTCCCGATTACGGCATCGTCTGCAAGGGCGAGTGGAACGGCGAGCAGGTGCTCGGCGTCAAGCTCACCTTCGACAAGCGCTACATCACGCTGGCCCCCGTGGCCACGTTGATCGGCCTGGCCTTCCGCATGTACGACCCGGATGGCCTGATCGGCACCACCCGCGACATCGGCATCACCCTGGCCCTGCTGCCGCGTGACACCGCCGGTGTGGAAATCGGCCGCCGCCACTTCCCGCTCAACTCGACCTTCCAGAACGGCCCGATCCGCGGCAAGGATGTGTTCATCCCGCTGACCCAGCTGATCGGCGGCGCCGAGAAGGCCGGCAAGGGCTGGAACATGCTCAACGAGTGCCTGGCCGTGGGCCGCTCGATCACCCTGCCCTCCACCGCCAGTGGCGGTGCCAAGGCCGGTGCCGTGGTGACCGGTGCCTACGCGCGCATCCGCAAGCAGTTCGGCCTGTCGGTCGGCCGCTTCGAGGGCGTGGAAGAAGCGCTGGCCCGCATCGGTGGCAAGGCCTACGCGATCAGCGCGCTGTGCCAGGCAACGGCCGCTGCGGTGGACCGCGGCGACGTGCCGTCGGTGCCGTCGGCCATCGCCAAGTACCACTGCACCACCATGAGCCGTGAAGTGATCTCGGACGTGATGGATGTGATCGGCGGCAAGGGCATCATCCTGGGGCCGCGCAACTTCGCCGGCCGCAGTTGGCAGGCCGCGCCGATCGCGATCACGGTCGAGGGTGCCAACATCATGACCCGCAGCCTGCTGATCTTCGGCCAGGGTGCGATCCTGTGCCACCCGTGGGTGTTGAAGGAAATGAAGGCCGCGCAGGATCCGGACACCCGTGCCGGGCTGCAGGAATTCGACCGCAGCCTGTTCGGCCACATCCGCTACGGCATCTCCAACGCCGTGCGTTCGTTCTGGTTCGGCCTCACCGGTGCCCGTTTCGGTGCCGCCCCGGGCGATGCCTACACCCGCCGCTACTTCCGCAAGCTGGACCGTTACTCGGCCAACCTGGCGCTGATGGCCGACATCTCGATGATGACGCTGGGCGGCAAGCTGAAGTTCAAGGAATCGCTGTCCGGCCGCCTGGGCGATGTGCTGAGCCACATCTACATGACCAGCGCCATGCTCAAGCGTTACCACGACGAAGGCGCACCGGTGGCCGACCAGCCGCTGCTGGCCTGGGCCTTCCATGACAGCGTGCACAAGATCGAAGAGTCGCTGTCGGCCGCCCTGCGCAACTTCCCGGTGCGTCCGATCGGCTGGCTGATGTGGGCGCTGATCTTCCCGTTCGGCCGCCGTGCCGAGGCCCCGGGCGACCGCCTGGGCCACCGCGTGGCCGCACTGCTGATGGCACCCAACGAAGCCCGCGACCGTCTGGCCAGTGGCGTGTTCCTGACCCCGTGCGAGAACAACCCGGGTGGCCGCATCAACAGCTACCTGTCCAAGGCGATCATGGCCGAGCCGGTGGAGCGCAAGTTCATCAAGGCACTCAAGACCAAGGGCATCGAAGCGCTGGACTTCGTTACCCAGCTGGACGAAGCCGTGGCCGAAGGCGTGATCACCCAGGACGAGCGCACCCTGCTCGAAGAGCTGCGCACGCTCACCCTGGAAACGATCACCGTGGACGACTTCGATCCGGAGGAACTGCGCTCGGCGGGCTACTACAAGCGTCAGCAGAAGGACGCGCAGTCGCAGGCCGCGTGATCCCGGCCACCATGTAAACGACAACGGCGGACTTCGGTCCGCCGTTTCTTTAGGGAGACCCCCGATGTCCGCTCCACTGCTCACGCTCTACCGCCGCATGCAGCGCTGGCCTGCCGGCACCTGGCTGTTCTCGCGCGCGGTGTGCGTCAAGGCGCCCTACTTCGCCAGCATCGCCCCGCGCATCACCCTGCTCGAGCCGGGCCGCTGCGAAGGCCGCATCGCGCACCGGCGCAAGGTCACCAACCACATCGGCACGGTGCACGCGATCGCGCTGTGCAACCTGGCCGAACTCACCGCCGGGCTGATGGTGGATGCCTCGCTGCCCAAGGGCATGCGCTGGATCCCGAAGGGCATGGAGGTGCAGTACCTGGCCAAGGCGACCGGCACGCAGCATGCCGTGGCCACGCCGGAGCAGCCGATCGTGGCGGCCGAGACCGGCTACGCGCTGCCGGTGAAGGTGCAGGTGCGCGATGACGCCGGCACGGCCGTGTTCGAGGCCCGGATCGCGATGTGGGTGTCGCCGGTCAAACGTTGATCGTTGGCGCAGCCACCCATGGGGTGGCTCTACATCCGATCCGTCTGTCGCAGGGTAGCGCCGCGCCATGCGTGGCTGGCGCCTGTCAGGCCGGCACCATCCACCACGCGGCCACGGCCAGGATCGCCGGCACAGCCTGGATGAAGAAGATCCGCTTGTTCACGCTGTACGCGCCATAGCAGCCGGCCACGATCACGCAGCCCAGCATGAAGTTGACCAGCATCGGCAGGTGATCGAACAGGCCCCAGAACAGGCCGGCGGCAAGGAAGCCGTTGTACAGCCCTTGATTGGCCGCCAGCACCCGCGTGGCCTGCGCCTTTTCCGGCGTATTGCGGAAGGTCTTCAGGCCCAGCGGCTTGGTCCACAGGAACATTTCCAGGACCAGGAAATACACGTGCAGCAGGGCGACCAACAGGGTCAACGACAGCGCGATCCAATACATGGGCTCAGGTTCCTGGAAGACTGCAGAGAGCTTACTCCGGGCGCTCGCCCGGCAGCTTCTTTTCCTCGCGCAGAAGGCCCAATGCTGCGACGGTCATCGCCCCGGCCACGACCAGCCCACCGACGAACACAATGTGCGAACCAAACAGGGACAGCCCCTTGTGCACCCAGGCGAAGGTCAGGTCCGCACCGCGGTAGACCACGGTGTCGATCGCCGCGCCGGCCTTGTAGCGCCACTGGCGGTCCACACGGGTATAGATGGTCTCGCGCGCCGGCTTGGCCAGTGAGAACTCGCTGGCGCGGGTCATCACCTGCACCATCGCCACCATCAGCGGCAGCGGCGAGGCCGCCAGGATCGAGAAGCCGATGATGATCGCCACGCCGGGAATCAACAGCGCCGGGGCGATCCCATACCGCGACAGCAGCCAGCGCGTGAATCCGAGCTGCACGATCAGGGTCAGGGTGTTCACCGCCAGGTCCACGCGCGAGAAAAACGCCGTGCTGGCCGCGGCATCGGGGTACAGCCGTCGCACGATCGAGGCCTGCTCGTTGTAGAGCATCGTGCCCACGCCCACGCCGAACAGCACCATCAGTGCCAGCCAGCGCAGCATCGGCTCACGCACGATCAGCTTCAGGCCATCGAACACACTGCCGCCCATCGGCGTTTCGCCGGAGACCAGCTGCCGCTCCTGTTCGCGTTCCACCGCCCACAGGCGCAGCCGCCAGATGCAGCCCAGGCAGATCAGCAGGAAGCCGGCCGAGACCAGCATCAGGTTGGCGATGCCGACCCGCTGCACCAGCGTCGAGGTGATGATCGGCCCCAGGAAGGCGCCGATGGTGCCAGCCGCGCCGAGGTAGCCGTAATAGGCGCGCGCCTCCACGTTGGAGAACACGTCGGCCATGAAGCTCCAGAACACCGCCACCGCGAACAGGTTGAAGACGGTGATCCAGAAGAAGAACGCCATGCCCCGCCCCGGCGCGCCGGTCTCGAACATCACGTAGAAGCCGAGCAGGGTGACGATGAAAAAGCCGTACACCGCCGGCAGGAACACCCGGCGCGGGAAGCGGCTCACCAGCACGCCGTACAGCGGCTGCAGCACCAGCATGATGAAGAACACGCAGGTGAACAGGAACTGCAGCACAAAGTCCTGCAGGGCGATCCCGTGCCCGGCGAACCACTGGATCAGCGGCAGCGGAAACACGGTCTGCAGATCCGACGAGGCCGCCATCGCTTCGCGCACCGGGCGCAGCACGTAGTAGCCGCTGAGCAGGCAGAAAAAGTAGATCGAGGCCCAGATCAGCGGCGGCGAACGCCGCCAGGCGCTCAACATGCCAGTGGCCGCCGCGCCGGTTCCGGCCGCCGCGGTCATTGCACGCTCTGCGCGGACAAAGGGCGTTGCAACGGCAACATGTGGGGAACTCCGGGCATCGAAGCGCGCAAGGTAAACGATGCACCGCAACATCGCCAGCCTCCGGCACGCCCATCGGTGCAATGCTGCGTGGCTCACCACTCAGCCCCTGCCTGCCCCAACCTGTCTTATGCTCGGTGCGCACCCGGCAAGGAGCGGCATGTACGACTACATCGTCATTGGTGCCGGCTCTGCCGGCTGCGTGCTGGCCCACCGGCTCAGCGAAGACCCGGCCTGCCGGGTGCTGCTGCTGGAAGCCGGCCCGCGCGATAGCAACCCCTTCATCCACATGCCGGCCGGGTTGGCGCGGCTGGTCAACAATCGCCGCATCAACTGGAACCTGGAGACCGAGCCGGAGCCTGCCCTGGATGGCCGTCGTCTGTGGTGGCCGCGCGGCAAGGTGCTGGGCGGCTCCAGCTCGATCAATGCGATGTGCTACATCCGCGGCGTCCCCGCCGACTACGACGGCTGGGAAGCGGGTGGCGCCATCGGCTGGGGCTGGGACCAGGTGCTGCCCTGGTTCCTGCACAGCGAGCGCAACAGCCGCGGCGCCAGCGCGCTGCACGGCGCCGCAGGACCGCTGTCGGTGTCCGACCTGCGCCACCACAACCCCCTCTCGGCCGCGTTCATCGCCGCCGCGCAGGAAGCCGGCCATCCCCACAATGCAGACTTCAACGGTGACCAGCAGCTCGGCGTAGGGCTGTACCAGGTCACCCAGCGCGACGGCGCACGGTGTTCAAGTGCGGACGCCTACCTGCGCCCGGCACGCCACCGGCGCAACCTGACGGTGCTCACCGGCGCGCAGGCGACCGCGCTGAGCTTCGAGGGCACGACGGCGACCGGCGTGCACTATCGGCGTGGCGCGCACCACCTCCACGCACGCGCGGGCGCGGAGGTGATCCTCAGCGCCGGCGCGCTCCATTCCCCCCACCTGCTGATGCTCTCCGGCATCGGCGAGGCGGACACGTTGCGCTGCCACGGCATCACCCCGCGCGTGGATCTGCCCGGTGTCGGCCGCAACCTGCAGGACCACCTGGACATCTGCACCGTCGTGCACACCACACCGGGCGTCAGCTACGACCGCAGCAACGAGCTGCGCATCGCCTTCGACTACTTCCTGCGCGGCCACCGTGGTGCCGGCACCAGCAACCTGGCCGAGGCCGGCGGCTTCGCCCGCTCGTCGCTGGCCACCGATGCCCGCGCCGACATCCAGTTCCATTTCGTCCCGGCGATGCTGGACAACCACGGCCGCCACCGGCTGCCGGGCGATGGCTATACCCTGCATGCCTGCCCGCTGCACCCACGCAGCCGCGGGCAATTGCGCCTGCGTGATGCCGATGCGCGCTCGCCGCCGCGCATCCACGCCAACTACCTGGGTGACCCCGCGGGCCACGATCTGAAGAGCATGCTTGAATGCGCCCGGCTGTCGCGCGAGATCCTGCAGCAGCCTGCGTTTGACCGCTGGCGCGGCGCGCCGGTGTTCCCCCCGCACAACGCGCTGGACGAGGCGGCACTGGAAGCCTTCATCCGGGCCAAGGCCGAGACCATCTACCACCCGGTCGGGACCTGCGCGATGGGGCAGCATGCCGAGGCGGTGGTCGATCCGGGCACCCTGCGCGTGCACGGCACCGAACGGCTGCGGGTGGTGGATGCCTCGGTGATGCCGCGCCTGGTCAGCGGGAACACCAACGCCCCGACCCTGATGATCGCCGAGCGTGCCGCTCATTGGATCCGGACCGCTGCAACTGCCTGAACAGGGGTGCGCTGGACCGCCCTTACCGCCCGGGTGACGGATCCTTTGGAGATTGGCAAAACCCGCGTATTTTCAATGCGATACGCATTCATCTTCGATTCGTTTGTGCAATCACGAAAAGCGGCGCTAGAATCGGTCACAGCAGTCGCGCACGGGCACCCATACGATGAACCAGAACAACAGGCGCCGACCGATCCGTTCGGCGGCAACCGGGTTGTTGGGCATGTTGATGCCCATCGCCATGTCTTCCACTGCACAGACACCTGCCGCTGCGCCAGCCGGGTTCCCGGTCAACATCGAGGAATCGGCGCCGAGCGCCGCCCCGCATACCCAACCTGCCGCGTACCGCACCACGCCGGCCGGCCTGAAAGTGCAGCCGCCCGCGCAGGGCTTCAACGTGGCCTCGATCGAATCGATGGCGCAGCAGCTCACCTACGGCGAGCGCGTACCCGGCATGGCCGTTGCGATCGTCCAGGGGGGCCGCGTGCTCAGCGCGCGCGGCTACGGCGTCACCGACGTCAACAACCCGCAGCAGGTCGACGCGCACACCGTGTTCCGGCTGGCCTCGTTGTCCAAGGCTTTCGCCGGCACCATGGCCGGCCTGCTGGTCAACGACGGCACGCTGCGCTGGGACAGCAAGGTCACCGACTACGTGCCCGGCTTCCAGTTGAGCACGCCCGAAGCGACCGAGCGCCTGACCGTGGCCGATCTGCTCAGCCACCGCGTCGGCCTGCCCTACAACGCCTATGACCGCGACGTCGAAGCCAACGCCGAGTACTACACGCTCACCCACAAACTGGCGGCTACCTCGCTCAAGTGCCTGCCCGGCGACTGCTACGCCTACCAGAACGTGGCCTTCAGCCTGATCGGTGATGTGGTCTACGCCGCCTCCGGCAGCTTCTACGAACAGTCCGTCGAGCGCCGTCTGTTCAAGCCGCTGGGCATGGATGACGCCAGCCTCGGCCTGGCCGGCATCCAGGCCAGCTCGCGCTGGGCACGCCCGCATGTGCGCAGCCGCAATGGCTGGGTTGCGCTCACGCCCAAGCCCACCTACTACCGCCTCGCCCCGGCCGCCGGCGTCAACGCCAGTGCCAGCGACATGGCGCAATGGCTGCTGGCACACACCGGCCATCGCCCCGACGTCCTGCCCGCCCCGTTGCTGGCCACGCTGCATGCGAGCCTGATCAGCACCCCCGGTGAAATGCGGTCCGGCTGGCGCCGCGAGCGCCTGAACTCAGCCGGCTACGCGCTTGGCTGGCGCACCTTCGATTACGCCGGCCATGAAGTGATCTTCCACGCCGGTGCCGTCCAGGGCTATCGCGGCCTGGTCGCCCTGGTGCCCGAGCGCGACCTCGGCATTGCCATCATGTGGAACGGCGAAAGCAGCCTGCCCAGCGGCCTGCTGCCCACCGTACTGGACCAGGCGATGGGCCTGCCGACCCAGCGCTGGCTGGACGTGGACACCGACTTCGGCAGCGACAACCTGATGGCCGAGGACGCCGCCCCGCAAGGCAAGCGCAAGGGCGTCTCGTCGAACCGCGCGGTCGCATCACCGCGCTGATCCCGCCCGCACGTGGCATCGCAAAAGGCGGCCGGATGGCCGCCTTTTTTGTGGTTTTTGGTATCGCCCATAAAAAAAACTCCTTCCCCGCTGGGCTGCCAGGGAAGGAGTCTCAGGTACGGCTATCGGGAAAAACTCAGATCAGCGGTGCCGGGGTTGCCGGCAGTGCGACCGGCGCGGCCTTCTTCTTGCGAACGGCCGGCTTGCGCTTTGCGACCTTCTTCACTGCCTTCTTCGCGGATGCCTTCTTGGCCGGAGCCTTGCGGGCAGTCGCCTTCTTGGCGGTGGCCTTCTTGGCTACCTTGCGGGTGGCCTTTTTGGCGGTCTTTTTGGCGGTCTTCTTGGCAGCCTTCTTCGGAGCGGCCTTCTTGGCTACCTTGCGGGTCGCCTTCTTGGCCGTCTTCTTTACCGCCTTTTTCGCGGTCTTCTTGGCGGCTGCCTTCTTTGCAGTCTTCTTGACGGCCTTCTTCGCCGTCTTCTTCACTGCCTTCTTCGCTGTCTTCTTGGTGGCGGCCTTCTTTGCAGTCTTCTTCACTGCCTTCTTTGCCGTCTTTTTCACTGCTGCCTTGCGAGCGGTCGCCTTCTTGGCCGCCTTCTTCACCGTCTTCTTGGCAGCCGCCTTCTTGGCTACCTTCTTCACGGCCTTCTTGGCAGTCGCCTTTTTAGCGACCTTCTTGGCTGCCTTTTTGGCGGCCGGCTTTTTCTTCGCAGCTTTCTTGGTTGCCATGGGATGGCTCCTCGTCAGTGATCTATGGAGTGGAAACGCCCAGGTAAAGCAAACCCGCCGTTGCTGCGTCGCGGGGACCGCCGTCGCGTCATGCGCGTCGTGACGGATACGGGGACACCTGCCACATGCGGCCAGGCAGATATCGGATCAGGAAGGGTCTTGCGGTTCGCTGAAGGAAGCGAAGCCATCTCCACCGTCATCGGACGCGAGGTGGATGTCCAGGTTGTGCTTCGCGACTTGATGTCGATTCTGCTCACTCTGTTCGCAGGCAAGGTCTGCTGAGGCGAAACCTAATCACGCTTTTTTTCACTGTCAACAACCCCGGCGAAAAATTTTCACACCGGCGCCCTGCGGCGCCCCCCTCTCCGAACCCGTCATCGAGCCGACGAGAGCGCCATGCCAACGCCACCGCGAACACCCCACGCAATCAAACGCTGACAACGCAGAAAAGAAAAACACTTAAAAGAAGCACTTTCGTGTAGCGACATCGCAACATCGCCGTGCCCCACCCTGCAACGCCACGCGCGCATCGCATGCGATCACCCCCGCCACGGGACTCCCCGTGCGCACCTTAAACAGACCGCAAAACTTTTCACATCTGCCCGCGTTTTTTTCGACCCGATTCGCGTAACTGCGCAAACTTTTGACCGCTCGGCACCGACGCGTTCGTACCTGGCATTCGCCGTTGAGCATCGTCGCAGGTGCACCGGGAAGCCTGTTCGGCATGCCATCGGCGCGTCGGCGAAGACCAGATCACCGGCGCGCATCGGCACCGAACCGATCGTCATGAGCCGGCCGTCGCGACCACCGCCCATCGCCCGTGCACTGCAATCCTCACGCACTACTAACGCGATCGGCGCGTTCTCGACGCGCGGGCAAAAAAAAACGGCCGCACCGGGCGGCCGTTCTTCAGCGGAAACGACGATCAGTGATCTTCGTTTTCCAGCAGCTCGGCGTAGTCGTCCGGACCCAGCAGGTCGTTGACTTCGTCCAGGCCAGCCACTTCGACGACATAGATCCAGCCGTCGCCGTAGGCGTCTTCGTTGATGGTTTCCGGCTTGTCGCTCAGGGCCGCATTGACCTCGACCACCGTGCCGGTGATCGGGCTGTACACGTCCGAAGCGGCCTTGACCGACTCGACCACGGCCGCCTGTTCGCCGGCCTTGACCTCCTGGCCAACCTCCGGCAGTTCAACATAGACCAGGTCGCCAAGCAGGCCTTGGGCGTGGTCGGAAATACCGACGGTGACGCGGCCGCTGCCTTCAACGCGTGCCCACTCGTGGGACTTGAGGAATTTGAGGTCGCCGGGGATCTCGCTCATGGGACTGCTCCGAGGAATATCAGGGGGGTCAAGAAACGGGGGTAGTGTAACCAACCGGCGCGGACACGAACGCGTCCGCACCGGATACATCACGGCATCAGCCGTCGATCAACACGCCAGGCTGGGCCTGGCCTTCGCGCACGAACGGGAACTTCACCACGCGCACCGGAATCTGCTTGCCGCGGATATCCACGCGAACGTCCCCCAGTTCGCCGCCAGGCACGCGGGCGAACGCGATGCCCTTGCCCAGGGTCGGCGAGAAGGTGCCGGACAGGATCTCGCCCTCGCCGCTGGCGGTGAGCACGACCTGGCCGTGACGCAGCACGCCCTTCTCATCCATGACCAGGCCGATCAGCTGGCGGGCGTTGCCGGCCGCCTTCTGCGCCTCGAGCACATCGCGCCCGATGAAGTCGCGGCCTTCGTCCAGTGCCACGGTCCACGCCAGGCCGGCTTCATAAGGCGTGATCTCCTCGTCCATGTCCTGGCCGTAGAGATTCATGCCGGCTTCCAGGCGCAGCGTATCGCGCGCACCCAGGCCGGCCGGGCGCACACCCGCAGCGCTCAGGGCATTCCAGAAGGCGACCACGGCGGTCTGCGGCAGCAGGATCTCGAAACCGTCTTCACCGGTGTAGCCGGTACGCGCCACGAACAGCGCGGTGCCGTCGGCGGTGGCGGTCTCCAGGGCGGCGAAGCGGCCCAGCTTTTCCAGCGCGGCGCGGTCGCTCTCGCCCAGCAGGCCGATCACGCGCTCGCGTGCGGTGGGGCCCTGCACGGCGATGATGGCCAGCTCTTCGCGCTCGAGGACCTCCACGTTGAAGGCGGCCGCCTGCTCGCGGATCCAGGCCAGGTCCTTTTCGCGGGTGGAGGCATTGACCACCATGCGGAAGAAATCGTCAGCCATGTAATAGACGATCAGGTCGTCGATCACGCCGCCGCGGGCATTGAGCATGCACGAGTAGAGGGCCTTGCCGGTGGCCTTGAGCTTGTCCACCGAGTTGGCCAGCAGCGTGCGCAGGAACGGCTTGACCTGCTCCCCGCGCAGATCCACCACGGTCATGTGGCTGACGTCGAACATGCCGGCATCGCTGCGCACCAGGTGGTGCTCGTCCAGCTGCGAACCGTAATGAATGGGCATGTCCCAGCCACCGAAGTCGACCATCTTGGCGCCGAGTGCGCGGTGGGTATCGTTGAGAAGCGTCTTCTGGGTCATGACCGGTTCCGGGGGAAATGAAGGCAAGCCATCATTATCCCAGAACCGTCTTCACAACGCCTGCGGCGGTGCGGGAAAACCGCGGATCAGGCCTGCTGCACCTTCAGCGTCATCCCTTCCACCGCCACCACGCGCACCGGGCTGCCGGCCGGCAGATCCGGCCCGGCGACCACCCAGAACGCATCGTCGATCTTGGCCCGGCCCTTGCCGGCCACGATGCCCTGGTCGAGCAGGACCACCCGCCCGATCAACTGCTCGGCGCGCCGGTTCAACAGCGGCTGATCACTCTGGCGATCGTGTGATCGCCCCCAGCGCCGGTAGCACTGGATGGAGACCACGCTGAGCACCACGAAGGCAACCACCTGCCACAGCAGCGGGATGTCGGCGAACACCGCGACCAGCACGAACACCGCCGCGGCGCCAATCCCGATCCACAACATGAAAGCGCCGGGCGCGAGCGCCTCGGCGGCGAACAGCACCAGTGCCAGCGCGCCCCAGGCCACCACTTCCCAGCGCATGTCAGCCCCCGATCCGCGGCGGGACGCCGCGCGTGGCTTTCTTCTCTTCCTGCTTGGCGAACGCCTCGCGCGCCAGTTCGGCCACGCCGGCGATCGAGCCGATCACGCCGCTGGCCTCCATCGGCATCAGCACCAGCTTCTGGTTCGGCGAGGTCGCCAGTTCCTTGAATGCTTCCACATACTTCTGCGCGATGAAGTAGTTGATCGCCTGCACGTCGCCCTGGGCGATCGCCTCGGAGACCATCGTGGTCGCCTTGGCCTCCGCCTCGGCCAGGCGCTCGCGCGCTTCGGCATCGCGGAAGGCGGCCTCCTTGCGGCCCTCGGCCTCCAGCACGGTGGCCTGCTTCTCGCCTTCGGCGCGCAGGATCTCGGACTGACGCGAGCCTTCGGCCTCCAGGATCTGCGCGCGCTTTTCGCGCTCGGCCTTCATCTGCCGCGCCATCGCATCGAGCAGATCGCGCGGCGGCTGGATGTCGCGGATCTCGATGCGGTTCACCTTCACGCCCCACGGGTTGGTGGCATGGTCGACCACGCTCAGCAGCTGGGCGTTGATCACCTCACGCTGGCTGAGCGATTCATCCAGATCCATCGAGCCGATCACGGTGCGGATGTTGGTCTGCACCAGCGCGATCATCGCCACCTCCAGGTTGGCGACCTCGTAGGCCGCCTTGGCCGCATCGAGCACCTGGAAGAACACCACGCCATCCACGCGCACGGCGGCGTTGTCCTTGGTGATCACTTCCTGGCTCGGCACGTCCAGCACCTGCTCCATCATGTTCACCTTGCGGCCGACCCCGTACACGATCGGGATCAGGAAGTGCAGGCCGGGCGACATGGTGTGGGTGTAGCGGCCGAAGCGCTCCACGGTCCATTCGTAACCCTGCGGCACCATCCGCACCGCCTTGAAGAGGATGACAACGGCCACGAAGGCCAGCACCAGCGAGAACAGCATGGTCGGAAACATCAGGTCACTCCCTTTCCCCGGAATCGTAGGCCCGAGTATAGCCACGCCGTCTTCACGCCGGCGTCGGGGAGTGTCCTGGGTGCCCGTCAGGCAGGATCAGGCGGTGCGCGGGGCGAACATGATCACCATCATCCCGGCCAGGCACAGGCCGACGCCGAGCAGGTCCCAGCGGCTGGGACGGATGCCATCCACCAGCCACAGCCACATCAGTGCAGTGCCGATATAGACCCCGCCATAGGCGGCATAGACGCGGCCGCTGGCCGCCGGGTGCAGGGTCAGCAGCCAGGCGAACAAGGCCAGGCTGGCGGCCGCCGGCAACAGCAACCAGGCGCTGCCGTCCCTGCGCAGCCACAGCCAGGGCAGGTAGCACCCGACGATCTCGGCCACGGCGGTCAGCGCGAACAGCAGCAGCGTTTTCACGCTGCGGGTTCGCCGGCCTTGGCCTGCTGCCAGAGCGCTTCCTGTGCCTCCAGATCGAGCACGGCCATGGACTGTCCGGCCGCCTCGGCCTGGGCTTCCATCGCGCGGAAGCGCCGTTCGAATTTGTGGTTGGCCAGGCGCAGCGCGGCGCCCACATCCACCTTGGCGTGGCGGGCCAGATTGGCGCAGACGAACAGCAGATCGCCCAGCTCTTCCTGCAGGCGTGCGTGATTCTCCTCGACCGGGCCGCGCGCGAATTCCGCGGCGACTTCGTCCAGTTCCTCGCGCACCTTGTCCATCACCGGTGCAGGGCCCGGCCAGTCGAACCCTACCCGCGCCGCGCGTGCCTGCAGCTTCACCGCCCGCTGCCACTCCGGCAGGCCACGCGAGATCCCGGCCAGCGCCGAGGTATCGGTGTGGCCCTTGGCGGCACGCTCTGCGCGCTTGATCGCCTCCCAGTTGCTGTTGACGTCCTCGGCCCCGTCCACCTGGACCTGGGCGAACACGTGCGGATGGCGGCGCTCCATCTTGTCGCTGATCGCGCGGGCCACATCGGCAAACCCGAACGCCCCCTGCTCCTGCGCCATCTGCGCGTGGAAGACCACCTGCAGCAGCAGATCGCCGAGCTCATCCTTGAGGTCATCCAGATCGCCGCGGTCGATCGCATCGGCGACCTCGTAGGCTTCCTCGATGGTGTACGGCGCGATGCTGGCGAAGTCCTGCTGCAGGTCCCAGGGGCAGCCCTGCAGCGGGTCGCGCAGGCGCGCCATGATGCCCAGCAGGCGGTCCAGTTCGGGGGTGGCAGGCATCGTTGCTCCAGTCAGGTCAGGCGGGCAGCCACGCGCGCCACGGCAGGCGGGTATCGCCCAGCGCGATGAAGTCGCCGTTCAACAGGCTCTCGCGGCGGTTGTAGCGGAACGGCTTGCCGGTCTCGGCCGAGAGCACCGCGCCCCCGGCGGCGTGCAGTACGCACTGCCCGGCGGCGGTGTCCCATTCCGAGGTCGGGCCCAGCCGCGGGTAGACGTCCAACGTGCCTTCGGCCAGGCGGCAGAACTTCAGCGAGGAGCCCTGGGCGAGCACCTCGATATCGCCCATGCGGTCCAGCAGGGCCTGCGTCTGCTCGCTGCGATGCGAGCGGCTGGCGGCCACCCGCAGCGGCGCCGAGGCGGGCGTGCGGGTCCGCAGCACCGAATCGCGCATGCCGTCGCGGCGGTAGGCGAGTTCGCCGCGCATCGCATGCCAGATCTGGCCGGTGGCCGGGGCGAGCACCACGCCGAACGCCGGCGCGCCCTGGTAGATCAGCGCGATGTTGACGCTGAACTCGTCGTTGCGTTTGACGAATTCGCGGGTGCCATCCAGCGGGTCGACCAGCCAGTAAGCACCCCAGTGCTGGCGGATCTCCCATGGCACCTGCGCCGATTCCTCGGAGAGGATCGGCAGCTCCGGGGTCAGCTGCGCCAGCCCGCGCTCGATCACCTGGTTGGCGCCGAGATCGGCCGCCGTGACCGGGCTGTGGTCGGATTTGATCTCCACATCGAACGGCGTGGCATACACCGCCATGATGGCGGCGGCCGCGTCCTGGGCGATGGCGATGACGGTTTCGCGCAGATCCGTCGTGAGTTTGATCATTCCTTCCGTCCCAGCCACTCGCGGGCGATGAACAGTGCCGCCAGCGAGCGGCCTTCGGAGAAGTCCTCGCGCAACATCAACTGGTCCAGATCGGCCAGCTTCCACGGCACGACCTCCAGTTCCTCCGGCTCATCACCGACCAGGCGCTCGGGGTACAGATCACGCGCCACCACCAGCCAGGACTGATGACTCATATAGGTGGGGGCCAGGGTCATCGCGCGCAGCACGTCGACCCGGCGGGCACCGTAACCGGCCTCTTCCTTCAACTCGCGGTCGGCGGCCTGTTCGGGGGTTTCCCCGGCATCGATGCGGCCTTTCACCAGCCCCAACTCATAACGGTGCATGCCGGCGGCGTATTCACGCACCAGCAGCACGGTCTCGTCATCGAGCATCGGCACCACCACCACCGCACCGTGGCCGCGGGTTACCAGCCGCTCGAAGCGGCGGCGTTCGCCATTGGAAAACTCCAGATCCAGATGCTGGCGCTGGAACGGCCCGCTTTCCTCGTCCGTGATCTGGTGGATGATGGGCAGGCGACGGCTCATGCGAGCATCTCTAGAATGGGTACTGGTGAAAACGTGTTCATGAGCCCGAAATGCTAGCAGACCCAGCCCCCCTCACGCTGGCCGATCAGTGGCGGCAACGCGATCTGGCCGTGCTGTGGCACCCGTGCACGCAGATGCGCGAGCATCCCGACACCCTGCCCCTGCTGCCGATCGCCCGCGGCGAAGGCCCCTGGTTGATCGACCATGACGGCCACCGCTATCTGGATGCGGTGAGCAGCTGGTGGACCAATCTGTTCGGCCATGCGCAACCGCGCATCGGCGCGGCCATCGCCCAGCAGGCCACCCAGCTGGAACAGGTGATGCTGGCCGGCTTCAGTCACGCGCCGGCGGTACAGCTGGCCGAGCGCCTGCTGGCGATCGCGCCACGCCAGGCCGGGCGTGATCCGCTGGCCAAGGTGTTCTATGCCGACAACGGCTCGGCCGGGGTCGAGGTGGCGCTGAAGATGGCCTTCCACTACTTCCGCAACCGGGGCGAGAACCACCGCACCCGGTTCGTCGCGCTGGAGAACGGTTATCACGGCGAAACCCTGGGCGCGCTGTCGGTCGGCGATATTCCGCTGTATCGGCGTGTATATGCCCCGCTGCTGACCGAGGCGCTGTTCGCGCCCTCGCCCGATGCCTACCTGGCCGAGCCGGGCCAGAGTGCCGCCCAGCGCGCGCACCAGGCGGCCGATGCGCTGGCCACGCTGTTCGACCAGCACCCGGGCGAGATCTGCGCGGTGATCCTGGAACCGCGCCTGCAGTGTGCGGGCGGCATGCGCATGTACGACCCGGTCTATCTGCAGCGTGCGCGCGCGCTGTGCGATGCCAATGGTGCCTTCCTGATCGCCGATGAGATCGCCACCGGCTTCGGCCGCACCGGCACGATGTTCGCCTGCGAGCAGGCCGGGGTGATGCCGGACCTGCTGTGTTTGTCCAAGGGCCTGACCGGTGGTTTCCTGCCGCTGTCGGCGGTGCTGGCGACGCAGGCGCTGTACGACGCCTTCCTGGATGATTCACGCGAGCGCGCCTTCCTGCATTCGCACAGCTACACCGGCAATCCGCTGGCCTGCGCCGCCGCGCTGGCGACCCTGGACATCTTCGCCGGCGAAGACGTCATCGCACGCAACCGCAGCACCGCCGAAGTAATGCGCACGCTCGCCGCGCCATTCGCCGACCACGCGCATGTCGCCGATGTGCGCCAGGCGGGGATGGTGGTGGCCTTCGAACTGACCCGCAACGGCAACAAGCGCACACCGTTCCCGGCCGAGGCCCGGATCGGGTTGCACGCTTATAAAGCCGCGCTCAAACGCGGGGTGGTGCTGCGCCCACTGGGCAATGTGCTGTATTGGATGCCGCCGTACTGTGTAGAGGATGAACACTTGGATCTGCTTGCCCTGACCACCCTCGCCGCCATCGACGAGGCCGTCGCATGCGCGTGACCCGCAGCCATATCGACCATCCGCTGGCGGTCGGCCAGGTGCTGTCACTGCCCGAGGACGCCGCCAACCATCTGGTCCGCGTGATGCGCCTGCGCGAAGGCGACGGCTGCGTGCTGTTCAATGGCGATGGCCAGGATTACAGCGCCACGCTGGTGGCAGTGGGCAAGCGCGATGCGCAGGTGCGTATCGAGAGTGCCATCGCGCTGGACAACGAGTCGCCCTTGCACATCACCCTGCTGCAGGGCATCGCCCGCGGGGAAAAGATGGACCTGATTCTGCAGAAGGCCACCGAACTCGGTGTACAGGCCTTCATGCCGGTCAACGCCGAACGCACCGAAGTAAAGCTGGATGCGGCGCGTGCCGGGAAGCGGCTGGCGCACTGGCACAGCGTAGTGGTCTCGGCCTGTGGCCAATCCGGCCGCGCCCGCGTGCCGAGCGTGGCCGCGCCGCGATCACTGCAGGACGCCGCCAACGCGGTTCCAGCCGGGGCACTGAAGTTGACTCTGGATCCACAGGGCGAGCATCGCTTGTCGACGCTCTCGGCCGCTCCGGGCGGCGTGGTGATCGCGATCGGCCCGGAAGGCGGCTGGTCGCCGCGCGACCGCCAGGCGCTGACGGCAGCAGGCTTCCAAGGCTTGCAGCTGGGCCCGCGGGTGCTGCGCACCGAGACCGCGGGCTTAGCCGCCATCGCCGCCGTGCAGGCGCGGCTGGGCGATCTGGGCTGAAAAATAACGGGGACGGGGGTAGTTAATCGGCACGATTAACTACCCCCGTCCCCGTTATTGCCGTTATTGATTTACCCCGCGACGGGGAACGATTCGTCCAGCGCTGCTTCCAGTGCGTCCAGGTCCGGCAGCAGCGCGCTCTGCTCGCCCAGCAGCACGCGCATGTGCACGCCCTGCGGCAGGGTTTCCTCGGAGGCATCGGCCAGCAGACCGTCGCGCGGCACCGCGATCAGCTGCGGGAAGGTCTGGGTCAGCAGGGCGAAGTAGGGACGGCGCGGATTGCCGCCCAGCGCCTTGAGCACCACAACCTTGTTGTTGGCCACGACCGGCTCGTCACCCTGCCCGGACAGCCGGGCGAAGGACAGCAGCGGCACGTCCCAGCCGTGCCAGGCGATCTGCCCGACCAGCCAGGCCGGCGCATCGGGAACGGTTTCGACCGGCACCTTGGACATCATTTCGGCCACGGTGGCGTTGGGCAGCAGCACGCGTTCGTGCCCGGCCTGGATCAGGACACCGCGGATTTCGTCGTTGCTGGCGTAGCTCATGGGTTTTCCTTCAAAGGTGCGTCGGCGCCACTCAGGCGTCCACGCGCCAGCGTTCGGCGATGGTGGCGGCCAGCTGCGGCGGTTCCCCGGCGTCCTGCCCGGCCGCAACGACGGCACTGGCCGCGGTCGGGTCATAGCAGCCTTCGCCGATCTGACCGGCCACCCAGGCACCGGCGGCGGCCAGGGCGAGCACGGCGTCCACCTGGGCGGCATCCGCACCGCTGAGCAGGACCACGCCGCTGTGCGCGGCCGGCAATGCCTCGATCTGGATGCCGGCGGTATCGGCGATGAACTGCAGGCCGCCCTGGCGCATGGCGATGCCGATGTCGTCCGGCAGGATGTAGGCCTGGCCGGCTTCAACCGGCTGGGCGTCCTCGGCCAGCAGCACCGGCAGTGCGGACACCCGTGCCATCTGCTTGACCAGATTGCCGTAGCGGCCGCCGTCCAGGCGCATATGCACCAGGACGGCGGTGCTCAGCGATTCGGGCAGCGCGGCCAGCAGGCGGCGCAGCGCATCCGGCCCGCCGATGCCGGCCAGGACCAGCACCGCGCCCGCGCAGCCACCGGCGGAACCGGCCTCGGGTTCGAGCTCGACCAGCGACAGACGTTCAATGCCGAAGCGCTCGGGTGCGGGCGCCGTGTCGTTGATCGACGGGGGCGCAGCGACAACACCGTCATCCTCCACCAGCGACCAACGGCTGTGATCGCCGATGGATACGGCTGCGGCGGGCGGTGCCGAGGCCGGAATGGGCGGAATCGCCGGGGCGACCGGATCGGGTTCCAGCGGCTGCAGCGCGGCCAGTGCCTCTTCCAGCGACACCGGCTCGTGCAACTCCGCCGGCGCCTGGTACAGGCCATCGGCCGGCACCTCGGCGGCCGCATCCTCGGCTTCGCGCAGATGGAACTCCAGCGGTGCGTCGGCATGCAGCTGCGCCGGGGTGACCGGCAGGCCCGGTTCGGGCTGCAGTTGCTGGTCCTGTTCCGAACCCGGCGGCAGCACGTCCTGATGGCCGTGCAGCTTGGCCACCAGATGCCGTGCCCAGCGCTGCGCTTCCCAGCCATCGCGGCGTGCAGCCAGCTCGGCTTCGTCGAAGATCACGGTCAGTGACGGCGAACCCAACACCGGATCCAACCGCTCCAGGGCGTCTTCGATCGCCGGTTCCAGCGCGATCAGGACCGCACCGGGATCGGCATCACGCAGCGCCTGCAGGTCGAGCGTGTTGGGGTCGTCCTCCAGCACGAGGCGGGCGCCGGCATGGCCGAGTGCTTCGCGCAGGCGGTCGCGTGCCGGCCCGGAACGGGCCAGCAGGGCCACCGACAACAGGGGATGGGCATCACTCGCGTGCACGGGCGATCCCCAGCAGGTCATACACGTTGCGCATCAGATCCAGTTCCTGGTACGGCTTGCCCAGGTAGCGCTGGACACCGAGTTCAAAGGCACGTTGACGGTGCTTGTCGCCGCTGCGCGACGTGATCATCACGATCGGCACACCCTGGTAGCGCGGGTCGGCGCGCATGACGCTGGCCAGCTCGTAACCGTCCATGCGCGGCATTTCGATATCCAGCAGCATCAGGTCGGGCACCCGCTCATCCAGGCGCTCCAGTGCTTCGATACCGTCACGGGCGACCGTGACCTCGAAGTTGTGGCGTTCCAGGATGCGGCCGGTGACCTTGCGCATGGTCAGCGAATCGTCGACCACCATCACCAGCGGCACATCGCGATCACTGACCTTGGCTGCAGCGGTGATCGGCTTGTGCGGGTTGGCCAGGTAGCGGCGCACCAGCGGCGCCACGTCCAGGATCACCACCACGCGGCCATCGCCGGTGATCGTCGCACCGTAGATGCCCGGCACCGAGGCGATCTGCAGGCCGACCGGCTTGACCACGATTTCGCGGTTGCCCAGCACTTGGTCGATCGCCACGGCCACGCGCAGGTCGCCGGCGCGGACCAGCAGCAGCGGTACCTGGGCCTGGCCTTCGGCGCGGGCCTGGGCCTGGCCGATCAGCGTACCCAGATCGTGCAGGGCGAATTCTTCGCCACCGTAGTGGTACCCGCCGTTGGCGGTTTCAAAGCGCTCGCGCGAGATCCGGCCGATACCACTGACCGAGGCCACCGGCACTGCAAAGGTGGTCTCGCCGATCTGCACGAACACCGCCTGGGTGACCGCCAGCGTCTGCGGCAGGCGCAGGGTGAAGGTAACGCCCTGGCCGCTGACCGAGTGGATGTCCACCGAACCACCCAGCTGGCGCACTTCGTTGTGCACCACGTCCATGCCCACGCCACGGCCGGCCAGCTGGCTGACCTGGTCGGCGGTGCTGAAGCCGGGCGAGAAGATCATCGCATCCAGTTCGGCATCGCCGAGCACGGCATCGGCGGCGATCAGGCCCCGCTGTTCGGCGCGGCGACGGATCGCCTCACGGTCCAGCCCGGCGCCATCGTCGGCCACTTCCAGCACGATTTCCGAGCCTTCGCGGCGCAGGCGGATGGCGATTTCGCCCTCGTCCGGCTTGCCCGCGGCACGGCGCTGTTCCGGGGTTTCCAGGCCATGCGCCACCGAGTTGCGCAGCATGTGTTCCAGCGGCGCGACCATGCGGTCGAGCACGTTGCGATCCAGTTCGCCGTGGGTCCCTTCGAGGGTGACGTGAACCTGCTTGCCGGTGTCCTGGCCCGCCTGGCGCACGACCCGGCGCAGGCGCGGCACGAGACCATCGAACGGCACCATGCGCGCGCGCATCAGGCCGTCCTGCAGCTCCGAACTGACGCGCGACTGCTGTTGCAGCAGCACGTCGTACTGGCGCGAGAGATCATCGAGCACGCCTTGCAGACCGCCCAGATCGGCCGCCGATTCATTCAGCGCGCGGCTGAGCTGCTGCAGCGTGGAGAAGCGGTCCAGTTCCAGCGGGTCGAACGTGTGATCGGCCTGGTCCTGCTCACGCTGATAGCGCGCCACGATCTGTGCTTCGGTTTCCAGATCAAGGCGGCGCAGCTGATCGCGCAGACGGGCATTGGTGCGGTCCAGTTCGCCCATGGCGCCGCGGAAGGCACCGAGCTGCTGTTCCAGACGCGAACGGTAGATCGCCACTTCACCGGCGTGGTTGACCAGCCGGTCGAGCAGATCGGCGCGCACGCGCACCTGTTCCTGCTGCGGCCGCGGCAGACCATCTTCCTCGCTGACGGTTTCCAGCGGCACCGGTGCCGACAGCGGCGCCGCCACGAGCGCGGCGATGGCGGCCTCCACCTTGGCATCGCCGGACGGCAGCGTGTCATGGGCGGTCTCGAGCGGCTCGGGCTCGGCGCGGCCCTGGGTACGCTGCTCGAACGCGGCGATCAGGTCATCCGGCATCGCCACGGTGCGGTGCTGGCCGGTGCGGGTCAGCAACTGGTGCAGGCGATCGAACCCGCGCTCCAGCAGGTGCACGTCGCTGCGGTCGATATCGGTGCGGTTGGCCGCGACGGCCTCCAGCAGCGATTCAATGCCGTGGCCAAGATCGCCGATCGGGTTGATCCCGGCCATGCGCGCGCCACCCTTGAGGGTATGCAGGTCGCGCTGCAGGCCGGCGATCACCTCGCGGTCCTGGGGCGCGGCGCGCAGCTCGCTGATCAGGCCATCGCAGTGGTCGAGCAGGTCCTTGCCCTCTTCCACGAAGATATCGACCAGCTCCTGGTCGAGCTGGGTGAAATCGAGCGCATCGCCCGACGCGAGGTCGTCACTGTCGGTGGACTCCACCGGGCGGGCGTCGTCGGCTTCCGGGGCGTTCGTGAAGGTTGCAGCGGGTGCGTCCTCCAGTTCGAAGAAGCGCGCCGGGGAGGCAGCGTCGGCGGAGGCATCGGGCGCCGTGGTCTCGATCGCCTCGGCGAACGCATCGGCTTCGCCGGCGTTCTCAGCCGTGGCGTCCAGACCGAGCACGCCGGTATCGGAGGCATCCGGCGCATCGACGACGGTCAAACCGTCATCCACCGCCTGCTGGGCGTCCACCACCTCGCCGAAGGCCGGCGGCGGCGGCAGGACCTCATCCAGCGCATGGGCGTCTTCGTCGCTGTCCGGATCGGTATCGCTCCAGCTGTCGTTGGCCGCGTCATCGACCGCGACCGCGTAGGCGCTGCCCTGCTCATCGTCATGGGCATGGGCATCGACATCAGCGGCGGCCGGACCGTCGGTGGTCGCCTCTGCCGAGTCGGAGCGGCTGTCGGTCGCCGTGTCTGCCACGCCTTCGGCCTCGGCCTCGGCCTCGGCCCTGGTGCTGGTGCTGGTGCTGGTGCTGGTGTCGGTGTCGGTGTCCGAGTTGGCGTCGGTTTCATCGCCGACGTCGACCGGACGTTCCGGCGTGACCGGCTCGGCGAGATGATCGAAGTAGCGCGAGAGATCCTCGGCCGAGGTCAGCTCGACCGCTTCCAGGCCCGCATGCACAGACGCCAGATCCGCGTCCTCGGCTGCGACATCCGGCGAAGGCGGCGCATCTGCTGCGCGCGCGGTGTCCGGCAGCGCGGCATCGAAGTAGGCGGACAGGTCGTCCGTGCCGGTCAGCTCCATGGCGATGAGGGCATCGTCGTCGGCCTCAGCGGCCGCGCGACCGGGCTCGATCACGCTCAGGCCATCGGCATCGATCTCGGCCTGCTGCTCGCCGGTAGCCGTGGTGTCGTCGGCGGTCGCGAGCAGCGGCACGGCGTCGTCCTGCACGTCATCACCGGTCGCGGCGAACGCATCACCCTGCGCATCGGAGACCGGGGCGAACGGCCCTGCCTCGGCATGCGCATCTGCTGCTTCGACGACTTCGTATGCCTCAACGGGTTCAACGGCTTCAACGGCTTCAACGGCTTCAACGGTATCCGCGCCTGCAGCCAGGACCTCGACCGCAGCCACGTCGATGGCAGCCACGTCCACGGCATCTGCGGCCGTCGCTTCGGTTACCGCTTCCGCTTCCGCTTCCGCATCCGCTTCAGTCGCCTCGACGGACGCTTCGTCGTCCACCAGGTCAAGATCGTCCTCGACCAGTGCCGGCCAGCGCGCCTCGGGCAACGTATCGGCCAGGGCGACCAGGCGGGCCGCCAACGCGTTCTGCACGGGCACCCGCGGCGCCTCGTCCTGCAGTGCCGCCATGGTGGTGGTGATCGCGACGCTGGTCTCGGCGAGCGCGTCGATGCCCGCCGCGCTGGGCAGTGCATCGGCAGCCAGGGAGCGCTTGATATAGCTTTCCGCCGCACCGGTGACCGCCGTGATCTCCGGCACGTCGGTCATGGCGAAGGCGCCGTTCATGGTGTGCACGGCGCGCAGCAGCCCGTCGGTCACTGGCTGGGGTGCATCGGCGGCGACATCCAGCCACGCCTGCAGCGTCGCCTGATGGATCTCAACCTCGGCTTCCAGGATCTCGCGCAGCACGCTGTCGATGTTGGCCGGCGTGCTCTCGATCACCGGCGCAGCGTCAGGCGTCCCACTGTCCACGGCCGTTGCCACGGCGGCTGCAGCGGCACGCTGCAGGGGCACATGGAAGGTCTCCTCACCGGCGGCCACGCGATCGGCGATGGCCTGCATGGCCTGCAGATCGGCGGTGACACGGCTGCCATCGCGCAGCGCGGCATTGAGCTGCGGCAGCACCTCGTAGGCCTGGCCGACCAGGGCGACCACCGCCGGCGAGGCCGGGCGGCTGCCATCGAGCACGCGGTTGAGCATGCCCTCGATCTTCCAGCTGAACTCGCCCAGGGTGCGCGCACCGACCAGCCGGCCACTGCCTTTGAGCGTATGGAACACGCGGCGGATCGGGCGCAGGCGGTCCAGGTTGTCCGGCGCGATGCGCCAGGCCGGGAGCAGGTTGCCCAGGTTCACCAGTTCTTCGTCGAACTCTTCGATGAAGACCTCGCGGATGTCCTGGTCGATGTTCTCGCCATCGTCCTCGAAGCCGGCCTCGATGCTGGTGTCGTCGGCGGGCACGGCCACTGCCGGGCTCGCCGCTGCAGAGGTGGCCGGCACCGTACCGGTGCCGGCGCCTTCCGGGCGGAACTGCGCGGCGGCGGCGTCCAGTTCGGCCAGGAAGCGGGTGGATTCGTCGTCCAGCTCGATACGGCGGATGACCGCATCCTGCACTGCGGGCGGCGGCAGCGCGGCATCTGCCTCGGCCTGCAGCACCGTGTCGGTGCCATCGATGAACGCATCGGTCGGCTCGGCGACACTGTCGTCCACCGAGGCCACCGGAATCTCCTGCAGGAACGTCGGCAGGGCTTCCACATCCACCGCACTCTGCGCGAACGGGCTGGAAGCAGCCGTCTCCGCGGCAATGCCATCGCTATCGGTGTCGGTGTAGGTGCCGCTGTCATCGATCTGAAGCGACAGCACGTCGTCGGCGTTGCGCAGGTCCTCATCGAAGGTGAATTCGATCGGCTCGTCGCTCAGCTCCAGCATCTCGTGCTCGGCGGCCACCGGATCAAACCCGGTGCCCGTGGCCACGAAGGCCGGCATCTCCAGCGACACGTCCGAAACCTCGGGCGCACGCTCCGACGTCGGCACATCCACCGCGTCGTGCACAGCATCGGCGTGCACGGTCGGCAGCGGCGCGACGTCCCACCCGGCGCCGGCGGGCACTTCGGCAATGACCGGATCGAAATGGGCGAACGTAGGCAGTTCGTCCACATCGTCATGGCTGGCCAGCGTCCACTGCGGCGCATCGGCGGCGACCGGGGCGGTGGAGGCGTCGAATACCAGCGCCACCGGTGCCGCGGGCAGCGGGGCAGTGTTCGCCGGCGGCGGATCGAAGGTGACGTCCGGCAGCGGCGGCGGCAGGTTGGCCGGGCGCGGGATGTCGGCAGTGACGCCGAGCTTGATCGGCTCCGGTGCAGGCGCGTCCCACGGCGTGAGCTCGATGGGTTCGGCCGCGACCGGCAACGACGCCGGCCCGGTATCGGGGGTGGGCTGGTTGGCAGCCGGCAGCGGCCAGTAACGCAGGGTTTCCAGGCTGCTGCGGGTGATGTCCAGGATTTCATCGCGGCCCGGGCGACGTTCGCGCAGGGCCTCGAGGTAATACTCCAGGCTGGCCATGGCGTCGGCCAGGGTGTCCAGCTGGCGCCCGCTGGGCACGCGCTGCTTGCCGAGCAGTTCAACGGCGATGTACTGGCGCACGCCCTGCAGGTAATCGGCCGGCACCGTCAGATCCAGCATGCGCAGCGCACCGGCGACCTCGCCGAGCAGGCGCGGTACTTCCTGCAGCTGCTGGTGGTTCCAGTTGGTTTCGATGAAGGCGACGAAATGCTCGCGCGCCGCAGCGAAGTTGGCGATGGCTTCATGCGCCAGCACCTCCACCGTGCGCCGGTTCTCCACCGCGCTCGGATCGTCTTCGCCACTGCCGCCGGCGCCCAGATGGGCGACCTGGTCATCCAGCGAGGCATCCACGTAGAGCAGCGCGCCGGCGATATCCAGCAGCAGCGTTTCATCGATCTGCTGCACGCCCTCGACCACGTCGCGCAGCGCGTCGCGCTGCTGTACGACCACGCCGCGGGCCACGCCCAGGCCCATCATGCCCAGCGTGTCGGCCACCGCGCCCAGCTCGTTGACCTGGGTCTGCAGCTGCACCGGCTCGCCGCCGGTACGCAGGTGCAGGTCCAGCGCATCCTTGATGCGCAGCAGTTCTTCCTTGACCGCATTGCCAACCGTATCGAGCAGCTCGCGATTGCGCCCGCTCAGGCTGCCGCGCGCGTGATCCAGCTCGGCTTCGGTGGCGCTCGCGCTGTCCGGCGCGAAGGCGAACAGCACGCTTTCATTGATGCCCGGCGCGGCGCGCGCCGAGCGGATGTCATTGAGCAGCGGCAGCAGCACGATCGGGATGTCGCGGTGACCGTTCTGCAGGCGCTCCAGGTAATCGGGCAGCAGTACGCTGCCACGCATCAGCGTGGCGCAGGCTTCATCACGGTCGGGCACCTCACCGGCACCGATCGCATTGGCCAGCTGCTCCAGCTCCTCGGCCACCATCGCCGGGGCATACAGCTCGACCATCCGCAGGGTGCCCTGCACCTGGTGCAGGTAGCCGGCGCAGAAGCGCATCCGGCTGCCATCGGCGGGGTCTTCCACGTAGTACTCGACCTCGTTGCGCACCTGGCGCAGGGTCTCGTCCAGCTCCGGCTTGACCCAGCCCAGCGCAGCGTGGCTCATGGCATCGCGCAGCGTGCTCATGCCAGGTCTCCCGGCAGCTCGGCGCACATGGCGTGCGGTGATTTCTCGCGATGCATCATCTGCTTGTTCCTTCCCTCTCCGCCCTGCCCGCGGCTCACGCCGGCAGCTTGAAGTCGGCGACCGAGCGGCGCAGGTCGGCCGCCAGCTGTGCCAGGTGGCCGATCGACTCGGCGGTCTGTCCCGCGCCCTGCGAGGTCTGGCCGGTAATCTGACGGATCACGCCCATGGTGCGGGTGATGTCCGATGCCGCGGCCGACTGCTGCTGGGCAGCGATCGAGATGTTCTTGATGAGGTTGTTCAACGCGTTGGAGACGCGCTCGATTTCGGTCAGCGCGGTACCGGCGTCTTCGGCCAGGCGTGCACCGGAGACCACTTCGGCGGTGGTCTGCTCCATCGAGCTGACCGCCTCGTTGGTATCGGCCTGAATGGCCTGCACCAGGTTTTCGATCCGTCGGGTCGCACCGGAGGTGCGCTCTGCCAGCCGCTGCACTTCGTCGGCCACCACCGCGAAACCGCGACCGGCCTCACCGGCTGAAGCTGCCTGCACCGCGGCGTTCAACGCCAGGATGTTGGTCTGCTCGGAAATGTCGTTGATCAGTTCCACGATCGAGCCGATTTCCTGCGAGGACTCGCCCAGGCGCTTGATGCGCTTGGAGGTTTCCTGGATCTGGTCGCGGATCTGGTCCATGCCCTGGATCGTTTCGCGCACCACGCCGGCACCTTCGGCGGCGATGATCACCGAGCGCTGTGCCACGTCGGCCGACTCGGCCGAGTTGCGCGACACCTGCTCGATGCTCGAGGCGATTTCGCCGATGCGGTCGGAGGCCGAGGTGATCTGGTTGGCCTGGTGGCCCGCCGCTTCGGCCAGCTGCATCGCGGTGGCCTGGGTTTCCTGGGTCGACACGGCGACCTTGGCCGAGGTGTCGTTGATGGTGGTCACCAGGTGGCGCAGCTCATCCACGGCGTAGTTGATGGCGTCGGCGATGGCGCCGGTCATGTCCTCGGTCACCGAGGCCTTCACCGTCAGGTCGCCTTCACCCAGCGAGCTGATTTCGTCCAGCAGCCGCATGATGGCCTGCTGGTTGCGGCTGTTGTATTCCACCTGGGTCTGGTACCGCAGTTCCTGTTCGCGCGAGCGGCTGCGCACCGTGCTGCCGACGAAGCCGATGATGGCGATCAGCGAGAACGCACCAGAGGCCACGCCCAGCCAGAAGTTGGGGAACAGGCGGGTATCGCGCAGCGAGCCGAACGAAGAGAAGGCTTCGAACAGCTTCTTGCTGTCGCGCAGCATGTCTGCCGAACCACCCGTCAGGGCCGCGGCCGAGGACTGCGCGGCGAACAGCTGGCGCGAGCTGGCCAGGATCGCGTCGGCATCCTGCTTCATGGTGTCCCACTGCTTCTGCGACTGCTCCAGCGCGGCCAGCGCCGGACCGTTGCGGACCGCGGCAATGCCCAGTTCCTCGTTGCCGTTGCGCAGCGCATCGAGCACCTGGGTGAAGACCACCGAGTCGCGGGCGAGCGCATCGCCCGCGGCAGCCGCATTGGCGCCACCGGCGCGCATTTCCGTCACGCGGCGGGCCATCGAGCCGACCACCACGACCTGCTGCAGGGCGTTGTAGACCTGCGAGGACGGCGCGCCACTGGCCGACATCGCGCGGACCACTTCGTTCAGCTGCGCCTGCAGTGCGGGCACGCCGTTGACGAAGTTGTTGGCGTTGCCGGCCAGGGCCAGCACGGCCGGTTCGCTGGCGACCAGCTGGCCGGCACTCTTGCCGAGCGGCTCCCAGGTCTGGATCAGCGTGTTCAGCGGCCCGGCGACATTGGTCTCGGTGCCGTAGCGGCCCTGCAGGCCACTGACGGTACTTTCGATGTCGCTCTTGGTCAGCTTGAACGCGGTGAACGCCTGCGCGTTGCCCGAGACCGCCTCACGGCCCTGGTTGGCCAGCTGCTGCGAGAGCACCTGCAGGTTCGCCGCATCGGTGCTCGCACTGGCCAGGCGACTGCCCTGCCAGGTCGCTACACCGGTGTTGACGCCGAACACGATCATCGACACGGCCAGCAGGCCGAGCCAGAAATTGGTGCCCACCGAGCCGAGCTTGCCGGCCTTGGCGGATTCCGAAGCAGTACTCATCGTTCAACCTCGATCTTCAATACGGAGAGACAGGCGCCTGCGGTCAGGCCGCGGCCTGCCTGAATTCGGGGGTACGCGACAGCAGCGACAGCGAGAACACGCCCCAGTCATGGCCATCGCCGTGGAACGCACGGTCGATGAAGTGCGCATAGCGGCCGGTAGCCAGATCGCCGGCGACAATGTCCTGGTCCAGCTCGAAGCTGCGCTGGCCGAACAGTTCATCGATGGTCAATGCCACGTCGCCGCCGGCCTGGCGCATGATCAGCACGCGCTGACCCTCCTGCTGCACGGTGCGCTCGCCTTCCAGGAAGCACTTCAGGTCCACCACCGGAAACAGGTTGCCGCGCAGGTTGCCCACGCCCAGCAGCCACGGCTGGGCGCCCGGCACCGGGGTGATCGGCGGCATCGGCACGATTTCCACCACTTCGCGGAAATCCGAGACCAGCCGGCGCTTGCCCACGCGGTAGCCGACGCCACGCCACAGGTCCTGCGAGAACTGCCGCTCGGGCAGCTGCACGGCATGGGCCAGGCTGCGCCGCTCATAGGCCTGGAGGATGTCGAAAGGAGAACGCATCAGACCACCAACTGGTTGATCCGCGCGATCAGTTCCTCCTCGCGCGGCGGCTTGACGATGTAGTCGGCCGCCCCCTGGCGCAGCCCCCACGCCTTGTCGGTTTCCATCGCCTTGGTGCTGACGATGACCACCGGAATGTGCTTGGTGGCCGCGTCGCGCGCCATCGCACGGGTGGCCTGGAAGCCACTCATGCCGGGCAGGACCACGTCCATCAGCACCAGCTGCGGTGACTGCTCGCGCACGAGCTTGAGCCCGTCCTCGGCGTTGTCCGCTTCCAGGACTTCATGACCGGCCTTGGTCAACCACTGCGTGAACACCGCACGGTCGGTCGGTGAATCCTCGATCAGTACGATTCGAGCCATTGTGCCTTTCCCCCCTGGTCAGGCGTTGACGTATGTGCGGATGGCACCCAGCAGTTCTTCACGCGTGAATGGCTTGGTCAGGTACTGCTCCGAGCCGACGATGCGGCCGCGTGCCTTGTCGAACAGGCCGTCCTTGGAGGACAGCATGATCACCGGCGTGGACTTGAACAGCTGGTTGCCCTTGATCAGCGCACAGGTCTGATACCCGTCCAGCCGCGGCATCATGATGTCCACGAAGATGATCTGCGGCTGTTGATCGGCGATCTTGGCCAATGCCTCGAACCCATCGGTCGCGGTCACCACTTCGCAGCCTTCCCGCTTCAGCAGGGTTTCCGCGGTTCTGCGGATAGTCTTCGAATCATCGATGACCATCACGCGCAGCCCTGCGAGTTCCCCACCCGCAGCCATGTATTCAGTCATTACCTTTCCCCAAGCGCGCGACGCTTGCCTGATCCCCGGCGTCGCTGCGAAAGCGTATCTATATCCCAATACCGCCGCGCGCTTCAAGCACACCCACCGCGGCCCCGGCGCCAGCGGCCCGGCGGGCGCCCGGGCCGGGCCGTTTGCGCAAATCCGGGGCGGCGCCCGCCCGGCCGGACACTGCGTTCCGCGCCCCCGGGCAGGCATTGCGGACCCATTGTCGCTACCATCATCGGCCTGCCCGCCAGGTTGCGACCATGCCGTTGAATGTCATCGTGGTGATGGACCCCATCGCCCATATCAAGATTGCCAAGGACACCACCTTCGCGATGCTGCTGGAAGCCCAGCGCCGCGGCCATGCGCTGCACTACGTCAGCCCCGGCGGGCTGGCCCTGCGCGATGGCCAGGCCATCGCCCGCACCGCCCCGCTGCAGGTGCGCGAGGACAAGAACGACTGGTTCACGCTGGGCGAGTTCAGCCAGACCGCGTTCGGCCCCGGCCAGGTGGTGCTGATGCGCAAGGACCCGCCGGTGGATGCCGAATTCATCTACGACACCCATGTGCTCAGCGTCGCCCAGCAGGCCGGTGCGATGGTCGTCAACGACCCCCAGGGCCTGCGCGACTACAACGAGAAGCTGGCCGCCCTGCTGTTCCCGCAGTGCTGCCCGCCGACCCTGGTCAGCCGCCGCAATGCGGACCTGAAGGCCTTCGTGCTCGAACATGGCCAGGCGGTGCTCAAGCCGCTGGACGGCATGGGCGGGCGCTCGATCTTCCGCAGCGGCACCGGTGATCCCAACCTCAATGTGATCCTGGAAACCCTGACCGATGGCGAGCGCACGCTGGCCCTGGCGCAGAAATTCATCCCGGACATCACCGCCGGCGACAAGCGCATCCTGCTGGTCGATGGCGAGCCGGTGGACTACTGCCTGGCGCGGATTCCGCAGGGCGATGAGTTCCGTGGCAACCTGGCCGCCGGTGGCCGTGGCGAAGGCCGCCCGCTGAGCGAGCGCGACCGCTGGATCGCCGCCCAGGTCGGGCCGGAGATGAAGCGGCGCGGCATGCGCTTCGTCGGCCTGGACGTGATCGGCGATTACCTGACCGAAGTCAATGTCACCAGCCCGACCTGCGTGCGCGAGCTCGACGCTCAGTTCGGACTGAACATCGCCGGCACCCTGTTCGATGCGATCGAGGCCAGCCTGCCGCGATGAGCGCCAGCGTCGTCCCGGCCCCGACGTGGCAGGCGCGCGAATCCCAGCGGCTGGGCGCGACCCTGACGCTGTCCGTGCTCGTGCACGCGTTGCTGCTGCTGGGAGTCGGCTTCGCGGTCAGTGACAGCGCGCCGCTGGTGCCCACCCTGGATGTGATCTTCAGCCAGACCCAGACCCCGCTGACCCCCAAGCAGGCCGATTTCCTGGCCCAGGCCAATCAGCAGGGCGGTGGCGACCACGACAAGGCGCAGCGCCCGCGCGACAACCAGGCCGGGATCGTGCCGCAGGCACAGGCCGGGCTGTCACCGGTGCCGCAACAGCGCCAGGAGGCAGCCAGCGTTCCGCCGCCGCAGACCCGCGTGGTCAACAGCCGCAATGGCGCCGACACCATCGCCGAGGCGCAGCCACAGCCGCTTCCCGAGCACCCCCGCCCGGATGCACCGATGACCGCCCGCGAGCAGCGCGACGTGGAGATGGCACGACTGGCCGCCGAGGTACATCTGCGCTCGGCCCAGTACGCCAAGCGGCCGAACCGCAAGTTCGTCTCGGCCAGCACCCGCGAATACGCCTATGCCACCTATCTGCGCGCGTGGGTCGACCGCGCCGAGCGCGTCGGCAATCTGAATTATCCCGATGAGGCCCGCGCCCGCCGGCTCGGTGGCCAGGTGGTGATCACGGTCGGTGTGCGCCGCGATGGCACGGTCGAAAGTGCCCGCATCCTGCAGTCCAGCGGTACCCCGCTGCTGGATGAAACCGCGCTGCGCGTGATCACGCTTGCCCAGCCGTTCCCGCCACTGCCCAGGACCGAGGATGCGATCGACATCCTGCAGGTGACCCGCACCTGGGTGTTCCTGCCCGGCGGCGAGCTGCGCGACGATCGCTGATCGGGCGCAGGGCGCAGCCACGCACGGCGTGGCGCTACCGCCCACTACGCAATCTGCATGTAGAGCCACGCCATGCGTGGCTGGGGCATTACAAGGCGACCGGCTTCAAGAAGCCGCCTGCTTCGCCGCCCGCGCCGCCTGCTGTTCCACCAGGGTCAGTGCCACGTTGTTGCGCAGATACGCCGGCTCCACCAGCTCCGGCGCCACGCCCTCGCCGCGCTGGAACGCGGGTACCGCCAAGGCCAGCACGTCCGAGGCCCGCGGCAGCGCCAGCGCATCCACGCCGGTCAGTTGATCGGCCAAGCGCGTGGCCAGCACGCCCTCGGCCGCGCCGAACCCGGTGCCGACGCCGAACCAGTGCGCGCCCTCAGGCAGCACGACCTGCTCGGGCGCGCACACGCTCTCCTCGCCCTGCAGCTGCCACTGCCCGTCCACGCGGATGTGGCGTGCGGCATAGACCTCGCCCATGCGCGCGTCGATGCTGGCCAGTACATGATCGGCTTCCGCCGGGGCACGCAGCGCCAGCGCCTGCAGGGTGGAGACCGCGATCAGCGGGCGGTCCAGCGCCAGGGCGATCCCCTGGGCGATGGCGATGGCCAGCCGCACGCCGGTGAACGCGCCCGGCCCCCGCCCCAACGCGATCGCATCCAGCTGCGAACGGGCCACCCCCGCTTCGGCCAGCAGCGCCTCGGCCCAGGGCAGGCTCAGCTCGGCATGGCGGCGCGGGGCGATCTCGAAGCGCTCGCTGACCTGCCCATCCACATACAGGGCAACGGAACAGGCTTCGGTGGCGGTTTCAAAGGCGAGCAGTTTCATGGCGGTCAGAACAGGGAAGTGGGAAAGTCATCGGTGGACGGCAGACGTTGCACGGGCTGCGGTGATGCAGGCGCAGCGACGGGTGTGGGGTCAGCGACGGGCCATTGTGGCGCAAAGAAGGCCTGCACATCGGTCAGCGAACGGGTACGCCGGAACGGCGGCAGTGAATCCAGGAAGATCCGGCCATAGCCACGGCTGAGCAGGCGTGGATCACACAGCACCAGCACACCGCGATCGGTTTCGCTGCGGATCAGGCGGCCCACGCCCTGCTTGAGCGCAATCACCGCCTGCGGCAGCTGCTCATCGCGGAACGGGTTGCCGCCGTCGCGGCGGATTGCATCCAGCCGCGCTTCGAACACCGGATCGTCCGGCGCGGCGAAGGGAAGCTTGTCGATCACCACCACGCTGAGCGCATCGCCGACCACGTCCACGCCCTCGCGGAAACTGGCCGAGCCCAGCAGGACGCCGTTGCCCGATTCACGGAAGCGCTGCAGCAGGGTCGCGCGCGGCGCCTCGCCCTGCACGAACAGCGGCCACGGTGCATCGCGCAGGGCCTCGGCCGCTTCGCGCAGTGCGCGGTGCGAGGCGAACAACAGGAACGCACGGCCGTGCGAGGCCTCCAGTACCGGCGTCAGTGCGCGGATCAACGCGGTGCCGAAGCCGCGCGCGGCCGGATCGGGCAGATCGGTCGGCAGATAGCACAGCGCCTGGTGGGCCCAGTCGAACGGGCTGGGCTGCAGCAGGCTGACCGGATCCTCCAGGCCCAGCCGCTGGGAAATATGCTCGAAACCACCGTCCACGGTCAGCGTGGCCGAGGTGAACACCCAGGCCGCCATCGAGCGCTGCCGATGCTCGCGCAGCGGACCGGACACATCCATCGGCGTGCGCTGGCAGCGGAAACCGCGTGGTGTGAGTTCATACCAGAGCACCTCCGCTGGCGGCGGCGCTTGGTCCGGATCGGTGTCGAAATCCAGCATCGGCGCATCGTCGCCCAGCCAGCGCGACAACCGTGAGACCGCTTCCATCGCGCGCGCATGGCAGGCATCCAGACCGGGCGACGCCTCGCGCACGCCGGCCAGCGCATCGCGCAGCTGCACCAGCGTACTCATCGCCGCATCGAAGCCATCGCGCACCTGCGGCACGGTCAACGCGCGCCACTGGGTGCCGCGCGGCGGCAGGCCATCCATCGCCACGCGCAGGTCGCGCAGGGTCTGCTCCAGCGCGGCCGCGGGCTCCTGCAGGGCCGCCTGCGCACCGGCCACGCTGCGGCTCTCTGCCAGGCAGTCGCGTGCCAGCTCCTGCCACGGGCGCATGCCGAAGCCTTCACCGAAGAAGTTGGCCGCCAGTTCGGGCAACTGGTGCGCCTCGTCGATCACGAACGCCTGCGCACCCGGCAGGATCTCGCCGAAACCTTCCTGCTTGAGCGCCAGATCGGCCAGCAGCAGGTGGTGGTTGACCACCACCACGTCGGCCGCCTGCGCCCGCTGCCGTGCCTGCACGACGAAGCAGTCATCCCAGAACGGGCACTCGGTGCCCAGGCAGTTATCGACGGTGGAGGTCACCATCGGGTACAGCGGCGAGTCCTCCGGCAACGCCTCCAGCTCGGCCATGTCGCCGTACTTCGTGCGCCCGGACCAGGCCAGGATGCGCTGGAACTGCGCGACCTGCTCGGGGGAACTGAAACGGGGTTCGCCCCGGGCCTGCTGCAGCCGATAGCGGCACAGATAATTGGCGCGCCCCTTCAGCAGCGCACTGCTGTGGCCCACACCGAGCGCGGCCCGCACGCGCGGCAGATCGCGGTGATACAGCTGATCCTGCAGCGCGCGGGTGCCGGTGGAGATGATGGTCTTCAGCCCGGACAGCAGCGCGGGCACCAGATACGCATAGGTCTTGCCGGTGCCGGTGCCGGCCTCGGCCAGCAGCACGTCGCGCTGGTCGAAGGCTTCGGCGATCGCCGCGGTCAGGCGCAGCTGGGCCGGGCGAGGTACGAAAGCATCGAGCTGGCTGGCGAGCGCACCGCCCTCACTGAGGGCATCGCGGCTGGCGTGGGCAAGTTGGGACATGACGACAATGATAGAGGCTGCCGGGCTGCGCCCGGCGCTACGCCGTCACGCATCCGCTGTCGCGCTGGCCTCAGTAGCGCATGATGCCCGGCACTGTGCAGCCTTCCAGCTGGGCATGCGCCGAGGCGGCATTTTCTTTTTCACCGCGGGCCAGGCGCGACTGCTCGATCGTTGCCCAATGGCGGCGGCACAGCGGGCCGGTCTTGGAGCCCAGTTCGACCGACTTGCGGGCGAAGGTTTCCGCCGCCGCCCAATCGCCCTGCAGCAGGGCGATCTCGGCACGGTCCTGCAGCACCGACGGATCCGAGGCCATGATCGCCAGCGCCTGATCGAGCGCCGCCGCAGCGCCGGTCAGATCGTTGGCCTGGCGACGGGCATGCGCGGCCTGGCGCAGGTCTTCCACCTCGCTGTCGCGCAGCGGCTGCACGGCCAGCTCTTTGTCGTCATTGCCCGCGGCGGCATCCACGGCGGCCAGGCGCTGGGCCGGCGTGGTGGTGTCGACCGGTGCCTTCACCACCGGCGGCGGAGTGACGCAGGCCGCCAGCGCGAGGCACAGCGTGGCAAGCGACGCGGAACGGATCAGGAAACGGGTGGTCATGCAGGCAGGCCTCGATCAGGGTTGACGCGCGGGGGTGGCGACCGGTGCATTCTGCGCCGGTTCGGGGGCAGGCTCGGGCTTTTTCTCCAGGCCGAACCAACTGCGCCAGCCACCGCCTTCACTCTGTTCGCCACCCTCGCCTTCCGGCAAGGCGCTCGGCGCGGTGCACGGTACATAGGCCGGGGTGTAACCCACCACGAACGGGAAGCGACGCGCGCCGGGGCAGGCTTCATCGGTGGTGGCCGTGCCGCTGGCCTCCACGTACTGCCAGTCCAGGCCCTTGTTGCTGACCTTCAGCGGCGAGCTGGGCAGGCGCTGGAAAATGCCGGACCAGACCCGCATCGACCCGGTCGCACCATACAGCCCGGCCTGTTCGTTCTGGTCATTGCCCATCCAGATCACAGCCAGATGGTCACCGGTGTAGCCGGCGTACCAGCTGTCGCGGCCGTCGTTGGTGGTGCCGGTCTTGCCCGCCGGCTGCAGGCGGCCCAGGCCGTCGGCGTTGAGGCGCTGCGCGGTACCGCTGGCCACGACCTGCTGCAGACCGATGCTGATCAGGTTGGCGGCAATCGAGTCCCCTTCCTGCGCCGGCGCCGGGGTCTTGTCGTAGCGCTTCATCAGCTTGCCCTGCGGATCGAGCACGCCACGCACCGCATGCAGCGGCTGGATCTCGCCGCCCGAGGCCAGGAACTGATACAGCTGGGCCATCGCATACGGGCTTTGATCCGTGGAGCCCAGGATCACCGCGGGATTGGGCTCGGCCTTGATGCCCGCCAGCACATGGATCAACTGCGTGACCCGCTCCGGACCCACCTGCATGCCCACCCGCACCGTGGCCTGGTTGTAGGAATGGGCCAGCGCATCGATCAGGCGGACCGTGCCGTGGCTGCGGTTGTCCGCGTTGCCGGGGGACCACTGCTTGCCGCGGCTGAGCTGCACCGTCACCGGCGAATCGTCGACCCAGCTGGACAGCGAGTAGCGGTCCGGCTGCGCCAGCGCCAGCAGATACACGAACGGCTTGAGCAGCGAACCGACCGGGCGCTGCGCCTCGATGGCGCGGTTGAAGCCCGGTTCGGAGACGTCACGGCTCCCGACCACGGCCAGCACATCCCCGTTGTGCACGTCGGTCAGCACCAGGCCGGCCTGCAACGCGGGACGGCGCTTGCTTTCCAGTGATTTGATCGTCTTGGTGACCGCGCCTTCGGCATACGCCTGCGCCGACGGTGCCATGCCGGTCATCACGCTCAGGCCGGCGCCCTGCAGCACCGACTCGGGGTAATCGTGACCGAGCTGGCGGCGGACCAGATCCACATAGGCCGGGAAACGGTTGGCCGCGATCAGGCCGGGCGTCTTGGGCACGCCCAGCGGCGCATCGACCGCACGCGTGTACTCGGCATCGTCGATCAGATTGGCGTCGCGCAGCTTGCCCAGCACGAAGTTGCGGCGGTCCAGCGCACGTTCGGGATTGCGGCGCGGATCGTAATAGGACGGGCCCTTGACCAGGCCGATCAGCAAGGCGACATGCTCGGTGTTGAGCGAGGCCAGATCGCGCCCGAACCAGAACTCCGCGCCCGAGGACATGCCGTGGATCGCCTGGCTGCCGCGCTGGCCCAGGTAGACCTGGTTGAGGTAGGCCTCCAGGATGGTGCGCTTGTCGTAGCGCGCCTCCATGATCAGCGCGTACAGCACCTCATTGAACTTGCGGGTGACGGTCTGCTCTTTGCCGATCCCGAGCAGGCCGCTGCGGGCCAGCTGCTGGGTCAGGGTCGAGGCGCCCTGGCGGCTCTGGCCACCGGAACGCACGGTCACCCAGATCGCGCGGGCGATGCCGCTCAGGTCGATGCCGTGGTGGCGGTTGAAGTCCTTGTCCTCCACCGCCTGCAGGCCGGTGACCAGCAGCTCGGGCGTCTCTTCAATCCGCACCAGCCGGCGCTCTTCCTGCTTCTGGCCGTACAGCGTGGCGATACGGGCCGGATCCAGACGCGCGGCCTTCAGCGCCTTGCGGGTGTCGGGGTCACGCAGCGAAGCGATCGACCCGCCGGACAGGCTCAGCTCGACGCGGCGCGGGGCGACCCGACCATCGACGTCGTTGTAGCCACGGCTGGAGATGACGAAACGCCCTCCCTCCTGCGTATACGTGGCCGGCGACTTGCCGATCCCGTCATCCCGGTAGGCGGAAGCCGCCAGCTCGGTCTTGAGCGTGGCCGCATCCATCGCCACGCCGGGCGCCAGCGGCAGCGGGCGCGCATAGACGCGGGTGGGAATCTGCCAGCGCAGCTCACCGAAGCGCTGGGTGACCTGTTGGTTCAGGTACACCGTATAGGGGATCAGGAAGCCCAACCCCAGCGCGACAGCCGCCATGCTCCAGGTGATCAACCGGCGCCGCCACAGCGGGCCGCGGCTTTCGGTGTCGTCGTCGAACTCGTCGATGTCGTCGGAATCGTAGCGTCGGGGCACGGGGATGCGAGAATATGGATTCCGGCGAGTCTAACGCAGCCACCGCGAGCGGCGCGTTCTCCCGGGTTCCCCCGCTTAAGCTGGAGTTGCAACGGGATGTCGATGTCCTTGGCCGATGCTCGCTATTTCCTGAACCGCATGCTCGGCCTGTTCCGTCGCAGCCTGGCCAGTCTGCGCACCCGGGGCTGGCGTGCTACCTGGCAGCGCATCCGGGTCCATACCCAGGCCGTGCCGGCGCCACGCGGGGCGCCCCTGTACCTGCCGGAGGCCACAGCGTTCGCGCCGTTCACCGTCCCCGCCAGCGAGCGCCCGGTGGTCAGCATCATCATTCCGGTCTACAACCACGCCGCGCATACGTTGGCCTGCCTGCGGGCACTGGCCGCGCATCCACCGCAGGTCGCCTGCGAGATCCTGGTGGTGGACGACGGCAGCAGCGACGAGACGATCACCTGGATGCCGCAGATCCGCGGCCTGCGCTATGAAATACGGGCGAGCAACGGCGGCTTCATCGAGGCCTGCAACGATGGCGTCGCGCGTTCGCGTGGTCAGTACGTGGTGCTGCTCAACAACGACACTGTGCCGCAGCCCGGCTGGCTGGATGCGCTGCTCGCCACCTTCGCCCGGGTGCCGCGCGCCGGCCTGGTCGGTTCACAGCTGCTCTACCCCGACGGCCGCCTGCAGGAGTCGGGCGGGGTGATCTTCCAGGATGGCAGTGGTTGGAGCTACGGCCGCTTCGAATCGCCCGAAGATCCGCGCTACAGCGCGCTGCGCGATGCCGACTACTGCTCCGGTGCGGCGCTGATGATCCGGCGCGCGCTGTGGGAGGAGATCGGCGGCTTCGATCTGCGCTACAAGCCGGCGTATTACGAAGACACCGACCTGGCTTTCGCCGTGCGCGCCAGCGGCCACCGCGTACTGGTACAACCGGCCAGCCGGGTGGTGCATGACGAGGGCACCAGCAACGGCACCGATACCGGCAGCGGGATCAAGGCTTACCAGGTCCGCAACCGCGGCGTGTTCGCGGCGAAGTGGGCCGACGCACTGCAGGCGCAGCCCGCCGTCGGCAGCGTTCCCTCGCCAGTCCTGCTGCACCGTGCCCAGCGCCAGGTCCTGATCCTGGATGAAGAAGTGCCGCAGCCGGACCGCGACTCGGCCTCGCTGCGCCAGTACAACCTGATCGGCATGCTGCTTGAAGCCGGGGTCCACGTGGTGTTCGTGCCGACCCGGCGCGAGCACGGCGGCGCGGCCACCGAGGCGCTGCAGGCGCTTGGCGTGGAGGTCTGGTACGCCCCGTATCTGGACGGTGTGGCGCCGTGGCTGCGCGCCAACGGCGCCCGCTTCGATGTGGTGATGATGGTCCGCTACCACGTCGCCCACGAGTGCCTGCCGCTGCTGCGCAGCTTTGCGCCGCAGGCCCGCACGGTCTTCGATACCGTTGACCTGCACTACCTGCGCGAACGCCGTGGTGCGGAGATCGCCGGTGATGCAGGGCTGCTGCGCAATGCCGAGCGCACCCGCGCACGCGAGCTGGCGGTGATGGAACAGGTGGATGTGACGGTGCTGGTCAGCGCGGCCGAGCGGGAGCAGCTGCGCGTCGATGCGCCAGGCGCAACCGTGGAACTGATCTCCAACCTGCACGAGGTTGCTGGGGCCGGCCCTGACTGGGCCGAGCGGCGCGACCTGGTGTTCGTCGGTGGCTTCCGTCATCCGCCCAACCTGGATGCCATGCAGTGGTTCATCGGTGAGGTCTTCGCGCGCATCCGCGCACACCTGCCCGACATCCGTTTCCACTGCATCGGCGCGGCCGTGCCCGATACCCTGCGCGCGCTGGCCGCGACCCAGCCGGGCGTGGAGATCCACGGGTTCGTGCCGGACGTGGTGCCCTACATGGATGGCATCCGCATCGCCGTCGCGCCGCTGCGCTTCGGTGCAGGCGTGAAGGGCAAGGTGAATCTCAGCATGGCGCATGGGCAGCCGGTGGTCGCCACGACCTGTGGCGTGGAAGGCATGCACCTGCGCGATGGCGAGGATGTGCTGGTGGCCGATGATGCCGAGGCATTCGCGCAGGCCGTGGTGCAGCTTTACCAGGACAAGGCCCTGTGGCGCCGGCTCTCGACCGCCGGGCTGCAGAACATCGTGGATCATTTCTCGCTGGATGCGGCCCGCGCCACCGTGCAGCGGGTGTTCCTGGATTAAGTGCCCGAGCCACCGCCGGCGCTGCGCAGGCGCTCGGCGAAGGCCGGCAATTCCAGCAGGTCCGGTTGCCAGCGCTGCGCCTGCTGCAGCGCCTGCTGCGCGTAAGCGATGTCACCCGAGCCCAGGCGCTCGCTGCCGATGGCCAGCCAGCGCTGCGCCAGCCGCCGCCGCGCGGCGGCCTGGGTGGCATCATTGGTCGACAGCGTCTGCCAGGCGTCCAGACAGGCCCCCGCGGCCAGCACACGGTTCTCGCGCAGGCGATCTTCAAAGCACTGCCGGCTTGCGGGCAGCAGGCGCTGCGCGGCGGCACGCACCCGCGGGTCCTGCGGCGCGACGCCCTGGGCCTCGCGCAGGGCGTCGTAGGCACTGCGTCCGGGCGGGTCCAAGAAGTTGCCACGGCCCTCCGCCTCCGCCAGGCGCGTGAGCAGACGCTGCAGTGTGCGTTCGCGCTGCGCCCTCGGCACCGCCGGGGTCTTCAGTGCCGCCTGGGAGCGCTGCGCCTGCTCGATCACATGGCGGGCCGCCTCCAGCGAACGCGTGGACGCGCCCAGCGATTGCGCCACCTGAAGCGCCCGGGCTGCGTCTTCGAAGCGGAAGTTGCCGGCCAGCCGCGTCGCACGCGTGAGCTGCGCATCGGCGACCTGCAGCTGGCCACGGCGCGCGGCAGGATCGTCGGGCAGCGCCGAAAGCACCGCGGCGAAGGCATCGGCCGCAACCTCCAGCTTCTGTCGGCGCAGCGCGATCTCGCCCTCGCGCTGGCGTCGCTCCAGCGCGTTGTTCAGCGCTTCCTGGGTGGCCGGCAGATCGACATGGCCGGCATCGAAGCCACGCGCGCTGCGCACCAGCGCCGCAGCCCTGGCCACATCGCCGCGGCCGGCCGCCGTGCGCGCCTGCTGGAGGAGATCGGACAGCGCATCCTCGCGCCCCTCCAGCGCGCGCACCTGGTTGGGGGACAGCGCCAGCACCTGCTGGAACAACGGCAGTGCGCTGTCGGGGCTGCCCTCGAGCCGCTGCGCCTGCAAGGCCGCTTCGGCGCGACCAAGCAACGCCCCGATCCCCGCGCGTGCCTGGTCGTGTGCGTGCAGCTGCTGCGCCACCGCATCGGCGTCGCGCTGCGGCACCTGCAGTTCGCGGGCCAGCGCCAGCGCGGCGGTCGCCGCCGGTGCATTGCCCCGGTCCAGCGCATCCCGCGCCTGCTGCAGGGCAGCCTGGCCCGTGCGTGCCAGACCGCTGCGCGCCTGCAAGCGGTCGTTGTCCAGCGCCAGCGCGGCCTGGAAGGATTCACGTGCGCCACGACCGTCTGCCGCACTCAACCGGCCCGCGGCCAGCGCGCGATCGCCCTGGTCGAGCAGCTGCTCGATCTGCGGTTCGTTCCAGAACCAGTTGGCCAGCGGCCGGCGCAACAGTGCCAGGCTGACGAACAGCAGCACGGCCACCAGCAACGCCCACCGCCAGATGCGCCGGGCATGGCGCGCCTGCAACCACCACCAGCGGCCTTCGCGGCGCACCCGTCGCAGTGCCTCGTGGGCGGCGTCATGCCTGTCATCGTCCCGGCTCATGGCGCGAGCCTAGCGTGGGGCACGTGAGCTCAGCCTAGACGCCGGGCTTCGCTGACACCGGGCAGCGCGTCCAGCTTGCCCAGCAGGGTCGAAAGCTGGCCGTAGTCACTGACCTTCAAGCGCAGACGCAGATGCGCACGGCCACTGTTGCGGACGTTGTCGCTGTGGATGTCCAGCACATAGGCATCCTCCTGCGCGATCAGGTTGGTGATGTCCTTGAGCAGCCAGCGCCGGTCGACCGCGTCGACCACCACGTCCACTTCATAGCCACCGCCGGCCTGGCCCCACTCCACCGGAAGAATGCGCTGCGGGCTGGCCGCGGCCAGACGTGCCAGCGCGGCACAGTCGGTGCGGTGCACGGTGACGCCGCGGGCACGCGTGAGGTACCCGACGATCGGCTCACCGGCCACGGGCTGGCAGCACCGGGCGAGCTGCACGAGCAGATTGCCCACGCCCTGGACGGTGAAATCGGCGCTGCGCACGCTGTCGCGCCGCGCCGTCGGGCGCGGCAGGGCAGGCACCGCCGGCTGGCTGGCGGCGCGCTCGGCTTCCAGCAGTGTGCGGCTGACCTGGTTCGGCCCGGTGTCACCCAAGGCCACCTGGATGTAGAGATCATCGACGCTGTCGGCGTGGAACTTCTTCACCGCGATGGCCAGATCGGCGTGCTGCAGGCCGAGGCGCTTGAGTTCGCGCTCGAGCAGCTCGCGGCCGGCCTGCACATTGCGCGCGCGGTCCAGCTTGTGGAACCAGCCGCGCACCTTCTCACGCGAGCGGTTGCTGGCCAGGAAACCGCTGGAGGCCAGCAGCCAGTCGCGCCGGGGATCGGCCTCCTTGCCGGTCAGGATCTCGACCCGGTCGCCGCTGCGCAGGCGGTAGGTCAACGGCACGATGCGGCCGTTGACCTTCGCCCCACGGCAGCGGTGCCCGACCATGGTGTGCACGTGGTAAGCAAAATCCAACGGCGTGGCGCCCTGCGGCAGGTCCATCACCTCGTCCTTGGGACTGAGCGCGTAGACCCGGTCTTCGGTCAGCTCGGCATCCAGCGCCCCGGCCAGCTCACTGGCATGTCCATCCTGGGATTGCTCCAACAACTGGCGCATCCAGGTGATCTTGCGGTCGAACGCCTTTTCCGCGCCTTTGCTGCCTTCCTTGTAGCGCCAGTGCGCGGCCACGCCGAGCTCGGCCTGGGCATGCATGTCGTGGGTGCGGATCTGCACTTCGATGGTGCGCCCTTCCGGGCCGATCACGGCGGTATGCAGCGAACGGTAATCGTTGGCTTTCGGGCGTGCGATGTAATCGTCGAATTCGCTCGGCACCGGCGCCCACAGTGCATGCACCACGCCCAGCGCGGCGTAGCAGGCGGCCACGTCGTCCACCATCACGCGCACGGCGCGGATGTCGTACAACTGCTCGAACGCCAGCCGCTTCTTCTGCATCTTCCGCCAGATGCTGTAGATGTGCTTCGGGCGGCCGCTGACCTCGGCACGGATGCCTTGCGCCAGCAGTTCACGCGACAGCGCCTTTTTGACGCCCTCGACATAGCGCTCGCGCGCCAAGCGCGTTTCATCCACCTCGCGCGCGATGCGGCGGTAGGTCTCCGGTTCCAGGTGGCGGAACGCCAGATCCTCCAGCTCCCACTTCAATTGCCAGATGCCGAGCCGGTTGGCCAGCGGCGCGTGGATGTCGCGGGTGAGCTGGGCCAGCGCGCGCCGTTCGTCCTCGGGCAAGCGATCGGCACCGCGCATGCGGGCCAGCTGGCGGGCGAGCAGGATCGGCACCACACGCAGATCGCGGATGATCGAGAGCAGCAGGCGGCGCAGGCCTTCGCTGTTGCGCCCGGCCTCGCGCCCGGCGTGCAGCGCCCAGACCTGGTCGGCAGCGTCCAGACCGTCCAGCAGGCCGACGACCACCGGCTTGAGCGCACCGATCGGCAGCGTGTCCAGCCCGGCACGCAACCACGGCAGATCGAACAGCAACGTGGCCAGCAAGGCAGACTCGTCGGCCGAGAGCAATGACAGCGCATCGAGCGTATCGGCCAGCACCGGCCAGCCCGCGCGCCTTTCCAGATCGGCCTCGGGTTGCTGCCAGCGCTGCAACAATGCCTCGCGCAGCTCAGGCGGCAGCGAAGCCACCGAGGGTCGGGTCAACAAGCCATCCAGGCCGGGGGAGGAAGCGCGGTTCACAGCATCGTACAGACAAGACAGAGGCCACCTACACTAGCGCCGCAGCGCCCCCCCGACAATCGCCATCACCTGCATGTGCACATGCCCCGGCGCTGGCACTACACTGCGGCTATCCCTAGGAGAGACCCTGCCATGCGCTTTTCCCGTCTGCGGTTGTTGGCCTGTGCGGCCGTCATGATGAGCCTCTCGCTACCGGCGCTGGCCCAGCGCGTGGTGGAAGGCGATCTGCAGCAGCAGATGTCGCCGGCCGAGTTCAAGGCCGCCGGGCTGGAGAAGCTCACGCCGCAGGAACTGGCCGAGCTCAACAACTGGCTGCAGGGCAAAGTGGCGGCGCTGGCGGCCGATGCACGCGAACAGGCCCGCGAAGAGGCCCGCGAAGAGGGTCGTCAGGAAGTGATCGTGAAAAACCACGGCTTCTTCGACTTCGGCACCAAGGAGCCGATCAAAAGCGCCTTGACCGGAGAGTTCCGCGGCTTCGGCAAGGGGCAGCGTTACGTGCTCGCCAACACCCAGGAATGGGAGCAGATCGACGACGTCCAGGTCGGTGGTGTCCGCCGCCAGTCGCCGGAGGTCAGCATCGCTGCCGGCGTCGGCGGCGCGTGGTACATGCAGGTCCAGGGCGTCAATACCCGCGCCAAAGTGCGCCGCGTCAAGTAAGCCGGTTCAGGTCCCCCCCAGCGCCCCGCGCCGAATCGGCACGGGGCAGTTGCCGGATCAGGCGTTCTGCAGCGCAGCGACGCGCTGGGCCAGCTTCTTGGCCGAAATGCCGGTCTTTGCGCCCAGCTCCTGGGCGAACAGCGAGACCCGCAACTCTTCCAGATCCCAGCGCAGGTCCTGCCACTGGGGCCGCTTGCGCAGGCCGCGTGCGTCGGCCTGTGCCAGCGCATCCAGGAACGGACGCAGTTCCAGCATGCGGGCCTGATCGCGTGGTGGATCGCGCTTGGCGCGCTCGGTGCGCAGGATCATCGCACGCAGATAGCGCGGGTACTGCGCCAGCGCGTCGGCCGGCGTGTCACGCAGGAAACCGGCATGGACCAGGGCGGCAAGCTGCTGCTCCATGTCATCCAGGTTGCCACGCGCCCAGCCCATCAGCGGCGCTTCCAGCTGTGGTTTGAGTTCGGCCACGTGGGCGAGGATGTTGTCGGCCAGCTTCAGCCGCGCCATCGCCTCGCCGAACAACGCCTTGCCCGCCTCGGCACTGCGTTTGGCGAACGTGGCCGGATCGCGGATATCGCCCAGCCCATCAGCCAGCACGGCGTTCATCGCCGCATCGACCAGATCACCACGCAGCCGCTCCTGCGATTCGATAGCGGCATACAGCAGGCCGGTTTTGGGCGGCACCGGCAATTGTTTGCGCGCTTGCTTGGCCTTGTCGGCCAGCGCGATCTCCAGCAGGCGGCGCACGCCAAGCGGATGCTGCTCCAGCGCCTCGTTGCGATCGGCAAAGATCTTCAACGCGGCGGTCTCGCCCTGGTCGACCAACGCAGGATAGGCCGGCACGCCGGCTTCGCCGGGCACCTGCAGCGGGATCGGGCTGGCGGGGAAATCGCGCAACCCGTCCGCCGCCAGCGCACGCCCGGCACGTGCGGCGAAGGCGTCACCGGCCTGGTCGCCGAAGCGGGCACGCAGTGCATCCAGATCGCGTGAGGTTGCCAGTACGTTGCCGTCTGCGTCGCGCAGGCGCAGATTCATGTGCAGGTGCGTCTCCAGCGACGCGTTGTCGAAATCGGTCGCCGCCAGTCTTGCACCGGTCGCGCGGGACAGGAACCGCGCCAGTTCACCACGGATCTCATCGGCGGTCGGCTCGGCGAAGGCCTCGGCGAACGCGCGACCGAAGTCCGGTGCCGGTACATAGTTGCGGCGCATCGCCTTGGGCAGGCTGCGGATCAACGCGGCGGCCTTGTCGGCCACGAAGCCGGGCGCCAGCCACGACAACCGTGCCGGATCGAGTGCGTTGAGCAGATGCAGTGGCACCTCCAACGTCACGCCATCTTCGTCGGCGCCTGGTTCGAAGGTGTAATGCAGCGGCAAGCGCGCATCGCCCAGCGGCAGGTAGTTGGGATAACGCTCGGCGTCGCTGCCGTCGCCCGGCAGCAGATCGGCCAGCGTCCACGACAGCGCGCGGCGCTTCTCCGGTGCCAGCGCCTTCCACCAGGTATCAAGGCCCATCGCCGAATGGATCTCGGCCGGAATCCGGTCCAGGTACCAGCGCGCCTGCCAGCCTTCGTCGGCGACGATGCCGGCACGGCGCAGCTTGGCCTCTTCTTCGCGCGCCTGCTCCAACACCTTGAGGTTGTCGGCCACGAAGCCGGCACGGGTGTTGATTTCGCCAGTCACCAGGCCCTGCCGCACGAAGATATCGTGTGCCTCGCCCGGCGCGATGCGGCCGTAGTGCACCGGCTTCTTCGGGGCCAGCACCAGCCCGAACAGACTGATCTGCTCGGAGGCCAGTACCTGGCCCTGCGCGCGCGACCAGTGCGGGTCGAAGTGCTTGCGCAGCAGCAGATGCGGCAGTTCGTTGATGACCCAGTCCGGCTCGATCGCCGCGTTGGTCAGGCCCCAGATTTTCTGGGTATCGAGCAAGGTCGCGGTGAGCAGCCACGGCGGCGGCCGCTTGGCCAGGGTCGAGCCCGGGAACGGCAGGAAGCGGCGCTGGCGCGGCGCCAGGAAATCGCCCTTGTCGCTGCGGTGGCCGATCTGCGTGGGCAGGCCGGCGATCAAGGCACGGTGGAGGGTCTGGTAGGCCGCCGCGCGTACTTTGTCGCTGAAGGCGTTGCGCGCCTCGGAATCGGCCCCCTTGACCGGCGCCGGCGTGTTCTGGGCAGGGGTCGGCTCGGATTTCCCTTCACGGGCCAGGCGTGCGGCACGGTGCTGCTGGCCACGCGTCGCCTTGATCTTGGCCTCGTCATCGCGCGCCGGGGCAGGCGCCGAGGATCCGGCAAGCAACGGTGCCAACGATGTCTCCGCCGGCTCTTCGCTCCATCCCAGTTCCTCGCACAGCACGCGCAGCTGACGATGCAGCTCCCGCCACTCGCGCATGCGCAGGAAACCAAGGAAATGCCGCCCGCACCAGTCACGCAGCTTGGACTGGGTCAGGTCTTCGTGGGCCTGGCGGTAGCCGTCCCACAGGCGCAGCACGCCGACAAATTCCGAACGCCCATCGGCGAACAGCGCATGCGCATTGTCGGCGGCGGCGCGCGCTTCCGGCGGGCGCTCACGGGGGTCCTGGATACCCAGGAACGAGGCGATCACCAGCATCGGCCGCAGGCAGCCCTGGGCCTGCGCGGCGACCAGCATGCGGGCCAGTTTCACGTCCACCGGCAGGCGCGCCATCTGACGGCCGATCGGCGTCAGGCGACGCTCGGCATCGACCGCGCCCAGCTCACCCAACTGCTGCCAGCCATCGGCGACCGCGCGTTCATCCGGCGCTTCCAGGAACGGGAAATCCTCGATCCGGCCGAGGCCGAGCTGCAGCATCCGCAGGATCACTCCGGACAGGCTGGAACGGCGGATCTCCGGATCGGTGAATTCCGGGCGCGACTGGAAATCCGCTTCGGAATACAGCCGGTAACAGATACCTTCGGACACCCGGCCGCAGCGGCCCTTGCGCTGGTTGGCGCTGGCCTGCGAGACCGCCTCGATGTGCAGCCGGTCCAGCTTCTGGCGCGGGCTGTAGCGCTTGACGCGGGCGAAACCCGGGTCGATCACATAGCGGATGCGCGGCACCGTCAGCGACGTCTCAGCGACGTTGGTGGCCAGCACGATGCGCCGGTTGGCGCCCGGGTTGAACACCAGGTCCTGATCCTTGACCGACAGCCGCGCATACAGCGGCAGCACGTCGGTGCCACGGTACTTGCGCCGTTCCAGCGACTGGTGCGCATCGCGGATTTCGCGCTCGCCCGGGAAGAACAGCAGGATGTCGCCGCGCGGGTCGATCCGGGTGATTTCATCCACCGCCGCGACCACCGCATCATTGACGGTGCGCTCGCCATCGCGCCCACCGTCCGCCTCGCCACCGCCCTCGCCTTCCAGCGGCCGGTAACGCACCTCCACCGGGAACGTGCGGCCTTCCACGCTGATCACCGGGGCATCGTCGAAATGCTGGGCGAAGCGCGAGGTGTCGATGGTCGCCGAGGTGACGATCAGTTTCAGGTCGGGGCGCTTCTTCAGCAGCTGCTTCAGATAGCCGAGCAGGAAATCGATGTTGAGGCTGCGTTCGTGCGCCTCGTCGACGATGATCGTGTCGTAGTTGGACAGCCAGCGGTCACTGCTGATCTCGGCCAGCAGGATGCCGTCGGTCATGAACTTGATGCGGGTATCGTCACCGACGCGATCGGTGAAGCGCACCTGGTAACCCACCGTGGTGCCCAGCTCGGACTGCAGTTCCTGCGCCACGCGGGTCGCCACGGCACGTGCGGCGATCCGTCGCGGCTGGGTGCAGCCGATCATGCCGGCGGTGCCACGGCCGGCGGCCAGGCACAGCTTGGGCAGCTGGGTGGTCTTGCCCGAGCCGGTTTCACCGGCGATCACCACGACCTGGTGGTCGCGGATCAGCGCAGTGATGGCCTCGGCTTCACGCGCAATCGGCAGTTGCTCGTCCAGAGTGATGGTCGGCTGATTCAGCGCACGCGCTTCACGGCGCTGCACGGACGCCTGCAAGGCCTGCTCGAACGCCGCCGCCAGACCCGTATCCGCCGGTTTGGCCCGCCAACGCGAGAGCATCCCCAGCAAACGACCGCGGTCGCGGCTCATGGCCCCGTTGATGGCGGCCTGCTGCTGGGCCAGGCGTGCTGCATGTGGTTTTTCGATAGCGCTCATCAATCGATTCGTTTAGAACTTTTGTTTACTACTGAAAGGGTAGTCTGATCTATTGTGAAGGCCATCCGATTCATCCCATCCATAAGGAGTGCTCCCATGGCGAAGACGACCAAGACCCCGGCAAAGCCCAAGACTGCCAAGCAGAAGCTCGGCGCGGCGGCCCCGTCGGCCCCGAACATCGATATCGGGATCAAGGAGGGCGATCGCAAGAAGATCGCCGATGGACTGTCGGCCTTCCAGGCCGATGCGTTCACGCTCTACCTGAAGACCCACAATTTCCATTGGAACGTGACCGGGTCGATGTTCAACTCGCTGCACACCATGTTCGAGACCCAGTACACCGAACAGTGGGCGGCCCTGGATGACGTGGCTGAACGCATCCGTGCACTGGGCTTCAATGCCCCGGGCTCGTACCGCGAGTTCGCGGCCCTGACCTCGATCGCCGAGGAGCCGGGCCTGACCGACAGCGCGGACTGGCGTGAGATGGTACGCCAGTTGGTCACCGCCAACGAGGCTGTGTGCCGTACGGCGCGCAAAGTGCTGGACGTGGCCGACGATGCGGACGACGCACCAACCGAGGATCTGATGACCCAGCGTCTGCAGACCCACGAAAAGTACGCCTGGATGCTGCGTTCGCTGCTGCAGTAAGGGGTTGTGTTGCGGCAGGCTTGGCTGACGGGGTCTGCGTGTTGGCGAGCGGGGGCCAGGCCCTGACGGGACGCGCCGTAAACCCATCCCTGGGGGCTCGTGGGCGCCATCCTTGGCGCCCTGACGGTCCCGTCAGGGCCCGGCCCCCACTCGCCAGACAGATCTGGATGGACGGTGGGGCAAGCCAAAGCAGCCCGCCGCAAGTAGCCAAGTCACCCCGTCGAGATGCAACGTCTAGATGCAACAGGCAACAACCCACAGGCGCCGATTGGCGCCTGTGTGCGTTTGACTGGTTCGTGACCGGACTCTTGAGCGGCCCTTGACTTGGCTCTCCTCTGGACACCAGCCACGTGTCGACGGCGCGGTGTGGGTGGGTTTGCAGGACCGTTGGGCGCCATGGATGGCGCACTACGAGCCCCCATGGACGGGTTCACGGCGGGTCCTGCAGGCCCACCTACACCGCGCCAAACCCGTAAGACGGAACGCCCGGCGCTTTGAGCCTCTGCCTTTGAGGCCTTGAGGCTTTGATGCCTTGGCTCCTGGCATCCCTACACGCCGATCCGGCATCAGAGGACACGGCCCGTAGCCTGGGCAAGGTAAACTAGCGCGATGTCTTCCCGCCCCGCGCACGACCTGCTCAGCCGCATCTTTGGTTACGACGAATTCCGCGGTCCGCAGCAGGCGATCGTCGAGCATGTCGCCGCCGGCAATGACGCGCTCGTCCTCATGCCCACCGGCGGCGGCAAATCGCTCTGCTACCAGGTCCCCTCCCTGCTCCGCGACGGCACCGGCATCGTCATCTCGCCGCTGATCGCCTTGATGCAGGACCAGGTCGAAGCCCTGCGCCAGCTCGGCGTCCGCGCCGAATACCTCAACTCCACCCTTGATGGCGAAACCGCCGCCCGCGTCGAGCGCGAACTGCTCGCCGGCGAACTGGACATGCTCTACGTCGCCCCCGAGCGGCTGCTGACCGGCCGCTTCCTCTCGCTGCTCTCGCGCAGCCAGATTGCCCTGTTCGCCATCGATGAAGCCCACTGCGTCTCGCAGTGGGGCCACGACTTCCGCCCCGAATACCGCCAGCTCACCGTCCTGCACGAGCGCTGGCCCGACGTCCCGCGCATCGCGCTGACCGCCACCGCCGATCCGCCGACCCAGCGCGAAATCGCCGAACGGCTGGACCTGACCAACGCCCAGCACTTCGTCAGTTCGTTCGACCGGCCCAACATCCGCTATACCGTCGTCCAGAAAGACAACGCCAAGCGCCAGTTGCTGGACTTCCTGAAGGTCCACCGTCAGGAAGCCGGTATCGTCTACTGCATGTCGCGGCGCAAGGTGGAAGAAACCGCCGAATTCCTGTGCAAGGAGGGCATGAACGCCCTGCCCTACCACGCTGGCCTGCCCGCCGAGGTACGCGCCGCCAACCAGCGCCGCTTCCTGCGCGAGGATGGCATCGTCATGTGCGCCACCATCGCCTTCGGCATGGGCATCGATAAGCCGGACGTGCGCTTCGTCGCGCATACCGATCTGCCCAAATCGATGGAAGGGTATTACCAGGAAACCGGGCGCGCGGGGCGCGATGGCGAGCCTGCCGAAGCCTGGCTCTGCTATGGGCTCGGCGACGTCGTGCTGCTCAAGCAGATGATCGAACAGTCCGAAGCCGGCGAAGACCGCAAAACGCTCGAACGGTCCAAACTCGACCACCTGCTCGGCTACTGCGAATCCATGCAATGCCGCCGCCAGGTGCTGCTGGCCGGGTTCGGGGAAACCTATCCCCAACCCTGCGGCAACTGCGACAACTGCCTGCTGCCGCCGGATGCCTGGGATGCCAGCGTCGCCGCCCAGAAAGCGCTGAGCTGCGTCTACCGCAGCGGGCAGCGCTTCGGTGTCGGCCATCTGATCGACATCCTGCGCGGCGGTGACAACGAGAAGGTCCGTCAGTTCGGGCATACCGAGCTGAGTACCTACGGGATCGGCAAGGACCTGGATGCCCGCAGCTGGCGCAGCGTGTTCCGCCAGCTGGTCGCCTCCAGCCTGCTCGAGGTGGACAGCAGCGCGTACGGTGGCCTGCGCCTGACCGATGGCAGCCGCGAGGTGCTCAAGGGCCAGCGCAAGGTCATGATGCGGCGCGAAACACCCAAGGCCGCCCGCGAGCGTGACCGCAGCGGCCAGCGCACCGGCCTGTCGGTGCTGCCGCAGGATCTGGCGCTGTTCAATGCGCTGCGTGGCCTGCGTGCCGAACTCGCGCGCGAGCAGAACGTGCCGGCCTTCGTGATCTTCCACGACAGCACCCTGCGCAATATCGCCGAACAGCGCCCCACCAGCGTTGACGCCCTGGGCCGGGTCGGTGGCATCGGCGGCACCAAGCTGGCCCGCTACGGCGACCGCCTGGTCGAGATCGTGCGCGAGGAAGGCTGATGCCCCGGCGCGTTCAGTCAGACCCGGCTCCAGAGTTGAACCCTGCGTTCAGCCGCGGGTGCGGCCGCCAGGGTTTGGCAGTAAGGTGAGCCCCATGTCCGCCAGTGGCCTGCTCCTGCGAGTCGTCCTGATGCTCAGCCTGTTGCTCAATGGGCTGAACGTGGCCATGGCCGGCCCGATGGCACTGGCCCTGGCCGAACCGGCCGTGGCCGGCAGCGCGGCACCGCCCTGCCATGGCGACGCGCCGATGCCCGCCGCACACGATCACCACACCATGGCCACCGCCGACACCGGCGTGCAGGCACCGCATGATGGCGACCACTGCAAGATCAAGGACTGCCTGCGCAGCTGCGCCCAGCAACCCAGCCTGACCGTCCAGGTCGCCTGGTTGGCGACCCCGCCGCCGGTGTCGATGTCGCCGCCGAACACCGCGCATCCCACCCTGCCGACACCGCCGCTGGACCGTATCACCCGCCCTCCGATCGCCTGATCCGCCGCGCTCTGCGAGCGCCTGCCTGATGCTCTGCGCGCATGCCCCGGTGTGCGTGCGTTGACGGCACCGCGTGTGCCATTCGAATCAGATCCGGAGTTGCAATGTCTTTCATTAAAACACCCGGCACGGGCACCCCGCCCATGCCGTCGCGGCGCCTGTTCGTGCAGGGCGTCGCTGCTGGCGGCGTGGTCGCCGGCCTGGCCGCCACCGGCCTGAGCCCGCGTGCGTTCGCCGCCGCCGGCCCCGGCCTGGCCGCTGCCCCGCAGGTGCTCAGCCACCACGACGTGCAGTTGAGCATCGGCGAATCGCTGGCCAATTTCACCGGCCGCACCCGCCCGGCGATCACCGTCAACGGCAGCCTTCCGGCGCCGATCCTGCGCTGGCGCGAAGGCCAGACGGTCAACATCCGGGTCGCCAATACGCTGCAGGGCCACCCCACCTCCATCCACTGGCACGGCCTGCTGCTGCCGGCCAACATGGATGGCGTGCCCGGCCTGAGCTTCAACGGCATCGCCCCGGGCGAGGCCTACCAGTACCGCTTCACCCTCAAGCAGTCGGGCACGTACTGGTATCACAGCCATTCCATGTTCCAGGAACAGGCCGGCCTGTACGGCGCGCTGATCATCGACCCGCTCGAGCCGGCGCCGTATCACGCCGACCGAGAGCACGTGATCCTGCTCTCGGACTGGACCGACCTGGACCCCGGTGCGCTGTTCCGGCGCATGAAGAAGCTCGCCGAGTACGACAACTACTACAAGCGCACCCTGCCCGACTTCCTGCGCGATGTCCGCAAGGACGGCTGGGCCGCCGCCACCGCCGACCGCGGCATGTGGGGGCGGATGCGGATGACGCCGACCGACATCTCCGACGTCAACGCCCACACCTATACCTACCTGCTCAACGGCACCGCCCCGGCCGGCAACTGGACCGGGCTGTTCCGCAGTGGCGAAAAGGTGCTGCTGCGCTTCATCAACGGCGGCTCGATGACCTATTTCGACGTGCGCATCCCTGGCCTGAAGATGACCGTGGTCGCCGCCGATGGCCAGTACATCCACCCGGTCAGCATCGATGAATTCCGCATCGCCCCGGCCGAGACCTTCGATGTGATCGTCGAACCCAGCGGCCAGGACGCGTACACGATCTTCTGCCAGGACATGGGCCGCACCGGCTATGCCGCCGGCACGCTGGCGGTACGCCACGGCCTGCAGGCGCCGATTCCCGCCCGCGACCCGCGCCCGCTGCTGACCATGAGTGACATGGGCCACGACATGGGCCATGCCTCGAACGGGATGGCAGGCCACGACATGAAGGGCATGGAAGGCGGCTGCGGTGCCAGCATGGGCCACGGTGCGCACGGTGCCGATCCCAAAGCGCCGCGTCACCCGGCCAGCGAGCAGGGCAACCCGCTGGTGGACATGCAGAGCATGGCCACCGAGCCCAAGCTGGATGATCCCGGTATCGGCCTGCGCGACAACGGCCGCAACGTACTCACCTACGGCGCGATGCGCAGCCTGTTCGACGATCCCGATGGGCGTGATCCCGGCCGCGAGGTCGAGCTGCACCTGACCGGCCATATGGAGAAATTCAGCTGGTCCTTCGACGGCATCCCGTTCGCCAGCGCCGAACCGTTGCGCCTGACCTACGGCGAGCGCATGCGCATCGTGCTGGTCAACGACACGATGATGCAGCATCCGATTCATCTGCACGGCGTGTGGAGCGATCTGGAAAACGCGGACGGCGCGTTCCACCTGCGCAAGCACACCATCGACATGCCGCCGGGCACCCGCCGCACCTACCGCGTCCGTGCCGACGCGCTTGGGCGCTGGGCGTACCACTGCCACCTGCTGTACCACATGGAAGCGGGCATGATGCGCGAAGTGAGGATCGAAGAATGAGCCGCGCTCCTCTCACCGCGCTGTCCGCACTGAGCGCCGCCCTGCTGCTGGCGTTGGCCGCACCGGCCTGGGCACAGTCGCATGCCGGCCATGCCACGGCGCCGACCACAACCACAGCCGACACACCACCGGCGGATGACCGCCCGATGGATCACGGCAGCATGGATCACACCAAGATGGACCATTCAACGATGGACCATGGCAGCACCGATCACAACCAGATGGACCACGCGACGATGGACCATGGCAGCACCGATCACAGCCAGATGGACCACGCGACGATGGACCATTCAACGATGGACCACGCCGCGATGGGCCATGGCACGCCGAAGCCGGCTGCCCCTACGGAACCGCTCGAACCGATTCCTGTCGTGACCGCCGCCGACCGCCTCGCCGCGTTCCCGCCGATCGACCACGGCGCGATGGAGCATGCGCCGGAGATCCACAGCCTGCTGCTGGTCAACCGCCTCGAACACTGGGACGGCCAGCACGGCACCGGCCAGGCATGGGAGGCCAGCGGCTGGGTGGGTGGCAACATCAACAGGCTATGGCTGCGCAGCGAAGGCGAGCGCAGCGACGGCCGCACCGGCTCGGCCGATCTGGAGGTGATGTACGGCCGCAGCGTGTCGCCGTGGTGGGACGTGCTGGTCGGCGTGAAGCAGGATTTCCGCCCGGCCGAGTCGCGCACCTGGGCGGCGTTCGGCATCCAGGGGCTGGCGCCGTACAAGTTCGAGACCTCGGCCACGGCGTATGTCGGCGAAGGCGGTCAGTTCGCGGCCACGGTGGAAGTGGAGTACGAGCTGCTGCTGACCAACCGCTTGATCCTGCAGCCGCTGGTGGAAGCCAGTTTCTCGGCCAAGGACGAGCCGGCGTATGGCAATGGCGCCGGCCTGAACAAACTCGAGGCCGGGCTGCGCCTGCGCTACGAGTTCAGCCGCCGCTTCGCGCCCTACATCGGCATCAGCCACGAGCGGCTGTTCGGTGATACCGCCGACTACCACGAAGCAGCCGGCGAACGTGCGCGCGATACCCGCTGGGTGGCGGGCGTGCGCGTCTGGTTCTGATCCAGCAGCCATGACAGGTTCCGGGTACCGACGTACCCGGAACCACGGCCGACCCCAGGCGATGGCGTAAGCTGCCGGCCCCACCTGCCTGCCTTGCGCCATGATGTTGACCCTCCGCCGTGCCACCGTTGCCGATGCCGACGCCCTCTCGGCGATCGCCATCGCCACCTATACCGAAACCTTCGGCGATTCCTACCCGCCGCAGGATCTGCACGCGTTCCTGCACAGCCACTATTCGGTCGAGCCGCAGCGTGACGAGCTCGCCGATCCACGCAACGCGGCGTGGCTGCTGGAAGCCGGGGAACGTGTGGTGGGGTATCTCGCCGCAGGGCCCAACAGCCTGCCCCATGCGGATGCCGCCGAGGGCGATATCGAGCTCAAACGCCTGTACCTGCTCGCCAGTCACCACAGTGGCGGCCACGGCGCGCGCCTGATGGACGCCTTCCTGGCGTGGCTCGATCAGCCACAGCGGCGCACGCTGTGGATCGGCGTGTGGTCCGGGAACGTTGGTGCGCAGCGCTTCTATGCGCGCTATGGCTGCAGCAAGGTGGGCGAATACGATTTCCCGGTCGGCGACAGCGTCGACCGGGAATTCATCCTGCGCCGCGCCTGAGCGCAGCGCAGGCGTACATCAGAAGTCGAACAGGTCCGACAGGAAGCTCTCTTTCTTTTTCTTGCGGTAGCCCTGCTGGTCGCCGTACTGCTGCTGGCCCAGGTGGCGGGTATCACGGTGCTGCACGGCGGCCGGCGGCGGCGGTGCGGCCGCGCGCACCGGCGCGGGTACGGCGGCACCGGCCGAGCGCTCGATGATCTTGTCCAGCTCGCCTCGGTCCAGCCACACGCCACGGCACTGCGGGCAGTAGTCGATCTCGATGCCCTGGCGCTCGGACATCTGCAGCGCTTGGGTCTTGCATACGGGGCATTGCATGGGCGGTCGTCCAAGGGGTAAAGCCGCACTCTAGCCGGTCGCACCTGACCGTGGTGCAACGCGGCCATGACCGATGGCCCCCCGACCTATGCCCCATGCTGCTGGTGTGGCAATGGCGAACAATCCACGCCGTCCCTGGATATGGAGCGTCCCATGCCGTCCCTTCGCCTGCGCACTTGGCTGGCCACCTTCGTGGTGGTGCTGACCCTGGCCGTGTCGATCAATCTGCGCGACCTCGCCGCGTGGCTGGGCACGCCAATTCCGACGCTGCCGATTCCCTATGGCGGGGCCATCCTCGACAACGGCCTGGGCGTGCTGCTGGTGCTGGCCGTGGCTGCGCTGGTGCTGCGTCCCGGGCAACGCCTGCACGCGCTGCTCGGGTTGCGCTGGAATGGCTGGCAGGGCCCGGCGCTGGCCCTGCTGGCGACCCTGCCATGCTGGCTCGGCCTGTGGTGGCTGGGCGGTGTGAATCCCACCCAGGACCTGCTCGCCCTGCTGATGCTCGGCGTGCTGTTCCCGCTCGCCGAGGAGATCATCTTCCGCGGCTTCGGCTTCATCTTCGCGCACCGCCAGCAGCGTTGGCCGTGGCTGGCCGCCGCGCTGGTGCAGGCGGTGGTCTTCGGTGCGATCCACTGGTGGTCGTTCGGCGGCGGCGGCGGCATGGCGCTGCAGGTGTTCGCCATCACCGGCATCGGCGGGCTGGTGTTCGCCGGGCTCAATACGCTGGACGATTACACCCTGTGGAGCGGGCTGGCGCTGCACGTCTCGCTCAACCTGGCCTGGAACGTCTTCGTGATCACCGAGGCGACCGCCGTCGGCTGGCCGGCGACGGTGCTGCGTCTCTCGGCAGCGGGCCTGGCGGTCGGGCTGCTATGGGCCTGGCAGCGTCGTCGAAAACGTTCACTCGCCCTCGCCTGACCCGCGCTGACGCCGGCAGCACGGCCGGTTCACCGGGCATTTCGGCGCCGTCGACGATCTCCTCACCATCGCCCCGCGATACTTGCGCGCCCCTGTCCGGGGGTAAGCAGGAACCACGCTCCATGTTGTTGTCCAAACACCATCCCGAACCCCGCGTGCTGTTGATCGAAGACACCGAAGACACCCGTGAGCTCAGCCGCATGGCCCTGGAAAGCCAGGCGTGCGAAGTCGTAGCGGTCAGTTCCGCCGAAGCCGCGCTGGGCCTGCTCCAGGCCGGCGAGCGCTTCGATCTGGTGTTCACCGATGTCTGCCTGGGCGCGGTGAGTGGCATCGAGGCGGCGCATCGGGTCAAGCAGGAACAGCCCGGGCTGCCGGTGCTGGTCACCTCGGGCCTGGAGCCCTCCGTGGTGGTGCCGCAGCTCGGCCCGGGCATGCACTTCCTGCCCAAGCCTTACAGCATGAGCGAGCTGCTCGACGCGATCCGTGCCTGCTTCCAGCACCCGCTGGCAGCCTGCGCCTGAGGCGAGTCGCCGGCGGCCGTCCGGGCGCGCAGCTCAGTGATCTTCATCCGGATTTCATGTCCGCGTGGCCATCGTCGGTGCCGGGAACAGGGGTCTCCCGCTTCCCATACGATGCGACGCGCTCCTTTTCCTTGCCGGAATCGACGACATGCTCTTCCGTATGCTGCTGGCCACGCCCTTGCTGTTGATGCTGCCGTTGGACGACGCACGCGCGGATGACTTCGTCACCTGTGAGAGCCGCGACAACCGCTATCAGTCCTGCACCCTGCCCCGCGCCGGCTACGTCACCCTGGACCGCAAACTGTCCGGTGCGGACTGCCGCCAGGGCCGCAACTGGGACTACGACCGCCGCGAGGTGTGGGTCGACGATGGCTGCCGCGCCTCGTTCCGGGTGCACGGCGGCAACGATCGCGATGACCGCCATGACGATGACAACCACGACGCCAAGGTCGCCGCCGGCGTGTTGATCGGTGCGGCGATTCTCGGCGCGTTGGCCCACAACGCCAACAAGGATGACGCGCGCTACGACGACGAGAACTACCAGGGCGCACGCCACACGTCCTACGTGCCCAACTGGATGATCGGCGAGTTCGAGGGCTACAACCCGACCTTCAACGCCGACATCCGCATGCGCATCGACAGCGACGGCCGCATGAGCGCACAGACGCGTGGGCAGTCGTTGAATGGCTGGGTCAATGGCGGCCAGCTCAACGTCGGCAGCAGCGTGTTCGACATCAGCCAGAGCCGCGAGGGCTTCGTCACCACCGAGGTGGGCGACCGCCAGAACGAGGTGCGTTACCGCCGCGTGCCTTGAGCTACGCGGCGATGGCCGCCATCACTTGGCGATCTGGCACTGCAGCGTGGTGCCGTAGAACTCCAGCGTGGTCTGGTCGTTGTGGATCCGCAGGTCGACACCTTCGCGCCCCCAGCGGCCACCGTTGTTTTCCTCACGGGTCACCGGCACCGGGAACACGATCGCCTGATCGTTGCCCCAACTGACCACGGCCGCGGTCGGGTCGATGTCGTTGTAGAACACCGCCGTCACCGGCTTGCTGTTGTCATCGCAGCGGTACTCGACCTTCGCCGGCACCTGGATGCCGCCAGCGTTGAGGGTCAGCTCGACCAGACGCGTCTGGTAGGACTCCACCAGGCAACGGTGCGGATCCACCGCGCGCGAACAGGCATCACGCCCCTTGATCCAGCCCCGCTGTTCGGCCGCGATGTCCAGCTCGTCCGGGCTGGTCTGCACCCGCTTGTAGAGCGCGGCCAGCTGGCGATCCAGTGCGGCCAGGCGCGCGTCGCCGCACACCAGCGTCTCCGCCTGGGACTGCGCCTTGGTGCAATCGAACGACGGCGGCTGCAGGGTCGGGCTGTCGGGGGCGGCGGGCGCGCTGGCAGCGGGGGCCGGCGCGGCCGGCTCTGCCGGAGTCGCGGTATCGGACGGCGCCGGCTTGGAACAGGCCGCGAGCGCAAGCGCCCCCACACCCAGCAGGACGAAACGGTTCATGGCACCTCCAACATCGATCAACGAATGACTGGCTATTGTGCCCCCGTAAGCGGTTCTGAGGTGTGCACAGGCAGACCGCTCATGGCCACGCCTGCATCTCTGCTCACCGTCATTCGAGAACAACCGATTGCCGGGCACCCGCAGGATGCCCCGGCGAGGCATGCTGCGCACCGGGTTGCCGCCCTGCCCCGGCTCACCTACGCTCCATGCCCGAATCGATCCAAGGACCATGCCCCGGATGAGTGGCAGCCCGTTTTCTTCTCTCACGCGACGACTGGCATGGCCGGCGCGTGCGCCTGCACCGACACCGCTGGGCGCGGCCCTCCTCGTTATGTTGCTGGTCGCCTCGCCCGCAGGTGCCGATGACATACCGCCGCAGTTCATGGCGCAGTACGAAGCCACGCGCGATTACCTGCAACTGCTGCAGCAAGCCGACGCCGACAACGCACCGGAGCAGCTCGACAGCCCACGCGCCATGCAACTGCTGGCGGCGGTGACCAACACGACCGACGTCCTGGCGCCGGACTACGCGACGGCGGACCTGGGTCTGCTGACTAACGCGTGCCAGTACGGTGTAACGCTGTCCACCCGGTTGATGCAGTTCGGCATGGGTACGATGCCAGCAGCCGTGCTCCTCCATTCCGGCGAGCAGGCCCGCCAAGGCAAGCACAACGCCGAGCGCTTCCAGGCACCGCTGGGCCTGCTGCTGCCGTACCTGCTGCAGTGCGGTGCACGGATGCAGCCCCTGGTGGATACGTGGCTGACCGTTGCAACGCCCGCAGAGCTCGCCGGTCTGGGACCGGGCGGCACCGACACCCTTCGCCGCAATGCGCAACGCCAGTATCTGGAGATGCTGGAGGTGATGCGTGCCCAGCCGGCGGGCAGCACGCTGAAGCGGACCCTGGTCGGTGCGCTGGCGGAGACGGCGGCGCCTTACGCGCAGATGCTGCAGCCCGCGCAACGGCAGCCGGTGCGCGAGGCGTTGAAGGAAGCGCTGGAACAGGTGGACCCCAGCGAGGTTCCGCTCCTGCAGCAGGCCATTGCCGCGTTCAGCAGCGACCATTGCGGGACACTCTGCCAATCCTGATACATCGACGGCCGCGTCCACCAACTCGGCGGCTCGGATGAAGGGACGTTGTGGACCCGCAGCGTCGTGGGTGGTCACACCCACGCGGTGTAGCACTTGGTCATGAGACTACCCTGACCCGATGCTCATCCCAGTGCGACCCTCGCGTAACAGCGGCAGGTCCACGCTGGGGTTGCGACATCACGTCGCCTTGGAGTCACACCATGTCCAACATGCAGAACAACGAAAACAACGTCAAAAATGCTGCTGCTGCACAGAAAGGCCCGCAGTCCGAACAGGATCGCAAGGACGCGCAGGCCAAGCAGCAGAAGCAGGAACAGGACACCAAGAACGCCCCTGACGCAGGCAACAAGCCGCAGCAGAAGTAATCGCTCTGCCGCATGGTGGGGCTGCGCATCCGCGCAGCCCTCACATGCAGACGGCGACCAGGCGCACTCGGCGCCATCCCGCACCCTTCAACGTCTCGCGTCCTTCAATCTCCTGCATCCTTCACTACGAACTTCACTACGAAGCTCATTCGTGACGCTGTTGATTCGCGACGCTGCGCATGCGCGTGCTTCCTGGACGGTGTAGGTGAGGGTGTGGGTGACTATGCATCCCGGCCCCGCAGCTCATCTACCTCCTGGCGCATGTCGTCCCAACCGAGCCGCGTCTCCAGCAGCATGCCGTTGAGCGTTCGTCGCGCATGTGCCGTCAGTGCGCCATCGCGCGCGGCCACTTCGAGTGCCCTCACCAGACGCGCTTCAGCTGCCTGGCTCTCACTGGCGTACTGGATGCCCGCATCCCCGAGTACGGTACCCAACCTGCCGAAGCTGCCACGGAGGCTGCCGGCCAGGGTACGGTGGCGGGCGGGCTGGCCACCGGCGTCGCGCACCAGCCGCGTGACCCCATCGATGACCTGCATTTTCGCTGCAGCCATCCGCATCATCAGCGCGTTCAACTGCGGATCCTGCGTCCCGTCGTCGGCGACGGCTCTGGCGTAGATGTCGTGGCCGTCACGCGCGATGCCGATGATCTGGTTGAGTTCGCGTATCGCGTGGCCGGATTGGACGGTACTCATCACAGCGCTCCGTGGGATCGTGGGCCCACTCTGGCCGGGGATCGCCTGATCGTGCGCGCGTCGTGGGGACGGTAGCGTGATGCGATACCGGGACTTCCGGGGAACACGCGCATTGGCTACGATCGACCGGAGTCGATCGCACACACGATCCCGTCACCCTTGCCCCGTGCGGCACTGCGCCGGGTCGCAAGGAGGCTGTATGGCAGGGTTAAGTGGCACTGTATTCATGCTCGCGATGCTGGGTGTCGCCGCGCCGGGGGCATCCGTTGCCGCGCCGGCATTCGATCGCAGCGCTTGGCAGGCCGACCATGTGGCGCTCAAGCGCGCCTTGGAGCAGGACTACGCGCATCTGGCATGGGTCGCCTCGCCACAAAGTGGCGTGGACCTTCCCGCACTGGATGCCGCGGCGCAGCGTGCGCTGGCTGAAGCACGTACGGATACGCAGGCGCGCCAAGCCCTGCGCACTTTCCTGGCCGGGTTCCAGGATGGTCACCTCAGCCTGCTCGACCCGCTTGAACAGGCGTCCGACACGGCCTCGCCCACTGCTGTGGACCCGCGCACGCTGGGCGCGAGCGCAGGGTGTGCCGCGCTCGGCGTGGCCGATGAAGGCCGGCACGATTTCAGCCTGCCGCTGGAAACGCTGGCCGGTTACCACCCCCTCAACGACGACGCCGATCCTGTGCTGCGCGCCGGCATTCTCTCGCTGCCGGATGGCCACACGGTGGGTCTGCTGCGCCTGCATGAGTTCGATGCCTTGCGCTATCCGGGCCTCTGCCACGCGCTGTGGCCGCAACTGCGGCATGCGGACTCCACCGACGACATGCGCGGCACCTTGGCCCGGGGCTGGGTCGCGGTGATCGCCGCCAGCCTGCGGCGTTTCCAACAGGACGGAGTGGACGCCGTGCTGGTGGATGTCGGCGACAACCCGGGGGGCGACGACAGTGGCGATACGCTGACCCGGCTGTTCACCCCGCAGCCGGTTGCCTCCGCCGTGCTCCAGGTCAGCCAGTCCCCGGCCGGCAAGCCCTATCTGGACGAGCAATACGAGCGGCTCGACGACGCACTGCGCAATCACCGCCCCAACGCCGCAGCCCGCAGGCTGCTCACTACGGAGCTGCAGGCGTTCCAGGCGTCGCGGCGGGCCACGGCGCTGCCGGCCTGCGATCTGTCATGGGCCTGGCGGGTACAGCACGACTGGAACGGCCCCACATGCCGGCGCCTGGTGCCCGCAGGTACCTCCGGGGGCCCGTTGCCGAGCCCTGCCGTGGACACCCTCGATGATTTCCTCATCGCGCACCGCCTGGACTGGTCACAGGATCTGCGCGAGCACTGGGGCGCCTGGAAGGGGCCGGTATATGTCCTCACCAATGCAAAGACGGCGTCCTCCGCCGAGATGTTCGCGGCGCGGATGCAGGACAACCACATCGCGCGCATCGTCGGGACGCACAGCGGAGGGTACGGCTGCGGCTTCATGAGTGCGCAGGCGATGCCTGAACTGCCCCATTCGCATCTGCGCCTGCGCGTTCCGAATTGCGTGCGCCTGCGTGCCGATGGCAGTGACGAGGTGGCCGGCATCCGCCCGGACCTGCCGGTCGCGCCGCGTCGTGGCGAAGGCGCACGGGCCCGCGCGCAGCGGCTGGTCGATACGCTCATCGGCGACATCGCGCTGCATTGAATGCGGGCCGCGGCGGAGCCAATCCGGCACGCAGGCACGCGGTGAGCGCCGCTACACTGTGCACGCTGCAGGATCCGCAGCCTTCGGCATCGCCTGTCCCATGGAAAGACGCTACTTCGCCACCCTGCTTGCCTTGATCCTTCATCAGATCGACGCCGCATTCTGGCGTGAGTGGGAGATATTCCTGCTGCCCGGTGGCGTGCAGGGCTTCCTGGTCTTCAACCTGCTGGCCATCGGCGTGGTGCTGCTCGGCTACCGCCACGTGCTGCTGCAGACCAGCAAGGCGCGCGGCTTTGCGATGGTCTGCGCGGCGCTGGGCATCGCGACGTTCCTCATTCACCTCGGCTTCGCCGTGTTCGGCCACCGCGCTTTCCACCTGCCGTTGTCGATGGCGGTGATCGCAGCCTGCCTGGTCTCGGCGGTGTGCCTGTTGCGCTCGCTGCGCACCGATGCGCAGGGACGCCCACGCGCCTGACCGGTACCCTGGAGACACTGCGCCGGTGTGCCAATGCCAGGCGCGCAGTAGGAGAGCAAAAACAGACAGTACCGTCGCAAAGACGACGGCGGTCTGCAGGACATCGATCACCATTGCCATTCCACTGCCCCGGATCGACCGCCGGCATGCACGCGTTCTCCGGGAAGCGGCATGTCGTGCTCAAGGTCGGGAGGTACAGCGTGCGCGTCCGGGCGATGGACAGGCATCGGTTCTTGCCCTGCTGCGTCTCAGTGAAAGACGCAATTCGCTGTGATGAAGCTCGGTAGCGCGGACTTGAGCTCCCATGGCGCGTGCGCCCCGCTGGAGGCATGAAAAAGGCGACCTCGCGGTCGCCTCGATCATGATGCAATTGGTGGGCCGTGATGGATTCGAACCATCGACCAAAAGATTAAAAGTCTTCTGCTCTACCAACTGAGCTAACGGCCCATTGCATCCCCGACGTGACGCCGGGGGTGCGCATTCTAACGCATCTTCGCGCTCATGCGTACCCGTCCCGCATCACACGTAGTGGGTCGGGTCCGGCACGCCGGCATCCGTGAAGCCCTGCGCGCGCAGGCGGCAGGCATCGCAGTGCCCGCAGGCGCGGCCCTGGTCGTCGGCGTTGTAGCAGGACACGGTCAGGCCGAAATCCACGCCGAGGCGGACGCCTTCACGCACGATATCGGCCTTGCTCAGGAACTGCAGCGGCGCGTGAACCTGGATACCCGCACCTTCCACGCCCGCCTTGGTGGCCAGGTTGGCCAGCGTCTGGAAGGCCTGGATGAATTCAGGGCGGCAATCCGGGTAGCCAGAATAGTCCACCGCGTTGACGCCGCAGAAGATGTCGTTGGCACCCAGCACCTCCGCCCAACCGAGTGCGACGGACAGCATGATGGTATTGCGCGCCGGCACGTAGGTGACCGGGATGCCCTCGCCGCCCGCTTCCGGGACGTCGATGTCATCGGTCAGGGCCGAGCCGCCGATGCTGCGCAGGTCGACATTGACGGTCTTGTGGGCGACCGCACCCAGCGCGCTGGCGACCGCCGCGGCGGCATCGAGTTCGGAGGTGTGACGCTGGCCGTAGCGCACGCTCAGGGCGTGAACGGCAAAGCCCTGCTCGCGGGCGATGGCGACAACGGCGGCGGAGTCCATGCCGCCGGACAGGAGGACGACTGCTTTTTTCATGGGGGGTGTTTCCGGTGGTTTGCGGGGAACCAGCACGCTGTCCCGCGCCGGACGTCTTTACTGATGGTGAGGCGTGGTCGATGGCATGCGCAGCGCCGTAGCGCTGCAGCCGGCGTTACCTCCCGGGTTCGTCATTCCACAACAGCTTGTGCAGCTGCATCTGGAAGCGCACCGGCAGGCGATCGGCCACGATCCAGTCGGCCAGCTCGCGCGGGCTGACCTCGCTCTTGCTCGGCGAGAACAGCACCATGCTGCGCTCGTTGAGCCGGTGCTCGCGGACCATGCCGCGGGCCCACTCGTAATCCTCGCGGCTGCACAGCACGAACTTGATCTGGTCGCGCTTGGTCAGCAGCGGCAGGTTCTCCAGCCGGTTGCGGGCCATTTCGCCGGAGCCGGGAGTCTTCAGGTCGACCACGCGCGACACGCGCGGATCCACGCCACTGACATCCAGCGCACCGGAGGTCTCCAGCGAGACGTCCAGGCCGGCGTCGCAGAGCTTCTCCAGCAGCACCAGGCAGCGCTTCTGCGCCAGCGGCTCGCCACCGGTCACGCAGACGTGGTGCACGCCTTGGGCCAGCACTTCGTCCACGATCGCGTCGATGTCCCACCAGGTGCCGCCGTGGAAGGCGTAGGCGGTATCGCAATAGGTACAGCGCAGCGGGCAGCCGGTCAGGCGCACGAACACGGTCGGCCAGCCGGCGGTATCGGCTTCGCCCTGCAGGGACAGGAAGATCTCGGTGATCTTCAGTCGCGGCAACGGGGACTGCACGATCTCACTGGGGAGTGCGGCGGCAGCGGACAGGGTCGTGGTCATGGCGGTGATTCTTGGCGGACGGCTTCGGAAACGACAACAGCCGGGCATGGCCCGGCACGGAAGACCGGGCAGCGCCCGGTTGGCGATCCATCAGTATACCGGGCCCGGCCGCTCCAGCGGCCCAGGCGGGTTCAGCGGATCTGCTGACCCAGCCGGATCGACTGCAGACGGTCCTGCGCGGTGCGCGCGGCGTCGGAGCCGGGATACGTGGACACGACCTGTTCGAGGGTCGCCTGGGCCTGGTCGACCTTGCCTTCGCCGTACTGGGAAAGGCCGATCTTGAGCAGGCCACCGGACGCCTTGTCATGGGTCGGGTAGCGCGAGATGAGGTCGCGGAACTGCGCCTCAGCCAGCGGGAAATTGCGGGTGGCGTAATAGCTCTCGCCCAGCCAGTACAGCGCGTTGGGGGTATAGACGCCGTTGGGGTACAGCTCGAGGAAGCTCATGAACAGCTGCGCCGAGTCGTCGTACTTGCCGGCCTTGAGCGAATCGAAGGCGACATTGTAGGCGGTGCGTTCATCGCCACTGGCGGCCAGGCTGCCGGCATCGCCGTGCACGCTTGGCGGCCGCTCGGAAGCGGCCGTTGCCGGTTTCGGGGATGCAGCGGGGGCAGGCGCGGGTGAGGCCGGGGCGGCAGGAAGCACGGGGGCTCCACCTTCCAGGCGGTTCAGGCGGCTGTCCAGGTCCAGATACTGGTCCTTGGCGGACTGCTTGAGCTGGTCATTGTCGTGCTGCAGCTGCTCGACCTGCGACTGCAGGGCCTGCAACTGGGTACGCAACTGATTCAGCTGGTTGAGCATGTCCATGTTGGACTGGTTGTTGTTCGCCTGCTGCTCAAGCGCGCCGACGCGGTCGGCCAGACTCTGGCGCTGCGCATTGGCCGGTGCGGCAGCCACGAGGGCTGCCGCAACGATCATCGATAGAAATCGAAAGCGCATCTATTACTGAGCCGTGTACACGATCTCGACGCGACGGTTCTGCGACCAGCAGGACTCGCCCGACTCGGTGCAGACCGGACGCTCTTCACCGTAGGACACGACGGTCAGCTGCGAAGCCGAGCCACCGTTGGCCTGCAGTGCCGAGGACACGCCGTTGCCACGACGCTCGCCCAGAGCCTGGTTGTAAGCACGCGAACCGCGCTCATCGGTGTGGCCCTGCAGGGTCATGCGCGAGGACGGACGGTCACGCAGGTACTTGGCGTGGCACGCCATGATGGCCTGGAACTCCGGCTTGACGCTGTCCTGGTCCAGATCGAAGTACACCACGCGCTGGCGCAGGCAGGAATCGGTATCCAGATCACCCGGACCGTACAGACCCGAAGTGGACGGGCCGGTCGGAGCGGTGGTGCTGCCGGTATCAACCGGGGCAGCCGGCACTTCCTTGACCTTCTTGGAACAACCGGCCAGGGCGGCCACGGACAACAGGGAGACAAGCAGAACGCGGGTGGTCTTGTTCATGGCGATACCTTTGAGGCTCCTAAAGCCGGATGAGGGATGAATACGGCGAAATCTTAACACTCTGTTAGCGCTTTGTACGGTATGGCGACCAAGAAGGCTCACGAACATCACCGTCGGCCAGAACCAGCCGCTGGCGCACGCGCGCATCGGCCGATACGGCGTACAACACTCCACGACCACCCTCACGGGCGGCGTACAACACCATGCTTGCGTTGGGCGCGAAGCTCGGCGATTCATCCAGCGACCCTGGCGACAGCGTGTTCCAGCGGGCCGAGCCCGTGCTGCTGTCCATCATCGCGATCTTGTAGGTATTGCCGCTGCCCTGGGCGACCACCAGCTTCTTGCCGTCGTAGGACAGGCTCGGGGTGGCGTTGTAGTTGCCCTGGAAGGTCACGCGCGAGGCGCTGCCACCGCTGGAGGCCACCTGGTAGATCTGCGGGCGGCCGCCGCGGTCGGAGGTGAAGTAGACGCTGCTGCCATCCGGGCTCCAGGTCGGCTCGGTATCGATGGCGAAGTGGTTGGTCAGCTGGGTCAGCTGCTTGCTGCCCAGATCCATCACGTAGATTTCCGGGTTGCCACTGCGCGACAGCGACAGGGCCAGGCGGCGGCCATCGGGCGAGAACGACGGGGCGCTGTTGATGCCGCGGAAGCTGGTGACCAGTTCACGGGCACCGCTGGAGATGTTCTGGATGTAGATCGCCGAGTTGCCGCGCTCGAAGCTCACATAGGCCAGCTTGTTGCCGTCCGGGCTCCAGCTCGGCGAGAGCAGCGGCTCGGCCGAGCGCACAATGGTCTGCGGGTTGAAGCCGTCCGAATCGGCCACCATCAGCGCATAGCGCATGGCATCGCCCTTGCCGCTGGCGGTCACATAGGCGATGCGGGTCCAGAAGGCGCCGCGGACACCGGTGATCTTTTCGTAGATGGCATCGGCCATCTGGTGGGCGACATCGCGCATGGCGTTGCCACGGGCGGTCATCGCCAGGCCCAGCAGGCGCTCGCCCTTGGGCACGTCGTACAGCTCGTATTCGACGCGGTAGGCGCCAGCGCCGGCGTCCATCACCCGGCCGACCACGATGTAGTTCTGCTTCAGCGCACGCCAGGTGGCGAACTGGATCTCGCTGCCACGGGTCGGCTTTTCGACGATCTGGGCTTCCGGCAGGTTGCGGAACTGGCCCGAACGGTCCAGATCGGCACGCACCACGGCGGCCACATCGGTCTGCGGTGCACCGGCCGACCCCTGGTACGGCATGGGGACGACGGTGATCGGCGTGGCGGAGGCATTGCCGCCAATGATGTCGATATCCAGCCCCTTCTGCTGCGCCATGGCAGCGAAGGGCAACAACAGGGCCGCAACAACGGCAAGCCAACGAGGCATTTTTTTCATGGAGCGCTCAATAGGGGGAAACCAGAACGAGGGATAACAGGACCGCGGTGAACAGTTTCGCAATCATGAACCAAGGCCGTGTGAATTCCGAGTCACCTGGCGCACAAAACTCACACACCGTTAACCCCTTCAGGCGCCGTTGGGCTGCGCAACGGCGGGCGGTGCGCGCCTGCCAGGACCGCTGATCCGGCGGGATCAGCGGTCTGCCGGGTCAATCCTGGGCGGTGAACGTGAAGTTGATGGTGCGCGCGAATACCGACTCGAAGCCGCGGTACGGCAACGGCTGGGCATTCAACACAGCTGCCTCGATCGAACGGCGGCCTGCCTCGTCGAACGGGCAGCTGCCGCTGACCTTGGCCTGGATCACCTGTCCACCCGGAATCTGGGTGATCGAGACCTGGCAGCGCTGGCCCAGCGGCACCGAATCCGGACGGGTCCACTGTGCGGAGACCTTCTGCTGGATGGCCGCCGCGTATTTGGCGCTGAGATCGTCACTGGTGCCACCGGCACCGGCGGCCGGCTTGGCGGCACCGGTCGCCCCGGCGGTCGAGGCCGAGGCATTGGCGGCACGCGCGGCCGTGACCTGGCGCAGCTTCTGTTCGGCCAGCTTGGCTTCGTTCTCGGCCTGGGCGCGCTTGCGGCGGATTTCGGCAAGCTTCTTGTCGCGCTCGGCGTCGGCCTTGGCATCATTGGCCTTCTGTTCCTGCTCGGCCAGCTTCTTCTTTTCCGCCTCTTCCTGCTGTTTGGCCAGGCGCAGCTTCTGCTCGGCCTGTTCCTGGCGCTTGCGCTCGGTCAGGTCGATCTGTTCCTGGCGGCGCTTGGCTTCCTGCTCCTGCTTGGCCTTTTCAGCCGAGATCGCCAGCGCGTTGACCGCTTCCTGATCGACCGTATCGGGCTGGGCGATGCGCTCCTGCGCCTGCGATTGCTGCGGCGTCGGCGCGTCCTGCGGGCGCGGCTCGGGCAACGGCTGCGGCGGCGGCACGGTGTCTTCCGGAATCGGCTCGGGCTCGGCAACCGGCTCGGGCAGGTCCGGCAGCGATTCGGAGGCACGCAGGGCCTGGCGCGCGGCCGAGGCTTCGGACGCGGACAGCTGCAGGCTGGCTTCGATGGCCGGATCGCCCGCGGCCGCTTCGGTGGTGCGCTGCGGCGACCACAACCAGGCGGCGATGAAGATCAGTGCCAGCAGCAGATGGACGCCGAGCGCCAGCGCGATCGGCAGGCCCCACTCCTCATCCCGTGCACGCTGCGGTGGCAGGGCTTCAGTGTGCATCGGTCGCCAGGCCCACCTTTTCCACGTTGGCGCGCTTGATCACGTCCATGGCCGCGACCACCTTTTCATAGGCCACGGCCCGGTCGGCGGCGACGATCACGCGCAGGTTCTTGTCCTGCGAGGAAAGCGCGGACAGCTGGGCCTGCAGGCGGGCCGCATCCATCGGCTCCGGGTCCTTGGCCTCGGGCAGCTTCAGGCTGAGCTGGCCATCCAGGCGGACGGACACGACGACCGGATCCTGCTTGCTCTCCAGCGCCTTGGCCTGGGAGGTCGGCAGATCCACTTCAAAGCTCAGCGTGAGCAGCGGCGCGGTCACCATGAAAATGATGAGCAGCACCAGCATGACGTCGATGTACGGCACGACGTTGATTTCGGATTTGAGCTTTCGGCGCTTGCGGCGGCCAATGGCTGCGGTCATGGCAGGACTCCTGTGCTGGGCGCTTACTCGTCGCCCGCGGTCTGGCGCTGCAGGATCGAGCTGAACTCTTCTGCGAAGGTTTCAAAGCGCACCGACATGCGCTCCACGCGGGTGGTGAAGCGGTTGTAGGCCCACACGGCCGGGATCGCCACGAACAGGCCGATCGCGGTGGCGAACAGGGCTTCGGAGATGCCCGGGGCAACCGAGGCGATACCGGCCTGCTCACCGCTGTTGATCATGTCGTGCATGGTCACCATGATGCCGAACACGGTGCCGACCAGGCCCACGTAAGGGGCGGTCGAGCCGATGTTGGCCAGCAGCTCCAGGCTGCGCTCCATCTGGTCCACTTCACGCGTATAGGTGGTGCGCATGGCGCGCTGGGCGCCCTCGAGCTGGGCCCGGCCATCCAGCCGACGCTTGTCGCGCAGGCGGGTGAACTCGCGGAAACCGGCTTCGAAGATCGCTTCCAGGCCGCCGACCTTGCGGTTGCGGTCGGTCGCCGAGCTGTACAGCTTGCCCAGGTCCGCACCGGACCAGAAGCGGCTTTCGAACTCGTCGGCCTCACGGTTGGCGGCATTGAACACGCGCGCCTTGCGGAAGATGATCACCCAGCTGATGAACGAGCCGGCCAACAGCAGCAGCACGATGATCTTCACCGGGATGCTGGCCTTGATCATCAGGTCCAGGTAATTGATGCCACCGCCATGCGCGGCTTGGGCGACAGTCTGCGCCGCGGCGCTGGTGACTTCCTGCGGCAGCGCTTCGGTCACCGTGGCCTGCAGGGCCAGGAGCATTGCGATCATCCGTTGTTCCTCAGTATGCGGATTCTGGAAATTCGAGGTGTTTCAGCGCGGCATGCAGTGCATCGTCCATGCCACGCGGTTTGAAGGTGGTTGCATCGAGCGCGGCGATCTTCACCTGCGCGGTCAGCAGTGTCTCATCGCCCCGATGGACCGCCTGGGCGAACACCATGCTGGCGCGCTTGCACTGCACCAGCGTGGCGGTGACCGCCAACGCATCATCCAGGCGCGCCGGCTTGAGGAAATCCATGGACATGCTGCGCACCGCGAACACCAGGCCATGGTCGCAGCGCATGCGCTCCTGACCATACCCCAGCGCCCGCATCCATTCGGTGCGCGCCCGTTCCATGAAGGCCACGTAGCGGGCGTGGTACACGACCCCGCCAGCGTCGGTATCTTCCCAGTAAATGCGTGTCGGCCAACTGAATCGGGGCTCAATCCGGGGCTCAACCGACATCCGGGACCTCCGCGAACAGGTCCGCCGGCGGGTTTTTCGGCTTCAGCCCCATGTGCCGGTAGGCCTTGTGCGTGCACATGCGGCCCCGCGCGGTGCGGATCAGGAAGCCCTGCTGGATCAGGTACGGCTCGACCACATCCTCCAGCGTGCCACGCTCTTCGGACAGGGCCGCCGCCAGCGACTCGATGCCGACCGGACCACCGTCGAAGTAATCCACCATGGTCCGCAGCAGGCGTCGATCGAGCTCGTCGAAGCCCTCCGGATCGACCTTGAGCATCTGCATCGCGGCCTGGGCAACGTCCTGATCGATGTGGCCCGCCGCCTTCACCTGGGCGAAGTCGCGCACGCGGCGCAGCAGCCGGTTGGCGATACGCGGGGTGCCGCGCGAGCGCCGTGCGATCTCGGCCGCGCCTTCGGCGGTGCAGTCGATGTTGAGGATGCTGGCCGAGCGCCGGACGATCTTGGTGAGCTCTTCCGGCGTATAGAACTCCAGCCGGTGCACGATGCCGAAGCGGTCGCGCAGCGGCGCGGTCAGCAGGCCTGCACGGGTGGTCGCGCCGATCAGGGTGAACGGCGGCAGATCGATCTTGATCGAGCGGGCCGCAGGGCCCTCACCGATCATGATGTCGATCTGGAAATCTTCCATCGCCGGGTACAGCACTTCCTCCACGACCGGCGAGAGGCGGTGGATTTCGTCGATGAACAGCACATCGTGCGGCTGCAGATTGGTCAGCAGCGCAGCCAGATCGCCCGCCTTTTCGATCACCGGGCCGGAGGTGACGCGCAGCGCGACCCCCAGCTCATTGGCGATCACATGGCTCAACGTGGTCTTGCCCAGACCCGGCGGCCCGAAGATCAGCACGTGGTCGAGCGCGTCGCCACGGGCCTTGGTCGCCTCGATATAGATCGACAGCTGCTCGCGCACAGGGGCCTGACCGAGGTAATCGGCCATGCGCTTGGGGCGGATGCTGGCGTCGGTGCCCTCGTCTTCGCGGGTGGCACCGGCGGCGATGATGCGGTCGTCGGTCATTCGGCAATTATGCGGCAAAAGCGGCGCGATCCGCGCCCGGTAGTGCCGGCCGCTGGCCGGCTCCTAATGACATCTGCATCCCGCGGAGCCGGCCAGCGGCCGGCACTACCGGGATCGAATCGGAGGAAGAGCCCCCTTGTTGTTCAAGGGGGCGCGCCGAAGGCGCGGGGATAAGGTGGAATGCGCCCGGGTCCCAAGGTTTGCGAAGCAGACCTTGGCCGCAGGTGGCGATCTGACGGCGTCAGATCTCCACCTGCGCCCCGAGTTCGACCAATCGATTACCCGGAATCCGGAAGAACCCGGTCGCCGGCGCGGCGTTGCGGTGCATCAGCGCGAACAGCTTGTCGCGCCAGATCGGCATGCCGCGGTTGGCGGTGGCCACGATGGTCTCGCGGCTGGCGAAGAACGTCGTGTCCATCGGGTCGAAGTAGATCCCGCCGTGGTCGCACGAGCGCATCAGCGCCAGCGGCACGTCCGGGGTCTCCATGAAGCCGAAGCGCACGTAGATCCGATAGAACTCATCGCCCACCGATTCGATCTTCAGGCGCTGGCCCGAGGGCGCGTACGGCACCGGCAGGGTCACCACGTGCAGGAACACGTTGCGCTCATGCAGCACCTTGTTGTGCTTGAGGTTGTGCATCAGCGCGTGCGGCGCCACCGAGGGGTCGGCGGTCAGGAACACGGCGGTGCCCGGCACCCGCACCGGGGGGGCCAGCATCAGGCCTGGCAGGAAGGTATCGATCCGGATGCCGTCCTTGCGGATCTCATCGCGCAGCAGCTCGCGGCCACGCCGCCAGGTGCGCATCATGGTGAACAGCACGATGCCCAGCACCACCGGGAACCACGCGCCCTGCAGCAGCTTGGCGCCGTTGGCGATCACAAAGCCCAGGTCGATCACGAAGAACACCGCGCACAGGGGGATGATCCAGTAGCGCGAGGTCGGCCACAGCGCGCGGGCCACCAGGGCCAGCAGCAGGGTATCGATCAGCATCGTCGCCGAGACCGAAATGCCGTAGGCCACGGCCAGGTTGGAGGAGCTGCGGAACGCCAGCACCAGCCCGATCACCATCACCGCGATACCCCAGTTGATGCCCGGGATGTAGATCTGGCCGATGGTGTCGTGCGAGGTGTGGGTGATGCGCATGCGCGGGATGTAGCCCAGCTGCATGGCCTGGCGCGACACCGAGAACGCACCGGTGATCACCGACTGCGAGGCGATCACCGCCGCCATCGTGGCCAGCACGATCATCGGGTACAGGCCCCACTCCGGCACCGCCTCGAAGAACGGGTTCTTGACCGCTTCGGGGTTCTTCAGCACCAGGGCGCCCTGCCCCAGGTAGTTCAGCACCAGGCACGGCAGCACGAAGTAGTACCAGGCATGGCGGATCGGCTTGGCGCCGAAATGGCCCATGTCCGCATACAGCGCTTCGCCGCCGGTCACCGCCAGCACCACCGCGCCGAGGATGAAGATGCCGTGCCAGCCGTGCTCCATGAAGAAGCGCAGCGCCCACATCGGGTTGAAGGCCTTGAGCACTTCCGGCGCATCGACGATGTTCCAGATGCCGATCGCCGCCAGCGAAATGAACCAGATCGAGGTGATCGGGCCGAACAGCTTGCCGATCTTGGCCGTGCCGAAGCGCTGCACCGCGAACACCGCCAGCAGCACCACCACGGTGATCGGCACGATGAAGTTGTGCAGGCCCGGGGCCGCGACCTCCAGGCCTTCGACGGCGCCCAGCACGGAGATCGCCGGGGTGATCACGCCATCGCCGAAGAACAGCGAGGCGCCGAAAATGCCGAGGATGCCGACCACATAGGCCGAGCGCGACCCGTTGCGCAGCGTGCGCTGGGTCAGCGCCATCAACGCCATGATGCCGCCCTCGCCTTCATTGTCGGCACGCATGATGATGGTGACGTACTTGAGAGTGACCACGATGTTCAGTGCCCAGAAGGCCAGCGACAGCACCCCCAGCACGGTGTCATGGTCGCTGTTGAGCCCGTAGTGCGGGGAGAACGCTTCCTTCAGCGTGTACAGCGGGCTGGTGCCGATATCGCCGAACACCACGCCGATGGCGCCGATCATCAGCGCCATGCCACCGGCGGCCGGCGCGTGCCCGTGCGGGGCCTGGCCGTCGCTGTGCTGGGAAGAAGTGGTGGACATGGGGCTCCGGGCGGACGCGGTGGGTAGTGTCGGAATCAGGAAACGGCAGGCGCGCGGCTCAGCGCAGCGCGGCCTGGAGGGCCTTGCGGATCACCGTGGCGACATCGTCACCCTCGGCGTTGGCATCGCGCGCCATGCGCGCGGCCTCGGTCGGCTTGTAGCCCAGCTGCTGCAGGGCCACGGTTGCCTCGGAGACCGGATCGGTGGCCGGTGCCGCACCGGCGATCGGCGCGCCGCCGCCACCGAAATTGGCCGCGCGGTCGCGGAGCTCCAGCACCATGCGCTCGGCGGTCTTCTTGCCGATGCCCGGGATGCGGGTCAGCGCGGTGATGTCACCGGCCTGCAGCATGCGCGCGAACTCGTCCACGCTGACGCCGGACAGCACCGCCAGCGCGATCTTGGCACCGATCCCGCTGACCTTCTGCACATCGCGGAACAGGCGCCGCTCGCCCTCGCGCAGGAAGCCGTACAGCGAGACGCTGTCTTCCTTCTGCGCGTAATGGGTGAACAAGGTGACCTCGCGGCCCAGCTCGGGCAGATCGTAGAAGGTGCTCATCGGCGCCTCCAGCTCGTAGCCGACGCCATTGACGTCCACCATCAGCCAAGGCGGCGCCTTGTAGGCCACGATCCCGCGCAGACGACCAATCATGCAGTGTTCCTCATTTCCGGCTCCAGGCCTGGCGCGCATTGACGCCCAGGCGCAGCGCCGTCGCCCGGACATGGGCGTGGGTGATCGCCACGGCCAACGCATCGGCAGCGTCGGCCTGCAGCTTGGTTTTCAGGTTGAGCATGAGCCCGACCATGTGTTGGACCTGTTGTTTTTCCGCGCCACCGCGGCCGACCACGGCCAGCTTGATCTCGGTGGCGGCGTACTCGCTGACCGGCAGGTCGCGCATCACCACGGCCGAGATGGCGGCGCCGCGCGCCTGGCCCAGCTTCAAGGCCGAATCCGGGTTGCGCGCCATGAACACCTTTTCGATGGCCACTTCGTCGGGGCGGTATTCCTCAACCAGGGCAGTCAGGCCGACCACCAGCAGCTTCATCCGCTGCGGGAAGTCGTCCGCGCCCAGCAGGACCAGCGGCAGGTGATGCACATGCACCACCTTGCCGGCGGCGTCCACATCAATGATGCCCACCCCGGTGCGCTGCGAACCGGGGTCGATGCCGAGAATGCGCGTCATGCGGCACACAGACGGGGATAACAGGGAACGGCTGGAGTCATCATGGTCCGCATTGTCCGCTCACCGGTCGCGCAAAGCGACCGGTGAAGCGCCTGCTCAGGCGTAGACGTCCGCGCCGAGATCGGCGTTGGAGAACACGTCCTGCACGTCGTCCAGGTCTTCGAGCATGTCCAGCAGCTTCTTGACCTGCAAGGCGGTGTCGCCTTCGACCTTGATGTCGTTGTCAGCGCGGTAGGTGATTTCGGCATGGTCCGGGGTGAACCCGGCGGCCTCCATCGCATCCTTGACGGCGTGATAGCTGTCGGCCGCGGTCACCACATCGATCGCCCCGTCTTCCGGGTAGACCACGATGTCGTCCGCGCCGGCCTCGATCGCCGCCTCGGTCACGGCTTCTTCGTCCGCACCGGCGGCGAAGTGCAGCACGCCCAGGCGCTTGAACATGAACGACACCGAGCCTTCCGTGCCCATGTTCCCGCCGCACTTGCTGAACGCATGGCGGACATCGGCCACGGTGCGCACGCGGTTGTCGGTCAGGCAGTCCACGATCACGGCCACGCCACCGGGGGCATAGCCCTCGTAGCGGATCTCTTCGTACTCGACGCCTTCCAGCTCACCGGTCGCCTTCTTGATGGCGCGCTCGATCACGTCCTTGGACATGTTCGAGGACAGGCCCTTGTCCATGGCCACCCGCAGGCGCGGGTTGTTGTTGGGGTCGCCTCCACCGCCGCGCGCGGCAACGCCGATCTCGCGGATGATCTTGGTGAAAATCTTGCCGCGCTTCGCGTCAGACGCGTTTTTGCGGTTCTCGATGGAGGGGCCTCTACCCATGGGGTGACTCTCGTGTTTCTGTCAGGAACAGGGCGCGAATTCTACCTGATCCGTCGGCCTGCCCGTGTCAGTGCCGGGCCCGATCAGGCAGCGTGGGCCGCGTCGTCCCGGCGGAATCGGCCATCGCGCAGGAACGCGGCGGTCTGGCGCGCGGCATCCGGTGAGAACACCAGCCCGCTATGGCTGGCCGGGATCACGCAGTGGTCGGCCAGGCCCGGCAACTGCGTCTCATCCAGCGCCACGGTGCCATCGGAGGCATCGCCACAGGCGCCCAGCAGGCTGCCCAGCCCGTGCGGGACGGAGCCGGCGATCAGGCCGACCTGCGCCCTGCCCTCCCAGGCCGGCAGGCCATCCAGCAGCAGTTCCGAGCTGCGCCCCAGCGCCAGCGACCAGCCGTGATCGCTCAGCGAGCGCGCGGTCACACTGCCACGCAACGGCGAGCCGAGGCAGACCACCCGCGAAACCGGCAGTTCCGGCGCGCGCCGCAGCGCCTCCAGCGCGACCAGCCCGCCCAGGCTGTGCCCGACCAGCGAGACCGGACCGCTGCCCTTGAGCCGCTCCAGCAGTTGCGGCACCGCCACCTCCGGCCCCCCGAACACACTGGAATACCCGAAGGTATCCACGGCGAAGCCACGGGCACGCAGACGCCAGGCCAGCGGGCCGACCCACGCGCGCGCATTCCAGATGCCATGCAGCAGTAAAACAGGGGGATTCATGGTGTCAGCCTAGCCCGTTGGGCGGGGCGCCTGCAGAAGGAAACAGCGTCATTAGACGAATGGACCGGACAACGGCAGGTGAAGCCATCGCGGCCCGTCAGGATCGGGCTCAGGCGGCCGTTGGCGGGCGGCGCAGGATGAACTCCAGGTCGCGCACCTTGCCGACCGGGAACTCATAGGTGCCGACCTTGCTGAAGCCGTAGCGGGCATAGAAGCGCTGCGCGCCGAAGTTTTCCGACCACACCCCCAGCCACACCGTGCGGGGGCCCTCGCGTTCCAGCCAGGCCAGCGCGGTTTCGAACAGACGGCTGCCCCAGCCACAGCTCTGCTGGTCCTTGATCAGGTACAGGCGCTTGAGCTCGCCATCGCCGGGCTGCACCTCGGCATGCGGCAGCCCACAGGGGCCGGCAGCGGCGTGGCCCACGGCAACACCGTCCAGCTCCAGCAGCCAGACTGCGTAATCGGGGTGTTCGAGGATGATGCGCTGGCGCTGCGCCGGGTAGGCCTCGTCGAGGAAGGCCTGCAGGTCCTCGGGCGGGTACAGATGGCCGAAGGTTTCCACGAAGGTACGCGCGGCCAGCACCGACAGGGTCTGGGCATCGTCCGGGGTGGCGCGGCGGATGGTGTAGCGGCCTGGGGTCACGGCGGGAGCATCGGCATCGGCGGGAGCCGCCAATTTACCTGAACGCTGCGATGATGGCGCGGCCCGGCACCGACCTCCTGCCGGTACCTGCCGCACCCCACGCCGACCGATGGCCGGCGCTTGCCGGCTTATTCCTTGACCGCGCGCGGACGCACCTGGACGTGCACTTCGGCCAGCTGCTCGTCCGGGATCGGCGAGGGGGCACCGGTCATCAGGCACTGCGCGCCGGTGGTCTTCGGGAACGGGATCACGTCGCGGATCGACTCGGTACCGGCCATCAGTGCCGCGATGCGGTCGATACCGAAGGCGATGCCACCGTGCGGCGGCGCGCCGAAACGCAGCGCGTCGAGCAGGAAGCCGAACTTGCCCTCGGCCTCTTCGGCCCCGATGCCCAGCAGGTCGAACACCGCGCTCTGCATGTCCGAGCGGTGGATACGGATGGAACCACCGCCGATCTCGTTGCCGTTGAGCACCATGTCATAGCCCCGCGACACGGCGGTCTTCGCATTCGCGCGCAGATCGGCAATGTCGTCCACCGCCGGTGCGGTGAAGGGGTGGTGCAGGGCGACGTAGCGCTGGGCTTCGTCGTCGTACTCGAACATCGGGAAATCGGTGACCCACAGCGGTGCCCAGCCGGCGGCGACCAGGTTGAAGTCCTTGCCGGCCTTCAGGCGCAGGGCGCCCATGAAGTCGGAGACCTTGTTGTAGCCACCGGCGCCGAAGAACACGATGTCGCCGTTACCGGCACCCACCTGGGCGACCAGCGCGGCGAAGGCCTCTTCGCTGAAGAACTTGGCGATCGGCGAGGCAACTTCGCCGCTCTCGCTGATCTTGATGTAGGCCAGGCCCTTGGCGCCGTACTTGGCGGCATGCGCGGCGTAGTCGTCGATCTGCTTGCGCGACAGGCTGGCACCACCCGGGATGCGCAGCGCGGCGACGCGGCCATCGGCATCATTGGCGGCGGCGGTGAACACCGGGAACTCGCTGGTCTTGACCAGCTCGGCCACGTCCACCAGCTCCAGCGCGATGCGCAGGTCCGGCTTGTCCGAGCCATAGCGACGCATCGCTTCGGCCCAGGTCATGCGCGGGAAGCTGGCGGCCAGCTCCACGTCCACCACTTCCTTGAAGATGGCGCGGATCATGGTTTCCACGAAGTCCTGCACGTCGCGCTCGCGCACGAAGGCAAACTCCATGTCCAGCTGGGTGAATTCCAGCTGGCGGTCGGCACGCAGGGCTTCATCGCGGAAGCAGCGCGCGATCTGGTAGTAACGGTCGAAGCCGGCCACCATGAGGATCTGCTTGAACAGCTGCGGGCTCTGCGGCAGGGCGTAGAACTCGCCCGGGTGCATGCGCGCCGGCACCAGGAAGTCGCGGGCGCCTTCCGGGGTGGCCTTGGTCAGGATCGGGGTTTCGATGTCCTGGAAGCCGGTGGCATCCAGGTGGCGGCGCAGGGCCTGCACCAGCTTGATGCGGGTGCGCTGCATGCGCTGCATTTCCGGGCGGCGCAGATCCAGGTAACGGTACTTCAGGCGGGTTTCTTCGCCCGGGTTCTCGTGCGCGTGGAACGGCAGCGGCTCGGCCTTGTTGAGGAGGGTGATGGCCGTGGCGATCACTTCCACCTTGCCGGTGCGGAGCTTGTCGTTGGCCGCATGGCGCGCGCGCACCACGCCTTCCACCTGCAGCACGTCCTCGTAGCCCAGGCTGGCGGCCACGGCGAATACAGCGGCGTTGTCGACTTCCACCGTCACCTGCACGATGCCTTCATGATCACGCAGATCGATGAAGACCACGCCGCCCTGGTTGCGGGCAACGTCGGTCCAGCCGGCGAGGGTTACGGTTTGGCCAATCAGGGTCTCGTCGACCAGGCCACAGAAGTGGGTACGCATGGGGGTAAAGCTCCGCAGGAGAGTGCCGGCGCCAAGCTGCGCCGGAAAGCCCGTTATTCTGCGGCCGCCAGCCCGGCGGGGCAAATCCGGGGGCTGCGGCCCGGCATCACACCCTCTGAACCGGGGCCATTCCTATAGTCCGCGCACCAACGACCGCACGGGGATGTCGCCATGCAACGCCGTCTGAGCACCGTCTGCCTCACCCTTGCCCTGGCCTGTATGGCCCCGGCCCTCCACGCCCAGATGAGTACCCGGGCCTATGCCCCGGAGAATCTGTCGCAGCTGTCCTCCTCCGACCGCAGCCGGGTCATCACCCAGGAATACGCCGACCAGTCCAATGGCCGCCGGATCCCGGACGACCAGCTGCGCTTCTACCTGGCCCAGGTCAATTCGGGCTGGAACTTCTCCCGCATCAAGCAGGACATCGCCACCTCGCTGCGCGGCAACGGCAACGGCGGTGGCTGGAATGGCGGCGGCAACGGCCCCGGCAACAACGGCACGGTCCGCTGCGAAAGCCAGGACAACCGCGAGCGGGTCTGCAACACGGGCTGGCGCAGTGCCCGGCTGTCCCGCCAGATCTCCGGGACGACCTGTACCGAGGGCCGCAACTGGGGCTCGCGCGACGGGACGGTCTGGGTCAGCGGCGGTTGCCGAGCCGAATTCGTCGAGGGCCGTGGCAATGGCGGCAACTGGGGCGGCGGTGGCGGTACCGGCGCGACGATCCGCTGCGAGAGCCAGGATAACCGCGAGCGCACCTGCAACACCGGCTGGCGCAACGCAAGCCTGGTCCGCCAGATCTCCGGTACGGCGTGTGTCGAGGGCCAGACCTGGGGCGTGCGCAATGGGGCGATCTGGGTCAATCGCGGCTGCCGCGGCGAGTTCGCCGAAGCGCGTGGCAACAGCGGTGGCAACTGGGGAGGCGGTGGCGGCAACAGCAATTACAGCGTGACCTGCAGCAGCAACGACAAGCGCCAGCAGACCTGTGCCTGGGATGCCCGTCAGGGTCGCCCGGCGCTGGTGCAGCAGTTGTCGGGCACGGCCTGCGTGGAAGGCCGCAGCTGGGGCTACAGCAATGGCAGCCTGTGGGTCAGCGGCGGCTGCCGCGCCCGGTTCGGGGCGCGCTGAGCGTTACTGCCCGCGGTAGGTGCCGACCGCGGGTCGGCACCGGTGAACGTTACGGCGCGGGCGTCTCACTGCCCCACGGCGCCGGCGGCAATGCCACCGGCTTGCTCAGATCGAACACCACCTGGAAGTGGCGGCCGCCCGGGCGGGTCAATTCGTAGACGAAGCGCTGATCCGGCTCCACTTCCATCGCCCAGGTGTTCTGCACCGAAGCGAGCATGTCCGCCTTGCGGAACATCGCCACGGAATCCGAATCGACCGGGAAGGACTGACGTTGCGCGGTACCCGGCGGTTTGCTGTCGCCACCGTACATCGTCACCGCATCCGGGCTGCCATCTTCGTGGCGGTGATCATGCTTCAGGCGCAGGCCGTTCTCGGTACGGCTCAGCACCCAGGTACGCGAGTGGTCGTCGCCGACATGGAACGGAATCCGCAGCTCGTGCGCCGGATCCTCGCAGCCACGCACATGCATCACCAGGCGCTTGCCCTCGAACGGGTCCGGCGCATCGGTGCGCGGTTCGTTGACCGCGATGCGACCTTCGAACGCTTTGCCGCAATGCGCAGCCACGGCGGACATGAAGGCATCGGACGGTGCCATCGACACCTCATGCCCGACGGTGTCGTTGGAGCCACTGCAGGCGGTGATCGCCAATGCAGCGGCCAAAGGAAGAAGTTTGACTGCGTTCATGCCCCCACCCTAACGGTCGCGACCGGGCAGCGCAAACCGCGCGCCTGATGCGACAGACCGGCTTACGCGCGCATCGCCGCCGCTGCAACCGGGGCTTCATTGCCCCTGTGTTATGGTCAATCACGTGACTTGTTCGCCTTCTTCCCCACGAAGGGCGCACGCATGTTGCGGTTGACCGCCCTGCTCGCCGGTGTGGCGCTGCTGCTGACCGGCAGCGGCCTGCTCGGCACATTGCTGGCGGTGCGCGGGGGTGAAGCCGGCTTCGGTGCCGGCACGTTGGGGTTGGTGATGTCCGGCTATTTCGCCGGTTTTTTCATCGGCACCTTCTTCGCCCCCTCGCTGATCGGCCGCATCGGCCATATCCGTGCGTTTGCCTTCTTTGCCGCCCTCGCCGCCATCGCGGTGCTGTTGCACCCTCTGTGGATCAATCCGGTGGGTTGGGGCGTGCTGCGCATCCTCACCGGCATCGCGCTGGTAGGCCTTTACACGGTGATCGAGAGCTGGCTCAACGCCGAGCCAGACCCGCGCCTGCGCAGCCGCGCTTTCTCGCTCTACATGGTGGTCAACCTCTCGGCACTGGCGCTCGGCCAGGTGCTGCTGATGCTGGGCGACGCCGGCGCGACCTCGATGTTCATGCTGACCGCGATCCTGGTCTGCGCGGCAGTATTGCCGGTCACCGCTACGCGCCTGCGCCCGCCGGAGATTCCCTCGGTGCCGCGCCTGAAACTGGCGCGGCTGTATGCGATGGCCCCGGTGGCGACGGTTGCCGCCGGCCTCTCCGGCCTGGCGATGGGTGCGTTCTGGGGCTTGCTGCCGGTCTACGCTGGTGAGGTCGGCCTGGACGGCAATGGCGTTGCCCTGTTCATGCTGACCGCCATCGCCGGTGGCGCGTTGCTGCAATGGCCATTGGGTCACATCAGCGACGGGCATGACCGCCGCACCGGACTGGTCGCACTGAGCCTGGCCGCGGCGGGTATCGCAGTGGTGGCCTCGCTGCCGATGATCCAGCTGCAGACCCATCTGCTGTTCGGCCTGTTTTTCTTCTATGGCGGGCTGGCCTTCGCGCTGTATCCCTTCGCGGTCGCGCACATGCTCGATTACCTGCCGCGCGAAGATCTGCTCTCGGGCTGCTCCAGCCTGCTGCTGGTCCATGGCGTGGGCGCCGCGCTCGGCCCCGCGTTGGCGGGCGCGGCCATGCAACAGTTCGGCGCGCCTGCACTGCCGTTGTACTTCGCGGTGGTCCTGATGCTGCTGGCCTTGTTCACCACCGCGCGCCTGCTCAGTTTCCAGCGGCTGCGCACGCATCCGGTCGGCTTCCGGCTGATGCTGCGCACCACCCCCTCGGCGCTGGAACTGATGCCCGAGACCGACACCGCGCCGCCGGATCCCGATATCCCCCTCCCCTCTGACTCCGATAAGGAAGTGCATTGACTGTTTCGACACCGACCTCCCTCACTCCAACCCGTACACCGCCGGCGCCGCCGGCCCCGCAATTGATTCTCGCCACCGATCTGGATGGCACCTTCCTCGCCGGCGATCCCGCCGCGCGTCATCGGCTCTACCGGCTGGTCGACCAGCACCCGGGCATCCGCCTGATCTTCATCACCGGCCGCGGCCTGGAAGCAGTGATGCCCCTGCTCTCCGATCCGGCCATTCCGCGCCCGGATTACGTGGTCTGCGATGTCGGTGCGACCGTCGTCGACGGCCACACCCTGCAGCCGCTGCAGCCCCTGCAATCGATGATCGACGCGCACTGGCCGGGCGAGCAGGTGGTCGCCGCCGCGATGCGTCCGTTCACCGCACTCCAGCGCCAGGATGTGCCGCAGGAACGCCGCTGCTCGTATTTCTGCGATCCGGACACGCTGGCGCCGCTGCGCTCGCAGATCCAGGCCGCCGCGCAGGCGCTGGGCTGCGATGTGCTGTACTCGGCCGACCGCTATCTCGACATCCTGCCGCCGGACACCGACAAGGGCCGCACCCTGGCCGCGCTTGCGCGCCTGCTGGAGCTCCCGCGCGACCGCATCCTGGTGGCCGGTGACACCCTCAATGACCTGTCGATGTACACCTCCGGTTTCCGCGGGGTGTGCGTGGGCGATTCGGAGCCGGCGCTGACTGCCGCGACGGCCGACCTGAAGCACACCTTCCATGCACAGGCGCCGGGTTGCGGCGGCATCCTCGAAGCGATCGAACATTTCGGCCTGCTCGCCGATGACGATCCCTTCCTGCGCCCACCGCCGCAGGCGCGCGCCGACGGCGCCGACCTGGTGATGGTCTATCACCGCCTGCCCTTCGATGAAGTGATGGAAGACGGCGTGCTGGTGCAGCGCCCGCCGCGCTCGCCCAACGGCATCATCCCCTCGCTGCTGAGCTTCTTCGAAGGCGGCCAGAAGGGCTCCTGGGTCGCCTGGGGCATCGATGAACCCAAGCGCGGTCCGTTCCAGACGCACCTGGCGGTGGATGCCGAGCGCTACCCGACCCTGACCGCTGCGCGCGTGCCGCTGAGCAAACAGGAAGTGGACATTTTCTACAAGCGCTTCTCCAAGGAAGCGTTCTGGCCGATGCTGCACGTGTTCTGGGAACGCGCGAAGTTCCGTGAGGAAGACTGGCAGGTATTCCTGAAGGTCAACCGCAAGTTCGCCGAGGCCACCGCCGCCGAGGCCGCGCATGGCGCCACCGTGTGGATCCACGACTACAACCTGTGGATGGTGCCGGCCACGCTGCGCGAACTGCGCCCGGACCTGAAGATCGCCTTCTTCCACCACACCTACTTCCCGTCGGCGGATGTGTTCAATGTGGTGCCGTGGCGCCGCGAGATCATCGGCAGCCTGCTCAGCTGCGACTACATCGGCTTCCACATTCCGCGCCAGGTGGAAAACTTCGTGGACGTCGTGCGCGGTGCGATGCCGGCCGAACGGCTGGCGTGGGAAAGCTGTGCCCCGCGCTTCCTCACCTATGGGTGCGCCGTGGGTCTGGACACGATGACCACGCGCCTGCGCGTGGGCGACCGCGAAGTCGCCCTCGGTGCGCACCCGGTCGGCACCGATCTGCGCCGCATCCACAACGTGCTCGCCCGCAGCGACGTGCGCAATGACATCTTCAAGCTGCGCCGCGAGATCGGCGCGCGCAAGCTGGTGCTGTCAGTGGAGCGCCTGGATTACACCAAGGGCACGCTGGCCAAGCTGGAGGCGTTCGAGCGGTTGCTGGAGCAGCATCCGGATCGCCAGGGCAAAGTCACCCTGCTCATGATCTGCGTACCGGCCGCGCGCGAGATGACCATCTACCGCACGCTGCAGAACCAGATCGAGCAGGCGGTGGGGCGGATCAACGGGCGCTTCTCGCGGCTCGACTGGACCCCCGTGCGCTTCTTCGCCCAGGCATTGCCGTTCGAAGAGGTGGTGGCGCACTACGCCGCCGCGCAGGTGATGTGGATCACCCCGTTGCGCGATGGCTTGAACCTGGTGTCCAAGGAGTTCGTGGCCACGCAGGGCATCGAGGGCAGCAACGGCGTGCTGGTGCTGAGCGAATTCGCCGGTGCGGCGGCCGAGCTGAAGGGCGCGGTGCTGACCAATCCGCATGACCCGGCCGACCTCACCGCGGGCTTGTTGCAGGCGTTGTCGATGCCCGACGAGGAAGCCACCGGGCGCATGCGCCAGCTGTTCGGCAGCGTGGAGTATTACGACGTGGATCGCTGGGGCCGGGACTTCCTGGAAGCGGTACGCACCAGCCACACCGAAGGCTGACGTTGTAGAGGTAGTGCCGGCCGCTGGCCGGCTCCAAGCGGTGCCGGCTCCAAGCGGTGCCGGTTTCATGGGTTGCCGGCCAGCGGCCGGCACTACCCTGTGCTGCACCGACCAACGGTCGGTGCCTGCCGGCGGGGTGGCGTACCGGGCGGTGTGGCTTACCCGGCGTGCTGCATGATGCCTTCGGCGATCACCGCCACCTGGCGCAGCACGTCGTTACGGCCGGCATCGTCCACCGTCGCGCCCTGCAGGTAGCTGGTCAGCACCCACGGTGCACCGCCGGCGAGCGGCCACAGAATGGCGATGTCATTGGTGGTGTCCTCGCCATTGCTGCCGGTCTTGTCACCCACCCGCCACGCCTTGGACAATCCGGCGCGCAGCCGTGTATCGCCGGTTTCGTTGTCGATCAGCCAGTCGGCCAGCTGCTGTTTCGAGGCGGGCTTGAGGACGTCACCGAGCACGAAGCGCTGCAGGCTGGCGGCCATCGCGGCCGGGCTGGTGGTATCGCGCGGGTCGCCCGGGGCGAAGCGGTTCATCTCCGGCTCGAGACGGTCATTGCGGGTCACCGCATCGCCGTTGGCACGCAGGAAGGCGGTCACGCCGGCCGGCCCACCCACCATGCCCAGCAGCAGGTTCGCGGCGGGGTTGTCGCTGGTGATCACGGTCGCCCGGCACAGGTCGCGCACGGTGACGTCCTTGCCGATGTGCCGCGTGGTCACCGGCGCATGCGAGAGCATGTCCTGCTGGCGCACGGCCACGCGCCGGTCCAGCGAGAGCCTGCCCTGGTCGGCCAGGTGCAGCACTGCGGCGGACAATACGAACTTGAACGTGCTGCACATCGGGAAGCGTTCGTCCTGCCGGTTGCCGGTGCGCCAGCCGGTGCCGGTGTTGAGCAGGGTCACGCCGAGGCGCCCGCCGCTTGCTACTTCCAACGCGGCGAAGTCTTTCGCCGCGACGGCGGGTTTCGGCGCGGGCAGCGGCGTCTTGGCGAAGGCGGTGGCGGTGGCGGTGGCCGCCAGCGCAGACGCGGCGGCCGCGCCGGTCCATTGCAGGAACTGTCGTCGAGCGGTCATGGGGTTCTCCTTGGCGAAGGCCTGAGTATTGGCAGGTTGCCGCGCCTCCACCAGCGAGGATTTTCAGCGGAAGTCATTACTTGACCTCATACCTCTTGGCATTCCCCCCGGGAATGAACGCGGAAAATGGCGTCATCTGCGGAAGTCGCTCGCCGCAGCTGCCCCTCGGTGCGAAGATGCATCAATCCTGCTCACGGCTCGCCCCATGCTCCGCCCCCAGCTGCCGCTCAACGCCCTGCGCGCCTTCGAGGCTGCCGCCCGGCACCAGAATTTCACCCGTGCCGCCTTGGAACTATGCGTCAGCCAGGCCGCGCTGAGCCATCAGATCCGGGCGCTGGAGGACCGGCTGGGCGTGTCGCTCTTCACCCGGTTGCCGCGCGGGGTCGCCCTGACCGATGAAGGCGCCCGCCTGTATCCGGTGCTCAACGAGGCCTTCGACCGCATCGCGGTGAGCCTGGACCGGTTCGTCGGCGGGCATTTCCGGGAGGTGTTGAGCGTGGGCGTGGTCGGCACCTTCGCCACCGGTTGGCTGCTGCCGCGCCTGGGGGATTTCAACGCGCGCCATCCGGATATCGAACTGCGCCTGCAGACCCACAACAACCGCATCGATCTGGCCGGTGAAGGGCTGGACCTGGCGATCCGGTTCGGTGATGGCGATTGGCAGGGGCAGGTCAGCGATGCCGTACTGGATGCCCCGTTTGCGCCGCTGTGTGCACCTGCGTTGGCACGTACGCTGCGGCAGCCGCGCGACCTGGCCAACGTGGCGTTGTTGCGCTCCTACCGCAGCGACGAGTGGCCACGCTGGCTGCAGGCCGCTGGCGCGCCGGAGCTGGACGCGCGTGGGCCCGTGTTTGATTCGTCCCTGACGCTGGCCAGTGCCGCCGCCGCAGGTGCGGGCGTGGCGCTGTTGCCGTTGAAGATGTTCGAGCAGGATCTTGCCCAAGGGCGCTTGATCCAACCCTTCGCGCAGACCCTGGATCTGGGCAGGTATTGGCTGACGCGGCTGCGCTCGCGCAGCGAGAGCGATGCGGCGCGGCGGTTCCGGGAATGGCTGGAAACCCGGTAGACCAACGCCATGAAGGGATGCCCGGCCTCGGGTAGATCCACGCCATGCGTGGATAACGCAATGCCGGGACGGAGCGCATCCACGCACGGCGTGGATCTACACGGGATGCGGCACGTACCAGCGTGCCGCATCACCCGCCGCGATCAGGCGTCCAGCAATTCCATCCACGTCTGCTCGGCCTTGCTGAGCAGGGTGGCGGTCGCTTCGCGGTCACGGCCAAGCACCGCCATGCGGGTCGCATCGGCGTAGTTGGAAGGATCGGCCAGCTGGCGGTCCAGATCGGCCAGCAGCGCTTCCAGCTCGCCCACCTTGGCTTCGGCAGCGGCCAGCTTGTGCGGGTTGGCCGGCTTGCGCGCGGGCAGCGGCGGAGTCGGCGGCGCCGGCTCCGGGGCGGCCGCGGCCATCTTCTGCTTGGTGCCCTGCGCGGCCGGACGCGAACGCAGCCACGCCGCGTAGGCATCCAGATCGCCGTCGAACGGTTCGACCACGCCATCGGCCACACGCCAGAACGTGTCGCAGACCAGACCGATCAGATGGCGGTCATGCGAGACCATCACGATCGCGCCTTCGAAGTCGGCCAACGCTTCGGCCAGCGCTTCGCGCATTTCCAGATCCAAGTGGTTGGTCGGTTCGTCGAGCAGCAGCACGTTCGGCTGCTGGTAGGCGATCAGTGCCAGGGCCAGACGCGCACGTTCGCCGCCGGAGAAGCCGTCCACCGGTTCAAACGCGCGGTCGCCGGCGAAGTTCCACTTGCCGAGGAAATCGCGGAAGGACTGGTTCGGTGCATCCGGGGCGAGGTCGCGGAAGTGCTCCATCGGCGACTGCCCTTCGTGCAGCGACTCCACCGTGTGCTGGGCGAAGTACCCGATGCGCAGGTCCGGATGCGCGGCACGCTCGCCGCTGATCGGGTCCAGTTCGCCCACCAGGGTCTTCACCAGGGTGGTCTTACCGGCACCGTTCGGGCCGAGCAGACCGATGCGCTGGCCGGCTTCCAGGCCGAAGCCCACGTTGTGCAGGATCACCGAATCGGCGCCGTAACCGGCCTCGACATGGTTCAGGCGGATCAGCGAGAACGGCAGTTTGGCCGGCGGCGCGAACTCGATGCGGAACTCGCGCTCGGCACGCACCGCTTCGGTGCCGGCCAGCTTGGCCAGGCGCTTCATGCGGCTCTGCGCCTGCGCGGCCTTGCTGGCCTGCGCCTTGAAGCGATCGATGAAGCTCTGCAGATGCGCGCGCTCCGCCTGTTCCTTGTCGTGGGCGAGCTGCTGCTGGCGCAGCTGTTCGGCGCGCTGGCGCTCGAAATCGGTATAGCCGCCGACGTACAGCTTGGCACCGCCACCGTGCAGGTGGAGGGTGTGGGTGGCCACGTTGTCCAGGAACTCGCGGTCATGCGAGATCAGCAGCAGGGTGCCCGGGTACTTGAGCAGCCACTGTTCCAGCCAGAACACGGCGTCCAGATCCAGATGGTTGGTCGGTTCGTCGAGCAGCAGCAGGTCGCTGGGCATCATCAGCGCGCGCGCCAGGTTCAGGCGCACGCGCCAGCCGCCAGAGAACGAGGAGACCGCGCGCGAGTGGGTCTCGGCCGGGAAGCCCAGGCCGTGCAGCAGCTTGCCGGCGCGCGCTTCGGCGTCATACGCGCCGATCTCGGCCATACGCTGGTGGGCGGTGGCCACCGCTTCCCAGTCTTCACGCGCTGCGGCCTCCGCCTCTTCACGCATGACGGCGGCCACCTCGGTGTCGCCCTCCAGCACGAACTGCAGCGCCGGATCGGGCAGCGACGGGGTTTCCTGGGCCACGCTGGCGATGCGGATCTTGCCGGGCAGATCCACGTCGCCCTTGTCCGCCTCCAGCTCGCCCTTCACGGCGGCGAACAGGCTGGACTTGCCGGCGCCATTGCGGCCGACCACGCCGACGCGGTACCCCGCATGCAGGGTCAGGTCGACGTTGGACAACAGCAGCCGCTCGCCACGGCGCAAGGCGAAGTTACGAAGGGAAATCATCTTGGGGGTCCATATAACGGAATGGAATGTGCTCGTGAGCACCTTTCCTGCGACGTAATTCTAGCGTTAACGAATACTTGACGCGCCCCGGGATGCGCGGCAGGCCTCGTTTCTCTCTCCCACGACCCTGCCTGCGCTTCCCCGGGACCCTCCTGTCGAATCGAACGCCTCACGTAAATGGTTGCTTCTGCAACGTTTTTTACGAAATTGGCGAAAATTTGACAAGCGATGAATATCCCGTTAATCCGTCTATTGCGCACCGCAACAACCGCCTTCGCTGACCCGATCCTCGATGTCGTGATGTCGCTTTGGTGCAGCACCGCCACTACCGGAGCCACATCCTGATGAACCGCAAGACCAGTACGCTCGCCGCCGCCGTAGCTGTCGCGCTCGGTATGTCCAGCTTCGCCGCCACCGCCCAGGACGCCCCTGCCCGCACCGCGGCCAACACCCTGGACACCATCATCGTCACCGGCACCCGCGTGGCCGACCGCACCGTGGCCGAGTCCCAGTCGCCGATCGACATCATCACCCCCGAGGCGCTGCAGTCCACCGGCACCACCGAGCTGGCCACCGCGCTGGCCCGCGCCCTGCCCTCGCTGAACTTCCCGCGCCCGGCGCTGACCGATGGCACCAGCGGCATCCGCCCAGCGCAGCTGCGCGGCCTCTCCCCGGACCAGGTGCTGGTGCTGGTCAACGGCAAGCGCCGCCACACCTCCGCGCAGATCAACGTCAACGGCAGCATCGGCCGTGGCTCGTCGGCCGTGGACATCAACGCGATTCCGATCGCCTCGATCGAGCGCGTGGAAGTGCTGCGCGACGGCGCCTCGGCGCAGTACGGCTCGGACGCCATCGCCGGTGTGATCAACATCGTGCTCAAGGGGTCCTCCTCCGGCGGCAGCCTGGCGCTGGATGCCGGCCAGTACTCGGCCGGTGACGGCAACAAGTACCAGCTCTCCGGCGACACCGGTATCGGCTTCGCCGACGGCCGCGGCAGCGTGCATGTGGCCGGCCAGATCGTCCAGCAGGACGAGAGCAACCGCGCCGGCCCCTACCAGGGCACCGCGCCCAACACGGGCAACTTCCCGAACATCGGCCAGACCACCTTCGTGGTCGGTGACCCGCAGGTGGATGCTACCGCGGCCTCGGCCAATGCCAGCTTCCAGTTCAGCGACCACGTCTCGGCCTACGCCACCGCGATGGCCAGCAACCGCGACATCACCTCGTTCGCGTTCTACCGCTCGCGCAACAACAGCAACCAGGGCCCGCTGCTGGCGCAGACCTACCCGGACGGCTTCGTGCCGGAGATCAATCAGTACTCCAAGGACCGCTCGCTGGTCGCCGGGGTCAAGGGCGATACGGACAGCGGCTGGAACTGGGACGTCAGCTACAACTACGGCGCCAACAAGATCGATTTCCACACCCGTAACAGCATCAACTACGCGCTCGGCGTGAACAGCCCGCGCTCGTTCTACGATGGCGCGCTGGAGTACACCCAGAACATCGTCAATGCCGATGTGACCAAGACCCTGGACTGGGGCCTGGCCTACCCGGTCACGCTGTCCTTCGGCGGTGAATACCGCAAGGAAAAGTGGGAGCAGTCCGCCGGTGAACTGAACTCCTATACCGGCAGCGGTGCGCAGGGCTTCGGTGGCTTCACCCCACTCAACGCGGTGGATGCCGACCGCGACAACTACGCCGTCTATGCCGGCCTGGAAGCCGACCTCACCGACAAGTTCTCCGCCGGTGTGACCGGCCGCTATGAGGATTACTCGGACTTCGGCGACAAGTTCTCCGGCAAGCTCTCCGCACGCTACGCCTTCACCGACAAGGTCGCCCTGCGCGCCACGGCGTCGAGCGGCTTCCGCGCGCCGTCGCTGGCCCAGCAGAGCTACCAGGCGGTGACCAGCACGATCATCAACGGCGTGTTCGTCGAACGCGGCACCTTCCCGACCACCAGCCCTGCCGCGCAGGCCCTGGGCGCCAGCCCGCTGAAGGCCGAAAGCTCGACCTCCTACAGCCTGGGTCTGGTACTGCAGCCGGTGGATCGCCTGTACCTGACCGTGGATGCGTACCAGATCGACATCGACGACCGCATCGTCTTGTCGACCAACATCACCACCAATGACGCCGCCAATGCGCTGCTGGCCAACCTGGGTCTGCCGGGCGTCACCGCGTTCTCCTACTTCACCAACGGCGTGGACACCCGCACCCGCGGTGTGGATGCGGTCTCCAGTTACACGATTCCCTTCGCCGCCAGCTCGCTGGAGCTGACCGCCGCCTACAGCTACAACGAGACCGAGGTGAAGAAGTTCATCGCCTCGCCGGCGGTGTTCGGCGCGCTGGGCATCACCCAGTCGCTGATCGGCCGCGACGAGATCGGCCGCATCGAGGACAGCTACCCGCGCGACAAGACCATCCTCAGCGGCACCTGGCGTTCGGACCGCTGGGACCTGAACCTGGCCGCCACCCGCTACGGCTCGTTCACGGTGCGCAACTCGGCTACCGCCCTGCGCGACCAGACCTACGACGCCTCGTGGGTGCTCGATGCCTCGGCCAGCTACAAGCCGAGCGAGAACTGGACCCTGACCCTGGGCGCGGACAACATCCTGGACGAGTACCCGGACCGCACCGTGGACCTGCAGAACTCCACCTGGGGCATGCTGCCGTACAGCAACTACTCGCCGTATGGGTTCAACGGCGCCTATGTGTACGGTCGCGTGACGTACAAGTGGTAACCCAAGGTAGTGCCGGCCGCTGGCCGGCAACCTCCTGATAAACCCCATGCCCCGGTTCGCCGGGGCATGTGCGTTCTGGCCGCAGGAAACCGGGATTCCGCGCATTCACCGTTCAACCCACGGGCTGTCCCGGACAGCACATGACCTGACCACGGGGACATAGCAGCATTGCGGCCATCGATGTTTGCCCGGACCGGCCGCATCGGTGAAAATCGGGGCACCCCCCCTCTTTGCGAGCCCCGATGCACCATGACACCGACCTGATCAACATCGTTGCCGTTGGCCTTGGGCTCGCCTTCATTTTCGGCGCGCTGGCCAACAAGCTGCGTTTGTCTCCCCTGGTCGGTTATCTGATTGCAGGCATCTGCGTAGGTCCGTTCACCCCCGGCTTCGTCGCCGACCAGGCACTGGCCAACCAGCTGGCCGAGATCGGGGTGATGCTGCTGATGTTCGGGGTCGGCCTGCATTTCTCGCTCAAAGACCTGATGGAGGTCAAAGCGATCGCCATCCCGGGTGCGATCGGCCAGATCCTGGTCGCTACCCTGCTCGGTTGGGGCCTGGCGGCGCTGATGGGCTGGCCGGTGATCTATGGCGTGGTATTCGGTTTCTCGCTGGCCACCGCCAGTACCGTGGTGCTGCTGCGCGCGATGGAAGAACGGCGCCTGCTGGAAACCACGCGCGGCAAGATCGCCATCGGCTGGCTGATCGTGGAAGACCTGGCCTGCGTCCTGGCGCTGGTGATGATGCCGGTCCTGGCCGGCGTGTTCGGGCCCGATGCGGCCAATGAAACCCATACCGTCGGCAGCGTGCTGGCCAGCATCGGCTGGACCTTCGTGCAGCTGGGCCTGTTCGTGGCGGTGATGCTGGTGGTCGGGCGCCGGGTGATTCCGTGGATCCTGGAGCGCATCGCCGGCACCGGTTCGCGCGAGCTGTTCACCCTGGCCGTGCTGGCCATCGCACTGGGCGTGGCGTTCGGCTCGGCGATGCTGTTCGGCGTGTCGTTCGCACTCGGCGCGTTCTTCGCCGGCATGCTGCTCAACGAATCCGAACTGAGCCACAAAGCCGCCAATGATTCACTGCCGCTGCGCGATGCGTTCGCGGTGCTGTTCTTCGTCTCGGTCGGCATGCTGTTCAACCCGGCCATCCTGATCGAACACCCGTGGCAGGTCCTGGCCACCGCGGCGATCATCATGTTCGGCAAATCCGCCGCTGCGTTCGTGATCGTGCGCGCGTTCGGCCATCCGACCGGTACCGCACTGACGATTTCCGCCAGCCTGGCGCAGATCGGCGAATTCGCCTTCATCATTGCCGGCCTCGGCGTGACGCTGGGGATCCTGCCGCCGACCGGTCAGGCGCTGGTGCTGGCCGGTGCGCTGATCTCGATCATGCTCAACCCGCTGGTGTTCGGCCTGCTCGACCGCTGGCTGCTGAAGCATCAGGAAACCGCCCCCACCACGGTGGAGACGGAATTGCCGCCGGGCCCGTCGCTGGACCTGCACGACCATGCCATCGTGATCGGCTACGGCCGCGTCGGCAGCGCGCTGGCGCAGGTACTGCGCGACCGGGGCGTGCCGGTGATGATCATCGACGACAACAAGGAACACGTCGCCGAAGCGCACGCGGCCGGCCTGCCCGGTATCCGCGGCAGTGCCGCCTCCGACCGCGTGCTGGCCGAAGCGCATCCCGAGCGCGCCAAGATCGCCGTGCTGGCGATCCCGCAGCCGCTGGAAGCCGGTGAAACGTTGGCCAAGCTGCGCGCGCTCAACCCCGGCCTGACCCTACTGGCAAGGGCGCATAGCGATGCCGAGGTGAAGCACCTGCTCGCCCACGGTGCCGATGGCACGGTGATGGCCGAGCGCGAACTGGCCTACTCGCTGGCGGAGATGGTGATGTCCACCCCGCCGTACCGCACGATGGGGCAGCAGCACAGCATTCCAGTGGTGTGAGGGGCGCTACGCGACCGGCACGCAGATATCCGCACGCAGGATCGCCTCAGGGACCTCTTCCGGATCGTCGAGGTAGTGGTAATACAGCTCGACGTCGCGCAGCGTGTGGCCGCTCTCGGGCAGCCAGTCGCGCAGCAGTGCATCGGTGGCGGCCTCCAGCCCTGCGTAACTGCCCACATGGCGCAGCACGGCATACGTGCCACCGCCCAGCGTCAGCGCACGCAGCGGGGCTGGTAGCGCCTGCGGCGTGCGCCCGAACCCCATTGCACAATCGAACACGCATTCCTGCGCCGGCGCGTCGCGGTGGTCCGTCCGTGCGATGCCGACCAGCTGCTGCAACTGTTCGGCCCATCCCTGCTCCGCCGCCCAGGTGAAGATCTCGCCGAAGGCCTGATCCAGATCATCGAAGGCCCCTTGCGTGCGCAGCGCCACCACATCGAAAGGCTCCAGCGTGGTCACCGTAACTTGCAACGGCACCGTCCCGTCCGCGTGATCGCCCGCCGGCAGCGACAGCCGCTGCTGCCAGTGGCTGCGCAGCCCGGCATCCTCACGCAACGTGCTCGGCGTGGCATCCAGCGTTTGGCGACAGGCACGGGCCAGCGCCTGCGGGCTTTCATAGCCGACGTTCAAGGCGACCTCGGTCACCCGGCTCTCGGCCTGACCGAGCAGCGTCAGCGCCTGCAGCAGGCGCAGGCGCGCCACGGTGCGCCCGGGCGTTTCGCCGGTCAGCGCGCGGTACAGGCGATGGAAGTGGAACGGCGACTGGTGCGCGATCGCGGCCAGTGCCTCCAGATCGGGCAAGGGATCGCCAGCGCGCAGGCACGCCTGCAGATGGGCGATGACACGATCGATACCGTGGCGCTGGCGTACCTGGGCAATGCGGCGCATGGCGGGCTCCCTCTCTAGGTGATGCTCAGCCTGCGCCGTGCCCCGCGCCTGCGCGTGGCCGATCTTGCGCAGTTGGGGGATCGTCAGCCGATCCTAACCCCGCGCGTAGAGCCACGCCATGCGCGGCCCTACCCCCATGGCAGAGAATCCATGGCGCCATGGCAAAACCCCCACGGCGGCCGGCCCGCACCGGCCGCCGTGGGTCCCACCTCTACGCCTTGGCCAACGCCTGCTCCAGGTCCGCCAGCAGGTCGTCGATGTGCTCGATGCCGACCGACAAGCGCACCGTGTCTTCGCTGACGCCCGCCTTCTCCAGCTCGGCCGCATCCAACTGCCGGTGCGTGGTAGAGGCGGGATGCGTGGCCAAGGATTTCGCATCACCCAGGTTCACCAGACGGGTGAACAGCTGCAGTGCATCCAGGAAGCGCGCGCCGGCGGCGCGGCCCCCGGGCAGGCCGAAGGTCAGCACGCCGGAGCCGTGGCCGCGCAGGTACTTCTGCACCAGCGCGTGTTCGGGGTGGTCGGGCAACGCGCCGTAGTTGACCCAGGCCACCTTGGCATGGCCCTGCAGATGCTTGGCCACGGCCAGGGTGTTCGCGTTGATCCGGTCCAGCCGCAGTGCCAGCGTCTCGATGCCCTGCAGGATCAGGAAGGAATTGAACGGTGAAATCGCCGCGCCGGTATTGCGCAGCGGTACCACCCGCGCGCGGCCGATGTAGGCGGCCGGCCCGAGGGCTTCGGTGTAGACCACGCCGTGGTAGCTCACGTCCGGCTCGTTCAAGCGGCGGAAACGCTGCTTGTGCTCCGCCCAGGGGAAGCGTCCGGAATCCACGATCGCCCCGCCCAGGCTGGTGCCATGTCCCCCGAGGTACTTGGTCAGCGAATGCACCACGATGTCCGCGCCGAAATCGAACGAGCGCTGCAGGTACGGTGTCGCCACCGTGTTGTCCACGATCAGCGGTACGCCATGCGCATGCGCGATCTTCGCGACCGCTTCGATATCGGTGATGTTACCGCGCGGGTTGCCGATGGACTCGACGAACACCGCCTTGGTGCGGTCATCGATCAGCGCGCCGAACGCCTGCGGGTCGCGGTAGTCGGCAAAGCGCGTTTCGATCCCGAACTGCGGCAGCGTGTGCGCGAACAGGTTGTAGGTGCCGCCGTACAGGGCACTGGCCGAGACGATGTTGTCGCCGGCCTCGGCGATGGTCTGGATCGCGTAGGTGATCGCGGCCTGGCCCGAGGCCAGGGCGAGCGCGCCGATGCCGCCCTCAAGCGCGGCGATGCGCTGCTCGAGCACATCGGTGGTCGGGTTCATGATGCGGGTGTAGATGTTGCCCGGCACCTTCAGGTCGAACAGGTCCGCGCCATGCTGGGTGTCATCGAAGGCGTAGGCCACGGTCTGGTAGATCGGCACCGCCACCGCGCGGGTGGTGGGATCGGGCCGGTAACCGCCATGCACCGCGATGGTCTCCGCGCGCCACTGTGATTCGGGACTGCCGTGTTCGGACATATCGCATCGTCTCCAGGTGAATGCCGACGATACCGAACAAAAAACCCCCGCCGAAGCGGGGGTTCATGCCAAACATGCATGGTGTGAGGCCCAACGGTTATCAAGCCGCCGGCGCGCGCGGGGCTCAGCCCTTCACGAACACCAGCTTGCCCTCGGCCGCATCGACCCGGATCACATCGCCATTGAGGAACTCGCCGGAGAGGATCTTCTGCGCCAGCGGGTTCTCCAGCTGCGACTGGATGGCACGCTTGAGCGGGCGGGCGCCGTAGACCGGATCGAAGCCGACGTTACCCAGCAGCTGGAAGGCCTCGTCGCTGACCTCGATGCGCAGGCCACGCTCGGCCAGGCGCTTTTCCAGGCCCTGCATCTGGATGCGGGCGATCTGCTTGATCTGCACCTTGTCCAGCGGATGGAACACGACGATGTCGTCCAGGCGGTTGATGAATTCCGGGCGGAAGTGCGCCTGCACCACCCCCATCACCGCCGCCTTCATCTGCGTGTAGGCCTCCGGGCTGTCATCGCTGCTCATGTCCTGGATCTGGTGCGAGCCCAGGTTGGAGGTCATCACGATGACGGTATTGCGGAAGTCCACCGTGCGCCCCTGGCCATCGGTCAGGCGGCCGTCGTCGAGCACCTGCAACAGGATGTTGAACACATCCGGATGCGCCTTCTCCACTTCGTCCAGCAGGATCAGCGAGTACGGGCGACGGCGCACCGCCTCGGTGAGGTAGCCGCCTTCTTCGTAGCCTACATAGCCCGGGGGCGCACCAATCAGCCGCGCGACGCTGTGCTTCTCCATGAACTCGCTCATGTCGATGCGGATCATCGCGTCGCTGCTGTCGAACAGGAATTCAGCCAGCGCCTTGCACAGTTCGGTCTTGCCCACGCCGGTCGGCCCCAGGAACAGGAACGAGCCGCTCGGGCGATCCGGATCGGACAGGCCCGCACGCGAACGCCGCACCGCATCGGACACCACCTTGATCGCCTCTTCCTGGCCGACCACGCGGTTGTGCAGCATGTCTTCCATGCGCAGCAGCTTGTCGCGCTCGCCTTCCAGCATGCGGTTGACCGGAATGCCGGTCCAGCGCGAAACCACTTCGGCGATTTCCTCGGCGGTGACCCGATCCTGCACCAGCTTGAACTCGCTGGTTTCCACTTCCTGCGCGGCCGCCAGCTGCTTTTCCAGCTGCGGCAGCTGCCCGTACTGGATCTCGCTCATGCGCCCGAAATCCTGGCGGCGTTGGGCCGATTCCAGTTCCAGCTTGGCCTGTTCGATCTGTTCCTTGATCCGGGTCGCGCCCTGCAGCGTGGCCTTCTCCGACTTCCAGATTTCGTTGAGATCGGAGAACTCGCGCTCCAGCGCATCGATGTCATTCTCAAGATCGGCCAGGCGCTGGCGCGAGGCATCGTCCTTTTCCTTCTTGAGCATTTCGCGCTGGATCTTGAGCTGGATCAGGCGCCGCTCCAGGCGGTCCAGCTCCTCCGGCTTGGAGTCGATCTCCATGCGGATGCGCGAGGCGGCCTCGTCCATCAGGTCGATGGCCTTGTCGGGCAGCTGGCGGTCGGCGATGTAACGGTGCGAGAGCGTGGCCGCCGCGACGATGGCCGGGTCGGTGATCTCCACGCCGTGGTGCACGGCGTACTTTTCCTTCAGCCCGCGCAGGATCGCGATGGTGTCTTCCACGCTCGGCTCGCCGACCAGCACCTTCTGGAAGCGGCGTTCCAGCGCAGCATCCTTTTCGATGTACTTGCGGTATTCGTCCAGCGTGGTCGCGCCGACGCAGTGCAGTTCACCGCGGGCGAGCGCCGGCTTGAGCATGTTGCCGGCATCCATCGCGCCATCGGCCTTGCCCGCACCGACCATCGTGTGCAGCTCGTCGATGAACAGGATCACCTGCCCTTCGCTCTTGGCCAGGTCGTTGAGCACGCCCTTGAGGCGCTCTTCGAACTCACCGCGGAACTTGGCGCCGGCGATCAGCGCGCCCATGTCCAGCGAGAGCACGCGCTTGCCACGCAGGCCCTCGGGCACTTCGTCGTTGATGATGCGCTGGGCCAGGCCTTCCACGATGGCGGTCTTGCCCACGCCGGGCTCGCCGATCAGCACCGGGTTGTTCTTGGTGCGGCGCTGCAGGACCTGGATGGTGCGACGGATTTCCTCATCGCGGCCGATCACCGGATCCAGCTTGCCGGTCTCGGCCCGCGCGGTCAGGTCGATGGTGTATTTCTCCAGCGCCTGGCGCTGGTCTTCGGCGTTTTCCGACTGCACGGTCTCGCCGCCGCGCACCTTGTCGATCGCGGTCTCGATCTTCTTCTTGTCGGCACCGGCGGCGCGCAGCGCCATGCCCAGGGTGCCGCCATCGTCCACCGCAGCCAGCACGAACCACTCGCTGGCGATGAAGGCATCGCCATGCTGCTGGGCCAGCTTGTCGGTGTTGTTGAGCAGCCGGTTCAGATCGTTGCCGATCGACAGGTTGCCTTCCTGTCCGGAGACCTTGGGCAGGGCCTCCAGGGTTTCATTCAAGCGTTCGCGCAATACCGGCACGTTGACGCCGGCCTGGGCCAGCAGCGGGCGCGTGCTGCCGCCCTGCTGGTCCAGCAGCGCGCTGAACACGTGCACCGGTTCGATGATGTTGTGGTCGCGGCCCACGGCCAACGACTGCGCGTCGGCCAGCGCCTGCTGGAAACGCGAGGTGAGCTTGTCCATCCGCATGTTCTTGTCCTCGATGTAAACGGGGCTGGCCGTGCCAGCACTGTCCCTGAAATGCGGTTACGGGGGCGTGTTTCAAGGGTGGATGAGATGCCGATTCAGGGTTCGTCAGGCCGTCGGTGGCCGGGCCAGCAGCGGCGGTTCGGGCGGCTGCGGGACCAGGCAGCCGAGACCGGCGGGCAGGTCCAATGCCACGGTGTAGCCCCCGGTGACGCCGTAGCCGATCCGCCACGACGAAGGGAACAGATCCGGCGGCTGGAACGCGATATCCACCGCAATGTCGCTCAACGTATCGGTGACCTGCAGTGGCGTGCTGGCGGGCGCGTACTCGATGTCCTCAGCACCGCGCGTGGTGATCACGTTCCTGCGCTGGATCGCGGCGGCCGGCACCGACGAGCGCGGCGCGCCGCGCATCTGGAAGGCCCCATGGAAGCCCGTGTCGACCAGCATCAGGTTGTTCTCGCGGCCCCGGATCGGGAAGCGGACCTGCTGGAAGGGACCCCACAACGAGGAGGTGAAGACGGTCCGGCGCGTGCACGCGGCCGGGGTGTGTGCTCCCAGCAGCGTCAGCGTTTCACGCGAGAGCGTGATCCGCCCCAGTGCGCGCAGCACGTCCAGGCCGATCAGGTTGAGCTCGCGCGCCGCTTCGCTGTTGAACGACACATCACGCACCCGCTGCCCACCCACCTCGATATCGATCGGTGCCACCAGGCCCGCCTGCTGGATATCGCCCTCGACGATGCGCGACACCACGAAACCCTCGGTAACGGCCAGGCCGAGCGAGTCGGCCAGCGCGCGGCTGATGTGCGAGCGCGGGGCCCCGGTATCAACGATGAAGGCGGCCTCTTGGGTGACCGGCGCGCCATCGCGCGTGCCGTGCAGCGTGAGGGTCACCGAGGGCAACTCATTGCTGAACTGGATCGGCACCGCCACGTCCTGCGCCCGCTCGGCTGCGGGCAGCGCGCTGCGCGGCCATGTGGTGAAGGACGCGAACGCCGGCCGGGTGACATCGGGCACTTCATCGCCGGCCCTGAGCATCGGCACGATGGTGCGCTGGTAGTCCTCGCGCACGCGCAGCATCAGGCTCGCCCATCCGGCGATATCGCCCTCGATCAGCGCATTGCCCGCGAGGGTGGATTCACACAGGAACGCCAGACCCTGCAGCGCCGGCGGTGCATCCCGGGTTTCATCCAGGCACTGGCGTGCTGCACGGTTGGAGGCGGCCAGCTCGCCACGGACACGATGGTAGCCCGCTGCACCGAGGTGACGGCGCGGACCGGATGCACCGCTCATCTCACGCAACGAGGTCAGTTCCGCACGCAGCACCGCATCGCTGTAGCCGAACCCATCGTGCAGTGCCACCGGATCGGCCGCCACCGTGGCCGGCAACACCGCCACGCACATGCCCAGGACCCACTTCCGCATCGCGTACTCCCATCAACATGCCCGCTCGACCCTAGCACGGGAACCACGCTGCGCTCACGCCTGCTTTCGGCAGCACCGGCGATGCTGGAGGCCGGTTCCATACGGAGTGGCGGCATGCATTACGAACTGTATTACTGGACCGGCATCCAAGGCCGCGGCGAGTTCGTGCGGCTGGCGCTGGAAGATGCCGGCGCGGGCTACACGGACATGGCGCGCATCCATGGCGATGCGGTCATGCAGCCGTACCTGCAGGGCAAGGTTGAAGGCCTGCAGCCATTCGCGCCTCCGTTTCTGCGTACCGGCCGGCAGGTGATCGCCCAGGTCGGCGCGATCCTGGACCACCTGGGCCCGGAACTCGGCCTCGTCCCGGATGCCAGTTCACGGCGGCAGCAGGCAATCCAGCTGCAATTGACCATCGCCGATCTGGTCGCTGAGGTGCACGACACCCATCACCCGATCGCAGCGTCGATGTACTACGAGGATCAGAAGCACGAAGCCAAGGCGCGCGCCGCCTCCATGCGCGGCGAGCGCATGCCCAAGTTCCTGGGCTATTTCGAGAACGTGCTCAAGCACAACGGCGGGCGGCATCCGCTGCGCGAGCATTCCTACGTGGATCTCTCCCTGTTCCAGCTGCTGAGCGGGCTGGAGTACATGTTCCCGCGCCGCATGCAGGCACTGTGGCCGACGCTGCCGCAACTGCGTGCATTGAAGGACCGGGTGGAAACCCGGCCCAACATCGCCGCCTATCTCGCCTCCGAACGCCGTCTGCCGTTCAACACCAACGGCATCTTCCGGCATTACCCGGCGCTGGATGGCGAGGCATGATCCGTAGCACGACCAGAGCGCTACGCGCGCTCTGAAGGCTGCTTCTGCAGCGACAACAACGCCAGCAACCCGGCCAGCGCCACATAGGCGCCGGTGAACTGCCAGCTGATGATCTTCGGCAGTCCTTCCAGCTGCCACGGCAGATAGATGCCACCGCGCGGGTCCACCGAGTGGATCAGGCCGAACAGCGTCAGCGCCGCGGCCACCAGCAGGAACCCGGAGGCGCGCAGCAGCTTCCCGTCGATCATCGCCACCACTGCCGCGATCCACAGCATCGAGGTGATGATGAAGCCATTGCCCAGGGTGAAGATCACCGCCAGCTCCGGCAGGCCGTGCCCGTCCAGGGTGGAGGTCATCGCCGCCAGTTGTTCCGGTGCGATCCAGCCCGGGGCCTTGATCGCCAGCAGGTACGCCACCGAGGGCAGAAAGCCGAGCACCATCGCGCCGGCATGCTCGCGCGGCGTGGCCTGGAAGGCCTGGGTGGTGATGTCGATCGCCACGTACACGATGATCGGGGCCAGCACGGCCAGCGGCAGCCACTGCACCAGCCCGGAGATCACGCCCAGCATGCCGCCGATGCCGACGAACAGGCCGGTCAGCAGCGTGTAACCGCTGCGTGCGCCCATATGCTTGTAGGCCGGCTGGCCGATGTACGGCGTGGTCTGCGCCACACCGCCGCAGAAGCCGGCCACCAGCGTGGCGATGGCTTCCACCAGCAGGATGTCGCGGGTGCGGTAATCGTCACCGGCCGCGCGCGCGCTCTCAGAGACATTGATGCCGCCCACCACCATCAGCAGGCCGAACGGCAGCAGCAGCGGCAGGTAGGTGATCGCGGTCGGCAGGCCGTCGATGAAGCCCAGCGTCGGCCACGGCAGCACCACCTGCGGCGGCACCCACTCGGGCACCTTGAAGCCCGGTGCACCCAGCCCGGCAAGCCCGAGGCCGTAATACAGGATCGTGCCGAACACGAACGCGACCAGCACGCCGGGCGCGCGGATCGGCAACTTGCGCTTGGCGATCAGCACGTACAGCAGCAGGCCCAGCGTGACGAAGCCGACGATCGGCGAGCGCAGCGTTTCCAGCAGCGGCAGGAAGCCCATCAGCACGATCGCGATACCGGCGATGGAGCCGAGCAGCGAGGCACGTGGCAGCGCGCGGGTGACCGCTTCGCCGAAGAACGAAAGGATTACCTTGAGCACGCCCATGATCACCAGCGAGGCCATGCCCAGCTGCCAGGTCGCGATGGCGGCATCGTGCGGCGCCAGGCCCTGCCCTTTGAAAGCCAGGAAGGCCGGGCCGAGCACCAGCAGCGCCATGCCGATGCTGGTCGGCGCATCCAGGCCGAGCGGCATCGCGGTGACATCGTCACGGCCGGTACGCGCAGCCAGGCGCCGGGCCATCCAGGTGTAGAGCACGTTGCCGACCAGCACGCCGAAGGCGGTGCCCGGGAACATGCGGCCGAACACCACATCGGCCGGGAACTGGAAGATGCCGACCAGCGCCATCGCGATGAAGCCGAGGATCGACAGATTGTCGACCACCAGGCCGAAGAAGCCGTTGAGATCGCCGGCAACGAACCAGCGGGGGCGTCCGGTGGGGACGGGAGCAGTGGCGGACATGCGCAGGGCGGCCGTGGGGAGGGGGTAGCCGATGGTAGGGCCTCCCCGCCCCCAGTAACAGGCGCATGAATGGAACACCGGGAGACGCCCGCCGACGGGGGACGCGGCACCGCGCGGTAGTGCCGGCCGCTGGCCGGCTCCCGCCATTGCCTGGAGCATCCTGAGGATGCCGGCCAGCGGCCGGCATTACCGGACCGCGTGGGGATCATGGCTTGTTGAGGAAGTTGTTCGCCAGCAGGTCCCTCACATCCCCGACCCGCCCGCTGAGCAGCGCCTTGGCGGCGTACAGGGCAGTACCGGCCACCTGCTTGGCTTCCACCTGCGGCGGCATCACCAGCTCGGTCGGGCTGGTGTGCACGTCCAGCAGCGCCGGGCCAGGATGGGCCAGGATGTCCTGCACGGCCTGCTCCAGGTCTTCCGAGCGGGTGACCGTGCGCCCATAGAAGCCGATCACCTCGGCCAAGCGGCCGAAATCGGGGTTCTTCAGGTCGGTGTAGTTGTCCAGCAGGCCTTCGACCTTCTGCTCCAGCTCCACGAAGTTCAACGAGCTGTTGTTGTAGACCACCACCTTGATCGGCAGGTTTTCCTGCACCGCGGTGAGCAGATCGCCGAGCAGCATCGCCAGGCCACCGTCACCGGACAGCGAGATCACCTGCCGGCCCGGGTAGGCCTTCTGCAGGCCCAGCGCCTGCGGCATCGCGTTGGCCATCGTGCCGTGCAGCAGGCTGGTCAGCGTGCGGCGGCGGCCATTGACGCGGATATGGCGCAGGATCCAGACCATCGGCGAGCCACCGTCGGCGGTGAACAACGCATCGTCCGCAGCGTGGCGGTCGATCAGCGCGGTCAGGTGCTGCGGGTGGATCAGCTCACCCTCGCCCGGCTGCTCTTCCTTGGCGCGCGTGGCGAGCGCCTTCTCGCGGTGCTCCAGGCATTCGTCCAGGAAGCTGCGGTCCTCGCGCTCGGGCAGCAACGGCAGCAGCGCCTCCAGGGTCGGGCCGATATCGCCCACCACGCCCAGGTTCACCGGGTGCCGGCGGCCAAGATGGCTGCCATCGCGATCCACCTGGATGAGGGTCGCCTTGTCCGGGTAGTACTGGCCCCAGGCGAAGTCCGCGCCGAGCAGCAGCAACGTGTCGCAGGCCATCAGCGTGTGGTACCCGGACTCGATGCCGAAGATGCCGGTCATGCCCATGTTGTACGGGTTGTCGTACTCCACGAAATCCTTCGCGCGCGAGGTATGCGCGATGGGCGCCTTGAGCCGGGCACCGAGCGCCACCAACGCATCATGTGCATGCTCGCAGCCGGCACCGGCATAGATGCCGATCCGCTTGCCCTCGCCGATCAGCGCGGCGATGCGCTGCAGTTCATCGTCCGAGGGGCGCAGTACCGGCTGGGTGTAGTGCACCGAGAACGGCACATCGTGCTTGACCTCGGCTTCGCTGATGTCGGCCGGCAGTATCACCACCGCCACCCCGCGGCGGCTGATGGCGGCCTGGCAGGCAAGGGTCACTACGCGGCGCGCCTGCTCGGCGCTCTGTACCTGTTCGCAGAACACGCTGCAGCTGCTGTACACCGCCTTGAAATCGACTTCCTGCGGAAACTCCATGCCCAGCTCGGCGGTGACCACCTGGCTGGCGATCAACACCATCGGCGCACGGTTGCGGTTGGTCTCGAACACGCCGTTGATGAAGTGCAGGCCACCGGGGCCGCACGAGCCGGCGCAGGCGGTGAGCTGCCCGCTGATCAACGACTCGGCACCGGCGGCAAACGCGGCCACTTCCTCATGCCGCATGTGCACCCACTCGATCTCGCTGTGGTGGATGGCATCGGTGACGTAATTGAGGGTATCGCCGACGATGCCGTAACAGTGACGGACACCGGCGGCCTGCAGGGTTTCAACCACGATCTCGGCAACGCGCTTGCTCATGACATGCTTCCACGACGAGGGGGAAGGGTCAGCCTAGTCCGGGGCAAGTGACACTCATGTGGGTTTACCCGTGGCAGCGCGCGATCACGGCTGCGTGTTCACCCAGCCCAGCACCGCGCCGCGTGTGGGATTGTCATAACGCACCTGCACCCAGCCATCGCGCTCATCCAGCAGTTCCACGCGGTCATCGCGCACCAGATACCGCTTGGTCGTGGCATCACCGGGCTGGCTGTACAAGGGCAGCCGCGCCACCCTCACATGGCCGGAAATGCGCAGCAGCGGCGAACCGGCGCGCGGTGTCTCCAGGCCATCGCCGATGGCGGTCTCCAGCACGTTGCCGTCAGGATCGAAGCTACTCCAGACCGCCAGCGGACCGCTGTCGGCGGTCTGCTTCACGAACACGTAAGGCTCGAGCACATCGTCGAGCATCAGCAGGCGCTCGGCGCGGTACAGGTACAGGCGACCACCGTCGTAGCGGTACTGATCCACGTACCACATCGGCCCGCTGCGGCAGCTGCTGCTCAGGGTGCGGTCGTCTTCTTCCACGGTCAGACCCATCAGGTCACCGCACTGCGCGCGGTCGTTCGGGATGGGCGCCAGCGCCACCAGTTCCTGTCGCGCTGGAACGTAGCGGTAGACCGCGACCGCTTCGTTGACCATGCCGACCGCGGCGCGCGCGACCAGCTCCGGGCGGCCATCGAAATCGACGTCCTCGGCGGACAGGCGTGCGTTGCCGTCCGCGTCGGTCACCCCCGGCAGCACCTGACGCTTGCCCGACGGTGTCAGTACGACGGCAATGCGGCCGTCGTCCTGCAGCGTCGCCTGCACCTGCACGCCGGCAGCCACCTCGAGCTGAAGCCGGGCCGGGTCGGCATCCTGCGCGTGCGCGCACGTCACCGCCAGGCCCATCACCAGCGCGGCCAGCATCGCATCCCTGTGTTTCATCATCGCTCCGTGCAGCGCCACGGCGGCGCCCTGGATCAGAACGATACTTCAACCGCCTGCTGCGCCCACAGCACCGATTGGTGCCCGGTGGCCTGCTTCCACGCCAGGCGGATCGCTTCGATGTCGGCGCGGCGCTGCGGGGTGTTCTCGTGCAGGACCACCAGCACCTTGGTGCGCAGGCGGTTCGGCTCGGGTGCACCGCGGAACAGCCACTGGCCGTAGGCGTCGAACACGGTCAGGCCGTCCGGGAAGCGCGGCGTGACTTGCTTGTCGAGGAAGGCGCGCCACTGCGCGTCACTGATGCCCTCGGTCTGCGGGCGGTCGGCCACGCCGGTTTCTTCGCCCACGCCGAAATAGAGCTCGCTGCGGACCCAGCCGGCGGCGGCATCCGGGCGCGCGGCGTCGCCCTGCAGGGTGGCCGTGGCAGTGGCGGGCGGGGTCGGCGTGGCGGCCGGGGCGGCGGTGGCACAGCCGCTGGTGGCCAGGACCAGGGCAAACAGAATGGCGCGGAACGACATGGACAACTCTCCGGAAACACAGGGACAGGCAGGGGAAGGAGCGTGCCGGACATCCGGGTCCGGCGCAGATCGCCAACGGCTATCTGCTGATAACCACCCCGATGGGGCTTGCATCACACAGGGACATCACGCGAAGATAATATATCGCTTCATCCGGATGGATTGGTAGTGCCGGCCATGGGTCGCACCACCCGTCCCCCCTCCCCCCCGTTCCTCCCCCTCGTCGTTCTGCTGGAGTCCGCATGTCCCGTCCGTCCGCGTCGCGCCTTGGCCTTGCCATCGCGCTCGTCCTCTCCTCCCCCCTGCTGGCCCAGGACGTACTTGCGCAGGACGCGCCGACCACCGCCAAAACGCTGGACACCGTGATCGTCACCGGCACCCGCGCCGTGGACCGGACCGTGCTGGAATCCACCTCGCCGGTGGACGTGCTCACCGCCGAGGACATCCGCAAGGCCGGTGTGGTCAATGGCGAACTGGGCAGCGCGCTGCAGGCGCTGCTGCCCTCGTTCAACTTCCCGCGCCAGTCCAACTCCGGCGGTGCCGACCACATCCGTGCCGCCCAGCTGCGCGGGCTCTCGCCCGATCAGGTGCTGGTGCTGGTCAACGGCAAGCGCCGCCACAGCAGCGCGCTGGTCAACACCGACAGCAAGATCGGCAAGGGCACCACCCCGGTCGACTTCAACGCGATCCCGGTCAGCGCGATCAAGCGCATCGAGGTGCTGCGCGATGGCGCCGGCGCGTTGTATGGCTCGGATGCGGTGGCCGGCGTGATCAACGTGATCCTCGATGACGCCCCGGAAGGTGGCGCGTTCGAAGCCAGCTTCGGCGCCAACCACACCGATCTCAAGCCGATCGACCGCACCCTCACCGATGGCCAGACCAGCTACGCCAGCGCCAAGGTCGGCACTGCGCTGGGCGACAACGGCGGCTTCCTGCGTGTCGGCCTGGAACTGAAGAACCACGAGGGCACCAACCGCGCCGGCTTCGACCAGATCCCGCCGTGGGACCAGACCCCGACCAACCTGGCCCTGCAAGGCAAGCGCAACTACGAGCTCGGCGATGGCAAGACCAAGGATCTCAACGCCTGGTACAACGCGCAGCTGCCGTTCGGTGAGACCTCCACGTTCTACAGCTTCGCCACCTTCAACCAGCGCGACAGCGAAGGCGCGAACTACTTCCGCTACCCGGACAGCGACGCCAACTGGGCGCAGATCTACCCGAACGGCTACCGCCCGATTTCCGAAGGCGAGAACCGCGACGTGCAGGCCGTGGCCGGCGCGAAGGGCCAGTGGGGCGAGTGGAACTACGATGCCAGCCTGGATTACGGCGTCAACACGTTCACCTACCGCCTGCGCAACTCGCTGAACGCCTCGCTGGGCCCGACCAGCCCGACCCGGTTCAAGACCGGTGATTACCGCAACGAGCTGACGGTGGCGAACGTCGACCTCGGCCGCGTGTTCTCGCAGGGCGACAGCATCACCCACAGCCTGGGCCTGGGTCTGGAAGCGCGCCGCGACCATTACCAGACCCGCCCGGGCGACCCGAGCAGCTATGCTGCCGGCCCGTTCACGGATCGCCCGACCGGCTCGCAGGCCGGCGGCGGCCTGACTCCGCAGGATGCCACCTCGCTGTCGCGCGATGTGGCCAGCGCCTACGCCAGCCTGTCCAGCCAGTTCGGCGAGCATTTCTCCAGCGATCTGGCGGCGCGCTACGAGCACAGCGACGACTTCGGCGGCGAGCTGACCGGCAAGCTCGGCCTGCGCTATGAATTCACCCCGGCCTTCGCGCTGCGCGGTGCGATCTCCAACAACTTCCGTGCCCCGTCGCTGGCGCAGATCGGCTACGAATCCACCTCAACCGGTTACAACGCCGCCGGCCAACTGGTGCAGGGCCGCGTGCTGTCGGTCAACAATCCGATCGCGTGCGGCCTCGGCGCCACCGATCTGAAGCCGGAGAAGTCGCTCAACACCAGCCTGGGCTTCACCAGCCGCATCGGTGAGCATTTCGATGTCTCGCTGGACTTCTTCCAGATCGATATCGATGACCGCATCGCGCTGTCGGAAAGCATCACCGGTGATGCGCTGACCGACTACGTGCAGCAGCAGTTCGGCGTGGCCGGCCTGCAGAGCGCCAGCTTCTTCGTCAATGCCGCCGACACCCGCACCCGCGGCGCGGAACTGGTGAGCAACTGGCGGCAGTCGCTGGGGGATGGCGAGCTGGTACTGACCGGCACCTACGCCTATACCAAGACCACGTTGAAGAACGTGCTCGCCACGCCACCGGGCCTGCTCGCGCTGGATCCGGACTACGTGCTGTTCGGCGTGGAAGAGACCAATACGCTGACCGATGCCACCCCGCGCACCCGCGCCGCGCTGGCCGCCAGCTGGGCCAATGACCAGTGGTCGCTCACCAGCCGCCTGAGCCGCTACGGCAGCGTGACCCGTGTGTTCAACTTCGGTGATGGCTACATCCCGCGCCAGACCTACGGCGCCGAGTGGCAGCTGGATGCCGAAGTGGAGTACAAGATCACCCCGCAGTGGAGCGTGGCGCTGGGTGGGCAGAACCTGACCGACAACTATTCGGATCTGTCCAACGATGACATCTACTACTTCGGCAACCTGCCGTACGACGTGCTATCACCGATCGGCAGCAATGGTGCGTACTACTACGGGCGCGTGCGGTATACGTTCTGACGGGGGGTGCAGCCGACCCATGGTCGGCTCTACCGGCGGTGAACGGGGAAGACGCGTGGCGTGATGCCATGACCTGACGATCACACCCACGCTGGCATGTTGGTCACCATGGCCAACGACTTCCCCCAACGTCCGCCGCCGCCGCTGCTGGACGATGCCTGTGCGCTGTTCCTGGACGTGGATGGCACCCTTATCGAGTTCGCGGACGACCCCGAGTCGGTCGCGCTGCTGCCCGATGTGCGTGAAGCGATCGGGCGCATCAGCGACCGGCTGGATGGCGCGGTCGCGCTGATCAGCGGGCGCCCCCTGGCACAGCTGGACAAACTCTTCGCCCCCTTGAGCCTGCCCGCGGCCGGCCTGCACGGCCACGAGCTGCGCAACCATGAGCAGCGCGCGCAGAGCAGCGATCCTTCCGCCGATACCAGCGAGTGGCTGCATGCCCTGCACCAGCAGGCGATGCGTTTCGCGCATGGCTATCCCGGCGTACTGGTGGAGGACAAAGGCCGCAGCCTGGCCCTGCACTGGCGCGGGGCACCGCACGCCGCCAACGACGTGCGTGCCTTCGCTGAACGGCATATCCGGGGCCATGGCGGCTACCGGCTGCAGCCCGGTGACCATGTCATCGAGTTCCTCCCCGAAGGCAGCGACAAAGGCCGTGCGATGCGGCAGCTGATGCTGCAGCCGCCGTTCCGCGATCGCATGCCGGTGTTCGTCGGCGATGACCTCACCGATGAATTCGGCTTCGGCGCGGCCAACGACCTGCACGGCTGGAGCGTGCTGGTCGGTGCACGCGAGCCCAGCGATGCGGTGTTCGCGCTGCCGACGATACGCAGCGTGCACGCCTGGCTTCGCGAGAATGCCTACTGATGCCTTGACCCCAAGGCCCCCTGACGCCGCGCGCAGGTCTCCCCCACCGGTGTGCCGCCGCGGCATGACACGAGACTTCCTGCATCATGAGCGAACCCGATCTGAATCTGGGCGTGGTCGGCAATGGCAGCTTCGGCGCGCTGATCGACAAACACGCGCGCGTCGTCTGGAGCTGCCTGCCGACCTTCGACGGCGACCCGACCTTCTGCGCCCTGCTCGGCCCCAATCAACAGGACGGCGGTGACTTCGGCATCGAGCTGGAGGACATGGTCGACAGCGAGCAGAGCTACCTGACCAACACCGCCATCCTGCGCACGGTACTGCGCGACAAGCACGGCGGCGCGCTGGAAATCATCGATTTCGCGCCGCGCTGGCGCCAGAACGACCGCTTCTACCGGCCGGTCAGCCTGATCCGCCAGGTGCGGCCACTGTCCGGCAACCCACGCATCATCGTGCGCGCGCGGCCGCTGGCCGACTGGGGTGCCCGCGTCCCGGATGCGACGTGGGGCAGCAACCACATCCGCTGGGTACTGCCCGACCATGTGCTGCGCCTGACCACCGATGTGCCGCTGCGTTTCGTCCGCGATGGCCTGCCGTTCGTGCTCAACCACCCGGTGCACCTGGTGCTCGGCGTGGACGAATCGCTGAACCGTTCGCTCAGCGGCTACGTGCAGGAGTCCTTGCAGCGCACGCGTGACTACTGGCGCGAATGGGTGCGCTATCTGTCGATCCCGCTGGAATGGCAGGACGCGGTGATCCGCAGCGCGATCACGCTGAAGCTGTGCCAGTACGAGGACAGCGGCGCGATCATCGCCGCGATGACCACCTCCATTCCGGAAGCGCCCGGCAGCATCCGCAACTGGGATTACCGCTACTGCTGGCTGCGCGATGCCGCCTTCGTGGTGCGTACGCTCAACCGCCTCGGTGCGACCCGCACGATGGAGCAGTTCCTGGGCTACATCTTCAACCTGGCCACCGCCGATGGCAGTCTGCAGCCGCTGTATGGCATCAGCTTCGAGGCCAAGCTGGAAGAGAGCGAAGTGCCCTCGCTCTCCGGCTACCGCGGGATGGGCCCGGTGCGGCGCGGCAACCTGGCCTGGGTGCAGCGCCAGCACGACGTGTACGGCAGCGTGGTGCTCGCCTCCACCCAGCTGTTCTTCGATCGCCGCCTGCAGGACCCGGGCGATGCGCACACCTTCGCGCGGCTGGAGCCGCTCGGCGAGCAGGCCTTCACCCTGCACGACGTACCCGATGCCGGGCTGTGGGAATTCCGCGGCCGCACCGAAGTGCACACCTACACCAGTGCGATGTGCTGGGCCGCGTGTGACCGCCTGTGCAAGATCGCCGTGCGATTGAAACTGGATGACCGCGCCACCTATTGGCGCGAGCGCGCCGACATCATCCATGCGCGCATCATGCGCGACTCGTGGAGCGAAGCACTCGGCCACTTCACCGATACCTTCGGCGGCCATCGCCTGGATGCGTCGTTGCTGCTGCTGGCCGATATCGGCTTCATCGAGGCCACCGATGCGCGCTTCGTCGCCACGGTCGAGGCGATCGGCCGCGATCTCAAGCACGGCAACGCGCTGTATCGCTACGTCGCGCCGGATGATTTCGGCGAGCCGGAAACCAGCTTCACCATCTGCACGTTCTGGTACATCGACGCGCTCGCCGCGATCGGTCGCCTGGACGAAGCACGCGAGATGTTTGAAACCCTGCTGGAGCGCCGCAACCATCTGGGCCTGCTTTCCGAGGATCTGGCGTTCGACAACGGCGAGGCGTGGGGCAACTTCCCGCAGACTTACTCGCACGTGGGCCTGATCACCGCTGCCATGCGCCTGTCGCGCAGCTGGCAGGAGGCGTCATGAGCCGCCTGGTCGTCGTGTCCAACCGGGTCGCCGTCCCCGGTGAATCCCGCGCCGGCGGCCTGGCGGTCGGCCTGCTCGCCGCGCTGAAGGAGCGTGGCGGCCTGTGGTTCGGCTGGAGCGGCAAATCCGTGCGCGACAACAGCGGCACCCTGCATGAGCAGGTGGACGGAGACATCCGCTACGTCACCATGGACCTCAACAAGCGCGACGTGGATGGCTACTACAACGGCTTCGCCAACCGCACGCTGTGGCCGCTGCTCCACTTCCGGCTGGACCTGGTCGACTACGACCGCGCCACGCGCGAGACCTATCGCCGCGTCAACGCGCTGTTCGCCGAGAAGCTCGCGCCGCTGCTGCGCGAGGACGACATTGTCTGGATCCACGATTACCACCTGATCCCGCTGGCCTCGCTGCTGCGCGAGCGTGGCATCGGCTGCCGGATCGGGTTCTTCCTGCACGTGCCGATGCCCTCGGCCGATCTGCTGCAGGCGATGCCGGACCACCTGCGGCTGTTCTCCAGCCTGTATGCCTACGACCTGGTCGGCTTCCAGACCCAGCGCGATGCGGACCGATTCCAGTCCTATGTGCGTCTGTTCGGTGGTGGCCGCGTGCTGCCCGATGGCGAACTGGAGGCACCCGGCGGCCGGCGTTTCCGCGCTGCCGCCTTCCCGATCGGTATCGATACCGACTTCATCGCCCGCCAGGCCAAGGCGGGGGCGAACAAACCGGCGGTCAAGGACCTGCGCGGGAGCCTGCGCAATCGTCAGCTCGCGATCGGCGTGGATCGGCTGGACTACTCCAAGGGCCTGCCCGAGCGCTTCCAGGGGTTCGAACGGTATCTGGAACGTCATCCGGACCAGCACGGCTCGTTGACCTATCTGCAGATCGCCCCGGTCTCGCGCGGGGATGTCACCGAGTACCGCCAGCTGCGCAGCCAGCTGGAACAGATCGCCGGGCACATCAACGGCGGGCATGCCGCGCCGGACTGGACCCCGCTGCGCTACGTCAACCAGAACTTCACCCATGCCACGCTCACCGGCTTCTACCGGGCAGCGGCGGTGGGCCTGGTGACGCCGCTGCGCGACGGCATGAACCTGGTCGCCAAGGAGTACGTGGCCTCGCAGGACCCGGAGAACCCGGGCGTGCTGGTGCTGTCATTGCTGGCCGGTGCCGCCGATGAGTTGAAGCAGGCGCTGCTGGTCAATCCGCATGACCTGGATGGCGTGGCGGACGCCATCGCCACCGCGGCGACGATGCCGCTGAAGAAGCGCGTGGAGCGCTGGCAGGCGATGATGGATCACCTGCGCACCTACGACATCAATCATTGGCGGCAGACGTATCTGCAGGCGCTGGAAGGGTGATGCCGGCCAGCGGCCGGCACTACCGGTGATGGCGGGAGTGATGCAGCCAGGCTACGGGGAGCGCATGCGGTAGTGCCGGCCGCTGGCCGGCTCCCTGCTACCGTCCAACGGTCAGGGCGCGATCCATGCCAGGGTCGCCATGCGCCCGGTGCGGCGGTCGCGCCGATGCGAGTAGAACCGCTGCGGGTCCGCCAGCGTGCAGTACTGCCCGCCACTGATGTGTGCCGGGTCCAGCCCTGCCGATTGCAGGCGCCGGCGGGCCAGCGCGTACAGGTCCACCTTCCAGTGCCCCGGCCGGGTTGCCACGAAGGCCGCCGCGGCGCCCTCGTCGCGCCCGACGAAGGCCTCGAACACATCCTCGCCGATCTCATACAACGCGGGCCCGGCCGCCGGGCCCAGCCATGCCTGCAGCTGCGCGGCCGGGGTCTGCATGGCGGCCACGGTGGCCTCCAACATGCCGTCGGCCAGCCCGCGCCAGCCGGCATGGGCCGCCCCGATCTCACCGCCATCGCGGGCGGCGAAGACCACCGGCAGGCAGTCAGCGGTGAGGATGGCCAGCACCACGCCCGGAACCGAGGTCACCGCCGCATCGGCGGTGGGTTCGGCCTCGACGCCAACGGCCGTCGGCGGCGCGGTGAAGCGCCGCACGCCGGTGCCATGCACCTGGCGAAGCCAATGCGGCGCCGAGGGCAGGCCCAACCCGGGCACGAGCAGGTCGCGGTTGCGCTGCACCTGCGCCGGGTCATCCCCGTCAGCGGCGTAGCGGTTGCCCATGTTGAACTGGTCGAACGGCGCCACCGAACCACCCGCGCCATAGCGCAGGGTGGTCAGCGCATGGACCCCGGTCGGGGCGGGCCAGTCGGCGGGCAGCACGGGCACGGGGGCGTCCATCAGCGGCGGTTGCGTTCCTGCTCGGCGAAGCGCTTGCTGTCTTCGCGCAGGGCGTGCAGCAGGGCCTGCATGTCGGCCGGCGGCGGCGCGCTGTTGCTGATCTTCTCGCCGGTGATCGGGTGCACGAACTCCAGCGTTTCAGCGTGCAGCGCCTGGCGCTTGAAGCCGCGCAGTTCGGCGACCAGCTCCTCGCTGGCGCCCTTGGGCAGTTTCAGCGCGCCGCCATACAGCTGATCGCCGATGATCGGATGACGCAGATGCGCCATGTGCACGCGGATCTGGTGGGTACGGCCGGTTTCCAGGCGGCATTCCAGCGCGGTGTGCGCACGGAAACGCTCGCGCAGGCGGTAATGGGTGATCGCTTCCTTGCCGTCTTCGCGCACGGCCATGCGGATGCGGTCGCGCGGGTGGCGGTCGATGCCGGCGGTGGCGGTGCCGCCGGAGACCAGGGCACCCACCACCACGGCCAGGTACTGGCGGTGCACTTCACGCGCGGAGAGCTGCTCGACCAGCGCGGTCTGCGCCTGGATCGTACGGGCGATCACCATCACGCCGCTGGTGTCCTTGTCCAGGCGGTGCACGATGCCCGCGCGCGGCAGCACCGCCAGCGAGGGATCGCGGAACAGCAGCGCATTGACCAGGGTGCCGGTCGGGTTGCCCGCGCCCGGGTGGACCACCAGGCCGACCGGCTTGTTGATCACGAAGACATGCTCGTCCTCGTACAGGACCTCCAGCGGGATGTCCTCCGACTCGGCATGGGTCTGGGTGTCGAGAACGACATGCAGGCTGGCCACCTCGCCCCCGCGCACCGGGTCACGGCCGCGCACGGTGTCACCGTCCAGCAGGACGTCGCCGGACTTGATCCACTCGGTCAGCTTGGACCGGGAGAATTCGGGGAAGAGCTCGGCCAGGACGGCGTCGAAACGCCGGCCGGCAGCGGTATCGGGCACGATGGCCTGGCGGGGGGAATCGGAATCAGCAGGGGTATCGGACATGGGGGTACACCGCAATAGGGACAATTTTGGGGTCCGGGCGACCAGTTTCAGTCGCGGGACAGGCCACTAGGCTATCATCGACCCTTCGTATTCCAGCCGCGTCCCGCCCTGACCCCATGATCCGACGCTCCGTTATGCTGTCCGCGCCCGTCCGCCTCGCCGCCCTGATGCTGGTGCTGCTCTTCGTCGCCACCGGCTGTCACCGCGGTACCAAGGGCAAGAATCCGGATGAAGGCCTGCCGGTCGAAACGCTCTATGAGAAGAGCCACAAGCTCATGGAAGGGGGGAACTGGAGCGGTGCCGAAGCCAGCTTCCGCCGCCTGGTAGCCCAGTACCCGTATGGCCCGTATACCGAACAGGCCATGATCGAAAGCGCCTACGCGCAGTACAAGGCCGGCAAGCACGATGACGCGGTGTCCAGCGTGGACCGCTTCATCCGTACCTACCCGACCCACCGCAACATCGCCTACCTGTACTACCTGCGTGGCCTGGCCAACGGCAACCGCGACACGGTCTTCCTGCGCCGCGTCTGGTCGCTGGACCCGAGCCGCCGTGACCTGTCGAGCCCGCGCCAGGCCTATGCCGATTTCACCATCGTCACCGAGCGCTACCCGAACAGCCGCTACGCCGCCGATGCGCGCCAGCGGATGATCGCCCTGCGCGATGTGTTCGCCCAGTACGAGCTGGACAACGCCCTGTACTACCTGCGCCGCGAGGCCTACGTCTCGGCCGCTGGCCGCGCCAACTTCCTGCTGGAGAACTACCCGCAGAGCGCGTTCCAGTACGACGCCGTGGCCGCCCTGGGCGAGGCCTACACCCACCTGGGCAACAAGACCCTGGCCGACGATGCCCGCCGCGTGCTCGAGCTGAACCAGCCCGACCACCCGTGGCTGCAGGGCAAGTGGCCGAAGTACCCGTGGATGGTGCGCAAGCTGAACCCGTTTGCCGGCGAGAAGTCCGCCAGTACCGGTGAACGCAACGCCACGATGAACCGCAAGTAATGAAAAAGGCCCCGAAAGGGGCCTTTTTTATTACGGTAGCGCCCGACGCCTACCCCTTGTACCCATTGCTGATCGGGTACCGCCGCTCACGCCCGAACGCCCGGCGCGAGACCTTCGGCCCCGGGGCCGCCTGATGGCGCTTCCACTCGCTGGTGCGCACCAGGCGCAGCACACGGTCCACCACCTCGGCGGCGTAGCCGGCGGCCACGATCTCCTCGCGCGACTGCTCCTGGTCCACGTAGCGGTACAGGATGCCGTCCAGCACGTCGTAGGCCGGCAGCGAATCCTGGTCGGTCTGGTTGGCGCGCAGCTCGGCCGAGGGCGGGCGGGAAATCACCGCCGGCGGGATCACCGGGGCGCCGCCCACGGTATTGCGCCACTTGGAGAGCCCGAACACCTCCGTCTTGTACAGGTCCTTGAGCGGGGCGTAGCCGCCACACATGTCGCCGTAGATGGTCGCGTAGCCCACCGCATACTCGCTCTTGTTGCCGGTGGTCAGCAGCAGCCCGCCAAACTTGTTGGAGAGCGCCATCAGGATCACGCCGCGGCTGCGCGACTGCAGGTTCTCTTCCGTCACATCCGCCGCCTGCCCTTCGAACATCGGGCCGAGCGCGGCCATCAGCCCCTCGAACACCGGCTCGATCGAGACCGCTTCCAGCGTCACGCCCAGCGCGCGGCACTGCTCGGCCGCCAGGTCGTTGGACATGTCCGCTGTGTAGCGCGAGGGCAGCCGCACCGCGGTGACATTGGCCGCGCCCAGCGCGTCCACCGCCATCGCCAGCACCAGGGCCGAATCGATGCCGCCGGAGAGGCCCAGCCAGACCTTCTTGAAGCCGTTCTTGCGGCAGTAATCCTGGATCCCGCGGGTCACCGCGCGCCAGGCCAGTGCATCCATGCTCTCGTCGCCGTCGTCGATCCACTCGCGTGGCAGGAAACGGCGGGTGCCGGCGTCGTAATCCACCACCAGCCACTGGTCGGTGAAGGCCGCAGCGGCCGGATGCACGGTGCCATCGCCGTCAGCGACGACTGACGCGCCATCGAACACCAGCGCGTCCTGGCCGCCCACCACGTTGAGGTAGGCGATCGCCGCCCCGCTCTCGCGGGTACGCTCGGCCAGCAGCGCATCGCGCTGGGCATGCTTGCCACGCTCGTAGGGGGAGGCATTGGGCACCACCACCAGCTGCGCGCCGGCACGGACGGTATCGGCCAGCGGTTCGGCGAACCACAGGTCTTCACAGACCAGCACGCCCACCGGCACGCCCTTCAGCTCGAACACGCAGCTGCCGCCGTCCGGATCGACATCGAAGTAACGGCGCTCATCGAACACCGCGTAATTGGGCAGCTCGCGCTTGCGGTAGGTGTGCTCGACCTTGCCATCGCGCAGCACGCTGGCCGCGTTGTAGACCACCGCACCAGCGGCCTGTGGCCAACCGACCACCGCCGCGATGCCGGTGGTCGCCGCCGCGATGCGCTCCAGCGCCTGCTGGCAGTCGTACAGGAAGCCCGGCCGCAACAGCAGGTCCTCCGGCGGATAGCCACTGATCGCCAGCTCGGGGAACACCACCAGCTCGGCACCGTACTCATCGCGCGCCTCGGCGATCATCGCGATGATGGTGTCGGTGTTCTGCGCCACTGCGCCAACCGGGAAATCAAACTGCGCCAGGGCAATGCGGAGCGACGTCATGGGGGTCCAGCCTGTAGTTGCAATACACGCATTGTAGTGCCGGCCGCTGGCCGGCAACCACGCATTCGGCGGCAGCACGATGAGGAGCCGGCCAGCGGCCGGCACTACGTGGCGTGCTTGCCTTCCAGCGGCCGGGACCTACCGCTTCGGGTATCGCCTGAAACGCAGAAAGGCCGCCTGGAGGCGGCCTTTCTGTTTGGAGCAGCCGAGCATGGCTCGGCTCTACCGCACGTCCGTCGCTTGCGCGGCGGGCGGCTTATTTCACCAGCTTGGCGATGGCAGCGCCCAGGTCGCCCGGCGAGCGGACGGTGACAACACCGGCAGCTTCCATGGCGGCGAACTTGCCTTCGGCGGTGCCCTTGCCGCCCGATGCGATCGCACCGGCGTGGCCCATGCGCTTGCCGGCCGGAGCCGAGGCGCCCGCGATGAAACCGACGACCGGCTTCTTCACGTGGTTCTTGATGTACTCGGCACCGGCTTCTTCAGCGTCGCCGCCGATTTCGCCGACCATGATGATGCCCAGGGTCTGCGGATCTTCGTTGAACAGCTTCAGGCAGTCGACGAAGTTCAGGCCGTTGATCGGGTCACCACCGATGCCGATGCAGGTGGACTGGCCCAGGCCGACTTCGGTGGTCTGCTTGACCGCTTCATAGGTCAGGGTGCCCGAACGCGACACGATGCCGATCTTGCCCGGCATGTGGATGTGGCCCGGCATGATGCCGATCTTGCACTCGCCCGGGGTGATCACGCCGGGGCAGTTCGGACCGACCAGCACGGTGTCCGGATGCGAGCGGGTCAGCACGTTCTTGACGCGCAGCATGTCCAGCACCGGGATGCCCTCGGTGATGCACACGATGACCTGGATGCCGGCAGCAGCCGCTTCCAGGATCGCGTCAGCCGCGTACGGCGGCGGCACGTAGATGACCGAGGCGTTGGCGCCGGTGCTCTGCACGGCGTCGGCAACGGTGTTGAAGACCGGCAGATCGATGTGGGTGGTGCCGCCCTTGCCGGGGGTCACGCCGCCAACAACCTGGGTGCCGTACTCGATCATCTGAGTGGCGTGGAAGGTGCCCTGCTGGCCGGTGAAGCCCTGCACGATCACCTTGGTGTTCTTATTGATCAAAACTGACATTGGATTTCCTTCGGTGTCGGATCAGGCGGCGGCTTTGACAGCAGCGACGACCTTCTTGGCACCGTCGTTGATGTTGTCGGCCGGGATGATGGCCATGCCGCTGTCACGCAGCAGCTGCTTGCCTTCTTCCACGTTGGTGCCTTCCAGGCGCACCACGACCGGAACCTTGACGCCCACTTCCTTGACCGCGGCGATGATGCCTTCGGCAATCATGTCGCAGCGGACGATGCCGCCGAAGATGTTGACGAAGATGCCTTCAACCTTGTCCGAGGACAGGATCAGCTTGAACGCTTCGATGACGCGCTGCTTGTTCGCACCGCCGCCCACGTCCAGGAAGTTCGCCGGCTCGCCGCCGTTGAGCTTGATGACGTCCATGGTGGCCATGGCCAGGCCGGCGCCGTTGACCATGCAGCCGATGTTGCCGTCCATGGTGACGTAGTTGATGTCGAGCTCCGAAGCGGTCACTTCGGTTTCGTCTTCCTGGGTCTTGTCGCGCATGGCAACCAGAGCCTTCTGACGGAACGCGGCGTTGTCGTCGCTGTCGAACTTCCCGTCCAGCGCGTACAGGTTGCCGTCGTCCAGGATGGCCAGCGGGTTGATTTCAACCAGGGCCAGGTCCTTTTCGTTGAACAGGCGGTACAGATTCACCATGATGTTGGCGAACTGGCCGGCCTGCTTGGCGGTCAGGCCCAGCTTGAAGCCGAAATCACGGCCGTGGTAACCCTGCACGCCTTCAACGAAATCGACGTTGAGCGAGTGGATCAGCTCGGGGGTTTCAGCGGCGACCTGCTCGATCTCCACGCCGCCTTCCGAAGAAGCGATGTAGGTGATGGTCTTGGTGCCACGGTCAACCAGCACCGACAGGTACAGTTCCTTGACGATCTCACCGGCGGTGGTCACCAGCACCAGGTTGACCGGCAGTTCAACGCCTGCGGTCTGGTAGGTGGCCATCTTGGTGCCGAGCATCTTGGCCGCAGCGGCCTTCACGTCGTCGGTGGTCTTGCAGAACTTGACGCCGCCAGCCTTGCCGCGGCCGCCAGCGTGGATCTGCGCCTTGACCATCCAGGGGCCCTGGCCCAGGGCGTTGGCAGCTTCAACCGCTTCGTCCGGGGTAGCCGCGACCTTGCCGGCCGGAACGGGAATGCCGTACTCGGCAAGCAGCTGTTTTGACTGGTATTCGTGGAAATTCATGCGTCACCGTGGGAATAGGAACGACCGCACGCATCTCCAAGGCTCCCTCACGGGGGCGCCGGTAAGGACCGCGGCGGGCCCACTATTGTGGACGACCCGGCGCGCGGGCGCAAAGAAGTCAGTCCCAAGACACGCACGGGGAGCCGTTTCCGGCGCAATTTCAGACAGTTGCGGCAGCCCCCGGGAACCGCCACCCGGCCCCCCTGTGGCATGGCCGCGCAGCTGGCCGGCGCCTGCATACCGCCCGGCCTTCACACGCCCGGCCCCGGCCGCCTGCCCCCAAACCCGGCCGGACCCCCTACACTGCCCCCATGCCAGAAGGGGAGTTCCGGCGTGTCACCCAGTGCTTCATTGATCGACCGCATCGAATCGATACCGCGGCGCGAGCTGTATTTCTTCGCGCTGTACCGCTTGCTGATGGCCACCGTCATCGGCGCGCTGCTGTTCAGCCCGCTGAGCGGCCTGGTCGGCACCGCTGACCACCCCAGGCTGGCGACCATCGTGGCCAGCGGCTACCTGGTGGTGGCCGTGCTGGTGCTGCTGTTCGGGCGCAACGAGCGCTGGCTGCGCACCATCGTGGTGTGGAGCGTGGCCGCCGACATCATCGCCGCCACCCTGCTCGCCCATGCCCTGCCCGGGGCCAGCGCAGGCATCTCGATGTCGCTGCTGTTCAACATCGCCGCCGCTGCGACCCTGCTGCCGCTTAGCATGGGGCTGGGCCTGGCCGCTGCCGCCAGCGCCGCCACCGCCGGCGAGTACATCTGGAAGCAGCTCGAAGGCGGCGACCCGACCCGCACCCTGGCCGAGCTGGCCATGTTCGTCACCAGCTATCTGGCCATCGCCTTCATCAGCTACCAGGTTGGCAACCGCGCCCGCATGAACCAGCAGCTGGCCAACCAGCGCGGCGATGAAGTGGCCAACCTGTTCCAGATCAACGAGCTGATCATCCGCCGCATGCGCACCGGCGTGATCGTGGTGGACGGCGCCAACCGCATCACCCTGGCCAACGAAGCCGCCTCCACCCTGCTCGGCGATGCCGATGGCAACAGTGGCAGCGGCCGGCTGGAACTGGGCAGTGCCTCACCCGAGCTGAGCCGCCGGCTGCTGCGCTGGCGCAACGGCTGGACCAACGAAGAACTGCCGCTGCAGCTCTCGCCGGACCAGCCTGAGGTGCAGCCACGCTTTGCCCGCCTGCTGGCCGGCAGCGACCTCACCCTCGTGTTCCTGGATGACTCCACCGTGGTCTCGCGGCGTGCCGAGTCCTTGACGCTCTCGGCGATGGGGCGCTTCTCGGCCAGCCTCGCCCATGAGATCCGCAACCCGCTGGCGGCGATCAACTACGCCGCCCAGCTGCTGGAAGAATCCACCGATATCGGCGACACCGACCGCCGCCTGCTGCAGATCATCAACCAGCAATGCCAGCGCACCAACGGCATCGTCGAAAGCGTGCTCGGGCTGGCGCGGCGCGAGCGTGCCAATCCGGAGAACGTGGATCTGGCCTCGTTCGTGCGCCGCTTCGTGCTGGAGTACAAACAGGGCCTGTCGCTGGAAACCGACAGCGTGGAGCCGATCATCAGCGAGACCTCGGTGCACGCCCTGGTCGATCCGCGCCACCTGCACCAGATCCTTACCGTGCTGGTGCACAACGCGCTCAAGTACGGCCGCGTGGCCGAAGAGCCGGCGCGCGTGCGGCTGCGCGTGGCGCGCCAGGACCGCACCGCCATCATCGATGTGATGGACCGCGGCCCGGGCATTCCCGAGACGGTTGCCAGCCAACTGTTCCGCCCGTTCTTCACCACCTCCGAGCACGGCACCGGGCTGGGGCTGTATATCGCCCGCGAACTGTGCCGTGCCAACCAGGCACGGCTGGAATACGTCTCGGTGCCCGCCGGCGGTGCCTGTTTCCGGCTCGTACTGGCCGGCCCCCACACGATGATGGCCGGATGAGCTGCGCGCACACCCGGACGCCACCGTCAAACATTTGTCGCCAACGACCGCCCTCGGCTATCTTCCTTCCTTATGAATGACACCCGCAGCGCCCTCGTCGTCGACGACGAACGTGACATCCGCGAACTGCTGGTACTGACCCTGGGCCGCATGGGCCTGCGCATCAGCACCGCAGCCAACCTCGCCGAAGCCCGTGAGCTGCTGGCCAGCAATCCGTACGACCTGTGCATCACCGATATGCGCCTGCCCGATGGCAACGGCATCGAGCTGGTCACCGAGATCGCACAGCACTACCCGCGCACGCCGGTGGCGATGATCACCGCGTTCGGCAGCATGGATCTGGCGGTGGAAGCCCTGAAGGCCGGCGCCTTCGATTTCGTCAGCAAGCCGGTGGACATCTCGGTGCTGCGCGGCCTGGTCAAGCACGCGCTGGAACTCAACAACACCGAGCGCGCCGCGCCCGCACCACTCGCCCCGGAGCAGGCCGCACGCCTGCTCGGCGATTCGCCCTCGATGGATGTGCTGCGTGCCACCATCGGCAAGGTCGCGCGGAGCCAGGCACCGGTCTACATCCTCGGCGAATCCGGCGTCGGCAAGGAACTGGTCGCACGCACCATCCACGCGCAGAGCGCGCGCGCGCCCGGCGCCTTCGTGCCGGTCAACTGCGGCGCGATCCCGTCCGAACTGATGGAAAGCGAATTCTTCGGGCACAAGAAGGGCAGCTTCAGCGGCGCGCATGCGGACAAGCCCGGCCTGTTCCAGGCCGCGCATGGCGGCACCCTGTTCCTGGATGAAGTGGCCGAGCTGCCCCTGCAGATGCAGGTCAAGCTGCTGCGCGCGATCCAGGAGAAATCGATCCGCCCGGTCGGTGCCGCCACCGAAGTGCCGGTGGACGTGCGCATCCTTTCGGCCACGCACAAGGACCTGGGCGAACTGGTCGAAGACGGCCGCTTCCGCCACGATCTGTATTACCGCATCAACGTGATCGAACTGCGCGTGCCGCCCCTGCGCGAACGCCGCAGCGACCTGCCCGCGCTGGCCGCCTCGATCCTGGCCCGGCTGGCCCGCACCCACGGCCGCCCGACCCCGCTGCTGGCGCCCTCGGCGCTGGAAGCCCTGGCTCAGTACCACTTCCCCGGCAACGTGCGCGAACTGGAGAACATCCTCGAGCGCGCCCTCGCCCTGGCCGAAGAAGACCGGATCGGTGCCAGCGACCTGCGCCTGCCCCAGCACGCCCCACGCTTCGGCGCCGGCAATGCGCCGCCCACCCAGGAAGAAGCCGTGGTCGATCTGCCGGCCGGCAATGGCGCCCTGCCCTCCTACATCGAACAGATGGAGCGCACCGCCATCCAGAAGGCGCTGGAAGAAAACCGCTGGAACAAGACGCGTACCGCCGCACAGCTGGGCATCACCTTCCGGGCGTTGCGGTACAAGCTGAAAAAGCTCGGCATGGAGTAGAGAGACAAAAAGGCCCGCTTGCGCGGGCCTTTTCTCATCTGCGGACGCCGCTCAATCCTTGGTCACACGATTGATCTCCGCCAGACCGGTCACCCCGGCCGCGGCCTTGATCAGCGCCGATTGGCGCAGGTCATTCACCCCCGCCAGCTGCGCGGCCTCGGCGATCTGCAGCGCATTGCCACCGGCCAGCACGATGGTCGAGATCTCATCGGTCATCGGCATCACCTGGTACAGACCGGTACGGCCCTTGTAGCCCTCGGTGCACTCATCGCAGCCGACCGGCTCGAACAGCTTGATCCCGGCATCCAGCTGCGCCTGGGTGAAACCCTCGGCCAGCAGCGCGTTGGCCGGCAGCTCCACCGGGCGCTTGCAGTTGTTGCACAGCCGGCGCGCCAGGCGCTGGGCGATCACCAACGTCACCGAGCTGGTGATGTTGTACGGCGCGATGCCCATGTTCATCAGGCGCGCGATGGTCTGCGGCGCATCGTTGGTATGCAGCGTGGAGAGCACCATGTGGCCCGTCTGCGCCGCCTTGATCGCGATCTCCGCCGTTTCCAGGTCGCGGATTTCGCCGACCATGATGATGTCCGGATCCTGGCGCAGGAACGAGCGCAGCGCCGCGGCGAAGGTCATGCCGCGCTTGACGTTCTGCTGCACCTGGTTGACGCCGGGCAAGCGGATTTCCACCGGGTCTTCGGCAGTGGAGATGTTGCGCGTTTCATCGTTGAGGATGCCCAGCGCGGTATACAGCGAGACCGTCTTACCCGAACCGGTCGGGCCGGTGACCAGCACCATGCCATACGGCTTGTGGATCGCATCCAGGAACAGCTTCTGCTGCGCCGGCTCGTATCCGAGCTTGTCGATGCCCAGCTTGGCCGCGCTGCCATCCAGGATACGCAGCACCACCTTCTCGCCGAACAGGGTCGGCAGGGTGCTGACGCGGAAATCGATCTGACGGGTCTTGGAGAGGTTGAGCTTGATGCGGCCATCCTGCGGCACGCGCTTCTCGGCGATATCCAGCTGCGCCATCACCTTCAGGCGCGCGGCGATGCGCTGGTTGAGCTTGACCGGGGCCTTGGCCACGTTCTTGAGCAGACCATCGATGCGCAGGCGCACGCGATAGTCGTCCTCGTAGGGTTCGAAATGGATGTCCGAGGCGCCTTTGCGGATGGCGTCGACGAGGACTTTGTTGACGAACTTTACGACCGGGGTGTCATCGCCTTTGGCGTCGATGCCAGAGTCGCTGATGCCGCCTTCTTCGTCGCCCGCGGAGACGTCCAGATCCCCCATCTCGTCGTCGCCGCCGAGCGCCGAGCCCAGCGTGTCCTGTTTGGACTGCCACTGTTCCAACGTGCGACGGATCTGATCTTCATCGACCAGAATCGGCTCTACCACCAGGTTGGTGTGGAACTTGATTTCGTCGAGCGAGTGGGTGGGGTTGCTGGTGCCGATGAAGAGCTTTCCGCCACGTTTGAACAGCGGCAGCACGTGGTGCTTACGCAGCAATTCTTCGCTGACCAAGCCCATGGCGTTCTGGCTGTTGTCGAACACAGACACATCGAGCAATGGCATGCCGAACTCAAGCGCGTTGGCGGCAGCCAGTTGGGCACTGGTGACAACCTTCTTTTCAGCAAACCACTGCGGCAGTGGTTGCTTGGCAGCCCCTGCCTTGGCCATGGCGTCGCGTGCCACAGCCTCCTCCAAAACGCCATCCTGAACAAGACGGCGAGCGATGCCTGTAATCCCGACGAGATTGGCATTTACCACGGCATTCATTGGCTACTGGCTCCCCATGTCAGGACTAGAGATTACTGCAAACCGACACTGGACTGGGCCATAGGCTCCCCAGAGCTGCGAGGTTGCTCCTCCGCCCCCCGGGCGCGGGTTACCATTGCCCCGGGGAAACTGGGGACTTACCGTGAAACGTATCAGCATCATCCTGCCGGCCAAGAACGAAGCGGAGGGTCTGCTCCGCACCTTGCCAGCATTACGCAGCCTGTATCCTGAGGCCGAGATCATCGTCGTGGACGACGGCTCGACGGATGCGACGGCCCAGATCGGCCGCGAGCATGGCGCCACCGTCCTTTCGAGTCCCTATTCAATGGGGAACGGTGCCTCTATTAAGCGGGGCGCCCGCGCCGCCAACGGCGAGATCTTGGTGTTCATGGACGCCGACGGCCAGCATGACCCGAGTCATATCGAGTCCCTGCTAGTTAAGCTGGCTGAGGGTTACGACATGGTCGTGGGTGCACGCGACAGCAGCGGCCAGGCCAACGTCCACCGCGGCTTGGCCAACAGCTTCTACAACTGGATGGCCAGCCAAATGACCGGGTTCAGGATCTTGGACCTCACTTCTGGCTTCCGAGCAGCACGCGCGCGAAGGTTCCGCGAGTTCCTGCACTTGCTGCCTAATGGTTTCAGCTACCCCACCACGAGCACCATGGCCTTCTTCCGCAGCGCCTATCCAGTGGCTTACGTACCGATTCCAGTGGGCAAGCGGGTAGGCAACGGCAGCCACATCCGGCCCATAAAGGATGGCATCCGCTTCCTGCTGATCATCTTCAAGATTGCGACGCTGTACTCCCCATTGAAGTTGTTCGCGCCGATTGCGGCAGGCTTCTTTCTGCTCGGACTGGGGTACTACGGTTACACCTTCGCCACCATGCATCGCTTCACCAACATGAGCACCCTGCTATTCAGCGCGTCGGTGATCATCTTCCTGATTGGACTGATCTCCGAACAGATCACCGGACTCACCTATCTAGCGGCTCGGGACGGGCGGGAACGGGAATGAAGGCAGAGCGGCTGCAGCTGAGGCGCCTGTTGCTGGTAACTCGCAACTTGCCACCACTGCAGGGCGGCATGGAGCGACTCAATTGGCACCTGCTTCAGCAACTACAGCGCACTTTTGAGGTGCAGGCGATTGGTCCCCACGGTGCGGCTGCCCTATCGCCCGCAGGCACAAAGCTGCGTGAGGTGCCGCTGAGGCCTTTGTGGAGGTTCATAGCAAGCGCCGCTTGGTGCACGCTTATACAAAGCACCCACCATCGTCCGGCGACGTACTTGGCCGGCAGCGGGCTAACCGCTCCCCATGCATGGATGGCAAGCCGTCTTTTCGGGGGCCGCTGCGCAGCTTATCTGCATGGCTTGGACATCAGCGTGGACCACACCGCCTATCGAAAGCTATGGCTGCCAGTGCTGCGCCGACTGGACTTGGTGATCGTCAACAGTAGAGCGACCGCCGCGCTTGCCGTTGAGGCAGGGATAGACCCAGCACGCCTTCATATTGTTCATCCTGGCACAGAAATCCCCCGCACTTCCGGCACCGATCGACGTTCGGCTGAGGGAATCGCCTTTCGCCGACGCCATGCGTTGGGACAAGGACCTTTAATGCTATCGGTTGGCCGTCTGACGCGCCGAAAGGGATTGTTGGAATTCATTCGCGACGAACTGCCCACGGTATTGGAGGCGTATCCCGAAGCAGTTTTGGTCGTGGCTGGTGGCGTAGCCAGTCACGCGCTTGGTTCGGAAGCACTAACGCCGGCTCAGTTACTTGCCAACACGCCTCCGGCAGTCCGCGAACGGGTTCGATTTATTGGTGAAGTGAGTGACGAAGAACTTAGCATCAGCATGTTTGCGTCTTTAGTACACGTTTTCCCGGTGCGATCCCAACGCAGTGACCCAGAAGGGTTTGGAATGGTTGCGATTGAAGCCGCCGCACATAGTTTGACCACAGTCGCATACGCTTCCGGCGGCGTGGCCGACGCCGTCGCGGACGGGGTATCCGGGATTTTGGTTGAACCTGGGGACAGTGCCGGTTTCGCCAATGCAGTAATCCAGGCTATCCGCAATCCACTTCCTGCAGCTCCGATGCGCGTGTTCGCACTGCAATTCAGCTGGGACGCCTTTGGCGCGCGGGTGCGAGATTTGCTGGGACGGCTCACATGACCATGAATGGCTGGTCACTACCCCCATCACACCTCCACGTACGACACCCCGAACGTGCTCCGCCGCCTACGGCAGAACCTGCAGTGTGGTTTCCCGCCGTAAGAACGGGCACAGGCACCGATCACTTCACTCGAATTCTCTGCGAAGGCCTTAGATTGAAAGGCCTCCGAGCGGAAATCGCGTGGATAGATCGGAGAGCGGAGTACTTTCCATGGACCGTTCCAATACAGCGTGCGCCCAGCTGGGCAAACATAGTCCACATCAACACCTGGCTACACTCTCGTTTCTACAAAGGCAGCATTCCGATTGTGGCGACGAGTCACCATTGCGTTCACACCGGCATTTCTGGAAAGCGTAGAGGCATCGCTCGCACAGCCTACCATCGGCTATGGATTGAGCGCGTCGAGCGCGCCGCGCTGCAACGTGCAACCAACGTGATCGCTGTTAGCCAGTTCACTGCCAACCAAACGAAAGCTCACTTCGGCTCCGTCGAACTGTCGGTAATTCACAATGGCGTGGACACAAGCATCTTCCGCCCCGCCATTGATAAAGCTGACCAAGCATCACCGTTCAAGATCCTGTATATCGGCAGCTTTTCAACCCGAAAGGGCTCGGACTTGCTCGCCCCTATAATGCAGCAGCTCGGCCCAGATTTTCAGCTCCGGCATACTGGGAACAGAGATCAAGCAGCAAAATGGGGATTGACGGACGATTCAATCGCTCTTGGTCGATTGAACCAGGCAGAACTGGTTCGAGAGCTTCAGCAGGCCGACGTCTTGCTTTTTCCAAGCAGACTAGAGGGTTTCGGCCTTGCAGTTGCCGAGTCCATGGCATGTGGAACGCCTGCAGTCGCCTCCTATGCTTCTTCTCTACCCGAAATCATTACGGACGAATCCGACGGACTGCTTTGCCGCACTGGAGACCCCGCTCAATTTGCCGCGTCCATTCGCCGCTTGGCAGATAATCGCGCCTTTCTCGATGAACTCTCCACTCGCGCAGCGAAGAAAATCGGACATCACTTTTCTCTTGAGCGATTTATCGATGCGCATATCAACCTCTACTCGGAGACGCTGAGGTGACCATAAAGTTCGCGCAGTGGTCAAAGGGCAATCGCATCAAGGTAAATGCGTGTCCACTTTGCGGCGGCATTCCAATTGGGCCGCCGGAGGTCTACGCGCGCGCGGACGACGAAACACAGTTCGCGGACATCTGGCACTACGATCGTTGTGCTCGCTGCCGCTCCCTGTACTTGCGTGACCGCCCTGACGTCAATTCGCTGCCCTTCGCGTACGCCGAGTACTTTACTCACGCCAATCCTCTCCCAGGCGAACACGTTTCCAGGAGCTGGAAGCGACGCTGGATTGACGGCTATATTAAGATCCGCTTTGGTGTGGACCGCTCCAAAGGCTCGGCATTTGGGGCACTCGTATTTTCCCTGCTGCTCCCCGTTCGCTGGATGCTGGATGTTCAAGGGCGTAACATTCCTAAGGATTACTGCCACAGCGGCAAGAGTCTGCTGGATGTCGGCTGTGGCAATGGGGATTTCATGCGCCGGGCAATTGAAATGGGACTACAGTGCTCCGGTTGCGAGCCAGACCAAGCTGCCGCATCGCTTTGCAGAAATTTCGGTCTGGACGTGCTTCATGGTGATGCATTCGATCCGGCAATGGACCAGCGCCGATTCAGTGTGATTACGCTAAATCACGTCATTGAACATGTGGAGAATCCCGTGCGCCTCGTCTCGCGCCTACACTCCCTGCTGGAGCCGGAAGGGATTCTCTGGATGGGATTACCCAATCCCTCCGCAATCGGCGTTTCATTGTTCGGCAAAGCGTGGAAGGGATTTCACCCACCATTCCATTTAGCGATCCCTGATCAAACACTGCTGAAACGATGGCTTTCCGACGCTGGTTTTACCGACGTCCGATGCCTACGTCGAGGATTACAGAGTCCCGGCCTTTGGCTAGAATCGTCGCGCATATTCGAACGCGAGACTGGCCAGCCGGCTGGCTGGCGCAAGACATTCAAGCTAGCGGCAGATATCATCGCATGTCTCTCGCCGAGGTACAGCGAGGAAACCATCATCGTTGCTCGTCGCAAGTCGAAATGATGAAAACGACAGCTATCGTTTTACATTTCAGAACGATCGACCGGACCCACGCGTGCTTGATCTCGCTGCAGGCCGCGGGCGTGAAAAGTATTATAGTGATCGACAACTCGGAAGATGGCGGCGTGTCATTGGCGCAACTCCGATTGCGCTTGGCCCGCTCCATCGACGACATCTCTATCTTTATTCAGCCAAACAACAATTTGGGCTTTGGCGCCGCAATCAATCTCGCGCTAGCCGAACGGGGACCTGACGATGAGAGTGCCGTACTCCTGATCAACTCCGACGCCCGAATAAGTCGCTCAGCCCTTTGCGCCATGGTTGAAACACTGAAACGTGGTGTAGCGATGACGGCACCGATGATCAGAGAGGCAGGTCAGATCCTGCCTCCTGTAAGGCACTACCATCCGCGCCTAGGCCTTATCCTCCAACGCTCGACTCGCGGGTCGAAACCCTATTTGACGGGCGCCTGCTTGCTACTTACCCCAGCAGTCATCCGGTCTGATTTATTCGATACAGGGTTTTTCTTCTATGGGGAAGACGTTGAGCTGTCCGCGAGATTGCGTGATGAGGGCCATGAACTAAGGCCAACGGACAGTGCGTGCATCGAGCATGACGGTTCCGCCAGCGCCCGAAAGGGCTCGTTATTCTATGAGTACCACTTGAACCGTGCCCATTGGCTACTTGCGAGAAAGCTCTTTCCGCACTCAAGCTTTGATCGCGCCATCGCCATCCTTGGGCGCTGCGTGACCTTGCCTTGCCGCGCTGTCACACGCTCAATTCGAGGGCGTTCGGCAGTACCAATTTACGCAGCGGTCCTTGCGACATGGGACACGGCCACCGGACAGATCCGACGTATGACTCCTGTGATGACTACTGAGCGGAACTGACGATCACTCGTTTCGAGTAACCGACCATCACCCAACCTACCGCCGCCATCCCATACTCGACAATAGCAACGGAGATCAAGACGGGCGCCTCGACTCGCAACTTTGCGAACATCACAGCAAAGACGACCAACGCGGCAGCACCAAGCATCTCGACCGCAGCTCGTCGCCAAGGCAAGTTCATCGTCATGAGGAGATTGACTGCAGAAAGCCTCAGACACATGCCTGGAACGATGAAAGCAAACCAGGATACGTAATCACTTAAACCAACATACGAAGGGCCGATCAAAAGCGCGAGCACGGGCGCGAGCAAGTACAGCGCACCGCCCGCGACCGCACCATAGCCTACCGTTGCCCAAAAAAGTGGCAGGTCGGAAGTAGGTCCATCTGCGACAGAGGAACGCCGGTAGAGCTTGGGAATCATCGCCAGCATCAACGCTATTACAGGAATCACCATTGCCGCAGCGATACGTGCGGATGCCGCATAGCTGCCAGCCGCCAAAGGGTTAAGCAGCTTGCTAGCCGTGATTTTGTCCAACTCGCTGGGCGCGGCTGCCGTGTTGGCCAAAACAGCATAACCTCCATTTTCGCGCCATTGACTCCGCGGAAGAAGGTTAAGCTCTCGAAGCCGCGGCGACGGGGTTGGCAAAAGCCATGCGGCAGCTATCAAGGCAAAGATGCTGCAAGCAAAGTGTCCCGCTATGTAGTCCTCCAATGTCGCTCCGCTGATGAATAAGTAGAGCACGGTGATCCAGAGTGCGCGGAGGATCAAAGTCAACAAGAGGATCGACTGCGCTTTTGCTGGACTACCTGCGGCATGGTGCGGGACGGCAAGGATGACGATCACGGGCTGGAGGAGCAGCTCAGACACAGCGAGCAATGCAATGCTTACCCCTCCAATCGGAAAGAATTTCATCGCTATGATGACGAAAACGACGGCTAATGCAGCGCCGCAGGCCATTGTCGTGCCAAGCGCCGTAGCCAAACCAGTGCGCAAATTTTGCTCCTGGCGTGATGCGTCTCGGAGCAATGTCAGATGAGTGCCGAAAGTTGCAAAACCAGCCAGAAAGACGCAGGCGGCGGCGACGCCAGCAAACATGCCGAACCGATCTGCGCCAAGCAATCGTGCTAGCAGGATCAGCGACACTGCCTGAGCCGGCAGTCGGACAGCAAGGACCAGCGCGGTCACCAGCGTCGACTTGAGCAAGGTCTGAGACATTACGTTTACCAGATTCCCCGGCCGGAGCGAAGCGCCCTCGTTTATTGAAGCAGATAGCGACCGTCAGCGGTGAGGTTCACTTGAATACAGGCACCGGCCCACTGGAGGATGTTCAACGGCACGATGAGGGAAGATATTTGCCCTCCAGACCGCCGCAGCTCCAATTAATACTGCCATTGGAGTCAGTCGCAGCCAATACAAGTTCCTGTCCGGCTATTTTGGCACTGGCAGAGCTTGAGAACTTGACATGAATATCCCCTCTAGTGCCGACTGTCACTGATCCAACGTGGTTCCCTGTGAGTGACGCTGGCGGCGCCATGCCCGCCGACAGATTGTTCGCCGGAAACTGCCCATGATCTGAGTAGTAAGTGGCGATCGCTTCCTTGGCCCCGGTCGACAGCGAGAATCCTTCTGCAACCTGCGCCCTAGCGACATAATCTTGATAGGCGGGTAAGGCAATTGCGGCCAGAATCGCAACGATCGCCACAACGATCATCAATTCAATCAATGTAAAACCACGTTGTTTCATTGTTCTCCCCTTGAATAGGAATGGCTCGCCTGCCAGAGCTCCAGGCGTTTGATATCACTGGCGTAAGCTCCCCGACCGTTGACTCTGCGCAGCAGTGTCAAGGCCTCCTCCGCCTCTGATCGTTCGAGCAAGTTTGATGCCAACCCGACCTGCAATAGCCATAACCTGTAGCCAGGATCCCGAGGGGAAAGCGCCACCGCTTCGCGGATCATACGCATCGCCAACTTTCGGTCGCCGACCACGTTGAAGGCGTAGTTGGCGTAGATCGCACGCAACCGGGCGGAACGAGGATTTCGTTGCACGACATTGACCAGCAGCCTAAAAAGCTGGTGTTCGTCAGCGAACCTGCATCGCTGTTCAACCCTGCACTCCACAACACCCTCCAGCGCGGCTATCTCCTGAGGACCTACAGGGCGGCGCAACATCTTCTCGCTAAACCGCGCCCATACCATTTCTGGGAGCGGATCCCCGTTGCGACTGCCTAGAATAATCAACGCTTGGTCCGCCAACGGCGATGCGTTAGGGAGCGCAGCTGCATGTTCGAACTCGCCGAGCGCCATAGACCACCCCAGGGTGTGGGGATCATTTCCGGCCAAGGCGAGAAGCTGACGCCCATACTCATAGCCTGCGCGCGACGACTCTGGATTGCGCGTAGTCAAGGTCAAAGCAAGCCTTACCGGATCACCCCAACTGAGTGCCTGCACATAGCCCATGGCACCTACATAAACCAGCGGCACAGCCAGCATCAGCATGCGCGCGTCGGTGGTCATCGGTTTCAGCACTGCCCCCAGAGGTTGCACCAGCGCGAGCACGAGGCCCAGCAGCGCCAGGTAGTTGCGATGCTCGAACACCAACTCCAAGGGCTGCACATTGCTGGTCAGCGCGTGCGATGCAAAGAACCATGCAATGCCGAAAGCCGTCAGCGGCCAATGCCTGCGCAGCAGCCACCCGCCCAACATGAGGCTCAGCAGCACCATTCCTGCTAGCAGCGTGCCGATGGGACGCAGCAAATCATGCGAAATTGGGAAATTATCGTAATAGAAGCTAAGAGACTCTGGCCAGGGCAACAATATCTGCCGCAAGTAAAGCAGCAACGCTGGCAACTGGCTGTAGAGCCGCTCGGAGAGGGTAAAGTCACGCGTAGCGTATGCCGTTGGCGACATCGCGGAAGGAACCACCCAGCCAAAGAAGATGATCAGGGCGGCCATGCCACCAATTGCATAAGCCCAAATCAGCAGGCGCCGCTGTGGCACACTCGCTGCCGCAAAGCGGAGCACGAACACTTCCAGCAGCAGGCAGTACACGGGAACCAGTAATGCTGTTTCCTTGAAGCCGAGGCCAAACGCGGCGGCCAAGGCGGTGCCCAACCACCATGGCCACGCCCGCCCACCCGCACACATGGCTGCGCGTGCACGCAGGTAGCACAGTAGTGACATCAAGATGCCCGTAGCAGCGCCGACCTCCATGCGCTGCACGATGTAGAGGGCGCTGGAAACCTGTATAGGATGCACCATCCATACGAACGCCACGGCCCAGGCGGCGGCCAGCCGCCTCTTCTCCGTCAGCGCGGCGCTCATGCTCATAAGTTGACGAGCAAGCAGCCACACTAGCAAGGCGTTTATCAGATGCATGGCCAAGCCAGTCACCTTGAGCGGCACCGGGTCGGCCCCGGTGAGCACATGGTTCACCGCAAAACTCAGCATGGCCAGCGGGCGCCCGAAAGCACTGGCGATGCCGGAACCAAACAATTGCCCCAGTGTCGACCAACTCAGGCGTTCGAGCTTCCAGTCCGGGTCGTTGACCAGATTTGGCTGGTCGTCAAACAGGAAGCCGCCCCCCAGACCCGGTAGGAAAACCAGCGCCCCCAGCACCGGCAACGCGAGCACGGCTGCAGCCTTGGACCAGCGCGCGAACGCGCGCACCCGATGTTCGGACACGACACTCTCTCCAACCGTTCCCTACCAAAGAAAAGGGCCGCTAGGCGGCCCTTTTCTGACATCCACCACCAACCTGCAATTAACGGCAGGACGACGGCAGGAACTTCGGATCGATGCTGCCACCGGTCTTGCAATCCCAAGTGATGCTGCCGCCGGCATCATCCGGGGTCAGCACGAAGTTCTTACCAGCAACCTTTGCGCTGACAGAACCGGCACCCTTCAGCTTAGCGGTGATGGCCCCAGCGGTGCCGACGGTGACGCTCTCAACGTACTTACCGTTGATCGAAGCAGCCGCAGCCAGACCTGCATCGGCGTTGGCGGTCGGGAAGGCACCCTTGTCGGCGTAGTACTCGGTTACAGCCGTTTTGGCACCCGAGCTCAGGGTCATCGCTTCGGAAACCTGAGCGCGAGCCACGTAATCCTGGTAAGCCGGCAATGCGATGGCGGCCAGGATGGCGATGATCGCAACAACGATCATCAGTTCGATCAGGGTAAAGCCCTGCTGCTTCTTCATGCGTACGTCCCCTAGAGGTAGAAATATAGATAGGGCACTGGGCCGTTGCCTGACCGGCGGACCGGGTGAGCGAGGCGGGCGCCCGTGCGGGTGGATCGAAGCAGGTTGCGTGCCAACAGTGCCAGCAATGCTCCCCAGCATTCCCCGGCGCAATGATGGCACCAATCTTCAGGATTGGAACCCCCCTCACAACAATTTGCGACCTATCCGGCAATGTGACCCGTTGCGTCACTTTTTGACAGTCCCTGTCGGGCGCGCGGACCAAGGCGGACCGCCGAACAGGACTGCCAACGCATCCCGGAACCGGCTACCATGCGGCGAGATAGCCCGCCTGGGGAAGGTGCGGCTGGGGAGCCCTGTATGTCTGTCAGCCGTAGCGCGATCAAGAAAGAGCCCGTGGCGCGTAGCACCATGGAGATGAAACCGTTTGTCTGGGAGGGGACCGACAAGCGCGGCGTCAAGATGAAGGGCGAACAGCCCGCCAAGAACGCCAACCTTTTAAGAGCTGAACTGCGGCGGCAAGGCATCATGCCGAGCGTGGTCAAGCCAAAACCCAAGCCTATATTTGGCGCAGCAGGCTCCGCCGTCGGCGCCAAGGACATCGCCTTTTTCAGTCGCCAGATGGCGATCATGATGAAGTCAGGCGTACCGATCGTCAGTGCACTGGAGATCATCGGTAGCGGACATAAGAACCCTCGCATGAGGAAGCTCGTCGAATCCATCCGGACCGATATCGAAGGCGGCTCATCTCTGCACGAAGCGATCAGTCGACATCCTGTCCAATTCGATGAGTTGTACCGGAATCTGGTAAGGGCCGGTGAAGGAGCCGGTGTACTCGAAACGGTGCTGGATACCATTGCCAGCTACAAGGAGAACATCGAAGCACTAAAGGGCAAGATCAAAAAGGCACTGTTCTACCCCACCATGGTTGTCGTGGTGGCACTGCTGGTCAGTTCCATTCTATTGATTTGGGTTGTGCCTCAGTTCGAGGACGTGTTCAGGGGCTTCGGCGCTGAGCTTCCCGCGTTCACTCAGATGATCGTCGCGATGTCTCGCTTCATGGTGTCGTGGTGGTGGCTGATCCTGGCCGTCAGCGTAGGCTCCGTAATCGGCTTCATTTTTGCCTACAAACGCTCCCCCAAAATGCAGCACACCATGGATCGTCTGATCCTGAAGGTGCCGGTGATCGGCCAGATCATGAACAACAGCGCGATCGCCCGCTTCGCCCGCACCACCGCCGTCACCTTCAAGGCCGGCGTGCCACTGGTGGAGGCGCTGGGCATCGTCGCAGGCGCCACCGGCAACAAGGTGTACGAAGAGGCTGTCCTGCGCATGCGCGACGACGTGTCGGTCGGTTACCCGGTCAACATGGCGATGAAGCAGGTCAACCTGTTCCCACACATGGTGGTGCAGATGACTGGCATCGGCGAAGAGGCCGGCGCGCTGGACACCATGCTGTTCAAGGTGGCCGAGTATTATGAGCAGGAGGTCAACAATGCCGTGGACGCCCTGAGCAGCCTGCTGGAACCGATGATCATGGTGTTCATTGGTACCATCGTCGGCGGCATGGTGATCGGCATGTACCTGCCCATCTTCAAACTCGGCGCGGTAGTTGGATAACTAATCAATGGCATTTCTCGACCAGCATCCCGGTCTCGGCTACCCCGCCGCGGTCGGACTGGGACTGCTTATCGGCAGTTTCCTCAACGTGGTGATCCTGCGCCTGCCCAAGCGGCTGGAGTGGGAGTGGAAGCGCGATGCGCGCGAGGTGCTGGAAGAGCCGGACATTTACGAGCCACCGCCCCCCGGCATCGTGGTGGAGCCCTCGCACTGCCCGCATTGCAAGCACAAGCTGTCCTGGTACGAGAACATCCCGCTGTTCAGCTGGCTGGCGCTGCGCGGCAAGTGCCGGCATTGCCATGCCCCGATCTCGATCCAGTACCCGCTGGTGGAGCTGCTGACCGCCGTGCTGGTGGCCGCCAGCGTCTGGCAGTTCGGCTTCGGCTGGCAGGGCTTCGGCGCGATCGTGCTGAGCTGCTTCCTGGTGGCGCTGTCCGGGATCGACCTGCGTACCCAACTGTTGCCGGATCAATTGACCCTACCCTTGATGTGGCTGGGCCTGATCGCGGCCAGCGACAATCTCTATATGCCGGCCAAGCCGGCCCTGCTGGGTGCGCTGGCGGGCTATCTGTCGCTGTGGTCGGTGTGGTGGCTGTTCAAGCAGATCACCGGCAAGGAAGGCATGGGCCACGGCGATTTCAAGCTGCTGGCGGCCCTGGGCGCGTGGTGCGGGCTCAAGGGCATCCTGCCGATCATCCTGCTCTCGTCCGTGGTGGGCGCGATCATCGGCTCGATCTGGCTGTACTCGCGCGGCCGTGACCGGGCCACGCCGATCCCGTTCGGGCCGTACCTGGCCATTGCCGGCTGGATCGTGTTCATGTGGGGCGAGCCGTTGATTGACGGCTACCTGAGCTACGCCGGCCTGCGTTGAGGGCCGCGCGATGAGCCGCTTCGTGATCGGGCTGACCGGCGGCATTGCCGCCGGCAAGAGCGAGGTCAGCCGCCGCTTCGAGGCGCTGGGCATCACCGTGGCCGATGCCGACCTGGCCGCACGCGCGGTGGTGGCACCCGGCAGCGAGGGGCTGGCGCGGATCGCCACCCACTTCGGCACCGACATCCTGCTGGCCGATGGCCAGCTGGACCGTGCCGCGCTGCGGGCCCGCATCTTCGAATCGGCACAGGAGCGCCAGGCGCTGGAGGCGATCACCCATCCAGCCATTCGTCAGCTGCTGCGCGAGACCTGCGAGCAGGCCGAGGGGCCGTATGCGATCGCGGCGATTCCGCTGCTCACCGAGGCCGGCGGCCGCCAGCAGTACCCCTGGCTGGACCGGATCCTGGTGGTGGACGTGCCGGTGGCCGTGCAGCACGCACGGCTGATGCAACGCGATGGCATCGATACCGCCTTGGCGGATCGCATGATCGCCGCCCAGGCCAGCCGCGAGGCGCGCCTGGCAATGGCCGATGATGTGGTGGTCAATGATGGCCACCCGGACCACCTGCAGGCGCATGTGGAGCGGCTGGATCGGGCCTATCGGGCGTTGGCGGCGCGGTAGATCTGGAGGAGCCGACCATCGGCCGGCTCTACCGTGTCAGGCGGGGGAGAACGTCAGCGTGGCGATGACGCCGCGCCCGGCGCCTGGCCGCACGTTGACCTGCCAGCCGTAGAGATCGCACAGGCGGCTGACGATGGACAGGCCGATACCCCCACCCTGCGAATGCCCCGCGTGCGTTCCGCGGTAGCCGCGCTGGAACAGCTTGGCGGCATCTTCTTCGCTCAGGCCGGGGCCGCTGTCGATCACCTCGACGGCGTTGTTGCCCACGCGCACGCGCACCGCGCCTTCCTTGGAGTACTTCACGGCATTGCCGATCAGGTTGCCCAACGCGACCGAGAGGGCCGATTCCGGGGCATCGATCACCAGGTCGTGGTTGCCTTCCAGGATCAGCTCCAGCGGCTTGCCGCCGAGCTGGGCACGGTGCGAATCCAGCAGCTGCTCGGAGACGCGGGCGACGTTGCTGCTGCCCTGCCCGCGCTCGTTGCGCGAGAGCAGCAGCAGCGCACCGATCAGATCGGTACATTGCTGCTCGGCCCGCTGGATGCGCTGCAGGCGCTGCAGCACCTTCGGATCGAGATCCGGGCGGGTCAGCAGCAGTTCGGTGGCGCCGCGAATGACGGCCAGCGGCGTGCGCAGCTCGTGGCTGACGTCCGCATTGAATTCGCGGTCGCGCTGTACGACCTCGGTAAGGCGCGCGGAGTAGTCATCCAGCGCCTGGGCGAGCTGGCCCACTTCATCGTCCGGGAAGCGCGGCGCCAGCGGTTCGGGCTCGCTGGTGCCACCGCGATATGCACGCAGGCGGGCGGCCAGATCGGACACTGGCTTCATCACCTTGGAGGCGGACCACCAGCCCAGCACCAGCGACAGCACGCTGAACACCAGCACCGAGAAGAACAGCGCGCGGTTGAGCTGGCTCTCACCGCGGATGCTCTCGGTCATGTCATAGGCGAGGAAGAACCACACATCCGGCGTTTTACGCACGGCAAGCTTGTAGGAAAACGGCTTGCCGCCGTCATCCACGCCGCTGACGCCGTGGATGCCGTCGTTGAATTCGTACCAGTCCGGCTGTTCCTGGCGCAGCGCTTCGAACTTGTCCGAGCGGACCAGCCGCGCGTACATCTGCTGCACGGGCAGGTCGGGACTGCGCGAGGGATCGGCCGCGAATCGCTTGGCGTACTCGTTGATGTTGCGATTCATCACATCTTCGACCAGCTGGTTTTCCACGCGGGCGCGGGTCCAGTTGGTGGCGAACGCAAACAGCGTGGTCAGGCAGAAGCCCAACAGCACGAACGAGACGATGATGCGGCTGCGCAGCCGGCGCCGATATGGCGCGCGGCGACGCCCCCCCCTGCCCGTCACCGGATCAGGCTTCCGGCGCGGCGATGCGGTATCCGATGCCATGACGGGTCTGGATCATCGGAACCTCGAAGGGCTTGTCGACCACGGCGCGCAGGCCGTGGATATGCACACGCAGGGAATCCGAATCCGGCAGCTCCTCGCCCCACACGCGGGTTTCCAGCTCCTGGCGGGTGACGACGGCCGGGGAGGCCTCCATCAGCGCCTGCAGGATCTTCAGTGCGGTCGGGTTGAGCTGCAGCAGCTTGCCTTGGCGGCGCACTTCCAGCGTGTCCAGGTTGTATTCCAGATCGCCGGTTTCCAGCACGCGGGTCTGCACGCCCTTGCCGCGACGCGACAGGGCGTTCAGACGCACCTCCACTTCCTGCAGCGCGAACGGCTTGATCAGGTAGTCATCGGCGCCGGAATCGAAGCCGGCCAGTTTGTTATCCAGGGAATCGCGCGCCGTCAGCATCAGCACGGGCGTCTGCTTGCGCGCCTCGTTGCGCAGCTTGCGGCACACCTCGATCCCATCCATGCCGGGCAGGTTGAGGTCCAGCACGATCGCGTCGAACTCATGGACGACCGCCAGGTGCAGGCCGGTGACGCCATCGGCTGCGAAGTCCACGGTGTGACCGCGGTCTTCGAGGTAATCGCCCAGGTTGGCGGCAATGTCGCTGTTGTCTTCGATGACGAGAATTCGCACTGGGACCTCTGATTCGTGGGGTTCAACGGAAAGAACGGAGCCGCAGGGCAGCATGTGGAAGGGGACTGCGCGACCTCAAGCTGACCATACAGCGTCGATTCTTAACATTAGACACCGTCGAATGCTGGCGCAGCGTCAAAACTCAGCGCTGATTCGACTGCGCGGGCTGAAGCTCACGCATCATGTTCTTGGCGCTTTCCGTCGCAATGCGTCGCTGGGCAACTGTGGCGCAGACACGCTGCGGCCGGTTGCTGCCGGTCGGCCGTTCGCTGCGGCAGACCATCCGGCTGTCTTCCTTGGCGGTGCTCATCAAGGTGTTGATGAGTTCCTGGTCATTGAACACATCCGTGCGCTGCAGTGGCGGAAGCTGGTCCACGCGCTCATTGCTGCCCAGCTTTACCCGGATCCGGTTCAGGGCCGCCTGCACGCGGCTCCGGTTTTCCAGGGTCATCTCGCTGTACTCCTCACTGCGCAGTGCGTTTTCGACGCTGGTCAGCTGCTGGGCGGCGGGGGCATCAGCGGTCAGCGTGACGGCGGCTTCCGCGGTCGGCTTGGCATGGACGGCGAAGGACAAGCAGCCCAGCAGGGCAATAACGGTCAATCGAGACATCCCTGACTTCCTTATCCGAAAATGAATGAGAGCCAACTCTACGAGGATGAAAGGCTTCCTACAAGTTACCGATGGCAGGGAAAACGGAGCTGCCGGCCAGAAAAAGGCCCGGACAGCTGACGCTGACCGGGCCTGAAGGTGTTTCCCGATTACCGATCCTGCTGAGGAGGGCAGAGCTGCGGTTCGACAGAGCCTACGCCGGGGCCGATTAAACCGATGTTAAGGCCCTGCCCCACCTTGGAAAACCGCATCAACCCTTTGTATTTGCAGGTTTTTTCAAGGAAGCGACATGATCGATGATGCGCCCGGCAAGATCGGCCTGGCAGATCGCCTCGATGCCTTCCAGCCCGGGGGTGGAGTTGACCTCCAGCACCAGCGGGCCGCGGCTGGAGCGGATCAGGTCCACGCCGGCTACGCCCAGGCCCAGCGCCTTGGCCGAGCGCACCGCCACCAGCTGCTCGGCCCGGCTGGCCTTGGCGGCCCGGGCGCTGCCCCCGGCATGCAGATTGGAGCGGAAATCCCCCTCTGGCGCCTGCCGTTGCATCGCCCCGACCACCTGATCGCCGACCACCAGGCAGCGCAGGTCGGCGCCCTGCGCCTCGCCGATGAACTCCTGCATCAGGAAGTTGGCGTAGAGCCCGCGCAGTGCCTCCACGATGCCGCGCGAGGCGCTGGCTTTCTCGGTCAGGATGACGCCGCGGCCCTGGGTGCCCTCGTTGAGCTTCACCACATGCGGCGGCGGGCCCAGCATCGAGAGCAGATCGACGGTGTCATCGGGGTTGTCGCCGAACACCGTAACCGGCATGTCGATGCCCTTGGAGGCCAGGATCTGGTGGGCGCGCAGCTTGTCGCGGGCGCGCAGGATGGCGTCGGAGGGGTTGGGCGTGCGCGCGCCCATCATCTCGAACTGACGCAGCACGGCCGTCCCGTAGCGGGTGACCGAGGCACCGATGCGCGGGATCACCGCGTCCACCCCGGTGATCGGCCGCCCCTTGTAATGCATGGTGAAGCCGTCCGCGGCGATGCGCATGTAACAGCGCAACGGATCGAGAATGCGCACGGTATGGCCCCGCGCACGCGCGGCCTCCACCAGGCGACGCGTGGAGTACAACTTGCTGTTGCGGGACAGGATGGCGAGTTTCATCGCGGCGCAGGGGGCAGGAAAGCGCGAAGCATAGCGTGCGGTGCGTAGGCCGCGATGACGGGCCACCCTGGCGATGCTGCGGCGCGCATCCAGCGGTTGTTCCACAATAATGGGCACCCACACAGATGCCCCGGCAACACGGATGACCACGCCTCCCACCCGTCATTGTTTCGCGGCCCTGCTCGGGGTTCTGCTCTCAGCGGGCACGCATGCCGAGCCTGCCCGTTTCACGGGCTACAGCGACTTCTACAGGTCGTTGGGCGATCCCCTGTTCGAGGGAAAGGGAACCGCACTCGACAAGCCCTGCACGGACGCACCGCGCGAGTGTCTGTGGACCACCTCGATGACGCAGGCCCTGCGGCGCTACGATGCAACCGATTGGATCGTTCCGGGCACCTTGCAGATGAACCCGGCCGATGGCGCACCCGACATTGCCTTCGATGGCCAGGCGCTGATGGTCGGTACGCGGCGGTGGCCATTACGCAGCGCTGTCCGTCTTGCACCACCGAACTGGCCCAGCGGCACCCCCATCGACCCGGAGAATCTGGCCAACGTCACCGCTTGGCAGCACGGCACGTCGGTGTGCCTGGACATGCAGTATGTGAGCAGTGGTAAAGGCGGTCGCTACACGCTGGTGGTGCTGTTGCAGGGTGAGCACCTGTACACCCTGCCCCCGCTGTTTGGCAGTTGCGTCGCCCTACAGAAGGCGGCGGGCAATGGATTCAGTTATCCGAGCAATACCTATCTGGGCCCGGGCATGGAAACCGACCCAAGTGGCCTGCAGGTGGACTATCTGCTATCGGATGGCAAGACACGCGTTGCGCGTTATCTGCTGCGCTTTCCTGATCGGGGCGACCCTTTCACCTTCGAGGCATCGCGCGTGCGATGACGCTTGGCCTGGGAAGGTGACGCGTGGAGCGGGTGAAGGGAATCGAACCCTCGTCAGTAGCTTGGGAAGCTACAGCTCTACCATTGAGCTACACCCGCAAGGCGCGGCGTAAGTCTATTCGGGCGGGGCCCTCAAACGCAACGGGCGGCACTGCGCCGCCCGTTGTTTCACGCTCTTCTGCCGCCGTGCACGGCGCCCGCGGGCGGGCGCTGCGCATGTGGGATCAGAAGCTGCCGCCGAAGCTGGCGAACAGCGACACGTCACGTGCACGCTTCTGCATCGTGGTGGTGCTCATGCCGATGTTGCTGCTCAGGCCCCACAGGTTCAGGCGCGCACCCAGCACGGCGGTGGCGTAGTTCTTGTCGAACGCCAGGCCCGGCACCTTGTACATGCCCACGTCCGGCATGGTCTGCAGCCAGGCGCTGGCCTGCTTGCTGTCCTCGAACTCGTGGTCATAGGTGACCTGCACGTACGGCTTGACGTTGCCGCCATCGAAGCGGGCCTGCCAGCCGACGCGGCCGACGGTCGAATCCGTATCCTGGTCGCCATAGCCCAGCGCCGAGGCGCTCAGGTTGGACTCGGTGTAGCCGTCCAGCTTGACCTTCTGCCAGATCACGGCGGCGACCGGACCGTGGCGGAAGCCGCCTTCGGTGCCGAACTCGTAGCCGGCGTTCAACGCGGCAGTCAGGTTGCTGCCTTCCGGCGAGCCCTTGTGGATGCGCGTTGCCGGGCCGAGCTGCAGCTTGCGGGTCACGTCGTAATCCAGCCAGCTGTAGCTGAGCTGGCCGTTGACCCAGGCGCGCTCGCCATACCAGCCGGCGAACAGGCCCAGCGTGGTATCGGACTGGGTGAAGTCGCCCTTGTTGTTGCCGAAATCGGCGTCCATGCGGCCATAGCCGGCGAAGCCGCCGACCACCATGCCGTCACGCGCCCAATCCACACCGAACAGGCCGGCCGGGGCCATGCCGTCATACAGATCGGCGTGGGCGTAGCGCTGCATGTCGCCGCGCAGGTTGCCCCACCAGCTCAGGCCGTCGGCCGGACGGCCATCCACGTGCCAGCTGACCTGGTCAGCGCGCGAGCGGCCGATGGTCTGTGCCGAGTGGGTCAGGATCTGCTGGTTGCGCGGGGCTTCCAGGATCGACAGGGTGTACTCGCCCAGCATCTGGTGCGTGGCGGTAGTCGGGTGCACGCCATCGGCGAACACGTAGCTGTTGGCCGCGTTCGGGGTGACATAACTGGTCGGGTTGCAGGTCAGCGACGAGGCCGTGGTGCAGGCCGGGCTGGTCACGTTGACGAAGCCGTACTGGCCCGGGTTGGCGACGATTTCCTGCAGGATGTGGAAGGTATCCACCGGAATCACCTGCAGGCCCGCGGCCTTCAGGCCACCGAACAGGGCATCGTTGTAGGCCTTGGCCAGCGCGGTACCGGCGGCCATGCCGGCCGGGCCACCGGCGCGGGCGCCCGGGGTCAGGCCGACGTCCGGAATGGTCGGGACCACGATGTATTCGGCGCCAGCCGCCTTCAGCGTGCCGACGATGCCGACCTGGTCGGTGACGGCATTGGTCAGCGTGGAGACCAGCGGCGCACCGGCCTGGATCGCGAACAGGTCATTGGCACCGCCCCACACGGTGTACAGCGCGTTCGGGTCGGCCTTGCCACCGTTGGCCGCCAGGTACTGCGCGGTCTGGGTCTTGAGCGAGTACACCGGCACGGCCGGGGTACCCGGGGCGAGCACTTGGCTGGTGTCCACACCGACACGGGCGCCGCCGATGGCGTAATTGTCACCGTTCTGGCCGTTGCCGTGGGCAGCGCCGTTGGTGCCGTAGTAGCTGGCCACATGCTGTGCCCAGGTCCAGCCCGGGTTGGTGGTGAACTGGCCCGTCACCGGCTGCACCGCGGCCGGCAGCAGCGGGCGGAAGTAGCCCGCATCGGTCAGGCTGTCGCCGATGAAGACGGTCTTGGTGTACGGCGACTGCGCCATGGCCGGCATCGCGGCCAGGGCGATGGCCACGGCCATGAGGGAACGGATCGGGCGTTTGCTGAGCAACATGAAAATTCCTTTAGGGTGGGGAAGACGGCGGACGTACGCCGGCGCACGGTGCCATGTTTCCACTGCACCTCGCCGGCATCACGCTGCGCTGCGGCATGACGCCCGGCAGCCCGCCGCCCGGCCATCATTGGCCTGACGCTCGCGGCACCTCTGCCGCGGGGCGCACAGGGTACGCACTGTGGAGTGATTGCGGGACAATACCGTCATGAACATCCAGCTCAACGGCGAGAACCGCCAGCTTCCGCACACCGCCACCGTCCACGACCTGCTGCGCAGCGAGGACCTGCTCGAGCGCCGCGTGGCGGTCGAGGTCAATGGCGAGATCGTCACCCGCAGCCAGCACGCCAGCCACCCCCTGCGCGAGGGCGACGTGGTCGAGATCGTGCATGCGCTGGGCGGCGGCTGAGGCAGCATCGTGACGCGCGATAGGCGATAATTCCGGCCATGAATGCACCTGCCCCCACTGATTCGCTGGTGATCGCCGGCAAGACCTATGCTTCCCGCCTGCTCACCGGCACCGGCAAGTTCAAGGATCTGGAAGAAACCCGCCTGGCCACCGAGGCCGCGGGCGCCCGGATCGTCACCGTGGCGATCCGCCGCACCAATATCGGGCAGAACCCGGGCGAGCCGAACCTGCTCGATGTGCTGCCGCCGGACCGTTACACCATCCTGCCCAACACCGCCGGCTGCTACACCGCCGAAGACGCCGTGCGCACCTGCCGGCTGGCCCGCGAACTGCTGGACGGCCACAACCTGACCAAGCTGGAAGTGCTGGGCGACCAGAAGAGCCTGTACCCGGATGTGGTGCAGACCCTCAAGGCGGCCGAGCAGCTGGTCAAGGACGGCTTCGAGGTGATGGTCTATACCTCCGATGACCCGATCCTGGCCAAGCGCCTGGAAGAGATCGGCTGCGCTGCGGTGATGCCGCTGGCCGCGCCGATCGGCTCGGGCCTGGGCATCCAGAACAAATACAACCTGCTGCAGATCATCGAAGACGCCAAGGTGCCGATCATCGTCGATGCCGGCGTGGGCACCGCCTCCGATGCGGCCATCGCGATGGAACTGGGCTGCGACGGCGTGCTGATGAACACCGCCATCGCCGGCGCGCGCAACCCGATCCTGATGGCCAGCGCGATGCGCAAGGCCGTGGAAGCGGGCCGCGAGGCCTTCCTGGCCGGGCGCATTCCGCGCAAGCGCTACGCCAGTGCCTCCTCGCCGATTGACGGGTTGATCGGCTGATGACCAATCCTTTCGACAGCGCCGGTGCCAAGGCGCCGCCCAAGCCCTTCACCATCACCGAAGGCCGCCGCGAGGTCCGCAGTTTCGTGCTGCGCCAAGGGCGCTTCACCCCCGCCCAGCAGCGCGCGTTCGATGATCGCTGGCCGCGCTTCGGGCTGGATTTCACCGGCGAGCCGCGCGATCTGGATGCCACCTTCGGGCGCGATGCGCACAAGGTGCTGGAAATCGGCTTCGGTAATGGCGCCGCGCTGCGCTTCGCCGCGCAGCAGGACCCGAGCCGCGATTACATCGGCCTGGAAGTGCACGCGCCCGGCGTGGGCCGCCTGCTCAACGCCCTGGCCGACGACAACGCCGGCCACGTGCGCCTGTACCACCACGATGCCGTGGAGGTACTGGAAAAGGAAATCGCCGATGGCGCGCTGGATGAAGTGCGCATCTACTTCCCGGACCCGTGGCACAAGAAGCGCCATAACAAGCGTCGCCTGATCCAGCCCGGCTTTGCCGCGCTGCTGGTGCGCAAGCTGCGCGTCGGTGGCCGCCTGCACTGTGCCACGGACTGGGAAGACTATGCCGAGCAGATGTGGGACGTGCTCGACGCCACCGCCGGGCTGAGCAACCGTGCCGGCCCGCGTGGGCAGGTCGAGCGGCCGGAATGGCGCCCGCAGACCCACTTCGAAACCCGTGGCCAGAAGCTCGGCCATGGCGTGTGGGACCTGTTGTACGACCGCACCTGATCCGACAAGGAACCGCGCCACCCCATGGATACCGCGCTGACGCTGACTACCGACATGAAGCTCGTTCTGGGGCTGGTCGGCTTCACGATGGCGATGTTTCTGTTCGAGCGCATCCGCGCCGACGTGGTGGCACTGGTGGTACTGGTGGTGCTCGGCGTCACTGGCCTGATCGCTCCGGAAGAAATCTTCGGTGGCTTCTCCGGTAACGCGGTGATGAGCATCATCGCCACCACCATCCTCGGCGCGGGCCTGGACCGCACCGGGGCGCTGAACCGGTTGGCGGCCTGGCTGCTGCGGCGCGGGCATGGCGTGGAAACACGCCTGCTGATGATGACCACCGCGATCGCCGGCTTGAACTCTTCGTTCATGCAGAACCCCTCGGTGATGGCGTTGTACCTGCCGGTCGCCTCGCGGCTGGCTGCGCGCACCGGGCTGACCCTGCAGCGCCTGCTGCTGCCGATCGCCGCGGCCATCGTGATGGGCGGTGCGCTGACCATGGTCGGCAACTCGCCACTGATCCTGCTCAACGATCTGCTGGCCTCGGCCAACAACAACCTGCCCTCGGGCCTGGCCACGATCGAGCCGCTGCGGATGTTCGCGCCGCTGCCGATCGGCGTGGCGCTGCTGATCGCCTCGCTGCTGTATTTCCGCTACTTCGGTGATCGCAAGCTGGTGGAGGAAGAGACGCTGGCCAACGACGGCGTCACCCCGTCGCGCACCGAGAGCTACTTCGCCAAGACCTACGGCATCGAAGGCGATGTGTTCGAACTGGTGGTCACCGCCGAGAGCCCGCTGGTCGGCATGACCCTGGGCGAGGCCGAGAACGTGCACGATGCGCCGCTGCTGCTGGCGCTCAAGACCGGTAACGACACCCGCCTGGCGCCGCCAGCGGAGATGCGGATCTGGGTCGGCAGCGTGCTGGGCGTGATGGGCGCGCGCCAGCAGGTCAGCGATTTCGCGCAGAACCAGTTCCTGCGGATGTCCTCGCGGCTGAAACACCTGGGCGACCTGTTCAACCCGAGCCGCGCAGGCATTTCCGAAGCGGTGGTGCCGCCCACGTCCGACGTGATCGGCAAGAGCGCCTCGGACCTGCGCCTGCGCAAGCAGCGCGGCATCAGCCTGCTGGCGATCAACCGCGACAAGCAGGTGATCCGCGAAGACGTGCGCAACGTGGCGCTGCGCGCCGGCGACATGCTGGTCTTCCACAGCATCTGGACCGACCTGGCGCAGGCGGCCAAGAGCCGCGACTTCGTGGTGGTCACCGATTACCCCAAGGGTGAGCAGCGGCCGCACAAATTCAAGATCGCGATGAGCATCTTCGCCATCACCATCCTGATCGCGCTGACCTCCAAGCTGCCGGTGGCGCTGACCCTGATGACCGGCGTGGCCGGGATGCTGCTGACCGGCGTGCTGCGCATGGACGAGGCCTACGCCTCGATCAACTGGAAAACCGTATTCATGATGGCCGGGCTGATTCCGCTCGGCTGGGCGATGGACAGCAGCGGCGCGGCGGCGTGGATCGCCGGGCACACGATCGACCGCCTGCCGACCGGCATCCCGGTGTGGGTGCTGGAAATCGCGCTGGCACTGTTGACCACGATGTTCTCGCTGGTGATCAGCCACGTGGGGGCAACCATCGTGATGGTGCCCATCGCGGTGAACCTGGCGCTGGCCGCCGGTGGCAGCCCGACCGCGTTCGCGCTGATCGTGGCGCTGTCGGCCTCGAACAATCTGATGACGGCCTCCAACCCGGTGATTTCGATGATCACCGGCCCGGCCAATTACACCCCGCGCGAGCTGTGGCGGGTCGGCGCCCCGCTGTCGTTGATCTATACGGCGGTGGTGGTGCTGATGATCAACCTGATGTTCTAGGGCGTGCCGGCCAGCGGCCGGCACTACCGGTCGGTGGGCGACATCTGAGACGTAGCGGCCAACGGTCGCTACCTACCGATGGGCCCGGGCCCACCGGTCGTTGTCACGCCAGCCAGACCTGGCCGTCGCGCACCTGCACGGACACCGCGCGCAGGCGATCACCGCGACACGGGCCGGCCACGCAATCACCGTTGTCCAACGAGAACGAGGCGCCATGCGCTGCGCACACCAGGTGGCCGTCCTTGCTTTTCAGGAACTGCCCCGGGGCCCAGTCCAACCGGCGGCCCGCGTGCGGGCAGATGTTCAGCCACGCGCGCACCTGGTCACCCTCGCGGTACAACACCACCGATTCGCTGTCGCCCTCAATGGTGGCATCGGTTTCGGCGAAACCCCCGTCGGCCATGGCATCCAGGGCAATGAGGGCGGTGGCGGTGGACTCTGGAACGGACATGGCATCTACAACAGGCAGTGGAAGCACAGTGTCTCACGCACTCATGTCACTGGCTCCCGGATGAATACAAGTCATTGATTTGAAATGAACACGCGGTACGTTTAACGACTTTTTCACTCAATGACAAAAGCCAGCACGGATACTCGTCCACTGCTGACCTCAGCCAAAAAGAGTGCCATGTACAGCCGCATCTTCCAGTTCAACCAGTTCCGTGCCCTGTTCGCGCCGCGCAAGCCGCGCCACCCGTTGGTGCGCGTCGCGGTCGGTCTGTTGGGCCTGGCGATCCTGGCCGCGCTGGTGTTCGTGGGTGTGTTCGTGGGCGCGGCGATGATCATCGCCGGTCTGGCATGGAAGCTGCTCGCCCAGCGCAAGAGTGCGCGCACCGTTCCGTCGCAGGTCGTGGACGGCGAGTACCGGGTGGTCCGCAAGCAGGCCTTGCCGATGTCGCGTTGATCCACGCGCATTGCTCCTGATGACGGCCGCGCCCTGCGCGGCCGTTTCTGTTTGTGGCGGCGGGAAAACGCTCTAGACTGCGGCGAAACCTCTCCACAGGACGCGCGCATGACCGATGTAATCCCCACGCCCGAGCAGCCCCGCATTCCGGTCGCCGGCGGCGGTACCTTCCCGGTGCGTCGCATCTACTGTGTGGGCCGCAATTTCGCTGATCACGCGCGCGAAATGGGCGCGGCCGTGCCGTCTGCCGACGATCGCGGCCGCCCGATGTTCTTCAGCAAGCCGGCCGATGCGATCGTGGTCGGCCATGACGATGTGATCCCCTACCCGCTCGCCACCCAGGACCTGCACCACGAGGTGGAGCTGGTGGTGGCGATCGGCAAGGACGCGCCTGCCGGCGAGTTGCCGGTCGACCAGGCCGAGGCGCTGGTGTTCGGCTACGGCGTCGGCCTGGACCTGACCCGCCGCGATCTGCAGGCGCAGGCCAAAGCCAAGGGCCACCCGTGGGATCCGGCCAAGGGTTTTGACCAGTCCGCCCCCGTGAGCGAGCTGGTGCCGGCCGGTGAAGTCGGCGATCTGGCCGCCCTCAATCTGTCGCTGGAGATCAATGGCGAGGTGCGTCAGCAATCACTGCTGGACCAGATGATCTGGAACGTGCCGGAGATCCTGCACGAGCTCTCCAAGCTGTGGGCACTGCGCGCGGGCGATCTGGTCTTCATGGGCACGCCCTCGGGCGTGGCCGCATTGAAGCCGGGCGACCGTTTCAGCGCGCGCCTGGAAAACGTGGCCGAGCGCCACGGCATCATCGCTGGATGACATCCGCTGCGTTACGCTGCTGCGTCTTTTTCCCCACTGCGACAGGAGAGCCCGATGGGTGTACTGACTGAGTTCAAAGAATTCGCCATGCGTGGCAACGTCATCGATCTGGCCGTGGGTGTGGTCATCGGTGCGGCGTTCGGCAAGATCGTCACCGCACTGGTGGACAAGATCATCATGCCGCCGTTGGGCTGGATGATCGGCCGGGTGGACTTCTCCGAGCTGGCCTGGACCCTCGCCCCGGCCCGGATTGCCGCCGATGGCAAAGAGATTCCGGCGGTAGTGATCGGCTACGGCGATTTCCTCAACACCGTGGTGCAGTTCGTGATCGTGGCCTTTGCGATCTTCATGGTGGTCAAGTTCATCAACCGCCTGGCCCGCAAGAAGCAGGCCGAGCCGGCCGCCCCGGCCGCGCCGAGTGAAGAAGTGCTGCTGCTGCGCGAGATCCGTGACAACCTCAAGCACTGAGGCAGCACCACCGGTAGTGCCGAAAGCCCCGCTCCGGCGGGGCTTTCGCTTTTGGAAAACAGTATCTGCCGGAGCATGACGTCCCGCCCATGTGCGTGCGGGAGAGGCTGGTAAGCTCGGACGCTTCCGCCCCGTTTCCCGGAGTTCGTCCATGCGTCGCCGCGTCCTTGCCATCGCATCTTCCCTCGCCCTGCTGGCCGCGCCCGCGTTCGCGGCGACCGGTATCACCACGCTGCCGCCGACCTCGCTGGCCACCGCCGCCGAGCTGCGCGAGCAGGCCCTCAAGGACGACACCGGCTGGAAGGTGGTCGAATCGCTGACCACCGAGATCGGCCCGCGCATCGCCGGCAGTGAAGCCGACGCACGCGCCGTGGCCTGGGCGGTGGCGAAGTTCAAATCACTGGGCTTCGACAAGGTCTGGACCGAGCCGGTCACCTTCCCCAAGTGGGAGCGCCGCAGTGAGCACGCCGAAGTGATGGGCAAGCACGCCCAGCCGCTGACCATCACCGCACTGGGCGGCAGCCCGGGCGGCACGGTGGAGGCCGAGGTGGTGCGCTTCGCCGATCTGGCCGCGCTGCAGGCCGCGCCGGCCGGCTCGCTGAAGGGCAAGATCGCCTTCGTCGATTACCAGATGACCGCCTACCGCGATGGCCGTGACTACGGCAACGGTGGCGCGGTGCGCAGCAAGGGCCCGTCCGAGGCGATCCGCAAGGGAGCGATCGGCTTCGTGATGCGCTCGGCCGGCACCGATTCGCACCGCGTGCCGCACACCGGCATCACCCGCTTCGATGACGGCCTGACCCCGGTCCCGGCTGCCGCGCTGTCGGTGCCCGATGCCAACCAACTGGCGCGCCTGGTCGCGCTCGGCAGCACCACGCTCAAACTCAGCCTGGATTGCGGCTGGGACGGCAAGGCGACCTCGTACAACGTGATCGGCGAGATCACCGGGCGCAGCCTGCCCAAGGAAGTGGTGGTGATCGGCGGTCACCTCGATTCCTGGGACCTGGGCACCGGCGCGGTGGATGACGGCGCCGGCGTGGGCATCACCATGGCGGCCGGCCATCTGATCGGCCAGCTCAAGCAGGCGCCCAAGCGCACCATCCGCGTGATCGCCTTCGCCAACGAGGAGCAGGGCCTGTACGGCGGCAAAGCGTATGCCGAAGCGCACGCCAAGGATGTGGTGCTGCACCAGCTCGCGGCCGAGAGCGATTTCGGCGCGGGCCGCATCTACGCCTTCAACACCGGCTCACCGAACCCGGCCACCTCGCGCGAAGCCACCCGCCAGATCGCCGAGGTGCTCAAGCCGCTCGGCATCGAGTACGCCGCCGACAAGGGTGGCCCGGGCCCGGACGTGGGTCCGCTGGCGGCCAAGGGCGGCGCCTGGGCATGGCTGGCGCAGGACGGCAGCGACTACTTCCACCTGCACCACACCGCAGACGACACGCTCGACAAGATCGACCCGGCCGCACTGGCGCAGAACGTGGCGGCCTACACCGTATTCGCCTATCTCGCCGCCGAAGCCGAGGGCAGCTTCGGCAGCGAAGCCAAGCCGACCACGCCGCCGAGCGAATAAAAAAAAAGCCCGGTCGCAATGCGACCGGGCTACCGGGATAACGTCACACCCCACGCGGTGAGCGCCGCTAGACCTTCGCGGTCCGGACAAGCGGATCGCCGCGCTGCGGGGGTGTCTCTCCTCACCCACGCAGCACAGCGCCCGCCCGGCACTGTGCGCAGTTTGCACTGCATGCACTATGCGATTAATCCGAATCGGATGTAGTCACGACGATTTCGGTGAAACCGATCACACCGTGGGTGGCGCGAATGACGCCGCGCTCCCCCCGAAAACGCTCGCAGTGGTCAAACGCGACTGCGTCCGTACCACTGCGCCAACAATACGGCCGTCGCCGAGGCGACGTTGAGGCTTTCCACGGCACCGGTGCCCGGGATGGAAACCTGGTGGTCGCAGTCCTGCGCCAGCTCGCGATCCATGCCCTCGCCTTCGGCGCCCATGACGTAGACCAACCGCGACGGCAGCGTAGTGGCGAACAGATCATCCCCGCCTTCCACCAGCGTGGCAGCCAGACTCAACCCGGCCGCGCGCAGCTGCGCCATCGCCTCGGGCAGTTCCGGCAGACGCACCAGCGGCACCGCCTCGGCGCCACCTTCGGCCACGCGCGCGGCCGCACCGGACAGCGCCAGCGTGGAATCCGGTGGCAGCAGCAGCCCGGCCACACCGAAGTGCGCCGCCGAGCGCAGGATCGCGCCGAAGTTGTGCGGGTTGCCCACGCCATCCAGCCACAGCGCCAGCACCGGCTTGTCGGCCGGCAGCGTGGCCAGCCATTCGTCCAGCGCCAGCATCGGCGCACGCAGCACGTCGGCCACCAGACCCTCGTGGTGGGTCGTCGCGGCGAGCTTGTTCAGATCGCCGTCTTCCACCACGCGGTAACCGACGCGGTTGGCCACGCACCATTTCAGCACTGGCTGCATGCGCGGGATCAGCGCCTCGGTCAGGTACAGCTTGCGCAGCGCCTGCGGGCGATGCTCGAACAGGGCCTGCACGGCATTCCAGCCGTACAGGCGCAGCTCGTCGTTGCCGCGGCCGGGCGGCGGCGGCGTGCCACCTTCGCGGGGCGGCAACGGCGTGGCGCGCGGCGGCCGCGAGGACGGACGGCGCGCATTCTTCCAGGGATCATTCACTACGGGACAGCTCCAGCTTGCGGGTACGCCAGAAATCGGCGTTCTTGATGCCAAGTGCATCGGGGTCGAAGGTCGGATCCAGGCCGAGCTTCTTTTGGCGTTCGTAGTCGCGCAGGGCCAGCATCGCCGGCTTCTGCACGATCAGGATCGCGATGATGTTCAACCACGCCATCAGGCCTACGCCGATGTCGCCCAGCGCCCACGCCATGCCGGCATTGTGGAATGCACCGAAGATCACCATGCCGATGATGCCCAGGCGGAGCAGCAGGACGGTCAGCGGGCGCTTGGCGTTGTTGTTGACGTAGGTCAGGTTGGTCTCGGCCATGTAGTAATAGGCCATGATCGTGGTGAAGGCGAAGAAGAAGATCGCGATCGCCACGAAGGCCGCACCGAAGCCCGGGATGACGGTTTCCACCGCCGCCTGCGCGTAGCCCGCGCCTTCGGCGACACCGGCCAGGCCGGCGAACACGGGCGCGCCGCCCGGGACCGGGGAATACACGTTGTAGGTGCCCGCGGCCAGGATCAGGAACGCGGTGGCGGTGCACACCATCATGGTGTCGAAGTAGATCGCGAAGGCCTGCACGTAACCCTGCTTGGCCGGGTGCGAAACCTCCGAGGCGGCGGCCGCATGCGGGCCGGTACCCTGGCCGGCCTCGTTGGCGTAGATGCCGCGCTTGACGCCCCACTCCACCGCCAGACCCATCATCGCGCCGAACGCGGCATGCGCACCGAAGGCGCTGCTGAACACCGTGCGGAACATGTCCGGCACGCGGTCGTAGTTGATGATCATGATGGTGATGGCCATCAGGATGAAGGCGGCGGCCATGAACGGAACGACCACCTCGGCGAAGTTGGCGATGCGCTTGACGCCGCCGAAGATCACCACCGACAGCAGCAGCGCGACCACGATACCGATGCCCAGCTTGAGCGCCTGCACCGATTCCAGGCCCATGAACTGGCCATCCAGCGGCCCGCACAGGGCGCCGCCGCGGCAGGCGTTGATGATGCTGTCGGCGATGGCATTGGCCTGCACGCCCGGCATCAGGAAGCCGGCGGCGATGATGGTCGCCACGGCGAAGGCCAGGGCGTACCACTTCAGGCCCATGGCCTTTTCGATGTAATACGCCGGGCCACCGCGGTAGCGGCCTTCGGCATCCTTGGTCTTGTAGATCTGCGCCAGGGTGCATTCCACATACGAGGTGGACGCACCAAGGAAGCCCATCACCCACATCCAGAAGATCGCACCGGGGCCGCCGAAGGCGATCGCGGTGGCCACACCGGCGATGTTGCCGATGCCCATCCGGCCGGCCATGGACATGGCCAGCGCCTGGAACGAAGACACGCCCGCGTCGGATTTCTCACCCTGCACGGTGAGCCGGCACATTTCCACGAACCCACGGATCTGCATGAACCGGGTACGGGCACTGAAGTACAGGCCTGCGGCAAGACACAGGAAGATCAGAGCTTTGCTCCAGATGATCCCGTTGATGAAACTGACTACTTCTTCCACGCGCTCTCTCCAGTCGGCGGAAACAAAAGGAACGTCCCCGTCGGCTGGGACCCGGTCGATTCTCCACGATCCGCGCCGGAGTGCGTAGTGGCAATTTCGATGAATGGGCGGCAATGCCGCCCATTCGGGTCAGGCATGGCCGCCGACCGAGGGCGTTTCCGCTTCCTGGCGGGCCAGTTCACGCGCCACGGCTTCCGGCGAGCGGGTGTACGGGGCCAGCAGAGAGTAGAACGCCGGCACCACGAACAGCGACAGGAACGTGGACACGGTCACGCCGAAGATCACCACCACGCCGATCGTGCCGCGGCTGGCCGAACCCGGGCCACCGGCCACCACCAGCGGGATCGCACCGACCACGGTGGCGATGGAGGTCATCAGGATCGGGCGCAGGCGCACCATCGCCGATTCGACGATGGCCTGGTGCACGTTGCGGCCCTCATCGCGCAACTGGTTGGCGAACTCCACGATCAGGATGCCGTTCTTGGCCGCCAGGCCCACCAGCATCACGATGCCGATCTGGCTGAACAGGTTGATCGTGCCACCACTGACATACAGCCCCAGCAGCGCGCCGAGCACGCCCAGCGGCACCGTCAGCATGATCACCAGCGGGTGGATGAAGCTCTCGAACTGCGCAGCCAGCACCAGGAACACCACCAGCAGGGCCATCGCGAAGGTCAGCAGCACGGCGCTGCCCGCGTTCTGGTACTCGCGCGATTCGCCCTTCCAGCTGATCTGCGCATGCTGCGGCAGCTCTTCACTGGCCACCTGCTGGGCCCAGGCGATGGCCTCGCCCAGCGGATAGCCCGGGGCCAGGCCGGCGTTGATGGTGATCGAGCGCAGCCGGTTGAAGCGGTTGAGGCTGCCGGCTTCGGCCACTTCGCTGAGCGTGACCAGGTTGGACAGCGGGACCAGTTCGCCGCCACTGGCACGCACGCGGATCGCGGCCAGATCCGACGGCGAGGCGCGGCCGTCGCGCCCGGCCTGGACCAGCACGTCGTACTCCTCGCCGTTGTCGACGAAGGTGGTGACGCGGCGCGAGCCCATCATGGTTTCCAGCGCGCTGCCGATCGCGGTGACCGATACGCCCAGATCGGCCGCACGCTGGCGATCGATGTTCACGCGCATCTGCGGGCGGGTTTCCTTGTAATCCGAGTCCGCACCGACCAGGCCAGGGTTGTCGGCCATGCGCAGCAGCATGCGGTCACGCCACTGCGCGATCTCCGCGTATTCCGGGCCACCCAGCACGATCTGGAACGGCTGGCCCTGGCTGCGCACCAGGCCGCCACCCACCTGGGTACGCACGCGCACGCCCCGCAGGTCATTGAGGTGGGTCTGCAGCTCGGCCGCTACATCCGGGGTGGAGACATCGCGCTGACGCCAGGGCTGCAGGAACACGCTGATACGGCCGGTATGCATTTCCTCGCTGGAGCCCCAGCCGCCGGGCACGCGCGGGTTGGCACGCACGATCGGCTCATCTTCGCCGACGAAACCGGAGACGATCTTCTCGACCTGCTGGACCTGGCCGACGGTGTAATCGAAGCCCGCACCTTCCGGGCCATCGATCATGATCTGGAAGGAGCCGCGGTCTTCGGCCGGGGCCAGTTCGGAGGGCAGCACCTTGAGCAGCAGCGCGCTGGCCAGCAACGAGAGGATCATCACCACGATGTAGACCCAGGTGCGGGTCACATGCGCTTCCAGGAAACGCCCGTAGGCGGCCGACAGGCGATCCAGATTGCGGTTGATCACCCCGTGCAGGCCCTTCGGTGCCTGGCCGGTATGCGGCTTGAGCAGCTTGGAGGCCATCATCGGGGTCAGCGTGAGCGACACGAACGCCGACAGCGCCACCGCCGCGGCCAGTGCGACGGCCAGCTCGCGGAACAGTCGGCCGGTATTACCTTCCAGGAAGCCGACCGGCAGGAACACCGCGACCAGCACCGCGGTGGTGGCGATCACCGCGAACGCCACCTGGGTGGTGCCGCGTTTGGAGGCGACCAGCGGCGGCTCGCCCAGATCGATGCGGCGCTGCACGTTCTCCACCACGACGATGGCGTCATCCACCACCAGGCCGATACACAGTACCAGCGCGAGCAGGGTCAGCAGATTGATCGAAAAACCGAAGGCATACAGCGCGATGAAGGCCGCGATCAGACAGACCGGCACCGTCACCGCGGGAATCAACGCGGCGCGGAAACTGCCCAGGAACAGCCAGATCACCGCCAGCACCAGCAGCATCGCCTCGACCAGCGTGGCGTACACGCGATCGACCGCGGCCTCGATGAAGGTGGTGTTGTCGAAGGCCACGAAGATGCGGGTGCCTTCCGGCAGCGTGCTGCTGATCCGGTCGGCTTCCGCGCGCGCTTCACGGGCGACATCCAGCGCGTTGGCGGTGGAGGTCTTGACGATGCCCAGGCCGATGTTCGGCTCGCCATTGCTGCGGTAGTAGGCCCGGCGCTCAGACGAGGCCAGTTCGATCTTGGCCACATCGCCCATGCGCACCACGTACCCATCAGTGCCCTTGCCCAGCGGGATGCCGGCGAAGTCCTCGGGTTTGACGTAGTTGCGCTCCACGCGCAGGGTGAAATCGCGATCGGCCGATTCGATGCGGCCAGCCGGCAGTTCCACGTTCTCGTTGCGCAGCGCGGTTTCCACATCGCCCACGGTGAGGCCGCGCGCGGCGAGCTGGTCGCGGTCCAGCCAGATCCGCATCGCATAGCGCTGGCGGCCACCGATACGCACCTGGGCCACGCCATCCAGGCTGGAGAAGCGGTCGACGATGTAGCGGTCGGCGTAGTCGCTCAGCTCCAGCGTATCCATCGAGGTCGAGCTCATGTTGAGCCAGATGATGGGGTCGGCGTCGCTCTCGACCTTGGCGATTTCCGGCGGCCGCGCCTCTTCGGGCATGCGGTCGGCAACGCGGCTGACCGCATCGCGCACATCGTTGGCGGCCGCTTCGATATCGCGGTTGGACGTGAATTCGATACTGACCTGCGAGCGCCCGTTGGAGCTGCGCGCGTTGATCGTATCGATGCCTTCGATGCCGGCCAGCGCATCTTCCAGTACCTGGGTGATGCGGCTTTCGATGACCGCTGCCGACGCGCCGGTGTAATCGACCGAGACCGAGACGATCGGCGGATCGATCGCAGGCAGTTCGCGCAGGGTCAAACGCGTGAATGACATGAAGCCCAGCACGACCAGCAGCAGGCTCATCACCACGGCGAAGACCGGCCGCTGGATGGAAACGTCGGAAAGCTTCATCCGGCGGTGTCCGGTTCGGCCGTCGCGGCCGCGGCCGGCGCGACCGGTGCAGCGTCCTCGGCCTGGATCTTCAGGCCCGGGCGCAGCTTGCCGGTGCCGTCCACCACGATGCGGTCACCCACGGCGAGGCCTTCGCGGATTTCCACCACACCGCTGCGGCGCCCGCCGGCGACGATGTCGGCACGCTCCACGCTCTGGTCCGGCGTGACCCGGAACACGTAGGAATCGCGTCCGACCTGGACGACCGCGATTTCAGGGATGACCAGCGCCTGGCGCTCGGGGCGGAACATGCGCACATCCAGCAGCATGCCCGGGCGCAGTGCGTGATCGGCATTGATGAAGTCCGCACGCACGGTGACCGCACGCGTGCCCGGATCCACGCGGGTATCGATGGTGGCGACCTTGCCTTCGAAGTTGCGGCCCGGATACGCCACGCTGGTCGCGTTGACCTTGTCGCCGGTGCTCAGCGAGGCCAGCTCGGCTTCGGGCACCTGGAAGTCAACGTGCATGCGCTCGATGTCATCGAGCGTGGTGATCGCGGTGCTGGGGGTGACCAGCGAACCGGCGCTGACCTGGCGGATGCCCAGCACGCCGGCAAACGGCGCACGCACCCGGCGGTCGCCGATGTCGGACTGCATTTCGCGCACGCGGGCATCAGCGGCGTCGCGGATGGCGCGCTGCGTGTCCAGCGTGGAGCTGGCCACCAGTTGCTGGGCGGCGAGTTCGCGCTGGCGCTTGTACAGCTGGTCCGCCTCCAGGAACGTGGCCTGGGCCTGCAGCAGCGCGGCTTCCTGGGCCTGGCCGCGCAGGGTGACCAGCGGCGTGCCGGCACTGACCTGCTGGCCACTTTCGAAGTGCACCGTCTCGATGATTTCGCTGACCTTGGCGGTAACCGTCACCGACTCGCGCGCCTTCGCCGTGCCCAGTGCCTGCAGCGTGTCGCTCCATGCCGAAGCCTTCACCACCTGGGTGGTGACCGGTACGGCGTCTGCCTGCCGGCGAGCGGCCTCGTCTTTACTGCCACACCCTGCCAAAGCGACCAAGGCGATGCCAGCGGCGAAGCGCGCTGCGATGCGTCCCAACATGTGATGCAATCCCGGTTGTTTCTCGACCGCCGAGTGTATAGAGGGGTCGAGCCGGGGCATATGTGCCAAGCGTTTACCGGCCTGTTCACATCTGCCGGTGACGGGCGAAGGCCTTTCCGTGCTGGGGCCTGCACAGGATGTATCGCCATGTATCGACGCATGTCGAAGTGCGCGGCACGCGCCGGGGTGTCGGATCCGGCGGCGCCGGGCGCCGGGCGGGAGACAGGTCCCCCACCCGGCCAACGTGCTCAGTAACGATAGTTCACTTTCAGCCAGGCGGTGCGGCCAGGTTCGTTGATGCGCACCGGATCGGCCGGGAAGCCGAAATCGGCGCTGCCGGCCAGGTTCAGATGCTCGCTGTAGGCGCGGTCGAACAGGTTGTCCACGCCCGCACTCACCAGCAGCGCCTCGTTGACCCGGTAGCTGGCGTTCACGGCCAGGGTGGCGAAGCCGGCGCTGGGGCCGAGATCGCGGGCGACCACGTTGCCCTGCCCCGCCGCGACCCGGCCCTGACGCGAGACCGCGCGTGCCAGCGCCCCCACGGTCCAGCGCTCGCCTTCCCAGGCGGTGCTGAGCCGGGCTTCCAGCGGCGGCATCTGCGGCAGCGCGCGGCCGTCACTGCGGTTCTCGCCCCAGGCATAGGCCAGCGTGCCGCCGAGTTTCCACTGCTGCGCCAGCTGCCACTCCGCGCCCGCCTCGGCGCCGGCAATGCGCGCATCGACATTGCTGGCCTGGCTGGTGCTGCCCATCATGCCGCCGTCGCGGTAGGTGAACAGGATGTAGTCCTGGAGGCGCCCGGCATACGCCGAGACCCAGGCGTTGAGGCGGTCGGTGCGGTACTGCAGGCCCAGATCGAGCTGGGTGGTTTTTTCCGGCTGCACGCCGGTGAAGGCGTTGATCGCGCCGGCCGGGCCGAGATTCGGCGAGAACAGTTCCCAGTAGTCGGGCATGCGCTCGCTGTGGCCGACGCCGGCGTACCAGGTCAACGCGGGTGCGATGTCGCGCTCGAACCGCACGAAGCCGCTGCCGAGGTTCTCGCGACGGGTCTGCCCGGCGGTCGGGTTCGGCATCGCCATCATGCCGGCGGTGGCGCGCTCATCCTTCACCTCGGCACGGTCGATGCGCAGGCCACCGACCCAGCGTTGCGCGGTGCCCTCGCCCAGCGTGATCTCGGTGAACGCCCCGAGGTTCTCAAAGCGTGCATCGGTACGCCACGGCTGCTGGCGGTATACGTTGCGACCCATCGCGTTGCGGCTGCGATGGCGGCTGTCCTGCGCATCCACGCCGGCCACGATGGCAATGTCCTGCCAGCGCCATTCCGAGGCGATACGCCCACCGGTGGTGCGGCGATCGACATTGGAGGCCATCGGCATCGGCATGCTGCTGGCCGGGTTCGGCGTGCGCAGCGTGTAGTTGTCCATCACGTGGTCGGCGTCGTTGTAGTAAACGTTGGCCTGCAGCTTGTCCCATGCACCGGGCAGGTTGTCCTTCTCGAAGCGGGCGGCGTAGCTGGTGCGCTTGAACGCGGCACCGTCCATGCCGCGGCCGGCGTAGCGCGCGATCGCATCGCCGGTGCCGGCCGAGAGTTCCAGCACGGTATCGGCATCAGGTGTCCAGCCGACGGCGACATCGCTGTTCCACTTGCGCCACTTGGAGGGCACCACATCCCCGTTGCCGTCCTTGTAGTCATCCGATTCGGAGCGGTTGCCGTTGACGCGCACATAGCCCGGCGAAGCGCCGGCGGTGAGATCCAGCACCTGGTCATTGCGGTTGCGCGAGCCGACCAGGGCGCTGGCGTTGATATCCATGCCCGGCTGATCGAAACGCGGGGTATCGCGCTCGAAGCGCACCGTGCCGGCCGAGGCACCGGCGCCCCAGCGCACGCTCTGCGGTCCCTTGATGATGGTCAACCGATCGAAGGTTTCCGGGGCGATGTAGGACAGCGGGTTGTCCATGCGCGAGGGGCACGCACCGATCAGATTGCCTTCGTTGCTGACGATGTTCAGGCGCGAACCGAACATGCCGCGCAGCACCGGATCGCCGTTGGTGCCGCCGTTGCGGATCGCCGAGAAACCGGGAACCGTCTTCAGATAGTCCGCGCCATCGCTGGCCGGCACCGGCTGACGCGGCAGCCGCGGATCGGTGACCCAGTGCAGCGGCGATGAGGGCGCGGTGGCGGTGACGACCAGCGTATCGAGGGTGCGGGCGTCGTCGTTGGCGGCATGCAGCGGCAGCGCGACCAGGGCCAGCGACAGGGAAACAGACAGGCGCGTCAGTGCGCCCGCGCTGCGGGAAGAAACGTTCATGGTGGAACTCCAGAAAAGCACGCAGGCACGCGCCGCCATCACGGCGACACAGGCAGAAAAGGCGGTGGATTCAGGAGATCGCGGGCGGGCCGCGTGCGGCGTGGGCGGGCCAGCGCAGGCTGCGTGGCGTGGGCACCGCGCGCAGCACGCGCGGTGCAATGACCGGCATCGCCGGCAACAGCAGGATCAGCACCGCCAGCCACGGCATCAGCCGCGAGGCCATCATGCAGTACTCGCAGGCGTCGCCATGCCCGGCATGCTCGCTCATCGGTGGCGACGATGCGGGGGTGTCGTGGGCGCTTGGCAGGGCGTGCATCGGCATGGGCTGCATCGCCATGTCATGGCGCGCCATGTCGTGCTGCTGCATGTCGTGGTGGTGCACGTCGCGCTGCGCGATGTCGTGCTGCATGTCGTGCCCGGCGTGGGCATCGGGCGGCACCGGCACCGCGTGGGTCATGCCGGTCGGCATCAGCATCACCGGCGCCTCGGCATGCGCCTGCTGCCAGCGGCTGACCAGCGGCGCCAGCGCCATCAGCAGCGTCGCCACGAAGGCAAGCTGCAGAAAAACGGCATACGGGCGACGGCGGACGTTCACCCCGTCATGGTAGCGCCCGACCGTTGGCAGGGCAGCCCGAAGCCCTGCGACCAACCGTCGCAGCAGCCCATTTGAAGCGCCCACCAAATCCCTCACCCCCTCTGGAGAAAAGCCCCCTTCTGTTGAAGGGGGCGCGCCAACGGCGCGGGGTAGAGGGGGAATGCGCGGGCAGCCATCACCGTCGCTATACGGTGATGGTCTGCGTCAGTGATTCCCAGGTCGGCGGCAGCGGCCAGTTGGCTTCCTGGTTGCCGTCGATCACCCGGCGCAGGTCGCGGGTGTCGATCTGTGGGGCGAGCACATGCACCAGTTCCAGCGCGTAATCGCGCAGCACGCGATCGCGCGGCAGCACGGCCCAGGCGATGCACTCGTCGATCGGCGCCGGGGCCGGCCAGGACCGCAGGTCTTCATCGCTGGCGTTGACCGCCATTTCCGCCAGCAGGCCCACGCCCAGGCCGGTGCGCACATACGTCTTGATCAGGTCCGCATCGAGGGCGGTCAAGGCGATGTCCGGGGTCAGCCCGGCGCTGGCGAAGGCGCGCTGCAGCGAGGAGCTGCCGCGGGTGGAGGATTCGTAGCTGATCAGCGGGTGGCTGGCGAGCGCCTGCAGGTCCGGCGCGGCGCCCGGGCGGTCCAGCGCGTGCCCGCGCGGCACCAGCACCAGCCGGCGCCAGCGGTACAGCGGAATGGCCAGGCCGGCAGTGGGCTCACCGCCGGCGGTGCTGATGATGGCGATGTCCGCGTCGCCCTGGCTGAGCAGGTCCAGCGCATCGCTTTCCGCCGCCTGCTGCAGATGCACGCTGACCTGCGGGTAGGCCTGCTTGATCCGCGCCACTGCCGGCGGCAGCACGAAGCGCGCCTGGGTATGCGTGGTGGTGAGCACCAGCTGGCCCTGGCTTTCACGGCGCTGGTTGGCCGCATAGGTGCGGATGTTGTTGGCCTCGCCCAGGACAGCGCGGGCGCGGCCGATCACTTCCACGCCGGCCGGGGTCACCGCTTCCAGGCTGCGGCCCTTGCGCACGAACAGCAGGAACCCGAGTTCATCCTCCAGCTGCTTGAGCTGTTTGGACAGGCCGGGCTGGGTGGCGTGCACACGGGACGCCGCCAGCGTGATGTTCAGCTCGGCGTCGGCAATGGCGACCAGGTAGCGAAGTTGGGTCAGCGTCATGGGCGGGCGATACGGCGCATGGAGAGGGGCCATCCGACTGTAGGGCAAATGCCGTCACCAGCTTATAACCAAACGTTGTTTAAGAAGGTAATCAGGTCATTTCGCGCGGTCATATGCCAGCGGTACGGTCTGACCGACCCCGGCCCGGCCGCGCGCGGGCGCCTTGCGCCGCCACCGGCCCGACCCTTTCCCCTGCCGCACGGCCCCCGGGCGGCAACGACTTCTGCGGAGCATTCCCATGGCCCTGTACGACTCCATCCTGGACACCATCGGCAACACCCCGGTGGTGCGCCTGCACCGTCTCGCCCCCGAGCACGTCACCCTGTATGCGAAGGTCGAGTCGTTCAATCCCGGCGGCTCGGTCAAGGACCGTCTGGCGCTGGCGATCATTCTCGACGCCGAGGCCAAGGGCCTGCTCAAGCCCGGCGATACCATCGTGGAAGCGACCTCGGGCAACACCGGCGTGGCGCTGGCGATGGTGGCCGCCGCGCGCGGCTACAAGTTCGTGGCCACGATGGTGGAGACCTTCTCGATCGAGCGCCGCAAGCTCATGCGCGCCTACGGCGCCAAGGTGATCCTGACCCCGGCCGCCGAGCGCGGCTCGGGCATGGTCCGCCGTGCGAAGGAACTGGCCGAGGAACACGGCTGGTTCCTGGCCAGCCAGTTCGCCAACCCGGCCAACCCGGCCTATCACCGCAACACCACCGCCCCGGAAATCCTGCGCGACTTCGCCGGCAAGCGGCTGGACTACTTCGTGACCGGTTGGGGCACCGGCGGCACCCTGACCGGCGTCGGCGAAGTGCTCAAGGTCGCGCGACCCGAGACCCGCATCGTCGCCACCGAGCCGGAAGGCGCCGCCCTGCTCAAGGGCGATGAGTGGAAGCCGCACAAGATCCAGGGCTGGACCCCCGACTTCGTGCCGGAAGTGCTCAACCGCGGTGTCTACGATGAACTGCTGACCATCGACGACGCGCGCGCCATCGAGACCTCGCGCCGGCTCGCGGCCGAGGAAGGCATCTTCGTGGGCATCTCGGCCGGTGCCACGGTCGCCAGCGCGCTGGACATCGCCGCCAAGGCCACACCCGGCGCGGTGATCCTGGCGATGCTGCCCGACACGGGTGAGCGCTACTTCTCCACCCCGCTGTTTGCCGACATCAACGAAGGCTCCGATGACGACTGGCTGGCCGGTCTGCCCTGATCTGCCCGTTGGTCCGCAGGAAGGAAGCGCCCGCCCTCATCGGCGGGCGTTTTGCATGGGGCGCTTCATCTGCGGTGAAGCGATCCGGCAGCATCGTGTGAAGGTCAGCCAGCGCTCGCCGGGTCGCACTGCCTGAGACGACGATGACGCAGCCTAGATGTCCTGCAGGTTACGGTGCAGGTCAGGCACGTCATTTCGTTGTATGGACCCGGTATCAGTACGTAAGGAGCGGTACGCATGAAGATCGAAGTGTGGCAGGGCGACATCACGACCCTGGCGGTGGATGCGATCGTCAATGCGGCCAACGAATCCCTGCTGGGCGGCGGCGGCGTGGACGGCGCGATCCATCGCGCGGCCGGTCCGCAGCTGCTCGACGCCTGCCGCGCCCTGCCGGAGATCCGCCCCGGCATGCGCTGCCCGACCGGTGAGGTGCGCCAGACGCCCGCCTTCGAGCTCCCGGCCAGGCATGTGTTCCACACCGTCGGCCCGGTCTGGCAGGACGGTCTGCGCGACGAGCCGGCACTGCTGGCCAATTGCTACTGGAAATCGCTGCAGCTGGCCGAAAAGCTGGATCTGGAATCGATCGCCTTCCCGGCGATCAGCTGCGGCGTGTTCGGCTATCCGCTGCACCAGGCCGCCCACATCGCCGCCACCGAAACCCTGACCTGGCAGCGCTCGCATCGCCAGCCGCGCCGGATCATCCTGGTGGCCTACAACGCGGCGACGTACAAGGCCTACCAATCGGCGCTGGCCGCGCTGGGTCAGCCGGTCGAACCGTCAACCTCGGCGATCTTCGCGCCACTGGCGCTCGGGTTGCCGCCGGCCGCGGCGCACTGAGCAGACCAACGCGCAAACAAAAACGCCGGCACAAGGCCGGCATTTCCGTTGACGGTGGTCAGGCGTGAATCAGCCGTTCCACTTGCCCAGGGCGGCTTGGCCGTTTTCCTTGGCGCGATCGAAGATCGTCTGCTGCGCCTTGGCGACGTTGGCCTTGGTGTCCTTGGCCCACAGCTTCAGCGCAGCCTGCTGCATGGCGCGGCCGTAGGAGAAGCTCAGCGGCCACGGCAGGTTGCCCATCTGGTTCATGGCGTTCAGATGCGCGGTGGACTGCTCATCGCTCTGGCCACCGGACAGGAACACCACGCCCGGCAGGATCGCCGGCACGGTGCTCTTGAGGCACATCACGGTCGACTCGGCCACTTCCTCGACGTCGGCCTGCTCTTCGCAGCCCTTGCCGGAGATGACCATCGAGGCCTTCAGGATGGTGCCTTCCAGCAGCACGTTCTGCTGGTACAGCGCGTCGAACAGCGAACGCAGGGTCGCTTCGGTGACTTCGTAGCAGGTCTCGATGTCGTGGTCGCCGTCCATGATCACTTCCGGCTCGACCATCGGCACCAGGCCGCATTCCTGGCACAGCGCCGCATAACGGGCCAGCGCGTGGGCGTTGGACTCGATGCAGGTACCCGACGGGATGCTTTCACCGATGTTGATGACCGCACGCCACTTGGCGAAGCGCGCACCCAGCTTGTAGTACTCCTGCAGGCGCTCGCGCAGGCCGTCCAGGCCTTCGGTGACCAGCTCGCCCGGGCAGCCGGCCAGGGCATGGGCGCCCTTGTCGACCTTGATGCCCGGAATGATGCCCTGGGCGGCCATGTACTTGGCGAACGGGACGCCGTCCTTGGTGGACTGACGGATGGTCTCGTCGTACAGGATCGCGCCGGAGATGTGCTCGTTCAGCTTGGGCGTGGTGAGCAGCAGTTCGCGGTAGGCGCGACGGTTCTCCTCGGTGTTCTCCAGGCCGACGCTGGCGAAGCGCTTGCCGATGGTGCCGGTGGATTCGTCGATCGCGATGATGCCCTTGCCCGGGGCGACCATGGCCTGTGCGGTTTCAGCCAGCTGTTCGATGCTCATGTACTTCCTGTGGCGGGTGCGGGAAAACGCCAATTATAGACCCCGCCTCCCGTGAACTGGCCGTCCACGGAATCTGGAAACGATTCCATCCCTAAACGGGCCCAGGGGAGCGAATGTGTCTGGGGGAAAGCCCCCTGAGTGAGGGGGCGGCCGCGAAGCGGCGGGGGTCTGGGAGAGGGTAAGAAGGGGCCCACGGTTTGCAGCGCAAACCGTGGGGCGACAGCGCGTATGCGATGACGCGTACCCTTAGAGTTCGCCCAGGCCGCTCGCACGGCCGTCTTCGCCCACTTCCAGCAGGCGCAGCGTGTTCGTGGCGCCATGGGTTTCCATGTGCTCGCCGCTGGTGAAGACGACGCGGTCGCCGCTCTGCAGCTGGTTGGCTTCGAACAGCAGGCGGATGCTGCCGCGCGCGGCTTCGCGCGGGGTCAGGCCGCGGCTGTCGAAGTTGATCGGGAACACATCGCGCATCAGCGCCATCTGGCGGCGGGCGCCGTCATGGCGGGTCACCGCGAACACCGGTGCCGAGGCACGGAAGCGCGACAGGTACCGCGCGGTGCCACCGGATTCGGTCATCGCCACGATCGCGCGCACGCCTACGTGCTGGGACAGGAACATGGTGGCCATGGCGATCGCCTGGTCGGCACGTTCCAGATTGCGCGGCGAGGCGCCGAAATCGGTCTCGGTCTGGAACTGGCGTTCGGCACCGAGGCAGATACGCGCCATCGCTTCGACCGCCTTGACCGGGTACATGCCCGCGGCGGTTTCGGCCGAGAGCATCACCGCATCGGTACCGTCGATGACCGAGTTGGCCACGTCCAGCACTTCGGCGCGGGTCGGGATCGGGCTTTCGACCATCGACTGCAGCATCTGGGTGGCGGTGATCACCACCTTGTTCTGCGCCAGCGAGGCCTTGATGATTTTCTTCTGCAGGCCCGGCAGTTCGGCATCGCCGATTTCCACGCCCAGATCACCACGCGCGACCATGACCACGTCACTGGCGTCGACGATCTCTTCCAGGTTGTCGATCGCTTCGGTGCGCTCGATCTTGGAAACCAGCGCGGCGTAGCAGCCGTGCGACTCGGCGATCTCGCGCGCGTCGTTCATGTCCTGCGCATTGCGGCAGAAGGAGACGGCGATGAAATCCACGCCGATCTTGGCCACGATGCCGATCAGTTCCTTGTCGCGCTCGGTCAGCGCGCCCAGCGACAGGCCACCGCCCTGCTTGTTCAGGCCCTTGCGGTCGGACAGCACGCCATCGTTGAGCACGGTGTTGATGATGCGCTCGCCCTGCACTTCGGTGACCTGCAGCTGCATCAGGCCATCGTCGAGCAGCAGGATGTCACCGGCCACCACGTCCTGCGGCAGGCCGAGGTAGCTCACGCCCACCTGGGTGGTGTCGCCGGCCGGTGCGTTCGGTGAGGCGACCAGGTCGAAGCGGTCGCCCGCCTTGAGCTTGATCTTGCCTTCGGCGAAACGCTCGATGCGGATCTTCGGGCCCGGCAGATCGGCCAGGATGCCCACTTCCACGCCCACGCGGGCGGCGGCGGCACGTACATCGGCAGCGCGCTTGGCCTGGCCGGACGGGTCACCGTGGCTGAAGTTGAGGCGAACCACGTTCACGCCGGCGCGGAAGAGATCCTCCAGCACGCCCGGCGGGTCGGTCGCCGGTCCGAGGGTGGCAAGGATCTTGGTGCGACGCTGACGCTCAATCATGGTTAATGGGCTCCCGTTAAAGGAGTGAAATTAGCACACCCATCACGTCCCATGAATACGATTACACCGCTGGCACGCTTGGGTTTCACCGTTGTCCTGCAGACAGCCCGAGACGACCGGGCGGACAGTCATCTGACCGCCCGCCGGCCAGCGCCAATCGCGGCGGGGCTTTGCGCAGGACATGCGGCGGCGTACGGATCGCCGCCGCGGCCCTCAATCGATCAGGGTGAGCAGGTCGTCCGGTGCCTGCGCGAGGTGCGCCGCCCCGGCCGCTGTGAGCTCTTCGGCACCGCCGAAGCCCCACAACACGCCGATATTGCGCAGCCCGTGATGACGCGCGCCTTCGATATCCATGCGCCGGTCGCCGATCATCCAGCACTGCGCCGGGGTCAGCGACAGCCGGCGCAGGGCCTCGGCCACCAGCTGCGGCTTCTCGCTGCGGCTGCCATCCGGGGTCGCGCCGATCACGTCCTCGAAGCAGTCACCGAACGGCAGGTGCTCGACGATGCGCCGGGCGTGCGGCTCGTTCTTGGCGGTGACGATCGCCAGCCGATGGCCGCGATCCTTCAAGGCCTGCACGACCTGGCCGATCCGCGGGTAGACCTCATGCTCGCGCCAGCCGACCACGTCGAAGCGCTCGCGGTAATACGTCACCGCCTGTTCGACCTGGGCCGGATCGTTGAACAACGGCGCGAAGCTGGTGCGCAACGACGGCCCGATCCAGCGCCGCAGTTCGGCCTGTGGCGGGACCGGTTGGCCCATCTGCGTGAGCGCATGCGCCACGCACCCGGTGATCCCGACGGCCGAATCGATCAGCGTGCCGTCGAGATCGAAGAACAGCACAGCGCGGCTCACGAGCCGCGGGCCTCCAGCGCGGCGACGGCCGGCAAGGTCTTGCCTTCCAGGAACTCCAGGAACGCGCCGCCACCGGTGGAGATGTAGCTCACCTCGCCGGCGATGTCGTACTTGTCCACCGCGGCCAGGGTGTCGCCGCCGCCGGCGATCGAGAACGCCGGCGAGGCCGCGATGGCACGGGCCAGCGATTCGGTGCCATGGCTGAAGGCCTCGAACTCGAACACGCCGACCGGGCCGTTCCAGACCACGGTGCCGGCCTTGGCGATCAGGCCCGCGTAGTGCTGGGCCGTCTCCGGGCCGATATCCAGGATCAGGTCATCCTCGGCCACGTCGGCGACGGCCTTCACCGTGGCGTCGGCGTCCGGCAGGAACTGCTTGGCCACCACCACGTCGGTCGGCAGCGGGATGTCGGCGCCACGCGCCTTGGCATCGGCGACGATCTTCTTGGCGGTGTCCAGCAGGTCCGGCTCATACAGCGACTTGCCGACCGGGTAACCGGCGGCCGCGATGAAGGTGTTGGCGATGCCACCGCCGACGATCAGCTGGTCGACCTTGCCGACCAGGCTGGAGAGCAGTTCGAGCTTGGTGCTGACCTTGCTGCCGGCCACGATCGCCAGCAGCGGCGGGGCCGGGGCGAGCAGCGCCTTGGCCAGCGCGTCCAGTTCGGCCATCAGCAGCGGACCGCCAGCGGCGACCGGAGCGAAGCGGATCACGCCGTGGGTGGAGGCCTGCGCGCGGTGCGCGGTGCCGAAGGCATCCATGACGAACACATCGCACAGCGCGGCGTACTTCTTCGCCAGCGCTTCATCGTCCTTGCCTTCGCCGACATTCATGCGGCAGTTTTCCAGCAGCACGATGGAACCCGGTGCGACGTCCACGCCATCGACCCAATCACGCACCAGCGGCACCTGGACACCCAGCAGCTGCGACAGGCGCAGCGCCACCGGGGCCAGCGATTCGGCTTCACTCCACACGCCTTCCTTCGGACGCCCCAGGTGCGAGGTCACCATCACGGCGGCGCCCTTCTCCAGCGCCAGCTTCAGCGTCGGCAGCGACGCGGTGATGCGCTGCTCGGAGGTGATCTGGCCGTTGTCGATCGGCACGTTCAGATCCTGGCGGATCAGCACGCGCTTGCCGGAGAGATCGAGGTCGGTCATGCGAACGATGGACATAAGCAACTCTTTGGCTCTGAAGAAGGAAGGGCGCCGTGCGGCGCAGACGATCATTGTCCCGGCTGAGCGGGTGCATCGCAAATCCATAACAGGGACGGAGGTAGTTAAGCGCGCTTAACTACCCCCGTCCCCGTTAAGACGCGGCTGGCGCAGCAGGCTGACCGCGAAGCCACCGACGATCAGCACGCCGATCACCAGCAGCGCCCACAGCAGCCACTGTTTCCAGTCGCGCTGCGGGGCCACTGCGGCATCGCCGGCGAGTACTTCCGGTGCGCCCTGCACGCTTGCCTGCGCCGGTTGCCACTGCGCGCCATGCTGCTCGCGCAGCTGCGCGATCACCGTGGCCACCGGCGCATCCTGGCGCTCGGCACGCACGCTGCCGGCGGCCACCGCAAACGGCGGCTCGCCCTGGCTGAGGAACACCAGCGCTTCGGGCTGGTAGCCAAGCTTGAGCGTCGGTGCCGGCATCGACTGCGGCTGGCCGGCCACCAGCTTCCAGTAACGATCACGCGTACTGCGTGCCAGTGGCTGGGTCTGCGATTGGCGACGGTCGGCGGCGTCCTGCAGCTGATAGGCCACCCACGGGCCGGCGCGCACCTGCCACGGTTGATCGGCATCGTCGCGGCTCAACAGCGTCCACTGCAGCACGCTGTTGTCGGCGGTGGCGATATCGGCCTGCGCGATCGGGAAGCGCCCGTCCAGCTGATACTCGAACTCGCCGGGTTTGCCGGCGGTACCGGTCAGCGACTGCCAGCGCCACGCGATCGCCTGCGCGGCCGGCGCCAACTCGGCCTGCACCGTGGACAGCGCCGGCAGGGCATCGGCGCCGATCGGCAGGATCCGGAAGTACTTGGCCTGGCGCGCGATCTCGATGCGGCGCTGCTGCAGGCGGCGGCCTTCGTGCTGCAGGTCCACCAGCGGCACATCGTCGGCGATGCGCAGCCAATCGCGCAGATCGTTGCTCATCTCCACGCGAACGCGCGCCTGCAGTGGCGACTGTGTCTGCCAGTCCAGGCGCAGCGCCTGCACGCCGGTCTTCAGCGCGCTGGCGTCGATCAGCCAGCCGGCCGGTTGCCCGGCCGCGCCACCGCGTCCCAGCCGCGCTTCCACCCGGCGCACGCTGCCGTCGGTATTGCGCTCGGTCAGCAGCTGCAGATCATCGCCGGAGGTACCGGCCATCGGCGGCAATGGGAACCAGGACAGCGTCTGCCATTGTGGCGCCTGCGCCAGTGGCTGATCGGCAGCCAGCAGCGCCGAAGGCAGTGCCTGGCCTTGTGCGTTGAACACCTGCACGTCGGCCAGGCGTGGCGACACCGCAGTGCGGTAGACGCCATCGTCGAGCGTCAGCCGGTAGGCACCGGCCTGCGGCTGCGCGAGCTGCAGCGGCCATTGCTGGCGATAGGCCTGGCGGTCATCGGCGGCCTGGGCCTGGGCCTGCGCAAGCGCCGGAAGCGCCAGCGCGGTGAAGAGGATCAGCGGGCGAAAGGTCATCAAGACTGCGGCTCCACGGCGGGGTCCGGCGCGCGCGGCGGCGCCGGTGCCAGATAGCCCACGACCGTGCACAGCAGGCCGTAGGCGATGAAAGAAGAAATGCCCAACAGGTTGCCCAGGTGCTGGCGGTCGATCAGCACCAGCTTGGCCAGCACCACGCCCATCAGCACCGCGCCGACCAGCCACAGCACGCGTTGCCCGCGGCGCGAACCCCACACCCAGCTGATCACGCCGAGCACGCTCCACACCACGGTCAGGCTGGTCTGGGCGAGGGTCGAAGACCACAAGCGCTCGTTCCACGGCACCCCGCCCCAGTGATGCACGGCGTGCAGGGTGATGCTGGTCAGGGCGACGAAGCCGGCAATCGCCAGCACCGGTATGCGCATCGCACGCAGGCCATCCGGCGCCTGCGCAGACCACAGCCAGCGCGCAGCGAGCACCAGAACGGCGATCTGCGCCAGTTCCACCGGGTTGAGCAGCGGCAGCCACGGCAGCGGTGCTGCGCCGGCCGGGACCAGCAACAGGCCCGCCCAGCTCACGCCAAGCACCGCGAACAACGTGCCCTGCAGCGGCGTGCGCATCGGATCGAAGCGTTCGCCAAGCGGCACCGTCAGCCAGCGCCAGCGCAACAGCGCCACGGCGGTGACGAGCAGCCACGGCAACAGCATCAGGGCCAGGCCCCAACCCTGTGCCAGCGCGAAACGGTCGGCCAGCCACAGGCAGGCCAGCGACACCACGGACGGCCACAGCAACCACCACAGGAACTGCGCCGCCAGCGACGTGCGGTCGTCGCCTTCGCGCAGACACCACAGGCTGCGCACGCCCAGCAGCGCGAACACCGCCCAGGCCAGTGCGCCATAACCGGCGAACGGCTGGTCATGCACATCGGCCTGCCACAGCGCCAACGGGAACGCAGCCAGCACCATCGCCAGCGTGGTGAGCACCAGTGCGCGTGCCGGCCAGCGCCGATGCATCTCGGCGGCCAGCCAACCGGTGACGGCCGCGGCGATCAGCAGCGCATCGGGCTCGCTGCGGTGGGCGACGAAGCGCAGGATCTCGTGGCTGATACTGCCCAGCCACCACAGCAAGCCCCACAGGTAGTACACGATGGCCGGCGACTGCTGCTGCGCGCGGCGATAGCTGAAGGCCGCCGCGAAACCAGCCACCGCCAGCAGCAGGCCGCTCATGAAGGTCGGGTTGGCGATGGCCGTGGCGTCCAGATGCCAGTAATCGGCGCCGACCACGAAGCCGAACGCGGCGCCCAGGGTCAACAACGCACCGGTGACCTGCGGCAGCCAGCGCTGCTGTCGCAGCCCCAGCCAGGCCAGGGCCGCCCCTTCCAGCGCGAACACGCTGGCGGTGGCCCGTGCAGACAGCGCCAGCGGCACCGCCAGCGTCGCAAAGCCCACCGCGAGCACCGCATGCGACTGACCCAGTGCGGCATAGCGCTCGCGCTTGATCAGCACCCACGCCAATCCCGCATACAACGCGGCCAGTGCCAGCGAGCACAACGCCAGCAGCAGGCGATCGTCGTGCAGCAGACCGGCCTGCAACGAAAACGCGATCAGCGGCGTACCGAACACCAGGCTGCCATCGATCAGATCGCGTTTCTCCGCACGCTGCCGGCGCGCATAGAGGATCGGAATCAGCAGGTAGAAGGCGAAGAACAGCAGCAGGAACGGCTCGGTGCTGGCGAACTTGTCCGGGCTGTACTGGAGCACGCCCCAGGCGGTACCGATGCCGAAGGTGAAGGCAAAGCCGAGCAGGTTCAGCGCGCGCCACGGTCGCCACCAGGCAATCGCCAGGATCGCCGCATTGAGCACCGCGTAATACGAGAACAGCGCGACATGATTGCCGCTGCCGGTGGACAGCCAGATCGGCGCCATGAAGCCGGCCAGGATGCCGAGCACGGCCAGCGTGCGCGAGTTCTGCACCACCGCCAGCACGCCCATGCCGGCGATCAGCAGCACACTGAGCGCGAACGCCGGCGCGGCGGGGATCAGGTCATAGCGCTTGAACGCGGCGAAAATGGTCAGCAGCAGGATGCCGATTGCCCCGCCCTGCAGCGCCAGCGCGAACAGGTGCCGGGTATCGCGCTGCACCCAGCCGAACACCAGCCCGGCCAGCGCCGCCAGCGCGATGGCGGCCAGGCGCAGCTCGATCGGTGCGTTCAACCAGCCCTGGTCGCTGGCGTACTTGAGCAGCGCGGCCACACCGGCCAGCAGCACCAGCATGCCGATCTTGACCGGCACATTGCCCTCGGTGAACCACTGTTTGAGGGTGCCGATGATGCGCTCGCCGATGCCCGGTCCCTGCGGTGCGGCAGGTGCCGGCGGTGGTGCAGACCGGGGCGGCAGCGGGGGCGGCTGCGCCGGTTCGTCCAGTGGCGCAACGCGGGCAGCGGGGGCAGTCACCGCAATGGGTGACGCGTCCGGTGTGCGCGGCGCGGCATCCAACGGCGGGGACACGGTGTCGACCGACGCAATGTCGGCCCAGCGCAGCGGCCGTTCGGGCGCGGCGGGTGCCGGCGTGGCGTCCCAGGCCGAGCCTGCCGCGCGTTGCTCCAGCGCGGCGACGCGGCGGCGCAGGCCGGCGATCATCACCAGCGCCACGATCAGCAGCAGCGGGATCGCCAGCAGTACCAGCACCAGCAGGACAATCAGAGCTTCCATTCCAGGCCATCCTCAAGAGGTCGCCCCGGCTGCACCCGGCAGGCGCAGTGCCAGGGCACGCGGGCCATGCTAAAGGATCGGCGGCACACGCGGGATCACGCCCTGGCGGGCGCCCCTGAAACGACAGACCCCGGCACGGGGCCGGGGTCTGTGGAATGACGCAGGGCAGCGCTGGCTTACGCCGCGACGACCTTGACCATTTCCAGGCACTTGTTGGAGTAGCCCCATTCGTTGTCGTACCACGACACCAGCTTGACGAAGGTGCTGTCCAGCGCGATGCCGGCATCGGCGTCGAACACCGAAGTGTGGGTTTCACCGCGGAAGTCGGTCGCCACGACCTTGTCTTCGGTGTAGCCCAGGATGCCCTTCAGCGCGCCTTCGCTCTGCGCCTTCACTTCAGCGCAGATCTCGGCGTAGGTGGCTTCCTTTTCCAGCTCGACGGTCAGATCGACCACCGACACGTCCGAGGTCGGCACGCGGAAGCTCATGCCGGTCAGCTTCTTGTTCAATTCCGGGATCACCACGCCGACGGCCTTGGCCGCACCGGTGGAGGACGGAATGATGTTTTCCAGGATGCCACGGCCACCGCGCCAGTCCTTGTTGGACGGGCCATCGACGGTCTTCTGGGTGGCGGTCGCGGCGTGCACGGTGGTCATCAGGCCACGCTTGATGCCCCACTTGTCGTTGATGACCTTGGCCAGCGGGGCCAGGCAGTTGGTGGTGCACGACGCGTTGGAGACGATCGCCTGGCCGGCATAGGTCTTGTCGTTCACGCCGAACACGAACATCGGGGTGTCGTCCTTCGACGGTGCCGACAGGATCACCTTCTTGGCGCCCGCGTCGATGTGCTTCTGCGCGGTTTCCTTGGTCAGGAACAGGCCGGTGGATTCGATGACGACGTCCACGCCGACCTCGTCCCACTTCAGGTTGGCCGGGTCGCGTTCCTGGGTCAGGCGGATCTTCTTGCCGTTGACCAGCAGGTCGTTGCCGGAGACTTCCACGTCGGCCTTGAAGCGGCCATGCACGGAGTCGTACTTCAGCATGTACGCCAGGTAGTCCGGCTCCAGCAGATCGTTGATGGCGACGATTTCGATGTCATTGCCGAAGTTCAGCACGGCCGAGCGCAGTACGTTGCGCCCGATGCGACCGAAACCGTTGATGCCAACCTTGATTGCCATGTTCACAAGCTCCTGCAGCCGCGACGGTGCGGCGCCGATGGAAAGGGGCGTTCATTCTAGCAGGGCCGGAACCGGCCCGGCCCGGGGAAGACGAATGGGAACCGGTTACAACGGTAAATACCCGGATTGATCCGGATCAAGGCGCGCAGGCGCATGGACGGGAAAACTGGCGCCATTCCAACCCGCCACGAGACCGTCTCATGCGCAAGACCTCCCCCCTCCTGCTCTCCAGCCTGGCCGCCGCCCTGGCGCTGGCCGCCGGCCCCGCCATGGCCCAGTCCAAGGGTGACTGGACGATCGGTGCCGGCGTGCACCAGGTCGCCCCGAAGTCCGACAACGGCTCGCTGGCCGGCGGCACGCTGAAGGTCGATGTGGACAATGACATCAAGCCGACCATCACCGGTGAGTACTTCATCGCCGACAACCTGGGCATCGAGCTCCTGGCCGCGCTGCCGTTCAAGCACGACATCAACATCGCCGGCCTGGGCAACGTGGGCAGCACCAAGCACCTGCCGCCGGTGGTGTCGCTGCAGTATCACTTCAACAGCAAGGGCAAGGTGTCCCCGTTCCTGGGCGCCGGCATCAACTACACCACGTTCTTCAGCGAGAAGACCGGCGGCGCGTTGGCTGGCAGCACGCTGAAGATGGAAGACTCCTGGGGCCTGGCCGCCCACGCCGGCCTGGATTTCGCGATCAACGACAAGGGCTCGCTGCGCGTTGATGTGCGCTGGATGGACATCGACAGCAAGGTGAAGCTCAACGGTGAAAAGATCGGCACCGTCAACATCGACCCGCTCGCCTACGGCGTGTCGTACGTGTTCAAGTTCTGATCGGCGGATCAGAACCCAACAAGGCAACACCCTCGCAGCAAGACAGTTTCCCCGGCTTCGGCCGGGGTTTTTTTTGGCTCATTCGGCCAACAGATGCCGCCCCGCCGCATGCGCATGCAGCGTGGTCGTATCGAACACCGGCACCGTTGCATCCTGCGCGCCGACCAGCAGCATGATCTCCGTGCAGCCCAGGATGATGCCCTGCGCACCGCGGTCCACCAGTCGCTGCATCACCGCCCGGTAGGTCTCGCGCGAGGCCGGCAGCACCTGCCCCTGCACCAGCTCGCCATAGATGATCCGATGCACCGCCGCGCGGTCATCGGCCTCGGGAATCAGCACCTCCAGGCCATGCGCCTGCGTGAGCCGCCCCGTGTAGAAATCCTGCTCCATGGTGAACGCCGTGCCCAGCAACCCCACCCGTTGCAGCCCGGCGGCCTTGATCGCCTCGGCCGTGGGATCGGCGATGTGCAGCAGGGGAATCGGGATCGCCGCCTGCACCGCGTCGGCCATGCGATGCATGGTGTTGGTGCAGATCACGATGGCCGTCGCACCCGCGCCCTGCAGGCGCTGGGCCGCATCGATCATCCGCTGGGTGGCGGTGTCCCAGTCGCCGGCATGCTGCAGTGCCTCGATCTCGGCGAAATCGAACGACCACAGCAGGATCCGGCCCGAGTGCAGGCCGCCCAAGGTGTCGCGCACGTGCGCGTTGATCAGGCGGTAATAGTGGGCCGAGCTTTCCCAGCTCATGCCGCCGATCAGGCCAACGATGTGGGCCATGGGGACCTCCGGATTCCGCCCGATGCGGGGACCCGGCGAGCCTAGCGCAAGCCGCCGGACGCTGCAGCCGGCCAGATCCCGGCAAGCCCGCGCGCGGCCGGCCCGCTAGAATGCCGCGGATGAAAATGCCTTCCCTGCTCCCGGCCACCGCCCTCGCGCTGGCCCTCACCTTCGTTTCCACCGATGCCCTGGCCTGGGGCGCACAGGGCCACCGCCTGGTGGCGCGGATCGCCGAGACCCGGCTGACCCCGCAGACCCAAGCCGAGGTTGACCGTCTGCTCGCCGCCGAGCCGGACCCGACACTGCACGCCATTGCCCCTTGGGCCGATCAGCTGCGCGCCAAGGATCCGGACCTGGGCAAGCGCTCGGCCGGCTGGCATTACGTCAACATCGGCGAAGACGATTGCCACTATGAAGTGCAGAAGCACTGCAAGAACGGCAACTGCGTGGTCGAGGCGCTGAAGGTACAGACCGCGATTCTCGGCGACCGCAGCAAGTCCGATGCAGAGCGCGCGCAGGCGCTGAAGTTCGTCGTGCATTTCGCCGGCGACATCCACCAGCCGATGCATGCCGGCTACGGCCACGACAAGGGTGGCAACGATTTCCAGGTGCAGTTCAACAACCGCGGTACCAACCTGCACTCGCTGTGGGACAGCGGCATGCTGAACGAGCAGACGCTGGATGACGACCAGTACCTCAAGCGCCTCCTCGCCCTGCCCAAGCCCGCATTCGGCAAGCGCTCCAACATCACTGTCGACGCCGCGCAGTGGGCCGAAGCCAGCTGCCGGATCGCCATTGCACCTGGCGTTTACCCGGACAAGCGTACGCTGGGCCCCAGCTATGCGGCGACCTACCGCCCGGTCGCCGAGCGCGAGCTGCGCGTGGCCGGTGAACGCTTGGCCGTGCTGCTCAACGACACCCTGGGCAAACGCTGAGGTCTGCACCATGTCACTGCACGTCGCCAGTTTCTTCCACCCGGACAGCCACACCTTCAGCTACGTGGTGCATGACCCGGCGACGTTGCAGGCGGCGGTGATCGACCCCGTGCTGGATTACGACCCGGACACCGATGTACTCGGCGCCGGGCCGCTGCAGCCGTTGCTTGCGCACGTGCGCGGGCACGGCCTGCAGGTGCGCTGGCTGCTGGACACCCATGCCCACGCCGACCATGTCAGCGCCGGGCGCTGGCTGAAATCCCAGTGGCCGGATGCGACGCTGGCGATGGGCCAGGGCATCGTGCAGGTGCAGCGCACCTTCGCGCCACGCTACGCGCTGGATGTACCGACCGATGGCTCGCAGTTCGACCATCTGTTCGCCGATGGCGAGCGCTTCACCCTCGGTGACATCGACGCCGAAGTGATCGCAGTGCCGGGGCACACCAGCGACAGCGTCGCCTATCGCATCGGCGATGCGCTGTTCACCGGCGACTCGCTGTTCATGCCCGACGGCGGCACCGCCCGCTGCGACTTCCCGGGCGGTGACGCGGCGCAGCTGTACCGCTCGATCCAACGGATGTTGGCATTGCCCGATGCGACCCGTGTGTTCATCTGTCACGACTACGGCCCAGGGGGCCGCGAGGTCGCCAATCAGACCACGATCGGCGCGCAGCGCGCGCACAACATCCACCTGCATGACGGCGTCAGCGAAGCCGAGTTTGTCGCCACGCGCCAGGCGCGCGATGCCACGCTGGCCGAACCGAAGCTGATGGAGCCTTCGGTGAAGGCGAACATACAGGGCGGTCCGGAAAGGTAGCGCCGGCCGCTGGCCGGCACCCCTTATTGCCCGGTTGGCACAGTACGCCTTACCTGTTCAGCGTCCTTGCCGGCGCACCACGTGCTGCCCTTTCACGATCTCGAACGTGAAGCCGTACAGCAGACTTACCGGCACCGGTTCGATGCGCTCGGCGCCCTCGCAGTTGCCCCGATCCGTCGGCACGCGCTGCGGAGTGAAATGACAGACGGCCGCGGGCACAAAGCGCCACATCGCCACCGCTTCCTGGGCAGCCTGCATGAGGGGCGCGTTCTCCGGCGCATTGCCGGCGGCACAGTCACTGCGATCGATCACTGGCAGACTGCGTTCGACCTTGCCTTCCGCATCGATCACCAGTTGCAGGCACACCGTCGTCGGTGCCAGCGCGCGGCGCGGATCGCGATCACCGACCGCCGGGTCCGGCCCCGCATTGAGCTGCGGCATCCGGTAACCTTCGGTCGGCCCCAGCTGATACGTCTCCACCTTTCCGCTCCCCTGAGCGCCGACGTTCGGATCCAGACGCTGGTGATCCACGTTCTCGGCACGCGTGTCCACCGTGGTCGACGAGGGGTGACTGGCACAGCCTGCCACCAGCATCGCCAGGACCACGGCCAGCGGCCCCCGCTTCACAGCGTCGGGTCCGACGCATCGAGTTCGAATGTCATCGGAATCTTCAACGCCGAGGCAACGGCCTGTCCATTCCGGCGCGCCGGTTCGAACGTCCATTGCTTGGCTGCAGCGATCGAGGCCTCGTCGAACACGCCGGCCGGTGTCGAACTGAGTACCCGGACATCGCCCGGCTTGCCAGCCGCATCGACCTCCACGCGCAACATCACGCTGCCGGAAATGCCCTGATCGAACGCCGCCTTGGGATACGTCGGCGGCGTCAGGTCACGGGCCTGCGCGCCCACATCGCTCGTTGCCGCTTTGGCCTGCGCCGGCTCGGCACCCGCGCCGCCCTGGCTGGCCCACGCCACGGTGCCCAGCCCGACACACAGCCCGACCACCAGCACTTGGCCGGTCATCCACGGCAATGCCTTCCGCTTGTGTTCCTTCAACATGGCAATACGCTCCTTCAACATCGGTTGGCTGCGCCAGTGGCAGGCCATCGGTGCAACCGGGTGGACCAACTGCGCCTTGAGCAGCGCGTTGGCGTAGAGCCGGCGCAGGGCCGGATGCGGATCGACCGTGCGCGCGTCGCAGGCCAGTTCCTGGTCACGCAGGAAGCGGCGCGCCGCCCACGGCAGCAACGGGTGGAACCAGAACACGCAACGCAGCGCGGCCAGCGCGGCGTTCGCCCAGGGATCGCCATGGCGGCGATGGCTCTGTTCGTGACGCAGGATCAGGTCCTGCTCGGCGGGGCTGAAGCGCTGCTCGAAGTCCGGGCCCACCACGATCCGCGGCCGCCACAGCCCAACCAGCGCCGGCAGGCCCGGGTCGCCACTGGCCTGCCAGCTGCCATCCGTGCGCGGCTGCAGCGCGCCCAGGGCATGCTCGAAGCGGCGCTGCGCGCGCCAACTGATGCCAGCCATCGCCACCGCGCCCAGCAGCCACACCGTCAACAGCAGCAGCGGCCACTGCGAGGCGTCGGTGGGCACGGCCGGCGCGCGCAGGGCCGAGGCCATGGCCATCACCGGGGCGGTCTCGGTGATCGTCAGCGGCGGCACCGGCAGGTACGGGACAATCAGCATCAGCGGCAGCAACCACCAGCTGCGGTAGGCCAGCGCTGCGCCCCCCAGGCGCAGCAGCAGGGGCCTGGCGGCGGCCACTACCAGCGTCGCCACCGACAGCCATACGCTGGCCTGCAGCAGTCCATCGAGCAGCTCAGTCATGGTCCAGCGCCTGGATCAGCTGCTTCAGTTCGGCGATGTCCTGCGCGCTGAGCTCGCCGCGCTGGCTGAAATGCGCCACCAGTGGCGCGATGCGGCCGTCGAAGACACGGCCCAGGAAGCCTTCGCTCTGCTCGGCCACCCAGGCCTGGCGCTGCAGCACCGGCGAGTACAGATACCGGCGCCCCTCACGGCCGGCGCTGATCGCGCCCTTGGTCAGCAGCCGGTTGAGCAGGGTCTTGATGGTGGGCTCGGCCCAGTCCCGGCTGGCCAGCGCGGCGACCACCTCGTCGGCGCCCAGCGGGTGGCTGCGCCACAGCACCTCCATTACCACGGCTTCGGCTTCACTGATCTGGCTCATCATTTACATCCGTAATCGACGATTCGATTACGCCCGTAATCAGCACCGGTGTCAACCCTTCGACGGCCGGTTCATGCAGCCGCTGCCAGCATCGGCGCATGCCCCACGGAGCCCTCGATGAGACGCTACCGACCATTCGATGAAGTCTCGCGTCGCCGTCTGTTCAAACCGGAAATGCTGTAATGACCCGCATGATTTCGCAGGATAGCGCCGCATGACCGAACACCTGACCGACCTGGACGCCGCCGTCGACTGGCTGCTGCAGCGGGTCGATGGCCCCCTGCGCATTGGCGCCCCACTCGCCCTGGGCAAGCCGCACCGGCTGCTCAACGCCCTGTATGCCCGTGTGGAAAACGACGCCTCGCGGCCGCTGCAGCTGTATACCGCGCTGTCACTGAACCCGCCGCGCGGCGGTGCCGGGCTGGAAGCACGCTTCATGAAGCCGTTCGCCGAGCGTCATTTCGGTGAGGACTTCCCGCGGCTGGCCTACGCCGATGCAATGGTGCGCGATCAGCTGCCGTCGCATGTGCAGGTGGAAGAGTTCTACATGCAGTCCGGCGCATTGTTGAATTCCTCGCAGGCCCAGCGCAGCTACACCAGCCTGAACTACACGCACGCCGCCGATGCGGTGGCGCAGCGCGCGCCGCATGCAATCGTGCAGAAAGTAGCGATGCGCGCGAATGATCGGCGCCTGTCGCTGTCGTGCAACAACGACATCACCCAGGACACACTGGATGCGATGGTCGCGCGCGGGCTGCCACGCCCGCTGATGATCGCCGAGATCGATCCGCAGCTGCCCTATCTGGCCGGCTCGGCCACGGTGGATGTGTCGTTCTTCGATCTGGTGATCACGCCCCCGGGGCCCTACCCGGCGCTGTTCGGCCTGCCCCGCCAACCGGTCAGCGATGCCGACTACGCGATCGGCCTGTACGCCAGCACGCTGGTGCGCGATGGCGGCACGCTGCAGATCGGCATCGGCACGCTGGCCGATGCGCTCAGCCATGCGCTGGTGCTGCGGCATACCGACAATGCGCGTTACCGCCAGATTCTGCAGGCGCTGGATCCCGGTCTGGCCAACCACCCGACCGTGCTGGAATGCGGTGGCCTGGAGCCGTTCGAGATCGGCCTGTATGGCTGCAGCGAAATGCTCAACGAAGGCTTCCGCCGGCTGGTCCAGACCGGGGTGATCCGGCGCAAGGTGCATGACGATCTGGCCTTGTTGCAGCGGATCGAGAACGGCACCGCGTGGACCACCGATTACGCCACGCTCGAGGCCGAGGGCGAGTACCTGCACGGCGCGTTCTACCTGGGCTCGCCGGAGTTCTACCAGTGGCTGCGCGACCTGCCCGATGAGGAACGCAGTGCGATCGGCATGCGCCGCATCAGCGAGATCAACCAGCTCTACGGCGGCGATGAAACGCTGGAGCGCATGCAGCGCCGCGATGCGCGCTTCTTCAACTCCTGCATGATGGCCACCGCGCTCGGCGCCGCCGTCTCCGATGCGCTGGAAGACGGCCGCGTGGTCTCCGGCGTGGGCGGCCAGTACAACTTCGTGGCGATGGCGCATGCCCTGCCCGGTGCACGCAGCGCGCTGATCTTCCGCGCCACCCGCGAGGACAAGGGCGTCCTGCACTCCAACGTGCGCTGGAACTACGGGCACGCCACGATCCCACGGCATCTGCGCGATCTGTACATCAACGAGTACGGCATCGCCGACCTGCGCAACATGACCGACGAGGACTGCGTGATCGCCATGGCTGCGATCACCGATGCACAGTTCCAGGCCGCTTTGCTGGACAAGGCGAAGGCCTCGAAGAAGCTGGCGACTGGTTTCACCGCGACCGGTGATGGGCAGCGCAACACGGCCGCCGCCGTCAGTGCCGCGCTGGCACCGTTCCGCCAGTCCGGCCTGCTGCCGGACTATCCGCTGGGCAGTGATTTCACCGAGGTCGAGCAGCATCTCGTCAAAGCTTTGGGCTGGCTCAAGCAGAACACCCAGACACCGATGGCCAAGCTGCGCACGGTGCTGTCAGCGGTGACGCAACCCGCCGGCGATGGCGATCAGGCCTATCTGCAGCGGATGGGGCTGGAGGCGCCGACGACGTTCGGCGAACGCATCGAGGCGCGGTTGCTGCGGCTGGGGTTGGCGCGCACTGCGGCCGGGTGATGTGTAGATCCACGCCATGCGCGGATCTACACTCGATCAAGGAGGGCGTGGTGTTTGCCCTTCAACACGCGAAAGGCCGGGGAGATCCCCGGCCTTTCGCGTTGCAGCTACCGGGCAGCGCCCGGCGCCACCATCAGTTCGCCAGCTGCGCCTTGGCCGCAGCCACGACGTGCTCGGCGGTGATGCCGAAGTGCTTGTACAGCGCCTCCGCCGGGGCCGACGCACCGAAGGTATCGATACCCACCACCGCACCGTCCAGGCCCACGTACTGGCGCCAGAAACCGGTGACGCCGGCTTCCACGGCCACGCGGTTGCGCACGGCGTTGGGCAGCACGGACTCACGGTACGCCGCGTCCTGACGCTCGAAGACATCGGTCGACGGCATCGACACCACGCGGGTCTTGATGCCGGCGGCATCCAGTTCCGCCTTGGCGGTCACGGCCAGGCCCACTTCCGAACCGGTGCCGATCAGGATCACGTCCGGCACGCCACCTTCCGCATCGGCCAGCACATACCCACCGCGCGCGATCTGGGCGACCTGCTCGGTGCTGCGCGGCTGGTGCGGCAGGTTCTGGCGGCTGAACACCAGGCAGCTCGGGCCGTCCTTGCGGGTGATCGCGGCCTTCCAGCTGACCGCCGATTCGACCGCATCGCACGGGCGCCACACATCGTTGTTCGGGATATAGCGCAGCGAGGCCAGATGTTCCACCGGCTGGTGGGTCGGGCCGTCTTCGCCGAGGCCGATCGAATCGTGCGTGTACACGTGGATCGCGTGGGCCGGGATCAGCGCGCTCATGCGCACGCCGTTGCGGGCGTAATCGCTGAACACCAGGAAGGTGGCGTCGAACGGAATGAACCCGCCATGCAGGGCCAGGCCGTTGGCGATCGCGGTCATGCCGAACTCGCGCACGCCGTAGTACACGTAGTTGGCGTTCGGGTCATCGGTGGCGACCGACTTGCTGGCCTTCCACAGGGTCAGGTTGGAGTGCGCCAGATCAGCCGAACCGCCCACCAGTTCCGGCAGCAGCGGCGCGAACGCTTCGATCGCCAGCTGCGAGGCCTTGCGCGAGGCGATGGTCTGGCCATCGGCCTGGACCTGGGCGATGTAGGCATCGGCCTTGGCGATGAAATCGGCCGGCAGCTCGCCGTGGGAACGACGGATCAGCTCATCGGCTTCGGCCGGGAACTGCGCGGCGTACTTGTCGAACTGCTGTTCCCACTCGGCCTGGCGCAGGGTGCCGGTACCGCCGGCACGCCAGCCGGCGTAGATTTCTTCCGGAATCTCGAACGGGCCGTACGGCCAGCCCAGCTGCTTGCGGGTCGCTTCCAGCTCATCCTTGCCCAGCGGGGCGCCGTGGCTGGATTCCTTGCCGGCCTTGTTCGGTGAACCGAAGCCGATGGTGGTGCGGCAGCAGATCAGGGTCGGCTTGTCGAACTGCGACAGCGCGCTGTCGATGGCGGCCTTGATGCTGTCCGGATCGTGGCCATCGACGCCGCGCACCACGTTCCAGCCATAGGCTTCGAAACGCTCGGGGGTGTTGTCGGTGAACCAGCCATCGGTGTTGCCGTCGATGGAGATGTGGTTGTCGTCCCAGAAGCAGACCAGCTTGGACAGGCCCCAGGTGCCGGCCAGCGAGGCGACTTCATGCGAGATGCCTTCCATCAGGCAGCCATCGCCCAGGAACACCCAGGTGCGGTGGTCGACGATCTCGTGTTCCGGGCGGTTGTAGCGCTGTGCCAGCAGCTTCTCGGCCAGGGCGAAGCCCACGGCGTTGGCCAGACCCTGACCCAGCGGACCGGTGGTCGTCTCCACGCCGGGGGTTTCATGGTGCTCCGGGTGGCCGGCGGTCTTGCTGCCCAGCTGGCGGAACTGCTTGAGCTGCTCGATCGGCAGGTCGTAGCCGCTCAGGTGCAGCAGCGCGTACTGCAGCATCGAGCCGTGGCCGTTGGACAGCACGAAGCGGTCGCGGTTGAACCACTTGGGATTCTTCGGGTTGTGACGGAGATAGTCGTTCCAGAGCACTTCGGCGATGTCGGCCATGCCCATCGGCATGCCGGGATGACCGGACTTGGCGGTTTCGACCGCATCAGCGGCAAGGAAGCGGATGGCATTGGCCAACTGGCGGCGGGTAGGCTGCGTCATGGTTCTGTCGGAGTCGGGAGGCTCCCGCGGAGCTGCGGGCAGCCCATTGTCCCACAGGTGATCGGCGGGGTCAGGCCGGAGACAGGCCAGGCCCTTAACGACAACGCCCCGCACAAGGCGGGGCGTCGGGAACCTGCAGGCCTGCGCGGGCTTAGTCGCGCGGGGCGGGTGCCGGGGCCGGGGCTGGGGCCACCGCGGCTACGACCGGACCATCGTCCACCTCGCCCTTGGCCACCAGGGTGGTCAGGGCCAGATCGCCGGTGACGTTCAGCGCGGTACGGCACATATCCAGGAAGTGGTTCACGCCCAGGATCAGGCCGATGCCCAGCGGGTTTACGCCGACCATGGCGCAGATCATCGCCACCACCGGCAGCGAGCCGGAGGGCACGCCGGCGGTGCCGATGCCGCCCAGGATGCAGACGGCCATGACCATGAACTGCTGGCCGATGCTCAGGTCCACGCCGAAGAACTGCGCCAGGAAGATGACCGTCACGCCCTCGAACAGTGCGGTGCCGTTCTGGTTGGCGGTGGCGCCCACGGTCAGCACGAAGCGCGAGACCTTCTGCGGCAGGCCCATCTGGTCGGCCACGCGCAGCGCGGTCGGCAGGGTGGCGTTGCTGGAGGCGGTGGAGAAGGCCATCACGGTGGCCTCCTGGGTGTCGCGGAAGAACGCCAGCGGCGAGCGCCCGGAGAGCCACACGGCCACGCCGTAGGTCACCACCATGTGCAGGCCCAGCGCCAGCACCACCACGCCCACGTAGGCGCCCAGGCGGATGATCAGCTCGAAGCCGAACAGGGCGGCCAGGTTGAACATGAAGCAGGCCACCGCGTACGGGGCCAGGCGGATGACCAGATTGATCAGCGTCATCGAGACTTCGAAGATGCCTTCGATGGCACGACGCAGCGGGGCCACCTTCTCTTCAGGCGAAAGCACCATGCCGATGCCGAACATCAGCGCGAAGAACATCAGCGACAGGATCGCGCTGTTGCTGGACGCCGCCTCGACCACGTTGCCCGGCACGATCGACAGCAGCATGTCCATGCCCTTCGGCGTGCCATGGATACCGGCGACGATTTCCTTGCTGCGTTCGGCGTTCTCGGCCAGCATCTGCGCGGCCACGACCGGGTCCACGCCCACGCCGGGCTTGAGCACGTTGACCAGCACCAGGCCGATGCCCACGGCGATGCCGGACAGCACGATGGTGTACGCCAGCGTCTTCCAGCCGATGCGGCCAAGGGCGCGGATGTCGCCCATCTCCGACACGCCCATGATCAGCGCCGAGAAGATCAGCGGCACGATCAGCATGAAGATCAGATTGAGGAACAGGCCCGAGGCCGGGGTGGTGATGTAATCCATCACCCACTTGGCACCGGTATGCAGGCCGTCGATGCTGCCACCGAGGGCATGGACGGTCAGCCCGAGGACCAGGCCGATGATGAAGCCAATGCCCATTTTCCAGTGCAAAGGCAGTTTCTGCCGGGTCGTTGCGGCCTCAGTCATGGAGCGGCGTTCCTCGAAAAAATGAAATCAGCTTAGCAAAGCCGGCCGCCCTGACCGACACGCCTTTTTATGAATGCGCGGATGGGTACAACGGCGCGAGGCCATTGTTCTGCGTGCCCGCACGGGCCCGCCAGTGCGGTCCGTCATGAAAGGCGCGCCGCAGCGCCTGCCTTGCCTGGCCCACATCACCGCCCTGCCCGCCCCAGCGGACCGCCTGCATCTGGATCAACGTCTCGCGCTGCTGTGCGTTGTCGAGGCGCTCCAGCACCTGCTCGAAGGTCTGCACACCGCCCATGCCAGCCAGCACGGCGATGATCTCGTCCAGGCCGCCGGCTTCCATCGCCCGGCGCAGGTCGGCACGGGTGTACGGGCTTCCGGACGAAGCAACGGGCACGCCCGCTTCGGCATCGCGCACGGCGACACGACGACCGCGACGGCGCCAGCCCCAGAGCAGGGTCAGCAGCCACAGCACGGTCAGGCCCGCCGACAGTGCGATCCAGCCCCACGGCCGCGGTGCGCCCTGCGCCGGCGCCAGCTGCAGATCGGTGGAGGCCGCCGCCGGTTCGCCCGGCAGCGCCGAGGTGGTGTCCACCGGCAGCGCCGGCGCGGTACTGCCGGCCACACCGGCGGCGATGTCCAGCTGCAGGTCCGGCAGGCTGGCATTGCGCGGCTGCCCGGCCGCCACATCCCACCACGCCATGCGCAGCCCCGGCACGGTCAGCGGCCCGGCCTGACGCGGCACGATTGCAAACCGCCGGGTCAGCTTGAGCTGCGGGGTGGTGCCGTTGAAGGTTTCATCGAACTGCGGCGGCTCGGCAAACACCTGCGCGCCGGGGCCGACATCGGGCACGGGCAGTTCAGGGAACTGCGCCTTGGTCGCGCCCTCGGCCACGGCCTCCACCACGATCGTGGCCGCCTCACCGGCACGGCCGGTGGTGGGCGCTGCGGTGTAGCGCAGGCGCAGCCCGTGCAGCGGCAGCCACGGTTGCGGTGCAGAGGCGGGTTGCGCCTGGACCTGCAGCGTGCGCTCGGCCGATGCGGCACGCAGGCGGCCATCGCCGCCGAACATGTCATTGAAGAAGCCGCCCGCGCTGCGCCCGTTGAACTGTGCCGCCGGCAGCACCAGCGGCCCGCTGCGCTCGGGAATCAGCAGGAAGCGCCGTTCCACCACGTTGTAGCGGCGCCCATTGACCTCGCGCACCAGGGTGCGGTCATCGCCCACCCGCTGCAGCGAGGCGCCGGCCGGTGTATCGAGCACCAGTTCGCCACTGAGCAGTTGCGCGGCGTAGAACAGGCGCACCACCACGCCGACACTCTGCTGCACATAGGGCGTGGGATCGTCGACCTCGGCTTCGAGGAAGGCCGCAGCATCACCACTGGCCGCCGCGGGCGCGGACGCGCTGCTGGCGCCGACCTGCAGGGTCAGCGGCTGGGTGCGGCTGCTGCCCACCTGCAGGGCAGGTATCTGCAGGGTGCCGGTGCGCTTCGGGCTGAGCGCGACGGCATACAGCGCGCGCGCGGTCATCGCGCCATTGCTCCACTGCACCTGGCGGCTGCTGGTCTGGCTGCTGAGATCGAAGTCGGTCCGCAGCGGGCCATAATCCGGCGCGCCGCCGCCCGCATCGGATTCGATGTTGAGGGTGACGGTATCGCTGTCGGTGATCTGCTCGCGGTCGAGCCAGGCGCGGGTCTGCGCGTGCGCGGCCATGCTCGCGCACAGCAGCAGGGCAAGCCCTGCGCGCAACCAGCGCTGTATCGTGGAATGTGTCATCGCCCTTCCCGTTTCCTGCGTTCGTTTTCCAGCTGGAACTTGGCCCGCAGCAGGCTGCCGGGGTCATCCGGTACCCGCCGCATCCAGGCCTCGACCGCCTGCTGCTGCTCGCGCTGCTGCGGGGTGCCGCTGACCTGGCCCTGCGCCTTGTCGTTGCCGTCGTTCTGCCCCTGGCGCTGCATCGCCTGCTGCATGCGCTCGCGCTGGGCCGCGTCAGCCTCGGCCTGCGCCTGGCTGTCGGCGGCCTGCGGCGACTTGCCGCCCTTGGGTTGGCCATCCTTTGCATCAGCGGATGTGGGCGACGGTGACTGCCCCTGTTCGCCCTTGTCCTGCGGCGGCGACGCATCCCCATCCTTGCCTTGACCCGGGTTCTTGCTGGGATCGGGCTGGTCGGAGGGCGGCTTTTTTCCGTCCTTCTGATCGTTGTTCTGATCGTTGTTCTGTGGCGGCCTGCGCTTGCGGGCGGCATCGACGGCGGCGCGGTTGGCGACCGCATCGGCCATGCCCGGATGCTGTTTCAGCGCACGGTCGTAGGCCTCGATGGCGGCATCGTACTGGCCCTGTTTCGCCAGCGCGTTGCCCAGGTTGTACCAGCCGGCATCGGTATCGATGCCCTCGAACTGCTGCTGCGCCGCCTTGAAGTCGCCCTTGCGGTAGGCATCCACGCCGGTGGACAGGCGTTGCTGATCGATCTGGTCGGCGCGTTGCCACCACGTTCCCTCGGCGGCGTGGGCCGTCGTCGGCAGCGCCATCGGCAGCGCCGCCATCATCACCAGCACCGCCAACGCGCCGCGCCGCCGGAAGGCGAACAGGGCCAGCAGCATCAGCGGTGGCAACAGCCAGAACCCTTCATCGCGCCACGTGCGGCCCTGCCCTTCGCGGCTGTCATCGGCACTGACCCGCGGGGTCAATACGTCGAGCGCCGCGAGATCCTTGTCATCGGAGGCGATACGCGCATAGCGGCCGCCGCCACGGCTGGCGACACCCCGCAGCGTGCCCTCCTCCAAGCGCGCCGGCACGATCTGACCCTCGCCGTTGCGGTAGGCCGCGCCCTGCGGCGTACCCAGCCCGAGCACGGAGACCACGAAGCCCTGCGCGCGTGCCGAGGCAGCGGCCTGTTCGGCATCCGCATCGGCGCGATCGGTCAGCAGGAGAATGTCGCCACCGCGTGCGCCGGATTGCTGCAGCAGCTTCACCGCCGTCTCCAGCGCACGGTCGGCACGCTGGCCATCGCGCGGCATCACCTCCGGTGCCAGCGCATCCAGATACAGCGCGACATTGGCCATGTCGTCGGTCAGCGGGGCCACGGTATACGCGTCGTCGGCGTACACAAGCAGCGCGACTTCGCCGCCCTGGCGCTCGCGCAGCAGCGTGGCCAGCTTGGCGCGCGCCTGCAGCAGACGCGACGGTGGCAGATCGGTCGCGGTCACCCGCGAAGAGAGATCCAGCGCGACCACCAGCGGCGACGGCGTCTGCCACAGCGGCTGCGCGATCTGTCGCCACGAAGGACCGGCCAGCGCCACGATGGCGATCGCCGTGCCGAGCAACAGCAGGATCAACCCGCCCCAGGCGCGACGGTCGCGGCCGACCAGGAGATGGCGCAGCAGATGCGCATCCACCGTCTGGCGCCAGACATTGGCGCGATGGCGACGCAGCCACCAGATCGCCACCAGCAGCGGCAGCACGAGCAGCGCCCACAAGGCATCGGGGCGGACAAAATGCAGGGCGTTCCAGCTCGCGCTCATGTCCAGCGCCTCGGCAACAGCCACGCCAAGCCGGCCAGCAGCAACGCCAGCGCCAGCGGCGGGGCGTAGCGTTCGATCCGCGGCCGCACCGCCGGGCCGGCCGATTTGACCGGCTCCAGCCGTTCCAGCTCGGCATAGATGCCGGCCAGCTCATCGGTATTGCGCGCACGGAACGAGCGCCCGCCGGTGAGCTCGGCAATCTTGTTCAGAGTCGCTTCGTCGACCGGGTCTTCGCCGGGGGCGATCTGCACGCCAAACAGGCTGATGCCCCCGTCGCCGCCGAAGGCCACCGTATAGACGCGCACACCTTCGGCCTGGGCCAGCTCGGCCGCGCGCAGCGGTTCAAGCACGCCGGCATTGCTGACCCCGTCGGTGAGCAGGATCAGCACGCGCTGCCCTTCCGGCTGTTCGCGCAGGCGTTTGACTGCCAGCGCGATCGCATCGCCGATCGCGGTCTCGCGCCCGGCCAGGCCGACCACGCTGTCGCGCAGCTGGTCACGCACGCTGGTGAGGTCGGCCGTCAACGGGGTCAGCGTATAGGCACGCTCACCGAAGATCAGCAGGCCGACACGATCACCCACACGGCGGTCGAGGAAATCGGCGAGCACGGCCTTGGCCGCGGTCAGCCGCTCGACCACCTGATTGCCAAGCATCATGTCCGCTTCGCTCATGCTGCCGGAGACGTCCACCGCAAGCATCATCTGCCGGCCCTGCTGTGGCGGCGTCACCGCTTCGCCCAGCTGCTGCGGTCGCGCGGCGGCCACGCACAGGCACGCCCACGCCAGCCACAGCAGCGCGCGCCCCAGTCGTGGCCCGGCACCGCCCGAGGCAGCCCCGAGCGATTGCAGCTGATCGGCCGCATACGGCACCCGCAACGCGGCACCTTCACCGGGCCGCGAGGGCCACCAGCGCATCAGGATCGGCAAGGGCAGCGCCCACAACATCCACGGCCACGCCAGGCTGTCCACCCAGCTCAACCACGTGGGCACTGTCATCGCGATCATCGGCCGCGCTCCGTCAGCAGCGACAGATAGCGGCGGCGGGCCAGCACGCGCAGCCGCTGCACCGCCTCGGCATCCACGCTCGGTCGATAGCCACCATCGAGCAGCAGCGCACCATCGCCCTCGGAAAACGCCCGGCTGTTTTTCTCATCCAGGAACGCCAGCCACGCGTTGCCCTGCAGACGTTCCGCCCCGGGCTGGTACTGACGTGCCGCGCGGCGCAACAGCTCGGCGATCGCCGCCACCTCCCGCACCGGCGAACCGGCCTGGGCGACCTGTGCATCGAACAGATCCAGCCAGCGCTGGCGCGCACGCCGCCGGCGCCAATACCAGACCCAGATTCCCGCCACCACCAGCACGATCGCGCAGAACACCAGCCACCAGCCCGGCGCGGGCGGCCACCAAGGCGGTGACGGCGGCAGCTGCACATCGCGCAGCGGCAGCGAGGCGGCGGCGCTCATGCCACCACCGCCGTCGGCAAGGGGCTGAGCCAGCTGTCGCTGGCATCGTCGGTGGCCACCACATGCACCTGGATGCGGCGGGCCGCCAAGCGGCTCTGCAGCGCTTCCAGGGGCGCAACGAAGCGTTCGCGCCAGTGCTCACGCACCGCGGCGCTGCGCAGATCCAGCAGCACGCGGCGCCCCTGCGAAAGGAACGGCAGCGCATCGGCCGGCGGTGCCAGCTCCAGCGGATCGACCAGCAGCATCACCACCACCTCATGGTGCATGGCCAACGCGGCCCAGCGTGCACTGCTGATCGTGGCGGCGCGCGCCGGATCGGCCAGCACCACCACCCGGGCACCGGGGCGCAGCAGACGTGCCGCCTGCTCCAGCGCGCGATCCAGGCCGGCGTCTTCGGCAGGCGGCTCGGCATACCAGCGGGTCAGGGCGTCAAGCACGCGCAATACACCGCGGGTGCCCCCGGCCGGTGCGATCGGCGGCTCCTGGGTGCTGCCACGCACCGCAGCCAGGCGGTCACCCTGGCGCTGCGCCAGCCACGCCGCCACCGCACCGACGCGCGCGGCCTGCACGGATTTGAAGCGGACCCGGGTGCCGAAATACAGCACCGGATCGGTGTCGGCGACCAGCAGCGTCAAGCGTTCGCGCTCGGCCTGAAAAAGTTTGGTATGCGCACGCCCGGTACGCGCGGTGACGCGCCAGTCGATATGCCGCGCGTCATCGCCCGGCACATAGTCGCGGGACTCGGCGTATTCCATCCCACGCCCGCGCGCGGGCGACGGCGCACTGCCGGCGTGACCCAGCCGGCCACGCCGTGCCGGCGGCGCACGGTGCGCACTGCGGCGCAGCGCCACCAGCTCGGCCAGGCTCGGCCGCAGGCCATCACCTTCCAGCGGCGTAGCCGTATGCACGGGCGTATCCATCGCGCTCAGGGCGCCGGCACGCGGGCCAGCAGCTCGGCGACCAGACGCTCGCCATCCCAGCCTTCGGCGGTGGCTTCATAGCTGGGCAGCACGCGGTGCCGCAGCACGTCGGGCGCGACGTTGCGCACATCTTCCGGGGTGACGAAGTCGCGGCCGGCCAGCCAGGCCCGGGCGCGTGCACAGCGCTCCAGCGCGATGGAGCCACGGGGGCTCGCGCCCCAGGCGATGCGCCGGGCCAGCGCCGGGTCGTAACGCGCGGCATCGCGCGAGGCCAGCACGATCTCGATGAGATAGCGCTCCAGCGCGGGCGCGACATGCAGCGACAGCACCGCCTTGCGAGCGGCGAACACATCGCTCAACGGCATGCGGGCCGGCGCGGCGGCCGGGGTGGACAGCGCTTCGCGCGCACGCTCGCGGGCCAGGCGCAGGATTTCGGTTTCCGCCTCCGAATCCGGATAACCGATCCTTACATGCATCAGGAAGCGGTCCAGCTGGGCTTCGGGCAGCGGGAAGGTGCCCTCCTGCTCGATCGGGTTCTGCGTGGCCATCACCAGGAACAGCGACGGCAGCGGATAGGTATGGCGGCCGACGGTCACCTGGCGCTCGCCCATCGCTTCAAGCAGCGCGGACTGCACTTTGGCCGGGGCACGGTTGATTTCGTCGGCAAGCAGGATCGGATGGAAGATCGGACCGGGCACGAATTCAAAGCGACCTTCCTGCGGGCGCCAGATCTCGGTACCGGTCAGATCGGCCGGGAGCAGGTCCGGGGTGAACTGCACGCGTGAGAAATCCGCATCGAGCCGGGCGGCCAGCGCACGGATCGCGGTGGTCTTGGCCAGGCCGGGGGCGCCCTCGACCAGCAGGTGGCCATCGGCCAGCAATGCGGTCAGCAGGCGCTCGACGAGCGCGCTCTGGCCGACGATCTCGGAGGACAGGCCGTCACGCAGCGCGCGGAAGGCCTCGTGCAGGCGGTCGTGCTCCACCGGAGCGGGCGTGGGGGTATCGGGCATGGGGGGCGGCAGATTCATGGCATCCATGTGACCTCCACGGTGGGCAGAGGTTCCATCGCCATGATGGCAGGACAGCGCCGGTTACAACATCAAGATTGGCTGAACGCAGAAAGGGCCGCACGTGGCGGCCCTTTCGTCATTGCAGCAGCGGTGCGGCTCAGTTGACGGCCGGATTGGCCTTGGCCACGCGCAGCACCTTCGGGGTCACGAACACCAGCAGTTCGGCCTTGTCCTTGTTGCGGCTGCGCTTCTTGAACAGATTGCCCAGGAACGGCACGTCGCCCAGGAACGGCACCTTGTTGATGCTGGTGCGGTCGGTGAACTCGTACACGCCACCGATCACCACGGTCTGGCCGTCGTCCACCAGCACCGCGGTGTTCACTTCGCGGCGGTTGATGGTCGGGACCTGGCCGTAGCCTGCCAGCAGGATGTAGCTCTCCACTTCATCCTTCTTGACCGCCATGTTGAGGAACACACGGTTGTCGTTGGTGATGGTCGGGGTGACCTTCAGCTCCAGCACCACTTCCTTGAACTGGACATTGGGCTGGGCCGCGGCGCCGGCCGCACCACCACCGCTGATGGTGACGTAGCCGATTTCCTTACCCTGCTTGATCACCGCTTCGCGCTGGTTGGTGGTCACCACGCGCGGGTTGGAGATGACTTCGCCGCGCGATTCGGCCTGCATCGCCGAGAGCTCCACATCCAGCAGATAACCGGCATTGAGGATCGACAGCGCCAGCGAACCCGGGTTGTTGATCGCCGCCACCGGCAGGTTCCAGTTCAGGCCTTCGGCGAACTTGGTCGCGCCACGCACCGGGATCGCGCCGGTGCGGCCACCGGCCACCCACTCGTTGATCGCCTTCTGGTACTCGGTGTCCTTGGTGCCGCGGTCGTTGATGTTGTTGTGGTTCTGATCGGTGTTGGCCCCGAAGAACACGTCCTGGCGGCTGCCACTGATGCCGAACTTGGCGCCGAGTTCACGCGCGAAGGTATCGGTGGCGATCACGATCCGGCTTTCGATCAGCACCTGGTCGACCGGACGGTCGATCACGCTGATCAGCTCACGCATGCGCGCGATCTTCTTCGGAATGTCGCTGATCATCAGGGTGTTGGTGCGCTCGTCGGCCACGATACGGCCGCGCGAGGACAGGAACCCGCTGTCTTCCTGCGAGCTGCCACCACTGCCACCGCTGCCGCCGCCGATGCCCTTGGCTTCGGTCAGCGCTTTGAAGATCGCCCCGGCGTTGTGGTAGTTGATCTGCACGTAATCGGTGACCAGATCCTCGCGGTTCTCGATCGCGATGCGCGCGTCTTCCTTGTCCTGCTCGAACTTGGCCAGTTCCGGCTGCGGTGCCACCCAGATCACGCCGCCATCGCGGCGCTTGTCCAAGCCCTTGGCCCGCAGCACGATGTCCAGCGCCTGGTCCCACGGCACGTTGATCAGGCGCAGGGTCACGTTGCCCTGCACGCTGTCGGAGGCGACCACGTTGAGGTTGGATTCCTCCGCCACCAGCTGCAGCACGGTGCGTACCGGCACGTCCTGGAAGTTGAAGGTGACCGGCTTGCCGCTGTAGCCGCGCTGGCCCAGGGCCGCCGCGGCCTGGCTGACCGAGGTGGCGGTGACCGCGCCGGTCGCCGGGGTGGCCTGGCGCGGGCTGATCTCGACCACGTATTCGTTGCCGCTCTGGTAGGCCAGCGACTCGAACGCGGTGTTGGTGTTGAGCACCAGCTGCGTGCCGCCGCCATACGGCTTGGGATCGATGCGCTGCACGGGCGTGGCGAAGTCGGTCACGTTGATCGACTTCTGCAGGTTTTCCGGCAGGCGCGCGTTGCCGACGTCGATGACGACGCTGTTGCCCTGGCTGCGCAGATCCGGGCTCGCGCCCTGGCCATCGAACTGCAGGATCAGCCGGCCGGCGCCATCGTCGCCGCGCTTGAAGTCGATCTTGGACACCGACAGCGAGGCCGGCGCGGTCGCCGGCGCGGTGGTGGCCGCCGGCTTGGGCACTGCGCCGCTGGGCGTGGCCGCCATCAGCGTGCCGTTGGCCACCATGAGCGCGACTCCCAGCGCGCACAGGTGGAGCAACTTCTGGCGCCGGACGGAACGCAGCCGCATGGCGTTGGAAAAGGTCATCGTGCTATCCCCATAATCATTCATTGATCTTCAAGCGCGAGCGTTGCCGGCCGTTCCAGCCAGCCACCCGCGCCATCCGGCACCAGTTCAATCAGCTCAATCCGGTCCTCGAAGACCCCGGTCACCCGCCCGTCGCTCTGCCCCAGATAGACGCCCGGACGCACCCGATAGGTGACCTTGTCCGGTGCCATCACCAGCACGACGAGTCCGCCCCCACGGCCGATCGAACCCACCATGTCCAGGCTGTCCAGCGGGAAATCTTCCAGCGGCTCCTTGCGGCGGTTCGGATCCGGACGCAGCCCCGATCCCCCTTGCGGATTGGTCCAGGCGTCGGTGAACGGGTCGCGCATCCCCTGCGCGGAATATTCAAACGTCTCGAACTGCTGCATCACCGGCAGCGGCTCAAGCGGCGGCGCCGGACGCGCACGCACGTCGGCCACCCACTTCTCCAGGTTCGGTGCATCGCCGGGCGTACTTGTCACGCCGCGTGCGCAGCCGGCCAGCAGCACGACCATCAACAGACCACCTACCCGTGCGGTCGACGTCAGAGGGCTCATTTCCGGCCTCCCTTCGCAGCCTTTTCTTTCTCGGCGGCGGCCTTCTCCTGGGCTTCCATCTCCACATCATCCAGGTAACGGTAGGTCTTGACCGTTCCGGACAACTCCAGCGCACCGCTGCGGGCGGTGATGCCGGTCTTGGGATCCTTCGGCTTCAGGTTGATGTCGTGCATGGTCAGGATGACCACGCGCGGCAACGAGGCCACACCACTGACGAACGCGCCGAACTGGTGGTAACTGCCCACCATGCGCAGGGCGATCGGCTTTTCCGCGTAAAACTCCTTGGGCTGCTCCGCACCGGGCTGGAACAACTCGTTGGACAGGCCACTGGACAACGCGGTCTGGGAGATGTCGATGATCAGATCGGGCATCTCGGTCTTGCTGGGCAGCTGGCGCAGCATCTGCTGCAGCACCTGTTCCATCTGGGTCAGCTGCTGCTTGAGCGGCTCCAGATTGACCGCGCGGCCCTGTTCCTTTTCGAACTCGGTGCGCAGCTGGGTCTCGGTGCTTTCCAGCGACGCCAGCTCATCGCGCTTGCCGCTGATCAGCAGGAACCAGGCCATGATCACGATGAACAGCGCCAACAGCGCGCAGAACACGACCTTGGCCTTCTGCGGCCAATTGCCGATGTTGTTGAAGTCCAGCTCTTTGAGGTTGATCTTCTGGCTCATGCGGCGGCCCCCTTCTGGGCCGGGGCCGGCGCCGCCGGTTGTGCAGGTTGCGCGGAGGGCGTGGGCGGCACGATGCGGCTGTTGCCGGCCGGCGGGGCCGGATCAGCGGCATCGGGCGAGGCCGGTGCGTTGGGCGCCGGGGCCGGCGACAACGGGGCCACCGGCGGAACCGGGGTAGCGCCCGGCGGTGCCGGATCGGCGGTCGGCTCGATCACGCTGCCATCGGCGGCCAGCTCGGTAACGCTGCTCTGGGCCGGCAGATTGACCTTGACCACGAACATGTACGGCAGCGACTTGATGTCCGCCACCGGGCTGCTGGCGGCACCGGCCTTGTCCCGCTCCGGCGCCTTGGCTTCAATGATCGACAGCTCCGGATTGGTCATCCAGCCCGAGCTTTCCAGGTTGCGCATGTAGGCGCTGACGCGTGCGTTGGACTGCGTGCGCCCTTCCAGAGTCAGCACATCGCCTTCCTGCTTGAGCGTGGTCAGCACCACCCCGTCGGGGATGGTCCGGACCAGCGCATCGAACAGATGCACCATCTGCGAGCGCTTGGCCTGCAGTTCCTCGATCACGGCCTTGCGCGCCAGCAGGCGGTCCTTCTGGCGGTCCAGGCGTTCGATTTCCTTGTTCTGCTCCTTGACCTTCTCGATCTCGGCCTGCAGGAAGGTGTTGCGATCGCTCTGCCCGCTGACCTGACGGTCGTAGTAGAACCAGATCAACAGCGAGAGCAGCAACCCACCGATGGCGGCGGCACCGAGCATGGCGTAGAAGTCGCGCTGGCGTTGCTTGCGCCGTTCGGCGCGCCAGGGCAATAAATTGATGCGCGCCATCAGTCAAAGCTCCTCAGCGCCAGACCGGTGGCGATCATCAGCGCCGGGGCATCCTGGGCCAGGGCGTGTGCCTGCACCTTCGGGCCGAGCGTCATCTGTGCCAGCGGGTTGGCCACCACGGTGGCCACGCCCAGCTGCTCTTCCACCATGTCCGGCAGGCCGGTCAGGGCCGCGCAACCGCCGGCGAGCACGATGTGATCGACCCGGTTGAACTCGCTGCCTGCATAGAAGAACTGCAACAGACGGCTGATCTGCTGGACCGTGGCTTCCTTGAACGGCTCCAGCACTTCCATCTCATAGCTTTCCGGCAACCCGCCCTGGCGCTTGGCCAGCCCGGCCTCTTCGTAGGTCAGCCCATACCGGCGCATCACTTCGTCGGTCAGCTGCTTGCCGCCGAATACCTGCTCGCGGCTGTACAGGCTGCGGCCACCGCGCAGGACGTTCAGGGTGGTCATGGTGGCGCCGATGTCCACCAGCGCGACCACGCCATCACTGGCCACCGGCAGCTCGCTGGCGACCAGGGCAAAGGCGTTCTCGACCGCAAAGGCCTCCACGTCCATGACCCGTGCCACCAGCCCGCCCAGTTCCAGCGCCGACTGGCGCAGCTCGACGTTCTCTGAACGCGAGGCGGCCAACAGCACCTGGACCATTTCCGGATTGTTCGGAATCGCACCCAGCACCTCGAAATCGAGGTTCACTTCCTCGATCGGGTACGGGATGTAGTTGACCGCCTCGAGCTCGACCTGGGCTTCCATGTCGTTCTCGTCCAGATCGGCGGGCATCGGGATCAGCTTGGTGATCACGGCAGAGCCGGCCACGGCCGCGGCGGCATGCCGTGCCTTGGTTCCAGAGCGGTTCACGGCGCGTCGAATGGCCTCCCCGACCGCTTCAACCTCCACGATGTTCTTTTCCACCACCGCATTCGGCGGAAGTGGTTCCACGGCGTAATGTTCCACGCGGAAACGATTGCCGCTGCGGGATAACTGCAACAGCTTTACTGCAGTCGAGCTGATATCGACGCCGATAAGAGGCGACTGGCTTTTTGGGATAAGCCCCACGGTTTCTCCCCTGCCGATGGGCACTTGGACGCAGAACCTGCGACCGCGCATTAATAACGTTTTTTTTGCAAATCGCAACCGTCAAGCTGTAAAACGAGCACTACGGCTCGTTTCACGCGTCCCCAGACGGTGATCGACTGCTCTCCCCGGGAACACCCCCAGCCGTTCCCTTGCGTAATCTATACTCTGCGACCACGAAATTCGCAATCGGAATCTGTCACTGATGACACGTCTTCGCCGTTGGCTGCGCTGGATGCTGGTCGCGTTCCTGGTCCTGGCATTGATCGGCGCTGCGGTTGCCGGCGGCCTGTATTACGCCGTCTCCTCCAAGCTCCCGGACGTGCAGACCCTGCGCGACGTGGAGATGCAGGAGCCCATGTACGTCTATGCCAGCGATGGCAAGCTGATGGCGGTGTTCGGGGAAACCCGGCGCACCCCCATCACCATGAAGGACGTCCCCGAGCGCCTCAAGCAGGCGTTCCTCGCCACCGAGGATGCCCGCTTCTACGAGCATGGCGGCGTGGACTACAAGGGCATCGGCCGCGCGGTCTGGCTGCTGGCCACCACCAGTGACAGGCGCGTGCCCGGTGGCTCGACCATCACCCAGCAGGTCGCCCGCCAGTTCTTCCTGAGCTCGGAATACAGCTACACCCGCAAGCTGGCCGAGATCCTGCTGGCACGCAAGATCGAGAGCGAGCTGAGCAAGGACGAGATCTTCGAGCTCTACCTCAACAAGAGCTTCTTCGGTAACCGCGCGTATGGCGTGGCCGCCGCGGCCGAGTTCTATTACGGCAAGAAGCTGGGCGAGCTGGACCTGGATGAGATGGCCTCGCTGGCCGGCATCCCCAAGTTCCCTTCCTCGGGCAACCCGATCAGCAACCCCGAGCGTGCCCGCGAGCGCCGTGACTTCTATGTGCTGCAGCGCATGGCCAGCCTGGGCTTCATCTCCCAGGCCGAGGCCGACGCGGCCAAGGCCGTGCCGATGCACGCCACCGCGCATGAGCCGCCGGTGCAGGTCGAAGCGCCTTACGTGGCCGAACTGGTGCGCCAGGAAATGATCGCCCGCTTCGGCGGCGACGTGGTCAACAAGGGTTACCACGTGACCACCACGATCAACGCCGAGCTGCAGACCGCGGCCAACCTGTCGGTGCGCGATGGCCTGCTGGCCTACGACCACCGCCACGGCTGGCATGGCGTGGAGCAGCACGTGGAGGTGCCGGCCGACGCCGATGCCGCCGCGCTGGCCACCAAGCTGGCCGGCATTCCGGCCCAGACCGGCCTGCTGCCGGCGATCGTGGCAGCCACCGCCGCCGATGGCAGCGCGACCGTAGTGCTGGGCAACCGCAGCGAAGTGGTGTTGCCGGCCAGCGCTGCCCGCTGGACCAACAAGACCCCGGCCAAGCTGGTCACCCGCGGCGACATCGTGCGCGTGCGCGCCGGCGAGAAGGAAGGCGAGTGGCTGCTCGACCAGATCCCGCGCGGCCAGGCCGCGCTGGTCTCACTGGACGCTGAAAACGGCGCACTGAAGGCACTGGTGGGCGGCTTCAGCTTCTCCGGCAACAAGTTCAACCGTGCCACCCAGGCGCGTCGCCAGCCGGGCTCGAGCTTCAAGCCCTTCATCTACGCGGCCGCCTTCGACAAGGGCTTCAACCCGGCCTCGATCGTGCTCGATGCCCCGGTCGTGTTCCGCGACCGCCGCGGCAAGACCTGGTCGCCGCAGAACGACGGCGGCGGCTTCCGCGGCCCGATGCGCCTGCGTGAAGCGCTGGTGCAGTCGCGCAACCTGGTCTCGGTGCGGCTGCTCGATGGCATGGGCGTGGATTACGCGCGCAAGTACATCAGCGAGTTCGGCTTCGCCGAGGCCGAGCTGCCGCCGAACCTGTCGATGTCGCTGGGCACCGCCTCGCTGACCCCGCTCTCGGTGGCGCGTGGTTACGCGGTGTTCGCCAACGGCGGCTCGCGCGTGGACACCTGGCTGATCGACCGGGTGACCGACCGCGACGGCGTGGAAGTGTTCAAGGAGAACCCGGCCATCGCCTGCCGCGACTGCGCCGGCACCAGCGGCGTGCCGGTCAGCCAGGTGGTGGATGGCTTCAACTTCGGCTCCGCACCGGCGGCCAATGCCGCGCCGGCCAAGCCGCAGCAGGCCACGTCCACCGCCGCCGCCGAAACGCCGGTAGCGGTGAACCCGGATGCCAAGGTCGCCCCGCGCGCGATCGATGCGCGCACCGCGTATCAGCTCAACTCCATGATGCGCGACGTGGTCCAGCGCGGCACCGGCACCGCGGCCAAGGTGCTCGGCCGCGAGGACGTGGGCGGCAAGACCGGCTCGACCAACGATCACCGCGATGCGTGGTTCTCCGGTTTCGGTGGCCCCTACGCGACCACCGTATGGGTCGGCCGCGACGACTTCCGCTCGCTCGGCTACCGCGAGTACGGCGGCCGCGCTGCCCTGCCGATCTGGATCGAGTACATGCGCGTGGCGCTGAAGGACACCCCGATCGCGCAGAACGAGCCGCCCTCGGGCATGGTCCAGGCCACGCTCAACGGCGCGACCGAGTGGGTCAAGGTGGAGGACATGGAGAAGCTGGAGGAGTACGACTTCAACAGCCATGCGCCACAGGCCGACGACGCCGCGTTCGATATCTTCTGACCGCATGCGCCGGCTACGCCCGGCGCCGCGATGGAATACAGGCCGGGCATTGCCCGGCCTTTTTTTGGTTCTTTTCCATCAGCATGGCAAGCATGGAGCGCGCTCTGCATCTTTGCAGGCGCGGCGGCCAGGGAGTCGGGCGCTGGGCCGCGATGCCCTTGCCGGCGAATGTCCCCCGGCGTCGGCCTGTGGCGCGACTCTACCCGCCTGTCACATCGCCGGTGTACATTGCCGTGCAGGTCGCCAAGGAGTACCGGTCATGCATCGAGCCCGCCAGCATGCAGCCACGCAGACCCGTGAGCGCCGCCACCAGCTGGCGCACGAAGCCGCCCGGCTGATGGCCGAGGGCGGCATCCGCGACTATCACCAAGCCAAGCTCAAGGCGGCCACCCGGCTCGGCATCCATGACGATGCCTCCCTGCCCCGCAACACCGAGATCGAAGACGCCCTGCGCGAGTACCAGCGCCTGTTCGCCGGTGCCGACCATGGCGCGCAGTTGCGCCAGCGCCGCGAGGCCGCCCTGCGTGCGATGGACTTTCTGCAGGGTTTCTCACCCCGCCTGTGTGGCCCCGTACTGGACGGCACCGCCGACGCCAACAGCCCCGTGCAGCTGCAGGTGCACAGCGACGATGCCGATGCCGTGCAGCGCTACCTCGATGAGCACGGCATTCCGGCCGAATCACGGACGCGCCGGTTGCGGCTGGACCGCGAGCGCAGCCTGGACGCCCCGGTCTGGGTGTTCAGCGCCGAAGACCTGACCTTCGACATCGCGGTACTGCCGTATGACGGCCTGCGCCAGCCGCCGCTGTCGGCGATCGATGAGAAGCCGATGCGGCGTGCGTCGGCTGCACAGGTCCGGGAGCTGCTGGCCGACAGCGAGATCGAGGGCTATCTGGGCAGCCGCTGAGAGTACGCGCGGCCTCCTTCAGGCCTCGGCGAACGGAATCAGAAAGCGCTCGATCGCCGCGACCAGGGCCAGCGGCGTTTCGTTCATCGGGTAGTGACCCGCATTTTCCAGCACCTCCACGGTCGCCTGCCGATAGCGGCGCAGGTAGGTCCTGCCCATCAATGCCGCGTTGAACACAGGATCGTGCTCGCCGACCAGCACCTTCACCGGATGCCGGTCCGCAATTTCCGCGCTGAAATCGGTGTCCGCCCAGGCCGGGAAGTACGCCGCGAATGCCTCCGGCGAGGCGTGCGCCATCGAGTACTGCGCCTTCCAGTCCAGCCACGCGGCGGGCAACCGCCCACCGGTGCTGCGATCGATGATGCCCCGGCGGATGCTCACGCTGCCTGCGGCCGCTTCAAGCAACTGCCGGGTCGGGGAATCGTAGGCAATGCCACCGCACGGCACGGGCGCGACGGCGACCAGCGCGCGCACGCGATCCGGGGCGAGCACCGCGATCCGCTCGATGGCCATGCCGCCCATCGAATGCCCGACCAGGCTGAAGGTCTCGATGCCGAGCGTGTCGGCCAAGGTCAGTGCGTCATTGGCGATCTCATCGATGGTGTAGCTGCCACGCACATCGCGCATCCCGCCGTAGCCGCGGCAGTCCATGAAGACGTAGCTGAACACCTCACCGGACAGCCACGGCTCGATCGGTTCGAAGGCATGGGCGTCGCCAAACCAGCCGTGCAGGACCAGGACAGGATGGGCGCCAGTGCCGACGCGATGAAAGGTAGTGGGCATGGCGGCACCATGGAAACGTGAGGTTGGGCCGCGATGTTAGGGCGGCGGCGCGTGGCCCGCCGTCGACGCCAGGCCGATGACGATAGAATCCGGGCCATGCGCAATACCCTGCTCGATCCCTTTGAAGATCTGCCGCGCGCCGTGGTGGTCACCGCCAACGACTACGCCGCCGGATCCGTCTTCCCCGATCACGCGCATCGGCGCGGTCAGTTCGCATTTGCCTCGCGCGGCACCATCAGCCTCACCACGCCCGAAGGACACTGGCTGGTGCCACCACAGCGTGCCTGCTGGGTGCCGGCAGGCGTCGCGCACGCCATGGCGATGCGTGGCCCGGTCACGATGCTCAATGTCTTCGTGGCGGCCGAAGAAGTGGCGGCGGTCCAGTTGCCGGCCCGCTGCGGCGTGCATGCCGTATCGGCGCTGCTGCGGCACCTGATGGACGATGCGGTCGATCTGCCGGCACTGTACGACCTGGAGGGGCGTGCCGGCCGGCTGATGCAGTTGCTGGTCGCGGAGATCGCTGCGATGCCACGGCTGTCACTGCATGCACCGCTGCCCCGCGACCCGCGCCTGGCGCGCGCCTGCCAGCGGCTCTTCGATGCGCCCTCGATCGCCGCCTCGCTCGATGAGGTCGCCGCCGAGGCGGGCATGAGCCGACGCACGTTCACCCGCCAGTTCCGCGCGGACACCGGGGTGGGGTTTGCCGAATGGCGCCAGCAGGTCTGCCTGCTCGCCGCGATCGAACGCCTGGGTGCCGGGCAGCCGGTCACCCGGATCGCACTGGATCTGGGATACGCCAGCCCAAGTGCGTTCTCGTCCGCGTTCCGTCGCGTGCTGGGGGAACCGCCCAGCCGCTATGTGGAAACACGCTGAGGGCCGCCGGACGATGAACGCAGAACGCCCCGCACTGCGGGGCGTTCGACGGTGCAGGCAGATCAGCGCGTGCCGATGATCCGCACGTGCTCCACATCGATATCGGTGGGTTTGAAGCGATGGGTATCGACTTCTCCCTGCAACTCCACCACGGTCGTCGCGCTGACGGGCTGCCGGTCAGGCAGATCCTTGTCATCGATCTCGACGTCGATCTCGCCGGTGGCATCCTTGAAGCGATAGCGTTCGTGGCCGATCTTGGCGATCAGCGTGCCCTGCAGCACGACGGGCTGGTCATCGCGCTGGTCGCGTGCTTCGGCGACGGTGGTGACCGCACTGGTCGCGCCAGGGCCGGTGTACTGGGCATGTGCGCCGGCGCTGACCAGGCTCAGCGGTGCGGCGATGAGGACAACGGCGATCAAACGATTCATGAGGGACTCCATGGGCGTGAGGATGACCGCCAAGGTTGTACCTCGATCGAAGTGAGGCCCATGCAAGAAGTATGAAAAGAGGTGTCCGGCACCCCAAAAAAAAACGCCCCGCAGTGCGGGACGTTTTTATCACAACCTGCCGGGGCGATCAGCCCTGGTAGTCGCGCACGTCGCTGCCGGTGTAGACCTGGCGCGGACGGCCGATCTTCATTTCCGGATCGACCTGCTGTTCCAGCCAATGTGCCACCCAGCCGGAGGTACGGCCGAGAGCGAACATGACGGTGAACATTTCGGTCGGGATCTGCAGCGCCTTGTAGATGATGCCGCTGTAGAAATCGACGTTCGGGTACAGCTTGCGGGCGACGAAGTAGTCATCCTGCAGCGCGGCCTGTTCCAGCTTGACGGCCACGTCCAGCAGCGGATCCTGCACACCCAGCTGCTTGAGCACCTTGCCGGTCATCTCACCGATGACCTTGGCGCGCGGGTCGAAGTTCTTGTACACGCGGTGGCCGAAGCCCATCAGGCGGAAGCCGGAGGTCTTGTCCTTGGCCTTGAGCACGGCGGACTCGACGTTGTCGGCCGAACCGATCTCTTCCAGCATCTTCAGCACGGCTTCGTTGGCACCGCCGTGGGCCGGACCCCACAGCGCGGTGACGCCCGCGGCGACCGATGCGTACGGGTTGGCGCCGGTCGAACCGACCAGACGCACGGTCGAGGTCGAGGCGTTCTGCTCATGGTCGGCGTGCAGGATGAATAGCAGATCCAGTGCCTTGACCACGTCCTGGTTCAGCTCGTACTGGCCATCGGCGGACTCGAAGGTCTGCTTCAGGAAGCGGCTGACGTAATCCAGCGAGGTGTCCGGCTTGTTGGCCGGCAGGCCCTTGCCGTGGCGGTAGATCAGGGCCGACAGGGTCGGCACCTTGGCGATCAGGCGCACCGCGGCGTGGCGACGCTGTTCGGCGTCGGACAGGTCCAGCGAGGCGTGGTAGATGCCCGACAGCTGCGCGATGGCGGCGGTCAGGATGGCCATCGGATGGGCATCCTTGGCGAAGCTGCCGATCAGCGTGTTGATCGACGGATCCACATCGGCTTCGGCCGCCAGCTCGTCGGTGAAGGCCTTCAGCTGCTCGGCGCTCGGACGCTCGCCGTTGATCAGCAGGTAGGCCACTTCGACGTAGCTCGACTTTTCCGAGAGCTGCTCGATGGGATAGCCGCGATACAGCAGCACGCCCTTGTCACCGTCGATATAGGTGATGGCGGACTTGCAGCTGGCGGTGGCGGTGAAGCCGGAGTCGTACGTGAAGAGACCGGTTTCCTTGGTCAGCTTCGAAATATCGACGCAATCGTTGCCGAGCGTGGGTTTGATGACTGGCAGAACAACCGACGTGTCGCCGGCGTTGAGCGTGACCTGATCAAGATCGGACACTGTGTGCGCTCCTCGAGGGAAGGCGCCCGCCCAAGCGCATGGGTCAGGCACGTGAAGGAAGTCCACGATCGTTATCGTGGATCCCGCCATTATCGCACAGCAACATTTTTGACGCCCTAGGACGGAAGTCGTAGACGCAGCTTCCAGGCCGCACCGCAGGCGCTGTGCCAGCGCGCGCAAGGGCTCGCGCCAACGCACGGACACAGCGTTCCGTCGGCGGGGCATGCAGGCCTCACCTGGCGTTCAGCAAACCGGGGACAACAAAAAACAACGGCCGCCGAGGCGACCGTTGTTTTCAAGCAGCTGCGTCGACAGATCAGGCCGCGGTCGGCGCCGGCTTGCCGAAACGCTTCTGGAACTTGTCGATACGGCCGCTGGTGTCGATCACCTTGTGCTTGCCCGTGTAGAACGGATGCGAAGCCGAGGAGATTTCAACCTTGACGAGCGGATACTCGTTGCCGTCTTCCCACTTGATCGTGTCCTTGGTGGACATGGTCGAACGGGTCAGGATCTTGAAATCAGAGGTAACGTCGTGGAAAACCACGTCGCGGTAAGCAGGATGAATATCGGCCTTCATGGGCGCGCACCGTAATAAGGGCTGGTGGTCAAGAGCGGCATTATAGTCCCGGCCGCCGCAAAGGGCAAGCCGGGTCCATCAACCGTGCGAAAGGTCCGCCGCAGCGGCGTCATCAGACGCCGAGTGCCGCCCTCACCTGGGCCTCGAAGCGACCCTGGTCGTAGGCCATCAGCAGCTGAGTGTTGTCAGGCTGCCCGGTCTGGCGGTTCCAGTCGACAATGGTAGCACCCCGGCTGTGCACGCCGGCCAGTTCCACGTTCAGCGGACGCGATTCGACCCGCAGCGCGCCTTCCGGCTGCAGCGCCCAGGCCATCGCCAGGGCATCGGCGGCGTACCAGCGCTCGCCACGGCTGTCTTCGGACCACAGGCGGGTCTGGCGCGAGATGAGCTCGTAGAAACGGGCCTTGTCGCTGTCCGCCGCCAGCCACTGCTCGACGTCGGCATGCAGCAGGCCGTGGGCGACGGTGGCCTCCCAATCGGCCACTTCGATGTGCGGGAAGCCGGTGAACACGATGTGCGCCGCCTCCGGATCGAAGGCGATGTTGAACTCGGCGGCCGGGGTGATGTTGCCGTGGCAGGTCACCGCCCCGCCCATGACCAGGAAGCGCTTCACGCGCTGCGGCAGGGTCGGGTCGAGCTTCAGGGCCAGCGCCAGGTTGGTCAGCGGGCCGAGTGCGACCAGGAACAGCTCACCGGCGTATTCGTGCGACAGGCGCAGGATCGCCAGCGCAGCGTGTTCGGCCTCGGCCTGGCGCTTGGCGGCCGGCAGGTTCACATCGCCAAAGCCATCGGCGCCGTGCACATGGGCGGCATCGACAGAGGGGTGCAGCAGCGGGTCGGCGGTACCGGCGTAGACCGGCACATCGTCGCGGCCAGCCACTTCGCACAGTTTCAGGGCATTGCGGACCGTGTGGTCCAGGCCTACGTTGCCGGCGGCGATGGTCAGGCCAACGATATCGTGGCGCTCATCGGCGAAGGCCATCAACAGGGCCAGGGCATCATCGACACCGGGGTCGGTGTCGATCAACAGCGGAATCTTCTTGCTCATCGTTGCCGTCTTGATAATCGGCAAGGGACTTTCGCACCCTGTCATGACAAATACAAGGCGGCGCCCGCCGACGCCTCACGTTGGCCACAAAGCCGACGGGCGTTGAATGTGCGTGGCTCCTGCTTCGATTACTCGACCGCAATCGGATGGGCCACTTCGCGGCCGGCAGGCCTGTCTGCAAATGTCCCCCGGTATCCGCCTGGCGGCGGCTACCTCCTCCTTGATTTTGCCGACAGGCCTACCAGCCGCGAAATGGCTCTGATCGTGGAAGGACGCGCGCCGGCCTTCGCCCCCTGCCGACCGCCCGCGCGTTATGCCGACGCGTACCGCACGGCTGCGCCGATCCAGCGTCGCACCACCTGATCGGCCACGTCAGGCGCCTCCGCCAGCAGCCGCTCGGCAAGCGCGTGCACACCTGGCAGCAGATCCGCATCGCGGGCCAGATCGGCCATCCGGAACCCGGCCAGGCCGGTCTGCCGCGTGCCCAGCAATTCGCCCGGGCCACGCAGCTCCAGATCCTTCTCGGCGATCAGGAAGCCATCGTTGGTCTGCCGCATCGTTTCCAGCCGCTCGCGCGCCATGTTCGACAACGGCGCCTGGTACAGCAGCACGCAACGCGATACGGCCGAGCCGCGCCCCACCCGGCCGCGCAGCTGGTGCAGCTGGGCCAGGCCGAGGCGCTCGGCATTCTCGATGATCATCAACGAGGCATTGGGCACGTCCACGCCCACTTCAATCACCGTGGTGGCCACCAGCAGATCGATCTCGCCGGCCTTGAAGGCGACCATCGTGGCGAGTTTCTCACTCGCCTTCAGCCGCCCGTGCACCAGCCCCACGCGCACGCCCGGCAGCAGCGCCTGCAGCGATTCGAACGTGGCCTGCGCGGGCGTGGCATCGAGCTCTTCGCTTTCCTCGATCAGCGTGCAGACCCAGTACACCTGCTGGCCTTCGCGGCACGCGACGGCGATACGCTCGATCAACTCCGGCCGGCGATCATTGTTGAGCGCAACGGTCTGCACCGGCGTGCGCCCGGGCGGCAGTTCGTCGATCGCCGAGACATCCAGATCAGCGTACTCGGACATCGCCAGGGTGCGCGGAATCGGCGTCGCCGTCATCACCAGCTGGTGCGGCACACTGCGCCCACCCGCCCCCTTGTCGCGCAGCGCCAGCCGCTGGTGCACGCCGAAACGGTGCTGCTCATCGACGATCGCCAGTGCCAGATCCTTGAACACCACACTGTCCTGCATCAGCGCGTGCGTACCGACCACCACCTGCGCCTGGCCCGAGGCGACCTCGGCCAACACCTTGGTGCGCGCCTTGCCGGTGACCTTGCCAGCCAGCCACGCCGTGCGCACGCCCAGCGGCTCCAGCCAGGCGCGCAGATTGTTCATATGCTGCTCGGCGAGCAGCTCGGTGGGTGCGGCCAATGCGACCTGCTTGCCCCGCTCCACCGCCAGCATCGCCGCCAACGCGGCCACCACGGTCTTGCCCGAGCCGACATCGCCCTGCACCAGCCGAAGCATCGGATGCGCCTTGGCCAGGTCCTTGCGGATCTGCTCGAACACGCGCTGCTGCGCACCGGTCAGCTGGAACGGCAGGCTGTCGCGCAACTGCGCCACCAAGGCACCCTGACCGCGCAGCGAGGGCGCGTGATGCGCCTGCAACGCCATGCGCTGACGGCGCAGACTCAGGTGGTGTGCCAGCAGTTCTTCGATGGCCAATCGGCGTTGCGCCGGATGCCGGCCCGCGGCCAGCGCCACCAGATCGGCGTCCGGCGGTGGCCGGTGCACGGTCAGCAGCGCACTGCGCAGCGAGGGCAACCCCAGCCCGGACAACCACCCGGCCGGCAGCAGTTCCAGCGTGGATTCTTCCGGCAGCCTGTCCAGCGCCAGGCCGATGAATTTACGCATCGTGGCGGGGCCAACCCCCTCGACCGCCGGATAGACCGGATCGAGGCTGTCGCCCAGCTCGTCATCTTCATTGCCGCCCATCACCCGGTAACTGGGGTGGACGATCTCCAGCCCGTGATGGCCAGGCTTGGCGGTGCCGTAGCAGCGGATGCGCGTGCCCACGGCAAACTGCGCGACCTGCTGGGCGCGGAAGTGGAAGAAACGCAGCACCAGCGTGCCGTACGAATCATCCTCGATCGCGACCTTGAGCACCGGCCGATAGCGGAACCCGCGCTCGACCGCACTCACCCGCCCCTCCACCTGCGCCGCCACGCCCGGCTGCAACTGGGCAATGGTGGTCAGCCGGGTACGGTCTTCATAGCGCAGCGGCAGATGCAGCCACAGATCCTGCAGCGACGACAGGCCACGGGCGGCCAGCTTGATCGCCACGGCCGGCCCGATACCGGAGAGCATCGACAACGATGCCTCCCCGGCTGCGGCCAGCGCCGGTGCAGGAGCCCGTGACCGCGCCACGTCAGGCCTGGTCGAGCACCATCACCGCATCGACTTCGAAGTTGGCCGCCTTCGGCAGACCCGCCACTTCGATGGTCGAACGTGCCGGGAACGGCGCCTTGAAGTAATCCTGCATGACCGCATTGACCTTGGCGAACTCGCCCAGATCGGTCAGGTACAGGCCCAGACGGACGATCTGATCCAGCGAACCACCGGCCTCTTCGGCCACGGCCTTCAGGTTGTCGAACGCACGACGCGCCTGCGCCTCGATATCGCCCACACCCACGATGTCACCGGTGGCCGGATCCAGCGGAATCTGGCCCGAGAAGTACACGGTATTGCCCGCACGCACAGCCTGCGAATACGGACCGATGGCCGCCGGGGCCTTGGCACTGGTAATGATCTGACGGGACATGGAAGCTCCACGATTCAAAAGGGGGAACGCAATTGTAGCGCCCCCAAGGGTAGCGCCACGCCATGCGTGGACGCCCCCCCAACCGCGCAGCACCAATGACCCATCCGTTCGCGGTAGCCACGCCACCTGTCTCCGCACCCCCGCACGCCCTGGCAGGGAGGTGACGGGTGGGCCGGGGCAGGACCGTGTGTTGCCATGGATGGCAACACACGAGCTTACAGGGACGTACTTGCAGCGGGTCCTGCCCCGGCCTGCCCGTCACATCCCCCACGCAGGAAGAAGGCGCACGTGAACCGCCGTTGACGGGTAGCAGCTCGCGCGTTACTGGCGCCTGACCGACTGCACCACCGACAACCGCCGCAGACGCCGCATCACTTCCGCCAGATGGTTGCGATCGCGCACCTGGATATTGAACGCCAGCACCGCCGCATTGAAATCGCGGTCCAGATAATCCACCCGCTCGATGTTGGAATGGCTCTGCGCGATCGCCGCCGCCAACTGCGCCAGCACACCGGTCCCGTTCTCCACCTCGACGATCAACGAGGTGTCGTAATCCCCGGATACCGTCGTATCCCACCCGATCGGCACCCAGCGCTCCGGCGACTTGCGCAGCTCGGCCAGGTTCGGGCAGTCCAGACGGTGCACCACGATGCCCTTGCCGGCCGTGTGGTAGCCCATGATGTCGTCGCCCGGAATCGGCTGACAACAGTTCGCGAAGCTCACTACCCCGCGCTCGCTGCCATTGATCAGGATCTTTTCCTGCGAATGCTTGGAATGCGCCCCACCGCGCAGCTCCGCATACGCCATCAGCGCCTGCGCGGCCTGGTTCGGCATCCAGTTGCCCAGCGCCACTTCGGCCAGCAGGGCCTCCAGGCGCGGATACCGGTGCTCGGCCAGGAACGCATCCAGGCGCCCCTTCGGCAACCGCTCCAGCGAGCTGTCCATCGCCTCCAGCGCGCGGTCCAGCATCCGATGGCCCAACTGCACCGCGTCCTCGTGCTCGAGCTGCTTGAGCTGATGACGGATCGCCGTGCGCGCCTTGGAACTGACCACGAACTCCAGCCACTGCGGCTTGGGCGTGGCCGAACGCGCGGTGATCACTTCCACCGTCTGCCCACTGACCAGCTTGGTGCGCAGCGGGACGAGCTTCTTGTCCACCCGCGAGGCGACCGCCATGTTGCCCACATCGGTATGCACCGCATAGGCGAAATCCAGCGCCGTGGAATTGCGCGGCAGCGCCAGGATCTTGCCCTTGGGCGTGAACAGATAGACCTCGTCCGGAAACAGATCCACCTTGACGTTGTCCAGGAATTCCAGCGACGAGCCGGCGGCACGCTGCGAATCGATCAACTCCACGATCCACGCATGCGCACGGCTCTGTGCGCTGTTGGGCGAGTCGCCCCCGAACTTGTAGGTCCAGTGCGCGGCCACGCCGCGCTCGGCGATCAGGTCCATCTCCTCGGTACGGATCTGCACCTCGATCGGCGAGCCATACGGCCCGAACAGCACCGTGTGCAGCGACTGGTAGCCGTTGGCCTTGGGGATCGCGATGAAATCGCGGAAGCGCCCATCCAGCGGCTTGAAGGTGGCATGCACCGCGCCGAGCGCGTGGTAGGCGCTGGGCACGTTGCGCACGACCAGGCGGAAGCCGAACACATCCATGACCTGGTCGAAGGATTTGTTCTCGTCGTGCATCTTGTTGTAGATGCTCCACGGGGTCTTGATGCGGCTGACCAGGCGATGCTCCAGCCCTTCCTTGGCCAGGCGCTGGCTCAACTGCACTTCCACCTGCGCCATCGCCTCGCGGCGCACCACCGGCTGGCTGCGGATGTGTTTTTCCAGGATCGCGTGGCGCCACGGATACAGCGCCTTGAAGCCCAGGTTCTGCAGCTCGCTCTTGACCAGGCTCATGCCCAGCCGCTGCGCGATCGGGGCGTAGATTTCCAGCGTTTCGCGGGCGATGCGGCCACGTGCCTCGCGGCTCTGCGCACCCAGCGTACGCATGTTGTGCAGGCGGTCGGCCAGCTTGATCATGATCACGCGCAGATCGCGCGACATCGCCAGCAGCATCTTGCGGAAACTCTCCGCCGCCGCTTCCTGGCGATCACGGAACTTCAGCTTGTCCAGCTTGGTCACGCCATCGACCAGCTCGGCCACGGCTTCGCCGAACTCGGCGGCCAGCTCCTCGCGGGTCAGCGGCGTGTCTTCGATGGTGTCGTGCAGGATCGCAGCGATCAGCGCCTCCACGTCCAGGCCGAGCTCGGCCAGCACCTGGGCCACGGCGACCGGATGGGTAATGTAGGGTTCGCCCGACTTGCGGGTCTGGCCGGCATGCGCGGCGGCGCCTACTTCCCAGGCGCGGCGCAGTAGTGGCAGTTGGTCGGGCGGCAGATAGTGCGCTGCGCGCTCAAGCTGGAGGACATAGTCGGGTACGGCCGCGCCGGCGGGCGTGGCGACCTTGGCAGTGGGGCCTGGGTTCATGCTCAAAGACTATGCCAGCGGCGTGATATCGGCAAATCCTGAACAGGGAGTTTCACCTGCAACAACACGCCCTCACCACAGCGACTGGCGGCACAAACGAAACAGCCCGCCAAAAGGCGGGCTGTTCGCAGCAACAACAACGGACGCGCGAGGCGATCAGTCGTCGTTCTTGGACATGTCTTCGTCGGCGACGACTTCGGCAGCGGCCCATTCCAGTGCTTCACGCTCGGCACGCTCGCGCTCGGCCTTCTCGACTTCGTCGATCAGGGCGTTGTCGATCTTGCGGGCGGCAATTTCGCGCAGCGCCAGCACGGTCGGCTTGTCTTCGGTTTCGCTGTTGTCCAGGGTGGCCTGGACGCCATTGGCCAGCTGACGGGCGCGCTTGGACGCCATCATGACCAGTTCGAAACGGTTGTTCACGACTTCCAGACAATCTTCTACGGTGATGCGGGCCATGCGGGCTCCCGGCAGCCGGTGAGGGCTGCTCAATCGAATGAGGGAAAGGGGACGGATTGTACCGGCCAGGGCTGGACAAAATCAAGCCAACCGGCTAGCACCCCGTTGAGAATCAGTCGGTTGTGGCCGGATCCTGGGTCAGCAGGGCCTGGATGAGGCCCGCGTGGCGGACCTTCTGGGCCTCCCGGCGCAGGCGGCTGGCCGTGAAGATGGCACACAGCTCGTCCACCGCGGTCTCGAAGACCTCGTTGACGATCACGTAGTCGAAGTCGTTGAAGTGCAGCATTTCTTCACGCGCGGCGGACAGGCGCTGGGCGATCACCGCCTCGCTGTCCTGCCCGCGCTTGCGCATCCGGTCCTGCAGCGCCTGCTTGGACGGCGGCAGGATGAACACGGTGACCGTGCCCGGCACCAGCTGGCGGACCTGCTGGGCGCCCTGCCAATCGATTTCCAGCAGCACGTCCTGGCCGGCCGACAGCTGCGGCTCGACCGACTGCCGCGCGGTGCCCTTCCAGTCGCCATGGACCCAGGCATGCTCGAAGAAGTCACCGGCGGCGATCATCCGCTCGAATTCCTCGGCGCTGACGAAGTGGTAGTGCTCGCCATTGATCTCACCCGGGCGCGTGGCGCGCGAGGTGAACGAGATCGACAGGGCGATCTGCGGGTCGCGGGCCAGGGTGGCGTTGACGATGCTGCTCTTGCCGGCCCCGGAGGGCGCGGCGACGATGTACAGGGTGCCGCGCGCAGGCGCGCCGACGGGCGGGATCTGGCTGCTCATTCGATGTTCTGCACCTGTTCGCGGATCTGGTCGATCAGCACCTTCAGCTCGACGGCGGCATTGGAGGTGCGGCTGTCCACCGATTTGGAGCCCAGCGTATTGGCCTCGCGGTTGAACTCCTGCAGCAGGAAGTCCAGGCGGCGGCCGACCGGCTCACGCTGCTTGAAGACGCGGCGGATCTCGGCGATATGGCTGCCCAGGCGGTCCAGCTCCTCATCCACGTCCAGCTTCTGCAGCCACATCACCAGTTCCTGTTCGGCCCGGCCGGGATCGACCGGGTGCGGCAGGTCGGCCAGGCGGGCGGCCAGCTTGGTGCGCTGGCCCTCGCGGATCAGCGGGATCAGGGTGGTGACCTCGGCGGCGATGCGCTCGATGCTGTCCACGCGTTCCTGGATCGCGCTGGCCAGCTTGTCGCCTTCACGCTCACGCGCGGCGACGAAGCCGTCCAGCGCCGTATCCAGCAGCGCCAGGGCTTCGGCATGCAGCGCGGCGGCATCCACGGCCTCTCCCTGCATCACGCCCGGCATCTGCAGCAGTTCGGTGAAGCTCACCTGCAGGCTCGGGAAGCCCGAGGACAGCCGGGTGGCCAGCTCGCCGAGCTGGCCCAGCAGCGCATCGTTGACCACCAGTGCACCGGTGACCTCCGGCGCGCGCAGGCGCATGACCAGATCGATCTTGCCGCGGCTGCAGCGGGAAGCGACGCGCTCGCGCAGGTGCGGCTCCAACGCACGCAGTTCTTCGGGCAGGCGGACGCCGACCTCCAGGAACCGGTGGTTGACCGAGCGCAGCTCACAGGCCAGCGTGCCCCAGCGGGTGGCGCGCTCGCCGTTGGCATAGGCGGTCATGCTTCGAATCATGCGGGTTTCCGGTGCTCTCAAAGTGCAAATGGTACCCTAGCGGTCTCCTTAGAGCCTCCTCGCCCGCCGGTCCCCGGCCCGGGCGTGGCCCCGCATCCCTCGTCTTACCGGAACTTGAGCATGACTGATTCCCGTCCCAGTGGCCGCCAGGCCGACCAGCTGCGCGAAGTGCGCATCGAGCGCGCCTTCACCCGCCACGCCGAGGGCTCGGTCCTGGTCAGCTTCGGCGAGACCCGCGTGCTGTGCACGGCCAGCGTGGAAAACCGCGTACCGGGTTTCCTGCGCGGCAAGGGCGAAGGCTGGGTGACGGCCGAGTACGGCATGCTGCCGCGTTCGACCCACACCCGTAACGACCGCGAAGCCGCCCGCGGCAAGCAGGGTGGCCGCACGCTGGAGATCCAGCGCCTGATCGGCCGCACCCTGCGCGCCTGCATCGACCGCGGCGCGCTCGGCGAGCGCACCATCACGCTCGATTGCGATGTGCTGCAGGCCGACGGCGGCACCCGCACCGCGGCGATCACCGGCGCCTACGTGGCCCTGGTGGATGCGGTGAACTTCCTGATCAAGCGCGGCGACATCAAGCGCAACCCGATCTTCGGCGCGGTCGCGGCGGTGTCGGTTGGCGTGTACCGCGGCACCCCGGTGCTGGATCTGGATTACGCCGAAGACAGCGACTGCGATACCGATATGAACGTCGTGATGAACGACGGCGGCGGCTTCATCGAACTGCAGGGCACCGCCGAAGGCCATGCCTTCCGCCGCGATGAGCTGGATGCGCTGCTGGTCCTGGCCGAAAAGGGCATCAAGGATCTGTTCGCTGCGCAGCAGGCAGCCCTGGCCCAGGCATGAACCGTCGCATCGCCCTGACCACCCTGGTGGTGGCCGACTACGACGAGGCGATCGCCTGGTACACCGGCGCGCTGGGCTTCAGCCTGCTCCAGGACATCGACCAGGGCGACAAGCGCTGGGTGGTGGTCGGGCCGGCCGACGCCAGCGCGGCGGCCCTGCTGCTGGCGCGTGCCAGCAACGAGGAGCAGCGCGCGCGGATCGGCAACCAGACCGGTGGCCGGGTCGGCTTCTTCCTGAACACCGATAATTTCTGGCGCGACCACGCGGCGATGACCGCGCGGGGCGTGGTCTTCCTCGAAACCCCACGCGAGGAGGTCTACGCGACGGTCGCGGTGTTCGGCGATCTGTACGGCAACACGTGGGATCTGCTGGAGCCCAAGCAATGAAACTGGTCCTGGCCAGCGGCAACGCCGGCAAACTGAAGGAACTGCAGGCCATGCTCGGCGGCCTGCCGCTGGAGATCGTGGCGCAGGGCGAGCTGGGTGTCAGCGACGTGCCGGAAACCGGCCTGACCTTCGTCGAGAACGCCCTGATCAAAGCGCGCCATGCCTGCCAGAGCACCGGCCTGCCCGCGCTGGCCGACGATTCGGGCCTGATCGTGGATGCGCTCGACGGCGCACCCGGCCTGTACAGCGCGCGCTATGCCGGCAGCCCGACCAACGATGCCGCCAACAACGCCAAGCTGCTCGAGGCGATGCGCGACGTACCGGCCGAGCGTCGCAGCGCCCGCTTCTATGCAGTGATCGTGCTGCTGCGCCATGCCGATGATCCGCAGCCGCTGATCTGCGAAGGCAGCTGGGAAGGCGTGATCCTCGATGAGCTGCGTGGCAGCCACGGCTTCGGCTACAACCCGCTGTTCCTGGACCCGGTGCTGGCGCAGACCGCCGCAGAAATGGCGCCGGACCTGAAAAACGCGATGAGCCACCGCGCCAAAGCCCTGCAGCTGCTCAAGCAGAAGCTGCCCGCCCTGCTGTGATGGCACACGACCACTGTTCCCACCTGCCCGGCGAAACCTGCACGGGTGATCACGACCACGCACCGCGGCTGGTGACGCCGCCGCTGGCGCTGTACGTGCATCTGCCGTGGTGCGTCCGCAAATGCCCGTACTGCGATTTCAACTCGCATGCGGCCAAGGGTGAGCTGCCGTTCGAGGCTTACATCGACGCGTTGATCCGCGATCTCGATCAGGACCTGCCGCTGGTCTGGGGCCGGGTGGTGAGCAGTGTGTTCTTCGGTGGCGGCACGCCGAGCCTGTTCCCGCCGGAGGCGATCGACCGCTTCCTGCAGGCCGCCTCGGCCCGGCTGCGCTTCGCGCCGAACCTGGAAGTGACGCTGGAGACCAACCCGGGCACCGCCGAGCATGGTCGTTTCGACCGTTACCGCGCCGCCGGTGTGAACCGGATCAGCTTCGGCATCCAGACCTTCAACGACGAGGCGCTCAAGCGGCTGGGCCGCATCCACGACAGTGGCGAGGCCGAGCGGGCGGTGAAGCTGGCGCAGGACGCCGGCTACGACAACTTCAACATCGATCTGATGTACGCGCTGCCGCAGCAGACGCTGGCCCAGGCCGAGCATGACCTGGAGCGCGCCTTCGCGCTGCAGCCCACGCATATGTCGCATTACCAGCTCACCCTGGAGCCGAACACCGTGTTCTTCGCGCGGCCGCCGCAGGGCATCCCCGACGAAGATTCGGCATGGGACATCCAGGAACACTGCCAGCAGATGCTGGCCGAGGCCGGCTATGCGCAGTACGAGGTCAGCGCCTACGCAAAACCCGGCCGGCAGAGCCAGCACAACCTCAATTACTGGCGCTTTGGCGACTACCTGGGGATCGGTGCCGGTGCACACGGCAAGATCAGCAGCGGCGCCGAAGAACACGTGCTGCGCCGCTGGAAGCACAAGCATCCGCAGACCTTCATGGACACTGCCGGGACCGCAGCCTCGATCGGCGGCGACGATGTGATCAGCGCCGAGCGCCTGCCGTTCGAGTACATGCTCAACCTGCTGCGCCTGCATGAAGGCTTCAGCCTGAAGGATTTTGAATCGCGTACCGGCCTGGACCGGGCGCGGATCGCCGAGCCGCTGCGCATTGCCGTGGCCAAGAGCTGGATGACCGTGACCGGCGATGAGGTCATCCCTACCGAACTGGGCCGGCGCTTCACCAACGACGTGGTCGAGCTGTTCCTGCCCTGAGCAGGCGGCGCCTGCCCGGACGGTAATGCCGGCCGCTGGCCGGCGCCGGGAACCCCGAACCGTGTCGCTTCTGGCAGGGACCGGGCGAAACCGTTAGATTCCGTGTTCTCAGGGGAGCTGGAAGAACATCGGATGTCTGCGCCCGCACCTTCGTCGTCCCAGCCCGACATGACCCGCTTTGCGGACGTGGCCGCGCCGCCGCGCGTGCGCCGCCTGCTGGCCGCGCTGCACGGGCTGGCAGTGCAGACCCTCACCGCGCCGCTCAAGCTGACCATCGTGGAGCTCGAGCGCGAGCTGTTCCGCGATGCCGAGCGCGCGCGCAACAGCCAGATCCAGGCGGACATCTTCGCGCAGGCGCGCCAGCTGCATGAAGTCAACGCGCAGTTCGGCCCCCGCTTCCTGGAGGCGGTGGCGGTGAGCCTGGCCAGCCTGCGCGGCCCCCGCCACACCCAGCGCATCGTCCCGACCGAGGTATCCGTTTCGGCTACCGCGCTGACCCTGGTCAACGACACCGACGTGGACCGCGACATCGTGCTGGTGGACATCATCCGCCGCGAAGCCCAGCGCTCGGCCACCGCCCTGCAGTTGCTCGGCCAGCGCTTCGGGGTGCTCGCCGCCGGACCGGCCTTCGATGTCGATGACCTGCCGTTCGGGCCGCAGGCGCTGTGCCGGATCGTGCGCGAACTGGGTGAAGACTTCGCGCTGGGCCTGGAAACACAGCTGGCGCTCTACCGCGTGTTCGACCGTCAATTGCTGGAGCGGCTGGGTGAACTGCTCGAACGCGCCAATATCCTGCTTGCGCACGAAGGCGTGCTTCCAGGGCTGGTGTACACCCCCTATCTCGCCCGCTCGGCAACCACGCGCCGGATCATCACCGGTCCCGAGCGTGGCCCGCCCGGCGCACGCGGCGGCGCGGCGGCGCGGCCCCTGACCGGCTGGAACGGCAGCGCGCCGAGTACCGGCTGGGCAGCGATGACCGAGCAAGCCATGGCACTGGCCACGGCGTCCGCCGCGCCGGACGGCACCGCACCCATCGGTGACGCGGCGGCGGCACCGCCGACGGCATCGGCGTCCGTGTCAGCGCCGAGCGCCCCCACCAGCCCCGCTGCAGCCGACCTCGGTGCACCGGCAATGTCAGCGCTGCACCAGCTGTTGGGCGCTGCCCGGCAGGCACATGCGGCCGGCGCGGTACCTGGCGGCGCAGCGCTGGCCGCGCAAGCCGTCGGCGCCTCGGCCCAGGCCGTTGCCACGCCCACGGAAAACGCCTTCCTGGCGCCCGAGGCGCCCCCCGCGCTGGCGGTACCGGCCGAAGCCGTGCACGCCACGCTGGCCAGGCTGCAGAGCCAAGCGGTCGCCCCCGGCGGCGCCCGCCGCAGCATGGCCGATCTGCACAACGCGCTGCTCGCCCAGGTCCGTGCCGAGCATGGCGCGCAGGCGTCATTGACGGTCAAGGACAGCGACACTTTCGATCTGCTCGACATGCTCTACGGGCAGATCCAGCGCGAGGTGCGGCCCGAGGCCCTGGCCGCCGACCTGCTGACCCGCCTGCAGGTGCCGGTTGCCCGCGCGGCCCTGTCCGACCCGGCCTTCTTCGTGCGCGACCAGCACCCGGCGCGCGAGCTGCTCAATGCGGTGGCCGAGGCCGGCGCCAACTGGCTGGGCGAGGAGGATGTGGACCCGCAGCTGGTGCAGAAGCTCGGCCACGCCGTCGACCAGGTGGTCAACGAGTACGACGGCGATGTGGCGGTCTTCGACACCGCCAACGAGGAGATCCATCAGCACTTCCGCGCCCTGGCCCACAAGGCCGAACTGGCCGAGCGGCGGCATGTCGAAGCCGCCCGCGGCAAGGAGCGGCTGGAAGCGGCCAAGCAGCAGGCCAGCACCAGCATCGAGCAACTGTGCACACAGGCCGCGCCCCCGCGCTTCGTGCAGGCGCTGCTGAAACAGGCGTGGTCGGATGTGCTCACGCTCACCCTGCTGCGCAACGGCGAGACCTCGCCGCAGTGGCAGCAGCGCCAGCAGGAAACTGCCCGGATCGCCGAGGTGACCTGCCTGGCGCCGGGCATGGCCGAGCGTGATGATGTGCTGGGGCAGCAGGTCGAGTCCGCTCTGCTGCAGGTCGGCTACCACCAGGACGAGGCGGCCGCGATCGCGCGGCGCCTGTCCACGCCCGGCGGCGAGGATGACAGCAGTTCACGCACCGAGCTCACCGCCCGCCTGCGCGCCCGCACGCGGCTGGGCGAGCAGGCCGATGCCAGTGATCCGCGCAAGGTCGCCCCGCTCGCGCGCAGCACCGCCGAGGACGACTGCTATCGCCAGCTGCGCACCCTGCCCTTCGGGACCTGGTTCGAGTTCACCACCAACCAGCAGGGCGACGTGCGCCGGCAGCGGTTGTCCTGGTACAGCCTGATCACCGACAACGCGCTGTTCGTCAATCAACGTGGGCAGAAGGTGGGTGAGTACTCGCTGGATGCCCTGTCGCGGTTGATGGCCCATGGCCAGGTGCGGATCGTCACCGAAGACAAGGGCAGGCTGATTGACCGTGCGTGGCAGGCCACCCTGCGCACCCTGCGCTCGCTGGCCGGCACGCCTGCGGAGAACGCCGAATGACCACACCCGATACCCGCCGCGCGCCGCGCCGCCAGGTGGCCGAGCTGGTCCCCGTGACCGACCTGATGGCCGAGACCGTGATCGGCCGGCTCGGCAATGTCTCCGAAACCGGCATGCTGATGCTGGCCTCGGTGCCGATGCAGGACGATGCGCTGTACCAGTTGCAGTTCACCATTCCCGGCCCGCAGGGTCAGCCGCTGCTGATCGACGTCGGCGTGCACCTGCTCTGGAGCGAGCAGACCCATGCACCGGGCCAGGCCTGGGTGGGCTTCCGCTTCCTGACCTTGCCCCGCGAATCACGCGAGCAGCTGCGGCAGTGGATCGCCGAGGAAACTTCGGCAGTCTGAGCGCCGGTTCCGGCACAGCGCCCGCTGGCGGATTGCGGCAGAATCTAGGGCTGCATTCCGCACTGCCAGCGAGCTTCATGCCATGAACCAGCCAGACCTCGGCGCCCTGTATTCCCACCATGCCAGCGTGATGCGCCAGCGCGCCGATGAAGCGCTGGCCCGTGGCGGCTTCGACCATCTGGTGATTCCCAGTGGCACCCTGCATTACCAGGCCTTTGATGATCGCGATTACCCGTATGCGGTGAACCCGAACTTCAAGGCCTGGCTGCCGCTGACCAAGCTGCCCAACAGCTGGCTGGTGTACACCCCCGGCAAGCGCCCGACCCTGATCTTCCATCAGCCCTTCGATTACTGGCACGTGGTGCCGGGTGCGCCGAATGGCTGGTGGGTGGAGCATGTCGATATCCAGATCATCCGCACGCCCGACGAGGCGCTGGCGCTGCTGCCCAAGGATGCGGCGCGTTGCGCGATCCTCGGTGAGCCGCGCAGTGCACTGGGCGCCTTCGTGCCGAACAATCCTGCACCGGTCATCGATTACCTGGACTGGCAGCGCGGCTACAAAACGCCGTATGAAATCGCCCTGATGCGCGAAGCGCAGCGGCTGGGCGTGCGCGGCCACCGTGCCGCCGAAGCCGCCTTCCGCGCTGGCGCCAGCGAATTCGAGATCCACATGGCGTACTGCCGTGCGGTCGGCCAGGACGCCAATGAGTTGCCCTACGGCAACATCATCGGCCTCAACGAACATGCGGCCGTGCTGCACTACACCGATCTGGGCCGCAGCGCGCCGACCCCACTGCGCAGCTTCCTGATCGACGCCGGTGCCAGTGCCCACGGCTATGCCAGCGACATCACGCGCACCTATGCGGCCAGCGGCCATGACGAATTCCAGGCGCTGATCGATGCCGTGGATGCGGCCCAGCAGCAGATGGGCGCCGCTGTGCGTGCCGGCGTGGACTACAAGCAGCTGCACATCGACGCACACCTGTCGCTCATGGGCATCCTCAAGGACTTCGGCGTGCTCAACGTCTCGCCGGAAGCGGCGCTGGCCACCGGCGTGAGCGCGGCCTTCTTCCCGCACGGCCTGGGCCATCTGATCGGGCTGCAGGTGCATGACGTGGCCGGCTTTGCCGCCAGCGACCGCGGTGGCCGCATCGAGCGCCCGCAGGGTCACCCGTACCTGCGCATGACCCGCGTGCTGGAGCCGGGCATGGTGGTCACGATCGAACCGGGCGTGTACTTCATCGACATGCTGCTGGACGAAGTGAAGCAGGCCGGCAATGGCGCCAGCATCAACTGGGAGCGCGTGGATTTCTTCCGCCCGTATGGCGGTGTGCGGATCGAGGACGAGGTGCTGTGCACCGAGGGCGATGCGGACAACCTGACCCGCCCGGTGTTTGCGGCCGCCAGCTGAGCGGCGATGCGGGTGCCGACCCACGGTCGGTACCTGCACTGCATCGTGTGCCCGCCGCCGGCCGCTGATCGCCGCCCCGGTATCCGCGTAGAGCCACCCCATGGAGTGGCGCTACCCTGGCGCGGATCAGCGCCTGGCCATTTCTTCTTCGATCTCATCGGCACTGCGCGCCAACGCCGCGGTCAGCACCTGATGGCCGTCCTCGGTGATCAGCACGTCGTCTTCGGTGCGAATCCCGATGCCGCGCCAGCGCGCTTCCACGCTGCGGTCGTCCGGTGAGACATACAGGCCGGGCTCGATGGTGAACACCATGCCCGGCTCCAGCATCCGCGAGTCCCCTGCCAAGCGGTAGTCGCCTACGTCATGCACGTCCAGGCCCAGCCAGTGCCCGGTCTTGTGCCGGTAGAAGCGCTGGTAATGCGCTTCGGCGATGTTCTCTTCCAGCGTGCCCTTGAGCAGGCCGAGCCGCAGCAGGCCCTCGGTCAAGGTCTCCACCGCGGCCAGATGGCCAGCCTCGTACGCATTGCCCGGGCGGGCCTGGGCCAGTGCCGCAGCCTGCGCCGCACCGACCAGATCATGCAGCGCGCGCTGCTCGGCGGTGAAGCGGCCATTGACCGGGAAGGTCCGGGTGATATCACTGGCGTAGCCGCGGTACTCGGCGCCGGCATCGATCAGGACCAGATCGCCATCGTGCGCGCGCGCGTTGTTGTCGCGGTAATGCAGGATGCAGCCGTTGGTACCGGCACCGACGATGCTGCTGTAGGCCGCACAGGCATCATTGGCACGGAACACACGCTCCAGATCGGCCTGCAGTTCGTACTCATGGATGCCCGGCCGCGCCACGTGCATCGCCGCACGGTGCGCCTGCACGCTGATGTCGGCAGCGCGCTGCATCACGGCGATTTCCGCGGTCGATTTGAACAGCCGCTGTTCGTGCAGCAGGTGGCCCAGCTCCAGGAATTCATGCGGCGGCTGCGCGCCATGCCGCACCTGCGAGCGCACCCGGTTGACCCAGCCGATCAGCTTGAGATCGAACTCGGCATCGCGGCCGAAGTGGTAGTACACCCGCGAGCGCCCTTCCAGCAGGCCGGGCAGGATGTCGTCCAGATCGTCGATCGGGTACGCATCGTCCATGCCGTACTGCGAAACCGCGCCTTCCTGGCCGGCGCGCGCGCCATCCCAGGCTTCGCGGTCGGCGTCGCGCTCGCGGCAGAACAGGATCACCTCGCCATGGCGACGGCCCGGGATCAGCACCAGCACGGCCTCCGGTTCCGGGAAGCCGCTCAGGTACCAGAAATCCGAGTCCTGGCGGAATGGATAATGCGTATCCAGGCTGCGCACCCGCTCGGATGCGGCCGGCAGCACCAGGATCGCGTCATCGCCGGCCATCTCCATCAACTGCTGGCGGCGGCGGGTGTATTCGGCGGCGGAGATGCCGGTCAGCTGCCGGATATCCATCTCAGTTCAAGCGCTGCCGGTGGCGCGCGGCCATCACACAGTCGCCGTGCAGCAGCAGCACCGCCACGCGGATGAACTCCTCGATCTCGGCCAGCGCGTCTTCATCGTCGTCGTTGCCGCTTTCGAAGTCTTCGCTGGAGGCCTGGGCCAGCTTGGCCAGATCGGTCAGGGCTTCATCGCCCTCTTCGGACAAGGCCGGCCGGTTCTGGCCCGAGCCCAGCCCGAAGCCGCCCAGGAACGCACGCGCCCAGGTGAACAGCGCATCGGCCTGCGCGGCGGTATCGCTGGCATCGCTCAGCAGCAGCTCGAAGGCGAAATCGCGGTCTTCCATCTGCGCTACGCTGGCATCGAGCAGGCGCGCCAGGGCGTCACCTTCGGCCGGGGTCGGCAGGTTGTCATCGGCCAGCACGCGGGCCGGCCATTCACGCACCGGCGCACCGCCGGCGGACAGCCAGCCGCAGAGGCCGCCGTGCAGTTCAGCGGCGCTGGCGCCCAGGCCCAGGGCCTGGCTGGCCTGGTTTACGTCGTCGACACTCGGGAGTTCGGTCATCTTGGGGCTACGGTTTGTGAGCGCCACAGTGTAGCAATCCACCTGTGTCCACCGGGTTGCCATGGCCCGCCCCGGCCCCCGCCCCGGCACCGGCGGGCCGACTGCCGGCAGGCCCCGTCATTATTCGCTTGACCGCCCCGTCCGCCCTTGCCTATGGTGCCGGACATGGAACCCGCCGACGCCATCGCCCAGTTGCAGGCCTTCGCCGCCCGCGTCGAGGCGTTGCTTGAGCGCAACGAACGCCTGGCCGACGAGAACCGCAGCCTGCGCCATCAGCAGGAGCAGCTGGTGGCCGAGCGCTCCCAGCTGCTGGCCAAGAACGAACAGGCCCGCTCCCGGGTCGAAGCGATGATCACCCGCCTCAAGTCCCTGGAGCAGCACACATGAGCCAGACCGAACCGGTCAGTGTCCGCATCCTGGATCGTGAATACACGGTGGGGGTGGGGGCCGAGGAACGCGAGAGCCTGACCGCCGCTGCCCGGCTGCTGGATGCCAAGATGCGCGAGATCCGCGGCAGCAACCGGATGGCCGCGGTCGACCGCGTCGCGGTGCTGGCCGCGCTGAACCTGGCCCACGAGCTGCAGCAGCTGCGTGATGAGCACGCCCGGCAGGCCATTGCCCTGCAGCAGACCCTGAGCGATCTCAATCGCCGCCTGGATCGGGCTTTCGACAGCGCGGGTTGATCCACGCGCCCGGTTCCACGCGGTGTTTGATTGCACACGTGCATCGCGCGGTCTTCATTGATCTGAATTGATGTGCAATTCGACCGACGAACGGACTGGTCGAATCGCACAAGAGGGCTATAATCCTCGTCGCGTTCTCTGCTGTGAACGACGGCGTGTGCAAACATTCGCCTTGTCCCTTAATTACGACCACGGGTGCGCGACGGCGCCGGGAGTGCAAGTCCGCCTTGTAGCGGGAAGCCCGATGGAACCCCAGCGTACCCACTTGAACCCCGGGTTCAAGGTCGTTTCGCATGCATCGTCACGGCGGAGAATGCAATATTCCAGCAAGAGCGGCGTTCCCTTGGGACGTCGCTCTTGTTTTATCCGCCTTTCCCGCACGCTCCGGACCCAGGCATGACCGACCCGCGCTCCGCACTGCGCCAGCAGCTGCGCCAACGCCGCCGTGATCTCCCCGCCGCCGTGCGCCTGGCCGCCGCCGAACAGTTGGCCGATGGCCTGCTCGCCCTTCCTTTCGCGCCCACGCAGGGCCATGTCGCCGGCTACTGGGCGATGGATGGCGAGATCGCGCTGCACCGCTGGCAGATGCAGTTGCCCGCCGGCCTGACCTACTGCCTGCCGGTCCTGCACGAGAAGACGCTGCGCTTCGCACCTTGGCGCCCGGGGCAGGCACTGACCACCAACCGCTTCGGCATCCCCGAACCCGATCTCGCGCTGGACGACACACTCGCACCGGAGCAGATGGCGCTGGTGGTCGCGCCACTGGTGGGTTTCGACGCACAGGGTCGCCGGCTGGGCATGGGAGGCGGCTGGTATGATCGCAGCTTCGCATTCCGCCACCAGCGCCCGGCCCCGCCGTGGCTGGTCGGGGTCGGCTTCTCGGTCCAGCAGGTCGATGACCTGCCGGTGCAACCCTGGGACGTCGCGGTGGATGCGATCTGCACCGACGTCTCCACCCTTGTCTGCGTACCGACCAACGGTCGGCACCTACCGTAATCAAAGACTCCGCATGACCGCACGCAAGCGCTACTGGCTGATGAAGTCCGAACCGGACGCCTTTTCCATCGACGATCTGCAGCGCGTGGGCCGTGAGCCCTGGAACGGCGTGCGCAACTACCAGGCGCGCAACTTCATGCGCGATGGGATGAAGGTCGGCGACGGGGTGATGTTCTACCACTCCAACACCAAGGTGCCGGGCATCGTCGGGCTGGCCACGGTGGCCAGCGAGGCCTACCCGGACGACACCCAGTTCGATCCCAAATCCGATTACCACGACCCCAAGGCGACCCGCGAAGAACCGCGCTGGATGCTGGTGGACGTGGCCTTCGAGCGCAAACTGCGCGACACCATTTCGCTGGATGAGATCAAGCTGCACGCCGATGCGCTGGGCGAAGGATTCCCGCTGACCGCGCGCGGCAACCGTCTCTCGATCCTCCCGGTGACCGCTGCGCAGTGGAAGCTGCTGCTGTCGCTGGAAAAGCACTGACCCCTTTCCTCCAAGAGTTGCCCGCCATGTCCGAAGCCAAGCGCCTGGCCGCTGAAAAAGCCATTGAATACGTCGAAGACGGCATGATCGTGGGGGTCGGCACCGGCTCCACCGTGGCCTACTTCATCGATGCCCTGGCCAAGATCCAGCACCGCATCAAGGGCGCCGTGTCCAGCTCGGACCAGAGCACCGCGCGCCTGAAGCAGCACGGCATCGAGGTGCTCGAGCTCAACCACACCGGCAACCTGTCGCTGTATGTGGATGGGGCCGACGAATGCGACGGCAACAAGAACCTGATCAAGGGCGGCGGTGCCGCGCTGACCCGCGAGAAGATCATCGCCGAGGCCAGCGAGCGCTTCGTGTGCATCATCGACCCGAGCAAGCAGGTCAAGGTGCTGGGCAAGTTCCCGCTGCCGGTGGAAGTGATCCCGATGGCCCGCAGCCTGGTCGCCCGCCGCATCATGGACATGACCGGCGGCCAGCCGGCCTGGCGAGAGGGCGTGGTCACCGACAACGGCAACGTGATCCTGGACATCCACCACCTGGAGATCACCGATCCGGTCAAGCTGGAGCGCGAGCTCAACCAGCTGCCGGGCGTGGTCAGCGTCGGCCTGTTCGCGCGCCGCCCGGCCGATGTGGTGATCATCGGCGGTGAGCCGCCGATCGTGATGTGATCCCGTGGCCGGCGCCCGCGCCGGCTGCCCCAACGAGGTACGCTCATGTCCCTGTTGCGCCTGCTGCCCCTGCTCCTGCTGTTCACCCTGGCCGGCTGTGCCAGCACCAACGCCCGTCACTGGGTGGAACTGGACGGCAACCGTTACCACGTTGAACTGGCCACCAACGACGATACCCGCGCCCGCGGGCTGATGTTCCGCGACCAGATGCCCGAGGACCACGGCATGCTGTTCATCCACGAACGCGAAGAACTGCAGGCGTACTGGATGAAGAACACCAAGATCGCGCTGGACATCCTCTACTTCGATGCGCAGCGCCGCCTGGTCAGCCAGCAGCGCGATGTGCCGCCGTGTTCGGCCGGCGATCGTTGCCCGCCCTACCCCAGCAGCGAGCCGGCCCGCTACGTGCTGGAACTCAACGCCGGGCAGGCCGAAAAGATGGCGCTCAAGGACGGCACCGAACTCACCTTCGGCCCCGGCATCGCCGACGGCAAATAAAAGTGCCCTGATAAACGCGCCGCGCCCTTGAATCGCGGCGCGTTTGTCGCCAGTCTTGTCCCATGCAGGGGCAGATCACATTGCCGACGTGGGACTCACTGGCCGAGCTGGATGACGAGGCGCTGCCGCTGTTGCCGACCGCGTTGCTGATCGCCCGGGACGAATACCCGGATCTGGACCCCGCCGTCTACGACGCGGTCCTGCAGAGTCACGCCGACCACCTGCGCACCGAGATCGCCACGATCGACATGTGGCCGCTGAAGATCGCCGCGGTCAACCGCCACCTGTTCGACGAGCTGGGCTACAGCGGCGACCACGGCGAGTACTACGACCCGCGCAACAGCTATCTGAACCAGGTCTTCGAACGCCGCCTGGGCAATCCGATCTCGCTGGCGCTGGTGCAGATGGAAGTCTCGCGCCGGCTCGGCATCCCGCTGGACGGGGTGTCCTTCCCCGGGCACTTCCTGGTGCGTCTGCCGCTCAACGACGGCGTGCTGGTGATGGACCCGTTCAACGGCGGCCGCCCACTGGGCGTGGAGGAACTGCGCGAACGCGCACGCTCACACCTGGGCGGTGAAGTCCCCGACGATGACGTGCTCGCGCAGATCCTGGACCCGGCCCCGGCACGCGCGATCCTGATGAGGATGCTGCGCAACCTGCATGGCGTGTACGTGGAACGCGGCGAATGGGACCGCGCCGCGCGCAGTGCCGACCGCCTGCTGAAGCTGGCACCCGAACAGGACGACGCGCTGCGCGATCGCGGCATGGCCTACCTGCAACTGGATTACGAGGCCGGCGCGCGCAACGACCTGGGGCTGTATCTCAAGCGCAATGCCAAGGCCAGCGATGCCCAGTTCGTGCGCGACAAGCTGGTCGGCCTCGGTGGCGTGGTGCCGCGCCTGCACTGACGGTGCCGCGACGCGGCGCCTGGCGGTGCCTCAGTCGACCTCGACCATTTCGAAATCATCCTTGGTCACGCCGCAGTCCGGGCACGTCCAGGTATCAGGGATGTCTTCCCAGCGCGTGCCCGGGGCGATGCCCTCGTCCGGCAGCCCGTCTTCTTCCCGGTACAGGAAGCCGCAGACAACGCACATCCAGGTGCGGAAGGTGGTGGCGGTTGCGTCGGTCATCGGATAATCACGGCGGGACAAGAGCTGACAGCGCTCATTGTCCCACTCCCGTTGCGCTACCGGTAGCCATTGATGAATCACGCTTCAGCCCCCACGCCGCCCCGCGGCGTCTACCTCATCACCCCCGACGAGCCCGATACCGCGCGGCTGCTGGCGCGCACCGCGCCGCTGCTGGCGGCCGGCGCCACCTGGCTGCAGTACCGCAACAAGAGCGCCGATGTGGCCCTGCGCCACGCCCAGGCCGCTGCGCTGCAGGGCCTGTGCCAGCTGTACGCAGTGCCGTTGCTCATCAATGACGACGTGGCCCTGGCCCAGGCGGTCGGCGCGGCCGGTGTGCACCTGGGCGAGGACGATGGCGATATCGCCGCCGCCCGTGCCCTGCTCGGCCCGGACGCCCTCATCGGCGCCTCCTGCTATGACACCCTGGCGCTGGCCGAGCGCGCGGTCGCCGCTGGCGCCAGCTACGTCGCCTTCGGGGCCTTCTTCCCCAGCACCAGCAAGGCCACCACCCGCCGCGCCCCACCGGACCTGCTGCGGCAAAGCGCCGCACTCGGGGTGCCCCGGGTGGCGATCGGCGGGCTGAGCCCGGACAATGTGGCACCGCTCATCGCTGCCGGCGCCGATCTGGTTGCCGTCATCAGCAGCGTGTACGCCGCGCCCGACCCGGTCGCCACGCTGCACGCCTACCTCGCTTGCTTCCAGGATACGACCGCATGAACCACGACCAGTCCCACGCCCTGTTCACCCGCGCCCAGAAGCTGCTGCCGGGCGGCGTCAACTCGCCGGTGCGCGCGTTCAAATCGGTCGGTGGCGAGCCGTTCTTCGTCAAGCGCGCCGATGGCCCCTACCTGTACGACGTGGACGACAACCGCTACATCGATTACGTCGGCTCCTGGGGCCCGATGATTGTTGGCCACAACCACACCGCCGTGCGCCAGGCGGTCAAGCAGGCGATCGGCAACGGTCTGTCCTTCGGCGCGCCGTGCGAAGCCGAAGTCACCATGGCCGAAACCCTGACCCGGCTGGTGCCGTCCTGCGAGATGGTGCGCATGGTCAACTCGGGCACCGAGGCCACGCTGTCGGCGATCCGGCTGGCACGCGGCGCCACCGGCCGCAGCCGCATCGTCAAGTTCGAAGGCTGCTACCACGGCCACGGCGACTCGTTCCTGGTCAAGGCCGGCAGCGGCATGCTGACCTTGGGCGTGCCGACCTCGCCGGGTGTCCCGGCCGGGCTGAGCGAACTCACCCTGACCCTGCCCTACAACGATGTCGAAGCGGCCACCGCGCTGTTCGCCGAACAGGGCGAGCACATCGCCGGGCTGATCATCGAGCCGGTGGTGGGCAACGCCAACTGCATCCCGCCGCGCGAGGGCTACCTGCAGCACCTGCGCGCACTGTGCACGCAGTACGGCACGGTGCTGATCTTCGATGAAGTGATGACCGGCTTCCGCGTGGCGCTCGGTGGCGCGCAGGCGCATTACGGCGTTACCCCGGACCTGACCACCTTCGGCAAGATCATCGGCGGCGGCATGCCCGTGGGTGCCTACGGTGGTCGTCGGGAGCTGATGTCGCAGATTTCCCCGGCCGGCCCGATCTACCAGGCCGGCACGCTGAGCGGCAATCCGGTGGCCATGGCAGCCGGCCTGGCGATGCTGGAACTGGTGCAGGAACCGGGCTTCCATGATCGCCTGAGTGCTTCGGCCGCGCGCCTGTGCGCGGGGCTGGAAGCGGCAGCGGCGGACGCAGGCGTGGCAGTGACCACCACCCAGGTCGGCGCGATGTTCGGCCTGTTCTTCACTGACCAGAAGGTGGAAACCTACGCCCAGGCGACCGCGTGCGACATCACCGCGTTCAACACCTTCTTCCACGCGATGCTGGAGCGCGGCGTGTTCCTCGCCCCCTCGGCGTATGAAGCCGGCTTCCTGTCCAGCGCACACGACGACAGCATCATCGAGGCAACGCTCGAGGCCGCGCGCGAAGCGTTCAAGGTCGTCAAAGGCTGATCAAATAATGGGGACGGGGGTAGTTAATAATTACCCCCGTCCCCGTTAAATATTGATTGCTTCAACCGAACACGAAACGGCCTTTCATCATGGCGAAGTGGCCCGGGAACGAGCAGAAGAAGGTGTAGTCGCCGCCCTTGGTCAGCTTGGCGGTGGAGAAGGTGACGCTGGTGCTTTGTCCACCGCCGATCACCGGGGTATGCGCCAGCACGCGCGCATCGCCCTTGGGCAGGTAGCTGTCGGCCAACGTGGTGCGCATGCCAGCCATCGCCACCGGCTGGTAATCCGCGGCGCGGGTCAGTACCCAGTTGTGGCCCATCGCGGTCGCCGCGAGCTTGCCGGTGTGGCGCAGGGTCAGCTTCACCTGGGTGCAGTCCGCGGCAACCTTGAGTTCCTTCTGGCTGAAGCTCATCTGGTCGGTACTGTCGATGGCGATCGCGCAGACACGCGCATGGGCGGCCGGGGCCAGCATCAGGCCGGCAAGCAACACGGGGGCAAGCAGTTTCAAGGCGATCTCCATCAGGCAGTCCCCGCGATTCTAGTGACCGCCCGTGCAGGCGACGTGCGACGCGATGTCGCAGCGCAGGCCCCGGCTGGGTTACGGTCAGCCCTGGACCTGGACGAGACTTCCCCATGCCGCGTGTGATCGAGTGCCTGCTGCTGGATTTCGATGGCGTGCTGGTGCGCTATGCGCGGCACCTGCGTGTGCGCCATCTGGCCGCCAGCATCGGCTGCAGCGCGGCGCAGGTGCAGACGGCACTGTTCGACAGTGGGCTGGAACGCGCCTACGACAGCGGCATGGCGACCGACGCCTACCTGCAGCAACTGGGCGATGCGCTGCAGGCCACGATCAGCATCGCGCAGTGGCAGGCCGCGCGCCTCGTGGCATGCATCCCGGAGACTGGCGTCATCGAACGCGTGGCACGGATCGCGCAGGCACTGCCGATCGGGATCCTGACCAACAACGGCGCGCTGATGGCGCAGACGATTCCACAGCTCCTTCCGACCCTGGCCGATGCGCTGCACGGCCGCATCCTGTGCAGCGGTGCGCTGGGCGGGCGCAAGCCGGATCCGGCGATATTCGCCAAGGCGGTGACGCTGCTCGGCGCACGTGCCGAGCGCACGCTGTTCATCGATGACCTGTTCGTCAACGTGCGCGGGGCACGGCTGGCCGGCCTGCAGGCCGAGACCGCAACGGACAGCCGCGCGTTCGGCAAGATCATGAAGCGATACGCCCTGACCTAGCGCCGACCGTTGGTCGGCTGCGTTCGCCCCAGAACACCAGCAGCCGACCAGCGGTCGGCTCTACCATCGCCAGCAAAAGCAGCCGACCAACGGTCGGCTCTACCGCCGTTGGCTAGCGCGACGCGATGAACGACTGCACGGCCGCGCGCAGACGCTTCAGGCCTTCGGCGATTTCTTCATCGGTGATGTTCAGCGACGGCACGAAGCGCAGCACATCCGGCCCGGCCTGCAGGGTCAGCAGGCCGTGTTCGGCGGCGTGATCCAGGAGGGGACCGGCCTGGCCGGCGAAATCCTTGTCCAGCACCGCACCCAGCATCAGGCCGCGACCGCGGACCTGGCTGAACACCTTGAACTCGTCGTTGATCTTGCCCAAACCATCGCGCAGCGCCTGCGACTGACGGCTCACGTTGTGCGCGATCTCCGGTGAGGACAGCTTGCGCAGCGCCACCCGGGCGACGGCCGCGGCCAGCGGATTGCCACCAAAGGTGGTGCCGTGCGCGCCGAACTGCATCACCTCGGCCACCTTCGGGCCGGCCAGCATCGCGCCGATCGGGAAGCCGCCGCCCAGTGCCTTGGCCAGGGTGACGATGTCTGGTTTGATGTTGTCCTGCCAGTGCGCGAACAGGGTACCGGTGCGGCCCATGCCGGCCTGGATCTCATCCAGCACCACCAGCGCATTGTGCTGGTCGCACAGCTCCCGCACGCGCTGCAGGAAGCCCGGCTTGGCCGGCATCACGCCGCCCTCGCCCTGGATCGGCTCCAGCATCACCGCGGCCACATCGCCGGCGGCCATCGCGGTCTCCAGCTGCACCTCATCGTTGAAATCGACATAGCGGAAGCCACCGGGCAGCGGCTCGTAGCCTTCCTGGTACTTCGGCTGGGCAGTGGCGGTCACCGCCGCCAGCGTGCGGCCGTGGAAGCTGCCGCGGAAGGTCACGATCACCCGCTGGTGCGCCGGGCGGCCCAGCGAAGAGGCCCACTTGCGGACCAGCTTGATCGCCACTTCATTGGCTTCCGCGCCGGAGTTGCACAGGAACACGCGCTCGGCGAAGCGCGAGGCGGTGACCAGTTCTTCGGCCAGGCGCAGCGGCGGCTCGCTGTAGAACACGTTGCTGGTGTGCCAGAGCTTGCCGGCCTGCTCGATCAGCGCGGCGGTGAGGTCCGGATCGTTGTGGCCCAGGCCACACACCGCGATGCCGGCGGCCAGATCGATGAATTCGCGGCCCTGGTTGTCCCAGACGCGCGCGCCCTGGCCACGTTCGAGCACCACCTGGCGCGGTTTGTAGACCGGCAGGTAGTAATGCGACAGGGACAACAGCGGATCGGTGGCAGCGGCAGTCATGGCGGTCAACGGCTCAGGAAAGATCCCATTCTCGCGCTTTGGGCCGGTGGGGCACAATGCGCCCCATGCGACCGTTCACTGCCCCCCAGCTCAACCCCGCCACCGACTCCGGCTGGCGCCGCCAGTGGTTCGACATCATCTACCGCCACGACACCCGGCCCTCGCGCAATTTCGACCTGCTGCTGGTCTACGCGATCATCGCCAGCGTGGTGGTGGTCATGTTCGACAGCGTGCAGCGCTTCCATGCGGCCTATGCCGACTGGCTGTACGTGCTCGAATGGGGGTTCACGATCCTGTTCACCGGCGAATACCTGCTGCGGCTGGTGGTGGTCAAACGCCCGCTGCGCTACGCATTCAGCATCTGGGGCATCATCGATCTGGCCTCGATCCTGCCGACCTACCTGTCGCTGTTCATCCCCGGCGCGCAGAGCCTGCTGGTGGTGCGCGCGCTGCGCATCCTGCGGGTATTCCGGATCCTCAAGCTGACCCGCTACATCGAAGAAAGCGGCGTGCTGATGGAGTCGCTGTGGCGCAGCCGCCGCAAAGTGCTGTTGTTCCTGTTCACGGTCATCACCATCACCATCATCGCCGGCACCATGATGTATGTGATCGAAGGCCCCAACCACGGCTTCACCAGCATCCCCAGCAGCATGTACTGGGCGGTGGTGACCATGGCCACGGTGGGCTTCGGCGACATCGTGCCGCAGACCGTGCTGGGCCGCTTCGTCACCTCGGTACTGATCCTGATCGGCTACAGCATCATCGCGGTGCCGACCGGGATCTACACCGCCGAACTGGCCAACACCATGCGTGATGCCGAGCATGCCGCGCGCCGGGATGCGCGCGGCTGCCCGCACTGCGGGCTGGAAGGGCACGAACCGGATGCCCTGCACTGCCGCCACTGCGGCGACAAGCTGCCCCCGGTCTTCAACGTGTGATCACCGCGGGGCGGGCCGCCTGGCAGCCCGCCGCGCGCCCGCTCAGCGTGCGCCGCTGGACTGCGCCAGGCGGTTGCTCATGTCGACCAGGTCGTTGTAGCTGACCAGCAACGCTTCGGCCGAGCCCTGCGGGTTGTTGATCCGGCCGCCGCTCTGGATCAGCATCTGCTCGCTGCGGGTGTACGGCTTCTTTGACTCGACGCGCTCGATACGGCGACCGGCATCACGGGCCAGCGTATCGGCCGCACGCTCCACGTGCCCCCACATCGCATCGCCCTTGCCGACCTTGTCATCCTGCGCCTGCTGCAGCAGCGCCTGGAACGCGGTGAGCTGGGTGCGGGCCACGGCCAGGTCCGGCGCCTCGGTGTTGAGCAGTTGGGTCAGCTGCTTGCCATCACCGAGGATCTTGATCTGGTAGTACGCCATCGAACGGCCTTCAGAGGCTTCAATCTCCTTGAGCTGTTCGGCACGGCGTTCGTCTTCGCGCTTTTCCAGTGCGGCATCCAGCGCGGTGCCTGCATCGAAGAAGGCCATGTAGGCCTTCATCAACGGCGCATGCTGGGTGCGCATCCCGGCATGGTCATCGCGCAGGTAGTCCTCGCGGCTGTAGTAACGGTCGGCCTGCTCGATCAAGGCGTACAGGTCGACGAAGGTCTTCTGGTAATTGCTGGCTGCCGGATCCAGTGCCGGCTCGGCCGGCGTCATCGCCAGCGCGGCCACCATCGGGGCGTTGCACGCGTCCACGCGATGCGACAGCACCGTACCCGGCCCACGCACCTTTTTCTCGTTGCCGGTCGGGCCGGCCTCCGGGTCCTGCATCCAGCCGATGTACTGCTGGAAGCCTTCGTGGATCGGCTGTTCAACGGCATTGAAGCAGGCGATGTAGGCGTTCACCTTCTCCACGCCCTGGGTATCGGCGACGCTGCCCGGCCCCTTGCCGCAGGCGCCGAGCAGGCTGATCAGGGCAATGGCGGCGGCAAGCGGCGCGGTCCGTGTGCGGAATGACATGCGAGTGTCCATACAAATTGGGGCCCGCACCTTAACAGCCCGGTGTGTGCAGCCGCTGTCATCGCACGCCGGGCGCGCGTCACTCCAGGAACAGATCCGGCATCAGCGGGCGCGATGGATCAACGGCGTAGCCGCTCAGATCGGTGATGCCGGCCTGCGCCAACACCTCGTCATCGAGCAGGAACTGTCCGCTGAAACCGGCCGCCTCACGGCACAGCACCGCGTGCGCGGCATCGGCCAGAATCGCCGGCGTGCGGCAGCCCCCGATGTCCACGCCGGGAATCATGTTGATCGCATCGGTGGCGATCACCGTGCGCGGCCACAACGCATTGACCGCCACGCCCTGCGGGCCGAACTCGGCCGCCAGGCCGAGGGTGACGAAGCTCATGCCCATCTTGGCCAGCGTGTAACCGGTGTGCGGGGCCCACCATTTCGGGTCCAGGCTCGGCGGTGGTGCCAGCGTGAGAATGTGCGGGTTGGGCGCCTGCAGCAGGTGCGGCAGGCAGGCCTGCGCGCACAGGAAGCTGCCGCGCGAATTGACCTGCTGCATCAGGTCGAAGCGTTTCATCGGCGTGTCCAGCGTGCCACGCAGCCAGATAGCGCTGGCGTTGTTGATCAGGATGTCGATGCCACCGAAGGTATCCACGGTAGCGGCGACGGCCGCGCGCACCTGGTCTTCTTCGCGGATGTCGCACTTCAGTGCCAGCCCCTGCCCGCCTGCGGCGGTCACTGCCTCGGCAGCACTGTGGATGGTGCCGGGCAGCTTCGGATTGGGCACCGAGGACTTGGCCGCGATCGCGATGTTGGCGCCGTCGCGTGCTGCACGCAGCGCAATGGCCAGGCCGATACCGCGCGAGGCGCCGGTGATGAACAGGGTCTTGCCTTGCAGACTGGCCATGCGCGGAATTCCTTGGATGCGAGTGCAGTGAATCCGCATTATGCCGCCCCGGCGCACACGCCGGATTCATGCGCCGCGTCGATACTGGGCGTTCACGTTTTGCATGGAATGAGCGACATGACGGCGATCCGCCTTCCCCTGACCGCGTTGGCCCTGGTGCTGGCGCTTGGCGCCTGCCAACCTGCTGGCGATCCTGCCGCCTCGGCGACGCAGGACGCGGCTACCGTCCCGGGCACCGCCGGTGGCACCTCCCCCTTCGGCGAAGCGGCGATCTGGGACGGCGAGGTCGACGCCTGTCGTGGCCAGGCACCGGTCGCCGATGATTGTCTGTCCAAGGCGATGCAGGCGGCCAAGGCCAGCCCGCAGGCGATCGCCGCCGCCCATCAACTGGGTGCGCAGGGCAATCCCGGCTACGTGAGCGCATGGCGGGACCAGGACGGCGTGGGCATCGCCACCATCGAATACCCGTTCCGTGCCAACACCAATGAAGGCACGCTGCTGGTCGACAGCGCCGGGCACACGGTGGATGTGGATGCGGACGTACTGCCGGAAATGTCGCGCGCCGATGCCACCGTCAAACCGTTCCTGGATGCACACCCGGATGCCTCGCCGTTTGCCCCGGCCGAAGCCAGCGGCAGCGAAGCCCTGCCCAACGGCGGCGTGCGCCTGATCTACAGCACGCCGCTGCGCACCTGCCATGCGTGTGCCGAGGATGGGGTGCTGCGGGTCGCCTACGATTTCGATGCGCAACGCCGCTTCGCCGGCAAACAGATCCTCGATCTGCGCTGATCACCCGCGCGTGGTCAGCCTCGGCCCGGCGCTGGCCCGGTCATTGCGGCGAGTGCGCGCTGCCTGCGCTCACGGCTTGGGCCCCTGCCCTTCGTTGTCTTCCCAGTGCAGGATTTTCCGCGTGACAAAGCGATAGACCGGCTTGCCGGTACGGAACCAGAGATCGCGCACCCATGAGGTGCGTTTGAGCAGCCGCTTTTCCACCGGGGTCAGCGACTGCCGGCAGTACATGCGCTTGTGCTTGAGCAGATGCCGCAGGTCCTCGCGGGCCAGCAGGCGCATCCAGCGCGAGCGCGGGTTGCCGATCACCGCCAGCTGGAAATCGATCAACGCCGGCGAGCCGTCTTCGCGCACCAGCCAATTGGCCTCCTTGGCCAGGTCGTTGTGCGCGATGCCGTGGCGATGCACCTGCTGCAGCAGCCGTCGCGCCGCGCGGAAGTAGGCCAGATCGCCATGCGGCGGACGCTGGTACATGGCATCACCGGCCATGAAGCTGCGATCCAGCCAGCGCCCGTTCCAGGCCAGCAACCGCGGCGTGGCCGGCATCCCATCCAGATGCGCCAGCGCGCGCGCCTCGCGCCGGGCCAGCCACCAAGCAGGTACCCGCAACCACCAGGGCGTGGCCTCCAGGTCACGGCGCACGAAGCGCTGGCCATCCTCCTCCATCAGCAGGATTCGGCCAAAACTGTCAGCTTTGAGGGCGGTCGGCGCGGGATCGGCAGGGCGTGTCATGCCGCCATTCTAGGCGGGTGATCGCGTTCATTCACTGCAGAAGCTGCACATTGCCGGCGTCTGGCGGGCAGTCAGTCACTTTGCCCCCCCTATAATCCCCCGATGGACTCGTCATGGATCGATGCCACGCTTGCGTGGATCTCAACTCACCCCGTGCTTGCCGGCGCGGTCATTTTCCTCATTGCCTTCTGCGATGCGGTCATCGTGCTGGGCGCGATCGTGCCCGCGTTGCCGCTGTTGTTCGCGGTCGGTGTGTTCATCGGCCTGGGCGAGATCTCCGGGCCGTATGCCGTGGCCTGCGCGGCGTTGGGCGCATTCGCCGGTGACGGCCTCAGCTACTGGGTAGGCCGGCGCTGGGGCGATCGGCTGCGGGGCTTCTGGCCCTTCAGCAAATACCCGCAGCTGCTCGATCGTGGCGAGACGATGTTCCGCCGCAATGCCTTCAAGAGCATCCTGGTGGCGCGCTATGTTGGCGCGATCCGCCCGTTCGTGCCGGCCATCGCCGGCATGATGAAGATGCCGCTGTCGCGCTACATACAGGCCAGCGGCATCGCCAGCCTGTCCTGGGCCGTTCTGTTCCTGGCACCCGGCTGGGTGCTCGGCGAGGCGTATGACGCGGTCGCCGCGGTCGCCGGCCGGCTGGTGATGGTGCTGGCCCTGCTCGGCGTGATCATGGGCCTGGTGTGGGCGATCGTGCTGTATGGCTACCGCTGGTCGGCCTCGCGCATGGACAGCTGGCTGGCCAGTCTGCTGGCCTGGTCGCAGCGTCACCCGACCCTGGGCCGTTACTCTGTCGCCGTGTTCGACCCGCAGCGCCGTGAGTCGGTGCCACTGGCGATGCTGGCGCTGATGTTGCTGCTGCTCGGCTGGGGCTGGTTCGCGCTGTTGATGGCGGTGGTCGCCCACGGCGAGCCGTTGATGGTCGATCTGGCCGTGCACCACGCGATGCTGGCATTGCGCAACCCACTGGCCGATTACCCGATGGCCGCACTGGCGTCGCTGGGGGCCTGGCAGGTCCTGCTGCCGGCCACGGCGGCAGGCATGGGCTACCTGGTCTGGCGCCGGCGCTGGATGGCGGCCGCGCACTGGCTGGCCGCCCTCGCCTTCGGGCTGGCGCTGTGCAAGTTGCTCGGTGCGACGGTGGACGTGGTCCGCCCGCCGGATGCCAGCAGTGGCTTCGGCTTCCCGTCGGTCTCGGTGACGATGGCCACGATCACCTTCGGCTTCTTCGCCGTGCTGATCGCCCGCGAACTGCCCGGGCGCACGCGTGTGTGGCCTTACCTGTTGTCGGGCATCATCGTCAGCCTGATCGGCTTCGCCCGCATCTACCTCGGCGCGCATTGGCTGAGCGATGTAATCGGCGGCATGCTGTTCGGCCTGTTCTGGCTGCTGGTGCTGGGCATCGCCTACCGCCGCCGGTTCAACCGCTCGTTCTGGGTCAAGCCGGTGGCATGGCTGTTCTACGGCACGTTCGCCATCGCCGCGCTCTGGTACGCCCCACGCAACATCCCGGTGAAACTGGCGCGCTTCGAGCCGGCCCAGCCGACCCCGGCGCCGCTGGATGCCCAGGCCTGGTGGACGACCGAGTGGCAGCACCTGCCCTCGCGTCGCAATGAGTTCGATGACGATCAGCGCTGGCCGCTGGATGTGCAGGTGGCCGGTCCACTGGCGCCGCTGCAGCGCCGGCTGGAAAGCCAGGGCTGGCGCGTGCAGCCGCAGGCCGGCTGGGAGCAGGCGTTGTTGATGCTCGACAAATCCTCGGACAAGGACAAGGTACCGGTGCTGCCGGCCACGCTGGATACGCAGGTCGAATCGCTGCTGATGCTGCGGGCGGGCAATGCACCCAATGAGATCTTCGCCCTGCGCCTGTGGCCCGCACCGGCACGCCTGGCAGCGCCGGACAACGAACCGCTGTGGCTGGGCAGTGCACAGACCCTGCACTACCAGCAGCACTTCAAGCTGATCGGGATGTGGCGGCCGATGCGGGGTATCGACCCGTCGCTCAATGCGGTCCGCCAGGCACTGGACGGCCTGCCGCAGCAGGTCGATACCCATCCGGACACCGAGATGCCGGTGCTGCGCGTGCGCATGCCGCCGGCCCAGTGATGCAGCGCCGGGGGCTACCCGGCCGAGGGGCGTAACGCGGGGCGGGGCCGCGCGTTACGGCATCCAGTCCAGCAGCGCCTGCAGGCGCTGGTGCGGGTCATCGTGTTGCAGCAGTTGCAGGCGTTGCGCGTCCTGCAGCGGCAGCAGTTCGGCCAGGCGCCAGCCGACCCAGCTGGCCTGCTCCATCTGCGCCGGGCTGACCGGTGCGAAGGCCGCGCCGGCCTGCTCGATGATGTGCTCCAGCACGGTGGCCATCAGTGCGTGCTCGGGCTGCAGCTCGTCGTCGCTGTCGGCGGCGCACCAGGTCACCTCGGCGATGATCAGCCCGTTGTCGCGCACGCGGGTGTGCTCCACATGGAAGCGGCGCTGGCCACGCAGGCGCAGCACCAGCACGCCATCGGCGCCGACGTCGAAATCTTCGATCCGCGCTTCGACACCGTAGGCCGCCGGCAACGCCGGCGCACCGACCTCCTCACCGTCCAGGATCAGGCACACCCCGAAGGCCGTCCCGGCACGGCTGCATTCGCGCAGCATGTCCAGGTAGCGGCGCTCGAACACCCGCAGGCCGAGCACCGCGCCGGGCAGCAGCACGGTGTGCAGCGGGAACAGGGGCAGTGAAGCGGTGTCGGTCATGGCCCGCGTCCCTCAGGGCTGCTGCATCTGCGCGAGGAAACGACGCGGGGCCCCGTCGAAACCGCCGTTGGACATGAACACCACATGGTCGCCCGGCGCCGCGATCGCGCCCAGTTGAGCCAGCAGAGCATCCGTATCGGGCACGGCATGGGCCTCCCCCCGCACGGCGGCAATCACGCTGGCCGCATCCCAGGCCAGTTCCGGGCGATGCAGGAACACCACCGCGTCGGCACCGTCCAGCGAAGGCGCCAGCGCCTGTGCGTGTGCCCCCAGCCGCATCGAATTGCTGCGCGGCTCCATGGCCACCACGATGCGGGCATCGCCCACCTTGGCACGCAGGCCATCGAGGGTGGTGCGGATCGCGGTGGGGTGATGGGCGAAATCGTCGTAGAGGGTGATGCCGCGCGCCTGGCCGATCACTTCCAGCCGGCGCTTGACGCTGCGGAACGCGGCCAGCGCCGGGATCACCCTGGCCAGCTCGACGCCGACTGCATGCGCGGCAGCCAGCGCGGCCAGCCCGTTGAGGACATTGTGGCGGCCGAGCAGCGACCAGCGCACTTCACCGACCCGCTCGCCGCGATGGTGCACGACGAACACACTGCCGTCTGCCTCCACCAGCTCGGCATGCCATTCCAGCGAAGGATCGAAACCGAAGCGCTCCACCGGGGTCCAGCAGCCCATCGCCAGCACTTCAGCGAGATACGCATCTTCACCGTTGACGATCAGGCGCCCACGCGCGGGTACGGTGCGGATCAGGTGGTGGAACTGGCGCTGGATCGCGGCCACGTCCGGGAAGATATCGGCGTGGTCGTATTCGAGGTTGTTGAGGATCGCCACCAGCGGCCGGTAGTGCACGAACTTGCTGCGCTTGTCGAAGAACGCGGTGTCGTACTCATCGGCCTCGACCACGAACTCGCGCCCGCTGCCGACGCGCGCGGAGACGCCGAAATCTTCAGCCACGCCGCCGATCAGGAAGCCAGGTTCACGCCCGGCGCTGTGCAGCAGCCAGGTCAGGATGGTGGTGGTGGTGGTCTTGCCGTGGGTGCCGGCGACGGCCAGCGTGTCACGGCCCGGCAGCACCTGCTCGGACAGCCACTGGGCGCCGGAGATGTAGCGTTGGCCTGCATCCAGCACCGCTTCCACCGCGGGATTGCCGCGCGAGAGTGCATTGCCGATCACCACCGCGTCGCAGTCCGGCGCCACGCTGTCGGCGCGGTAGCCCGGATCCAGTGCGATGCCCAGCCGTTCGAGCTGGGTGGACATCGGCGGGTAGATCGCCTGGTCGCTGCCGCGGACCGTATGGCCCTTCTCGCGTGCCAGCGCGGCCACGCCGCCCATGAAAGTGCCTGCAATGCCAAGAATGTGGATCGTGCTCATGCGTGCGATTGTCGCCGATCACCACCGTCGATGGAGATCGCCGTCAGACAACTCCTAGTCGACTATAAGAAAAGCCAAGCGGGGTGTCGGGGAATTCCCGATAGCGCCGTACTGTGAAGACGGACACAATTCTATTGGCCAGCCGCAGTACCCCATTGGTCCTACTCCCCAAGAGGCCATCCCCAGGGGGGCTCATGCTGCGGGGCTCTGAGCAAGCCCGCTCGCTGGCACCTTCAAACCACACGCCTGGTCCCTCCGGGGGGCCGGGCGTGTGTGTTTCCGGCGCCTGCAAACGTGCGGCCGGCGCGGTGCCGCCGTAGCGGCACCGACCCGCATCAAGCCTGGATCGCAGCGCGGATGCGCGCTTCCACGTCGTTCAGTTCGCCCACGCCATCGACGCGTGCAAGCGTGCCGCGGCCGGCATAGAAATCCACCACCGGCGCGGTCTGGTCGTTGTAGACCTGCAGGCGCTGGCGCACCGATTCTGGATTGTCATCGGCGCGGCCCTGTTCGGCGGCGCGGCCGGCGATGCGCTCGACCAGCAGTTCGGTCGGCACGTCCAGCTGCACCACGGCATCCAGCGGCTGGCCGATCTTGGCCAGCAGGCTGTCCAGCGCGTTGGCCTGGGCCACGTTGCGCGGGTAACCGTCGAGGATGAAGCCCTTGGCCACATCGTCCTGGCCCAGGCGCGACTCGAGCATGCCCAGCAGGATGTCATCGGACACCAGGTTGCCAGCGTCCATCACGGCTTTGGCCTGCTTGCCCAGCTCGGTGCCGGCGGCGACTTCAGCGCGCAGCAGATCACCGGTGGAAATGTGCGCAATCGAGAGATGTTCCTTCAGGCGCGTCGCCTGCGTCCCCTTGCCCGAACCGGGCGGTCCCAACAGAACCAATCGCATCAACCTGACTCCAACGTGGTAAGAAAATGGAAGGGCGCGCGCCCCGGGATTGCCCACAATCACGCTGCACCGCAATACGCGCACTTTACCCCATACCGGTAATGTCTCTGCAATGTCCTTCCCCCAGACCAAGGTCGCACCATGCCCAACGGTACCCTGCTCTACGCCCAGTCAGGCGGCGTCACCGCCGTCATCAATGCCACCGCCTCGGCGGTCATCAGCACGGCAAGGGCCAAAGGAATCAAGGTCTTGGCCGCGCGCAACGGTATTCTCGGCGCACTCCGCGAGGACCTGATCGACACCTCGAAGGAGACCGCCGCCGCCATCGCCGCCCTGGCCCATACCCCCGGCGGCGCGTTCGGCTCGTGCCGCTACAAGCTCAAATCGCTGGAAGCCGACCGCGGCAAATACGCGCGCCTGCTCGAGGTGCTGCGTGCCCATGACGTGCGCTGGTTCCTCTACAACGGCGGCAACGATTCGGCTGATACCGCCTGGAAGGTCTCCCAGCTGGCCAAGGCCTTCGACTACGACCTGACCTGCATCGGCGTGCCCAAGACCATCGACAACGATCTGGCGGTGACCGATACCTGCCCGGGCTTCGGCTCGGCCGCCAAGTACACCGCCGTCTCCGTGCGCGAAGCAGCGCTGGATGTGGCCGCGATGGCCGAAACCTCGACCAAGGTATTCGTCTACGAGGCGATGGGCCGCCACGCCGGCTGGCTCGCGGCGGCTGCGGGCCTGGCTGGCCAGGGCGCCGACGACGCCCCGCACATCATCCTGCTGCCCGAGCGCGCGTATGACGAGGCCGCGTTCCTGGCCAAAGTGAAACAGGTCGTCGAGCGGGTGGGCTACTGCGTGGTGGTCGCCTCCGAAGGCATCCAGACCGCCGATGGCCGCTTCGTCGCCGATGCCGGCGGTGGCACCGATTCGTTCGGGCATACCCAGCTCGGTGGCGTGGCCTCGCAGCTGGCCGCGCGGGTCAAGGATGGGCTGGGCTACAAGGTTCACTGGACCCTGCCCGACTACCTGCAGCGCTCGGCGCGCCACCTGGCCTCCAAGACCGATTGGGAGCAGGCACAGGCAGTGGGCAAGGCAGCGGTGCAGTTCGCGCTGAGGGGCCAGAACGCGGTGATGCCGGTGATCGTGCGCACCAGTGACACGCCCTACCGCTGGAAGATCGAGGCAGCCCCGCTGCACAAGGTGGCCAACCACGAGAAGAAGATGCCGGCCGGCTTCATCCGCCGCGATGGCTTCGGCATCACCGCCAAGGCCCGCGCCTATCTCGCCCCGCTGATCAAGGGGGAAGCCCCGTTGCCTTACGGGCCCGATGGGCTGCCGAAGTACGTGACGCTGAAGAACGTGGCGGTGAAGAAGAAACTGCCTGCCTTCGAAGCGTAATCGACCCGGTAGTGCCGGCCGCTGACCGGCATCGCGGTGTCCGGCAGCGTCCTGGGCGCCGGCCAGCGGCCGGTTTCATCGCGCCTCTGACGGTCCGCGTGGAGCCGGCCAGCGGCCGGCACTACCCGCGGTTGCGGGGCGTCAGTTGCAGGCCTTGCCCTCGACCTTCATCTGCGCGGCAAACATCGGCACCTGCGCGATCTTGCCGGCGGCCGCCTGCTTCTTCGCGTCTTCCAGGTAGATGCGCGACTGGCCCTGCCCATCGAGTTCCGGCTTGGTGGTGACCGGCATGCGCCACACGCGCACCACCGCCTGCTGCGCCGGGCAGGCGGCATTCGGCACGCGGATCACATCATTGAGCTTCCAGCCCTTGGCTTCGCTGGGCTGCGCCTTCTCGTACTCGACAAAGCGGGCACGCGGCTGGCACTGCTCGCTGGTGCGGACCACGGCGAATTTGTACGGCTGTGCCGCCTCGCCGGTGAACACGCCTTCCAGCCGTGCGCAGGCTTCGGGAATCTGGCGCAGCGTGTGGGCCGCGCCTACCGCCTGCGGTGTGCCGGCGGCGCGCTGCAGTTCGGGGGTTTCCGCGGCGAAGGCGGACACGGCGGGCAACAGGGCCAGCCACAACAGATGACGGGGGGACATGGCAGGACTCCAACGGCGGGGATGGGCCGAGGCTGCCAGTGGATGGCTGAACGGCGTGGCAAAGGCGGCGCGCACGCGGTTTGAAATCCTTGCTGGCATGCATCGGGGATTTGCCCGCATACTCGGGCCACCAGGGATTGCTGAACACCGCCACACGCTTGAAGACCGGCACGGTCTGAACGGGTTGGTTCATGGTTGCAGCCTGTTGTGCCCCCGCGTGGAGACGTTCATCCGTTCACTGGATGTCATTCCATCACCCGGGAGGGGACATGCTGGAACGTTACGGGCTTTCTCTGGCGCTGTTGTGCGCCATTCTCGCGATTCTCTACGGCATCGTGTCGGCACGCTGGATCCTCCGGCAACCGGCTGGCAATGCCCGCATGCAGGAAATCGCCGCCGCCATCCAGGAAGGCGCGCGCGCCTATCTCAACCGTCAATACCTGACCATCGCCATCGTCGGTGCCGTGCTGTTCGTGCTGGTCGGCCTCTTCCTCAGCTGGTACACCGCGATCGGCTTCGCGATCGGTGCCGTGCTGTCCGGCGCGGCCGGCTACATCGGCATGAACGTTTCGGTGCGTGCCAACGTGCGCACGGCCGAGGCCGCCCGCAACGGCCTGAGTGCGGCCATGGATGTCGCCTTCCGCGGCGGTGCGATCACCGGCATGCTGGTGGTCGGCCTGGGTCTGCTGGGCGTGGCCGGCTACTACGCGCTGCTGCTGCGGCTCGGGCTGGATGTGGCGCAGACGCTGCACGCCCTGGTCGGGCTGGCGTTCGGCTCGTCGCTGATCTCGATCTTCGCGCGGCTGGGCGGTGGCATCTTCACCAAGGGCGCCGACGTCGGCGCAGACCTGGTCGGCAAGGTCGAAGCCGGCATCCCCGAGGATGACCCGCGCAACCCGGCGGTGATCGCCGACAACGTGGGCGACAACGTGGGCGACTGCGCCGGCATGGCCGCCGACCTGTTTGAAACCTACGCCGTCACCGTGATCGCCACGATGCTGCTCGGCAACCTGATGATCGCCGAGGCCGGTGCGAATGCGGTGCTGTATCCGCTGGTGCTGGGCGGTGTGTCGATCATTGCCTCGATCATCGGCGCGCTGTTCGTCAAGGTGAAGCCCGGTGGCTCGATCATGGGCGCGCTGTACAAGGGCGTGATCGTGTCCGGTGTCCTGGCCGCCATCGCGTTCTATCCGATCACCACCCAGCTGATGCCGGACAACGCGCACGGTGCGCTGAACCTGTATTTCTGCGCCTTGATCGGGCTGGTGCTGACCGGGCTGATCGTGTGGATCACCGAGTACTACACCGGCACCCAGTACAAACCGGTGCAGCACGTGGCGCAGGCCTCCACCACCGGGCACGGCACCAACATCATCGCCGGCCTCGGCGTCTCGATGAAGTCCACCGCCCTGCCGGTGATCGCGGTGTGCGTGGCGATCTGGCTGGCGCACTACTTCGGTGGCCTGTACGGCATCGCCATCGCCGCGACCGCGATGCTCTCGATGGCGGGCATGATCGTGGCGCTGGACGCCTACGGCCCGATCACCGACAACGCCGGCGGCATCGCCGAGATGGCCGAACTGCCGCCGGAGATCCGCGACATCACCGATCCGCTGGATGCCGTCGGCAATACCACCAAGGCGGTGACCAAGGGCTACGCGATCGGCTCGGCGGCGCTGGCCGCACTGGTGCTGTTCGCCGATTACACGCACAACCTGCAGGCGGCCAATCCCGGCGAGGTCTTCGCCTTCGACCTGTCCAACCATGAGGTGATCATCGGCCTGCTGATCGGCGGCCTGATTCCCTATCTGTTCGGGGCGATGGCGATGGAAGCGGTGGGTCGCGCGGCGGGCGCGGTGGTGGAGGAAGTGCGCCGCCAGTTCCGCGAGATTCCCGGGATCATGGACGGCACCGGCAAGCCGCAGTACGACCGCGCGGTGGACCTGCTGACCCGCTCGGCGATCCGCGAAATGATCATCCCCTCGCTGTTGCCCGTTGCGGTGCCGGTGGTGGTCGGGCTGCTGCTCGGGCCACGCGCGCTCGGCGGCCTGCTGATCGGCACGATCGTCACCGGGCTGTTCGTGGCGATCTCGATGACCACCGGCGGCGGCGCGTGGGACAACGCCAAGAAGTACATCGAGGATGGCCACTTCGGCGGCAAGGGCAGCGAGGCGCACAAGGCCGCGGTGACCGGCGATACGGTCGGTGATCCCTACAAGGACACCGCCGGCCCGGCGATCAACCCGCTGATCAAGATCATCAACATCGTGGCATTGCTGCTGGTGCCACTGCTCTGAAGCAGGAGGGGCGCGCTGGTCTCAGGCCAGCGCGCCCGTGCAGCGCATGTGACACACGGCTCAACGCCGCCGCAGGAAGAACGTCACCGGCACCATCACCTCCACCGGGTCGCCGGTGATCTCTGCTGGCGGCGGCGGCAACGGGCTGCCGCGCCGCACCGTGGCCAACGTTTCCTCATCCAGCAGCGGATGGCCGCTGCTCTGGCCCAGCCGGATGTTGGAGGCGTTGCCCTGCCGGTCCACCGAGAAGCGCACATAGGCCACGCCCTGCTGGCGCAGACGCTCGGCCTGGCGCGGATAACGACGGTACTGTTCCAGATGGCCCAGCAGCAGGCCCTGCCAGGTGACGGTCGCGCTGCCCTGGCGGCCAGCCACCGTCTGCGTGGCGGCATAGCGCTCGGACGGGCGTGCGGACACCGCCGGCGGTGCCAGGGTCTGGTCCACGTTGTGCTGGTCGGTCGGCGCTGCTTCGCGGGGTGTCTCGCGACGCAGGACGTCCTGCGTGTCCGGGGTGTCGTCCGGCGGGAGATCCTCCTTGGGCACCGGCGTAGGCTCGGGCCGATGCTGTTCCTGTTGCAACGGCCCGGGCGGGATCTCCTTCGGCGGTGCGGACGGCGCCTCCGGTACCGGCGCCAACTCCACCATCACCGCTTCCACCGGCGTGTCACTGACCCGCACCGGCGCACGCTGCTGCCACCACAGCGCGCCGCCGATCAGCACGGCATGCATAGCCAGCACGAGGGCGAGGCTGCCTGCCCAGCGCAGTGTCGCGGCGGTGTCGCGGCTCATTCGCTGCGCTGCTCCAGCCCGACCAGCGCGATCCGGCGATACCCGGCCGCGCGCAGCGCGTTCATGCTCTGCATCAGATCGCCATAGGGCACGGTCTGATCGGCGCGCAGGTAGATGCGCTGTTCGTGGTCACCGGCGGTCAGCCGCTCCAGCGCGGCTTTCAGGCCATCACTGCCGACCGGCACGTCGTTGATGGTCAGCGACAGATCGGCCTGCACCGAGAGGAACACCGGTTCGGCATCGCGCGGCTGTGGCTGCGCGGTGCTGGCCGGCAGCTCCACCGGCGTATCCACCGTGGCCAGCGGCGCGGCGACCATGAAGATGATCAGCAGCACCAGCATGACGTCGATGAAGGGGGTGACGTTGATTTCGTGGCTTTCTTCCAGCGCGTCGTCGTCGTGCCGGGCGGTCTTGATGGCCATGACCGGTCCTCAGCGCGCGTCGCGGACAGCCGGCGCATTGCCGAGCCGGTCCAGATCGCGCGAGACCAGCTGCTGCACGCCGGCCGACAGATCACCGAGCAAGCCGCGGATGCCGGCCAGCACGCGGGTGAAGTGGTTGTAGATCACCACGGCGGGAATCGCTGCGACCAGGCCGAGCGCAGTGGCAAGCAACGCCTCGGCGATGCCCGGTGCGACCACGGCCAGGTTGGTAGTGTTGGCGTGGGCGATGCCGATGAAACTGTTCATGATCCCCCACACCGTGCCGAACAAGCCGACGAACGGCGCGATCGCGCCGATGCTGGCGAGCAGCCCCACCCCGGTGCGCAGCTGCCGCGCATGCGCCAGCTCGATGCGTTCCAGGCGCGAGGCGACCCGTTCCTTGATCCCGACCGGATCCTGCGCATCCTGCGAGAGGCGCAGCTCGGTCCGGGCCGCGTCGATCAGGTCATGCGCCGCGCCGTCGTCCAGCAGCGGATGCGTCTGCGCCACCGGCAGATGCGCGGCCTGCAGCAGCAGCGCGCGCGCCTGGCGCAGCCGCGTCCGCTGCCGGCCCAGCTCCCAGGTCTTGGCAACCAGCACCGTCCAGGTAGCGATCGAGGCGAGTGCCAGCCCGATCATCACGGTCTGCACCACGCCATCGGCGGCCTGGTACATGCCCCACGGCGTCAGGTCATGCGGCAGTGCCGCCACGGCGGCAGGAAGAGCGATGGGCAAGGTCATGGGCGGAGTCGTCGGTCAGGGGCATCGCGGCACGTGACAGGGCCGGAGGCGGGAAAGGGGCGAACAAGTATCGGGGGGCGAGGCGGTGGAAATCAGCGCGGGGCGGACAGCACGTTCAGCGCTCCGACGGGCGATCGGGCGTGACCGACGGCCTTGGCGCGGGCCGCGACAGCACGTAGCCAGCGCTGGCCACGAAGAACAGGCCGACGCCAAGCAGCAGCGGCCAGGACGGATGCGCCCCCCAGCAGAACATGGCGAACCCGAACGCCATGCCGGCGCCGGCGAAGGCCTTGCCCTTGCGGCTGATCGCGCCCTGTTCGCGCCACAGCCGCAGCGATGGACCGTAACGGGGGTGCTCGAGCAGCCGGCGTTCGAACGTCGGCGAGCTGCGCGCGAAGCAGCCGACCGCCAGGATCAGGAAGATCGTGGTCGGCATCACCGGCAGCAGGGCGCCGATGACGCCCAGCGCCACCATGATCCAGCCCAGGCCGAACCAGAGCCAGCGCATCATGGGCGGCGGTGGTGGTCCGGCACGGCGGGCGTGCAGCAAGCGGCGGTCATGCGAATTCTTCCTCGACATGCCCGTGCACGCTTCGGAAGGCCGCGTCGGCCGCATCGATCACCTGCTGCTCCTGCGCCTCGGTCAGCGCGAGACCATCGAGCGCGGCGGTGAACTCGCGCCAGTGGCGGGCCGCGCCATCGGGATGCGCGGCCAGATGGCGCGCGCCAAAACCGCTGTCCAGACCGAGCCTGGCGGCCATCTTGTACAGCACGGTGCCGCCCAGGTTGGAGCCTTCGGCCACGTACAGCCATCCCAGCGCGGCCGGCAGCGGCAGATCGCCATCCAGGCGCGTCGACGCCGGCAGCGGCAGCGTCTGTTCGAGGTCGGCCAGGTCGCGGGCGATCAGGGGCAGCCGGCGGCGCTCGTCCAGATCGGGCAGCAGCGCGTCCAGCGCGGGGTTGCCGTAGAGCGCATCGATATCGCGGTGGAAGCGGTACTGCACGCGCAGGAATTTTGCGAACAGGTCGCGGCTGGCGAAGATGTCGCCGGCCATGATGCGCTTGTCCAGCGCGCCGTGGCTGTCACGGGTGGCCGCCTTGAGGCGTTGGCTGCGGGTGGCTTGGGGAGTATCGATGACGATCATGGCACTGCTTGGATGGGGAAGTGGGGCACGGTTCTCTGTTGAAGACGTCTGGCACGGGGGTAACCCCAAGCCCATTGTCGCGCGGTCAGCGGTGCGACCGTCACATGCCACCGTCACGGCCTTGCCCCGATAATACGGACCACGCCCTGCCACTGGAATGACACGATGATCACCACCGAACCGCGCATGACCAATCTGTTCCTGCAGCTCGGCCTGGACGCCAGCGAGGCGGCGATTGCCGCCTTCATCCGCGATCACCAGCTGTCCAACGAGATCCGCCTGATCGAAGCACCCTACTGGAACGAGGGGCAGCGCCAGTTCCTGACCGAGCAGCTGCGCTCGGATGCCGAGTGGGCGATCGTGGTCGATGAGCTCAGCGAAGCCCTGCACGCCGATGCGACCGTACAGGCCAACGCGGGCTGAGCGATCGCGGGATGCCGATACCGGCCGCGCACCCTGTGTGCCGGCCGGATGCACGCAGGGGCCGGCAATGCCGGCCCCTGTCGTGTCCGGGCATCAGTAGCGGTAGGTCAGCGCCAGCCGCACGGTCCGGCCCGGTGCGGGCATCACGCCCAGCGCCAGCGGATCGAGGTAGTAACGATCGGTCAGGTTGTCCACGTTGAGGTCCACCGCGAACTGCTCGCTGGCCTGCCAGCTGGCGAACAGATCCACGATGGTCGCCGGGCGGTACAGCTGCTGGATCGCCGACAGACCGACGTTCCATTCCTTGTCCAGCTTGCTGATCGGGCCGGCGTTGTGGATCACCCGGGTACCGACGCTGAGGCGCTGGTCGAACAGGCGCGAGCCCAGGGTCAGGTTGACGTTGTAGCGTGGCGGGTTCTGGGTGTTGCTGTAGGAGCCTTCAAAGCCACCATCCACGCAGTCCGGGGTGTTCTTCAGCTCCTCGATCCTGCGCTGGATCCCGTAGGCGCGGCGCTCGGCGGCGATATCCGGCGCGCAGGTCTTGGCCTGGAGGTAGTAGTGCGCGGACAGATCGGCGAACACCGTGCCGCTGTCATAGCTGGACTGCAACTCCACGCCGGAGACCTTGAAACGGTCCACGTTGCGGATCAGACCGGCCGACAGGGTGCGGTAGTCGCGGGTGATCAGATCATCGATGCGTGTGTTGAAGTAGGCCAGCTTGAAGCCCGCCTGGTCGCCCTCGGTGAACAGATTGTGGCGTACCGTGCTCGCGCCGATTTCCCAAGTCCCTGCCCGCTCCGGCTTGAGCTCACCGGTGGGCTTGGCCGCGGTGAACAGGCCCAGCGTGGTTTCGAACAGGCTCGGCAGCTTCACGCCTTCGGCGTACTTCACATACACCATCGTGTCTTCGTCGAAGCGGTAGGCAACGCTGGCGCTGGGCATGAAGGCACTGTCGCGGCGACGGATCGGCTGCGACCAGGTCCAGCTGACCGGCACGCTCAGGTCTTCGGCGTCATCGGCGTCATAGAAGTTCCAACCGGTGATGTCACCGACCGTGCCCTTCTCATACGGCGAAGCCAGCAGCGAGGCCTCGGTGAACTGGCCATTGGCATCCGGATACCAGTTCAGCATGGCGATGCGCTTGGCGCGCCATGCCGGCAGGTTCGGGTTGCCATCCAGCAGCTGCGTGTAGCGGTACTGACCGATCACGCCGTAGGCGTCCGGCGTGGCCAGGCGGTTGCGGTCATGCACGTTGACGCGGTTGTAGCGGCCACCGACCACCACTTCCCAATGCTCGTCCGGCTGCCATTTGACCGAGGCCACCGCGCTGTATTCCTTGCGCTCGGCATTGCGCAGGAAGCGGTTGTTGACCAGGTCGTCGTGCATGACCGGCGAGTGCGGGCCGGGGCCGACGTCCTCATCGCTGAAGGACAGACCGTAGTCCAGCGTGAACAGCCCGGCGCCGGTATCCAGATGCGTGGTGTTGCCCACATCGAAGCCGAGCCGCGTCTGCGTCAGCTCATTGCGGTAGGCATCCTTGTAGCCCGGATCGGTATTGAACGACGGGCCGTCGTACCACTCGGTGCGGCGATCGAAGTACCACGGCGTGATGCCGGTCAGGCCGTTGTACATCAGGCTGTCGGCGTCGGTGTACCAGAGGTTGGCCTTCAGATCGATCAGCTCGTTGTCCGGGTTGAAGCGGTAGCGCAGGTTGTAGGCATCCATGTCGACATGGCCCGGATCCCACTGCGGTACGCGGTCACGGTCCACACGGATGATCTGCGAGGCCATGATTTCGCCGGCGGTGCCTTCATAGCGGCGGTAGCCGGCTTCCAGCGTCTGGTTGTCGTCGATGCGCCAAGTGCCCTTGAGCAGGAACGACTTCGAGCGCGAGGAGGTGTTGAACACCTCGGTATCCGGCGGATTCAACGGCGCCAAGGTGCGCCGGGTCTGCGGGAAATCGTCGTAGCCATGCTTGCCCGAGAAATAGTTGCCGTTCTCGCGCCATGCGTACGCCGCGACCAGGTCGACGCGATCCCAATGCTTGGCGGTGGCGATGTTGAAGAACTGGCTGCCCAGCGCGCTGCGGTCGGTACGCGGTGCGGCGTCATAGGCGGGCACGTTGTTGGCGCTGGCATTGGCCATGCCGGTGCGCACGCGCAGCCCGGCATCGCGGCCGTCGCGCAGCACGTCTTCGATCTTCAGCGTTTCCATCTCCACCACGCCGCCGATGCCACCGGAGGCGTTGACACCCAGGCTCGGGCCCTTGGTGATGGTGATGTTGGAGATCAGGTCCGGATCCAGATAGGTGCGCTGCGACTGGCCTGCGTAACCACGGTAGGTATCCATGGTGGACTGACCGCCGTCGATGATCACCGGGATGCGGCTCTGGCCCTGGATGCCGCGGATGTTCACGTCCAGCGCGTTGGCGGTACGCGGATCGCCCGCGGTGACGCCGGCCACGCCCTTGACGATGTCCGCGGTGGAGGTGCCGCGGAAGCGCTCGATGGTGGCGCGCGCGATGTAGGCACTGGAACCGGCCGTGCGGTACACCTCCAGCGCACGCTCGGCATCGCCGCCGCCTTCGATGCGGTCACCGGCCACGCTCAGCGCGTCGGTGACGATCAGGCCATCGTCGTTGGCTGCCACGGCAGCGCGCTCCAGCGTGACCGCGTCCGGCCCGACCTGGCGCAGGCTCAGCCCGCTGCCCTGCAGCAGGCGCAGCAAGGCAGACTGCGCATCCATCTGCCCGGCCACCGCCGTGGAGGTCACGCCTTCGGCCAGCGCGGCCGGATAGGCGACCTGCACCCCGGACTGGCGCATGTACGTGCGCAGCGCATCGGACAGCGGCTGGGCGGGAATGTCGAACCGCAGCGTCGCCGCAGCGGGTACCGCGCTGGATTGGGCGAATGCCGGCAGGCCGGGCGCGGCCGCCAGGCCAGCAGTGAGCAAAGCGATGCAGAGACGTGACGGGCGCGGACGATGGCCCGCGCGGGTGGAGATGCGCATGGAAAAACCTGTCAGAAGATCAGTGCCGCAGAGGCGGGTCACCCGCACGCGGGTGCGGATGCAGCGTACGTACGTGGCGGCGGCGGGTACGTTATGCCGGGTAAGACGAACGAACCGTGCGCAGCCCCAAGACCCGTGCGTGTACGTGATGCCACGACCACGGGCTCGCCGCGCTACTCCGCCGTGATGTTGGCCGGTGCCACGATCGCCACCCCCATCGGCAGCCGGGTGACGCGCAAGCCAGCGCTCACCGCCAGCGCGTCCAGTGCCTGCTCCGGCCGGTCGATGCGAAAGGCAGCGTTGACGGTCGGCAATGCGGACAGATCGCCGCGCACGAAGGTGGCGCCGGCGCGATAGCGCGCGATGCGCCGCACCGCATCCTCGACCCCGGTCGCCTCGAGCAGCAGTTCGCCCTCGCGCCATGCGGCGATGCGGTCAAGGGCGACGTCCTGCTCCCGCACGACCCGCCCGCCCGGTGCAAAGCGCGCGCGCTGGCCCGCGTCGAGATATGTCCAGCCCGCCCGATCGGCCGCTGCGACCCGGACCCGTCCCTGCTCGACCCTCGTTTCCACGTGATCGTCTTCTCTGGCGACCGCGAACGCCGTGGAGATGTCTTCGATCACACCGCCCTGCGCCTCCACCTGGAACGGACGCGCCGGATCGGGCGTCACCTGGAACCAGGCGTGCCCGCGCAACAGCGCGATGCGGCGCACCTGCCCGTCGTACCGGACCGCGATGGCACTGTCGGCATCGAGCACGGCGCGGCTGCCATCGGGCAGCGCCACGGCCTGGATGCCCGTCCCGCTGCGGTGATCGGCCTGCAGCCGCAGCCACGCCTCCGGTGCCACCCACGCAAGCGCGAGCAGCGCCGCGCTGGCCACCCCGACCAGCGGCCACCGCGGCCGGCGCCGTGACCGTGTTGCCGCCGCGGCGGGCGCCGGTCGCGGCCCGAGGCTGCGCCACAACTGGCGCTCGTATTCGAACGTGCGGCGATTGTCAGGCTCGGCCAGCCACTGCTCGAAAGCCTGCATCTGCACCGGCTCGACCGCGCCGGACGCCAGCCAGGCAATCCAGGCACGGGCCTGGACGGCAGCAGGGTCGGACGGCGGCAAGGGTCGGGACATCGGCGGTTGTTCGTGCGGGCTCATGGCTGGCGGTGGATCGCGCGATCACGCGCGGACGAAGAAGATGCCGGAAGGGACGGCATTATGATCAAGACGGATGGGAAACGGGCTTCCCCAAGCCCAGGCGGTGCCGCTCAGCGCCCGTTGCGCGCCCAGGCCAATCGCTGCAGTGCACTGCGCACGTGGTTTTCCACGGTCGTCACGGACACGCCCTGACGTTTGGCGACCTCCACCTGGGTCATGCCCTGCAGGCGGTTGAGGCGGAAGATCGTGCGGGTCGGCTCGGGCAGGTGCTCCGCTGCGTCCAGCACGCGCTGCAGTTCGTCCTGCGCCATCGCCTGCTCTTCGGTTGAGAGCGCCTCCTCCGGGCCCCACAGGTAGTGCTCGGCCAACAGGCGCGTGCGGCGCGTGCGCTCACGCCCATGATCGGTCGCCAGGTTGGCAGCCAGCCGGTACAGATAGGCGCGCGGGTTGCTGATCGGTTGCCCGCTGTCCACGCCCCGGGCCTTGAACCAGATGGACTGGATCACATCCTCAGCGCCGCTGTCGCTGCCCAGAATGCGCTGCACCAGACGCAGCAGCGCCGGGCGTTCGCGGATCAACAGCTCGGTCAGGGTAGTGGCGTTGGTGGACATGGGCCGATGCACGAAGCGGGGCCGCAGGGACACGACAACCCGTAAGGCGCGGCATGTTACTCCGCAAATGAGAATCAGTCACGTTTGCAGATCGAGCGGGTGGGCCTCACAGGCACTCGGTCAGCCCGTCGTACATGCTGTCGGGCGTGCCCGGCAACGGGGCGTGCAGTGCCTGCCCCTGCTCCAGGGTCTGCAGCAACACAGGCAACTGCGTATTGGCCGCCAACGGCGCCCGGCAGGCCCAGGTCCGCGCATCGACCACGATCGCCCCGCTGGCGGCGTCGACGCGGGCGGTACTGCCGGTGAAGGTCCACACGCATTCCTCCACCCGCCCGCTGGCCGCCTCCACCGAGCAGCGGAAGCGCAGCGCCTGCAGGTTGTGGTACTCGCCCTCGCAGAACGTGTCGCCGCAGACGTCGTTGAAGCCCCCGACCAAGCGGGCTTCCACCGCACGGAAGCGCTCCCAGCCCACGGCCTGGGTCGGGTAGGTCCGCGCGTCGACGAAGGTCTCCGCGGTACGGCCGTCCATCGGGAGGCTGCAGACCGCCAGTACCAGCAGAGCGCTCGGGAAGATCGGTTTCATGGGTGTCTCCTGTACGGCGTTGGGGAAGCGCATGCTCAGTTGAGGCACTCGAACAGCGCGTCGTGCATGGATCGGTGTGTGCCCGGGAGCGGCCGGATCAGCGCGTCACGCCGCCCGAGGGCGGCATGCAATGCCTCCACGGACGTCCCCGGCACCAGCGGCGCCGCGCAGGCCCAGGTGCGGCTGTCGGGCACCACCTTGCCGGTGGTGGCGTCCACCTCGAGATTGCCGGCGCCGATCACCATCGTGCATGCGCCTACGCTCCCGCTGGCCGCCTGCACCGAGCAGCGGAACTGCAGCAGGATGTGGTTGGCATAGGCACCTTGGCAGTACCTCGCGCCACACAGGTCATGGAACTCCCGGGTCAGATGATCCTGGAGATCGTAGAAGCGGTCCCAGTTGGCTTCGGTGTAGGGGAAGTCGACCAGATCCACGTACGGACCACTGCGGGCGCGGGCCTCCCCGGCCACCGCCGCGAGGGACAGGACGAGCGCCATCGACAGGCGGGCCATCCGATTTGTCAGGGTCATCACCATCCTCCAAGCGGGTTCGTGGCCATGATCGACCGCTCGGCCAGGCGCAACCATCGGCCCTCTGCCCGGGGCAGGGTCGGGATTGACGGCACTGCCCTGTGGCGGTCTGCCCACCCTCCCCCGCGCGCAGGGTGACCTTCCTGGCCTACGCCCGCTGCGGATCGACCGATCGGCGGCACGGCCGCTGCACGCTGGCCGCCAATGGGCCTAAAATGGCGGACTTTGCGCCCTACCCCCTCTCAGCTGGAGCACGACCATGGGTCTGGAACTCGTTTCGCCGGGCAAGAACCCGCCGGAAGAAATCAACGTCATCATCGAAATCCCGAAGGATTCCGAGCCGGTGAAGTACGAAGTGGACAAGGAAACCGGCGCGATCTTCGTCGACCGCATCCTCTCCACCCCGATGCGCTACCCGTGCAACTACGGCTATGTGCCGAGCACCCTGTGCGGCGATGGCGATCCGGCCGACGTGCTGGTGGTGCTGCCGCTGCCGCTGGTCCCGGGCTCGGTGGTGCGTTGCCGTCCGGTCGGCGTGCTCAAGATGAGCGATGAAGCCGGCAGCGACGAGAAGATCCTGGCCGTGCCGATCTCCAAGGTGTTCAGTGGCTATGCCCACGTCGAGGACATCGAGCAGGTGTCCAGCCACTGGCTGGAGCGCATCGGCCACTTCTTCGAGCACTACAAGGATCTGGAAAAGGGCAAGTGGGTCAAGCTGGATGGCTGGGGCGGCGCCGCCGAAGCCAAGAAGATCCTGGTCGAAGCGCACCAGCGCTACCTCGGCAACATCGCCTGAGACTGACCTGCGTCGCTCCGGCACACCGCTGCCGGAGCGATGCGCATCACGTTTTTTCAATGCGGCACATCACTATTCGTGCCGGATTGGGTACATTGCGTCTCTTCACACCGTCCACGGTGCGTTTCACCGTGGTCAGCCAGGGGACCGTGTCGTGCGCATTCTGCTTGTTGGGGACGAAGCCAGCCTGTCGGCTGAGCTGTTGGAATTCATTGCCGATCTTGGGGAAGAGTGGCAACCGCTGACCGCGACCGATGGCCAGAGCGCCATGGGCATCGTTGCCGGCTCGCCGGTGGATGCGGTGATCGTGTGCCCGCAGTTGCCCGATCTCAACGCCACCACGCTGCTCGGCCAGATCCGTACGCTGCGCCCTGAGACCATCCGGATCGCGCTGGTGGATGCCGAGCATGGCAACCGCCCGCCGCCGGCGCGCCTGATCGGCGTGGCCCATCGCTTCCTGCCGATGCCGCTGGCCCCGGAGGTCCTGCTCGAAGCCCTGACCAGCCTGGAAGAGCTGCGCGAACTGCTCGACAGCGCGCGCCTGCGCAGCGCCATCGGCCGGATCGAGAAGCTGCCCTCCCCGCCGCATCTGTACCTGACCCTGACCCAGGCGCTGGAACACGACGACGATACCAACACCGCCGACGTGGCCAAGCTGGTCGCGGCCGACCCGGCCATCGCGGCCAAGGTGCTGCAGCTCTCCAACTCGGCCTTCTTCAACAATGGCCGGATCATCTCCGACCTGCGCAGCGCCGTGACCCGCCTGGGGCTGTCGACCCTGCGTGATCTGGTCCTGGCCAGCGAAGTGTTCTCCGCGCAGCCGCTGTCCGGTGCCGAGCGCAACTCGCTGCAGCAGCGCGCGCTGCTGGCCTCCCGCCTGGCCGCCAAGCTGTTGCCGGAGTCCAGCGCCGAACTGGGCGCCACCGCGGCCCTGCTGGCCGACATCGGGCTGCTGCTGCCGGGCGTACGCAACGAACGCAGCGCCGAAGACCCGGCAGAGAATCGCCCGGGTCACGCCGAGGCAGGCGCCTACCTGCTGGGGCTGTGGGGCCTGCCGATGCCGATCATCGAGGCGGTGGCCTTCCACCTGCAGCCGCAGCGCTCGAACACCCGCAGTTTCTGGGTGACCGGTGCGGTGCACGTAGCACTGGCGCTGATCAATGGCGATCCGGTGGACGAGGAGTATCTGCAGCGGGCCGGCGTGCTCAACAAGCTGCCGCAGTGGCGCGATCACGCCAACGCACTGATGGGGCTGGTCGCCAGCGACGCCTGAGTGTGAGGTGGAACGTTCTCAAAGGATGGCGCGCCCTGTGGCGCGCCATCGTCGTTTCAGCGCTGCGGACAGGCGTCCAGCACGCAATCACGCCAGAGGCGCTCACACATGGCAGCCGAGCGGCCCTCGGCCAGGCATTCGGCACGGACGCCTTCGCAGTAGCGCCCTCCTGCGCAGATGATCAGGCTGGGCGATGCACTGGCGCCAAGCGCGAGGGACGCAAGGAACACGGCTGAGAATTTCTGAGCGAGCGTCATTTTCATATCGATCTCTCAATCGTCCAAGATTGGACCGATTGACGGTATCAACTGAATTTCCACTCGAAACGTGAGGCGGATCACCCTTCGCTGAAACTCAGAGTTTCCTTACCCACAACGCAAAGAGGGCGGACCTTGCGGTCCGCCCTCCTTTTTTGCGCCATTGCTTCGATGGATCAGAAGCGCTGGGTGTACTTCAGGTAGTAGAACCGACCGATGTCGAAGCCGCCGTAGTAGGAGAAGCTCGAGTTCGGCTGGCTGTACATCACCGGGCCTTCGTGGTTGAACACGTTGTTCGCGCCTGCCGAGATGGTGGCATCCCACGGGGTGGTGTAACGCACCTGCAGGTCATGGAACGTGTTCGAACCGGTGTTGCGCACCGGGATCGCCAGCGTATAGGCCGACGAGTAGCTCGGGTTGTTGCACTCCGGGCCGCCTTCGCGATCGTAGGCGCACTCTTCCTTCAGGCCGGAGTAGTAACGCATGCCCCAGTTGACGCCGAAGTTGCCCAGGCTCCAATCGATGTTCAGGTTGGAACGCACGCGGAAGTTGCCGCCCCAGTCGCCCGTGCCCCAGCCAGTGTGCTGCTCGACAGCGGTTTCAGCTTCGTTGTCGCGCTTGTACTCGAGGTAGTCCACATACGTGGTCTTCCAGTCGATGACGACATTGCCGAAGGACAGTTCCGGCAGACGGTAACGGATACCCAGATCGTAACCTGCGGTTTCCTGGTAGCCGCCGTTGATCAGCGTACGGGTCACGTCGACGACCTGACCGGAGTCGGTGTCACGGGTGACTCGGTCACAGGCGTTGGCGTTGTTCAGCACGTAGCACTGGTTGAGGATCGAGGTGACCGACTCTGCCGCGATGACGTTGTCGATGCGGATCTTCCACCAGTCCAGGCTGACATCCAGGCCCTGCACGAAGTTCGGGCTGTAGACCAGGCCGACCGTCCAGGTCTTGGAGGTTTCCGGCAGCAGACCATCATTGGAGCCGGACAGGTACGGGTAGTTCGACTGTGCGCCCGGGCCGGTGGCATCGATGCCACCGGACGCTTCCTGACGGAAGTTGGCCGGCACGGCACCGCCGCAGCGGGCGGCGACGTCGGGGTTGCGCACGGCTGCACCGAAGGAGGTGTCGCACGGGTCGGTGTACTTGTCGAAGCTCTGCGAGGTGCCACCGTACAGGTTGGCCACGGTCGGCGCACGGAAGCCAGTGGCATAGGTGCCACGGACCAGCAGGTCGTCGATCGGCTTCCACTTCAGGCCGAACTTGGAGTTGAACGTGTCACCGAAGGTGTTGTAGTCCGAGTAACGGCCGGCCATATCGACCGACAGTTCCTTGGCGAACGGCAGATCGGCGAGGATCGGCACATTCAGTTCCAGGTAGAACTCGTCCAGCTTGTAGCCACCGGCGGTCGGCGCACCGGCCAGGTCGGTGCTCAGGCCCGACTGCAGCAGCGCATCCGGGTTGTACTCGGCTTCTTCTTCGCGGTGCTCGTAGCCGGTCGCGAAGGACAGGTCGCCGGCCGGCAGGGTCACGATGGCGCCGCTCAGGTTGGCGCTGTAGACCTTGCTGGTGGTCAGCGAGGTGTCGTGGGTCGGCAGGAACAGGTACTTCTGCAGGTCCGGGTTGGACAGCGAACCGTCGGCGGTGGAGCCGTACGGCAGCAGCGGGTTCCACGGGGTGCAGCCGGCGATCGGAGCCGCTGCGGTACCGCACTGGGCAACACCGTTCGCATCCAAGTACGACGGACCCACGGCATTCTTCACGTTCGGAATGAACAGATTGCCGGTGCCGGTCTTGACGCCCTTGTTGCGGTTGTAGACGTAGCCCACATCCCAGTCGAAGTACTTGTCGGCGAACTCGAACGAGCCTTCCAGACCGCCGCTGAAGCGGAAGGTGTTGAGCTCGGACTTGGTCTGACGCGGCACTTCCCACGTACGACGCATGAAATCAACGTCGGTATCGAGCGGATTGAAGACGCTGTTGGCGTCCATCTGGGTGTCGTAGGCAGCCGAACGGTACGGATAGCCGGCGATCTGCTGCAGCGCTTCGCGTTCGGTGTACAGGACGCTGGCGGTACCGCGGATGTTGTCGGTGAAATCGAACTGGCCGTTGGAGAAGACCGAACGACGCTTGATGCCGGTCGACAGGAACATCTGCTGCGACGGGTTGGACAGATCGGCGTTGCCCAGCTCGTGGTAGTCGCCGAAGTTGTTCGAGGCGCCGCCCGGGTTCAGGACGTAGTTGCCATCATCGGTAACCAGCACGCCCTTCTCGGTGATCGCACTCCAGCCGTTGGTGTCCTCATCGGTCGGCACCGGATGGCGGTAACCGTTGGCCGAGGCGCTGTAGCGACGGTTCTTGGCCAGAACCGGCTTTTCTTCGCTGTACTCGGCGCCAAGGGTGATCGAGCCGCGATCGCCGGTCTGGCCGTAGACGAAGTTGTAGGTGGTCTTGTCGCCGTCGCCCTGGCCGTACTGGCCCTGGTAGACGCTGGCTTCCAGGCCGTCGAAGTTCTTGCGGGTGATGATGTTCACCACGCCGGCGATCGCGTCGGAACCGTAGATCGCCGAAGCGCCATCGGTCAGGACTTCGATGCGCTCCACGACCGAGGTCGGGATCGAGGCGAGGTCGGTGTAACCGCCGGAGCTGACGCCCATGCGCTTGCCGTCGAGCAGCACCAGGGTGCGCTCCGGGCCGAGGTTGCGCAGGTCGACGTACTGGCCGCCAACTTCTTCACCCGAGGACAGCGCATCGGCGCGGCTGATGGCCGGCGAGCCGGTGGCCGACAGGTTCTGGACGATGTCGGCGACGCTGGTGAAGCCCTGCTTCTCGATGTCGGCGCGCTGCAGCGCGATCACCGGCTGGGCGGTCTCGGTGCTGGCCTGACGGATACGTGAGCCGGTGACCTGGATGCGGTCCAGGTCGGTCGTGCCGCTTGCTTCCTGCGCCGAAGCAAAGGCCGGCGTCAGGGCAAGCGCAATGCCGGCGGGCAGAAGGCCCAGCCGCACTGCGGGAGTACGAAAATTCATTTATCTCTCCGAGGTACGTTAGTAGCGTGTTAAAAACGCCTCGGAAAGTTACGATTGCGTTGCAGTGAATTATTTGCGTGAGACAACCGAAGACTTTGCCGACTCTGGCGAGAGATTCGCACCGGCCTCACGATAGCGTGACGCGGACAGTCCGAAGCGGGCTCTAAACGCCCGTGCAAAGCTGCAGCAGTTGTCAAATCCACTCGCTGCCGCCACCTCGCCGACCATCATGTCCGTATCGCGCAGCAGATCGGCGGCGCGCTCCAGGCGCAGGCGGGCGGAAAGCGATTGCGGGCTTTCCGCGTAGAGGCTCTGGAACGTCTTGGACAGGTACCAGCTGGAGAAATTGGTCAGTTCGGCCAGTTCACCAATGCGCACGACACGGTGGCTGTTGCCCTCGAGGTACAGACGGGCGCGCTGCATGCGTCCGAAGACTTGGCGTTTGCGGCTGCGTGAGCGCCCCGGGCAGCGCTGCACGCCAGTCGCCATGCCCTGCTGCAGGGCGGCCAGATGCAGCAGCACCGGGCGGAGGGCCTGGGTAGGATGGCCGGTGGCCAGGACGTCACGCCACAGGCGCAGGGCGACGCGGGCGTCGCTGCGGCTCATGCTGCCGCGACCCGCGTAGAGACTGCAGTCGGTGAGCTCACCCAGGGCGCGCAGCGCGTCCGGCGCCAGGCTCAGCCCGATGCACAGACCGTCGCGGCCGGCCTGGACCATGGGGCGCGATTCCTTCTCGAAGGCGATCCACTCACGCTGGCGCAAGCGGAACCGCCCTTCCTTGGACTCGACCCACGCGCTGCCACGCAACTGGATCCACACAGTGAAGGTCGTCCCAGGACTTTGCAGACTGCCCAACCGGGCCACACCCAGACAGGTTGGCAAGGGACCGTCGTCGACGACCTTGTCCAGGGAGAGCGCTTGACCGCGATCGGCCAGGGAGAGCTGACGCATGACTTCACCGAGAGTTTGCCTTTGCTGGCCTGCAGTCTTGCCAAATCAGGCCGCTGCCTCAGGAAGTCCTGGCGAGATTGATACGAATTCGAGACGAGAACGCCACGAAGAAGTTACGAAGGGTTTTTTGTTTTCAAAATCATGGACTTGACGAACCCCGGAAACAACGACGGTACGCGTTCGGGGAGCGACATCACCCCGATGTCGGTGCCATCGGCCACCGCCAGGGCCACATACAGGGCCTCCCCGCCGGGTCCTGCGCTGAATCCATTGCTGGCGCTGAGGCGGCCTGCATCCAGGCAATGCTCCTGATCGGCGATCGGCTGCGCAATCCGGGTGAACACCGTGGCGCAATCGGATCGATTGGAGAGATAGTCGATCGCCCCCTGCGCGGACACGGTCCAGGTGCGATAGCGCCAGCGCGTGGGGCGGTCTTCGCTGATCTGGCGGATGCTCTGCGAACTCAGCGAAGCGTCGGCCTGCCACAGCCCCCCCGCCGAGAGCCGGGTAAACAACACGCGCTCGCCTGCGACGTCATAACGCGCCTGGGAAACGCCCTCGATGCTGCCGATGAGTCGCCAAGGGGTCAGGCTGCGATCGAACAACGACAGACGCATCCGCTCATCACGGTCGCGCTCCACCACCAGGACCTGCAGCGGATCCCTGCCATACAGCGCCTGCAATGGCTGGCGCACCGGGACGGGCAGACGCACGGTCTGCTCATCGCGCGGGGAGACCTCATAGATCCCGGGGTTGGCATGCTCATCGCGCCCCAATACCAGCACGCGCTTGCCGTCATGCGACCAGTCCGAGGCCTGGCGCGCTTCGGGCCTGAGGCCCTCGATCGGACGCAAGGACTCCGGCCGCTGCAGATCCGCCCACCACAGTGCATAGCTGCCCGAGCGGTCCGAAGAAAACACGATCTGCTGACCGTCCGGAGACACCATGGGCTGCGAGTCACGTCCTCCCGAGGGGAACAGGCGCTGCGGCACACCCAGCGCGCCAGCTTCCACAGGCACCCGGAACAGGCCGAACTGGGGGCGCCGGTGTACGAAGGCGAGCATGTCGTTCGCCCGGGACACGGTGGGGGACTGCGCATCGTCCAGACCGACGTCGCGCAGGACACGCGTATCGGTATCGAGCTCATACAGGCGCGATTCGCTGTCGACCCGGCGGCCGAACACGATATGGCGGCTGTCGCCGCGCCAGGCCCAGCCCCGGATCTCCGCCGAGTCATCGGTCAGCTGCTCCGGGCTGCCCCCCCCAGCCGGCATGCGCCACAGATCGCCGATCTGCGGATTGCGCACGAACACGATCCAGCTCCCATCCGGCGAGTACCGCGGGGCATATTCGAAGTTGTCGCTGCCTATATCGTATTGGAGCGGCTGCCAGCGTCCGCTGGCGATGTCCAGGGTGCGGATGCCGCGCTGCGCATACCGGCCGGACAGCGAGCCGAAGACCAGGCCGCGACCATCCGGGGTCCAGTCGAAGCTGAGCAGCTCAGTGCCGTCGCAACGGGTCACGTGACGCACCGCCCCACCCGTCGCACTGGCGATCAGCACCTCGCAGCTTTCGGCCGGACCGAACCGGGCGAACGCGATCTCACGGCCATTGGGCGACCAGCTCGGGAAGCGGTCGGACATGCCTGGGGGCGGCTCGACCAGCAGGCGTGCCGGCGTGTTACCGGAGGTCTGCACCTTGATGACGCTGCCCGGTCGGCTGGGCACATCGGCTTCATAGGCGATCTGCGACCCATCCGGAGACAGCGTGGGATAGGTTTCAAATCCTGCCGTGGCGGTAATCAGGCGATACGGGCGTTGAGGACTACCAATCACCCGCGTGCCATCCTCCACCGCGGCCTCGACCGCTGAGGCCGGCGGATCGCGTTGCATCAGCAGGGCTGCCATCACCAGCAGCGCCACCAGCATCACCAGCCCGACGACCATCACCGCGTAGCGGCGAATGCGCCGCCGACGGCGTTTGATCGGGTCTTGCGGAGGCCGCGCATGCGGCAGTACCGCCGGTACGTGCGCGGCGGCGAGCACGCCCGCGGAGGCCGGCTGCAGCTCGGGCTCGAGCAGCAACACAGGTGCGGCATCCTCGACCACGCTGACCGGCATCAGCAGGCGGTAACCGGTCTTGGCAATGGTCTCGATATAGGGTTCGGCCGCATCGTCATCAGTGGCGAAAGCCTTGCGCAGCTGGGTGACCGCCTGGGTCAGCACGTCGTTGGTCGGCAGCGTGTCCGGCCAGACCTCCGCGAACAGTTCATCGCGGGTGACCACCGCCCCTGGAGAACGCAGCAGCGCCTTGAGAACACCCAATGCTTTGGGTGTCAGTCGACGTGGACGACGCATGCCTTCGCTCATCACTTCCCGCGAGGAGAGAGTGACGATGAAATCGCCGATCTGAATCACATCGGCGGAAGGGCGCTCACTGTCGTTGCTGATCATCCAGGACACGAGGAAAATACAAAAAACCACTGGAATTCACACGGTCGCCGCAATAGATACCGCCAGACGAACCGCCAGATTCCGCACACGCCATCGGCGCAAACCGCAAAAACACCGAGGCGCGCGAATACTAGCCTATGCCGGTTAACCGCGCCTGTGCGTGCGGCCGACAACAGGCTCTCTCTCGCCGATGAATTCACATAAATTGCGTCAACATTCGCGCCTTCTGGCGCGAATTTTTTATGTTTTATTCAGTTTCGTGCACGGGTCAACATGGTCAGTCCCACCAGCCGCGAGACCACCAAAGCCACGTACATCACGCCTGCGAACTGCTCCAGCATCACCAGCGCGCGCGCCTGTGAATGGATGGGCACCACATCGCTCAAACCGACCCCGGACAGCAAGCTGAAGCTCAGATAAAGCAACTCCATCCAGGTCCGCAGTTCGCTCTCGCTGGTCGCCACGAAACTGCCCGGGTACCACTGCTGGCACACCGCGAAAGCGAAGGCGAATGCCCACGCCAACAGCGTGAAGGTGGCCCCCGCCGCGAACAGCTCGTCGCGGGTCACCTTGTGGTCCTGCAGCATGTAGGCGATCAGGCTGCCAGCCGTATAGAAGTACAGCAGGCATTCGAGCAGCTGCGCAGTGGTGACCAGCGCCGGGCGGTCCAACAGAGCACCGGAGATGGAGAACACCACCGAGGGGATCGCCAGCACCAGCGCCACCCACATGCCGAGCGGGCTGCGCCGTACCACCCACAAGGCCAGGCCGAGCACGGCGATGCCGAACGCACCAAACAGCGCGCGACTGGCACCGGCCTCGTCCATTGCCGGATACAGCAGCACGCCGAGCAGTTGCACGGCCAACAGCCAGGCAGAGGGATGCCGGCGCGCGATGGCCAGCCATTTGGTGCTGCGTGCTATCGCCATCGTCGTCCCCGCCCCTGCCTGGTCGCGCCGAGCTTAGCTGGAATCACGCCGCCGGCGGATGATGGCCGTGGCGGCGCGCCCCGCCACGGCCGGTGCCTCACTCCTGGCGATACACCTGCGCCCCGAGATCCCGGAACTGCGCGGACTTCTCGGCCATGCCGGCCTCCAACGCCTGCTGCGCATCCAGGCCCTGCCCCGCCGCATAGTCACGCACATCCTGGGTGATCTTCATCGAACAGAAGTGCGGGCCGCACATCGAGCAGAAGTGGGCGAGCTTGTGCGCATCCTTGGGCAGCGTCTCGTCATGGAATTCCTTGGCCTTCTCCGGATCCAGCCCAAGGTGGAACTGGTCCTCCCAGCGGAATTCAAAACGCGCCTTGCTCAGCGCGTTGTCGCGGACCTGCGCGCCGGGGTGGCCCTTGGCCAGGTCCGAGGCGTGGGCGGCAATGCGGTAGGCCATGATGCCGTCGCGTACGTCCTGGCGGTTGGGCAGGCCCAGGTGTTCCTTCGGGGTGACATAGCAGAGCATCGCGGTGCCGTACCAGCCGATCATGGCCGCACCGATCGCACTGGTGATGTGGTCGTAGCCCGGCGCGATATCGGTGGTCAGCGGGCCCAGCGTATAGAACGGTGCTTCACCGCACTCGCGCAGCTGCTTGTCCATGTTTTCCTTGATCAGCTGCATCGGCACGTGGCCGGGGCCTTCGATCATGGTCTGCACATCATGCTTCCACGCGATCTTCGTCAGCTCGCCCAGTGTCTCCAGTTCACCGAACTGCGCGGCATCGTTGGCATCGGCGATACAGCCCGGGCGCAGGCCGTCGCCCAGCGAGAAGGTCACGTCGTAGGCCTTCATGATCTCGCAGATGTCCTCGAAGTGCGTGTAGAGGAAGTTCTCCTTGTGATGGGCCAGGCACCACTTGGCCATGATCGAGCCACCGCGCGAGACGATGCCGGTCACGCGCTTGGCGGTCAGCGGCACGTAGCGCAGCAGCACGCCGGCGTGGATGGTGAAATAGTCCACGCCCTGCTCGGCCTGCTCGATCAGCGTGTCGCGGAAGATCGCCCAGTTCAGCTCCTCGGCGCGGCCATCGACCTTCTCCAGGGCCTGGTAGATCGGCACGGTGCCGATCGCCACCGGCGAGTTGCGCACGATCCACTCACGCGTTTCATGGATGTGCTTGCCGGTGGACAGGTCCATCACGGTGTCGCCGCCCCAACGGATCGCCCAGACCAGCTTTTCCACTTCCTCGGCAATGCCCGAGGACACCGCACTGTTGCCGATGTTGGCGTTGATCTTGGTCAGGAAGTTGCGGCCGATGATCATCGGTTCGCTTTCCGGGTGGTTGATGTTGTTGGGTAGCACCGCACGGCCGCGGGCGATCTCATCGCGGACGAACTCGGGGGTGATGACCCTGGGGATCGAAGCACCAAAGGACTCGCCGGGATGCTGCTTCAGCAGTGCGGCGTCGCGGATCGCATCGAGGCGCTGGTTCTCGCGGATCGCCACGAACTCCATTTCCGGCGTGATGATGCCGCGGCGTGCGTAGTGCATCTGGGTGACATTGGCGCCTGCCTGTGCACGGCGTGGCTGCAACCGCGCGGGGAAGCGCACCGCATCCAGGCGGGCATCGGTTTCACGCGAGCGGCCGAACACCGAGCTCAGGCCCTCCAGCACCTCGGTATCGCCACGCTCGGCCACCCAGGCGGCGCGCAGTGCGGGCAGGCCGGCGGAGAGGTCGATGGCGACCCCCGGATCGGTATACGGGCCGGAGGTGTCGTACACGGTGACCGGCGCGTTCTCTTCGCCACCGAACAAGGTGGGCGTGCGGGTCAGCGTGATCTCGCGCATCGGCACCTGCAGGTCGCTGCGCGAGCCCTGCACGTGGATCTTGTGCGAGCCGGGAATCGGCCGCGTGACCGATTCGGAGAGTTGCTGGGCCTGTTGCTGCAGGGCGGAGAGCTGTGCGTTCATCAAGGCATCGTCCTAGGTTCAATCCCCGCACAGGGACTGTGCGGTTCTATGCGAGGGATTCGCATGGGAGGGACGAAACGGCGGCGCTCGACGGACGGATCGCGGGCGGTCTCCGGGCACGGTGGCCCTACGGCGCAATGCATCTGCAGATGCGAAGCTTCCCTACGCCGGTATCAACCGGATCAGGTTCGAAGGGACTGTCTCAACCTTGGCCAATGGGCCGCGGTACCCCCGCTTCGGGGCGAATTAGAGCACAAAGCAGCGCGCACGGGCGCACCGCCAAGCCGCACACCGACGTGATCGGCCTGTGCATGTGAACAGAGCACCGACACGCCATGCACTACCATGCTGCAGCGCGGTATGCGGTGCGGTCAGGGGGTAGCCTCCCGATCGCGTGCACACCGCGCTCTGCTCGACGCCATTGACGTCCGTACTGACCGGCCTCGACCGGCTTGATCCGCCCCAGTCGTTGCCGTTGCGCCGCTGGAGATTGCAAGCCTCGGCTCGCCCCTACTGATCGGAGACACGCCAGCATGGTGTTCCGCATTTCCATCGCACTGGTCGCACTGCTGGTGCTGATCGCCGGCCTCGCGCCGGGCCCCTTCAACGAGGTCGTCCAGAGCGGCCTGTCCACCATCATCCGCAGTACCGGCTGGCTGTATCTGCTGGTGGTGTTCATCACGCTGTCGTTCCTGATGTACCTGGCCTTCGGCCGCTTCGGTTCGCTGCGCATCGGCGGCGAGGATGCCGAGCCTGATTTTTCCAACGCCAGCTGGATGTCGATGTTGTTCGCCGCCGGCATGGGCATCGGCCTGGTGTTCTGGGGCGCGGCCGAGCCGATCTCGCACTTCGTGAAGCCACCGGAAGGGCTGGCCCCGCAGAGCATGGAGGCGGCGCGCGCGTCGATGCGCTATGCGTTCTTCCATTGGGGCCTGCACCCGTGGGCGATCTATGCGCTGATCGGCCTGGCGATGGCCTGGTTCCAGTTCAACCGCAACGGCCGCGGGCTGATCAGCGATCTGCTGCAGCCGATCATCGGCGCGCATCACCGCGGCTGGATGGGCACGGTGGTCAACGTCGCCGCGGTGGTCGCCACGGCGATCGGTGTGGCCACGACGCTGGGCTTCGGCACGATCCAGATCGCGGCCGGCCTTGAGCGCGTGTTCGGTATCCAGGCCTCGGTACCCGTGCAGTTGACCATCATCGCGGTGGCGTTCGTGCTGTACATGGCCTCCACCACCAGTGGCGTGCATCGCGGCATCAAGTGGCTCTCGAACTTCAACCTCGGCCTGGCGGCATTGCTGCTGGCGCTGATCCTGGTGCTCGGGCCGACCGGCTTCATCTTCGATACGTTCACCACCACGATCGGTTCCTACCTCAATTCACTGGTGACGATGAGCCTGCGGATGTCGCCGTTCTCGGGCAGCACGTGGGTGGCGGACTGGACGATCTTCTACTGGGCGTGGTGGATCGCGTGGGCGCCGTTCGTGGGCTCGTTCATCGCGCGCGTCTCGCGTGGGCGCAGCATCCGCGAGTTCGTGCTGGGCGTGGTGATCGCGCCGAGCGTGCTGGGCTTCCTGTGGTTCTCGGTGTTCGGCGGCACGGCGCTGTGGTCGCAGATTTTCGGCCACGTGGATCTGGCGCAGGCGCTGGGCAATGGCTACGAGACGGTGCTGTTCACGATGTTCGACAGCCTGCCGATGCCGACGGTGCTGTCGGTGATCGCGCTGGTGTTGTTGATGATCTTCTTCGTGACCTCGGCCGATTCGGCGGTGCTGGTGCTGGCGACGATGTCGACGGAGGAGGCGGGCGATCCGCCATTGGCGCGCAGGATGGTGTGGGGCGTGGCGATCGCGTTGATCGCGGGCGTACTCTTGTTGGCGGGCGGTCTCAATGCGCTGCAGGGGATGATCACGATCGCGGCATTGCCGTTTGCGTTGTTGATGCTGGCGGTGATGTGGTCGTTGTATCGGGTACTGGATATGGAGCATGCGCTGCAGCGGCGCCGTGCGCAGCGCGCGCGGCGGTTGATGGATGAGTGGATCGAGCGGGAGATCGCGGCGCAGGAAGAGACGCGCGATGAGGCGGCTCGGGCGCCTTGAGTTGGTCGCCTGGAGCGGCACGCTTCCCGGGCTATCGGTGGGCGGGCCGGGACGGGTGGGTTGGCGGGACACGCCGTGAATCCGTCCATGGAGGCTCATGTCGCGTCATCCATGGCGCTCATGGTCCCGACAACCCACCCGCCCCGTCCCGCTCACAGTTTCAAGGTGGTTCTGGTAAAGCCGCCGAGCAGTGCTAGGCAAGGCGCGCCCGACTCACAGTGTCAGAGTTCCAACGCGAGCAGCGTAGCCAAGCTCGACACAGTCGACGTTCCGCGCAGTGCGCTTGGGGTAATTCGGGCAACGCAGCCGAGCAACGCTCGGCACAGCAGCGTGCACCTGACGCATCGGATCATCGTTGAGAAAAAAGGAGCCACGCATGGCGTGGCTCTTATCTCTTGCCGATCTGGCACTTTAGGTGCCGAGAGCCCGGCGTGGGCGACCGTGTGGCTCTAGGTCTTGCGACCGCTAGGTAGCTTGGGTCCCCACGCCGGTTTCTCCCTGATCCGCCCGAACAGTTGATCGAGTTGGCGCTGGGACTGATAAGACTGGGCAAGCGGGGGGGAGCTCTCGACCCTGTCAGCCTAGCGGAGTTCTGCCATGTATGGGATTGGGATCGACGTAAGTCAGGCCACGCTGGATGTGGCTGTCCATGAACAGGCGTTTCGCCAATTCAGCAACGACAAGCGCGGCTTTGTGCGGCTGATTCAATGGCTGAAACAATGGCCCATCACGCAGGTCGTTCTGGAAGCCAGCGGCGGCTACGAGCGTGCCGCCCTGGAGGCTTTGCACGAGGCTGGGCTTCCGATGGTCCGCATCAATCCCGCTCGGGCACGCCGCTTCGCCCAAGCTACGGGACGTGCTGCCAAAACCGATCGACTCGATGCAGCCGTGCTGGCGCAGATGGCTCACCTTTTACCGCTCACCCGCTACGTGCCACCGGCGCCGTGGCAGCGGCGTTTGGCCGAATTTGCCCAGTGCCGCTGTCATCTGGTGCAGATGCGCGTCAGTGAGATGCAGCGCTTGCGGCAGCTGACCGATCCAGTCCTGATCACGATCAACCAGCGCCATCTTGCCCAGCTGTCCGAAGATCTTAAACAGCTGGACAAGGCCATTGCCGAGCAGCTCGCCGCGCAGCCGGGCTGGAAGAACATCGGAACGCTCAAAGGCGCTGGGCCGATCCTGGTCAGCACCTTGGCCTGCGAACTGCCGGAACTGGGAACACTGGGGAGCAAGGCCATTGCTTCGCTGGTCGGCCTGGCTCCCATGAACCGCGAGAGCGGTACCTGGCAGGGCAAGCGCAGCATCACCGGGGGCCGGGCCGTAGTGCGCGAAGCGCTCTACATGGCGGCGCTAACTGCCATCCGTTACGAGCCCAAGCTACGCGACTTTTACGCGACCCTGAAAGCCAAAGGAAAGGCGAGCAAGGTCGCCTTGGTAGCTGTCATGCGCAAGATGCTGGTCATCCTCAACGCCCGGATGCGCGACGCTCAAAGCGAATCGATCCCCGCCTGAAGCGCGCCTGGGCACATCTCCAACGGCTGCCGGCCAGCGGCCGGCACTACCGCGCCCGTCCGCTGGGGGCTGAAGCTCCTCCAGCAACACAGTTACTACCGCTTTCGCATGCGCGCCGATCCATTGTGGGTGGGTCGGCCTGGGTGGGTTGGCGGGACCATGAGCCGCATGGATGCGGCGACATGAGCCTCCATGGATGGATTCACGGCGTGTCCCGCCAACCCACCCAGGCCGGCCCACTACACGTAGCCCAAAGCGTCCTGCTTTACGCTCTGCTCTGCGCTTCTGCAGACCAGCGATCGGCACTACGGAGCACGAGAGAATCAGTACCCCGCCGCCTGCCCATCCTTGCGGCTTTCCGACGCCCCGTAATACACACCGGTCTCCGGATCACGCAGGATCGCCTGATACCCGCCGTACGGACCATCCGCGAACACCACGCGGTGGCCCTTGCGCATCAACGCGCGCACCGTCTCATACGGGAAGCCGGTTTCCAGATTCACCTCGCCGCCATCGCTCATCGCCGTCGCCTGCCCGGTCGGCTCGGTCGAGCCCTCGTGCTGGATGCGCGGCGCATCGCCGGCTTCCTGCAGATTCATCCCGAAGTCGACCATGTTCATCACGATCTGCGCATGGCCCTGCGGCTGCATCGCGCCCCCCATCACGCCGAAGCTCATCCACGGCTTGCCGTCCTTGGTGACGAAGCCCGGAATGATGGTCTGGAACGGGCGCTTGCCCGGCGCATAGCCGTTCGGGTGATCCTTGCGCAGCACGAACATCTCGCCACGATCCTGCAGGATGAACCCCAGGCCCGGAGGCGCCATGCCGCTGCCCATGCCGCGGTAGTTGGACTGGATCAGCGAGACCATCATGCCGTCGGCATCCGCCACGGTCATGTAAATCGTGTCGCCTTCCTGCAGCTGCTTGGGCGTACCCGGCTGCACTTCACTCAGGGCCTTGTCCATCGAGATCAGCTTGCGGCGCTCAGCGGCGTAGCCCTTGGAAATCAACCGGTCGACCGGGGCCGGGTGGAATGCCGGATCGGTGTAGAAGCGCGCGCGGTCGGCGAAGGCGAGCTTCTTGGCTTCCACGAACAGGTGCACGTGCTCGGGTGAGCCGAAGGCGATCTTGGAGAAGTCGTAGCCTTCCAGTACGTTGAGGATCTGCAGCGCGGCGATGCCCTGGCTGTTCGGCGGCAGCTCCCATACGTCATAGCCACGGTAGTTGCTGCTGACCGGCTCGACCCACTCGCCATGATGGCTGGCCATGTCGTCATAGCTCAGGTAGCCACCGTTGGCCTTGAAGTAGGTGCCGATGGTGCGGGCGATGTCGCCCTTGTAGAAGGCATCGCGGCCGCCCTGGGCGATCTGCTCCAGGGTGTGGGCCAGGTTCGGGTTCTTCCACATCTCGCCCTTGCGCGGGGCATGGCCATCGATCGTGAACTGCTCGGTGAAACCGGGGTACTTGGACAGCCGGGGGACCGAGCGGTCCCAGTAGTAAGCGATGACCTCGGCGACCGGGTGGCCCTCGCGGGCGTAACGGATCGCGGGCGCGAGGTTGTCGGCCATCGGCTTGCGGCCGAAGCGGTCGTGCAGGGCGAACCAGCCATCCACCGCGCCGGGCACCGAGACCGGCAGCGGGCCAGTCGCCGGGATCTCCTTCAGGCCGCGGCGCTGGAACTCGGCCAGGGTCAGCGACTTCGGCGAGCGGCCTGAGCCGTTGTAGCCATACAGCTTCTGCGTCCTGGGGTCCCACACGATCGCGAACAGATCACCACCGACGCCGTTGCCGGTGGGCTCCATCAAACCGAGGGCGGCATTGGCCGCGATCGCGGCATCCACCGCCGAACCACCGGACTTCATCACGTCCAGGGCGATCTGCGTGGCGAGGGGCTGGGAAGTGGCGGCCATCGCGTGCGGGGCGATCACCTCCGAGCGGGTGGCAAAGGTGTGGCCGGTGATCCGGTCGGCGGCAATCGCCGCGGCGGGCAGGGCACACAGGACGGCGGCGGCAAGCAGGCCGCGGGCAAGGCGTGAGGACACGGGGTGGTTCCTGAGGGTGGTAGCCACCCGATGGTGGCGGCAGAGGCCGCTGGATGACATCCCACAATGGTCATGCCCCGAGGTTGAAATTGACCCCCGATCCGCGCAATCCGCTGCACCAAAATGCTGAATTCCAGTTCATCGGAACGCTTTCAGCCGCAACCATCCTTCTACGGCGGGGCCTTGCGGTGGATGCAGGCGAAACCGATGGAAATTGTCTTTCCAGGGTTGACACCGCCAAAACCCGTGTGGTTTTCTCGATCTCATGTTGCAGCGCACAGCCACCCGCGAATCCATCGAGCACGCCGACCACGGCGCGGCCTCCATCCATTCGCTTCTCGTCCTCGTACTTATTACCCAACCAACAGGTGCGGGACGGACCGGCGTGTAAGCAAGACTGCCAGGTATCCATCAAAACCCGCACCCGACCAGGTGCGGGTTTTTTCGTTTCAGAACCCTTTGATTTCCATCCTCCCCTCTGAGTTGCCCTCCACCATGACCCGCCAGCCCACCTCGAGCCAGCCAGTGCCCACCGCCCCCACGGCGGGTGCGTTCGCGTGTGCTCGCGGCCAGGCCGGTGCCACCCCTCCCCCTGATGGGCCGACGCGTCGCTGACCGTCGGCCCTCTTTTTTCTTGCCTCCAAAGGACCTCCCCCATGAGCACCAACGACCTGCCCCAGATCAAGATCGCTGTTGTCGGCTACGGCAGCCAGGGCCGCGCGCACGCGCTGAATCTGCGTGAATCCGGTTTCGATGTCGTCGTCGGGCTGCGCCCGGGCGGTCCGACCGAGGTCAAGGCTCAGGCCGACGGCTTCACCGTCAAAGCCCCGGCGGAGGCGGTGAAGGATGCCGATCTGGTCGCTGTGCTGACCCCGGACATGGTGCAGAAGAAGCTCTACGAAGACGTGCTCGCGCCGAACATGAAACAGGGCGCGGTGCTGCTGTTCGCGCACGGTCTGAACGTGCATTTCGACATGATCAAACCGCGCGAGGATCTGGACGTGGTGCTGGTCGCGCCGAAGGGCCCGGGTGCGCTGGTCCGTCGCGAGTATGAGATCGGCCGCGGCGTGCCGTGCATCTGGGCGGTCTACCAGGACAAGAGCGGCAAGGCCGCCGAGTTCGCGCTGGCCTACGCCGGTGGCCTGGGTGGCGCGCGCGCCAACCTGATCCAGACCACCTTCAAGGAAGAAACCGAAACCGATCTGTTCGGCGAGCAGGCCGTGCTGTGCGGTGGCGCTTCGGCCCTGGTGCAGGCCGGTTTCGAAACCCTGGTCGAAGCCGGCTACCAGCCGGAAATCGCCTACTACGAAGTACTGCACGAACTGAAGCTGATCGTGGACCTGTTCTACGAAGGCGGCATCACCCGCATGCTGGAATTCATCTCCGAAACCGCGCAGTACGGCGACTACGTCAGCGGCCCGCGCGTGATCGACGCCGGCACCAAGGCGCGCATGAAGGACGTGTTGACCGATATCCAGAACGGCACCTTCACCAAGAACTGGGTGGCCGAGTACGAAGCGGGCCTGCCGAACTACAACAAATTCAAGCAGGCCGACCTGGAGCACCCGATCGAAAAGGTAGGCAAGGAACTGCGCGCCAAGATGGTCTGGTTGCAAAGTCAAGCCGCGTAAACGCGCGGCTCCCCCACCCGCTTTCGTAAAGGTCACCGCATGAATACCTCCGCTCACAGCACCGCGCCCCGCAACGGCGCACGCTGGTTGACGCAGGCCCTGGAAGCCGAGGGCGTGCATACGCTGTTCGGCTATCCGGGCGGCACCATCATGCCGTTCTATGACGCCCTGGTGGATTCCGGGCTGAAGCACATCCTGGTCCGCCACGAGCAGGGCGCAGCCCTGGCCGCCAACGGCTTCGCCCGTGCCAGCGGCCGGGTCGGCGTCTGCGTCGCCACCTCCGGCCCGGGCGCCTCCAACCTGGTCACCGGCATCGCCGATGCGATGCTGGATTCGGTGCCGATGGTCTGCATCACCGGCCAGGTCGCCACCCCGCTGCTGGGCACCGATGCGTTCCAGGAACTGGACGTGTTCGGGCTGACCCTGCCGATCGTCAAACACAGCTGGCTGGTGCGCCGGGTCGAGGACCTGCCGCAGGTGGTCGCCGATGCCTTCCGCATCGCCCGCGAGGGTCGTCCTGGCCCGGTGCTGATCGATCTGCCCAAGGACGTGCAGGTGGCCGATGCGTCGCACCTGCCCGACCACGTGCCGGCCACGGTGGTGGCGCCGCCTGCCCCACAGGACGAGGCCATCGCGCAGACCATCGCCGCCATCGCCGGGGCCGAGAAGCCGGTGATCTATGCCGGCGGTGGCGTGGCGCTGGGCGATGCGGTGGAGGACTTCCGTGCCTTCGTCGAGGCGACCCGTATTCCGACCGTGTTGACCCTGCGCGGCCTGGGTGCGCTGCCGCCCCAGCATCCGCACTATCTGGGCATGCTGGGCATGCACGGCACCCGCGCGGCCAACATGGCCGTGCAGGAAAGCGATCTGCTGGTGGTGGTCGGCGCCCGTTTCGATGACCGCGCGACCGGCAAGTTGAACGAGTTCGCCCCGTTTGCCCGCGTCGTGCATATCGATGCCGATGCGTACGAGATCTCCAAGCTGCGCACCGCCGACATCGCGGTGCCGGGCAATGTCGGTACGGCGCTGCGCGCACTGACCGCCGCGGCCACCGCCCCGGCCACGCAGGAGGCCTGGACCAAGCGCTGCCAGGGCCATCGTGAACGCTTCGCCCCGCGCTACGACGCACCGGGCAAGCACATCTACGCCCCGGCGCTGCTGAAGCGCCTGAGCGAGCTGGCGCCGAGCGATGCGATCATCGCCTGCGATGTCGGCCAGCATCAGATGTGGGTCGCCCAGCATTGCCGCTTCACCCACCCGCGCAACCACCTGACCAGCGGCGCGTTGGGCACCATGGGCTTCGGCCTGCCCGCGGCGATGGGTGCGCAGTTCGCCTGCCCGGATCGCACCGTGGTGCTGGTCTCCGGCGATGGCAGTTTCATGATGAATGTCCAGGAGCTGGTCACCATCGCCCGCTGCCGCCTGCCGGTGAAGATCGTGCTGCTGGACAACAGCTCGCTGGGCATGGTCCGCCAGTGGCAGGAGCTGTTCTTCGCCGAGCGCTACAGCGAGATCGATCTGTCCGACAACCCGGATTTCGCCGCGCTGGCGCAGGTGTTCGGCATTCCGGCCACGCGCATCGAAGCGCGTGACGATGTCGAAGGTGGCCTGGCCGCGATGCTGGCCCAGCCCGGCCCGGCCCTGCTGCATGTGGCCATCGATGCGCGTGCCAACGTGTGGCCGCTGGTGCCGCCCAACAATGCCAACAGCACGATGCTGGAAAGCAACCCCGCTCATCAGTCCCAGGAGTTCCCCAATGCAATACCGGCTTGACCTGGTGCTGACCCCGGCCGAAGGCGCGCTGCTGCGCGTGATCGGCATGGCCGAACGCCGCGGCTTCGCGCCGCGCGCGATCGCCGGTGCGCCCAATGCCGCCGATGATGGCCGCTGGCACCTGCAGCTGGTGGTGGACAGCACGCGTCCACCGGAGACGCTGCGCCGCCAGATCGAGAAGATCTACGACTGTGTGTCGGTGCGCATCAGCGCACTGGAGCCCGGTACTGGAGTATCCGCATGAACGCCCGCACCGTTGCATCGGTGCCGGTACGGAGGTGTCTTCTCGGTCGTACGTCGCACCATGCGCCGTGGCAGCGCGCGTCGCTCCGGAACGATCACCATGGCCGGGTGCGTGATGCCGGCTAGCCGTACCCCGCAGGAACCGGACGTAGGCGATGTAAGTGTCGCCGATGTGCTGGCCGCACAGGCGCGGCTGCGGCGCTTCCTGCCGCCCACGCCGCTGCATTACGCCGAGCGTTTCGGCGTGTGGCTGAAGCTGGAGAACCTGCAGCGCACCGGCTCCTACAAGGTGCGCGGTGCATTGAACGCCCTGCTGGCCGGGCGTGAGCGCGGCGACGACCGCCCGGTCATCTGCGCCTCGGCCGGCAACCACGCCCAGGGCGTGGCCTGGGCTGCCTACCGCTTGAACATTCCGGCGATCACGGTGATGCCGCACGGTGCACCGGCCACCAAGATCGCCGGGGTCGCCCACTGGGGCGCCACCGTACGCCAGCACGGCGAGAGCTACGACGAGGCCTACGCCTTCGCCCGTGCCCTGGCCGAACAGCACGGCTACCGCTTCCTGTCCGCCTTCGACGACCCGGACGTGATCGCCGGCCAAGGCACCTTGGGCATTGAGCTGGCCCCGCATGCGCCGGACGTGGTGATCGTGCCGATCGGTGGCGGTGGATTGGCGTCCGGCGTGGCGCTGGCGCTGAAATCGCAGGGCGTGCGCATCGTCGGTGCACAGGTGGAGGGCGTCGATTCGATGGCCCGCGCCATCCGCGGCGACGTGCGTGAGATCGCCCCGGTCGCCACCCTGGCCGACGGCGTCAAGGTGAAGATTCCCGGTTTCCTGACCCGCAAGCTGTGCAGTGCACTGCTGGACGATGTGGTGATCGTGCGTGAAGCCGAGCTGCGCGAGACGCTGGTGCGGCTGGCGCTGGAAGAGCACGTCATCGCCGAAGGTGCCGGCGCGCTGGCACTGGCCGCCGGTCGCCGCGTCGCCGGCAAGCGCAAGTGCGCGGTGGTCTCCGGTGGCAACATCGATGCGCTGGTATTGGCCCAGCTGCTGGCCGACATCCGTCCCCGCCCCCCGCGCAAACCGCGCCGCCGCGCCAGCGAGCGAACACGCCCGCCCCTACCAACCGTGCTCGCGACATCCCCGATTTCCGCTTCGAATCCTACCTCTGCCATCCCATCCGACCTTGCCGTCGAGGAGACCTCCTGGTGACCATGCCCAACTCCCCCCGAATCAGAATTTTCGACACCACCCTGCGCGACGGCGAGCAATCGCCCGGCTGCAGCATGAGCCCGCAGCAGAAGCTGGTGATGGCCCGCGCACTGGACGAACTGGGCGTGGATGTCATGGAAACCGGCTTCCCGGCCAGCTCCCAGTCCGACCGCGAAGCGATGGCGATGATCGCCCGCGAAGTGCGACGCCCGACCCTGGCCGTGCTGTCGCGCTGCCTGGCCGCCGATATCGAAACCTCGGCCAAGGCGCTGGAGGCCGCGGCGAACCCGCGCCTGCATGTGTTCCTGTCGACCAGCCCGCTGCACCGCGAGCACAAGCTGCGCATGACCCGCGAGCAGGTACTGGAGTCGGTACACAAGCACGTCAGCCTGGCCCGCAGCTACGTGGGCGATGTGGAGTTCTCCGCTGAAGATGCCACGCGTACCGAGGAAGACTTCCTGATCGAGGTCGCCCGCGTGGCCGTGGCCGCCGGCGCTACCACCATCAACCTGCCCGACACCGTGGGCTTCACCACGCCGGAAGAGATCCGCGGCATGTTCCAGCGCGTGATCGCCGGCGTGCCGGACAGCGACCGCATCATCTTCAGCGCGCACTGCCACAACGATCTGGGCCTGGCCGTGGCCAACTCGCTGGCTGCCATCGAGGGCGGTGCGCGCCAGGTCGAGTGCACCGTCAATGGTATCGGCGAGCGCGCGGGCAACTGCTCGCTGGAAGAAATCGCGATGGTGCTGAAGGTCCGCAATGCCTTCTATGAAGAAGACACGCGCATCAACACCCCGCGGATCGTGGCCACCTCGCAGCTGCTGCAGCGCCTGGTCGGCATGCCGGTCCAGCGCAACAAGGCGATCGTCGGCGCCAACGCCTTCGCTCACGAGTCGGGCATCCACCAGCACGGCATGCTGCGCCACCGCGGCACCTACGAAATCATGCGCCCGGAAGACGTTGGCTGGGAGTCCTCGCAGATGGTGCTGGGCCGCCACAGTGGCCGCGCCGCGGTCGAACAACGCCTGCGTGCGCTGGGCTTCTTCCTGTACGAGGAGGAACTGAAACACGTCTTTGAACAGTTCAAGGCGCTGTGCGAACAGCAGCGCGTGGTCACCGACGCCGACCTGCAGACCCTGATGCAGGGCAGCGCGACCCAGAACGGCTACCGGCTGGCCTCGATGACCATCAGCGATGTGGGCAGCCGCGCCAACGCGCTGGTCGAGCTGTCCGATCCGGAGGGCAACCGCGTTGCCGAGACGGCGCAGGGCGATGGTCCGGTCGATGCACTGTTCGGCGCATTGTCGGCCGCCACCGGCGTGCAGTTGATGCTGGACAGCTACCACGTGCACAGTGTGGGCATCGGCGCCGATGCGCGCGGCGAAGCCAACCTGAGCGTACGCCACGAGGGTGTGGAGTACGAAGGCACCGGCACCAGCCGCGACATCATCGAAGCCTCCGCACTGGCGTGGCTGGAGGTGGCCAACCGTCTGCTGCGCCAGCGCAACGCGACGGCCGACCAGCCCGCGGCCACCGCCGCGGCCTGAGCACCCCATTACGTATCCCGAACTGCAGCAAGGCCAGTCCATGACCCCAGCTCCCCGCACCCTGTACGACAAACTGTGGGATGCCCACGTCGTCGTTCCCGAGACCGACAGCGCGCCCGCCGTGCTGTACATCGACCTGCACCTGATCCACGAAGTGACCTCGCCGCAGGCCTTCACCGAACTGCGCGAGCGCGGCCTCTCCCCGCGCCGACCGGACCGGACCAAGGCCACGATGGATCACTCCACCCCCACCCTGCCAGCCGGCGCCGACGGCAAGCTGCCCTATGCCAGCGCCGCCTCCGAAGCCCAGGTGGCGATGCTGGCCGACAACTGCGCCACGCACGGCATCGAGCTGTTCGACCTGCAGTCGGCCAGCCGCGGCATCGTGCACGTGATCGCCCCCGAACAGGGCTTCACCCAGCCGGGCATGACCATCGTCTGTGGCGACAGCCACACCTCCACGCATGGTGCATTTGGCGCGCTGGCCTTCGGTATCGGCACCAGCGAGGTCGGCCATGTGCTGGCGACGCAGTGCCTGCTGCAGCGTAAAGCCAGGACGATGGCGATCACCGTCGATGGCGCGCTGGCCCAGGGTGTCGGCGCCAAGGACGTGGTGCTGCACATCATCGGTGTGATCGGCGTCAACGGCGGTACCGGCCATGTGCTGGAGTTCCGTGGCAGCGCGATCGAAGCGATGGACATGGAACAGCGCATGACCTTGTGCAACATGTCCATCGAAGCCGGGGCACGTGCCGGCATGGTCGCCCCCGACCAGATCACCTTCGACTGGGTGGCCGCCACCCCGCGTGGCCCCAAGGGCGCCGAATTCGATGCTGCCGTGGCCACGTGGTCGCAGCTGCGCAGCGATGTCGGTGCGCGCTTCGATGTCGAGGTCCACATCGAGGCCGCCGACATCCGCCCCACCCTGACCTGGGGCACCCACCCCGGCACCGCCATCGCGGTGGACCAGCCGATTCCGGCGGCCAACGACGCGGCCGCGCAGAAGGGCCTGGACTACATGCACTTCCATGCCGGGCAGACCCTGGCCGGCACCCCGGTGGATGTGGTCTTCGTCGGCTCCTGCACCAACGGCCGCCTGAGCGACATGCGCGAAGTGGCGCAGGTGCTGCAGGGCCGCCGTGTCGCTGACCGCGTGCGCATGCTGGTGGTGCCGGGCTCGGAAATCGTCAAGCGCCAGGCCGAAGCCGAAGGCATCGATGTGATCGTGCGCGCGGCCGGTGCCGAATGGCGCGAGCCGGGCTGCTCGATGTGCATTGCCATGAACGGCGATCTGGTCGCGCCGGGACAACTGGCGGTCAGCACCAGCAACCGCAATTTCGAAGGCCGCCAAGGCCCCGGCTCGCGCACCCTGCTGGCCTCGCCGATGACGGCCGCCTGGGCCGCGGTGAACGGCCGCGTGGCCGACCCACGCGAACTGTATGCCACGCTGGAGGTGGCCTGATGAGCGGCTTCCGTACCCTGACCTCGACCAGCGTGGTGCTGCGCGAGACCAACATCGACACCGACCAGATCATTCCGGCGCGCTTTCTGTCCACCACCGAGCGCGTCGGCCTGGGCAAGCACGCCTTCAATGATTGGCGCTGGCAGAGCGAGGGCGTGCCGAACCCGGCGTTCGCCTTCAACCAGCCGCACAACGCCGGCCGCAGCATCCTGCTGGCCGGCCGCAACTTCGGCTGCGGCTCCTCGCGTGAGCATGCGCCGTGGGCCCTGACCGACCTGGGTCTGCGCGCCATCGTCAGCAGCGAGATCGCCGATATCTTCCGCGGCAACTCGCTGAAGAACGGCCTGCTGCCGATCGTGCTGGACGAAGCCGATGTGCAGACGCTGATGCAGCGCCCGGATGACGCATTGACCATCGATGTGGCCGCGCGCGAACTGCGCACCCCCGATGGGCGCGTGTATGCCTTCCCGCTGGACGGCTTCTCACAGACCTGTCTGCTGGAAGGCGTGGACCAATTGGGGTATCTGTTGGGCCGTACCCCTGACATTGAACGTTACGAGAGTGAACATGCACGCTGAGATTGTCGTATTGCCGGGTGACGGCATCGGTCCGGAAGTCGCCGCTGCCGCCGTGGCGGTGCTGGAGGCCGTCGCCACCCGTTTCGGACACAGCTTCGGGTTCCAGGAACACGACATCGGTGGCATCGCCATCGATCGCCACGGCGAGCCACTGCCGGCCGCCACGCTGGACGCCTGCCGCAAGGCAGACGCCATCCTGCTCGGTGCGGTCGGCGGGCCGAAGTGGTCCGACCCGAATGCCAAGGTCCGCCCGGAGCAGGGCCTGCTGGCGATCCGCAAGGCGCTGGGGCTGTACGCCAACCTGCGCCCGGTGCGCACGCATGCGGCTGCGCTCGGTGCCTCGCCGATCAAGGCCGAGCTGCTGGAGGGCGTGGACTTCGTGGTCGTGCGTGAGCTGACCGGCGGCATCTACTTCGGTGAGAAGACCCGCACTGCCGATACCGCCAGCGACCTGTGCAGCTACAGCGTGGGCGAGATCGAGCGGGTCATGCGCACCGCGTTCCGGCTGGCACAGACCCGCCGAGGCAAGGTCACCTCGGTGGACAAGGCCAACGTGCTGGAGACCTCACGCCTGTGGCGCGACGTCGCTGCGCGGATCGGCCGCGAGGAATTCCCGGACATCGCCTTGGAGCACCAGCTGGTCGATTCGATGGCCATGCACCTGCTGGCCAAGCCGCGCGAGTACGACGTGATCGTGACTGAAAACATGTTCGGCGACATCCTCACCGACGAAGCCTCGATGCTGGCCGGCTCGCTCGGCCTGCTGCCGTCGGCCTCGCTGGGCGAGCCGGGTGCAGTGGGCATCTACGAGCCGATCCACGGCTCGGCGCCGGACATCGCCGGCAAGGGCATCGCCAATCCGTACGCCACGATCTTCAGTGCCGCGATGCTGCTGCGGCATTCACTGGGGCTGGACGAAGAGGCTGCTACGGTCGAGGCAGCGGTGTATGCCGTGCTGGATGACGGCGTGTTCACCGCCGACCTTGCAGCCAAGGGTTTCGCGGTGAGTACCGCCGCAGCGACCGACGCGGTCCTTGCCAAGCTGCAATGATCGCAAAGGACGCGGCCTGAGGGCCGCGTTCCTGTTTTTACATCCCGCACGGCCTCCCTGTCCCGTCGGTCACGCCGCTGCCAGCGGCCGGCCCCCAACAAGGAAAGCCCTTGAATCATCGTGCCTCAGACGACTTTCTCAACCACGTGGCCCAGCGTGATCCGCATCAGCCGGAATTCCTGCAGGCCGTGAAAGAAGTGATCCAGAGCCTGTGGCCGTTCCTGCAGCGTCACCCCCGCTACCTGGAACACGGCCTGCTGGAGCGTCTGGTGGAGCCGGAGAGGGTGATCCAGTTCCGCGTGGCCTGGGCCGATGACGCCGGCAAGACCCATGTGAACCGCGGCTGGCGCGTACAGCACAGCTCGGCGATCGGCCCGTTCAAGGGCGGCATGCGCTTTCATCCGTCGGTCAACCAATCGATCCTGAAGTTCCTGGCCTTCGAGCAGACCCTGAAGAACGCGCTGACCACCCTGCCGATGGGCGGTGGCAAGGGCGGCTCGGATTTCAATCCCAAGGGCCGCAGCGACACCGAGGTGATGCGCTTCTGCCAGGCGCTGATGCTTGAACTCCATCGCCACCTGGGCGCAGACACCGACGTGCCGGCTGGCGATATCGGCGTGGGCGCGCGCGAGGTCGGCTACATGGCCGGCATGATGAAGAAGCTCACCAACAATGCCGCCTGCGTGTTCACCGGCAAAGGCCTGTCCTACGGTGGCAGCCTGATGCGTCCGGAAGCGACCGGCTTCGGTACGGTCTACTTCGTCGAGCAGATGCTGCACCACGCGCGGCGCGATACGGATGGCGCGAAGGTGTTGATTTCCGGTGCTGGCAACGTGGCCCAGCATGCCGCGATCAAAGCCATCGAACTCGGCGCGAAAGTACTCACGCTCTCCGATTCGGGCGGTACCCTGTACGCGCGCGAGGGCTTCGATGAGGCCGCGCTGCAGGAGGTGGTGGACCTGCGCAACGAGCGCCGTGGTTGCCTGTCCGAGCTGGCCGACGACACACGCTTCGAATACCTGGACGGCAAGCGCCCCTGGCACATCCCTGCCGAGATCGCCCTGCCCTGTGCCACCCAGAACGAGCTGGACGAAGACGACGCCCGCGCCCTGGTCGACAACGGGGTGCTGTGCGTGGCCGAAGGCGCCAACATGCCATCGACACTCGAGGCCATGGAGGTCTTCCTCAAGGCGGGCACCCTGTATGCGCCGGGCAAGGCCAGCAACGCCGGCGGCGTGGCCACCTCGGGGCTGGAAATGAGCCAGAACGCGCAGCGCCTGTCGTGGCATCACGCCGATGTCGATGAGCGTCTGCACGGGATCATGAAGGACATCCACGCCAACTGCGTGCGCCACGGCAAGCGCGCCGATGGCAGCGTGAACTACGTGGATGGCGCCAATATCGCCGGCTTCGTCAAGGTGGCCGATGCGATGCTGGCGCAGGGCGTTTACTGAGGGTAGATGGGTGAAGCGGTGCAGCGGTGTTCATCCGCTGCGCCCTGCAGCATTTCCCGCCGCAGCGGTCAGTGCGCCGAGCGGACCTCGCTCGTCATGCACCCAGCCAGCACGGCGCCGCCATCGGTGGATATCACGCTGAATGCCTGCACGCGCGTGTATCCGGACGACGCCTCCCGGGATGCTTCGCGCATCCAATGCCCTTCCGCCTGACGATCCGCTGCGCCCAGGCCAGTGGCATCGAGCACCGCCTTCAGCGGCGCATCGCCCATGTCGGCTGCGAGATAGCCGCCATACGCGAGGACGAGCGACGTCGCAGCCAAGCCCTTCAACGCCACCGGCTGCTCCAGGGTGATGACCATGACCGGCATCTCCTGGCCATCGGCAAGGTACTCATGCTCGGCCACCGCGCGGACATTGTCCGGCCATGCCAGCGGCGACAGTTCCGACACACGCTCCCACAGGTTGGCGATGCGCTGCATGGCAGCGTCGTCAGCCCGACATTCGAGCGCGGCGCCAACATCACTTGCCGTGGCCGTCTCGCGCAATCGCGGTGGAACACGCGCCTCGCGCATCGGACCGGGGTAGTCACATCCCACCCGATAGCCCTCCCCATCGCTGCTCACCACGATGGCGCCCGGCGATGACGCATCGCCGGATGCCTCTGGTGGCGACCAGACCTGGAACGGCTCACGCAGGCTACTCGACCGCATCCGCAGCCCGTTCCCGGTGACGATGCGCGCACGCTGCCCGGCATCGATGGGAATCGAGAAGCCCATGTCATCCGCCACCACGCGGTGCGTCGGGATGCCGTGTGCCGTCAACGTCACTGGCATGTCGATGAGGGTCGTCTTGTGCTCCTCGTCACCGCTGGGCGTGAAGCTCCAGCCCTTCAGATGGGCCGGTCGTTCCTGCGGCGTGCCATACCGTGCGCCACGCAACGCGGTCGTCACCGCCTGCATCGTTGCCGGTGAGGCGCGGCACTCCAGCAACTCGACGAGATCGCGCTGGAAACTGGCAGCGGGGTTTGCCTGCGCTGGCAACGCGGAAACCATCAGCAGAACGATCGCCGCCGCAGTGGCGAACCGAGAAGAGGAACGTGACGACATCATGTGCGACCGAAGAAATCCGGTGTGCATTGTGCGCTTGCTGGCACGACGAAGACGACAGGCATTTGCGTCGCACTCAAACGATGAAGCCGGCCATCGGCCGGCTTCATCGTCCCTCAGCCTTCGCTGGTCTTGGCCTCGTCCGGCTTCACCCGGAACCACGCGGCATACAGCGCCGGCAGGAACACCAGGGTCAGCACGGTACCGACGATCAGGCCGCCCATGATCGAGATCGCCATCGAGCCGTAGAAGGCACTGCGCGACAGCGGGATCATCGCCAGCACCGCCGCCAGCGCGGTCAGCACGATCGGGCGGAAGCGGCGCACGGTGGCATCGATGATCGCGTGCCAGCGGTCATGCCCGGCGTCGATGTCCTGCTGGATCTGATCGATCAGGATCACCGAGTTGCGCATGATCATGCCGGCCAGCGCGATCGTCCCCAGCAACGCCACGAAGCCGAACGGCGCGCGGAACAGCAGCAGGAACAGGGTCGCGCCGATGATGCCCAGCGGTGCGGTGACCAGCACCATCGCCGCACGCGAGAAGCTGCGCAGCTGCAGCATCAGCAAGGTGGCCACCACGATCAGGAACAGCGGCATGCCGGCCTTGATCGAATCCTGGCCACGGGTGGAATCCTCCACCGTACCGCCGGTTTCCAGCAGGTAGCCGGACGGCAGCTCGGCACGGATGCCCTCCAGCGTCGGCAGGATCTGCTGCACCACGTCCAGCGGCTGCTTCGCGTCGGCAATGTCGGCGCGCACGGTCACCGTCGGCAGGCGGTTGCGGTGCCAGATGATGCCGTCCTCGAACACGTACTCCAGGCGCGCCACCTGCGACAGCGTCACCGAGGTCCCGCTGGCGGTCGGAATGGCCAGGCTGCCCAGCATGTCCAGCCGCACACGTTCGTTGTCCGGGCCACGCAGCAGCATCTCGATCAGGCGGTTGCCCTCCCGATAGGTGCTCACGCTCATGCCCGACAACGACGTGCCCAGCAGCTGGCTCACCTGCGCGCTGCTCACACCCAGTGCGCGTGCACGGTCCTGGTCGATCACCAGCCGCACCACTTTGCTCGGCTCGCTCCAATCCAGGTTGACGTTCATCACGTGCGGGTTTGCGCGCACCTTGGCTTCCACCTGCCGTGCGATGGCCTGCACCTGCTCGATGTGCTCGCCGGAGATGCGCATCTGCACCGGGTAGCCGACCGGCGGGCCGTTCTCCAGACGGGTCACGCGCATCTGCACGTCCGGGAACTGCGGAATCACGTCCTTGAGCAGCCAGTCGCGGGTCGCCTCACGTGCGGTGGCGTTCTCGGTCAGCACCACGAACTGCGAGAAGTTGGTGGCCGGCAGCTGCTGGTCCAACGGCAGGTAGAAGCGCGGCGAGCCGGTGCCCACGTAGGCCACGTAATTGCTGATGCCTTCGCGGTCCTTGAGCAGCTTTTCCAGCTTGGTCGCCTGCGCCTGGGTGGCCTGCAACGAGGCACCCTCGGCCAGTTCGATGTCCACCATCAGTTCCGGGCGGGTCGAATCCGGGAAGAACTGCTGGGGCACGAAGCGGAAGATCAGCAGCGAGAACACGAACAGCGCGGCCGTGGCGGCGATCACCCACCAGCGATGGCGCAGGCAGACATCCAGGAAACGGCGGAAGCGCACGTAGAACGGACGCTGATACGGATCATGGTCGTGCGCATGCACCTTCGGCGCGATCCAGCGCGCGAACGCGGGATGGCGGTCGGCCCACTGCAGGCGGCGGGCATGCCAGCGCCCTGCCAGGCTGTCCGGCTTGGGCGGCTGCGGGTTGAACAGGTCCGGCAACATCTTGTCGCCCAGGTACGGGATGAACAGCACCGCGGCGATCCACGACACCACCAGCGCGATGGTCACCACCTGGAACAGCGAGCGGGTGTATTCGCCGGTGCTGGAAGCGGCCGTGGCGATCGGCAGGAAGCCGGCCGCGGTGATCAGCGTGCCGGTCAGCATCGGGAACGCGGTCGACTCCCACGCGAAGCTGGCCGCGCGCAGGCGGTCGTAGCCCTGCTCCATCTTGGTGGCCATCATCTCCACCGCGATGATCGCATCGTCCACCAGCAGGCCCAGCGCCAGCACCAGCGCGCCGAGGGAAATCTTGTGCAGGCCGATGCCGAAGTAATGCATGACGAAGAAGGTCATCGCCAGCACCAGCGGAATGGTCACGCCCACCACCAGGCCGGTGCGCAGGCCGAGCGAGAAGAAGCTCACCAGCAGCACGATCACCACCGCTTCAGTGAGCACCTGCACGAACTCGCCGACGGACTCCTCCACCGCATGCGGCTGGTCGGAGACCTTGCGCAGCTGCATGCCGGCCGGCAGCGTTTTCTGCAGGCGTTCGAATTCGGCATCCAGGGTACTGCCCAGCTTGAGGATGTCGCCGCCGTCTTTCATCGCCACGGCGATGCCGATCGCGTCTTCGCCCATGAAGCGCATCTTCGGCGACGCCGGATCGGCAAAACCACGTTTGATCTCGGCAATGTCGCCCAGGTGCACGGTGCGGTCGCCGGCCTGGATCGGGAAGCTGCGGATGTCCTCCACGCTCTTGAACTGGCCGGTGACGCGCAGCTGCACCCGGTCGGTCGGGGTTTCAAAGAAGCTGGTGGCGGCAATGGCATTCTGGTCGGCCAATGCCTGCTGCACCTGCTGCAGCGACACGCCCAGCGTGGCCAGTTTGGTGTTGGACAGCTCGATCCAGACCTTCTCGTCCTGCAGGCCTTCCAGCTCGATCTTGCCGACATCCGGCACGCGCTGCAGTTCCAGCTGGATGCGGTCGGCGTAATCGCGCATCACCGCGTAGTCGAAGCCTTGGCCGGTCAAGGCGTAGATGTTGCCGAAGGTATCGCCAAACTCGTCGTTGAAGAACGGGCCGACGATTTCGCGCGGCAGGGTCGGCTTGATGTCGCCCACGCGCTTGCGCACCTGGTACCACAGGTCGGGAATCGCCTTGGAACGCAGGCTGTCGCGCGCCACGAAGATCACCTGCGATTCGCCCGGGCGCGAGTAGGAGCGGATGAACTCGTACTGCCCGGTGTTCAGCAGTGCCTTCTCGATCGGCTCGGTGACCTGGCGTGAGACCTGTTCGGCGGTCGCGCCGGGCCAGTTCGTGCGTACCACCATCACTTTGAAGGTGAACGGTGGATCCTCGGACTGGCCCAGGTGCTTGTACGACCACGCGCCGATGATCGCGAAGGCCAGCATCGCAAACAGCACCAGTGGCCGGTTGCCCAGCGCCCATTCGGAGAGATTGAAGCGGCGCACGGGATCAGTTCCCCTTGCCGGTGGCAGGCGCGGCAGACTTGGCCGCCGGTGCCAGCACCGGGCGGTTCTGGCGGTCCACCGCGGTCACCGGCTGGCCCTCGCGCAGCAGATGGCCGCCGGCGGCAACCACCCAGTCGTTCGCGTTCACCCCGCTCAGCACCGGAACGGATTCAACGCCATACGCACCGACCGCCACCGGCGTGGCTTTCAACGTGCGCTTGGCCGGATCGACCACCCACACGCTGCTGCGCCCATCGGCACCGCGCTGCACCGCCGCCAGCGGCAATTGTAGGGTGCCCTGGCGCCCGGCCGCGGCGAACACGCGCGCGCTCTGGCCCAGCTCGACCTCGGTCAGCGCTTCCGGTGCCAGGCTGACGCGGGTGGCATAGGTACGCCCCTGCGCATCGGCAGCCGGGGCGATCTCACGGATCGTGCCGGCCAACAGCTGGCCCGGGCGGTTCCACAGTTCCACCTGTACCGGCTGGCCCACCTGGTAATCGCGGATGGTGCTTTCCGGCAGGGCGATCACGACTTCGCGGCCGCCATCCGCAGCCAGGGTGAACACGGTCTGCCCGGCACTGACCACCTGCCCGGCTTCGGCCTGGCGGCTGGCGATCACGCCGTCGGCCGGCGCGCGCAACTGGGCGTACTCTGCCTGGTTGCGGGCCACGGCCAGATTGGCGCGGGCGGCATTGGCCTGGCCCTGCGCGGCCTTGAACGCGGCGGTCTGGCTGTCGAGTGCGGACTGGCTGACCAGTTGCTGCTCGGCCAGCGTGGCGTAGCGCTTCTGGTCATCACGGGCGCGGATCAGATCGGCTTCGGCAGCGGCCAGCTGGGCCTGCGAGGCGCTGGCCTGGGAGGCGTAGTCGGCAGCATCCAGCTCGGCCAGCAGTTGGCCCTTGCGCACGCGCTGGCCGGCATCGACATGCCGCTTGATCAGGTTGCCCCCGACGCGGAACGACAGCGGGCTTTCCTCGCGGGCGCGGATCTCACCGGGATAGGCAGCCACTTCCTGGCCGGTCACGGTGCCCGGGTGGACCACCAGCACCGGAATCGGCGCAACCGGCTCGGCGTCCTGCTTGCCACATGCTGCCAGCGCGATCGCCAGCAACCCACCACCCATCCATCGCATGTTTTTCATGAGGTCCTGGACCTGAAAAGTAACCCGGAAAAAGCCGCTGGAAACGCTCTGTTCCAGCCGCCTCAATATTGAACCAGCCGGTATAGTATAAATATCGAACCGATTGGTCTAGTATTGATTGGATGACTGATCCGACCTCCTCCACATCGCCTTCCAAGCCGGCCGCCAAGGCCGCCGGGCCGGGGCGCCCGAAGGATCTGGGCAAGCGCGCGGCCATTCTGGAAGCCGCCAAATCGCTGTTCGTCGACCAGGGCTACAACGGGGTCAGCATGGACAGCATCGCCGCGCAGGCGGGCGTATCAAAACTGACCGTTTACAGCCATTTCGGCGATAAAGAGACCCTTTTCACCGAAGCTGTGCAGTCCAAATGTGTCGAGATGCTGCCCGACGAGCTGTTCGTCACCGACATCGAGGGCCCACTGCGCGATCAGCTGATGGGCATCGGCCACGCCTTCTTCAGCCTGATCACCTCCGATGCGGCCGTCGCCGTGCAGCGGGTGATGATGTCGCCCGATACCGATGACCGCATCCGCGAAATGTTCTGGCTGGCCGGCCCGCAGCGGACCACCGATGCACTGGGGGACTTCCTGCGTGCCCGGGCCGCCCGTGGCGAACTGGAGATCACCGACTTCCAGACCGGCGCCCTCCAGTTCCTGACCTTGATCAAGGGCGAGCTGCATACGCATATGATGTGCGGGTTGCGGCCGGCCCCGGCCGAGTGCGATGCCGACGCCCACGTATGCGCCAGCGTCGACTTTTTCCTGCGGGCGTATGCCCGGCGGCACTAAACTGAATGGACCGGAGGTCGCGGTGACTTCCGGCACTGCGACCCCGGCGCGACGGCAGCGATGCTTTCAGCGCGCCGCCGGCTCCCGGCACCGGTAAAATGGCCGGCCCACTGCGCTGGATATAGAACCTCATGACGATCGATTACTCCCACGCCCGCGAACTGATGGTTGAACAGCAGATCCGCCCCTGGGATGTGCTGGAAATCCGCGTGCTCGATGTACTGGCACGCTTGCCGCGGGAGGCGTTCGTCGCTGAATCGCACCGGGCTCTGGCTTACGCTGATATCGAGCTGCCGCTGGGCAACGGCCAGAAGATGATGAAGCCGGTCATCGAAGGCCGCACGCTGCAGGCGCTGGATCTGCAGCCGGGCGATGAAGTGCTGGAAATCGGCACCGGCAGCGGCTACCTGAGCGCCTGCATGGGCGAACTGGCCCGCGAAGTGCTGAGCCTGGAAATCGATGCCGAGCTGGCCACCACCGCGCGCGCGCGTCTGGACGCTGCCGGCCTGGGCAACAACGTCCGTATCGAAACCGCCGACGCCCTGAGCTGGGACACCGAGCGCCGCTTCGATGCGATCTGCGTCACCGGCGCGGTGGATGTCATTCCGTCACGTTTCGCCCAGTGGCTGCGTCCCGGCGGTCGACTGTTCGTGATCCGTGGCCGGTCGCCGGTCATGGAAGCGGTGCTGGTCAAGGCGGACGGCACCACTGAGTCGCTGTTCGAAACCGATATCGATTACCTGCGCGGTGCCGCCCCGGCACCCCAGTTCCAACTCTGAGTCCAAGGAAGCCGCAATGATCCGCCGATCCCTCGCCTTTGCGCTGGCCGCCGCCCTGCTGCCGATGACCGCCTCTGCCGCCGACCTGCTGCAGGTCTACGAAATGGCGCGCAACGGCGATCCGCAGCTGTCGGCTGCCGAGTCGACCCGTCTGTACGACAAGGAAGGCGCTGTGCAGGCGCGTGCCGCCCTGCTGCCGCAGCTCAACGGCGAGGCCTCGCTCAACCGCAGCCGCACCAACCCGAACCATGATCTGACCTCCAGCTCGTTCACCACCAAGAGCCGGAACTACACGATCAACGGCAGCCAGACCGTCTTCAACTTCACCCAGTTCGCCAATCTGCGGTCGCAGCGCGAGCTGAGCCGTGCAGCGGATTTCACCCTGGATTCGGCCAACGACGACCTGATCGTGCGCACCTCGGCGGCGTACTTCAACGTGCTGGTGGGCATTGAATCGCTGTCGGCCGCGCAGACCAACGAAGCCGCTGCCAAGAAGCAGTTCGATTTCGCCGACAAGCGCCTGGAAGTGGGCCTGGCCCCGATCACCGACGTGCACGAAGCCCGCGCCCAGTACGACCAGGCGCGCGCCAACACGATCATCGCGCAGAACACGCTGGCCGACGCCTACCAGGCGCTGACCGAACTGACCGGCCAGCCGGTCACCGACCTGCGCGCTCTGCCGGCCGATTTCCGTCCGGAGCTGCCGGCCAAGTACGCCACCATCGATACGCTGGTGAACGAGGCTGTTGCGCAGAACCCGGCGCTGAAGGCGCAGGAACTGAAGGTCAACGCTGCTGAATCCGGCGTCTCGGCCGCCCGCGGCGCGCACTACCCGACCCTGTCGCTGGGTGCCACCGCCGGCAAGTCGGCCAGCTGGGGTGATGTCGTCGGCGACGGCGGCAGCAGCTTCAGCCCGGACCGCCGCACCAACAGCGTCGGCCTGACCCTGAACGTGCCGATCTTCTCCGGCGGCGCCACCCAGTCCGGCGTGCGCCAGGCCCTGGCCCAGCGTGACATCGCCCAGGACGGCTACGAGCAGCAGAAGCGCGCCCTGGACCGCAACACGCGCAATGCCTACCAGACCCTGGTGGCCGGCATCAGCGAAGTGGAAGCGCGTCGCCTGGCCGTCGTGTCGGCACAGAGCGCCTATGACGCCTCGCAGGTCGGTCTGGAAGTCGGTACGCGTACCGTGCTGGACGTGATCCAGAACCAGCGCATCCTGTTCTCCGCGCAGCTGGACTACGCCAACGCCCGCTACACCTTCCTGCAGAACCGCCTGCAGCTGGGCCAGGCGGTCGGCACGCTGGACATCGCCGAACTGCAGGACATCAACCGCCTGCTCACCCAGAAGGCGGCCACGCCGAGCACCACCGTCAACTGATCGACGGCGCAGCGCGTGACAGAAAACCACCCGCATGCGGGTGGTTTTTTTATGCGCGCAGGTTGTTGATTCCGACACGTCGTGGGCGTCACACACGCGATCACTGCCGCGGCGATTTCATCGCGTAATGCCTACCCGCGCACAGTCTCCACCGTGAACCGGTCCACAGTCCGGCACGTCGCATGGAAAATGGCTTGACCCCTCGGCATGGGCCGACTAAGGTCCGCCCCGCACCACCTTCCCTTTCCCTCCAGAGGCCCCCTCCTTGGACAGTCATAGTCGATCTCGTTGCTGCTCCTGAGCCGACGGACCCACTGACCCCAAGGTCGGTTCCGTCCGCACAGGACGGGGCCCACCGGCGCAGCTGACACGCTCGCCCGCCTCGCATCATCCGTATCGCCGTTCCACCGACCCCAAGAAGGGTGCCGCTGGCGTTTCCGTTTGCCTGGAGATTGCCCATGCACGTTTCCCGTGTGTTCGCCCTGCCGCTCGTGGCCGTGGCGATGCTTCCGTTCGACACCCGCGCCGCCGCCAGCCTGATGGTGGATGACGCCTCGATCACCGATGCCGGTCGCTGCCAGCTGGAAAGCTGGGGCCGGCATACCGATGCCGGCAACGAATGGACGGCCGTGCCGGCCTGCACCATCGCCGGGACCGAGTGGTCGCTCGGCGTCAGCCATCAACGTGCCACTGCCGCCACGCAGTGGGCCGTGGGCGCCAAGCGCGTGCTGCGTGATCTCGATCAGCGACGCTGGGGGGTGGCGGTCAGTGCGGGCGTAGGCAGCGACTGGCACCGCCCGCGCGCCAACGATTGGAACCTCAATGCCCCCCTGACCGTGGCGCTCGGTGCCTCTGATCGCACGCTGCTGCACCTCAACCTGGGCTGGGCACGCACGGCAGGGGCACGGGGCCGCACCGATGGCGTCGGCCTGGAAATCGTGGCCGCACCGCACTGGTCACTCCTGGCCGAAACCGCCCGCGATGCAACGCGCCAGCGCAGCAGTCAGTTCGGCGTGCGCCACGAACTCTGGCGCGGCGCCAGCGTGGATCTGCTGGCCGGCCGCATGCATCACCAGCGCGATGGTCGATGGCTGACGCTCGGCTTCAATCTCGCGGCCGCACCGTAGTGCCGTGCGTGCCGGCTGACGGCAACGATTGACCTCACCCGCCGCCTGCACGCTGCACGCGGCCCACGCCCTGTAACTGCCGCGCCGGACGCAATCCGGTGCGCTGGATGCCTGTACCTCATCACCGCGCGTTGCTCCGTCACGCGCCGCTTTCTGCTGGAGAACCACCATGAACCGCGAAGACCTCCTGTTCTCGATCCGCACCCTCTCGCTCTCCCTCGACGCGGCCGGCTTTGTCAGCATCGCCGCCACCACGCATCCGTCCGACCTCGTCGATGCGCTCGACGCGCTGAGCGTGGACAAGACACTCCCGTTGCTGATGATGCTCGACCCGCAGGCACGCGCCGAGCTGTTCGCGCACTTCACCGAGATACGCCAGGATCAGCTGCTGGCGGCGATGCCGCGCGAGGCGGTGGTGCAGCTGTTCGAACACATGCCCTCGGATGACCGCGCCGATCTGTACAACCGGCTCGGCGATGACGCCAAGCAGAAACTGCTGCCGGCACTGACCAAGGTCGAGCGCGACGACATCCTCAAGATGGCGTCCTATCCGGAGGGCACGGTCGGCTCGGCGACGACGTCCGATTATGTCTGGGTGTCTCCGGAGATGACCGTGGCCCAGGCGCTGGCGCATATCCGCGCCACTGCGCTGCACAGCGAAACGGTGAACATCCTGTTCGTGCTCGACCACACGCTGCGGCTGCGCGGCACGGTGGCCCTGCGTGATCTGGTGTTGGCCAACGAGAACCGCACGGTCGCCTCGATCATGCATGAGCAGCCGGTCGCCGCGAAGGCGCACTGGCCCAGGCTGCAGGCCGCCGAACTGATCCGTCGCTACGACCTGCTCGCGCTGCCGGTGACCAATGGCGGGGATCGCATGATCGGCATCGTCACCGTGGACGATGCGATGGATATCGAGAAGGAGCAGGATGCCTCGCAGCTGGCACGCTTTGGCGGCACGGTCAGCGGAAACGGGAACGATCTTGATGTGCGCAGCACGCCGCTGAAGCAGATGTTCCGGGTGCGTGTGTTCTGGCTGGCGATCCTGACCTGCTTCGGCATCGTCACCAGTACGTTTGTCGCCGCGCAGGAGGAGCTGCTGTCGCAGGTGATCGTGCTGGCCGCCTTCATCGCCCCGATCGTGGACATGGGCGGCAACACCGGCAGCCAGTCGGCCACGCTGGTGATCCGCAGCATGGCGCTGGGCGAGCTGAAACTGAGCTGGCGCGATGTGGGGTTCGTGATCCAGCGCGAACTGCCGGTAGCCGCGGCGCTGGGCATCAGCATCGCCGTGCTGGAGGCGATCCTGGCTTACTTCAGCAAGGGTGTGGGCATGGACGTGCTGCTGGTGGTGGGCTCGAGCATGCTGGTGTGCACCGCGCTCGGCGGCATCATCGGCGCGTTGCTGCCGTTCGCCGCACGCCGCATCGGGGCGGATCCGGCCACCCTGTCGGCCCCGATGATCACCTCGGTCATGGATCTGATCGGCGTGTTCATCTACTTCGGGTTTGCGTACGCCTTCCTGGGCGATCTGCTGGTCGCTGCGGGCTGATGGATCGGCAGGCCTGGTCGCCGCGCGTGGCGGCCAGGCGGGCCGCGATCACGCCACCGGCGGCGGCAACTGCGGGGCGATCAGGGCCACGGTGCGCTTCAACGCGCCACGGCCGTTGCTCACCAGCGCACACCCCGCGCGGGCCATGTCTTCGCGTGCCTGCGGATCGCGCAACAGGGTCAGCAGTGCATCGCCGACCCCGCTGGCATCCTCGGCGATCACCACCGCACCGGCTTCGCGCATGCGCCGGGAAATCTCGGCGAAGTTGTGCAGGTGCGGGCCGGTGACAGCGGCCGTGCCCATCGCCGCCGGCTCCAGCAGGTTGTGCCCGCCGATGGCCTGCAGGCTGCCCCCGACGAAGGCCACCTGCGCGCAGCCGTAGAACGACATCAGCTCGCCGAGCGTGTCGATGACGAAGACATCCGTATCTGCCAGCGGCCACTGCTGCTGGCGGCGTGTGGCGACCTTCCAGCCCTGCTCGCGGGCCAGTGCTTCCACCCGCGGGAACCGCTCGGGATGCCTCGGCGCCCACAACAGCAGCACCCCCGGCATCGCCTCGCGCAGGCGGCGATGCAGATCCAGGGTGGCCTGCTCTTCGCCCTCGTGCGTGCTGGCGGCGATCCAGACCGGGCGCGTGGCGGGCACCAGAGCATGGAAGCGCGCGATGAAGTCCTGCACGTTCGGGGTGGCGATATCGAATTTCAGGTTTCCCAGCGGCTGCACCTGGTCCGGGCGCGCCCCGAGCTGGATGAAGCGCTCGGCATCATCGTCCGACTGTGCGGCCACGCAGGTCACGGTGCGCAGTGCGCGGCCGATCAGCGGCCGCAGCAGCCGATAGCCGCGCAGTGAGCGCGCCGACAGCCGGGCATTGAGAATGTAGACCGGGATCCGGCGGTCGCGGCAGCCGAACAGCAGGTTCGGCCACAGCTCGGTTTCCAGGATCAGCGCCAGGCTGGGCTTGAAGTGGCCCAGGAAGCGGCCGACGCTGCCCGGCACGTCGTAGGGCAGGTACACGTGGTCGACCGCATCCCCCCACAGCGCGCGGACCCGTTCGGAGCCGGTCGGGGTAATGGTGGTGATCACCCAGCGGATGTCCGGGCGCAGCGCGCGCAGGGCATTCACCAGTGGCGCGGCAGCATTCACCTCGCCCACCGAGACCGCGTGCAGCCAGACCCGCGGCTGGCCGCTGGAGTGCGGATAGGAGGCATAGCGCTCATCCCAGCGCTGGAAGTACTCGCGCACCCGGAAGCCCCGCCAGACCAGGTGGTACACGGTGATCGGCAACAGCAGGTACAGCACGGCCGAGTACAGGCCGCGCAGGATCCATTCGACAGGGCTTTTACGCATGCGCAAAGGATACGGGAGCGGCGCGGGGAAGACACGCCGCGCCGCCGTGATGGTCGCGCCGGGACGCATCCGGGCGCATCCATTAGAATCGAGGCATGTCCGATAACGCTTCCACCGCCACCCGGCCGTCCCTGCGCAATCCGCGCCACTGGCCGACCTTCGCCTTCATGTTGGTCGCCTTCGCGATCGCCCGCCTGCCGTGGATGCTGCAGCGCGCGCTCGGGCGCGGCGTCGGCACGGTCGCCTACCGGCTGGCCAGCAGCCGCCGGCGCGCCGCCGAGGTCAACCTGAAGCTGTGCTTCCCGGAGAAGGACGACGCCTGGCGCCAACGCCTGCTGCGCGACAGCTTCGACGCGTTGGGCGTCGGCATTTTCGAATTCGCGCGGGCCTGGTGGGGCAGCATCGACAGCATCCGCCCGCAGGTGCAGATCGAAGGGCTGGAACACCTGCACCGCATGCAGGCCCAAGGCCGCGGTGTGCTGCTGGTCTCCGGCCACTTCATGACGCTGGAGATGTGCGGCCGCCTGCTGTGCGACCACGTGGAGCTGTCCGGCATGTACCGCAAGCACCGCAACCCGGTCTACGAGTGGGCGGTGAAGTTCGGCCGCCTGCGCTACGCCAAGGCGATGTACGCCAACGAAGACATCCGTGCCACGGTGCGGCACCTGAAGAAGGGGGGCTTCCTCTGGTATGCACCCGACCAGGACATGCGCGGCAAGGACACGGTGTTCGTGCCGTTCTTCGGCCATACCGCCTCGACCATCACCGCCACGCACCAGCTGGCGCGGATGACCGGCTGTGCGGTGATCCCGTATTTCCACCGTCGCGAAGGCGGCAAGTATTTTTTGAAGATCGGCGCACCGCTGGAGAATTTCCCCAGCGAGGATGTCGAGGCCGATACCGCCCGCGTCAATCAGGCCATCGAGGCCATGGTGCGCGAGGCGCCGGACCAGTACCTGTGGATCCACCGCCGGTTCAAGCGCCAGCCCGGTGGCCGGAGCGATTACTACCAGTGATGGATGACGCGGATGCCTCCGGGCATCTCAGCAGGCGGCGTGGATCTACCTGCTTGACGGGCCTCTGCGACGCTACTGGGCCTCATCCTTCGCCAACAGACTGCCCGCATACAGCGCGGCCAGCAGCAGCGTGAGGCCGCCCCAGAAGGTCGAATAGAACGCCAGGTGGGTGTTGAGCGGGAACACCGTCACCGCCAGCGCGAGCATCGCCGGGCGCGCGCGCTCACGCGCCTCGGGAGGTGCAAAACGCCACGCGCGCCACGCCTGGGCCACGGCCGCCAACCACAGCAGCAGGCCGAGGATGCCCGTTTCGGCGAGGATCTCGAGCACGATCTGGTGCGCGTGCAGGGCCGGGCCGGCGCCCCACACTTCCCGGGCGGCCGGGTCCGGATTGCACGCGGGGTAAGCGTCGCGGAAACCACGCGCACCGACGCCGTTGATCGGATGCTCCTCGATCATGCAGGTTGCTGCGGCCCATATCTGGGCCCGGCCGGACAATGCCTGATTGACGCCGTCGTTCTCGCCTTCCCACGCCATTGCGGTACGCGCGATGCGGTCCCCTACCTGCGGCACGGTCACCGCCAGTGCCACCGCCGCCACCGCGCCGACCGCAACGCAGGCCAGCAGCCCGCGCACACCGATCAGCCGCCAACCGGAGAACACCAGCACCAGTGCATAGGTCAGCCACGCCGCGCGCGAACCGGCCAGGACCAGCACGACACCCACCGCGGCGGCCACCAGTGACCAGCCGAGAATGCCGGCACGCCGTGCGGCGGCGAACAGCAGGAACGGTGACAGGCTGGCCAGCACCTGGCCGAACTTGAGGTTGCACGGGCCGAGCACGCCGCTGAGGCGATCCACCGCCGCCATCTCCTGCGGTGAGCACAGCCCGTGACCGCTGACCGCCCACTTGAGCTGGTCCATCGACCAGAACAGCGGGCTGCTGCCGATGATCGCCTGCGCCAATGCATCCACGGTCCACAGGCCGGTGATCAGCGCCAGCCCGCCCAGCGTCAACGCGCGCCGCTGCGGGGTCGCCACGGCAATGGCCACCAGCCACATGAACGGCAGATAGCGCAGGCCGGCAGCCGCCTTGCGCCACGCGGTGCCGGGGTCGATCGCATCGAAGGCGGAAAACGCCTGCGGCAGCCAGTAGCCCAGGAACAGGATGCTGGTCAGTGCCCACGCAGGGCTGCTGAGCAGACGCTGCTTACCCAGCAGGCGCAGTTGCACCATGCGCACCGCTGCGTACAGCGCACCCAGCACCAGCACGCCCTCGGCGATCCCGGGCAGCGGCCACAAGGCGACGAACGCAATCACCCACCACGGCGCCCAGCGGCCCGCGCGGGAGCCCGGTGAACCGGGAAGGACGGTGGGCTCAGCCGATGAGGGAGGTATAGAGCTGGAGCGTGTCACGCTGCATCGCCTGCAAGGTAAACGGGATCCGCGTCGGCAGTGAGGGCGGCTGCAGCAGCAACTGCTGCGCGCGCGCCAGCAGTGCATCGGCGTCGCCCAAGGGTACCGCGCCGGAGGGTTGCAGCTGAGTCAACAACTCGCCGACGCCGCCATGGTTCCAGCCCAGCACGGGGCGGCCCACCGACAGCGCTTCGACCACGGTGCGGCCAAACGCTTCGGCTTTGTCCGACAACTGCAGTACCAGGTCGCTGGCCGCATAGGCCTGCGCGATGCGTGAGGTCGGCGCAGTCATCAGCACCGCATCGAACACGCCGAGACTGCGCGCCTGGGCGTCCAGCTCGGCGACATAGGATTCGCGGCCGGGCTCGCGCGTGCCTGGCATCCACAGAGTGGCCGGCACGCCGGCAGCGTGCAGTCCGGCCAGCAGCGTCAGCGCGTGGCGATGCCCTTTCAGGCGGGTGCCACGGCCCGGCAGCAACAGCAACGGTGCCTCGCCGGCCAGCGCGGGATGCTGCTTGGCCACGGCCAGGCGCGCACGCCGATCCTGCCGGCCCACGCGCGGGAACTGCGCGACATCGACACCACGGGGTATCACCTGCAGGCGCTCGGCCGGCACGCTGGGGTAGTGCGTGCGCACGAACTCACGCACGCTGTTGGACACGCAGATCACGCGCTCGCCGCTGGTCATCACCGCGCTGTAGCGACCCGGCGAGTTGAGCCCGTGCACGGTGGTGACCCAGTGCGGGCGGGTGGCCGCCGGCAGGTTGCGCACGGCGTACAGGCCCAGCCAGGCCGGCAACCGCGAACGCGCGTGCACGATATCCGCGCCCACTTCGTTGAAGAGATTGCGCAGGGTCAGCACATGGCGCAGCGTCAGCAGCGACTTGCGGCCGATGTCCAGGGTCAGGTGTTCGGCGCCACTGGCGAGCAAGGGCTCGACCAGGCGCCCACCGGCGGACACGACGATGGCCCGGTGGCCGGCGGCAACCAGGGCGGAGGCGATCTCAAGGGTGGAGCGTTCGACCCCGCCGGAGTGCAGCGCCGGCAGCAGCTGCACCACGGTCAGTCGGCGCACAGTGTCGTCCGCGGATCAGTCGGCGAGCACGAACACGGCGCCGCAGTACGGGCACGCGGCCTCGCAGTTGGGCTCGTCTTCGATCGGCAGGTACACGCGCGGGTGCGAGTTCCACAGCGCCATTTCCGGCGTCGGGCAGCTCAGCGGCAGATCGCTGCGGTGCACGGTGTAACGCTTCTCGGCATTGGCGGGCGCGGTGGCGGTATGGCTCATGGCGTGGACACACAAAGGGGGTTGCGAGACCGCCGATTCTAGCATCTGGCGGCCGCCGAAGGCCGCTGGAGCGGAGGGCGCCAGGTTGAAGCGCTGGCCATCCGGGGGGAGAACCACCGGACCTTTTAAATCGATCCAAATCCATTGTCAATATTTCGAAATGAAACGAATTTGCCGTATTTAGATCGAACTAATTGCACTTGTCACAGCCAGTTGTCGTGATGCAGGATCAACGGGTACTGATCATCGACCCGATCGCCTGCCCGACCCCCACCGGACATGCATCGCCTCTATCCTGCCGTCTGCCGATGGCTGGGGCGACGCCGTCCGCCGTGGCCATCGATGCGGGTCCTGCCTGCCGCCTGCCCTCCCCGGGAGACCCTTGCATGACCCTGTCCGACCTGCGCCCCGCCCGCCGTGCCCTTCCGCTCGCCCTGGCCCTGGCCTGCGCCTTGATCGCCCTGCCGGCTGCCGCGCAGGGCCTGCAGACCTCGTTCGAGCCGGGTCAGCCCGCCCCGGCCGCCGGCGACGACGCGCTGCAGGTGCGGATCGGCACCGGGCCGGCGGCGCCCTATGCCGCCAAGCCCGGCGTCGGCTACAGCGGCCTGCATGCACTGCATTACGCCAGCGCCGGCGGCAAGGCGCGCCGCCAGCTGTTCACGACCGACCTGGCCATCGAAGCCGATACCACCCTGTCCTGGCTGGTGCTGCCCGAGATCGTCGGCAAGGACACCGTGGCCTCGACTTACGTCTCGCTCGATCTGGTGCTCGACGACGGCACCCGGGTCTCGGCCAGCGCTGCGCGCGATCACCACGGCGTGGCGCTGGGTGCGCGTGCGCAGGGCGACTCGAAGACGCTGTACCCGCAGCAGTGGGCGCGCAAAGCCGTTCGCCTGGGCGATACCCCGGCGCTGCGCGGGCGTCGCGTGGTCGCGCTGGAGTTGGAGGTGGCCAACGCCGATGGCGCGCCGGTGGCCGGCTGGATCGACGATGTCCGCCTGGACGCGCAACCGCGCAGCGCGCCGCAGCGCCCCTCGGACTGGGTGCTGACCACCCGCGGCACGCAGGCCAATGGCACCTTCTCGCGCGGCAACAATTTCCCGGCGACCGCCGTGCCGCACGGCTTCAATTTCTGGACACCGGTGACCGACGCCGGCTCACTGACCTGGCTGTATCGCTGGAACGAACAGAACGATGCGGCCAACCGGCCCCGCCTGCAGGCGCTGGCGCTGAGCCACCAGCCCAGCCCGTGGATGGGCGACCGCCAGACCTTCCAGGTGATGCCATCGGCGACCCGTGGCGTGCCCGAAGCCGACCGCAGCAAGCGTGCGCTGAGCTTCTCGCGCGAGAACGAGCAGGCCCGCCCGTACCGCTATGACGTGCGCTTCGACAACGGCATCGCCGCCTCGATCGCACCGACCGACCACGCCGCGGTGTTCCGCTTCGCGTTCCCCGAAGGCGGTGATGCCAACCTGCTGTTCGACAACGTCGACGCGCGCGGCGGGCTGACGCTGGATGCGGGCACACAGACACTCTCCGGCTATACCGATACCCGCAGTGGCCTGTCCACCGGTGCCACCCGCATGTATGTGGTGGCCAGCTTCGACCGCCCGTGGCGCAGCAGCGGCACGGTGAAGACCGGCCGCCCGACCGGCTACATCAAGTTCGATGCGGGTACCGAGCGCCGCGTCACCATGCGCATCGCCACCTCGCTGATCTCGGTCGAGCAGGCGCGCCACAACCTCGCACTGGAAGTGGCTGACAACGACGATGTGGATCGCGTGGCCGCGCGCGCGCAGGAAGCGTGGGACCAGCGCCTGGCCCGCTTCGATGTGGGCGATGCCAGCGATGACCAGAAGACGACGCTGTACTCCAACCTGTACCGCCTCTACCTCTATCCCAATTCCGGCCATGAGAACGCCGGCACCGCAGCGGCACCGGACTGGCGCTACGCCAGCCAGGCCAGCGCCTCGGATGAGAACACCGACGGCAGCGCCACGCGCAGCTTCGCGCCGGTGCGCGACGGCAAGGTGTACGTCAACAACGGGTTCTGGGATACCTTCCGCACCACCTGGCCGGCCTATGCGCTGTTCACCAAGGACGACGCCGGCGCGCTGGTGCAGGGTTTCATCGAGCAGTACCGCGCCGGTGGCTGGGTCGCGCGCTGGTCCTCGCCCGGCTATGCCGACCTGATGGTGGGCACCAGTTCGGACGTGGCCTTCGCCGATGCGTGGCTGAAGGGCATCGGTGGCTTCGACCCGCAGGAGGCCTACGCTGCCGCGCTGAAGAACGCGACCGTGGTGCCGCCGGACCGCCATGTCGGGCGCAAGGGCATGGACCGTTCCACGTTCCGTGGCTATGCCACTGCCGACGTGCATGAGGGCATGTCGTGGACGATGGAAGGCGCACTCAACGATTTCGGCGTGGCCAACATGGCCGAGGTCCTGGCCAAGCAGGCCGATACGCCGGCTGCGCGCGAACGCTATGCGACCGAGGCCGACTACTTCCGTCACCGCGCCGGCACCTACGCCACGTTGTTCGATCCCGCCGCACGCTTCTTCCAGGGTCGCAAGCCGGATGGCAGCTGGCGTCTGGACGCCAAGGACTACGACCCGCGCGTGTGGGGCCATGACTACACCGAATCCAACGGCTGGACCTTCGCCTTCACCGCCGCGCACGACGGTGAAGGCCTGGCGGCCCTGTACGGCGGCCGCGCGCAGTTGGCGGCCAAGCTGGATACCTTCTTCGCCACGCCGGAAACCGCCGATGCGGCGTTTGCAGGCTCCTACGGCGGCACCATCCACGAGATGACCGAAGCGCGCGATGTGCGCATGGGCATGTACGCGCACAGCAACCAGCCGGCCCACCACATCCCATGGATGTACCTGTATGCCGGGCAGCCGTGGAAGACCCAGCAGCATGTGCGCGAGATCCTCTCGCGCCTGTACCTGGGCAGCGAGATCGGCCAGGGCTACCCGGGCGATGAGGACAACGGCGAGACCTCGGCGTGGTACCTGTTCGCCTCGCTGGGCATCTACCCGCTGCGCATGGGCGCACCGGAGTACGTGATCGGCTCGCCGCTGTTCCGCCATGCCCGCGTGGCGCTGCAGGGCGGCGCGGTGCTGACCGTCAACGCGCCGGAGAACTCGGCCACCAACATCTACGTGCAGTCGCTGAAGGTCAACGGCACGCCGTGGACCAAGACCTGGCTGCCACACGAGCTGCTCGCCAAGGGCGCCACGCTGGACTTCGTCATGGGCCCGGAGCCCTCGCGCTGGGGTACCGGCCCGGACGACGCACCGCGCTCGCTGACCGCGCGCGGCCAGCAGCCGGCCCTGCTGCATGATCTTCTGGGCAGCGGCGCGACCGCCCAGCTCGGCGATGGCCGCGCGGCCGCCGCGCTGATCGATGACGATGCGGCCACGGCACTGCCGTTGGGCGGCTCGAGCACGATCACCTTCAGCAATGTCGCAGCGGGTACGCCCGCGATGTACACACTGACCAGTGGCAACGGCCCGATCCGCGGTGGCGAGTGGACGCTGGAGGCACGCACCACCGGTGGCCGCTGGGTGCAGGTCGACCAGCGACGTGGCGAAGCCTTCGCCTGGGCAATGCAGACGCGACCGTTCCGCATCGCCCAGCCGGGCCGCTACGCCGAGTACCGGCTGCGCATCGGTGCACCGGGTCGCCTGCAACTGGCGGAAGTCGAACTGCTCGCCCCGGCGGCGACGCGATGAGGACTGCCCTGCCGATCCCCCGTTGCCTGCTGACCGCCGTGCTCGTCACCGCCGGGCTCGCCGATGCGCACGCGTTCGAGACCACGCAGACCCGCGAGGACGTGACCCTGCACTACCGCGACGCCAGCGATGCGCTGGCCGCGCCGGTGCGCGAGCGCATCATCGAGACCTTCTTCGGCGCGTATCTGCGCGAGCGCGCCGATTTCCATCCGGCCGCACCGACGCAGGTCGGCATCGTGATCGACCCGGCTTACGACGGCATCGCCTTTGTCGGTGAGAAGGCGCAGGCGGCGACGATCACGATCAACCCGGCCTGGTTGCACACGCACCCGGGCGACATCGATCTGGTCACCCACGAGGCGATGCACATCGTGCAGGGCTACCCGGAGTACGCCAATGCGCGCGTGCCGGGCTGGCTGGTGGAAGGCATCGCCGATTACGCCCGCGACCGCTACGGCAAGGACAACGCCGCAGCCGGCTGGGCATTGCCGACGCAGGTCAAACCGGAGCAGAACGTCGATACGGGCTACCGGGTGACCGGTGCGTTCCTGGCCTGGAGCGAGGCACAGCATCCCGGGCTGGTGAAGGCGCTGGATGGTGCCCTGCGTGAGGGCCGCTATACGCCGGCGCTGTGGGAAACACTCAGCGGCGTGGCGTTGCCGGCCTTGTGGGCGCAGTACGTGCAGACACGCTGATTACTGTCTGTGGCCGGTCGGCGTCTGCCAGGAGCCGGCCAGCGGCCGGCACTACCGGTCCCAACGGTGCCGTCTTCAGCGCGCGCCGACCAACCCGGCGTAGAGCGCGAATAGCTGCTGGAAATACCGCTTCGTGCGTCGATGGCGCATGACACCGTTCCCGTGGCTGATCGTGGAGGATCTGGTCGGGCCCAGGGTGGCGACGCCCCCACCGGAGCGCCGCCACGGCCGGGCCGCGTAGGGGTATTGGGCGCTTGGGACGTTGCAGGACGGTGACCGCCGTGCGGCGCGTGTGTGGCAGATGCACGCACCACAACGACCGCAGGCCGAAGGCCGAAGGCAAACATGGCCTGCCGACCAACGGTCGGCAGCTACCGGTTTCGCTGCCCGAAACGAGAACGCGCCCCGAAGGGCGCGTTCTGGCAACTCAGAGGAGGAAAGAACGCCTTACGCGTTCTTCTCCGCCTCCAGCTGCTTGCGGATCTGCGCATCCACGGCCGCGATGGCGGTCATGTTGAGCACGCGGCGCGAGGTCGCGCTGGTGGTCAGGATGTGCACCGGCTTGGCCACGCCCATCAGGATCGGGCCGATCGCCACGCCGTCGGTGAACACGCGCACCAGGTTGTAGGCGATGTTGGCCGCTTCCAGGTTGGGCAGCACGAACAGGTTGGCACGGCCCTTCAGCGTGCTGTTGGGCAGCAGCTTCTGGCGCAGGGCTTCATCCCATGCGGTATCCCCCTGCATTTCGCCATCCACGTTCAAGCGCGGGTTGCGCTTGAGCAGCATCTCGCGGACCGCCCGCATCTTCAGCGCGTCCTTGGAGTCGTGGCTGCCGAAGTTGGAGTGCGACAGCAGCGCCACCTTCGGTTCGATGCCGAACAGCTTCATGCGGTAAGCCGCCTGCAGCGTGGCTTCGGTGATCTGCTCGGCGGTCGGGTCTTCCTGCACGTGGGTATCCACGAAGAAGAACACGCCCTGCTGGTTGATCACGCCGGTCATCGCCGAGGTCGAGGTCACCTTGGCTTCCAGCGGCAGCACGCTGCGCACGTAGCCGAGCTTCTTGTGGAAGCGGCCGACCACGCCGGTCAGCATCGCGTCGGCTTCGCCACGCGCCACCATCACTGCGGCGATCAGGGTCGGGCGCGAGCGCATCAGGTTCTTGGCCGCAGCCACAGTCACACCACGACGGCCGGTGAGGTTGTGGTAGTACTGCCAGTACTCGTTGAAACGCGGATCGTCGTTGATGTTGGTGATGTCGAAATCGACACCCGCCTTCATGCGCAGGCCCAGGCGCTCGACACGGGCCTCGATCACGTCCGGGCGACCGATCAGGATCGGCTGCGCCAGGCCTTCATCGACCACGTTCTGCACGGCGCGCAGCACCACTTCTTCCTCGCCTTCGGCGTACACCACGCGCTGCTTGTCCGAACGCGCGCGGTCGTAGACCGGCTTCATCATCAGGCTGGTGCGGTAGACGAACTGGGCCAGCTTCTCGCGGTAGGCGCCCATGTCGGCGACCGGACGGGTAGCTACGCCGGAATCCATCGCGGCCTGCGCCACGGCAGCCGACAGCTCCACCAGCAGGCGGCGGTCGAACGGACGCGGAATCAGGTAGTCACGGCCGAAGCTCGGGGTCTCATCGCCATAGGCCGAGCCCAGGTCGCTGGCCTCGCGGCGTGCCATCGCGGCGATCGCGTGCACGCAGGCGATCTTCATTTCTTCGTTGATCGCCGTCGCGCCGACATCCAGCGCACCGCGGAACAGGTACGGGAAGCACAGCACGTTGTTGATCTGGTTCGGGTAGTCCGAACGACCGGTACCGATCAGCGCGTCCGGGCGGACCGAACGGGCCACTTCCGGCATGATTTCCGGGGTCGGGTTGGCCAGCGCGAAGATCACCGGATCCTTGGCCATGGTCTTGACCATGTCCGCGGTCAGGATGCCCGGGGCCGACAGGCCCAGGAAGATGTCCGCGCCATCGACGATCTCGGCCAGCGTGCGCTTGTCGGTATCACGCGCGTAACGCGCCTTCTCCGGGTCCAGATCGGTGCGGCCGGTGTGGATCACGCCGTCGCGGTCGAAGGCCAGGATGTTCTCTTTCTTCAGGCCCAGCGAGACCAGCATGTTGACGCAGGAGATACCCGCTGCGCCCATGCCGGTGGTGGCCAGCTTCACGTCTTCGATCTTCTTGCCGGTGACGAGCATGGCGTTGAGCACGGCCGCGCCGACGATGATCGCGGTGCCGTGCTGGTCGTCATGGAACACCGGGATGTTCATCCGCTCGCGCAGCTTGCGCTCCACGATGAAGCATTCCGGTGCCTTGATGTCTTCCAGATTGATGCCGCCGAAGGTCGGTTCCAGCGAGGCGATGATGTCGACCAGCTTGTCCGGGTCGTTTTCATCGATCTCGATGTCGAACACATCGATGCCGGCGAACTTCTGGAACAGCACGCCCTTGCCTTCCATCACCGGCTTGCCGGCCAGCGGGCCGATGTTGCCCAGGCCCAGCACGGCGGTACCGTTGGAAATGACGGCGACAAGATTGCCGCGGGCGGTCAGTTCACTGGCCTGCTGCGGGTCGGCCATGATCGCCTCGCAGGCGTGCGCCACGCCCGGGGAGTACGCCAACGACAGATCGCGCTGGGTCAACATCGGCTTGGTCGCGGTGACCTTGATCTTGCCGGGCGGCGAGAGCCGGTGATAGTCGAGGGCTGCCTGTTTGAAATCTTCGTTGGACATCGCTTTCTGCAGATGAATGGGCGAGAGGAACAGGGGATCATACCCCCGTTGGCGTGGACGGACCTGTCGCTACGCTGTCGCGGTCATGCTGCAACCGCACATATTCCAGCACCGCGCACCGGGCCTTCAAAATAAAACATGGCCGTGACGCCCCGGCAGGAACGGCACGACCATGCACCACACAATCAGGTCATCGGGCTCAGTGCGCCGGGGCCGGCAGCGTGTCCGGCAGGTCGGCCACGACCAGCGGCGGCAGCTCGGCCTCACGGCCATCGAGCACCATCGCCAGGCGGTCGCGATCCAGCGCGTTTTCCCAGCGCGAGACCACCACGGTGGCCACCGCATTGCCGATGAAGTTGGTCAGCGAGCGGCATTCGCTCATGAAGCGGTCCACGCCCAGGATCAGCGCCATGCCGGCCACCGGCACTTCCGGCACCACCGCCAGGGTGGCGGCCAGGGTGATGAAGCCGGCACCGGTGACGCCGGCGGCGCCCTTGGAGCTGAGCATCGCCACCAGCAGCAGGGCGATCTGGTGGCCCAGGGTCAGTTCGGTGTTGGTCGCCTGGGCGATGAACAGCGCCGCCAGGGTCATGTAGATGTTGGTGCCGTCCAGGTTGAACGAGTAGCCGGTCGGGACCACCAGGCCCACCACGGACTTGCTGCAGCCGGCCTTTTCCATCTTCTCCATCAGCGAGGGCAGCGCCGATTCCGAGGAGGAGGTACCCAGCACCAGCAGCAGCTCGGCCTTGAGGTAGCGGGCCAGCTTGAACACCGAGAATCCGCACAGGCGGCACACCACGCCCAGGATCACCGCCACGAACAGGAAGGCGGTCAGGTAGAACGAGCCGACCAGCCAGGCCAGGTTGACCAGCGAGCCGACCCCGTACTTGCCGATGGTGAAGGCGATCGCGCCGAACGCACCGATCGGGGCGGCCTTCATCAGGATGTGGACCAGGCGGAACACCGGGGCGGTCAGCGCCTCCAGGAAGGTCAGCACCGGGCGGCCCTTGGCGCCGGTCAGGGCCAGCGCGATGCCGAACAGCACCGCCACGAACAGCACCTGCAGGATGTTGCCTTCGACGAAGGCGCTGACCAGGGTGGCCGGGATGATGTCCAGCGCGAAGCCGACCAGGGTCAGCTCATGCGACTTCTGCACATAGCCGTTGACCGCGGTCTGGTCCAGATCGGCCGGGTTGATGTTCATCCCCGAGCCCGGCTGCACCACGTGCGCCACCACCATGCCCACGATCAGGGCCAGCGTGGAGAAGAACAGGAAGTAGGCCATCGATTTGGCGAAGACCCGGCCCACGGTGCGCAGGTGGGTCATGCCGGCGATACCGGTGACGATGGTCAGGAAGATCACCGGGGCGATGATCATCTTCACCAGCTTGATGAAGGCGTCGCCCAGCGGCTTGAGCGATTCGGCGAAGGCCGGCTCGTAATGGCCGAGGATGGCACCGAGAACGATCGCCACCACCACCTGGAAATACAGTTGGCGGTAGAACGGCAGCGGCTTGGCCGCCAGCGGGGCGGTGGTGGGAACGTGCATGGAAAGCTCCGGCAGTGTCACGAAGGATGCCGGCCGCGCTGGGCGGCATCTGGCGTGGCCTTTTTACGCCCGCATCTCGCCAACGCAGATAACCTATTGGTACTAGCCCCCCGGTTCAGCTGACCGGACTGCCTACACTGCCCAGGCACCGCGCCCCCACGGCGGCGGGTGGCCCGGCAGCGGATCAGGGGGAGAGACCCACAGATTTGCCGTTCGCGGCCGTTGTTGTTCTGCCCCACCCTTATCTAGCAGCTACCGCCCATGCGCCCTACGCCCCTGTTCATCGCCCTGGCCCTGACCACCGCCCCGCTCGCCGCCACCGCGGCCGACTGGGACAACTGGCCGACCAAGACCACCTTCAGTGACGGTACCGAGCTGGCAGCCACTGCCAACATTGCCTACGACCTCAACGACTTCTCCGGCGGCAGTGGCATCGACGATGCCGACGCCGTGCGCCGCAAGGAATTCGGCGCGACCCTGAAGAAGAAGGGCGTGTACGACGCCATGGTCTATTACGACTTCCAGGCCGACACCTGGCTCGATGTGTTCGTGCGCTTGGAAAGCAAGGCCTTCTTCGGCAGCGACATCGGCCGCTTCCGCTTCGGCTACATGAAGACCCCGGTCGGCCTGGATGCCGGCACCTCCTCGCGCGCCGGCAGCTTCCTGGAGACCGCCCTGCCCGTGCAGGCGTTCTACGAAGGCCGCCGCACCGGTGCCGAATGGGTGCTGGAGCGCCCGCAGTACCTGCTGCAGGCCGGCGCCTATGGCGGCAAGGACCTGCAGGGCGACAACCCCGGCACTACCCAGGCCGTGCGTGCGGTGTGGACCCCGGTCAAGGCCGCGGGCGACGTCGTGCACCTGGGCCTGGCTTATTCGCAGGAAAACCCACGCGGTTACCGCGATGGCCGCGATGTCTCGCACCCGGCCAGTGCCCGCCTGCGCGCGCGCCCCGAAGCCGGCTTGACCGATATCCGTCTGGTCGACTCCGGCGCACTGATCACCGCCGACAAGATCGTGCGTACCGGCCTGGAAGGCATCTGGATCCGCGGCCCGTTCTCGCTGCAGGGCGAAGCGCTGCAGACCACGGTCAGCCGTGACGGCAAGCCGGATTACACCGGCAACGGCCAGTACGCGATGGCCAGCTGGATCCTGACCGGCGAATCGCGCCCGTACAACGCCGGTGCCGTGGCCAACGTCAAGCCGGCCCACGACTACGGCGCGGTGGAGCTGGTAACGCGCTACAGCCGTATCGATCTGGACGATGCCGACGTGTTCGGCGGCCGCCAGCACGATTGGACCATCGGCGCCAACTGGTACCTGACCTCGCACTTCAAGTTCCAGGCGAACTACGTCAAGGTCGACGCCAGCCGTCGCGGCGTGCGCAGCCAGCCGGAGATCTTCGAGCTGCGTGCCCAGATGCACTTCTGAGCCCGCCCGGCGGACGCGTTGATGCGCGTCCGCCCTGCCCTGCCTAGACTGACGGCATGTACCGCGTCTCCCGCTATCGTCCCTGGCTGCTGCTCATCGTCCTGATGCTCGGCGGCACGGCGCTGTGCGCGCTGCTGGCCGGGCGCTATGCCCAGCAGCGGGCACTGGACGATGAAAGCCTGCAGGTCCGCCGCCAGCTCGGGCTGTATGCCCAGACCCTGCAGCAGCGCATTGATCGTTTCGGCACCCTGCCGCAGGTGCTGGCGCTCGACCCGGACCTGCACCAGGCGGTCTCGCACCCCTTGAGCGCCGCCGAACGACAGCGGCTCAATCTCAAGCTGGCCCAGGCCAACAATGTCACCCGCGCCTCCACCTTGACCCTGATCGACCGGCACGGCATTGCCGTGGCCGCCAGCAACTGGGACCAGCCGACCAGCAACGTCGGCGAGGACTACAGCTACCGCCCCTACTACCAGCAGGCGATGGCGCGCGGCAGCGGGCACTTCTACGGCATCGGCATGACCACGGCCGTGCCGGGCTACTTCCTCTCCCAGGCGATCTACGACGCCGGCGGCAGCGTGCTGGGCGTGGTCGCGATCAAGATCGAACTGCGCGCGCTCGAACAGGAGTGGCTGCAGAGCCCGGACATCGTGCTGGCCACCGATGCCCACGATGTGGTGTTCCTGGCCAACGGCGATGCCTGGCGCTACCGGCTGCTGCGCCCGCTCGGCCCGCAGGAACGCAACGAGATGCTCGCCACCCGCCAGTACGCGGACCGCTCACTGCAACCCCTGCAGGCACGCACCGTGGAAGTACTGGCCGATGGCGGGCGCATGGTCCGCGTGGAGCAGCCTGCGCTGCCACGGCCGGTGCTGTGGCAGACCCTGGCGCTGAACGAGCCGCAGTGGAAGCTGCACCTGCTGCATGACGCCAGCGCCAGTGCCGCGGTCGGCCGGAGTGCTGCGCTGGCCGCCGGCGGCATCTGGCTGGCCCTGTGTTTCCTGGGCCTGTTCGTGCAGCAGCGCCGGCGCCTGGCCGCGCACCGGCAGCGCAGCCGACGCGAGCTGGAGAGTGTGCTCAAGCAGCACGCGCAGGAACTGCGCACCGCCCAGGGTGGCGTGCTGCAGGCAGCGCAACAGGCCGACAGCGGTCTCAGCCGCAGCCTGGCGCACCTGCCGCAGGGCGTGGTGGTGATCGACAACGAGCAGAAGCTGGTCGCCTGGAATGCACGGTATCTGGAGCTGTTCCGCTTCCCGACCGGGTTGATCCGGGTCGGCCGGCCGATCGAGGAGATATTCCGCTACAACGCACGCCGCGGCCTGCTCGGCCCGGGGCCGATCGATGAAGCCATCGAGCGTCGCCTGAACCATCTGCGCAGCGGCCGCCCGCACATGCGCGAGAGCGAAAAGGACGACGGCACGGTGCTGGAGATCCGCGGCAACCCGCTCCCCGATGGCGGCTTCGTCACCAGCTATGCCGACATCACTGCCTACAAGAACACCGCACGCGAGCTGCGCTCGCTGGCTGATGCGCTGGAGCATCGCGTGGCCGAGCGCACCCGCGATCTGGATGAAGCGCGCCGGGAAGCCGAGCGCGCCAACCGCTACAAATCGCGCTTCGTGGCCTCGGCCGTGCACGACCTGCTGCAACCGTTGAACGCGGCGCGGATGTTCGTCTCAGTGCTGCGCGGCAAGCTGCAGGGTGACGCCCGCGAGCTCAGCGAGCACGTGGATGCCGCACTGGCCGCGCAGGACGCCATCCTCAACAGCCTGCTGGACATCTCGCGGCTGGAATCGGGCGCGCTGCAGACCCATGTGCGCCCCTTCGCACTGTCACCGCTGCTGGAAACGCTGGCCCGCGAGTTCGGGCTGGCCGCCGACAGCCGCGGCCTGCAGCTGCACTGGGTGGATACGCGTGCCGTGGTGGTGAGCGATGAAGCGCTGCTGCGCCGCATCCTGCAGAACTTCCTCTCCAACGCGCTGCGCTACACCCCGCGCGGCCGCGTGTTGCTCGGCTGCCGCCGTGATGGCGATCAGCTGCGCATCGAAGTGCACGACCAGGGACCCGGTATACCGGAGAGCCTGCAGAGCGAGATCTTCGAAGAATTCCGCCGGTTGGATGACGGTGTAGACCAGGAACGCGGGGCCGGGCTGGGTCTGGCGATCGTGGAGCGGATCGGCCGTCTGCTCGGCCATCCGATCCGGCTGCGTTCCACCCTGGGGCGCGGCAGTGTGTTCTCGATAAGCCTGCCGTTGGGGGCGGCAGCGGACGTGGTGGCCGCACCGGCGCCCGCGGTCGCCCCGGTGGTCGATAGCGGCGATGACAGTCCGTTGCGCCACTGCCGGGTCTGGAGCATCGACGATGATCCGCGCGTCTGCGCCGCCACCCGCGCGCTGTTGGAGCGCTGGGGCTGTGAGGTGGAACTGGCCGATGGGCCGCAGGCCGCGCTCGAGATCGCCTCGGCGTTCAATGTGCCCAAGCTCCTGCTGCTGGATGTGCGCATGGGCCAGTGGCACGGACCAGACCTGTACGAACAACTGTGCGACCTGTGGCACGCGCGCCCGCCGGTGATCTTGGTCACCGCAGAGCGCGACGATGCGCTGCGCGCGCAGGCCGCGGAAAACGGCTGGGGGTTCCTGTCCAAGCCGGTGCGCCCGCCCGCGCTGCGGGCCCTGATGACACAGCTGCTGCTACGGCATCGCAGCTGAGCACGCGCCGCTAGACCCCTGCGCCCGCATCCCCTTCCGGCTCCAGGGCCTTCACCAGCACCGCCGCCTGTGTGCGGCTGTGGCATTCCAGCTTCTTCAGAATCGCGGTGACGTGCACCTTGACCGTGTTCTCGGCCAGGCCCAGCTCGTAGGCGATCTGCTTGTTGAGCAGGCCATCGGCCAGGCACAACAGCACGCGGAACTGCTGCGGGGTGAGCTGCGCCAGGCGGGTGGCCAGCAGCGCATCGGATTCGGAGCGTTCGGCCGCCATCGCCGGGAACCACACCCCGCCATCGAGCACCGCCGCCACCGCCTGGCCCAGGGTCTCGGCCGGGGCAGACTTGGGAATGAAACCGGCCGCACCAAACTGCTGCGCACGCCGGATCACCCGCGGGTGATCGTTGGAGGACACGATGACCACCGGCACGTCGGGATGCGCACCGCGTACATGCAGCAGCGAGGAGAACCCGCGTGCACCGGGCATGGTCAGATCCAGCAGGACCAGCTCGATCTCCGCATGCTGGTCCAGCGCTGTCTCCAGCGTGGCGGCGCTGGCCACTTCGATCACAGTGACCTGTGGCAGCGCCTGGCGAAGCGAATGCACGACCGCGGCACGCAGCAGGGGATGGTCGTCGGCGACCAGAACGGTGATGTCACTCATGCGCCGATTGTAATGAGGTTAAACGGCCAGCGGAGGCATCCCCAGCATCCCCGAGGTGCCAACCCAACCCTGCCTACACACGTTGAGCGTCTGGAGAAAAGCCCCCTTCGTGTTGAAGGGGGCGCGCCAACGGCGCGGGGTTGAGGTGGAATGCGAGGGCAGCAGGGACGGCGAGGCCGTTGTCGGCCTCACCGTCCCTGCTGCATGCTGCCGCGCCACGCGTCCAGGAACTGGCGCCGCTTGAGCCCGTCCAGGTACACCAGCAAGCCCGGGCCGAGCTGGATCGGGCGGTAGCTGCGCTCTGGCGACGCCCCCCGGCGCTGGCCCGCCGCCGGCAGGATCGGCATCAGCCGCGCCTCGCGCGAGAGCACCTGCTGCCCGCGGGGCGACAGCAGGTAGTCCAGGAACCGGCGGGCTTCCCCGGGGTGCTGGCCGCCACGCGGAATCACCGCAGTACGCAGCATCACCAGGGTGTAGTCCTCCGGCTCGATGATGCCCAACGGTGCACCGGCATCGATGCGGGCCTGCGCATACGATCCCAGCACGTTGTAGACCAGCGAAAGTTGTCCGCTGCTGACCCGGTCCAGCAGCACGCCGGTGCGCTCCTCCAGCTGCACCCGGTTGTCGCCGAGTGCGCCCAGCAGCGCGCCGGCCATGCTGCCGCGCTGACCATCCTGGGTAGCGAGCAGATACCCGACGCTGCTGCGCTGCACGTCGTAGGTGCCCACCCGGCCCAGCAGCGGTGCATCCGGCGCACGCAACAGCTCCAACAGTTGGCGGCGTGTATGTGGCACGCGCGCCGCCGGCAGCATGCGCGTGTTGTAGACCATCGCGACCGGCTCGTAGCTGATCCCGAACGCCTCGTGCCGCCACTGCGCCCACGCGGGCAGCGCATCAGTCTGTGCCGAGCGATGCGACAGCGCATGCCCGTCGTTGACCAGCTTGGTCTGCAGGTCCATGCCGCTGCTGATCAGCATGTCCGGTGCGGTCGGGCTGCTGCGGTCACGCAGGTAGCGCGCGTACATCTCCTGCGCGATCACGTCCTCATAGATGATCTCGGTGCCCGGGTGCAGCCGCTGGTAATCGGCAATGACAGTCGCAAACACCTCGATATCGGTGGAACCGTGGATGCGCAGCTGCGCGGTCGGCGTGCCCTGCGCGGGAAAGCGCTGCACGTCGCCGGGATCGGCGGATGCAGTGACAGCGACCACCATCAGCAGCAGACCGGTCAGAACGTTCATGCGTGCCTCCTCGGCAGCCGGATGGTGGCGATCAGGCCGCCGCCCACCCGGTTGGACAGATCGATGCAGCCGCCATGGCTGTCCACCACCCGCTTGACGATCGCCAAGCCCAGCCCCGCCCCTCCGGCCGCCGCGCCTTCGCCCCGCGCGAAGCGCTCGAACACGCGCTCGGCATCGGCGGGGGCAATACCGGGGCCATGGTCGGCAATGGTCAACACGCAGTGGCGCTCCTCGGTGGTCAGGGCCAACTGCAACGCGCCGTCACCACCGTATTTGAGCGCATTGTCGATCAGGTTCTTGATCGCTTCGCGCAGCAGCAGTGCATCGCCGTTGACCCACGCCGGATCGCGGGTCACCGCCAGCTGCACGCGGGGGGCCGGCAATGCCTGTGGCACCGCCTCGTGCAGGGCCTGGTGCGCGATCTCGGCCAGGTCAACCAGTGCGAAACGCTGCAGGTTGGCGCGATGGATCACGCTGGCATCGCTGAGCAACTGATTGAGCAACCGGCTCATGTGCGTGGCATTGCGCTCGATCGCCTCCAGGCTGCGGCGCATGTCCTCAGGGTCTTCGTCGTCCAGCGCCAACTGCGCCTGCGCACGCAGCGCGGCCAGCGGGGTGCGCATCTGATGGGCCGCCTCGGCCATGAACGCCCGCAGGGTTTCATTGCTGTTCGAGAGCCGGCCCATGAAGTGATTCAGCGCGCCGACCATCTGGTCCATCTCCTGCGGTGTGGTCGCATCCAGTGGGCGCAGGTCGGAGGGTTCGCGTCTGGACAACTCGCGTTCGACCCTCACCAGCGGGCGCAGCGCACGGTGCACCCCCAGCGCGACCAAGGCCAGCGACAACAGCGACAACACCACGATCGCCACCAGCGCGCGGGTCACCATATCTTGTGCCAGCGCCTCGCGCGCCCGCCGGGTCTGCCCCACCTGCACACGCACCTCCGCCTGCGCGGAGGGTGATGAGACCCGTCGTGAGACCACCACGAAGCGCACCGTTTCACCGCTGTAGGGGGCGTCGAACAACTGCGGGCGATCGGTCGGCGTGCGCGGCGGCGCGGGCAGGTCGTCGTAGCCGGTCACGGTCTGGTTGCGCGCATCGAAGACGCGGTAGAACACGCGGTCTTCCGGTGCCATCGCCAGCAGATCGAGCGCGGCATACGGCAGATCGACCTGCCACTGCGCGTCCACCAGCGCCACCGAATCAACGATCGACAACGCCGAGGACACCAGCAGGTGATCGTAGGAGCGGTTGGCGGCACGCTGGCCATAGTCACGCGCGCCAAAGAACAAGGCGACGGCGAACAGCGCCATCAACCCGCCCAGGTACAGCCACAGCGTGCGCCGGATCGAGGATGGCGCGCGCGCCTCAGTCACCATCGGGACTGCCCTCGGCCGCCGCATCGTGCGCCTCAAGCAGATAGCCACTGCCGCGCACGGTCACGATCCGCAGCGGTGCCTGGGCCAGCTTTCGGCGCAGGCGCCCGACATACAGCTCGATGGCGTTGGGTCCGGCCTCGTCATCGAAGCCGAACAGCCCGTTGCCGATCTCGTCCTTGCCGACCACCTGCCCGAGCCGGCCCATCAGGATCTCCAGCAGCCGGTATTCGCGGTTCGGCAGCTCGATCGGCTGACCGTCCAGGCTGACCCGGTGCGCGGCGTTGTCGAACTGGAAGCCACCGATCTGCACCACCTCGCTGGCCTGCCCACGGGTACGCCGCAACAGCACACGGCAGCGCGCTTCGAACTCGCGGAAATCGAACGGCTTGCCGAGGTAATCATCCGCGCCCACGTCCAGTGCCTGCACGCGGTCCTCGATGCCATCACGTGCGGTGAGCATCAATACCGGCGTGCTGTCACCGCGCTCGCGCATGCCGGCCAGCACGCGCAGCCCATCCAGTTTGGGCAGGCCGATATCCAGCACGACCAGATCGAACGACTGGTAGCGCAGCACGCTCGCCGCCGCCAGCCCATCGCTCTGCCAATCCACGGCATGGCCACTGCGGCGCATGCGGCGGACGATCGCGTCGGCCAGGTCCGGGTTGTCTTCCACCAGCAGGATGCGCATCGGTCGGGATCGGAAAAGGTGCGGGAATGCTAGCGCGTGCGAGCCCCGCCGTGCGCTTCGCTGCGGTGCAGCACTGGCTGACAGGTGGATGACAGCATCCCGGCACTAGGCTGCGCCATCGCGTCATCACCGAACATCCGGTACCTGGGAGGGTCCATGGAACTGAACGCACTGCGCTGGTGCCTGCCGGCCGCCTGCACGCTGTTGTGGGCCGCGCCCGCCTGGGCCGCCGACGACAGCGATGACGACCGGCCGGTCACCGCGACCCTGGGCGGCCGCCTGCACCTGGATTTCGCCGACTTCGACAACGACCGTCGCGGCACCCCGAACAAGGACGACACCGAGATCCGCCGCGCCTGGGTGGATGTCTCCGGCAGGTTCTTCGCCGTCGACTACAAGCTGGAAGCGGATTTCTCCGGTGATCGGGTCGAGGCCAAGGATGTGTTCGTCAGCCGCAGCTTCGGCGATGCCGGCAAGCTCACCGTGGGCCAGTTCAAGCAGTTCTTCTCGCTGGATGACCGCACCAGTTCCAACTACGGCAGCTTCCTGGAGCGCGGCAATGCCGGCACCACGCTGGCACCGCTGTACCGGCTGGGCGCGTCCTGGCAGGCTGCGCGCGGCGACATGACCTGGGCTGCCAGCGCGTACAGCCTGGAAAGCATCGACGCATGGCAGGTCAAGGGCCGCGCCGCCGGTGGCCGCGCCACCTGGGCACCCGGCGCCACGGCCGGTGATGTCCTGCACCTGGGCCTGTCGCTGGCGCATGAGCGCTACGACAACCCGGGCACGGACGGCGTGCCTGCCCTGCGCGTCCGCCCGCGCCCGGCCGGTCATCTGTCCGACAACAGCCGCCTGACCCTGGTCGATTTCTCGGCCGGCCGCGACACCGACGTCAACAAGTGGTCGCTGGAGTACGCGCAGGTGCGTGGCCCGCTGTCCTGGCAGGGCGAGTTCAGCGGCGCCACGTTCGACGACGGCAGCCAGCGCGGCAAGGTCCTGGCCGGCTACGGGATGCTCAGCTGGTTCGTCACCGGCGAATCGCGCGTGTACGACCGCAAGACCGGGCGCTTCGGGCGGGTCAAGGATTTCCAGCACACCGCCGGCGCGTTCGAACTGGCGCTGCGTTATGACCAGATGCGGGGCGACCAGCACCTGATCGGCCAGCCCGACCTGCGCGACGGACAGACCGAGGCGTGGACGCTGGGTGGCAACTGGTACATGCGCCCGAACCTGCGCTTCATGCTCAACCTGATCGAAAGCCGCAACCGCGACCGCCTGGCCGACGCCACCGTGGATCGCACCCGCGCGGTGACCGGCCGCCTGCAGTACGACTTCTGATGCCCACTTTCCGCACCGTTTCCTCTGGAGAATGCAGATGATGCTGAGCATCCTCGGCTTTGGCATGGTCATTACATTCATGTACTTGATCATGAGCAAGCGGCTCTCGCCGCTGGTCGCCCTCATCACCATTCCGATCCTGTTCGCGCTGATCGGCGGCTTCGCGGCCGGCATCGACGACATGATGCTGGAAGGCATCAAGAAGATCGCGCCGACCGGCGTGATGTTGATGTTCGCCATCCTGTACTTCGGGGTGATGATCGATGCGGGCCTGTTCGATCCGCTGGTGCGGATCATCCTGCGCTTCGTCAAGGGCGACCCGATGAAGATCGTGCTCGGCACCGCCATCCTGGCGATGCTGATCTCGCTCGACGGCGATGGCTCGACCACGTACATGATCACCGTGTCGGCGATGCTTCCGTTGTATCAGCGCCTGGGCATGAACGCGTTGAACATGACCTGCGTGACCATCCTCGCCGGCGGCGTGATGAACCTCACCCCGTGGGGCGGCCCGACCGCCCGCGCCGCCACCGCGCTGCACGTGGACCCGGCCGACGTGTTCGTGCCGCTGATCCCCTCGATGGTGATCGCCTGCGCCGGCGTGCTGGTGCTGGCCTGGTACCTGGGCATGAAGGAGCGCCGCCGCCTGGGCGTCGTTACCCTGCCCCAGGGCGGCAGCTGGATGGACAACAGCGTCTCCGATGATGGCAACACGCTGCCGACGGTGGAAGACGCCGAGGACACCAAGCGCCCGAAGCTGCTGTGGGTCAACCTGGGCCTGACCATCGCGCTGATGACTGCGCTGATCCTGGGTGTGCTGCCGATGCCGGTGCTGTTCATGGTCGGCTTCGCGATCGCCCTGGTGATCAACTACCCGAACCTGGCCGAGCAGCGCCGCCGCGTGGTCAACCATGCCGGCAACGTGCTGTCGGTGGTCTCGTTGATCTTTGCGGCGGGCATCTTCACCGGCATTCTCAACAACACCGGCATGGTCGAGGCGATGTCGCACAGCTTCCTGGCGATCATCCCCGACAGCTGGGGGCCGTACCTGGCGGTGATCACCGCGCTGGCCTCGATGCCGTTCACCTTCTTCATGTCCAACGACGCCTTCTACTTCGGCGTACTGCCGATCCTGTCCGAAGCGGCCGGCAACTACGGCATCACCCCGGTGGAGATGGCGCGCGCCTCGCTGGCCGGCCAGCCAGTGCATCTGCTCAGCCCGCTGGTGCCCTCGACCTACCTGCTGGTCGGCCTGGCCAAGGTGGAGTTCGCCGACCACCAGAAGTTCACCCTGAAGTGGGCGATCGCCATTTCGATGCTGCTGATGTTCGGTGGGCTGCTGTTCGGCCTGTATCCGCTTGCGTCCTGATCCGCCTACCAAGGAGCGTTCCGCCATGACTCTTCGCATCGCTTACGTCACCAGCGCCATGGGCAGTGTCGGCACTGCCATCTGCCAGAAACTGGCCCGCAACGGCCACACCGTGGTGGCCGGCTGCGCACCCAATTCCCCGCGCAAGGCCGCCTGGCTGCGCGAGCAGCGCGAACTCGGCTTTGACTTCATCGCATCGGAAGGCAACGCGGCGGACTGGTCGTCGACCGTGGCGGCGTTCGCGAAGGTGAAGGCCGAGGTCGGCGAGATCGATGTGCTGGTCAACAACGCCGGGGGCAGCCGCGATGTGCTGTTCCGGCAGATGAGTCCGGACGATTGGAACGCGGTGATGGGCTCGAACCTGCATGCGCTGTTCAACATCACCAAGCAGGTGATCGATGGCATGAGCACGCGCGGCTGGGGCCGGATCGTGAACATCGGCTCGGTGAGTGCGCACAAGGGCCAGATCGGCCAGGTGAACTTCGCGACGGCGAAGGCGGCGATGCATGGCTTCAGCCGGGCGTTGGCCAATGAGGTGGCGACGCGGGGTGTGACGGTGAATACGATTTCGCCGGGGTACATCGCGAGTCAGTCGATCAGTAGTTTTCCGCCGGATGTGTTGGATCGTCTGGCAGGTTCGGTGCCGATCCGGCGGCTGGGCAAGCCGGAGGAGGTGGCGAGTCTGTGTGCGTGGTTGGCATCCGATGATGCGGCGTATGTGACGGGTGCGGATTATGCGGTGAACGGTGGTCTGCACATGTTCTGACGGTTTTGCGCATCCCACGTGATGCGTGGCCTCCCCCACGAGGTGAGCCGCGATGCTGGTTGGCATCGCGGCTTTTTTTTTGCCTTCAGGCGTTCGGGGGGCTGGGCTACTTGCAATGGCAATGGGAACAGCAACTGCAACTGCAACGGTGGGGCAAAAGCCGGACTGCAGGCCCGTGTCGCGCTGGGCAGGCACGGGTGGGTTGGCGGGACCCGCTGCAAGTACGTCCATGTAAGCTCGTGTGTTGCCATCCATGGCAACACACGGTCCCGCCAACCCACCCGTGCCTACCCTTTGACAGTGAGCTGGTGCGCAACGAAAAAGCCGGCGCTTGGTGCCGCCGTTGCATTGGCTTGGCTTGCTTGGATTCGTTCGCTTCGTTGACTTGCTTGGCCTGCTTGGACCGCTTGCC